>JADKJI010000065.1 GCA_016721085.1 Chitinophagaceae bacterium | reverse complement strand
AGATACCTTGATTAATAAAGCCTTTAATTTTATTATTCAATAGTAACTAATAGTTCGGAATTCTACACTCTATTCCTGACTCCCGACTAAGGACTTCAGACTTGTATTCTCTCTCCCGACTCCCCCGACTAACTTACTCTATAACTTTCACACTGATTCCACGGACTCCTCGGACTCTCCTACTCTCCGAAAATCAAACTCTCCCCACGGACTCCCCCGACTCCTTCTTGCTGATTTTCCACTAAATTCGCCTATTATATTTCTTATATGAAAAAACTCGGTATTCTTCTCGTTTTTGCATGCTTAGGATTAGTAGCTATGTCTCAGGTTAAATCGCCAGAGGCCTTTCTTGGGTATAAGTTGGGGGATAGGTATTCGCCCCATTTCAAAGTGGTGAATTATTTCAGGCAGGTGGCTGAAAATAGTCCATCAATGGTGAAGCTGGAACAGTATGGAGAAACAAATGAAGGTCGCCCTTTATTGTTGGCCTATGTTTCTACTGCGGAGAATATGGCTAACCTGGAAAACATCCGGAAGAATAACCTTCGCCTTGCAGGAACCGCCCTTGACAGAATGGCTCCCAATGAGAATATGCCTGCTATCGTTTGGCTTAGCTATAATGTTCATGGTAATGAAACATCAAGCTCAGAGGCGGCTATGATGACCATCTGGGAACTGGTGAATCCAGCTAATACAAAAACAAAAGAATGGCTTAAGAATATTGTAGTGGTAATCGATCCTTGTATAAATCCTGATGGAAGGGACAGATATGTAAACTGGTTTAATTCAGTTGTTGGTAAAATAGCAGATCCTTTGCCGTTTACAAGGGAACATATGGAACCCTGGCCTGGTGGAAGATCGAACCATTATAATTTTGATCTTAACCGCGACTGGGCCTGGCAATCGCAGGTAGAAACACAACAACGAATCATCAAATACAATCAATGGTTACCACAGGTGCATGTTGACTTCCACGAACAAGGGTATAACGAGCCTTATTATTTTGCTCCTGCTGCAGAACCCTATCACGAAGTGGTTACACCCTGGCAACGGGAATTCCAGGTAATGATCGGAAAAAACAATGCTAAACATTTTGATGCCAACGGCTGGCTCTTCTTCACCAAAGAACGTTTTGATCTTTTGTATCCAAGTTACGGTGATACATACCCGATGTATAAAGGTTCTATCGGTATGACTTTCGAACAAGGTGGTCATAGTCGTGGCGGTGCTGCTGTAATAAATGAGGATGGTGATACACTTACTTTATATGATCGATTGTATCATCATTACACAACCGGGTATGTCTACATTGGAAGTTAGTGCCCTTCAATCAAGCAAATTGGTAAAAGAATTCAAATCCTATTATGATAAGGCTCGTAGCACGCCAGGAGGAGAATTTAAATCATATATCATCAAATACGATGAAAGTGATCGGTTAGACAGACTTAAAAAACTTTTCGACAGAAATGGTATTGAGTGGAGCTATACCAATAGCGCTACTTATACTGGATGGAATTACTTCTCTAATAAGTCGGAGGTTTTCAAAGCAGAGCCTAATGATATTGTAGTAAATGCCAATCAGCCTAATAGCAACCTCGTTCGCGTATTGCTTGAAAGGAATTCAAAAGTTACAGACTCTGCTACCTATGATATCACTGCATGGTCATTACCTTATGTTTATGGAGTAAATGCATTTGGACTTACAAATTATGTAACTCAGGTGTCAAAGACTGTTACTGCCGCCACTGCTGCTGTTGGAGTATCATCACAAGCAGCAAGCGCCTATGCTATTCGATGGAATGGAATGAATAGTGCCAAAGCCCTTGCTTCTTTATTAAAGAAAGGCGTTAAGGTTCGTTACGCAGAACAACCTTTCACTACACAAGGGATAAATTTTGAGAAAGGAACGATATTGGTTACACGAACAAGCAATCAATCATTGAATGGGAAATTAGATGAGATATTGCAGGAAGTCACAGCCGCTGCTGGCATCGGCTATTATCCATTAAGCAGCAGCTTTGTTGATAAAGGATATGATTTCGGGTCAGGACGGGTTCGAATCATCCAGGCACCAAGAGTAAGCCTGGTAACTGGAGATGGTGTTTCTTCCCTCGGTATGGGTGAAGTATGGCATTTCTTCGATACCCAGCTTCAATATCCAATCCATCTTATAAATGTGAATGATGTAAATAAGAATACACTTCGTCAGACTGATGTATTGATTCTGCCTGATGGTAATTATCGAATGCTCTCCGATAAATCAATGAATGAAATACTAAAAGAATGGGTGAGTAATGGTGGGAAGATAATAGCGTTGGAGAATGCAGTAGCACAATTGTCGAGGAATGATTGGGGTATCAAAATGAAATCAGACGACAAGAAGGATGATAAGAAAGATGACAAGAAAGATGAGTATGCAGCCTTGCGTAAATACGAGAACCGCGAAAGGGATATGCTTGTAAATGCTAACCCCCGATCAATATATAAAGCAGAGCTCGACAATTCTCATCCTCTTGCTTTCGGATATCCCGGGTTCTATTATACTCTTAAGCAAGATGATAACCTCTATGAGTTCATAAAAGAAGGTGGCTGGAATGTTGGGGTAATAAAGAAGGAAGCTCAGGTATCTGGATTTGTTGGAACCAAACTGAAAGAGAAAATGAAAGACGGTCTTTTGATCGGGGTTCAGGATATGGGAAGAGGAAAAGTGGTATATCTGGCTGATGATGTGCTGTTCAGAAGTTTTTGGGAGAATGGCAAACTCTTGTTCTGTAATGCCGTATTTATGGTAGGTCAATAGATGATTTGTAAAATCGATTCAATGGCTGCCATTCATTTAACTTTGAAGGCAGCATCATTTTACCGAACATTGTGATATGAAAAAGGGCATTTTTGGGATAGTTTTTGTGTTGTTAACCGGAGTCGCTTTCGGTCAGCAAAAGAGTGCAAAGGATTTGGGGCTTTTGAAACAGTTCATGACAGGTAGTTTTGATAATGCAGAACAGGCTGGTTCAGATAGTTCTTTTTCATTACTCAAAATGCAGGTGCGACATGTTTGGGCAAAAAGAAAGGACGGCTACTGGTTATATGCTGAACAGGCGAATCCTGCTGATTTGAATAAACCGGTTTTTCAACATATGTTTCATATCTATGTGCAAGACGATAGCACATTGATTTGTCAGGAATTTGAGTTCAAAGAACCTTCCCTGTATGTCGGTTGGTGGGCGAATCCGAATCGTTTTGATTCAGTTAAATTTTCAGCCTTGAGTAACAGGCTGGGATGTGAAGTGTATCTTCGGAAAGACCCATTGGGTCAATTCATTGGAGCGACAGATGGGAATGAGTGTATCAGTACAATAAAAGGAGCTAGCTATTCTACAACAGAGTTTCTGGTTTCAAAGACAAAAATGAATTTTTGGGAGAAGGGGTTGGAATAGTGATGCTATTCAGGTTTGGGGAAGTACAAAAGGTCCTTATATATTCAAGAGGGTGCTTCGTAAAAAGTAAATTGCTATTTGTTCTATAAAAAAATCTTGCTTGCATGAGAATACTGCTATTCGCTTCTTTATTACTATTATTAAATGTAAGAGCCTTTTCGCAAGCTCCTCCTGTTACCACTTCGGCCGATATCTATCTTCAATTAAAGAAGTTGCAAGTATTAGGATCTGTTCTCTATGTAGCAGCACATCCTGATGATGAGAATACAAGATTGCTGGCATGGCTTTCAAAAGAGAAATTATTTCGTACGGGGTATTTATCAATTACAAGGGGAGATGGTGGACAAAACCTTATTGGTGATGAACAAGGTATTGATTTAGGATTGATACGTACTCAGGAATTGTTATCTGCCCGCAGGACTGATGGCGCTGAACAATTTTTTACCCGTGCATTCGATTTTGGTTTCAGTAAATCCACTTCTGAAGCCTTTGCCAAATGGAATAAGGAAAAGATATTAGGGGATGTGGTTTGGATGATACGTAAGTTCCAACCCGATGTTATTATTGCTCGTTTTCCTGAAGATGCCCGTGCAGGTCACGGTCACCATTCGGGATCTGCTGTGTTAGCGCATGAAGCTTTTTCTGCAGCTGCCGACCCGAATAAATATCCAGAGCAATTCGCCTTTGGTGTACAGCCCTGGCAGGCAAAACGTGTTGTATGGAATACATTCAATTTCGGCACTACCAATACTACCAGTGAAGATCAGTTGAAAGTGGATGTGGGTGGTTATAATCCTGTACTTGGAAAGAGTTATGGAGAAATAGCAGCAGAAAGCAGAAGCCAGCATAAGAGTCAGGGATTTGGTGTGCCAGCGAGCAGAGGCGCCGCCTTTGAATATTTTGTACCTATCCAGGGAGTACCGGCAAAACTTGACCTGATGGACGATGTAGTTACCAACTGGACAAGAATACCGGGTGGCGAAGCCATTTCAAAACAGGTGGATGAATTGATACGCAGTTATTCACTTTCAAATCCGGAAGCTTCTGTTCCAACACTCGTTAAATTGGCAAAGTCAATCAAATCACTTCCTGATGGTAATTGGAAAAAGAAGAAGTTGATGGAAGTGCAACAACTGATTGAAGTTTGCAGCGGCCTTTGGCTGGAAGCTAGTACCAATTCGGAATATGCAGTACAGGGTGATTCTTTAAGGATTATTATTTCCGCAAATAACAGATTGGGC
This sequence comes from Chitinophagaceae bacterium, assembly GCA_016721085.1. GTDB lineage: Bacteria > Bacteroidota > Bacteroidia > Chitinophagales > Chitinophagaceae > Endoryza. The sequence goes on along the minus strand of JADKJI010000065.1, from coordinate 16,913 downwards.
AGTCCCTTGCAATTGGAGAAATTCTGGCTAGAAAAATCAGTAGATACAACAGTTCGTCAGAATATGGATAAGAACAAGAATTATACTTATCCAAAATCAATTCTTGTAGATCCTTCCCGTGATATATCACAGCCTTATTGGATGGTAGATAAGATGGTGGATGGTTCATTCACTGTCAATAATCAAAACCTTATCGGACTTCCACTTTCGCCAGCAGCCTATTCAGTAAGTTTCAGGATTTCTATTGACGGAGAATCTTTTGATTTTGAAAAGCCTGTTGTTTATAAAACAACTGATCCGGTAAGAGGGGAGTTATACCAACCGCTCGTTGTAGTTCCTTCTGTTGCGGTTTCTACCGATCCGAGTATTGTTATTTTCAGGAAAAAAGAAAACCAAAAACAGGACATAGGAGTTAGGGTTACAGCGCACCGCAATCTATTGAACTATAAGGCACATGTAACGGGACGTATGGCTACGACAGCACAAGATCAAACAGATACTAGTTTCAATTTGATGAAGGGCTTGAATAAGGAATATTTTTTCACCATCAGTAATGAATTGTTGAAAGAAACGGATAAGGATTTTGTTCAGGCTTATGTTGAGTTGCAAAAAGGTAAAGAAGAACAGCAGGCATACAATAATATCACAAGCATCCGATACGACCATATCCCACATATCCATTATTTCTATCAGGACGCCATCAGGGTATTGAACATCGACCTTAAGACGGCAGGTAAGAAAATTGGGTATATAGAAGGAGCAGGAGATAAAGTGTCCATTGCCCTAAAGCAAATGGGTTATGAAGTCACTGTACTAAAAGAGAAGGATATTACCACTTCCTATATCTCCCAGTTCGATGCCATCATAACAGGGGTGCGCGCTTATAATGTAAATGATTATATGGCAGAAAAGTATGAGATACTAATGAACTATGTGAAAGAAGGAGGCAACCTGATTGTGCAGTATAATACCAATAACTTCATCAGTAATGTAAAATCGAAGATCGGGCCTTACCCATTAACGATTTCCAGAAACCGTGTTACGGATGAAAAAGCAAAAGTGAATTTCCTGATGCCTGATCATCCAGTATTGAATTATCCTAATAAGATAACAGATGCTGATTTTGATGGATGGATACAGGAAAGAGGCATCTACTATGCCGATCCGATAGATGCGAATTATGTCACACCGTTATCGATGGCCGATCCGGATGAGCCTGCTCAAAAAGGCGGACTTGTAATAGCAGATTATGGCAAGGGTAAATTCGTATATACAGGATTGGTATTCTTCCGTGAATTGCCTGCGGGCGTTTCCGGAGCTTATAGATTATTAGCAAACATCATTGCATTAAACAGAAAGAAGGCTTTCTAATGGCAGAAAAAGGACGGACAAGAACCGAGTGGGCGCTTATAATTGCCATTGTTAGTGGTGTCATCATCGGCAAGCTGATAAAGAAGTTTGCGTTTGGGCTGTTGATTGGGGTTTTTATTAGTTTGTTGTATGTGATGATGAAATCTAAGAGAAAGCCTAGAGCTTGATTTTTTTGCCAAAGGCTTAAGGCCTAAGGCTTAGGGCTTCATTTGAGCTTCGAAACGAGAGTTTTAGGCTTCGAATAAATATCAATACGAAGAACCAAATTTCCGGGCCAAAGACTGAATAAGCCTTAGGCCTTGGGCTTTAAGCCTTAAGCAAAAAACAAAATGTCTAAAACCAAAAATACCTCTCTTCAAAAGTTGGACCCCCTGGTACCTCTTAGTACTAGGCTTCCTCGCCGTATTAATAATCCTCTTCACCATCATCACCAATACCTTCAAATGAATTTTTCCTGGATAGACTGGACGGTTCTGATAGGCACATTGCTGATTATAATTGCTTATGGCATTTATAAGAGCCGGACGTCGAAGAACCTGGAAGGGTATTTTCTGGGGGACAGGCAGATGCCATGGGGATTGGTTCTTTTGAGTGTGATGGGAACGCAGGCGAGTGCTGTAACCTTCCTTACGGTGCCCGGCCAGGCTTATACGGATGGAATGCGCTTTGTGCAGTATTATTTCGGTCTGCCGATAGCGATGGTTATACTTTGTATGACCCTGGTACCCATCTTCCACCGATTAAAAGTATTTACGGCCTACGAATATTTAGAGAATCGCTTCGACCTCAAAACAAGAACCTTTACTTCGGCGCTGTTCTTATTATCAAGAGGATTATCAACAGGTATAAGTGTTATTGCGCCTTCCATAGTTTTACATAGCCTTTTGGGCTGGGATTATTATATCACCAATATCGCGATGGGCGGCTTATTGATTGTTTACACGACTACAGGAGGCGCTAAAGCGGTGGCCTATACGCAACAGTTGCAATTCATAATCATCTATGCTGCCATGTTCACCGCCTGCTGGTTTGCTGTCCATAAATTACCAGAGGGAATAGGGGTGATGGATGCATTACATATCGGCGGTAAGTCGGGTAAGATGAATGTAATTACCACCGGTTTTGAAAATGGTTCCTTTAATTGGAAAGACCGCTTTAATATATGGAGCGGTTTGCTCGGCGGACTCTTCCTGGCCCTTAGTTATTTCGGTACCGACCAAAGCCAGGTAGGAAGATATCTCACCGCTAAAAGCGAGAATGAAAGTAAGTTGGGATTGCTGATGAATGGATTAGTGAAAGTGCCTTTGCAATTCTTCATTCTTCTGATTGGTGTATTCCTTTTCACTTTTTATCAGTTCTATAAAGCGCCCGTGTTTTTCAATCCTGTTCAGGAGACTATAGTGAAGGCGAGTCCTTATGCTGCTGAATATGATAAACAGGCACAGCGCTACGATGCCATTCAGGGAGAAAAAAGAGAGACAGCCATATCTCTTGCCAAAGCCATAAAGGAAAAGAATGCTCAGAAAGAAGAGACATTACAGCAGCAGTTCTATCAACAGGAGAAGCAGGCAGCTATTGTAAAAGATTCAGCAAAGACATGGGTGGTAAAAGCTAATCCCGGTACCGATGCCAATGATACCAATTATATCTTCCTTCGTTTTGTAGGTGATTTTCTGCCAACGGGTTTGGTGGGATTGATAATAGCCATCATCTTCCTCGCCGCCTGGGGAAGTATTGCTGCAGCATTGAATTCACTGGCATCTTGCACGATGATAGATTTCCATAAGAAATTCTCCAAAAAGGAACTCACTCCACAACAAGAATATAACTGGTCAAAAGGCTATACCGTTGCCTGGGGTATATTTTCAGTAGTGATCGCTCTTGTTCACTTATAATCTTGGTAACAGCTTAGTAGAAGCCGTGAATATCCTCGGTTCTCTTTTCTATGGAACCATTCTCGGTATCTTCCTGGTAGCATTCTATATGAAGAAGGTGAAGGGACATGCGGTATTCATTGCAGCAGTCATAACCGAAATCGGGGTTGTTGTCCTTTACTTTGCGAATATCATTTCCTTCCTGTGGTTGAACGTAATTGGGGCGGTGGGGGTGATGGTGCTGGCGGGGGTTATTCAGTTAGCTTTGAGAAGTCCGGAAGTCCGAAAGACCGAAAGTCCGGAGTAAAGTTTAAGAGTTTAAGGTTTAAGGGTTTAAGGTTCTTCAATTCGATTTTTCATGATGGGAATCGGACAACCTTAAACGTTAATCTTTGACTCATCATATCCTTGTATTTAACTCTTATCATACATGGTGTTGGCAGCAAGCATGTCCAAAGGATAATTAAGGAAACTAAATGTCTCGACACCCTTTGACCGGCATGTGCCATGCATTATTAATAAACATTGATTAGATTTATGTCAAATGAATAAACTGACAATTCAAATAGCCAGTGTTCCTGATAGAGAAGGTATCGTTGCAGAAATTTGGTTTTTAGATTTATTAGTTGCTGAAATCTATCGAAATAATGAAGTGCTGGAATTGGAGTTTTATTTTAATAAGAATATTGCAATTGATTTAAATGAGTTCATGACAACATTGGAAATAGCAAAGAGAAAATTATCAATGTAGATTCAATACTTGATTCTTACCATAGCTGGTGCAAGCATATTTTTGTATGTAAGAATTTGAATAACTTGATTCATGAAAAAATTTCTAATATTTCTAAAAGTAATTTTTAATTCTCCTGATTATTTTAGACTTGTTATTTTGGTTGCTTGCCCATGGTAGTGGTCATTTAATACCTGTTCAAACAGATATTGGTATTGGAATTACTGCAGCTATTTTAATTATATTACTTATAGCAATTAGTGTTTATAAGAAGAAGATTGAATAGTGACTACTAGATTTTGCCTTACGTTTTTTTTGGCCTGTTAGTGGTGTAAATTATATGTTTGATTTATAAGCTATAATTTCAAAATATATAGCAACTCATTTTCATAAAAGATTATAATGAAGAAAAGGGGCATATTATTACCAGTACTTGTTTCAATTATTCCTTTTTGTTTGATTGTACTTAGTATTATTGATATGGCAGCTGTCCTTAAGGGAAATAATGAGTATCCGTTTAGTATTGAATTTTTCGGAAAATTCTCAATTTACAACTCAAAAAGTGCTTACCTTATTTTTAATGTTATATATACTTTGGTTTTTATCTTTTCAATATATTATGCATTCAAAGGCAAATGGAAATTATTTTGTTTCTATTTTGGAATTGGAATAATCTTGCTCTTATATCCAATGCTTACAAATGAATAAGTAATGATCTGGTTCTAGTGCTTCATTTTGCGAAAGATGCTTTAAGCAATTTGTTATTTTATGATGCCGATATTTTCAAAAGTTATTTAAAAATGAAAATTTCTTTACCTCTATTGTGTTTTGTTTGTAGTTTATTTAATTACTCTTGTAACTCTAAGGAGCCTAATTGTTTGCTGAAGAAGGAAGTGTTAATGGCAGATTTCCCTAGGTTGTACAACGCTGAGCCATCAAATGCAAAGATAATTTTTGGGGATATTGGATTTGATTCATTGTTGGAGGGTATTATGAGTTTTATAAGAATGGAAATCTGAAAGAGTATAGTTTTTTTATTGATACTAGTATAGTTGTTTATAGGGAAACAGTTTGATAGTACAGGGATATTGATGTATAAGTATGGTGAGCCATCTTTATACAGAAATGCATATGTTGATGGAGATTCAGTGATTTTGAAAGTTTACCTTTTTACTTTAAATAAAAAGTATACAAAAGCATTACTAAGAATAAATAACAAATTATATGGTTCGGCTAATATGATTAGTGATACGCTTTTCTCCAATACAGAAATTGCGTATTTTGCTTTTAAAAAACCTAATCAAGAAGAAAAATTGGAAGGTAAAATTTCATTTGAGTATCAAAATTATTGCACAGGAGAATACTCTGCATTTTCAGATAGTGTACTTTTGAAATTTACTCCTCCTTCAGGCTTGGTTAATTTGTATTCAAAGCTTAAATAGGCTGAATAATTTAAATACTTGGGTCAGCACCAGAACTCCCAAAAAATGAAATTAATACTACCTATAATATTTCTTTTGTGTTTTGCTTCTTGTAGTAATTCACAATTCAAGCACAGGCAAACTGCGCAAGTTTGTGATAAGACATATGTTGAAGTATTTAGTATATACGGCAATGGTGCTTTTGGTGGTGATATGTTAACTGAATATTTAACTGATTCAGTTAAGTATAGAATACATGTTGGAAATTTCGATGAATCCGACCAGTATTATAGATACCACTGCGATAAAAGTAAGATTTATGTTGAGAAGGTTGAAAAGGATGAATCAGGTAAACTGCGAGTAATTGATTCTAAAGTTTTTGATAGAGATTCATTGAGAACTGTTGGTGGATACTGATAGCTTCGAGTGCTGATAAATAATTAAAGCTTAAGGTTTAATGTTGTCAAATTCGAAGCGAATGATCTAATGTAAGAACCTTAAACTCTTAAACTTTAAACCTTAAGCAATTCAAGCAAAAGCCGGGATTAATATTTGTAACCGCAGAGGCGCAGAGACGAGTAGGTATCCCTCTGCGTCTCCGCGCCGCTGCGGTTACAAAATAAAAAAAGGGTTCAAAATTTAAAGTTTCAGGCTGTTCGATCCTAGAAATGAATAATCGAATGGAAGAACCTTAAACATTAAACTTTAAACCCTTAAACAGAAAAAAACTTACTTCAAGCTCTTGATGAGATCTTCATTCAACTTCACATAATCATCATTCTTCGCTTTCTGAGCTAATTCGATTGATTTCTTTGCAGTAGCGACAGCGTCAGCCTTCTTACCTAATTTACTAAGGCATTTTGCTTTTTGATGCAATACCCAAAAAGCTTCTGGATTTTGATCTGAAGCTTTATTGAACCACTCTAAAGCCTTGTTCAGGTCTTTGTTGTTGTCCATATAGTACATAGCTGCGTTGAAATAAGGACGGCTGTCATTTTTCATAGCATCGTCGATCTGAGCCATTACTTTCTTGTCAACATCTACGCTGATAGGAACAGTAACCATGGTCTTATCCCAGATAATCCAGATTTCGCAAGTGTTGGCAGTGATATTACCAAACATGATAGTGAAATTCTCGAGGGAGAATGGAATATCTGTTGATGCAGCAGTTAAACGAACTACATCCTGGTCTTGCTTGTAAACAGCTGGACTAGTAACATCCAATTGTTTTGTGATGATGATAGTCCATTCGCTTTGACCAGGCATGGTAAGTAAACCATATTTACCGGCAGGAATTTTTGTTCCGCCTATAGTTACTTCTTCTCCAAAAGTCAAAGTGGTGGCACCGTTGGCACCCGTACGCCAAACTTTTCCGTATGGAACCAGGTCCCCGTAGATAGTCCTGCCTTTCATCGAAGGACGGGAATAAGACAAGTTCGATGTTGGATAAAGCAAACTCCTGTTTAACTGTGGTTGTAGTGAAGGAGCTGCGTGTTCTGGCCTTGTGCCTGCATAGTTGAATACAATAAGGTTAATACAAACAATAGAGTGAGTGATTTTCTCATACAAAAAATATTTGGCCAAAGGTAGGGAGAAAGGATATTACAGCGGTAAAGTCGCCGAATTTGGCCTAGAACCTGATTATGACCACCACTCGGGCTTTTTTGCCTTTAAGGACATGCCATGAGGGGCCGGTTTTTATCAAACGTAAGGCTTCTTCATCCTGGGCATCGGTAAGGGATTGTTCCACCTTGAAAGAAGATAGTGAGCCTGAAGTGTTTACCAGAAAGGAGATTACCACATCACCTGGATTTACTATCAAGATGCTGAATGTTTTTTGCGGTTAGCATCTATATAATTTTCGAAATCAATCCATCCTTTTACCGGTTCGGCATCCTGAACCATCACTTTGGGATAGTTAATAAAAGCATTTGATCTTTCACTCGGCCGATTTCTTATTTATGGTAACTGATTCTTCTAATTTATCGACATCATTGGCAGGCCCGATCTGCAATTCATTAAAGGCATAACTATTCTTTAATGTAAAATTTCGAGCCTTGAATCCAGGGCTATTTATAGTCACTGAAACTTGTGAATCTTTATTGGCAAAATTGAAATACCCTTTGCATCTGTAGTTGCCTTAAATTGTTGGTTGATGGTTATTTCTGCAAATCCAACAGGTTTGTTATCTGGTGTTATTAAGAGCCCTTTATAGTTATTGCTGAATCCATTTCCTTTGAATAACCACTGACTTGAGGTGCGGCTTTTTGTCTGGCTTCAATTTCATCTCTTTGTTTCTCTGCTGATCTTGCAGCAATGCTTGAGTCCGCCCAATCACGAACAGGTTTTACAGTAGCTGTTTCTCTTAGTATAGCTGCTTCATCTTTTTGAGCATCGATATTTTTTGAAGAAGCAACACTTGGAGCTGGAACATCCTGTGCTATCTCAGATTTTATATTGTCTTTTTTATCGTCAGATACAAAGGGTTTTTTCTTTCTTGATAATGTACTTACATTTCTCAGAGCGGGATTTCAGTAGGTAAGGTTGCAGATCCTTTTGCTGTGGTGTCTATTACTGTTGTTATAGAGTCTTTAGTTGAATTTATTTCAGGACTATAGTTTTCAGATTTATCGATTAAGGCGATAGGAGTTTCAGATTTTTCAGTAGGAGAGAAGTAGGAATTATAGGCAAATACACCTGCTACTATTACTACAACTGCTGCTGCCGCTACTTTCCACCATCTGAATCCTGTAATAGGTATAACAGGGGTTGATTTTTCGGATGATATTCTTGTTTCGAGATGCTTTTCTAGTTGCTGAAGTTCGTTGGTAAATGTTTCTTTTCCGAATTGAAGATTGGTTTCTTGTAATCCTTCCATAGCATCTGCCAGGAAGGATCATCCATCAGCGCTTTTTCAAAAGCATGTATTTCCGCTGCATCCATCTTACCGTCTAGGTATTGCTGGATGTCGGCGGTTGTATAATTTTTGCTATGGTCGGCTGACTGGCTCATGATGTTTTTGTTATTGGAATTACAGTGGCCTCTTCATTTTTTTTCCATACATATCTTCAGGTTTCGTCTTCCGTTCTGGATATGGCTTCTTACCTTATTCCATTCTATTCCGGTGGCCCTCGGTTATTTCCTTGTAACATTTATTCTGTAAATAAAACATTTCTACGGTAATTTTCTGGTCGGGCGACAATGTCTGCAGGCAATCTTCCATCTTCTGCAGGTTGGCTTCACGACTCATTACGCCATTCAGATGCGTATCTTCTTCAGATTGCATAATATCTGCCTTAAATTCTGTGGTTTTCAGGTTTCTGGGGGTGCGGAGCTGCATAAGACAGTGATTCTTAGCCACTGTATGGCACCAGCTCCTGAAGTTGTCGACGTCGTGCTTTTTAGCTTTTCCACCAGTTCTTCAAAAACCTGCATTACGGCATCCCGGGCGGTTTCAGGCTCTTTGAGGTATTTGAGGCAGACGCCGAATATAAGGTCCATATAACGCTGGTAAAGCTCGCCTAATATGGCCATATCACCCGTTTGCTTGTATTTGAGTACAAGCTCCTTGTCGGAGAGGGTTGATTGTGATATGTTTTTAAGAAACGCCAAGTTTTAGGATAATCCAGAAACAAGATAGTAAAATATTTTTTGATGAGCTATGTAATGCCCTAAAAGCCTGCATCCATTAAAAAACAACTACCATGTCACATAAGATTCAATTGCTAGTAAATGAGCCTTGCCACGAAAACTGGAACGAAATGACAGCTGCTGAGCAAGGACGCTTTTGCCAGTCCTGCCAGACAACAGTAACCGATTTTTCTCAGATGAGCGATAATGAGATAATAAAATACCTCGCAGAAAAGGGATCGAAAGTATGTGGCCGTTTTTATACTGACCAATTAAGCCGTAACCTGCAGCCCGATACTGGTAAGCGAAATACGGTTCCCTATGCAATGAATCTTCTTATGGCTTCTGTACTTTCTGCAGGCGTTGCACAAGCGCAGGTGCCTGGTTCAAAAGCACCGATTGCTAAAGAAGGGGATTCAGGAAAAGCTTAATGAAAGACAAACCCTGGGTAAAATGATGGCGACATCATATAATGAGGATCATATTGTAAATGGAGTGGTACTTGATGCTGTAACCATGCAGCCTATTGTTGGCGCTTCTATTCAAGTGGGTGATGGATGGAATGGGGTGGCAGCTGATGATAAAGGACAATTCCAATTGAAGTTTGAAGGGTCTGTAAATTCATATACAGTTACTGTTTCTTCCTTGGGTTATAAGTCGCACGATTATAGGATCAAAAAGACACTTCTGGACTTATCAGCTTTTATCTGGAAAGACAATCTGATGTTTTAGATACATTGGTAGTGAAAGGGATTGCAGATGCCGACCATCGAAGCATTACAATGGGTATAGTGGCGGTGTATCATAAAGTAACCGTAACAGAAAAAACGCAACGAAAGGTTACTGACCTGACTCCAGAGTTCGCAAAGAAGAAGGAAGTGAAAATGTATCCGAACCCTGCTGCTCCGGGAAGTGTGATTGATGTTGCTATATCAGTAAAGCAAACCGGAGGTTATACAATGGAGATATTGGATACTCAGGGACATGTTCTCCATCGTGAGCAAATTCAGATGAACTATCTCTCTCAAAATATACAAGTAGCCACCGGTTCGCATTGGAGTAAGGGGGTTTATTGGGTGAGGGTGATGGGAAAGAGGGGGGGGAAGGTGTTTAATGGGAAGCTCGTGTTGGGGGCTTGATGCTTTTTTTGCCTAAGGCTTAAGGCCTAAAGCCGAAGGCCAATACAGAATACATTTAACCGCAGAGACGAGGAGACGCAGAGGGAACGCCCCTGCGTCTCCGCGTCTCTGCGGTTAATTGTTTTTGCATAATGCAGTATATTCTTAAATTGCTCTAAATACGAAGCCTGATTTCCGTTTGTTCTCAAAACTAAGCCTTAGGCCCTAGGCCTTAAGCTTTAGGCTTAAAAAGCATCATGCCTACAGTAAAATATACCGACCTCCTCCCTTCCACCTTCAAACAAAGATTGAAACAATACCCCATTGCCTATCTACCATTAGGTACATTGGAATGGCATGGAGAGCATTTGCCATTGGGTGCAGACTCCATTCAGAGCGAAGCATTGATGATTGAAGCGGCGAAAAGATTCGGTGGTATTGTTATGCCACCATTATTTCTGGGGCCGGATAGAAGACAGGATAATGAAGATGGCACCTATCTTATAGGAATGGATTATGCTAAGTCCACCAGTCCTAATCAGCAATTGCCTGGAAGTTGTTATTGGGTATCGTATGATTTCTTCAAACAATTATTGGCAGTAACCTTAGAACAATTGAAGCGCGCCGGTTTCACCACCGTATTCGCCGATGGACATGGTCCTTCCAGAAGAACCTGGAACGAAATGATTCCTCAATATGAAAAGCAATTCGGTTTGCGACTGATTGGAATAGGGGATGAGTTAAAGGAAAGATGGGGTTATATGAACGATCATGCCGCATTAAATGAAACATCAATAACAAAATATGTAAGACCCGATCTGGAAGACCTATCTGTATTTCAACAAGGAGTAGATTCCCCATTAGTAGGAGTAAACGGCGAACACCCTTTTAGCGCCACAGAAGAAAAAGGGAGAGAATCTTTTGAAAAAGCTTTGCTTCTATTGCAGGAACTCATAAAACCGAAAACTTAATACTTATCACTTAAAACTTACTACTTTCAACTTTTTTGACTTTTAACTTTTGACTTTTTAATTTGACTTCAGACATTGTGCGCCACCAACTTCTTACTCCCACTTCCTAAGAAGCGCTTCTATCTCCTCCGGTTTCACCGGCTTGCTTAAATAATCATCCATACCTGCTTTCAGACATTCTTCTTTATCACCTTCCATGGCGTTAGCGGTCATGGCAACTATTACTGGTTGCCAGCTATCGTTTTTACGGATAGACCTTGTTGCTTCCAATCCATCCATTTCAGGCATTTGTATATACATCAACAGGAGTTCGTACTTGTTCTCGTGTAGTTTCTGAAGAGCTTCGAGACCGTTTTCGGCGAGGTCGGCACTGTATCCCATCTTATTCAATACTATCAGGGCTAATTGCTGATTGATAGGATTGTCTTCAACTATCATTATCTTAAGAGGAAATGTACTTGCCAGATTTGTTGAACTGCTTTTTTGGTTTGGTATCAGTGGCCTTTACTCTTTCAGGATCTTTACGGAACAGTTTAAGAATATGGGTTATCAGAACTTGTTGTTTTACTGGTTTGGTGAGAACAGAGTTGAATAGTTGCGACTGCTCTTTATCAAGGTCGTTGCCTATTGAGCTAAGAAGCATAACAGGCATCGGGATATTCTTATTCCGGATAATTTTTGTTAAAGACAATCCATCGATACCCGGCATATGCATATCCGTAACCAGCAGGTCGTATTTTTCACCTGATTCAAATAAAGCCAAAGCTTCGATACCAGAACTGACGGTTACAGGCACCATTTTCCAATACTCCATCTGCACTTTGAGTATGGTTCTGTTGGTTTCATTATCGTCTACTATCAGTATTTTCTTCCCTGCCAGATCGCCAATAGAAGCGTTTTCAAATTCATTGATAGAATTAATACCCGGCTTAACAGGTAGTGTAAAGGAGAAGACGGATCCCTTGCCATATTCGCTAATAACTTTGATATTGCCACCCATGAGGCGCACTAATTTTTCGCTGATAACCAGGCCAAGGCCGGTGCCGCCGAATTTTCTTGTAGTGGAGGAGTCGACTTGTGAGAAAGCTTTAAACAATCTGTCAAGTTTTTCAGCCTGTATGCCAATACCTGTATCGCGTACTTCGAAGCAAACATTAATAAGTTCGTCGTTGGAAAGTTGTAAAGGATAGATTTTGATATATACTTCCCCCTGAAGAGTGAACTTCATAGCATTGCTAACAAGATTTATCAATACTTGTCGCAGTCTATTCATATCCCCTTCTATATTCTCAGGTAATGAAGGGTCGGTATGGTAGATAAGGTCTATGCCAGATTCAGCGGCCTTTGTTCCAAATATATCAAGCACTTCTTCTACTGTATGACGAAGATTGAAACTTGTCTTCTCCAATTCCAGATTACCAGATTCGATTTTTGAGAAGTCAAGGATGTCATTTATAACAGTCAATAAAGTGTCTCCACAATACTGTATGGTTTCAGTGTATTTCTTCTGTTCGTCTGAAAGATTTGTTTGAGCTAATAAGGATGACATACCGATGATGCCATTCATGGGTGTTCTTATTTCATGACTCATGGTAGCCAGGAAAATACTTTTTGCTTTGTTTGCATGTTCTGCTGCTTCACGCGATTTCTTTTCATCTTCTATGGCAAGAGCCAACGCTTCTGTTCTTTCACTTACCTGATGTTCAAGGAATTCCTTTTGTTGTTTTATTTTCCTTGACTTATACCAGTAGTAGCAATAATACTCCGGCAATAGTTATAGCAATTAAAAATTTGAACCACCATGTTAACCAGAATGGAGGCAATTATCTCTATTTCTAATCTGGCAACCTGTGTCTGCCAGTTGCCGGCATTATCAACTCCCTGCACTTCAAAGTGTAGTTGCCTGGGTCCAGTTTTGTATAGGTGGCCTTATTCTCCTGTCCAATATCATTCCAGGCATTATCAAAGCCTATCAACTTATACCTGTAGTGTTTCTTTTGGTTAGTAGTATAATTCAGTGAAGCAAATTCAAATGAGATCACAGAATTACTATATGGAATTTTAAGGTATTTTGTTTCTGTATTGTCTGTGAAAGTAGAGTAGGGGCGGAAGAATCAGAACTTACTTGAACCTCCTTATTAAATACCTGAAAACTTGTAAATACAAGTGGTGGCTGGAAATTATCTTCTTTGATGTTTTCAGGTTTGAAAACATTAAAGCCTTCTATACCTCCAAAATAAAGATCGCCAGTACTGCTTTTGAAGTAAGACTGATCCTTGAATTCATAAGATTGCAATCCATCACTTACATCATAATTCGTAAAACTATGATCCTTTAAGTGCATTTTCGATAAACCTCTATTCGTACTAATCCATAACTGTTCGTTTTCGTCTTCAACAATTCCATATATAGCATTATTTGGTAATCCATCTTTTATTGTATAGTTGGAGAACTTCAATGTACGTGTATCCAGGCTATTCAGTCCAGACATTGTCCCAATCCACAAAACACCTGATTTGTCGTAGTATAATCCCGAAACATTATTATTGCTAATGCTGTTTTCCTTGGCCTTATGTGTGAAGCGTGTGAATGATTTCGTGTATTTGTTGAATAAATTCAGGCCACCGCTTTCAGTGCCAATCCATATCCTGTGTAACGGGTCTTCCAATATTACATGACGATATTGCTTCCTATAGAATTAGGATTGTTTTCATCGTATTCAAAATGTTCAAAAGTTTTTGTATCTGCATGAAAAAGGTTTAATCCACCACTATGCGTACCTATCCAAATATTGCCATCTTCGTCTTCGATTATTTTCCAGACATTATTACTACCAAGACTTCCCGGATTCTTTGGGTCTTGTCTGTAAAAGCTAAACTTATTTTTTATTGGATCTAACACTGAAATGCCACCTCCCCATGTACCAATCCAGATAAGTCCAAGCTTTTTGTACGACATACTTAATACATAATCACTGCTTATACTGTTTGGGTTGGTTCTTTCGTGTATGTAATGTTTAAATGAGTTTGTTGCAGGGTCGAAAAGATTTAATCCACCTCCATCTGTACCTATCCAAATTGTTTTATCTGGGTTTTCTTCAAAACAGGAAACATTATTCTGGCTGATACTATTTTCAGATGAGTTATGTTTAAAGTGGTTGATTTGTTAGAATCTTTATGGAATACATCAACTCCTCCGGCGTAGGTTCCGAGCCACATATTTCCTTTATTATCTCTGTAAGCAGTGTAAATGGAATTGTTGCTTAAAGTTGATTTGTCAAGATCATCATGGATGTATTGTTGGAATTTATAGGTTGTAATGTTGGACACTTAATCCGCCATTTTCTGTTGCTACCCATAGATACCCTTCACTATCTTGCCCCAGACTATAAACAGCATCGTGAAAGGCTTTGTTATTTAAGGGTCATGTTTGAAGTGGCTGAAGGTTTTTGTTTTGGATCGAATAAGTTTAATCCCCCGACCATCTGTACCTACTCCAGATTTGTTTTTTGAAGTCTTCAAAAAACATAATAAATTTTGTCGCTACTTATTGAACCAGGGTCGTTATCATTATGCAGATAGGGAGTGAAACTTCCTTTATTATGGTCATAGAAATACAGGCCGGCACCGTACATACCTATCCACGTATTTCCATCATGATCCATTCGTATCGATTGAATCGCCTGATTATTTTTATAAGTAATCAGGCCAGAAGGGAAATTCAGTTTCATAAATGTTTTGTCCTTTCTGTCCATTATGAAAACTCCAGCATCTTCCGTTCCTATCCATAAGGAATTAGTTCCAAACCATGAACTCTCTGGTATCTTGAAATACAGATTACATTATTTTGTGAAAGACCTTTATTGATATCAAAGATGTTCGAATTCCAGGTTTTCATTTGAGCCTGGGAACTGGTTATGCTTAAAAAGTTAAAAGCAGCGCGGTGAGAGTCCCACACAGGATTTATTGAAGCAATTATGTATAAGCAAGTGTTTAAACAGGGTCATAGCCGCCTTTTCATTGGATATTGTTGAGTCTCCAACACCAACAAATCCCTGTATAACGCCGCTTTTTATAACATCTTTGATTTAGGGAAACTGTCTGACTATTTTAGGGGAAGTACTTAGGTATTTATGTTTTGATACTACATAAATAGCTGATAGTTATTAAATTTTCCATTTATTGAAGGCTGGATGGTAAGTTTCCAAAGTTTTTCTTAGGAATTCCTGTCGAGATGGGTATATATTTCGGTAGTTATTATACTGGCATGTCCTTGTACTTCTTGTACAGCTCTCAAATCAGCCTCCTTCAATCAAATGTGTGGCGAATGAACGCGTCTGAAGCTATGGGTGAGATTGTTTTCTTGATGTGCCTGCTTTTCTTACAGGTTGTCTTCTAACAACAGGAATATCATCACCCTGATATCCGGTACCTTCTTTGCTCAGGAATAATGTGTCCCTGTCCGGGCTGGTGCCAGTACATGTACTCTGATATTATTTCGATAGATGTTGATGTATTTTACAGCCGACTGACCAATGGGTACAAGTCTTCTTCCTTGTCGCCTTTACCAATTACACGAATGAATCCAAACGTCGGTGTATAGTTGGGAAATCTTGAGGTTTACTAATTCGCTTACCCTCAGTCCGCTGCTATAAGGTTTCCAAATGGTTTTGTTTGTCCTCCTTCAGGCTTACTTAGATCTATCTGCGAAATGATATTTTCGATTTCTTCAAAACTAAGTACATCTGGTGGAAGTTTCCTTTTCAGCTTAGGGAAATTTCTAAAAGCAGTGTAGTGGTTCCTTCTTTGCTTATTTGTTCAATGAGGCAATATTTATAGAACGAACGTATGCCGGAAATGATTCTTGCCCGGGAGGTATCAAGCCATACTCCAATTCTGCAATCCATTTTATGAAATGCTGCAGGTGTTTTGTTTCTACTTGGAGGGATTTCACAAGAATGGAATTGTCTTGTATAAAACAGTGAGCATTTCAATATCATGCATATAAGCCTCTACCGGAATGGTCGGATAGGATTTTTCCAATTGAAGCCAGCCTTGTGTAATCCTTTTTTATACGGTTCTTACATGCGGTATATTTACCATGTGAAATTGCTGATTTTCGATTTACATCAATGAATTATTATTTTTACTTCGTTTCTTTTCGGCATATTTGCAAGTCTAAAAAAATATAGCACCCTTTCCCAATCCTAACATCATGCAGGGTTAATTCTAAGGTCCTTCCGTCAGAAAGTAAGACATAACAAAAGCGTATTGGAAGCGTTTCTAACCAAGTTGGAGAAAAAGCCACCAAGAGGTCTTGATAAGATAGCAGCAACAACAGATAAAGAGAGTTTGGCAGAAACAGATTGGCCTTCTTACGTCAACTGTTGCAAAACAATGTCTCCTACCTATACTCCCGCTGATATAAAGCTTTAAATCTCTTCCCATCTTAAAATGGAAATCCGTAAAGGTTCCGTAAGAAATGGTTGAGAAAAGACCGTGGTGGCGATTGGATGAATAAGACTGAGCCCTGTCAGTTCTTGGAACCTGGAGAATAACTATTGCTCTATATATGAAGTTCGTCCTGCCGACTGCTCCGGCTTCCCCCATCATACCAAGAAGAAATTCAAAGATTGGGTGCATGTGTACAAACAGAATGTGGAGTATTGTCCGGCTACGTATAAGCTGGTGGAGAAGATGAGGGAGAAGATTGAGGCTGGAAGCTGAATGCTTGATGCCTTTGCCTAAGGCTTAAAGCCTAGGGCCCAAGGCTAATACAAAATACATTTAACCGCAGAG
>JADKJI010000064.1 GCA_016721085.1 Chitinophagaceae bacterium | reverse complement strand
TCTCAGGTGAAATCGCCCGAAGAGGCCTTTCTTGGATATAAGTTGGGGGGATGAGTATTCGCCCCATTTCAAAGTGGTGGTGTTTCAGACGGGTGGCTGAAAATAGTCCATCAATGGTGAAGCTGGAGCAGTATGGAGAAACAAAATGAAGGCCGCCCTTTAATGTTGGCCTATGTTTCTACTGCGGAGAATATGGCTAACCTCGAAAACGGCCAAGGAAGAACAATCTTCGCCTGTGGCAGGTACTGCCCTCGACAAAATGGCTGCCAACAAGAGAATATGCCAGCCATTGTTTGGCATAGGTTATAATGTTCATGGTAACGTGGGAGTGTCAAGCTCTGAAGCGGCTATGATGACCATCTAGGAACTGGTGAATCCGGCTAATACAAAAGCAAAAAGAATGGCTTAAGAATATTGTAGTGGTAATCGATCATAGTATAAATCCTGATGGAAGGGACAGATATGTAAACTGAACCAATTCTGTTGTTGGTAAAATAGCAGATCGCTTTGCCGTTTTACAAGAGAAGCATGCTGAACCATGGCCTGGAGGAAGATCTAATCATTATAATTTCGACCTTAACCGAGACTGGGCATGGCAATCACAGGTAGAAACACAACAGCGTATCATCAAATACAATCAATGGTTGCCACAAGTGCATGTTGACTTCCACGAACAAGGGTATAACGAGCCTTATTATTTTGCTCCAGCTGCAGAACCTTATCACGCGAAGTGGTTACACCTGGCAAAGGGAATTCCAGGTAATGATAGGAAGAACAACGCTAAACATTTTGATGCTAACGGCTGGCTCTTCTTCACCAAAGAGCGATTTGATCTTTTATATCCAAGTTACGGCGATACCTACCCGATGTATAAAGGAGCTATAGGAATGACTTTCGAGCAAGGAGGACATAGTAGAGGAGGAGCGGCAGTAATAAATGAAGATGGAGACACCCTTACTCTGTATGATCGCTTATATCATCACTTCACAACCGGACAATAACTGTCTACATTTGGAAGTAAGTGCCCTTCAATCAAACAAATTGGTAAAGGAATTCAAAACCTATTAGAAGTAAGGCTCGAAGCACGCCAGGAGGAGAATTCAAATCATATATCATCCAAATACGATGAAAGTGATCAAGTTGAACAGACTTAAAAAAAACTTTTCGACAGGAATGGCATTGAGTGGAGTTATACTAATAGCGCTACTTATACTGGATGGAATTACTTCTCTAATAAGTCGGAGGTTTTCAAAGCAGAGCCTAATGATATTGTAGTAAATGCCAATCAGCCTAATAGCAACCTCGTTCGTATTATTGCTTGAAAAATTCAAAAGTTACAGACTCTGCTACCTATGATATCACTGCATGGTCATTTCTTATGTTTTGGAGTGAATGCTTTTGGACTTACAAGTTATGTAACTCGGGTGTCAAAAGACTGTTACTGCCGCCACTGCTGCTGTTGGAGTATCATCACAAGCAGCAAGCGCCTATGCTATTCGATGGAATGGAATGAATAGTGCCAAAGCCCTTGCTTCTTTATTACAGAACGGCGTTAAGGTTCGTTACGCAGAACAACCTTTCACTACACAAGGTATAAATTTTGAAGAGGAACGATATTGGTTACACGAACAAGCAATCAATCATTGGATGGGAAATTAGATGGGATATTGCGGGAAGTTACTGCGCTGCAGCATTGGCTTTTATCCTTTAAACAGCAGCTTTGTTGATAAAGGATATGATTTTGGATCGGGTCGGGTTCGAATTATCCAGGCACCAAGAGTAAGCCTTGTTACCGGAGATGGCGTTTCTTCCCTCGGAATGGGCGAAGTATGGCATTTCTTCGATACCCAGCTTCAATATCCAATCCATCTTATAAATGTGTGAATGATGTAAATAAGAATACACTTCGTCAGACTGATGTATTGATTCTGCCTGATGGTAATTATCGAATGCTCTCCCAGAAATGCGTCAATGAATGAAATACTAAAAGAATGGAAGGTGAGTGAGTTTATAAAAGAAGGCGGCTGGAATGTTGGAGTCATAAAGAAAGAAGCGCAGGTATCGGGATTTGTTGGCACTAAACTTAAAGAAAAAATGAAGGATGGCCTTTTAATAGGTGTTCAGGATATGGGAAGAGGAAAAGTGGTGTATCTGGCTGATGATGTACTTTTCAGAAGTTTTTGGGAGAATGGCAAACTCTTATTCTGTAATGCCGTATTCATGGTAGGTCAATAATTTGGGTACTGAAATCATATAGAAGGTTGCTGTTCCTTTTAACTTTGAAGGCAGCATCATTTTACCGAACATTGTGATATGAAAAAGGGCATTTTTGGGGTATTGTTTATGTTGTTGGCCGGAATCGCATTCGGTCAGCAAAAAAGCGCTAAGGATTTGGGGCTTTTGAAACAGTTTATGACAGGTAGTTTTGATAATGCAGAACAGTCTGCTTCAGACAGTTCCTTTTCATTGCTCAAAATGCAGGTTCGCCAGGTATGGACAAAAAGAAAAGACGGATACTGGTTATACGCAGAACAGACGAATACTGCTGATTTGAATAAACCGGTATTTCAACATATGTTTCATATCTATGTGCAGGATGATAGCACATTGATTTGTCAGGAATTTGAATTCAAAGAACCTTCCCTGTACATAGGGTGGTGGGCAAATCCGAATCGTTTTGATTCAGTTAAATTTTCGGCATTGAGTAACAGGCTGGGCTGTGAAGTGTATCTTCGGAAAGACCCATTGGGTCAATTCATTGGAGCGACAGATGGGAATGAATGTATTAGCACAATGAAAGGGGCCAGTTATTCAACAACTGAATTTCTGGTAGCAAAGACAAAAATGAATTTTTGGGAGAAGGGTTTGAATAGTGATGGAGTTCAGGTTTGGGGCCTTTTTTGGTAATGATCAATTCAAAAGAAATAACTACGTAAAAAATAGAAATTTTTTCTTGTTTCTATAAAAAAATCTTGCTTGCATGAGAATGCTATATTCGCTACTTTATTACTATTAACAAGGGGGAGGTTTTTCACAAGCACCTCCTGTTACCACTTCGGCCGATAAACTATCTCCAGTTAAAGAATTACAAGTATTAGAATTCTGTGCTTTGTGTTGCTGCACATCCTGATGATGAGAATACAAGATTGTTGGCATGGCTTTCTAAAGAGAAATTATATCGTACCGGTTATTTATCGATTACAAGAGGGATGAGTGGACAAAACCTTATAGGTGATAGACAAGAAATTGATCTTGGGTTAATACGTACTGAGAATTATTATCTGCCCGCAGGACTGATGGCGCTGAACAATTTTTCACCCGTGCTTTTGATTTTGGTTTCAGCAAATCCACTGCCGAAGCCTTTGCAAAATGGAATAAGGAAAAGATTCTAGGGGATGTGGTTTGGATGATACGCAAATTCCAACCCGATGTTATCATTGCCCGTTTTCCAGAAGATGCCCGTGCAGGTCACGGTCACCACTCAGGATCTGCAGTATTAGCACATGAAGCTTTCTCTGCTGCTGCCGACCCAAACAAATATCCAGAGCAATTCGCCTTTGGTGTACAACCCTGGCAAGCAAAACGTGTTGTGTGGAATACTTTCAATTTCGGAACTACCAATACCCTAAGTGAAGATCAGTTGAAAGTGGATGTTGAGATATAATCCTGTTTTAGGCAAGAGTTATGGAGAAATTGCTGCCGAAAGCAGAAGCCAGCATAAAAGTCAAGGCTTTGGTGTACCAGCAAGCAGAGGCGCCGCTTTTGAATATTTTGTACCTATTCAGGGATCTCCTGCAAAAGCTGATCTGATGGACGATCGATTTTGGCAATGGACGAGCAACCGGGTGGTGAAGCCATTCCAAAACAGGTGGATGAACTGTAGGCAGTTATTCACTTTCAAACCTGAGGCTTCTGTTCCACGCTAGTTAAATTGGCAAAGTCAATAAATCGCTACCGATGGTAGTTGGAAAAGGAAGTTGATGGAAGTGCAACAACTGATTGAAGTTTGCAGCGGCCTTTGGCTGGAAGCTGGTACCAATTCGGAATATGCAGTACGGGGTGATTCTTCTGAGTTATTATTTCCGCCAATAACAGATTGGGCGTCCCTTTCAGTTGGAAAAATTCTGGCTAGAAAAATCAGTAGATACAACAGTTCGTCAGAATATGGATAAGAACAAGAATTATACTTATCCAAAATCAATTCTTGTAGATCCTTCCCGTGAAATTTCACAGCCTTACTGGATGGTGGATAAGATGGTGGATGGTTCATTCACTGTCAATAATCAAAACCTTGTCTGACTTCCACTTTCACCAGCAAGCTTATTCAGTGAATTTAGGATTTCTTGATGGTGAATCTTTTGATTTTGAAAAGCCTGTTGTTTTTAAAACAACTGATCCGGTGAGAGGAGTTATACCAACCGCTCGTTGTAGTTCCTTCTGTTGCGGTTCTACCGCATCCGAGTATTGTTATTTTCAGGAAAAAAGAAAACCAAAAACAGGATATAGAGTTAGGGTTACAGCGCACCGCAATCTATTGAACTATAAGGCACATGTAACGGGACGTGCGCATTGCGACAGCACAAGATCAAACAGATACTAGTTTCAATTTGATGAAGGGCTTGAATAAGGAATATTTTTTCACCATCAGTAATGAATTGTTGAAAGAAACGGATAAGATTTTGTTCAGGCTTATGTTGAGTTGCAAAAGGTAAAGAAGAACAGCAGGCATGCAATAATATCACAAGCATCCGATAAGACCATATCCACATATCCATTATTTCTATCAGGACGCCATCAGGGTGTTGAACATCGACCTTAAGACGGCGGTAAGAAAATTGGGTATATAGAAGGACAGGAGATAAAGTGTCCATTGCCTTAAAGCAAATGGAGTGTGGGGGTCACTGTTTTGAAAGAAAAAGATATCACTACTTCCTATATCTCCCAGTTCGATGCCATCATAACAGGGTGCGCTTATAATGTACAATGATTATATGGCGGGAAAGTACGAGATACTAATGAACTATGTGAAAGAAGGAGGCAACCTGATTGTGCAGTATAATACCAATAACTTCATCAGTAATGTAAAATCGAAGATCAGTCCTTATCCATTAACGATTTCCAGAAACCGGGTTACAGATGCCAAAGCAAAGTGAATTCCCTGTTACCGGCCCACCCGGTACTGAATTATCCCAATAAGATAACAGCACGCTGATTTTGATGGATGGATACAGGAAAGAGGCGAATCTACTATGCCGATCCGATAGATGCGAATTATGTCACACCGTTATCGATGGCCGATCCGGATGAGCCTGCTCAAAAAGCTGGACTAGTGGTAGCAGATTATGGCAAGGGCAAATTCGTATATACAGGATTGGTATTCTTCCATGATTGCCGGCGGGCGTTCCGGGAGCTTATGGATTAATAGCAAACATCATTGCATTGAACGGAGAGAAGGCTTTCTAATGGCAGAAAAAGGGAGAACAAGAAACCGAGTGGGCGCTTATAATTGCCATTGGTTAGGTGGTGTCAGTATCGGCAAGCTGATAAAGAATTTGCGTTTGGGTTGTTGATTGGGATTTTCATTAGTTTGTTGTTTGTGATGATGAAGGCTAAGAGAAAGCCTAGAGCTTGATTTTTTTGCCGAAAGCTTAAGGCTGGAGGCTTAGGGCTTCATTTCAGCTCCGAACGAGAGTTTTAGGCTTCTGAATAAACCTCAACACGAAGAACCAAACTTTCGGTTCAAAGACTGAATTAAGCCTTAGGCCTTTTAGGCTTTAGCCTCAAGCAAAATAAAATGTCAAAACCAAAAATACCTCTCTTCCAACTCTTGGACCTTGTGGTACCTCTTAGTACTAGGCTTCCTCGCCGTATTAATAATTCTACTCACCATCATCCCCAATACCTTTAATTGAATTTTTCCTGGATAGACTGGACGGTTCTGATAGGCACATTGCTGATTATAATTGCCCATGGCATTTATAAGAGCCGGACGTCGAAGAACCTGGAAGGGTATTTTGGGGGACAGACAGATGTCATCGGGACTGGTTTTTTTGAGTGTTATGGGAACGCGGGCGAGTGCTGTAACCTTCCTTACGGTGCCCGGACAGGCTTATACGGATTTTGAATGCGCTTTGTGCAGTATTTTTCGGTCTGCCGATAGCGATGGTTATAGCTTTGTATGACCCTGGTACTTATCTTCCACCGATTAAAAGTATTTACAGCCCACGAATATTTGAGAACCGTTTCGACCTCCGAGAAACAAGAACCTTTACTTCAGCACTGTTCTTATTCTCAAGAGAGTTTATCAACCGGTATAAGTGCGTTATTGCTCTTCTATAGTTTTTCATAGCCTTTTGGGCTGGGATTATTATATCACCAATATCGCGATGGGCGGATTGTTGATTGTTTATACGACTACCGGCGGTGCTAAAAGCAGTAGCCTATACGCAACAATTACAGTTCATAATCATTTATGCCGCTATGTTCACTGCCTGTTGGTTTGCCGTCCACAAATTACCAGAGGGAATAGGGGTGATGGATGCATTACATATCGGCGGTAAGTCGGGTAAGATGAATGTAATCACCACCGGATTTGAAAACGGTTCTTTTAATTGGAAAGACCGCTTTAACTATATGGAGCGGTTTGCTCAAGCGGACTCTTCCTGGCCCTGAGTTGTTTCGGTACCGACCAAAAGCTGGTAGGGAAGATATCTCACCGCCAAAAGCGAGAATGAAAGTAAATTGGGATTGCTGATGAATGGATTAGTGAAAGTGCCTTTGCAATTCTTCATTCTTCTGATTGGTGTATTTCTTTTCACTTTTTATCAGTTCTATAAGGCGCCGGTGTTTTTCAATCCTGTTCAGGAGACTATAGTGAAGGCGAGTCCTTATGCTGCTGAATATGATAAACAGGCACAGCGCTACGATGCCATCCAGGGAGAGAAGCGGGAGACAGCCATATCCCTTGCCAGAGCTATCAAAGAAAAGGATGCTCAGAAAGAAGAGACATTACAACAGCAGTTCTATCAACAGGAAAAGCAGGCAGCTAAAGTAAAAGATTCTGCAAAAACCTGGGTAGTTAAAGCCAATCCCGGTACCGATGCCAATGATACCAATTATATCTTCCTTGTTTTGTAGGTGATTTTTTGCCAACAGGTTTGGTGGGTTGATAATAGCCATCATCTTCCTCGCCGCTGGGGAAGTATTGCAGCATTGAACTCACTGGCTTCCTGTACCATGATCGATTTCCATAAGAAATTCTCCAAAAAAGAACTCACACCACAACAGGAATATAACTGGTCAAAGGGTTATACCGTTGCCTGGGGTATATTTTCAGTAGTGATAGCCTTATTCACTTATAACTTAGGTAACAGTCTAGTGGAAGCTGTGAATATCCTCGGTTCTCTTTTCTATGGAACCATTCTCGGTATCTTCCTGGTAGCATTCTATATGAAGAAGGTGAAGGGACATGCGGTATTCATTGCAGCAGTCATAACCGAAATCGGGGTTGTTGTCATTTACTTTGCGAATATTATTTCCTTCCTGTGGCTCAACGTAATTGGGGCGGTGGGGGTTATGGTGCTGGCGGGGGTGATACAGTTAGTGGTCCGGAGTAAGAGCCCTAAGGTTTAAGGGTTTAAAGTTTAAGGGTTTAAGGTTCTTCAATTCGATTTTTCCTGATGGGAATCGGAAAGGCTTAAAACGGTAGGTTTTAGATCATCTTGTCCTGGTATTTAACTCTTATCATACATGGTGCTGGCGCAAGCATGTCCAAAGGGATAATTAAGGAATCTTAAACAATCGGAAATCCCTTTGGACCGGCTTGTGCCATGCCATACATCTTCTATTGGATACATCTTCGGATATCCTTATTTGTTAATTGGATTGGCTGCAGCAAATTTTTAATAAAATTGTTATAATTTAGGCAATGCTTTGGTCCAAAGGGTCTTTGAAGAGTAACTTCATGGATGGAGCCCTTTGGACATGCTTGCGCCAGCACCAAGATGATTGGAGCAGAAAGTATTTTAATTAATCAATAAATATGGATCAGTTATTATATTCAGATAGTAAATGCAGATACTATTTATTTGATTTTTACCATGACCATTGTCAGTTATTATTTAGGAGTCATAAGTCTGAAGAGAGAAATTATAATATTGATATACTCTTTTTAGGGCTTCAATGCTCACTTTCAAGATATTATAAAAATGGGCTAAAATTTACTTGCATAAAAAAATTTCTAAAATTTATAAAAGTAATTTTAATTCTCCTGATTATTTTAGACTTGTTATTTTGGTTGCTTGCCCATGGTAGTGGTCATTTAATACCTGTTCAAACAGATATTGGTATTGGAATTACTGCAGCTATTTTAATTATATTACTTATAGCAATTAGTGTTTATAAGAAGAAGATTGAATAGTGACTACTAGATTTCGCCTTACGTTTTTTGGGCCTGTTAGTGGTGTAAATTTTATGTTTGATTTCTAAGATATAATTTCAAAATATATAGCAACTCATTTTCACAAAAGATACTAATGAAGAAAAGGAGCATATTATTACCAGTACTTGTTTCAATTATTCCTTTTTGTTTGATTGTACTTAGTATTATTGATATGGCAGCTGTCCTTAAGGGAAATAATGAGTATCCGTTTAGTAGTGAATTTTTCGGAAAATTCTCAATTTACAACTCTAAAAGTGCTTACCTTATTTTTAATGTTATATATACTTTGGTTTTTATATTTTCGATTTATTATGCATTCAAAAGCAAATGGAAATTATTTTGTTTCTATTTTGGATTTGGAATAATCCTGCTTTTATATCCAATGCTTACGAATTAATAGAGCGTCTGGTTCTAGTCAAGTAACTTTTTGCAAAAGATGCTTGAGCCAATTGCCAGATCCTTTTGACCAGATTGAGATACTTGAACAAGATGTGGTATTCATTTAGATCATTGAATTTAAAGTTAAATATTTATGAAACTAAATTTCTAACATTTCTTCTTTCTACATTTCTAGGTTTCTTTTACAAAAGCAAATAATTTTGGCATAGATACATGTATTTATGGTTTTACTGATAATGTCCAGACAAGTACCCTTTCTCAGGTAATCGATTTTGAAAAATTAATATTATTAAATAAGGCAAAAGATTTATATATAGCTGAAATTACAATTCAAGGAGGAAGTCAAAAGTGACCAAAGGGTATTAGAATTTTCAAGTTATAGGTGATGGGAAAGTATTTCATTTAATGATGCTATCTATTGAGATTAGAGTTTGATTTTAACTTTGTCTGCGGGACTCTGCTCTCCTCATCCCCCCAAGATTCAAATTGATACAACCTTATTATTTGAAATTGCATTGTTGATAGTTCATACTCATTTGCATTCTAATGGTTTTTGATGGATGTTTATAATAATTTAAAATCTCAATTTTAAACTATATAATAAGCAGTTTGTAGGATTCTCATTTGATGGAAGTGATTTAATAAGCCCTTTTATTAAAATAGTGAATAAATATTTTGTTTTTAATTGAAAAGGATAATCGGTAAAATCCCAGTTATATCAATTATTCCAAGTTTGTCCCAAAAAATATCAATGAAAAAGGACGTTTGATTCTAGAGCTTTTGATTTTATGACGTTTTTAATAATTGGTTTCATTTTCTATGTATGCCCATTACGCCAGGATCAGATGTTGTAGTATTATTACATATTGGCAGCTTGCTTGATGAATGTTTTTAACCGCAGAGGCGCAGAGACGCGGAGGTATCCCTCTGCGTCCCGCTGCGGTTAAAAAATAAAAAAAGGGTTCAAAATTTAAAGTTTCAGGTTGTTCGATCCTAGAAATGAATAATCGAATGGAAGAACCTTAAACATTAAACTTTAAACCCTTAAACAAAAAACGAAAAACTTACTTCAAGCTCTTGATGAGATCTTCATTCAACTTCACATAATCATCATTCTTCGCCTTCTGAGCTAATTCGATTGATTTCTTTGCTGTAGCTACGGCATCAGCCTTCTTACCTAATTTACCAAGGCATTTTGCTTTTTGATGCAATACCCAGAAAGCTTCTGGATTTTGATCAGCTGCTTTATTGAACCACTCCAAAGCCTTGTTCAGGTCTTTGTTGTTGTCCATATAGTACATGGCGGCATTGAAGTAAGGACGGCTATCATTTTCATAGCGTCGTCGATCTGAGCCATTACTTTCTTGTCAACATCTACGCTGATAGGAACAGTAACCATGGTCTTATCCCAGATAATCCAGATTTCGCAAGTGTTGGCAGTGATATTACCAAACATGATAGTGAAATTCTCGAGGAGAATGGAATATCTGTTGATGCAGCAGTTAAACGAACTACATCCTGATCTTGCTTATAGGCAGCAGGACTAGTAACATCCAATTGTTTTGTGATGATGATGGTCCATTCGCTTTGACCAGGCATGGTAAGTAAACCATATTTACCGGCAGGAATTTTTGTTCCACCGATAGTTACTTCTTCTCCGAAAGTCAAAGTGGTGGCACCATTAGCACCAGTACGCCAAACTTTACCATAAGGAACGAGATCTCCGAAGATAGTCCTGCCTTTCATTGAAGGACGGGAATAGGAAAGTTCGATGCTTGATAAGGCAAACTCCTGTTTTACAGTAGTTGTTGTGGAAGGGGCTGGCGTCTTTAAGCCTTGAGCCTGGATAGTTGAATACAATAAGGTTAATACAAACAATAGAGTGAGTGATTTTCTCATACAAAAAATATTTGGCCAAAGGTAGGGAGAAAGGGTATTACGGCGTAGCAGTCGCCGAATTTGGTCTAAAAACCTGATAATGACCATCACCCGGGCCTTTTTACCCTTTAGAACATGCCATGAGGGACCTGTTTTTATCAATCTTAGGGCTTCTTCGTCCTGCGCATCGGTAAGGGATTGTTCCACTTTGAAAGAAGATAGGGCGCCTTGGGCGTTTACCACAAAGGATATTACCACGTCTCCGGGTTTACTATCGAGATGCTGGATATTTTTACGGTTGGCTTCAATATAATTTTCGAAATCAATCCAGCCTTTTACCGGTTCGGCATCCTGCACCATCACTTTGGGATAGTTAATAAAAGCATTTGATCTTTCACTGGCCGATTTCTTATTTATGGTAACTGATTCTTCTAATTTATCGACATCATTGGCAGGCTCGATCTGCAATTCATTAAAGGCATAACTATTCTTTAATGTAAAATTTCGAGCCTTGAATCCAGGGCTATTTATAGTCACTGAAACTTGTGAATCTTTATTGGCAAAATTGAAATACCCTTTTGCATCTGTAGTTGCCTTAAATTGTTGGTTGATGGTTATTTCTGCAAATCCAACAGGTTTGTTATCTGGTGTTATTAAGAGCCCTTTATAGTTATTGCTTAATCCATTTCCTTTTGAATAACCACTGACTTGAGGTGCGGCTTTTTGTCTGGCTTCAATTTCATCTCTTTGTTTCTCTGCTGATCTTGCAGTAATGCTTGAGTCTGCCCAATCACGAACAGATTTTACAGTAGCTGTTTCTTTTCTTAGTATAGCTGCTTCATCTTTTTGAGCATCGATATTTTTTGAAGAAGCAACACTTGGAGCTGGAACATCCTGTGCTATCTCAGATTTTATATTGTCTTTTTTATCGTCAGATACAACGGGTTTTTTCTTTTCTGATAATGTACTTACATTTTCAGAGCGGATTTCAGTAGGTAAGGTTGCAGATCCTTTTGCTGTGGTGTCTATTACCGTTATTATAGAGTCTTTAGTAGAATTTATTTCAGGACTATTGTTTTCAGATTTATCGATTAAGGCGATAGGAGTTTCAGATTTTTCAGTAGGGGAGAAGAAGGAATTAAATGCAAATACACCTGCTACTATTATTACAACTGCTGCTGCCGCTACTTTCCACCATTTGAAACTGGAAATAGGTACAACAGGGGTTGATTTTTCGGATGATATTCTTGTTTCGAGTTGCTTTTCTAGTTGCTGAAGTTCGTTGGTAAATGTTTCTTTTCCGAATTGAAGATTGGTTTCTTGTAATCCTTCCATAGCATCAGCCAGGAAGGGATCATCCATCAGCGCTTTTTCAAAAGCATGCATTTCCGCTGCCTCCATCTTACCATCAAGGTATTGCTGGATGTCGGCTGATGTATAATTTTTGTTATGGTCGGCTGACTGGCTCATGATGTTTTTGTAATTGGTATTACGGTGGCCTCTTCATTCTTCTCCATACATATCTTCAGGTTTCGTCTACCGTTCTGGATATGGCTTCTTACCTTATTCCATTCTATTCCGGTGGCCTCGGTTATTTCCTTGTAACATTTATTCTGTAAATAAAACATTTCTACGGTAATTTTCTGGTCGGGCGACAATGTCTGCAGGCAATCTTCCATTTTCTGCAGGTTGGCTTCACGACTCATTACGCCATTCAGATGCGTATCTTCTTCAGATTGCATAATATCTGCCTTAAATTCTGTGGTTTTCAGGTTTCTGGGGGTGCGGAGCTGCATAAGACAGTGATTCTTAGCCACTGTATGGCACCAGCTCCTGAAATTGTCGACATCGTGCTTTTTCAGCTTTTCCACCAGTTCTTCAAAAACCTGCATTACGGCATCCCGGGCGGTTTCCGGCTCCTTTAGGTATTTAAGGCAGACACCGAATATAAGGTCCATATATCGCTGGTACAGCTCGCCTAATATGGCCATATCACCCGTTTGCTTGTATTTGAGTACAAGCTCCTTGTCGGAGAGGGTTGATTGTGATATGTTTTTAAGAAACGCCAAGTTTTAGGATAATCCAGAAACAAGATAGTAAAATATTTTTTGATGAGCTATGTAATGCCTTAAAAGCTTGCATCCATTAAAAACAACTACCATGTCACATAAGATTCAATTGCTAGTAAATGAGCCTTGCCACGAAAACTGGAACGAAATGACAGCTGCTGAGCAAGGACGCTTTTGCCAGTCCTGCCAGACAACTGTAACCGATTTTTCTCAGATGAGCGATAATGAGATAATAAAATACCTCGCAGAAAAGGGATCGAAAGTATGTGGCCGTTTTTATACTGACCAATTAAGCCGTAACCTGCAGCCCAATACTGGTAAGCGAAATACAGTTCCCTATGCAATGAATCTTCTTATGGCTTCAGTACTTTCTGCAGGCGTTGCACAAGCGCAGGTGCCTGGTTCAAAAGCACCGATTGCTAAAGAAGCGGGGATTCAGGAAAAGCTTAATGAAAGACAAACCCTAGGTAAAATGATGGCGACATCATATAATGAGGATCATATTGTAAATGGAGTGGTACTTGATGCTGTAACCATGCAGCCTATTGTTGGCGCTTCTATTCAAGTGGGTGATTCATGGAATGGGGTGGCAGCTGATGATAAAGGACAATTCCAATTGAAGTTTGAAGGGTCTGTAAATTCATATACAGTTACTGTTTCTTCCTTGGGTTATAAGTCGCACGATTATACGATCAAAAAAGACACTTCTGGACTTATCAGTTTTTATCTGGAAAGACAATCTGATGTGTTAGATACATTGGTGGTGAAAGGGATTTCGGATGCTGATCATAGAAGCATTACAATGGGTATAGTGGCGGTGTATCATAAAGTAACAGTAACTGAAAAAACGCAACGAAAGGTTACTGACCTAACTCCAGAGTTCGCAAAGAAAAAGGAAGTGAAAATGTATCCGAACCCTGCTGCTCCGGGAAGTACTATTGATGTTGCGATATCAGTAAAGCAAAAAGGTGGTTATACAATGGAAATCCTGGATACTCAGGGACATGTTCTCCATCGTGAGCAAATTCAGATGAACGATCTCTCTCAAAATATACAAGTTACCACTGGTTCGCATTGGAGTAAGGGGGTTTATTGGGTGAGGGTGATGAGTAAGAGTGGCGGGAAGGTGTTTAATGGGAAGTTGGTGCTGGGGGCTTGATGCTTTTTTAAGCCTAAGGCTTAAGGCCTAAAGCCGAAGGCCAATACAGAATACACATAACCGCAGAGACGCGGAGACGCAGAGGGAACGCCCCCTGCGTCTCCGCGTCTCTGCGGTTAATTGTTTTTGCATAATGCAGTATATCCTTAAATTGCTATAAATACGAAGCCTGATTTCCGTTTGTTCTCAAAACTAAGCCTTAGGCCCTAGGCCTTAAGCTTTAGGCTTAAAAAAGCATCATGCCTACAGTAAAATATACCGAACTGCTTCCTTCCACCTTCAAACAAAGATTGAAAGAACACCCCATTGCCTATCTACCATTAGGTACATTGGAATGGCATGGAGAACATTTGCCATTGGGTGCAGATTCCATTCAGAGCGAAGCATTGATGATTGAAGCGGCGAAAAGATTCGGGGGTATTGTTATGCCGCCATTATTTCTGGGGCCAGATAGAAGACAGGATAATGAAGATGGCACTTATCTTATTGGAATGGACTATGCTAAGTCTACAAGTCCTCATCAGCAATTACCCGGAAGTTGTTATTGGGTATCGTATGATTTCTTCAAACAACTTTTGGCAGTAACCTTAGAACAAATAAAGCGCGCCGGTTTCACGACCGTATTCGCTGACGGACATGGTCCTTCAAGAAGAACCTGGAACGAAATGATTCCCCAATTTGAAAAGCAATCCGGATTGCGACTGATTGGGATAGGGGATGAGTTAAAAGAAAGATGGGGTTATATGAATGCTCATGCCGCTTTGAATGAAACTTCCATAACAAAATACGTACGACCCGACTTGGTAGACTTAACTGTATTTCAGCAAGGACTAGATTCCCCATTAGTAGGAGTAAACGGTGAACATCCTTATAACGCCACAGAAGAAAAAGGGAGAGAATCTTTTGAAAAAGCTTTGCTTCTATTGCAGGAACTCATAAAACCGAAAACTTAATACTTATCACTTAAAACTTACTTACTACTTTCAATTTTTTTGACTTTTAACTTTTGACTTTTTAATTTTGACTTCAGACATTGTGCGCCACCAACTTCTTACTTCCCCACTTCCTCAACAACGCCTCTATCTCTTCCGGTTTCACCGGCTTGCTTAAATAATCATCCATTCCGGCTTTCAGACATTCTTCCTTATCACCTTCCATGGCGTTAGCGGTCATGGCAATTATTACCGGTTGCCAGCTATCGTTTTTACGGATCGATCTTGTTGCTTCCAATCCATCCATTTCAGGCATTTGGATATCCATCAACAATAGTTCATACTTATTCTCGTGTAGTTTCTGGAGAGCTTCGAGACCGTTTTCGGCGAGGTCGGCGCTATATCCCATCTTATTCAAGACAATCAGGGCTAGTTGCTGATTGATAGGGTTGTCTTCAACTATCATTATTTTAAGTGGGAATGAACTTGCCAGATTCGCTGAACTACTTTTTGGGTTTGGTACAGTGGCCTTTACCTTTTCTGGTTCTTTACGGAACAGTTTAAGTATATGGGTTATCAGAACTTGCTGTTTTACTGGTTTTGTCAGAACAGAGTTGAATAGTTGTGATTGCTCTTTATCAAGGTCGTTGCCTATTGAGCTCAAGAGCATAACAGGCATTGGGATGTTTTTATTCCGGATAATTTTTGTCAATGAAAGGCCATCAATACCTGGCATATGCATATCAGTAACCAGCAGGTCGTAGTTCTCACCTGATTCCAACAATGCTAGTGCTTCAATACCAGAGCTAACAGTTACGGGCACCATTTTCCAGTACTCCATCTGTACCTTGAGTATGGTTCTGTTGGTTTCATTATCGTCTACTATCAGTATTTTCTTCCCTGCAAGATCGCCAATAGAAGCGTTTTCAAATTCATTGATAGAATTAATGCTCGGCTTAACAGGTAGTGTAAAGGAGAAGACGGATCCCTTGCCATATTCGCTAATAACTTTGATATTGCCACCCATTAGGCGCACTAATTTTTCGCTGATAACCAGGCCAAGGCCGGTGCCGCCGAATTTTCTTGTAGTGGAGGAGTCGACTTGTGAGAAAGCTTTAAACAATCTGTCAAGTTTTTCAGCCTGTATGCCAATACCTGTATCGCGAACTTCGAAGCAAATATTAATAAGTTCGTCGTTGGAAAGTTGTAAAGGATAGATTTTAATATATACTTCCCCCTGAAGAGTGAACTTCATTGCATTGCTAACAAGGTTTATCAATACTTGTCGCAATCTATTCATATCCCCTTCGATATTCTCGGGTAATGAAGGGTCAGTATGATAGATAAGGTCAATGCCTGATTCAGCAGCCTTTGTTCCAAATATATCAAGCACTTCCTCAACAGTTTGGCGAAGGTTGAAACTTGTTTTTTCCAATTCCAGATTACCCGATTCAATTTTTGAGAAATCGAGGATGTCATTAATTACAGTAAGTAAGGTGTCACCGCAATACTGGATGGTTTCTGTATATTTCTTTTGTTCATCAGAAAGTTTGGTTTGCGATAATAAGGAAGACATCCCTATGATTCCATTCATAGGTGTCCTTATTTCATGACTCATTGTTGCAAGGAAAATACTTTTCGCCTTGTTTGCATGTTCTGCAGCTTCTCGTGATTTTTTTCTTCTTCAATGGCAAGGGCCAACGCTTCTGTTCTTTCTGAAACCTGAAGTTCGAGGAAGTCTTTTTGTTGTTTTATTTTCTTTGACTTATACCAGTAGTAGCCAAATAATATTCCAGCAATTGTAATTGCAATTAACCATCTGAACCACCATGTTAACCAGAATGGAGGAATAATTTCCAATTCCAATCTGGTAACCTGTGTCTGCCAGTTTCCGGCATTGTCAACTCCCTGAACTTCAAGTGTGTAATTACCTGGGTCCAGTTTTGTATAGGTAGCTTTATGTTCCTGACCAATATCATTCCAGGCATTGTCGAAGCCTATCAACTTATACCTGTAGTGTTTCTTTAGGTTAGTTGTATAATTCAGTGAAGCAAACTCAAATGAGATTACCGAATTACTATATGGAATTTTAAGATATTTTGTTTCCTCGATTGTCTGTGAAAGCAGAGTAGGGGCGGTAGAATCAGATGTTACCTGAACCTCTTTATTGAAAACCTGAAAACTTGTAAATACAAGTGGTGGCTGGAAATTATCTTCTTTTATATTTTCAGGTTTGAAAACATTGAATCCTTCAATACCTCCAAAATATAAATCGCCTGTACTGCTTTTGAAATATGATTGATCTTTGAATTCATAAGATTGTAACCCGTCGCTTACATCATAATTTGTAAAACTATGATCCTTTATTTGCATTTTCGATAAACCTCTATTCGTACTAATCCATAATTGTTCGTGTTCGTCTTCAACTATTCCATATACTGCATTATTGGGTAATCCATCTTTAGTTGTATAGTTGGAGAACTTCATTGCACGAGTATCCAGGCTATTTAATCCAGACATAGTCCCAATCCACAAAATCCCTGATTTGTCGTAGTATAATCCTGAAACATTATTATTGCTGATACTGTTTTCTTTTGCCTTATGTGTGAAGCGCGTAAAGGATTTTGTGTATTTATTGAATAAGTTCAGGCCACCGCTTTCGGTTCCAATCCACATCCTGTGTAACGGGTCTTCCAATATTACATGGACGATATTGCTTCCTATAGAATTAGGATTGTTTTCATCGTATTCAAAATGCTCAAAAGTTTTTGAATCTGCATGGAAAAGGTTTAATCCGCCACCATGTGTTCCCACCCAAATATTGCCATCTTCGTCTTCGATTATTTTCCAGACATTATTACTTCCAAGACTTGCTGGATTCTTTGGGTCTTGTTTGTAAAAGCTAAACTTATTCTTTACTGGATCTAATACTGATATGCCACCACCCCATGTACCTATCCAGATAAGACCGCTTTTTGTACGACATACACTTAATACATAATCACTGCTTATACTGTTTGGGTTGTTTCTTTCGTGTATGTAATGTTTAAATGAGTTTGTTGCAGGGTCGAACAGATTTAGTCCACCTCCATCAGTACCTATCCAAATTGTTTTATCTGGGTTTTCTTCAAAACAGGAAACATTATTCTGGCTGAGACTATTTTCAGATGAGTTATGTTTAAAGTGGTTGAATTTGTTAGAATCTTTATGAAATACATCAACCCCTCCGGCGTAGGTGCCGAGCCACATATTTCCTTTATTATCTCTGTATGCAGTGTAAATGGAATTGTTGCTTAAACTTGATTTGTCAAGATCATCATGGATGTATTGTTGGAATTTATAGGTAGTAATGTTCAAGACACTTAATCCGCCATTTTCTGTTGCTACCCATAGATATCCTTCACTATCCTGCCCCAGACTATAAACAGCATCGTGTGAAAGGCTCTGGTTATTTAATGGGTCATGTTTGAAATGGCTGAAGGTTTTTGTTTTTGGATCGAATAAGTTTAATCCCCCGCCATCTGTACCTACCCAGATTTGTTTTTTGAAGTCTTCAAAAACATAATAAATTTTGTCGCTACTAATGGACCCAGGGTCGTTATCCTTATGCAGATACGGAGTGAAACTTCCATTATTGTGATTATAGAAATACAATCCTGCCCCATACATTCCAATCCATGTATTCCCATCATGATCCATTCGAATAGATTGAATCGCCTGATTGTTTTTATAGGTTATCAGACCAGAAGGGAAATTAAGCTTCATAAATGTTTTATCCTTTCTGTCCATTATGTAAACTCCTGCATCTTCCGTTCCGATCCATAAGGATCCGTTTTCCCCAAGAGTCATACAGGTGATTCTATTGCTGGGCATTTCACCTGTTTTACCTGAATAGTTGTTGTAACGGGTAAACTGGTCTGTTTTCCTGTTGTAACTGTTCAATCCTTCATTAGTAGCTATCCAGATTATTCCTTCCGGATCTTCGAGTATATCGTTTACTGTGTTTCCTGATATGCTATGCTTGTTTTTTTCATCATAACGGTAGATGGTGAATGAATAACCATCATATCTGTTAAGGCCATCTTTTGTTCCAAACCACATGAATCCTCTGGTATCTTGAAATACACAGATTACATTATTTTGTGAAAGACCTTTATTGATATCAAGATGTTCGAATTCCAGGTTTTTCATTTGAGCCTGGGAACTGGATATGCTTAAAAAAGTTAAAAGAAGCGCGGTGAGAGTCCTGTTAATACAGGATTTATTGGAAGCAATTATAGAGTAAGTGCGTTTAAACAGGGTCATAGCCACCTTTTCATTGGATATTGTTGAGTTCCAACAATTAACAACCTCTAAATAACGTCGCTTTTTATAACATCTTTTGATTTAGGGGAACTGTCTGGCTATTTTAGGGGGAAGTACTTAGGTATTTATGTTTTGATACTACATAAATAGCTGAGAGTGATTAAATTTTCCATTTATTGGAAGGCTGGATGGTAAGTTTCCAAAGTTTTTCTTAGGAATTCCCTGTCGAGATGGGTATATATTTCGGTTGTTGTAATACTGGCATGTCCCAGCATTTCTTGTACAGCTCTTAAATCGGCTCCTCCTTCAATCAAATGAGTCGCAAAAGAATGCCTGAAACTATGGGGAGAGATTGTCTTTTTGATTCCTGCTTTTCTTACAAGGTCTTTCAATAACAGGAATATCATCACCCTTGATAATCCGGTTCCTCTTTTGCTCAGGAATAATGTGTCCTCATGTCCGGGTTGCGCCAGTACATGTACTCTGATATTATTTCGATAGATGTTGATGTATTTCACAGCCGACTGACCAATGGGTACAAGTCTTTCCTTGTCGCCTTTACCAATTACACGAATGAATCCAACGTCGGTGTATAGTTGGGAAATCTTGAGGTTTACTAATTCGCTTACCCTCAGTCCGCTGCTATATAAGGTTTCCAAAATGGCTTTGTTTCGTCCTCCTTCAGGCTTACTTAGATCTATCTGCGAAATGATATTTTCGATTTCTTCAAAACTAAGTACATCTGGTAGTTTCCTTTTCAGCTTAGGGGCCTCTAAAAGCAGGGTAGGGTCTTTCTTGCTTATTTGTTCAATGAGGCAATATTTATAGAACGACCGTATGCCGGAAATGATTCTTGCCTGGGAGGTATCGCTCATACCCAATTCTGCAATCCATTTTATGAAATGCTGCAGGTGTTTTGTTTCTACTTCGGAGGGATTGACAAGAATGGAATTGTCTTGCATGTAAACAGTGAGCATTTCAATATCATGCATATAAGCCTCTACCGAATGGTCGGATAGGGATTTTTCCAATTGAAGCCAGCCTTTGAATCCTTTTTTATACGGTTCCCACATGCTGCATATTTACCATGTGAAATTGCTGATTTTTCGATTTACATCAATGAATTATTTTTACTTCGTTTTTTTCGGCATATTTGCAAGTCTAAAAAAATATAGCACCCTTTCCCAACTTAACATCATGCAGGTTAACTTAAGGTCCTTCCGTCAGAAAGTAAGACATAACAAAAGTGTATTGAAGCGTTTCCTAACCAAGTTGGAGAAAAAGCCACCAAGAGGTCTTGATAAGATAGCGGCAACAACAGATAAAGAGGTTTGGGCAGAAACAGATTGCCTTTCTTGCGCCAACTGTTGCAAAACAATGTCTCCTACCTATACTCCCGCTGATATTAAGCGAATCTCTTCCCATCTTAAAATGGAACCAGAAGCGTTCCGTAAGAAATGGTTGAGAAAAGACCGCAGTGGTGACTGGATGAATAAGACCGAACCCTGCCAGTTCCTGAACCTGGAGAATAACTATTGCTCTATATACGAAGTTCGTCCTGCCGACTGCTCCGGCTTCCCCCATCATACCAAGAAAAATTCAAGGATTGGGTGCATGTTTACAAACAGAATGTAGAGTATTGTCCGGCTACGTATAAGCTGGTGGAGAAGATGAGGGAGAAGATTGAGGCTGGAAGCTGAAGGCTTGATGCCTTTTGCCTAAGGCTTAAGGCCTAAAGCTTAGGGCTTATTCTGAATAGGCAAATACAAAATACATTTTACCGCGGAGACGCGGAGACGCAGAGGAAATGCCCCTGCGTCTACCCCGGCCCGGCCGGGGGGGCGGGCGCCCATTTCTCACGGCCGCCCCCCTTGGGCTCCCCTTTCACCGGTTCTACAATTAAATTTTGCATACAAAGTCCTTTCTGCGGAATTGCTCAGAATTACCTGGAAGCCTGAACTCCGTACGGATTACTGAATAAGCCTTAAGCTTTAGGCCCTAGGCCTTAGGCAAAAAGTGTTCACCCCTCCATCCAGTACAAATCCTCAATCAACAAAAACTCCGGTTCTTTATTTCGATAGAGGTTTATAGAAAGAGCATCGTACTGCACTTCTTTCCAATGAGGGTGTAATTCCAGGAAAGCGGCTCCTGCTTTCATTAGAGTTTTCAATTTTGAGATGCTGATGCTTTCTTCCGGCCATCCATAAGCGGTTTGTCTTCTCGTTTTCACTTCAATGAAATGTATCTTGTTCAGTTTCGAGGCAATGATATCTACCTCATAGTGAGAAAACCGCCAGTTGGTATGAAGAACAGTGTACCCAGCCTTTATCACCCAGTTAATAGCTAAGTTTTCTCCGATTTTCCCTGTTTCATTATGTGTTGCCATCGCAAGTTTGTATTATTGCCTTCGAATTAGAGATATGCAAACATCTAGAAAAATATTCCGTCTCGAAGGGGTTGTACAACCCTATAATTGGGGAGGATTCAACTTTATTGCCAAATTACTAGGTAAAGCGAATGCTGAAAATAAGCCACAGGCTGAATTATGGTTCGGCGCTCACGATAATGCACCTTCTCTGGTTCAGATACCAAGTGAGTCCAGCTAAATTGAATGATTTTCTTCGAAAGATATAAAGCGGAAAATTTAGGCAGGACTGTTGCCAGCAAGTTCGGCCGCCTGCCTTATCTTTTAAGGTACTTGATGTAAAAGATATGTTGTCCATTCAGGTTCATCCTTCCAAAAAAGCGGCAGAAAAGGAATTTGCAACAGAAAATGAAAAAGGAGTTTCTCTCAAGGCACCCAACCGTAATTATAAAGATGACAACCATAAGCCGGAGCTGATGTATGCCTTGAGCGATTTCTGGCTTTTACATGGGTTTAAGAATCCTTCAGATTTGAAAGCCACTCTTGAGGCCGTTCCTGAACTTTTGTTTCTTCTTCCCATTTGGAAGAAAGGCTCTTATGAAGGAATTTATAAGACTGTAATGGAAATGTCCGTTTCTGCAGTCAACAACCATCTTCAACCCCTTATAGACCGCATTCTTCCATTGTATGAAGCTGGAAAGCTTGACAAGAGTCATCCCGATTTCTGGGCTGCCAGAGCGTTTAAAACCTTTTGTAAGCCTGGGGATTTGGACAGAGGTATTTTCTCCATCTACTTTTTCAATGTAGTACACCTGAAAAAGGGGGAGGCTATTTTTCAGGATGCCGGTATTCTGCATGCTTATTTGGAAGGGCAGAATCTGGAGATCATGGCCAATTCTGATAATGTGCTTCGGGGCGGACTAACCAACAAGCATGTAGATGTACCAGAATTGCTGAAGCATGTCAGTTTTGTTCCTGTAACGCCAGCAATTATTGAAAAAGGGCATGTTATTAAGCCTTGTTTGGAGTCATTTCCAACTCCTGCAGCCGATTTTGAATTACAAAAGCTATCATTAGGAAAGAATCAGTTGGTCAGCATAATTACCGATACTGCCGATATTTACCTGGTATTGGAAGGTGTTGTGGAAGCCGTTGCCGGAAATGAGCAGGTTACGCTGCACAAAGGTGAGGCAATGCTCGCTTTGGCCAATGCTGACCTGAGCTTTAAATCGGAAGAAAGCTCACTTATATTCAGGGCTACCGTTCCTTACTCACAATCGTGAATAAAAAATAAGGGGTAACTGAATACTCAATGTTCATATTGACCTATTTTTGACCCTTCCAAATGTTGTAATATGAAATTGAACAAGTCTTTTGTATGGTATTTTCTGGTTCTGATTGTTTCAGCAGCCCTATATAGAATTTTACCCGGACGTCCATACGGTTTTGCCCCACATATCGCCATGGCTTTGTTTGGTGGAGCAGTTATTAAAGACCGTAAATGGGCTTTTGCATTGCCTTTATTCTCCATGTTTATATCAGATGCATTATATCAGTTGCTCTATGTAAATGGACTATCATCTATTGAAGGATTCTATAGCGGCCAATGGATTAACTATCTGGTATTTGGCAGCGTAGTGGTAGTAGGATTCTTTATGAAGAATATTTCTGTAAAGAATATTGTTGTTTATTCTCTTATAGCTCCAACTTGGTTTTTCTTGCTCTCTAACTTCACTGTTTGGGCAGGAGGTGATGGCAGTATCATTCCACACACAGGGGTTGGATTAATCAATACATATGTTTTAGGTATTCCATTTTATCAAACAAGTATCGTTGCTACACTTTTGTTTTGTGCTGTTTTCTTCGGTGCTTATTATTTTGTAAACAGGAAACAATTAGCGTCAATAGCTAAATAAAATAATACCCCTTTAATAAAGAAGGCCATTCAGTCATAAGATTGAGTGGCTTTTTTATTTTCAGGATGTTAATGGAATGAAGTAGTGCTAGCTGTTCTCTTCTTCAAAAACAGTATCGATTTGCAAATCCTTTCCATCGGCAGCAGAAGTAGCTAATTCATCGCATCGGTTGTTGTATTGGTTACTGGCATGTCCTTTCACCCATTTGAATTTAATATGGTGCTTGAGTGATAACTCATGGTATTGCATCCAGAGATCCCTGTTTTTCTTCCCACCTTTAAAGTTGGTGGCAATCCATTTTTTTAACCATCCTTCTTCTACTGCTTTCACTACATACTGGCTATCGGAATAAACAGTGATGTTCAGGCTTTCGCGTGTCAATGCCTGAAGGCCTGCAATAACAGCCATCAATTCCATCCTGTTATTTGTGGTGAGACGATAACCTCCTGAAAGTTCCTTTTGTTTGCCCTTCCACATAAGTATGGTTCCATAGCCACCTGGCCCTGGATTACCACGTGAAGCGCCGTCTGTATATAGAATTAGTCCGTGTGCTGCTGTTGTCAATGGTAGGATGATTTATTGCTGGTACGTAAATCTTTTAATGATAGTACAGGAAGGGTTTAGGTAAAGTCTGTCAATCGGTATTATCTCCCTGTTTACAAATTGTTTTTCCTGAAGCTTGAAATACTGCTTTATGATCTTGTATTTTGATTTGTCGTTCATACGCTGAACTTCAATTGTAATCCTGTTATTTGTGGCTTTTGCTAATCCTTTCTTTATCATTTCTGAACAATACATTTTATCGTCCGATTTCAGGTCGAATCCCATATCGAAAGCCACTTTTTCCTGATATCTATCTTCCAGATAATTTAAAAGGACTTTTGTTTCAATGCTATCCAGTTTAAATCGGGCCACTGCGAATTCAGTGTTATGGGCGCGGTTAAAAAAACTGTCGATATTCTCCTTTCTTACTTTGTCGTTTATATAATAAAAATCAGGTTCTACATGGTATACTAAAACAGAATCTCCTTTTACAAATGCAATGCCGGCATGGGAGTATGTCTTATCTTCTTTCGACATACTTCTTACCTGATCACTGGAAAAATCGTTTCCTTTTCTAAGAACCAGATCTCCGGTTTGTATCATTTTTTTTGCTTCACGAAGAAGGGAATCGTTGGCAAGATTAATTTGATGTACATCTATCAGGTTATTATCGCCAGATGGAGGGGTATCATTTCCTGAGCAACCCAATACCATTATTGTTGCTACCCAAAAAAAGAATATGGCCAAAAGCTGTCGCATAGTATTGATAGTGCAATGTACAATATGAATAAAAAAATCGGTCCAATACTGAACCGATTTCAAAATAAGTTATGTTGAAATTACTTGCTGACAAATTCAAATTTGTCTACTCCAATCATATCGGAGTTGGCACCGCTTGGTCCTGCATTTGTTACATAATAACGGAATGCAAAACGGGCATTTACGGTTCCAGTAACACCAGCTACTGTTACTGAGTATTTAGTCCAGCTTGTTGGGTAAGTGGTATTGAGACCTGGGTTGATATCAATCAATAAGGTAGTGAAATCTCCTAAGTCTTCAGCTCCGGTACCTACTGTAGTGCTTGCATTTTTGTAGTTGGCCCTAAACTGCATCCTGTCTTCATAATCACCATGAGTGCGGGTATAAAAACTTACAACGTCACCATTTTTAACTGGAATTTCTTTTGAAATAAGCCAGCAGCTGATAGTGGCAACATCATTACCTGCAGTAAGGTCGGTGCTTATAAATTCATTTTGGTTGTAAACAGCTGAGAAAGCAGGAAAGCCTACAACATCATTACCGAGTTTTCCACCTAATTCATATTTTCCTTGTCTCCAAGCTATGGGGCCGAATGGGGCGCTATTGTTTTGTATAACCCATCCTTTTGCAGAAAGGTTAGCTACCGTATCGAACTCTTCCACAAATGATTTGGAAACCACTGGAGGGGGAGGAGGAGTAGTAATGGTCTTAGCGTCTTTTTCACATGAGATTACCGTAACAACGATAAGTGAAAGAAACAGGAAAGAATGAAGTAACTTCTTATTCATAAGAGTCTATTTAAAAGAGGATGGAATTATTTTTTGCTGATATAAGAAACCTGGTCTATACCTACTGCACTACCATTGCCATTGCTGCCTCCGTCTAATGTATAATAGCGGAAAGCGAAACGACCTTTTTTGGGACCTGATAAACCACCAATAGTTCCTTCAAAACGTGTCCATTTAGAGGGGAAACTAAGGCCTTCATATTCGCTGGCCAGGGAATGAGTCCAGCGATATTGCCAACTTACGCCATCAAAACCTATAGGGGGGTTAACAGTTACTAAAAGGTCAAAATCACCACGGTCGGTTGCGGAATTAAATGAACCGCTGGTAGGGTCGTTGGCTGTACCAACGTTAGTGCCTTCATTTTTAAGGTTAACACATAATTCTAGGTTATTGCCATAGTCGGTAGAATCACCAGAAACAAATGCATTTGGTAACAATTGCGTTCTTGTATAGAAAACGATCTTATCGCCGTTTTGCATAGTAATTAATGGGGAAACCAACCAGTTGCTTATAACGTCATCTGTACCACCAGTTGAAGTATAATCAGCGGCTATGAAACCTGCATAACTTCCTTTTGAAGAATAAGGTTCAAAAATGGGTTGAGGTCCTCCACCCTGACTCCAGATGCCACTACCTTTTGGATTGCTATTATTGATAGGTACCCAGCCGCGTTTGAAAGCACTGGCAACAGTATCGAATTCTTCAGTGAATGATTGATCAGGAACTGGTGGGGGAATAAGGGTGGCGGGATCGTCTTTCTGACAAGCTACGAGGGTTACTCCAACTACAACAAAAGACAATAAAATCTTGCCCAGAGTAGATTTTCTCATAATGCACTAGTTAGTTTGGTAAAATTGATGAGTGAAAATAGCGATTTTTAAGAATCCGACAAAACTTTGGAAAGCTTCAAATCCAAAGTTTTACCCAATATCCCCAGAAGCCTTGAACCACCCCTAATACGGCCTGTTTTGGCTTTAGTTTCCAGCCTTCCCTAATATTCTAAAATGGTGCCTTTAAACCTGTAAAATACCGGTTTTGAAATCGGCCATGTGCGGGTTTTGGTTAGCAGCCTTTAAAGCTTCCGCTATTATTTCCCTGGTTTGCAGGGGATCTATAATGGCATCTACCCAAAGCCTGGCTGCGGCATAGTAGGGGTTGGTCTGCTTTTCATAGCTCGACTTTATATCGTCAAGCAACTTTTTCTCGACATCCGGCGAAACTTCCTTACCCTTTGCTTTCATGGCCGATACCTGGATCTGGAGTAATGTCTTGGCAGCCTGGTCGCCCCCCATTACAGCAATCCGGGCCGATGGCCAGGCATAAATGAAGCGTGGGTCATAAGCTTTACCGCACATAGCATAATTTCCTGCCCCATATGAATGTCCCACAATGATGGTTATTTTGGGAACCACTGAATTAGCCACCGCATTCACCATTTTAGCCCCATCTTTTATTATGCCAGAATGTTCACTACGGCTGCCTACCATGAATCCGGTAACATCTTGCAAGAAGACCAATGGAATTTTTTTCTGATTGCAATTCATGATGAAACGGGCCGCTTTGTCGGCACTATCATTATAAATCACCCCACCCATCTGCATCTCGCCTTTCTTGCTTTTTACAATTTTACGCTGGTTAGCAACA
The DNA here is from genome assembly GCA_016721085.1 of Chitinophagaceae bacterium. Classification (GTDB taxonomy): domain Bacteria; phylum Bacteroidota; class Bacteroidia; order Chitinophagales; family Chitinophagaceae; genus Endoryza. The sequence continues at coordinate 33,637 of JADKJI010000064.1, read as the reverse complement.
ATACCAACCGCCCATCCGTCTATTCTCGCATATCCGCAAAGGATAGTCTTTCCGTATTCTTCCTTGAACTGCTCGAATTCAGAACCATCCACCAGTCTTTCTATTAGTTCCAGCATATCGTAGGGCTTGCCTTCTGCTGGGAATACACCATACATTTCAGCTGGATTTTTTTTAGGAGCCAAAGCTGCAATCCTGTCAAAGCCTGCTTTCTCTTTTTCTCCCAGCATGGAGAATATTTTTTTGATATGGTCAAGACATTCTTCCTCGGTCTTAAACTTATAATCAGCAATGCCACTGATAGCATTATGTGTTTCTGCTCCACCGAGTGTTTCGGCATCTATATCTTCACCAATTGCTGCTTTTACCAGGTAGGGACCTGCCAGAAAAATAGATCCGTTTTCTTCCACCATCAGTGTTTCATCGCTCATAATCGGGAGATAGGCTCCACCAGCAACACAGGCTCCCATAACCGCAGCTATCTGAGTAATACCCATAGCGCTCATCCGGGCATTATTTCTGAATATGCGGCCAAAATGCTCTTTATCGGGGAATATCTCATCCTGCATAGGAAGAAAAACTCCGGCACTATCAACCAGATAAATAACGGGCAGGTGGTTTTCCATGGCAATCTCCTGCAATCGTAAATTCTTTTTGCCGGTGATGGGAAACCAGGCTCCGGCTTTTACTGTTTGGTCGTTCGCTACAATTATGCATTGGCGACCGCTTACATAGCCAATGCCGGCAACGGTTCCTGCGGCCGGACAGCCACCTTGTTCCTCGTACATTTCATAACCTGCAAAAGCCCCCAGTTCTATAAAGGGCTTGTTATTGTCTTTTAGATAATTGATTCGTTCCCTTGGGGTCAGCTTTTTTCTTTCATGTTGTTTCTCTATAGCTTTTTTACCCCCGCCCTCATAGATTTTTTCCAGTCGCTGACGCATTTGCGAAAGCGACAATTTCATTACATCTTCGTTTTTATTGAATTCAATATTCATAGTGAATGGGCTTTGTACTGCAATGTAATCCGATTTCAGAACAAATTGAAGTGATGTCAAATGGCCATTGGTAATTTCGTTATTTTTAACCTTATGAAAAAACGCCGGTTCTCCTGGATTTTGCTATTACTACTGGCACTGTCGATAAAGTTGTTTTCCTTATTTCCAGATGCGGTTGAGAAATATTATAGCCAGGGATTATATGTTGGATTATCCCGTTTTTGGAGAATCCTTTTTGGATGGGCTCCATTCAGTGTAGGTGATTTATTATATGGAACCCTGATTATTTGGATATTGATAACAGTAATTCGTGTTATAAAAAAAATCAGGAAGAAGCAAACCGATCGCAGCTATTGGAAAAATCTTCTTGCTAATTCTATCAGGCTGGCATTGGTTGTTTATGTCACATTTAATCTTTTCTGGGGATTGAATTATAACAGAAAAGGCATTGCCTGGCAATTGGAATTAGAAACTGGCCCTATGGAAAAGCAGGATCTTGTTGCAGTAATGCTTTTACTTCGTGATAAGGTGAATAGTCTGGATACGGTTGCTCATCAACGCAGGGGAGCCATTGATAGTAAGAGGTATCTTTTTGATGGTGCTGTTACTGCCTATAAGCAACTAGCCATTTCGGATAAACGATTTGCATATCCTTCAGTGTCTCTTAAACCTTCCTTGTTCAGTTATTTGGGGAATTATCTTGGCTATACCGGTTATTATAATCCTTTCACAGGCGAAGCGCAAGTGAATACTACAGTCCCATTATTTATCCAGCCATTTACTTCCTGTCACGAAATAGGCCACCAACTTGGATATGCCAAAGAGAACGAAGCTAATTTCGCCGGATACTTAGCCGCAAGTGTTTCAACCGATACACTATTCCAATACTCTGTCTATTTCGACCTCTATTCCTATGGCCGTCCTTACTTGTATTACCAGGATTCAATGCTGCTGAAAAAGCTTGATTCCTCACTCAACAAAGGTGTTAGAAATGATTTCAGGGAGTTGAAGAAATTTGCAGAAAAGCATGCCAACCCAATAGAAGTAGTTATCGATAAATTATACGGACAATACCTGAAAGCCAATGAGCAACCAGATGGGAAGGTGACGTATGGGAAGGTGATGGTTTGGTTGGTGGCGAGGTATAAGAAGAATTTGAAAATTTAGGAATTTGAAAATTTGAAAATGAACAGCCAATACAAATTAGGTAATATGAAAATTTGAATATGTGGAAATGAAACAGCCAATACAGGGAATTCTCCCTATTTAATCAATAATTCGCCGGCTGTTTCATTTTCAAATTTTCAAATTACTAAATTTTCAAATTCTCTTAGTTCCCAAATTTTAGAATTTGTTCTTCCACATCATACTCTCCACCGGCATATTCTTCTGATGACTATACTTCGCGTTTTTCTTTTCGTTATACTTTACTTCAATATCGCCTTCAACGGGGAAGTAGATAAGCTGGCCGATGGGCATGCCCTTGTAAACTTTTACGGGTTGCTTTACTGAGATTTCGAGGGTCCAGTGACCGCAGAAACCTACATCTCCTTTACCGGCTGTGGCATGGATGTCGATACCTAATCGGCCGGTGGATGATTTACCTTCGAGGAAGGGTACGTGAGCATGAGTTTCGGTGTATTCTTCGGTAACACCCAGATAAAAGATATGAGGATATAAAACGAATCCGTCTTCAGGGATTTCGAAATAGTCTATTTCATTATGCTTCTTAGCATCCAGGATATGTTCTTTATAAGTGGCTAACCATTTGCCCAGATGAACATCGTAAGAGTTACTTCCCAGGCAATCGCGGTCGTAAGGGTCTAGTTTGATGGTGCCTTTTTCGATTTCCTCAAGTATCCGTTGATCTGAAAGAATCATTTTTTATTTTGAATTTAAATAGTGTGAATTTTGAAGGAGGCAAAGTAACCGACCTTTTTTGAAATATGCCTTTATTTTATCAACATAATATCGACGATACCACCAGGATAGCTGTGTGGAAAATAGAAGAGCCCGAGGCTTTTTTTCTAGAGAAAGTTCCTGTGAAAAAGGATGTGAGGCATCCCTATAAGCGTTTGCAGCATTTGGCGGGCAGATACCTCTTCTTAATTATTTTCGACGATTTCCCTCTCGATGAGATTGAAATTGCAGATACCCGGAAGCCCTTCCTTCCCACTGAGAAATACCATTTTTCCATTTCACATTGCGGTAACTATGCTGCTGCCATTGGCAGTTCCACCGACAGGGTGGGAGTGGATGTTGAACTAGAGACACCCCGGCTGTATACTATTTCGCATAAGTTCCTCAACCCTGAAGAAACGGCTTTTTTGGCAGGATGGGAACACCTTACCCAACTTCACCTGCAACTCACTACCATCCTCTGGAGTTGCAAAGAGGCTGTATTCAAATGGTATGGCGATGGTGGCATGGATTTCCGGAAAGATGTGTGGCTCAGCGGTCCCCTAACTTTCCGATCTAATGAATTAATCGATCTGCCATTTACATTCAATAAAGGAACTGAACAAAAGATTCAGATGGAGGCGAGGATTTTTAATCCTTTAGTGTTAGCGTGGATTAAAACGCCAGCTTGAGGCTGAATTATTGAAGCTTAAGGCTTCTGCCTTTAGCAAAATACAAATTTAACCGCAGAGAACGGAGACGCAGAGGAAAGTCCTGCGCTCCGCGTCTCTGAGCTTAAAACTATAAATCATAATTCTGCGCAAATTCTCTTCGGATTACTGCGGTAAAAGCACTAGGCTTTAGGCCTTAAGCATTAGGCAAAGAAGCATCAGCTTCAGGTTCATCATCCACCCCATCCAACAACGGAATATCACTCACCGAAGCCCCTGCAATACCTTTTACAGAGCCGTACATGCCTGAGGTGCTGATAAGAACTTTATCTAATTGCTTCTCTCTTTCTTTCCAGATCTTTTCCATCTGAATGCGTTCTTTGGTGATGGAATTTTTCATGGCTATGAATCCTTCAACGATGGCTTCTACCTGTTGCCTGAATTCGTTTCCGGTGAGATAATTATAGAGCAACTGCATTTTTTCTCCTTTGTTCTCTTCTGCTTTACGCGCTTCAGCCACTTTTACAATGGCATTTCGAAGAACGAGGGCTACACTGGCAATCTCACGATACGAACAGATCCAGATACCATCTCTTTCCCCAAACCTATCCATGTCTTTCGGAAAGGCCTGTGTAACAAGAATAGCTACATCGGCATTGCTGGTACGCATATCATTTTTCAGTTTATCAACCCAGTTATTGCTCCAGTTCTTGGTACGTTTGCTTTCATAGATAATTTTGCCGTATTCCTTACCGGTTTTATTTCTTACCAGTTGTATACAGTCAGCTCCTTCAACACCCTTACCTACTTCCTGGATTTCATCGGTTGGGAAATATTCCTTTAAAATTTCTTCAAGCAATAATTCCAGAACTTCTCCCTGAGCCTGGGTAGATCCCTGCTCCGCTTTTCGACGCATTTCCTCGGCCAGTTTTTTCTGGTCCTCCAACTGCTTTTCCAATTCTTTCAGTCGTAGTTGGTATTCGGTCTCTTTTCCCGCAATCTTCTGTTCCTCTATTTTACGGATCTCTTCAGATAGTTTATTCCTTCCTTCCTGAACCCTTTTTTGGATAGAAAGTTCAAGCTCTTCTTCCCTGGTTTTAAGTTGTTGTTCTTTTTGAAGGAATTCCAGTTCTTTTTGTCTTGCCTGTTTCAGTTTGTCTTCAGTTTCCTGTTTGTTCTGTTCCAGCAATTTCATCCTGTTCTCAAAATCTGAACTTATTGATTTACGGAGATTTTTCTCCAAAGCCTCCTGTGCTTCTTTTTCCCTGCGGGCAGCTTCATCCAGTTTCTTCTGTAGCTCTTCTTCTTTTTCCTTCTTGAAAGTCACCATCTTCTCCCGAAGCTCTTTTTTCTCCAGTTCCAGTTTCACGCGTAACTCTTCTGTCATGGCATCTTCCATGGCAAATTCGTGACCGCACTTAGGGCATTTGATTTCTGTAGCCATTACCAGCAAATTTTTTACAATTTTACGATAAAGCCGGCATCCTTCCACCGATTCTTCTCTTTTGAAATGATTACTAGTAGAACCCTATCGTGTGGACACATTTCTCTTTTTGCTGCTCTCGAAGGCTTTTTTACTCCGCAATAAATACATAACTAGGAGGTCAAAGGAGAAAAAAGAGAATACAAATACATTTTACCGCGGAGACGCAGAGGCGCGGTTGCCAATTTGTTGTTTTTAAATAGTACTGAATAGAGACGCAGAGGGTCGCTACGCGACCAATACAAGACCATGGAGCCAAAGGGGAATTGGGATTCATATTAACCTGTTTATTGAGTCTAAATTTTCCGCTGAGGTGCGTGTCTTCACGCACCTCAACTGAAACCTATCGTGTGTACACATTTCATAGCTAGCATATCCTGTACATCCCAAATGTCCTTTCACATCAAGGTCCTCTATTAATCGCGAAGCGACCCATTGTGTCGCTACATCATAAATAGTAAAAGCAACAAATCGATTCCCGCGTCTCTGCGTCTCCGCGGTAAAATGTAATCAGTTGAGGTGCGTGAAGACACGCACCTCAGCGGAAAATTTAGACTCAATAAACAGGCTATTGTAATCCCTATTTCTCTTTGGCTTCAAGGTGCTGTATAGGTCGCGTAGCGACCCTCTGCGTCTAGATCAGTAATATTTATAAAGCAACAAATCGACTCCCGCGTCTCTGCGTCTCCGCGGTAAAATGTATTTGTATTCTCTTTTTTCTCCTTTGACCTCCTGGCAAGGTAGCAGTTGCAGTGTAACTATGCTAACAATGTGAGCAAATACCGAGATATGTGTCGACACGACAGGATAGAACCGGGGAGGCCTAAAAAAATATTTATTTCATTGGGCTAAAATGGTGAAATTAGAGGACTGGATATTAGGAACGACATTCTATAACACACCAAATCATTGTTTGTATGCAAAGTAGCCGCAGAACCTTCCTGAAGCAAAGCAGTTTATTGCTGGCAGGGGCAGGACTAATGAAACAGAGTTTTGCCAACGAATTCAAGGCGAAACATCTCACCGGAGTTCAATTGTATTCTGTAAGGGAAGATATGATGAAAGACCCGTTGGGCACTCTAAAACAGATTGCAGCCATGGGCTATAAGCACGTAGAACACGCCAATTATATCAACCGTAAATTCTATGGCTATTCCGCCAAGGAGTTCAGGAAAGTATTGGATGATCTTGGATTGAAAATGCCAAGCGGCCATACTGTAATGGGCAAGGGCCATTGGGATGCTGCTAAAAAAGATTTTACAGACGCCTGGAAATATACAGTGGAAGATGCTGCTATCTGCGGACAATTATTCGTAATAAGTCCCTGGTTAGATGATTCCCTCCGTAAAACCTATGATGATATCCTGGCGTATATGGAAGTCTTTAATAAATCAGGAGAGCTTTGTAAGAAATCGGGAATGAAGTTCGGTTATCATAATCACGACTTTGAATTCAGTCAGCAATTAAATGGACAATCTGTTTATGATATCATCCTTAACAACACTGATCCAAAGCTGGTAATGCAGCAATTGGATATCGGTAACCTGTATAACGGTGGTGCCAAAGCGATAGATATCGTTAAGAAATTCCCAGGTCGTTTCGAATCAATGCATGTTAAAGACGAGATTTTAGCAAGCAGTGGTCATGAAAAATATGAAAGCACTGTTCTTGGCAAGGGTATCGTAAACGTAAAAGAAGTTATTGACCTCGGTAAAAAATCGGGTGGAACTATTCACTTCATTGTGGAGCAGGAATCTTATCAAACGCAACCGGCGTTGGATGCGATAAAAGAGGATATTGCGATAATGAAGGGGTGGGGATACTAGAAGGTTCAAGAGGTTCTTTTGGTTTCATAGGTTCCAAAGGACTGACTAATAGTAGACATCATCTACTTTAAAGTTTTATAACCGCGGAGGCGCGGAGACGCAGAGGGTTTAAAACGCTGCGTCTCCGCGCCTCCGCGGTTATAAAACTTTAAAGTAGATGATGTCGCTATTAGTCAGTCCTTTGGAACCTATTGAACTTCTTGAACTTAATTTTGCGTAAACCCATAATCCAAAACTCTACGTACGTACACCCCATTCTCAAAAATCCACGTCACCTCATAACTACCCGTAGCATCGCGGCTAAGGAGATAAACATAAAAGCGATTGCCATGAGGAGCGAAGTAGATGGCATTGGCAGTTCTTTCTACTTTATTATTATCCTTGTAAGTGAAGTTCATATTGAACAAATCATCATAGGCCGCTGCTGGTAATAGGATAGTATCTTTTTTAATGATCACTCTCACCTCTTTAATTTTTGTTTGCGGTGTTTGACCATAACTTCCATAGAGGGGTTTGTTGTCAATTTTTACCAGGTGTTCACCAGCCATCTTCAGTTTCTTTCCCCCTGCATCAAAAGGTGCAATGGTTACAGTAACATCAATGTCGTCACCTTTTATATGTAAGACGTTCTTTGTATAATAATCCGGGGCTATTTTACGGAGCTTTTCTTTTCCGATGCTTTCTTCCACGCCCCCCATGGTGAAAGTGGCCAGATCCAAACGGATGGGTTTATCGGTCAGTTTAGAAAAGCTTTCTTTCTTATTGCGATAGTCGGGATAATCGAGCTGGGCAAAAGAAGATTGTTGGACCATAAGGCTGATGACTAAAAGGGTGGCTATTCTTCGCATGGATTTTTTCTGTAAAGTAATAAAAGGATTGATAAATAAACAGCTGTTAGTATATCATTTACTGGAATAGAGCAATTTTTAACAAGAAGTTCAAGGCCGGATGAAATGAAGTAAATTTGCCCCTTCAAACCGGTAAATGGTCATGATGAAGGCAGCCCTGCAGCAATTAGCCAGTACTTTAGATGGAGAACTTCACTTCGATACAGCCATGCGCACCCTTTATGCCACCGACGCTTCGGCTTATAGGGAAATGCCATTGGCAGTAGCCATTCCGGCATCTGAAAACGATATCCGAAAACTTATTCTCTTTGCTCATACCCACAAAACCTCTTTGATTCCAAGAACTGCTGGTACTTCATTAGCCGGACAAGTAGTTGGAAATGGCATAGTGGTAGATGTATCCAGGAAATTCACCAGTATCCTTGAACTGAATGAAAAAGAAAAATGGGTTCGTGTTCAACCCGGAGTTATCCGTGATGAACTGAACCAATTTCTTAAACCCCATGGATTATTTTTTGGTCCGGAGACATCAACAGCCAACAGGGCTATGATTGGCGGTATGGTGGGTAATAATAGCTGTGGTTCAAATTCAGTTGTGTATAGAAGCACCCGTGAACATTTGCTGGAAGTAAGAGCTTTCCTGAGTGATGGTTCGGAAGCGATATTTAAAGCCCTCACCCTTGATGAATTCCACCAGAAATGTGAAGGCGATAGTTTGGAAGCCAGAGTATATCAGACTACCAGAAAGTTATTAAGTAACTACGAAAATCAGGAAGAGATAAGGAAGCAGTTTCCGAAGAAAACGGTAGAGAGAAGGAATACGGGTTATGCGGTAGACCTATTGGTAGAGACGGCCCCGTTTACAGCTGGTGGAGAAGATTTTAATTTCTGTTCATTGATTGCAGGTTCAGAAGGAACACTGGCATTCTTAACTGAAATTAAATTGAATGTAGTGCCGCTTCCTCCAAAAGAAACCGGATTGCTTTGTATTCACTTTAATTCAATTGATGAATCACTTCGGGCAAATCTGATAGCACTTCAATTCAATATAAGTGCCAGTGAATTGATCGATCATTATATTCTGGAATGTACCAAGAACAATATTGAACAGCAGAAGAACCGGTTTTTGTTCAGGGCGATCCAGGGCTATTCTGGTGGTTGAATTTGCAAGAGAGACAAGGGAAGAAGTGGAACGCGATGCCGCAGCCTGTGAAAAAGCATTGAGAGCAGCAGGACTTGGATACCATTTTCCTTTGTTATTCGGTAACGACACCAAAAAAATATGGACGCTTCGTAAGGCAGGATTAGGCTTATTAAGTAACCTCCCAGGAGATGATAAAGCAGTACCAGTTATAGAAGATACTGCCGTTGATGTGAATGACCTGCCCGCCTATATCAGGGACTTCAATGAGATATTGAAGAAATACGGACTCTTCTCTGTGCATTATGCTCATGCCGCGTCAGGAGAATTACATCTTCGTCCTATTATAAACTTGAAAACGAAAGAAGGTAATGCCCTTTTTCGCAGCATTGCCGAAGAGATTGCTACCCTGGTAAAAAAATATGATGGTTCCTTAAGTGGTGAACATGGAGATGGTCGTTTGAGAGGAGAATTTATTCCACAAATGGTGGGAGCGAAGAACTATGCATTATTGAAAGAAGTCAAGAAAGCCTGGGATCCAAATAATATTTTCAATCCGGGTAAGATCGTTGATACGCCTCCGATGAATACGATGTTGAGGTATACACCGGGACAAAAAACACCTGCATTCAAAACCGTTTTCCGGTTTCATGATCAGGATGTACTACAACATGCAGAACAATGCAATGGTAGTGGCGATTGCCGCAAGACAGCTCTTAGTGGCGGCACCATGTGCCCATCTTATATGGCTACCCGAAATGAAAAAGATACCACTAGGGCACGTGCTAATATTTTAAGAGAATTCCTGACTAATTCAGATAAACTGAATCGCTTTGATCATAAAGAAATTTATGAAGTGATGGAGCTCTGCCTGAGTTGCAAGGGTTGTAAGTCTGAATGTCCCAGTAATGTGGATGTGGCGAAACTCAAAGCCGAGTTCCTCCAGCATTATTACGATGCCAATGGTGTACCATTTCGTTCCAGATTGATTGCCGGATTCAGCAAAATTTCTGCCTTGGGTACCATTTGGCCTGGAGCTTATAATTTCTTTGTTACCAATTCATTCACGTCAGGACTGATAAAGAAGTTTGCAGGCTTTGCGCCAAATAGAAGTATGCCAACGATGTATAAGACTACATTGAAGAAGTGGTGGAATAATAATAAGACGGTCATCAATAGCGGTGCAAAAAAGAAAAAAGTATTTCTGTTTTGTGATGAGTTTACCAACTTCAATGATACTTCAATAGGAATTACGGCCATCAGTTTGCTATCTAAGTTGGGATATGAAGTAGAGATGCCTGAGCATTTGGAGAGTGGTCGTGCTTGTTTGTCGAAAGGATTGCTGAGACAAGCAAAGAAAATAGCTAATAAGAATGTGGCGTCTCTTTATCCATTAATAAATGCTGATTCTCCATTGATAGGAATTGAACCTTCTGCCATACTTACTTTCCGGGATGAATATATTGATTTGGCCGATGATGATATGTTAGATAAAGCCAAATCCTTGTCGAAGCATGTATTTACCATTGAAGAGTTTCTGGCATCAGAAATAGCTAAGGGTAATCTAGATAAGAACCTGTTCACAAAAGAAAAGAAAAAGATTTTGTTGCATGGACATTGTCAGCAGAAATCATTGTCTTCCACTTCATATACATCCACTTTATTGTCATTCCCTGATAACTATTCAGTAGAAACATTGCCATCGGGATGTTGTGGAATGGCGGGTAGTTTCGGCTATGAAAAAGAGCATTTTGAATTGTCGCAACAGGTTGGAGAATTGGTATTGTTTCCTGCTGTTAGGAATGCGGCAGCAGACACCATCATAGCAGCCCCTGGTACCAGTTGTCGTCATCAGGTAAAAGATGGTACAGGCCGAAAAGCTAAGCATCCGGTAGAAGTATTGTTTGAGGCTATGGTAAATTAATTAGAACTTATTTCTTCTTCTTATACTTCCTTTCGCTGACAGTTCCATAGTAAGAAATGGATTGGCGGGAATTACTAGTTACGGTTACTGATGTATATCCACTTGGAGAAATGAATAGGTTTACTTCTCTGATATCAGAAACATCTTTAGGTTTGATCTTTATATCCCATCCTCCTTTTTTTGCATCTGTAGATGTATACTCTGCATTTGTGGAGGTGAAATTGATGCCACCACCAGTAGCAGCAGTTGCTGTAAATGCTCTGCCAAAATAGGGGAGATCACATATAACTGAATCGCCATACACTTTCAGTTCATAGATAGAAGTGAGATTAATACTACGACCTCCGGTTGGATTGGCAGAACGTGCAGTAAACACATACTGTTTTTCTTCAACACTCTTTTTTACAAGAGCTTCCTCAGCGGCTTTCCTTTCCTGCTTGGTTTTCTGAGCTTTTGATTCAGAAAATGTGAATGCCAATGCGAATGTCAAAAGGCTGAAAAGTAGTGTGCGCGATTTCATATAGTTGAATTGTATTTTTATAACTACCCTAAAGATAATTAATGCCTTTAAATTCTATGGAAAGCCTCTGTTAAAAAAATAACCCGCTTCGAAAAGAAGCGAGTTTATGAAGTAGTAGGTTTTACTTATGTAGAAACTATTAGTAACGATAGTGTTCGCTTTTTAATGGCCCGTTCTTTGGTAAACCTACATAGTATGCTTGTTCTTGAGTTAGTTCTTCCTATGGTAAGAAAGGCGGCTGCAGCCACTATAATTGCAGTTCCTGGTACTATTTGCCGTTATCAAATAAAGATGATACTGGCCGATAGGTAAGGCATCCTGTGGAAGTGTTATTTGAAGCTCTTTTGGTTTAATCGGGGTTAGATAAATGATCAGCCTTTTCTATTCTTTCTTTCACTAACCAAACCATAGTACGAAATTGAATTACGTGCAGAGCTGTTAATGGTAACAGAAGTATATCCATCTGGAGAGATGAAAAGGGTGATTTCTCTTATGTCTATATAATCTTTTGGAGAAATCCTTATTTCCCAACCGCCATTTTTTGCTTCTGTTAAAATGTAGGTTGAGTTTGTAGAAGTGAAATTTAATCCACCGCTATGAGCTGTAGAGAAATTATACGCCTGGCCAAAATAGGGGAGATCACAAATAATACTATCTCCGTATACTTTCAATTCATCTGTGAAATTGAGGTTAACAGTTCTTCCACCCATTGGGGTTACTGAACGAGCCACAAATACAAATTGCTTTTCCTCAATACTTTTCTTCAGTTTTGCTTCTCTTGCAGCTTTTCTTTCTTTTCTGGAATTCTGGGCATTTGCACTTGAGATAAAACCGTTTAGTCCAACAGTCAATAGACAGAAAAAAATAAACGTTTTCATATCCTTAAAAGATTTGATGTATAGGTACTCTAAAGTTAGATTAAAACTTCGGTTATTGGTGGTATATAATAAAAAAGCCCGCTTCTTTTGAAGCGGGCGGGTATTGTAAGCAGTTATATAAGTAACTTTCAAATTAATAGCGGTAGTGTTCGCTCTTGAACGGACCGTTCTTAGGTATACCGAGATAATCAGCTTGTTCCTGAGTAAGTTCGTCGAGTTGTACACCAATTTTAGCAAGGTGTAAACGAGCTACTTTCTCATCAAGATGCTTAGGTAATACATAAACCTTGTTCTCATAGTTCTTGTGGTTCAGCCACAGTTCTATTTGAGCGAGGGTTTGGTTGCTGAATGAGTTACTCATTACAAAGCTTGGGTGACCAGTTGCACAACCCAGGTTAACCAGACGACCTTCAGCCAGGATGATGATATCTTTTCCGTCAACGTTGTAGATATCAACCTGTGGTTTAATGGTGTCTTTGGTGTGACCATAATTAGTATTCAACCAGGCGATATCGATTTCGATATCGAAGTGGCCGATATTACAAACGATGACCTTGTCTTTCATCAGTTTGAAGTGAGTTCCAGTAATCAGGTCGCGGCAACCAGAAGCGGTAACAACAATGTCGGCTTCTTTAACAGCATCCACCATTTTCTTCACTTCGAATCCGTCCATAGCAGCTTGTAATGCGCAGATAGGATCGATTTCAGTAACGATTACACGGCAGCCTGCACCTTTAAGGGAAGCAGCAGAACCTTTACCTACGTCACCATAACTACCAACAACAGCTACTTTACCAGCCATCATAACGTCGGTAGCACGACGGATAGCATCTACCAGACTTTCCTTACAACCGTACTTGTTATCAAATTTAGATTTAGTAACAGAATCGTTAACGTTGATAGAAGGTACTGGTAAAGTTCCTTTAGCAACTCTTTCATATAAACGATGAACACCGGTAGTGGTTTCTTCAGAAATACCTTTTACATGGCTAACCAATTCAGGATATTTATCCAATACGATATTGGTAAGGTCTCCACCATCATCAAGGATCATGTTCAAAGGACGGTCAGCCGCACCAAAGAACAGAGTTTGTTCAATACACCAATCAGCTTCTTCAATGGTTTGTCCTTTCCAGGCAAATACCCCGATACCTGCAGCGGCAATAGCAGCAGCGGCATGGTCTTGCGTAGAGAAGATATTACATGAGCTCCATTTAACTTCTGCCCCAAGAGCTACCAGGGTTTCAATCAAAACCGCAGTTTGGATGGTCATGTGAAGACAGCCAGCAATACGGGCGCCTTTAAGCGGTTGGGTTGGACCGTATTCTTCACGGATAGCCATTAAACCTGGCATTTCTGCTTCAGCCAATTTGATTTCTTTACGACCCCATTCAGCCAAGCTGATATCTTTTACTTTGTTTTTTAAATTAAAATCAATGTGAGAAGTAGTAGTAGACATTTTTACTTTTTTAAGTTCGCGGCAAAAGTATGATTATTAGGCTTAAAACACAAGAGGTTTTAAACCTATGTGGGAAACCCTTTAAAAGGCTAAACAGATTTGCATTTTGGCAGGGTTTTATGTGCTAAATTGGTTTCAAATCTATAGCCATGATCTCTTATGAAACCGTGTCTGAAGCCGTTAACGGCCTGAAAAGCAGGGGGTATAGCCTCGATTTCAATTTGAAAGAGAATTGCCTGATCTGTAATCTCCTGGAATTCACTCACGATCAGTTTGAAATAACTGAAATGCACCGTTTTGAAGGCAATACCGACCCGGCAGACGAGGCTGTGGTTTATGGTATCGCCTCATTAAACGGTCTTAAAGGAGTTTTGGTAACAGGTTATGGCATTTCAGCGGAAGGAATGGGAGCGGAAATTGCAAAAAAACTATCCTTCCATAAATGACGGTTTTTAATATTTACCGTATCTGTTAGTATTAGTAATTTAATCTTTTACATGTATCTATTAGCAAGAGTTAGTTTCATAGCCCTCTTTTCATTGATATTGCTTGGCGCTTCAGCTCAGGAATTTGGTGGCAATCCCCCTTCCTTGAAATGGAAACAAATAAATAGTGATACGGTAAGAATCATCTTCCCGGACGGCTTGCAGGAAGTTGCAAAAAAAATTGCTGCTATAACAGGCCAGATGGGGACATCCCAATACACTATCGGTAACCGCTTTAGAAAGATTAATATAGTGTTACAGAACCAAACAACTATTTCGAATGCATATGTAGGATTAGGGCCCAGGAGAAGTGAATTTTTTATGACCCCACAGCAAAACAGTTTCGAGTTGGGAAGTCTACCCTGGTATCAGCAACTGGCCCAGCATGAATGGCGCCATGTTCAGCAATTCAATAATTTCAATAAAGGCATATCCCGACTATTTTATATTCTAGCAGGAGAGTATGGATTGAGTTTCATCAATAGTACAGCCATTCCAAACTGGTTTTGGGAAGGAGATGCTGTATACTCAGAAACACATCTCAGCACACAAGGTCGGGGGCGAATACCTTACTTTTTTAATGGATACCGTTCTGTATGGGCTTCTGAAAAGAACTATTCCTGGTTGAAATTAAGAAATGGATCCCTGCGCGATTATGTACCCGACCATTACCAGCTTGGATACCTGCTAACAGCCTACGGCCGGCAGAAATATGGGAAAGATGTTTGGGCAAAAGTTACCAATGATGCAGTACGGTTCAAAGGACTGTTTTATCCATTCCAATCTGCTGTAAAAAGAAATATCGGTATAAGCTATAAGGAATACAGGAAGGCAGCCCTTGAATATTTCAATGTACTGGAAGGGACAACCAAAACAGCGTCGTCAAATTGGGCAAAACAGCAAAAACATTTTGCTGGAAGTGAAGAATATCCGCAATGGATAGACAGTAGCCATTTGCTGTTTGTAAAAAGTAGTTATAAGTCAATCCCGAAATTCATAAAAAGGAATATAATTACAGGCGAAGAAGATGAAATACGAGTAAAGGATATTTCACTCGACAATCATTTTTCTTTCAGCAATGGAAAAATTGTTTATGCTGCTGTGGGGTTTGACCTGCGTTGGGGATGGCGCGATTATAGTGATATCAGGATAATTGATATCACAAATGGTAATCAGCGAACAGTAGTTCGGAAAAGCAAGTATTTTGCACCCGATATTGCTGCAGATGGCAAATCGATAGTAGCTGTAAAAGTAGAAACTGATGGTTCTTGCAGACTTGATATACTGGATACGGATTCCGGAGCAATTGTAAAATCTCTTGCTAATATAGCTGGATATTATTTTACCTATCCAAAATTCTATGGGCCCCGAAAAATTGTTTCACCTGTTAGGAACCAGACAGGAGATATGGCCTTAGGTATATTCTCAACTGAAAATGATGATGTAGAATGGCTGCTGCCTTTTAGCGGCAACATAATTGGATTTACAAATGTTAAGGGAGATACGATTACTTTTTCCGCATCTTCAGGAGAAACAGATAAAAATTTTGCCATCATAAACAGGAAATTGTATGAAGTAAATAATCTATCGAAAGGAATTGCCACCGGATCTTATCAATTGTCGATAGGAGAGGGCGGAATTGTATGGACAGATTTTACAGCGGTTGGTTATCATCTCATGCATGAGAAACTATCAGAGAATACCTTTCAACCAGCATTGTCTTCGCAAATTAGAACCGCATTACCCATATATGGTATTACGACACTAAATGATAGTATATCGGCCCAACAGGAAATTTCATCAAACGATTATCCTGTAAAAAAATATGGAAAAGGATCGCATTTGGTGAATTTCCATAGTTGGCTACCTTCAGTAAGTTCTAGCGAATCGAGTATTACTTTTATTTCAGAGAATGTATTAAATACATTGCAGGGAGAAGCCAGTTTCACATACAATTCCAATGAAAACAGCAAAAAAATTGGACTAATCGGAGCGTATGGAGGATTATTCCCCTGGTTGCGATTGGGAGTTGGATATACAAAAGACAGGAGTGCCAGTTTCAATGGAAACCTGGTGCGTTGGGATCAGTTTGAACTTCGTACTGGTTTCCTCCTTCCCTTTAATTTTTCAGGTGGGAAGACATATACCTCTTTGCGTTTCGGAACCGATTATGTATTTAATAAACCGATTGTAAGCGGAGCTAATAAGAATTTGCTGGATGATAAATCGTATGGGTATACTAATTCCTATTTGACGTTTACCAGCCAGGTTCAAAAAGCCAGGCAACATATTTATCCTAGATTTGCACAGACCATCAAGACTGAATTCAGCTACGGTATTACTCAAATTGAGGGTAGGCAGTTTCTCGCAGATGGACTTTGGTATTTCCCAGGGGTATTCAATAATCATAGTTTAGTATTCAATACCGCCTGGCAAAGTCGTGATACGGCCAGAAATATTCTTTTCAGTAACAATTTTCCTTTTTCAAGAGGCTATAACGTGAGGAGTTTCTTCAATATGTATAAACTGGCTGCCAACTATCACATGCCCCTTGTATATCCCGATTGGGGTTTTGCCAGTATCGTTTACTTTCAGCGTATCAGAGCCAATTTCTTTTTTGATTTCACCCATATCCAGGACTTTGACCAGAACAGAGCTAAAGTTACAAGGGAGTACCGGTCTTATGGAACCGAAATATTCTTTGATACCAAATGGTGGAATCAGCAACCCTTAAGTTTCGGTGTCAGATATAGCAGATTGTTGGATGCGAATGTGCAGGGGATTTCAGCGAATCAGTGGGAAATTGTGTTGCCTGTGACTATTATAAATCGTTGAGGAGATTGTGAAGTTCAATAAGTTTGAGAAGTTCAATAGGTTCCAGAGGGCCGAAGTCCAAGACCCAAGCTAAGGTGCGTGTCTTCACGCACCTTGAAATTCTAGTTGATTATTTTTAAGTGAATTTTATTGTAAGATTTTTACCGCGGAGACGCGGTGACGCAGAGGAATCCCCGCTGCGTCTCCGCGTCTCTGCGGTAAAAAACTCAAATCACAAACCTTAAATAATTAGTTATTCCAATACACTTCAGAACCCTTAAACCCTTAAACTCTTAAACATGTAACTTCAAGGAGGCTTACAGCAACGAAGCCAGACTCTCTTCAATCACCCTAATCTTCTCTTCAGCATCCGCTTTCTTACGGCGTTCCAATTCTACTACTTCGGGTTTTGCATTTTGAACAAAACGTTCATTGCCGAGTTTCTTATCGATGGCGACGAGGAATCCTTTCTGGTATTCAAGTTCTTTCAGGAGTTCTTCTTTCTGATTCCCAGTGTCAACAGGTTTTTCTGCTTCCAGATAAAACTTGTCTTTACCGATAACTGCTGTTATAGTACCGGGCACTGCAGCTGTTACAAATGAAATCTCCCGGGCATTCACTTGCTTTGAGAATAAGGAAAGCAATTCATTGTAAGCAGCGGCATTTTCTGTTTGTATAGAAAGCCCGATGGTTTCTTTTGGTTTTATCTGTTGCTTATTACGAACATCCCTGATACCGGTAATAAGATCTTTTAATAATTGTCCTTGAGCTATTAATGCGCTATCAACATCGCCAGTTGCAGATTGTAGTTTGATAGTGATATCATCGCCAGCTGCCCTTTCTCTTAATTGGTGATAAATTTCCTCAGTGATAAATGGCATGAAAGGATGCAACAAAAGCATCAGCTCTTCAAAGCAGTTAACTGTGCTTTCGTAAACGTTCTTATCAATAGGTTGCTCAAATCCAGGCTTCACCCATTCCAGATACCAGCTACAGAAATCATCCCATATCAATGAATAGATGGTTTTTAAAGCTTCGCTCAAGCGAAACTCTTTATACTGACCATCCAACTCAACTTTCACCTGCTCTAACCTATTAGCAAACCATCTCACAGCAAAGTCTCCCGACTCCTGACTCCCGACTCCCGACTCCAGACTCCCGACTCCCGACTCTACCTTCCCAGATCTTCACCAACTTCAACGCATTCCAGATCTTGTTATTGAAATTGCGTCCTTGCTCATTACTGCTTTCATCCCACAATAAGTCATTGCCTGCAGGAGAAGCAATCATGATTCCGAAGCGGCAGGCATCAGCACCGTATCTGTCTATCAATTCAAGTAGGTCTGGTGAGTTACCCAAACTCTTACTCATCTTCCTTCCTTGTTTATCTCTAACGATACCGGTGAAGTAAACTTCGCTAAATGGCTTTTCTTGTTTGTATTCAAAACCAGCCATGATCATCCTCGCTACCCAGAAGAATATGATTTCAGGAGCAGTAACCAATGTATTGGTTGGATAATAATATTCAACATCCTTGTTGCCTGGATTACTATACCCATTGAATACTTCAAAAGGCCATAACCAGGAAGAGAACCAGGTATCCAAACAATCTTCATCCTGTTTCAATGAAGAAGCTTCTTTGCCGAATTGCTTTTTGTATTCAGCTTTTGCAGCAACTTCAGTGGCAGCTACTACAAACTTACCATCAGCATCATACCAGGCGGGTATTTGTTGTCCCCACCATAACTGACGACTTATACACCAATCTTTTATATTCTCCATCCAATGGCGATAGAGATTCTTGAATTTTACCGGATAGAACTTGATCTCGTCATCTACTACAGCCGATAAAGCAGGACCAGAAATCTTTTTCATATCCACCCACCATTGCAAACTCAATCTAGGTTCAACAACGGCATCTGTTCTTTCAGAATATCCAACTTCACTTGTATAATCTTCAGTCTTTAATAACTGACCTGCTGCTTCCAGTAAAGGAATGATTTTCTTGCGGGCATCAAATCGGTCTTCTCCAATCAAAATCTGTGCATCAGTATTCAGGGTACCATCTTCATTGAAGATGTCTACCACTTCCAATCCATGCTTTTGTCCTAATTGATAGTCGTTGGTGTCATGTGCAGGTGTAACCTTAAGGGCTCCTGTACCGAAATCCATCGCCACATAATCATCTGTAATAATCGGAATGCGACGGTTGATCAATGGTACAATAGCGAACTTCCCATGAAGATGTGCATAACGTTCATCCTTAGGGTGAACGCAGATGGCAGTATCACCCATTATTGTTTCAGGGCGAACGGTTGCGATGGTTATGGTTTCGGTATCGCTTCCATCGATCTTATAATTTAGGAAATATAATTTCTGGTGAGTTTCTTTGCGAATCACTTCTTCATCACTGAGTGCGGTCTTTGCTTTTACATCCCAGTTGATCATTCGCTTTCCACGATAGATATAGCCTTTGTTGTACAAATCGATAAAGACGCTGATTACAGATTCGTAGTAGGCAGGATCCATAGTAAAGTGGGTGCGGTCCCAATCCAGGCTGCAACCCAGTTTCTTCAACTGTTGAAGAATGATACCTCCATATTTCTCTTTCCATTCCCATGCATATGTCAGGAACTCCTCCCTGCTTAGAGAGGATTTGGCAATACCTCTTTCCCTTAACATCTGAACTACTTTGGCTTCAGTAGCAATAGATGCATGGTCGGTACCAGGTACCCAGCAGGCATTTTTACCTTGCATTCTGGCCCTTCTTACCAATATATCCTGAATGGTATTGTTAAGGCAATGCCCCATATGGAGCACACCTGTAACATTCGGTGGCGGTATTACAACCGTATATGGTTCCCTGTCGTCGGGAGTACTATTAAAATATCGTTGGTCCAGCCATAACTGGTACCATTTACTTTCTGCTGCCTGGTGCTCAAAATTCTTGCTCAGTTCCATGTTCAAAAGGTCCTTTTTAGGGCTGTCAAAGGTAAGGAATTAGGCCTGTTTTTGAGAGGGTACCTGGGGGTAAGCCCAAATTATTGACTATATTAGTCGCCAAACTGGCTGTAGTATGTTTTTTCGTAAAGGTTTATCACTATGTGTGGCGATTTGGATGGTCCTTACATCTCTTTATGTTCAAGCCCAACAGATCAATACCGATTCACTGGAGAAGCGCTATCACCGCGACTCAATAAGTGCAAGGGCTAAAGATACTGGTACGATATATTTGTCGGATACTTCTGTTACATCTCTGGTAGTAAAGCTGGAAGAATTGACAGCTGCCTTGAATAAAGTGAATAGCACACTAAGAAGAGGCTTTGATACTTCAGCATTAGCATATGAATTGCCTTACTATGAAAAGATAATATCGCTGGTTGATGACAACCTCGACAATGATTATAATCAGTATAATCTCAGGAATCTTTATGTGACCAAGACCCTTCTTGTCCAGATTGAAAAGAAAATGAAGGGCTGGCAAACAGACCTTATACAATACAGCAAGAAGATGTCGCAAATAAATGCTGATATCTTAGCCCTTGCTAATGATAGTTCTTTCCGGAAAATGCCGGAAGACACTACTTTATTATTTCTCTATTTTCAGCAGTATCTCGAAGTAAGTAAAAAATGGAATCTCACCGATTCTCTTCATCGGGTTACATTGAAGAAAGTTGGCATTTTGCAAAACAGGATTGCAAAGGCTTATATAAATGTGTCGGATCTTACAGATGATGTAAGTTATCGTATCAGCAATTACAAGAAAATAATATGGGAGAAAGAAGAGTCGCCTTTATGGCAAGCTAACTCATCAGAATATCGTGTTTCGTTTTTCGAATCAATAAGTACCTCATTAGTAAGGTCGTTCAGGGTTTTGCAATTCTATTATAAGCTTACCTGGACACAACGCATGCTGAATGTTGTGATAGCCCTCGTTTTTTTCTTGTGGGTTTTCTTTAACCGGAGGCTTATCCTAACTAAAGGGAATAAGGATTCTTTGGATGTATTGCATTATACAGGAAAGAGAAGTTGGCTGCCCGGCCTTTTAGTATTTTTTACTGTCGCCCCATTTCTTTACCAGGCGCCACCTGCTTTTTATGTTGAACTGTTATGGTTCTTTATGTTGATTGTAGCAACGGTAATGAGCTGGAAGGATTGGGGTGCCCATTTCAGGAAATATTGGATTGCTATATTAGCATTGTTTCTATGCTTTGGTTTAAGTAATGTTTTAGTGCAATCTTCTTTAGGCGAACGATGGGTGATATTTATACTGAATATCCTTGCTATAGTATTAGGTTATTTTATGTTGAAGCTCCAACCTTTCGACAAAGTGATATATCCAAAATATATGCGCGAAGTGATTTGGTTATTCATGCTTACGAATGTATTAGCTCTATTCTTTAATATTTATGGAAGATTCACTCTAGCCAAGTTTTTATCTAATTCCTCAATCATTGGAGTTTCGTTAGCTGTTTCATTACATATCTTATTGGAATTAGTTTTGGAGGCTCTCTATCTTCAATTGGAAGCACATAAAAGTTGGAGAGTAACTTCTTACCTGCATTATAATGAGATAAAAGAAAAATTTCGCAATTTCCTTTTAGTAGGTGCTATCCTCTTTTGGTTTTTTGCAATCATGTGGAGCCTGAATGTTTTTGATACAATTCTTGAAAAGGTTACTGAATTATTTAATATGCCATTGGAGTTAGGAAATATCCAATTCACAATAAGCAATATCCTCACATTCGTAATTATTATATGGATATCTACTTTTCTAGCTCGGTTATTAACTTATTTTTTTGGAACAACAGACCAGCAGTTTGCATCTACTCAAAAGAATAAATTGGGCTCCTGGGTATTGTTGCTTCGTATGGCTATAATTGGTGGCGGCTTTTTGTTAGCTATTGGTGCGGCTGGAATTCCTACCGATAAACTCACTATCGTAATCGGTGCATTAGGTGTAGGTATCGGTTTTGGTATGCAGAATATTGTAAACAATCTTGTATCTGGTTTGATATTGGCTTTTGAAAAGCCAATGCAGATTGGAGATGTTATTGAATTAGGCACGAGGATAGGTACAGTAAAAGAGATTGGTATTCGTAGCAGTAAGATATCTACATTCGAAGGATCTGATATCATCGTACCCAATGGCGAATTCATTTCGCAGCAATTGGTGAACTGGACGCATAACAATTCTTATCGCAGAATCGAATTACTGATAGGCGTTGCTTATGGAACAGATCTAATAAAAGCTACAGAAGGAATAAAGCAAGTGCTGGAAGCGAATAATGATGTGATGTTGCATCCACCGATAAGTATACTGGTGCATGATTTTGCAGATAGTGCTGTTAACTTCCGCATTCTTTTCTGGACTAATAACTACGATCGATGGACGATTTTGAAAAGTGAAATACTAAAAGCTGTATACCAGAAATTCGACGAACTGGGAGTAAACATTCCATTTCCTCAGAGAGACTTGCATATTAAGAGTTTGAGTGAGGAGGCGGGACGGATACTAAAGCCCAATGTTTAATTTAGGCTTAAGGCCTAAAGCTTAAGGCTTAAAGCTTTAATCAGAGAACAGACGAAGGCTTTTGTGAATTACGAATGTTTTAATATAAAGCGTATGGCCTAAAGCTTAAAGCTTTATTCAGAGAACAGCCGAAAGTTATTGTGAATTACAATTGACTTATTACGAAGCCTAAACTCCGTATTTGTTAGGATACAAGCTTTAAGCCTTAGGCCTTAAGCCCTGGGCAAAATAGCATCCAGCATCAAGCATCTAGCTTATTGCAATACGAAAATCCCAACATGTAATAGTGATAATATAGTCCTGAATACGAAGCCTGAACTCCGTACCAATTCAGATACTAGCATTAGGCCCTAGGCCTTAGGCCCTGGGCTAAATAGCATCAAGCATTCAGCATTGCGCTTTACGCGAACCAATAAAGATAAGATACAGCCATTACGAATCCCAGAAAGCCAATTGCCATTAAAAGGACCTTAACAGTTTCTCCTACGTGAAATGTGTTTAACTTTTTCATACGCTACTTTTTTTTTGATGAATCGTACGATCAAAGATTCAGCTTTCACAGGGATGCGATAAGAATTAAATTAGGTACTAATGCGGTCGGGTAGAGGGGACGAATCAATTACAAAGGCATTGTAGCTTCACCAGTGTATGAGGCAAAAGTAATACAAGGGTTTGAACCTTGCAAGCCCCCAGCCTCAAAATGGGGAAAAAATACCCGCCAAAACTAGCTTTTGGCGGGTATCAGGTATCCTAAAACAGGAAAAGATCAGTTTTGTGTGAACCAGAATGAAAACAACACAAGTGCCGAAAAATAGAGAACTGCTGCGGCTGCAAGTGTCATGTTTTCCCCTGCATTTTGAATGTCGATTTTTTGCATGATAATGGATTTTACGGGTTATTAATGCACAGGGACGGATCGGGTATAAGTCTTGACGACTATTTTTAATCCTGATTATCAGCTTTTTGTAACAGGAAGCTGCATCTCAGAACTGGTTTTTCATTTTTGTATTCCTCCCGGTCACCTAACTTTATCACATGTTTGCAATCGTCGACATCGAAACCACAGGAGGGTACGCTTCTAATAACGACATAACTGAAGTCGCTATTGTGTTGCACGATGGGAAGCAGGTTGTAGACCGTTTTTCAAGCCTTCTCAAGCCCCTTCGGCCCATCCCAAGATATATTCAGATATTGACCGGAATCACTCCTGAAATGGTGGAAGATGCCCCCAGTTTTGCTGAAATGGCCCCGGAAATAGCCCAATGGCTGGAAGGAAAGATCTTTGTAGCCCATAATGTGAACTTCGATTATTCCTTTCTGAAACACCATTTGGAAGTGGCTGGATATAGCCTTGAAACGAAAAAGCTATGCACGGTACGACTCACAAAAAAAGTGTTTCCCGGACTGACTTCTTATAGTCTCGGTAATCTTTGCAGGCATTTTGAGATCCCGATTACTCAACGCCATAGGGCTGGAGGCGATGCTGATGCAACAGTGAAATTATTGGAACACCTGTTTCAGAATAATGCCGAACCCCATATCAATCAATTCATAAAGAAGGGAGCTAAAGAACAATCCCTTCCACCTCATCTTCCAAAAGAAGAAGTAGATAAGCTACCATATACTCCTGGTGTTTATTATTTCCACGACCAGAAGGGCAAAATTGTTTATGTGGGTAAAGCCAAAAACCTGAAATACAGGGTTAGAAGTCATTTCACTCATAATGGGGCAGGAAGGCAACGTCAGGAATTCCTTCGTACCATCCATAGTATATCCTATCAGTCCTGCTCAACCGAATTGATGGCATTTATTTTAGAAAGTATTGAAATAAAGAGACTGTGGCCTCCTTATAATAATAGCCAGAAATCCTTTACTGCTGTATTTGGACTGTATACGTTTACCGACCAGAAAGGTTATCTGCGACTGGCTATTGAAAAAAAACGGAAAGGCATGGAGCCTTTATATTCATTTTCAATGATAGCCGAAGGCCGACAGGTATTACAGCAACTGATAAAGAAATTTAATTTATGTCCGAAGTTCTGTTTCCTTCAAAAAGATGAAGTTGATTGCGTAGGTATCGAAGAAGGCTATTGCAAGGGAGCCTGTAACCATAAGGAAAAGCCATTAAAGTACAATAAGAGGGTGGAAGAAGCCATCAGCTATCTGACTGAAAACTTGCCAACCTTCGCGGTTGTTGATGATGGTAATGTTCCTGAAGAGAAAAGTGTGATTTTGATGGAAAGAGGACGGTTTTATGGAATGGGCTATATTCCGTTGGAAAACGAGATACATGATTTAGAAACGGTAAAGGGATTTCTAACCCGGTATCCGGAGAATGACTACATAAGGAGTCTGATTCATACTTATCTGGAAAAAAAGCCGGAGAAAAAATTGGTTCTTTCCACTAATTTCTGAAAATTGGAGGATGAAATACCGAGTACTGAATTTTTGTCTTCTAGTAGTATTGATATTGAATTCCTGTAATAACAATTCTGGTTCTACTGTGAACCCCGCGGCCGTTACTAAAGATACTACTGTTACATCACCGTCCCCATTAGATGCCGTACCCCAAAAAAGGGATAAAGTGAAAGAAGAAGCTGTAGCCAGTTTCAAAGTCACTACTGGAAATCCGCTTAACGACTGGTATTTCAAAGTGGAGTTGTATGAAACACCAACTACCTTTCATTATTTACTAAAGATGCAATACGAAGAGATAAGGGGAACGGATACCCTGAAGCTTCCCAATTTTGGTATCTGGCCCGAACCTGTCATAAAGAAGGGAAATGAACCTTTTTCCTGTATTATAGGTTTTATGGATAAGGACAAGAAGTTCAGGGAGTACAAGAAAGTGTATGTAAAAAACAATGTACTCAAAGTAACAACCCTTAAGCATTATACAGTCTACGCCTGGAAAAAGGAAGTGGTCGAAAAATAAATAGCCCTGCCAATTCCCGGTTTTTTACCTTTATCGCTAACGCTATTAAAAACTCTTTTATGGATCGTCATCTCACTTCCTGGTATAGTCCCTCTTTGAATAAGGAAATGCCTATTGCAGTATATGGACATTATGGATTCGCCTTATTGCTTATTCCAACAGCTGCTGCAGATTATCTGGAGTATGAGCGTTTCCAGTTGATGGATTATCTGAAGCCTTATATAGAAGGAGGAAAAGTTAAAGTGTATTCGGTTGATAGCATCAACAATGAGAGCTGGATGAACAATAATATGGATCCAAGGCAGAAAGCCATCAGGCATCAGCAATGGAACAATTATATCTATAATGAAGTAGTACCCTTCATCCGAAACAACAGCAGCCAGGAAACACAGATCATCACCTGCGGGGCTTCTTTCGGTGCTTTACACAGTATGAACCTCTTCCTTAAACGCCCCGACCTTATAAATGGGGTTATTGCTATGAGCGGAGTATATGAACTGACCGAGTATACGAAGGGCTATTGGGATGATGATGTATATTTCAATAGTCCTATGCATTATATGCCCAACCTCACCGATCATAATATTTTAGAACAGATTCGTCGCAGTGGACATATTCATATCCTCACTGGCAGCGGTGCTTATGAAGATCCCTCAAGTGGCAGCCGTTTCGCCAAGATATTATATGATAAAGGTATCTGGTATGAATTGGATGTATGGGGAACGGAGTGGACGCATGACTGGCCTACCTGGAGGAAGATGTTGCCGGAGTATTTGGCGACGAGGTTTTGAGGGGAGTGGTAAGTAGTAAGTTATAAGTAAGTTTTAAGTTCGTCGCGTTATAATTTACCTGGTCGCCGTCTGTTCGGGTATAGGTTCGGGACACCGCAACACGTAAGAACTCGCAACCCGTAACTCGCAACATGTAGTAGATAAGATCACTGCCACTTTTCTATCAGTTCAATAAACTCTTTTCTCGGAATCATACGTGCTCCCAAAGATTCAAGATGTTCTGTGTATACCTGGCAATCGATGATCTCTACACCCTCTTGTATCAGCAAGTTTACATAATTGATGAATGCGAATTTGCTGGCATTGCTTTTCTTGCTGAACATGCTTTCACCAAAAAATATTTTTCCTAAGCGGATACCATAGAGTCCGCCTACTAATTCACCATTCTCCCATGTCTCAGCGCTGTGTGCAAGACCTCTTGCATGTAAATCAATATAAGCATCTTTAACAGCATTGGTGATCCAGGTGCTTGATTGTCCTTCGCGGCTGATGGTTTTACAGTTGCCAATGACTTCTTTGAATGCCGTATCAGTTTTGAATTGAAACCGATCACTTTTAAGGACCTGTTTCATGCTTTTACTCACTTTGAGTTCATTGGGGAAAAGTATAAAACGTGGATCTGGACACCACCATAAAATGGTCCTTCCTTCATACCATGGGAAGATACCTTTTCTATAGGCTAGCACTAAGCGCTCAAACGAAAGATCGCCACCGATAGCTAATAAGCCATCTGGCTCCGCCATATCAACAGGCGGGAATTTCAGTTCCTTATCTAAAGCGAAAATGGACATTTGTTATTTATCAGACTGCAAATTATAAATTCATTTGACTGTTTAATAAAATATCTTTTTGGAGATTCATTGGTGGATGGATAATGCCGGGGGGCATTTTAATACAGGCTTGATAATAAAAAAAGACCGGCATATAGCCGGTCTTAGAAAATAATCTAAAGCGATATTACTGTTTTACAAACTTTGACTGATGCAAAGTATTGCCATTGGTATCAATTACTTTAACAACATAAATACCATTGCTGAATTGTTGGATATTCAGGTTTGTATTTCCTGCTGTAGCATTTCTGCTAAGAACCAATTTGCCATTGAGGTCATATACTTTGATAGTGGCTTTTGATGTGGCTCCTGATATAGAAACATTCAATGCACTGATTACAGGATTAGGATAAACTTTAATCCTGTATTTATCAGTAAGCGTTTCAGCACCTGTCATTTCAGGCTCTGAAGCCGTACCTAATTGTACCCTAAGAGTATAACAGATGGTTGAATTGAAAACGTTATTGAAGCCTGTTACCCTTGCATAATATGTGCCTGCAGTAGCAGTATAGTTGATAGTTTCACTGGTTGTTCCACCGTTTTGTGAAATAGCTACCTGTGTATTATTCCTATACAAACGAACATCATAATCTGCTGGTAAAGTACCAAGGGTTACAGTGATAGTTCCTGGAGTAGTGATGACAAACCTATAGTAGTCGTTATCTCCGGCAGGATTAATCAATCCCTTAGTATCAGTATTAAACGGAATGGTTGCTGCACCATTTCTTGTTCCATTTGTAGATACGTCTAATGGACCAGGACATACGCTTGCAGCAGAAGTTGTGAACTGTGCAGTTGCGTAGGTACTTGCACCGCTTGTACAATTGGCACGTACTCTCCAATCGTATGTAGTGCTGGCAACCAATCCACTGATAGTTACCGGAGAACTTGTTGCTGCTGCGGCAGCAGTTGTCCAGGTTGTTGCTGCAGTGGTCTTATATTCTATTGTATAATTATTAGCTCCGCTTACCAAGGTCCATCCAACAACCGCACTACTGCTGGTAATTGAAGTGTTGGTTAAACCGGTTGGAGCATTACAAGGGGCAGTAGTGGTGAATTGTGCTTGTACATAATTGCCACTTCCTGCTGCACAAGTTGCTCTCACTCTCCAATCATATTGTGTGCCTTGAGTTAAACCTGACAGAGCAACTGAAGTAGACGTTCCACCTGTTACTGCATTTATCCATGTAGCTGAAGATGTGGCTTTGTAGTCTACATCATAACTGATAGCGCTGGCAACAGCTGTCCAACCAACAGTTGCTGTTGTAAATGTAAGTGCACTGCTATTCAATCCAGTTGGGTCACCACATAAAGCAGGTGTACACTGATCAAGTGTGAATGATGCGATGCGGGTGCTCCAGGTAGAAGCGCCATTCCATTCTGCAGTGAACCAGAAAGTGGTTCCATCAGGATCCGCAACCAGATGATTGTAGTCACCATAACGGTTACTACCATTAGCGGCAGTTCCTGCAACAATTGTTTGTTCAGCATAAGTCATGGTGTTCAATGGATCGCATTTTTTGCGGCCACTGAATCTTGCTCCAGGGAAAACGCCTGTAGCACTTGAAGAAACATTGTATCCAAGACCTATATTCCCGAATTTATCGTAACAGATACTTGGCAACCAACGATGGGTATTATCAGGTGAGAAAGTGCTCTCTTGAGTGATACCCCAGTTACCAGTAGTCTTTTGTAATTCGTACCAACGGATGGCAGATATGCTGGATCCTTTATCAACCACATGCGTGAATACGATTCCTTCATAAGTACCAAAATTCCTGTAAACAGGCTGGTTCTGAACTTTCTGATGAAGGGCTTCAAGGGCGATTGTAGATCCGGGTTGGGAGATACAACGTCCACGAGTAGCCGTACATATATCAGATTTGAAAGAAGTAGTAGCCATTGAGGACTTATGGGTAACAGTTGATAAGGCGGCGTTGGCGAAATTCACTTTGAATTCCAGCAGACCTATACTGTCAACATCGGTAGTAGAAGTGGTCCAGGCATTATCCTGCATATAGCCGATCAATCCACCTGTACCTGCGGCAGGAGTGGTGCTACCTTGCCATAATACAGGGCACATAGAGAAAAACTTGTTTGTATTTCCCAATGTGAATCTTTGTGCAGAAGCAGATACATCGCCATTAAGCATTTTTGCACGATCAAATGCCCAAACGCTGGAGCCAGAGTAAGTGGATGCATTCGCAAAGTCATTTGTTGTTGCGTAGTAGGCATCATTCCAAACGCTTACTTTAGGATAATCGGGGAATGTGTTGCCATAGCCAAAGAAATAAACAAACCAGGCTCCTGAAGGGTCATTGGTTTGGGATATGGCGAAAATCAATCCTTCCTGATTTCCGTTTTCTGCTTTATTGGCAAATTCTATTAATACATAACGGTCGGCCAGTTGATCATAAAGGGCGATAGGGTCACCAAGACCACCACGACCTGTTATGGCATCCAGGAACACCTGAGCTACAACCTGTCCACCTGTTTTTGTATACACTTTCATATAGGCACCAGAGTTACCATTGATCATCTGGATTACATGGTTTGGTCCAACGCAAAGGGTAGGGTCGGGCGGATTAACCGCTGTATACCCCATACCATTGAAGTTGGCACCTACAGTTGCAGCGTTCATTCCTTCTGCTTGTACATTATATTTTTGCTGAAGGGAAGGATCTGCACCATTAAAAGATTGTTCCGGATAATTTTCTTCCACTCTTGGAGTTTTGTGGCTACCGATAATTCCGTTTTCATCACGAACTATTACATCTTTTACCAATGAGGTTCCGGGTGTCATAGCACGAAGGGGTTCTGTAACCCTGATAAGGTTGCCTTTAATTTCATCCGCTCCTCTGGCAATAACAGGACTCTGTTGTGCTGAGGCGGTGAAAGAGAAGGCAACTAACAATAGCAGTAAAGTTGTTTTTCTCATTTTGTTAGTTTTGTTTGAATAGAAAATCAATTTAGATTTTTTTGTGATGCATCTAGGCTAGGAAATCTACGAAATCGGATATTTTTTTAAAATATACGGGTAAGCTTGTAGGTGATGGAATTTTATCAAGCATGGATGTAATCCGTTTGAAAAAAATCAATGCTTTTGAAATTTCGATGATAAGGGTTTAAAAATGTGCTTTCCGTATTTTCTGCAATTTTATGGGTAATTGGGTAGGAGAGGTTGATGTGTTGGTGAACTTTGATAATCAGGAAATCCTTTTTGATTGGCCTTGCTAAGACGCACAGAATAAAAATACATTTTACCGCAGAGACGCGGAGGCGCGGGGATGAATTCTTTGCGCTAACTGGGGATTAAGATTTTTCAGTTGAGGTGCGTGAAGACACGCACCTCAGCGGAAAAATTGGACTTCTACTGATGTTATAGTGATTGGTTTACAAGCATAACATTCGTTTCAGAGAAACCCTTTGCCTTCGATAGTTGAGCCCGTTTCAATCCGGGGTGGCAAGCAAAATTTAGAAGAAACATGGCCTTGGACCTATCCTGTGCATCCCATTATCCTTTCACATCAAGGTCCTGTATTGGTCGCGGAGCGACCCTCTGCGTCTCTACTAAATAATACAGCAACCGCAGAGACGCAGGGACGCAGAGTTGTATTTCCCCGTGCCTCCGCGCCTCTGCGGTAAAATGTATTTGTATTCTTTTTGTATTTGCACGGCTGGTCAAATGAGTTTCCCTTATTTCAGTTGAGGTGCGTGAAGACACGCACCTCAGCGGAAAATTTAGACTTAGTACGAATGTTATAGTGACCTGCTGACTAAATATGACATTAGT
Source organism: Chitinophagaceae bacterium (assembly GCA_016721085.1). Lineage (GTDB taxonomy): Bacteria > Bacteroidota > Bacteroidia > Chitinophagales > Chitinophagaceae > Endoryza. The sequence goes on along the minus strand of JADKJI010000064.1, from coordinate 2,812 downwards.
TCTAGCAGAGAACCCGCTGCAGAGGCGTAGCCTCGATTTAGTATTGTAGCCCCGGATTTCAATCCGGGGTAGCGGGAAGCAAAATTTAGGAAAGAATTGCGATGGTTTTTCTATGGCAAACCTATCCTGTTCATCCCATTATCCTTTCACATCAAGGTCCTGTATTGGTCGCGGAGCGACCCTTTGCGTCTCTATATTAACCTCAGGGCTCATGACGCAAATTGAATTCCCGTGCCTTGCGCCTTTGCGGTAAAAATGTATTGTATTCTTTTGCTCATGGTAGCAAAAAAGGTTCCAGTTGACCTGAAACCTTTACACCTGTGGGAGTTGACGGGTTCGAACCGCCGACCCCTCCGACTTATCAGTCGGAGTGCTCTAAACCGATGAGCTTTTCAACGAGTTTTCTGCTTTTCCAATTTTTTACCTGACGTTCTCTTTTTACTAGCCTCTTGTTTAGTTGGATATGTTTCAACATACTTTATTACCCAATCACCGGTATGACCTGTAAAACCTTTGTGATTTGAATTGTGTTTACGGAGTCTTTCTTCCAGAACATTCCGGTATTAGCAATATAATAACTGTCTTTTGAAAAAAAGAATATAAATATGACCACAAAAAAAGGCTGTCCAATTTTACGAAACAGCCTCTTGTGTGGGAGTTGACGGGTTCGAACCGCCGACCCTCTGCTTGTAAGGCAGACAAATATTGGTTTCCGATTTCTATTAATTTTTATTTATAATTAATAATCAATAAGATACGCAATTAATTTTTATTTATGTTTATGGCTGATTATCCATTTTTATTACATTTGTTTAAACCATGTTTAAACCAGCCGTACCATGAACACTTCTATAAAAGCTATTCTGTATACTTCTAAAAAGCTCTCAAATGGCGAATATCCGGTTATGCTTCGAATAATCAAGAATCGTAAGCCTAAATACCTATCAACCGGAATTTCCTGCTCTAAAGAGCTCTGGGACGAAAAGGCGAATATTCCTAAAAAGAGCTACCCACTTTATAGCCAAGCGAAAATGTTAATTGGTAAGAAGATGCTTGAGGCTCAAAAAATGGTATATGACCTGGAGAACGAAAACAAGAACCTTTCGGCTCATGAGATCAGGAGTAAGCTTAAAAAAGACAAAGTCAACAATCCTTTCGTATTTCTCTATTTTGATAAGGTAATAGCTCGGTTTGTAGAAAGCGGCCAAATCAAGAATTCTGAGGTTTATAAGGATACTAGACGAAACCTTGCATATTTCACTCAGTCAAAGGATATTCATTTTTCTGACATAGACGTGGCCTTCCTAAATAAGTTTGAAGAGTATTTAAAGGCTGAAGGAAAAGGGGCAAACACAATATATATTTATTTACGAACATTAAGGGCTTTATTTAATGAGGCTATAAAGGAAGAAGTGACCAGTGATAAATATTATCCATTTAAAAAATTTAGTCTTGCAAAAATACGCCAATATTAAAACGGATAAGCGAGCGATATCTAAAGATGAAATTGAAAGAATCGTTTGCCTTAAGCTCAAAGATGAGAACCTAATTCTTGCGAGAAATCTTTTTCTTTTTAGTTTTTATTGCAGGGGAATGAATTTTACAGATATGGCTAATTTAAAATGGAAAGATATTAATCAGCATAAGATTACATATAACAGGCAAAAGACAAAGGAACTCTTTAAGTTTGAATTACTCCCTCCTGCAATAAAAATTCTTAACTATTATAAGCCTGAAACCTTTACCACTAAAGAAAGCTTTGTTTTTCCAATTTTTAACGAAAGCCACTCAACGCCTCAAGCACTATTTAATCGGAAAGCAAAATTTTGAGAGCTGTAAATGAGAATCTCAAAATAATTGCTGAAAAGGCTGGTATAGAAACGGAACTAACTACTTATGTAGCGAGGCATAGTTACGCTAATATTTTAAAAATGAAAGGAATTCCGACTTCTGTAATTAGTGAGGCGCTCGGGCATGACAGCAAAAAGACAACACAAGTTTATTTAGATAGTTTCGGAAGCAGCATTTTAGATGAGGCGAGTAAAGCTATTTTATAAAATAATCATTTGCAGTATGAAAAAAACATAATAATAAAAGTTTGAAAGAAACATATTGAAGAGATGATTGGTGAATATAGAAATGAATTAGATACAAGATTAAATCTTCATAGGTATCCAATTAAACTATTGAGTGAAGAATCCGATAAGATTGAAGGGGGAAATAACTTCCACCCATAATTCAAATTTAACTTTGAATACAGTGTTTTTTGATTTATTTAATAAAAGTGTAAATAATAGAAATCTTGATCATTAACACTTTGTGAAGAATATTATAAACAAATAAAATCCTCAAAAAGACTCAGAGTCATTTTTTCAAAAATTATTTTTTCTTTATAAGATTAAAGATTGGCTTCATGAACAGAAAAATTATTTGGAGGAGGAAGAAAAGGAAAGAATTGAAGAACTAAAAGAGCAAAATGAAGGTGAGTTTACATTAACAAGGCGAATATTAGCACTTCAATTTCTAATAAAGGCTGCCGGTAAAGAAATTCGCTTTGGGGAAAAGGGAGTTAATAAAACAAAGATTGCCGAATTCATTGACTTTTTAGTTTCAAAGGAAAACAAACCAAAGGATATAAGGGATACAAGTGTTCACACAAGACTAAAAAATATTTGGGATAAAGAGAATAAAGCTCATCTCGAAAACCTGATTTATATACGAAAAGTTTGATAATCTGGGTTTGTCAAACATTGTTAAACAGGTCGAAAAGATTGTCCAAACACAAGAAAGCAAAGAATATTAGAAAATGGGG
>JADKJI010000063.1 GCA_016721085.1 Chitinophagaceae bacterium | reverse complement strand
AGTCGAATGATTGCTTCAATTATCCAGCCAAGGTTAAAGAACTTAAATGCGAAGAAGTGTACGACAATGCGGTTCATCCTGTATAATTGGCTAAGTTCTAAGACTTGAGTGGAGTAAAATATGGACAAATGGAGTTGCGGTATAAAAAACATTCTAACTAAGGAGGATTCGGTGGCAGTATTTCTTAATTTTTATGCTCATGATACAGCTCAAAGAGTGATAGTTTGAGCATAGTGGCCAATGGAAGGGTGGTGTTACTTAAAAGTGCTAATAAGGCTATTTCAGCTTTTATTTATCCGTTTGCGAATTTTTCTTGATGACTTGAGGGAAGGTGATCCCGAGCTAGTAATAAAACTGACAGATGCTACTTCGGAAGTTTTGAAAACTGGAAATAACAAGGTTAATGATTGTTTTATACAATTAGTAAGAAAAAGGACTTAATTGAATAACGCTCTGTAAGGTGGTGGATTGTCAATACTTTCCTGGATTATATACCTGTAATAAGCACAATATGAAACCGCTATTCTTGTTTTGGTAACTCTTTCCCTACTCATCTCCTGTGGGGAAGATATCGATGAAAGTATTGAGGGCTATGTCAAGAACTTACTCATGGAAAAATTTACCTTACTGAAGCACATAAATGGTTTATTCCCTGGATACAACCGAATGTCGTGATGGACATTTTGTATTCGAATAACGCGGACTCTTCATTTATGCCGTATATGGCAGCATATACATTTCCCTGACAGTAATATGCAAACCAAGGTGGGTTCCTTGTTTTTCGAAATTATATGTTAGGTGCCGATAGTATGAAATATTCAGGAAGTTCATTTTATCTGGAGAAAGGATACACCAGAATTGAAGGCGATAACAAAACCAAGCCTTTTTTGAGAGTCTTTGCAGGTAAGGAAACTGATGTGATGTATAAGAACCAGTTTACTGACTTAGGATGGCTTGGAAATCTGGATTCCGCCCAAAGATCCGCAAAAGTAGAATTGTTCAAGAAAGAAGTTAAAGAATACCCTTTTCATACTATCTCTACGAATGTATTTATAGTGCCAAAGAACAGTACTCGGAAAGCAGTTGCAGGAGATTTTATCTCTATTTTTTAACCCAGACATGCCTAAGTCCAAATTGGGTATTCAGATGAAGACTTATCTGGTGAATAGACCTGACCTCGCTAAGCCCTATCGAATCTCTCACTTTTAAATTCAGACAAGCAGCGACAGTTCATCATTGACAGTAGCGCCAAATTGGTATGCTTGTATTCTGGGCAAGCTGGTGTGGTCCTTGCCGGTTAGAAATACCCCTTCTGAAGGATATTCAGAAGAAAAATATGGCCTCATGGACTTCGGCTGGTAAACATTTCAATTGACGACGATACATCCAAATGGGAAAAGCATTGAGCGAGAAGGATGTCCTGGCCTCAGTATCATGTAGAAAATGCGAAAACTATAGAAGTCATGCAACAGTTTAATTTCTCGTCAATTCCATTAGTGGTGTTTACAGATAAGATGGGGATGGAAGTTGAAAGGGTTTCTGGATATTATAAAGAGAACAATGAGAAATATGAAGCTATAATTTCGAAATTTTGTAAATAAAATTTATAGATGTTTTATAGCCGGTAATTTAGGCATCAATAATTCTGGGTAGCTTCAATATCGAATAATAATGCGACTACAATTCTATGGAACAAAAACAACTACTCAATACTGCCAGACTTACCGGAATATGGTATCTGCTTCTGGCCATTTCTGGCGTCTTCGGGTTTATGGTGTTTCATCCCAAAGTATTTGTGGCAGATGATGCACAGAAAACCCTGAATAATCTGGTTGAATTTAGTTCGGTTTCGAGAATACGACTCCTCTTTGAATTGGTAATAATCCTGTCCCAGGCATTGGCTGCTGTATGGTTTTATAAATTGTTTGTGGGTATCAACAAATGGGCGGCTACCACTTTAGGTATCTGGGGTACAGTGAACTCAATCATAATTATGGTAAGTGCGGTGGCGATGTATTCGGTGATAGAACTGGCTGCCGCTTCTTCAATATCCAGCGAGGATAAACTGGTGATGGTGCAGGTTTTGACCCAAATTATCTCTAATAGTTGGGGTATCGGTGGACTCTTCTTTGGTCTTTGGTTGCTACCAATGGGATATATCATCGTTTCTTCGAAAAGAATGCCTCCGGCGTTGGGGTGGGTATTAATTGTGGGAGGGGTGGGATACTTGTTGCAGACATTTTTGAATGCTGGCGGTGTTCAAAGCTCGTTTATCAATCTGCTTACTATCCCGGCAACGATAGGAGAGTTTTGGATTGTTGGGTATCTTTTGATTGTAGGAATACGCCCTGAAGAAATTTGGAAATTTGAATTTGGAGATGTGAATGAAACAGCCGACGATGGATCATTTGATCCGCCGCGGCGGTGAAAATTTTTATAATAACCACAATTTCTTCGTGTTCATTAAGCGTACTTGTGTCTTTGGTTCAAAAAATCTTTATTTGATGGTGAGCACTCTTCGTGAAAATTCTTTCGTATCTTCGTGGTTCAACCCAAAACTTATACCTTTAAACTTACAACCAAAACCGGTTCTCCATGAACGTTCACTACAGCGACTATTTGCAATTAGAAAAGATACTTGAGGCACAAGATTGGAAAGTGTGAAAAGGGCCAGCACGCGCATGATGAAATGCTCTTCATCATCATCCACCAAGCCTATGAGCTTTGGTTCAAGCAATTATTGCATGAAGTGGATTCGGTGGCGGCGCTGATGAAGCAGCCATCGCTCAATGATAATTCTCCTGAGTTACAAACTATAGTACATCGCTTATCAAGGTCAGTAACGATATTGAAATTGCTGGTTCAGCAGATCGATGTGATGGAAACCATGACACCGATGGATTTCCTTGATTTCAGGGATATGCTAAGGCCTGCATCGGGTTTCCAGAGCTGGCAGTTCAAAGTGATGGAAGCGAAGCTGGGATTGAAATATGAACATCGGCATGGACAGGAATATTATATCTCCCAATTACGTCAACCGCAGATTGATTTAATAAAGAAAACAGAAAGCGAAAGTTCCGTGTTGCAATTATTGAACCAGTGGTTGGAACGGATGCCGTTTTTCGAAGAGAATAGTAATTGGAAAAACTTCCAAACAAGTTTCGACGCAGCTACAACTGTTGCATTTGGTGAGGAAGAAGGTACCCAGCTATTCTGGAATGAATATTTCAACAGGTATAAATTAAGTCTCGCTGATGCAGAGAACGCCAATAGCGAAGGCTTTCTTCAAATGTTCCTGAACAAGAATGATCCGTCCAATCAGTTGTCTGTTAAAGCTTAAAGGGCGGCTCTTTTCATAATGCTCTATCGTGGGTATCCGATGTTACAATTGCCTTTTCAGGTATTGAATGTATTGATGGAAATTGATGAGCAATTAAGTACCTGGCGATATCGCCATATGAGTATGGTGCAACGAATGATCGGCACTCGTATAGGCACAGGGGGTAGTACTGGACGTGATTATCTGAAAGCCGCCCTTGACAAACATTATATTTTCAAGGAACTCGCGCAGTTAACAAGTTTCCTGATTGAGAGAAGGAAATTGCCGGTGTTGAGTGGTGAGATGGAGAAGCGGTTGGGGTTTGGGCAATAGGTGTTTAAGACAGATTTTTTTTACCGCAGAGACGCGGAGTTGAGTTTTTGCCGCGCCTCTGTTTAATGGTTTTCACAGTGCAGAGGCTGGATGCAGAGAGTTCGCCTTTTGACCTCTGCGTCTCCGCGTCTCTGCGGTAAAATGTATTTATCTGTATTGTCCTTTGCCAGCTTTTACAAAAAGGAATACAAAAGAAACTAGAGCCAGAAAAGCTGCCATCAGGAAAACCGCTTCACTTCCCTGCCATTGCCATACTATTCCTGCCAAAACACTTGCTGAGAAAGCTGCCAAACTTTGCAAGGAGTTAAAACAACCTAGTGCAGTTCCGGTATTCTTATCATGTGCCAGATTGCTTATCCAGGCTTTTGCAATGCCTTCTGTTGCTGCTGCATAAATGCCATAAAGTCCGAATAGGATATAGATGATCCATGCAGTGCTGGTTAAAGCAAATCCAGCATACACAATGATGAATAAAACTAATCCTGCAAGGAAAATTCTTTTGCTACCCCATTTATCAGCCAGAATTCCCATGGGGTAGGAGCTAAGTGCATAAACGATATTGTATCCGATATACGCGCTGATGGTGATGCTATCACTTCCTGTAATTTCTCTTGCTCTTAAAATCAGGAACAGGTCGGAGCTGTTTCCCAAAGCAAATATCAATAAGCCGATAAGTAGCTGTTTGTATTCTGCACCTGCAATTTTGAAATAGGAGAGAAAGGAAAAGAAATTGCCTTTTCCCAATGTAGATACCGGTTTCTTTTCTTCTTTCAATAAAAATATCAACGCCACTGACAATACACCAGGAATAAAAGCAAGAAAGAATAAGAGCTTGTAAGCCTCGGGATTGTAATGAAGATATACCAAGGCGAGTATGGGTCCTGTTACTGCGCCAACAGTATCCCATCCTCTGTGAAATGCGAAAACTCTTGCTTTGGTAGCGGGAGTAGACTGTTGTGATAAAAGGGCATCACGTGCCGCAGTTCTAACGCCTTTGCCTAATCGGTCTGTAGTTCTTGATAGAAAAATCCATGCAGGATAGGTAAACAATGCCATCATGGGTTTGGATAGAGCACTTAATAAGTAACCCAATTTTACAAACGGCAATCTTACTCCTCTTTCATCACTTTGTTTACCAAAGTATCCTTTGCTTAGTCCAACTGTTAATTCGGCTATCCCTTCCAGTAATCCTATCCCCGCTACAGTAAAGCCGATGCTTTTCAGATAAACTGGAATGACTGGATACAATAATTCACTGGCAACATCAGCCAATAGGCTAACCATTGAGAGGATCCATATGCTGCGGGTGATGATTTTCACGGAGTTGTTAAGTTTATGGGTAAAGTTAGTTCCAGAGGTTTAAGGTTTCCCGAGTCGGGGGTTCAAGGTTACTAGTTGGTAGAGTTTAGTCTTGGAGGTTTAGTCCCGACGTGTCGGGATGAAAGTCGGAGAACCCTAGTTATAACTTACCATTTAAATTCCTCTCTCACCCAATAAACGGTTTATAATTTATAAGAAAAGCAGAGGCGTAGCCTCGGGTTAAATTGTAACCCCGGAATTCAATCCGGGGACAAAGTGGATGAAATATTTTCCAGCAAAGGTGCGTGTCTTCACGAACCTCAACATTGAATATCCCTAACCCGGGATTGAAATCCCGGGCTACATCAATCCAATCCGGGGTATACAGAAATCAAGACATTAATATTTTGGAATTAAAGCTCAAAACAAAATCAAATAATTCAATTCAACCTTCATATCCATGATTAAAATTCAATCTGCAACATTCCTAACCCGGGATTGAAATCCGGTTGTTCAATTTCCCTAACCCGGGATTGAAATCCCGGGCTACAATTTAACCCGAGCCTACGGCTCTGCATAACGATTAATCATAAACAGTTCTATTTTGTGAGAGAGGGCAATTCAGATTTTGTGAGATGCTGATCGAAAATTATATCGATATTATTTCATTGAACGGAAGAGGCGTAGCCTCGGGTTAAATTGTAGCCCCGGAATTTATTCCGGGGTTCTAGTTGCAGAGTTTTTTTTTCACCGCAGCGACGCAGAGACGCGGAGGTCTTTCTCTGCGCCTCTGCGTCGCTGCAGTAAAAATCCAATTAAACATGAAGAATAAGCTTACCTTACAGAAACTGAGGAAAGCAGGGTATCAAAGGCCAAAAAAATTCACTTGACAAGAGTCACAATAAGCCCAGATACCCTACGTTAATTGGGAGGCTTTGTTTTAAAAAATCATTGACTGGCAAGGTTTTGGCTTTGTTTATTCCGATTATTTCCTCCAATTTTGCATTCATTATCATCCTATATAAAAACGGATTAAGAAAACATGGGACTATTCAACTTTTTTACCCAGGAAATCGCCATTGACCTGGGGACCGCAAATACCCTTATCATACATAACGAAGAGGTGGTGGTTAACGAGCCGAGCATAGTAGCGCTGGACCGGAATAACCCCAAGAATGTATTGGCGGTAGGTAAGAAAGCCCTCATGATGCATGAGAAGACCCATGAAAGCATCCGTACGGTTCGTCCGCTGAAAGACGGTGTGATAGCCGATTTCAACGCCGCCGAGCTGATGATAAGAGAGCTGATTAAGCTGGTTTACCCCAAAAAACCATTGTTCCCACCAAGCTGGAGAATGATGATCTGTATCCCTTCCTCCATTACCGAAGTAGAAAAAAGAGCTGTACGCGACAGTGCTGAACAGGCTGGCGCTAAAGAAGTTTACCTCATACATGAACCTATGGCTGCTGCCCTGGGTATCGGAATCGACGTTGAAGAACCAGTAGGAAACATGATCATCGACATCGGTGGTGGTACTACAGGTATTACCGTAATAGCCCTGGCAGGTATCGTGTGCGACCAAAGTATCCGTATCGCCGGTGACGAATTCACGGCCGATATCATGGAAGCCCTCCGTCGCTACCATAGCCTTCTGATAGGTGAACGTACCGCAGAACAGATCAAGATCAATATTGGTGCAGCAATGAAGGACCTCGATAGTCCTCCAGATGATATTCCAGTAAATGGACGTGACCTTGTTACGGGTATCCCTAAACAGATCATGGTAAGTTATCAGGAAATAGCTGAAGCCCTCGATAAGAGCATCTTCAAGATTGAAGAAGCCATACTGAAAGCCCTGGAACAAACACCTCCTGAGCTGGCAGCCGATATCTACCGCAGAGGTCTGTACCTCACAGGTGGTGGTGCCCTTTTGAGAGGTTTAGATAAGCGCTTAAGCCAAAAGATCAAATTACCCGTGCATGTAGCCGACGATCCATTGAAAAGTGTGGTGAGAGGTACAGGCATAGCCCTTAAGAATTACGACCGTTTCCCATTTGTGATGCGTTGATATATTAATAACCCGCCCTTGTTGCCAACGGAGGTAGGGGTTTTACTAATTAATTAAGTGCAGTGCGTAATATCTTCCTTTTCATAAGGCGTTATTTCAATTTTATTTTTTTTGTGCTGGTGCAGGCATTGTCACTCACCTTCCTTTTCCGCTATAATAAATTCCACGAAGCCGCTTTTATGAAAGTGGCTAATGAAGGAACCGGCTGGTTCAATACCAAATACGACCGGGTCGAGACCTATTTCAATCTCAAAAAGACAAATGAAGAACTGGCTAACCAGAATTTGATTCTTCAGAACGAACTCAAATCAAACTTCTTTTCTCCCGATTCCACTTCCAGGTTAATAAAGGATACCATCCCTTACGATACATTGGGTCATTACCGTCAATACTTATGGCGTTCTGCCAAGGTGGTGAACAACTCCATCGGTTTACAGAATAACTATATAACCCTGCACCGTGGTGAATTACAAGGTATTAAAATGGATATGGGAGTAGTAAGTGCTACAGGTATAGTAGGCAGGGTCATCAATGTAAGCGAAAACTATGCAGTGGTAATGAGCCTTCTTCACCGCCAAAGTAGTGTGAGTGCTAAAATCAAGAAGACAGGGGAAGTAGGTACCGTTCAATGGGATGGCGAAAGTCCTTCTTACGTCAATATGACCAATGTTCCCAAAAGCGTTTCAATTACAAAAGGTGATACCATTGTTACGAGCCAGTATTCGTATCTCTATCCACAAGGGGTAATGATTGGAACTGTTTTGGAGATTGTAAATGATAAGGCCAGTAATTTCTATACCCTCCGTCTAAAGCCAGCTACTGATTTCTATAAGCTGGAGTATGTTATGGTGGTGGAGAATACACAGAAAGATGAACAGAAAAAGCTGGAGGAGGCTGCAAAAACCAATCAATGAGTGATCTGTTAAAAAATATCATCCGTTTTACATTATTCATCCTGATACAGGTTTTCGTGCTATTTCAGGTAAAGCCTCTGCATCAATTCATCGTTCCCTATCTCTATTTCCTGTATATATTATGGTTGCCATTCAATACACCGCGACTGGCACTTACTTTTACAGGATTTGTTTTTGGATTGACGCTTGACTATTTCACAAAAACACCTGGCCTGCACGCCGCAGCCTGTACCCTGATTGCTTATGTTCGTCCTTTCCTGGTAAGTGTACTCATTTCTCAGGAAGGAGCCGACCAGAACTATCGTTCACCTTCTGTAACGAGTATGGGACTAGCCCCATATGCTACATATGTGGTTATTTTAACACTCTTGCACCATACCTATCTTGTATTTTTAGAATGGATGCAATTCGGCAGTTTCTGGTACTTTATGGGTAAAGTGCTGGGAACTACCGGTGTTAGCTTATTACTAATTCTTGTTACTGAAATTTTGTTTTACAGGAAACAGAGGTTTAAGACGAATACGGCGTGAGAAAGGCAAAAGGCAAAATTAAAAAGTCAAAAGTTAAAAGTCAAAAGTCGAAAAAGTTATAAGTGAAACTGGATTTAGATTTTAGTAACCGCAGAGACGCAGAGTTTTAGTTTTTTAAATCTTCAACGGTAAAAGCAGAAAGTCAATATTTTCGAATTCGATGGGCATTTATTTCAATCAGACAGTTACACTTAAGAACCTTAAACCCTTAAACTTTAAACCTTAAACCATATTAACTCAAACACTCCCCAACTAGTAGAAACCTCTGGAACCTATTGAACCTTTAAACTCCCCCATGGCTCTCTTCAACCAATCACGCTCCTTCATCATACGACTCATTTTCGGAGTGGTGTTTGTGATTATCGTATTACAATTATTCAATCTTCAGGTTATATCTGGAAAGTATCGCCAGCTGGCCATGAACAATGCGGTGTTTCCAAAAGTGAAATATCCCGATAGAGGTATAATATACGACAGGAAGAACCGCGCTATCCTGAACAATACCATCATGTACGATCTGGTGGTGACGCCAAATGAAGCAAAAAAGATAGATACTCAGGGTCTTTGTGAGTTGCTTGAAATAGATACAGCAGAATTTAAACGTCGGATGCTGGATGCCCGTTTCAAGAACGGTCCCTTCCGCCCATCTATATTCGAAGACTTGTTGCCGCCAGCATTGCATGCCAGATTGGATGAGAATATCTATAAGTTTCCCGGCTTTGCCCTGGTGGAACGACCTGTTAGGGTGTATCCTTATAATGCCGCCGCCCATATCATGGGATATATTGGAGAAGCAGATTCGGGTATCATAAAAAGGTCAAAGAATTTCTACCGTCTTGGTGACTATGTAGGAAGAAACGGACTGGAAGCTTATTATGAAAATGTACTGATGGGCCAGCGAGGTGTTCAGTATATGATAAAGGATAATAAGAACCGGTTGGTAGGAAGTTATGAGAAAGGAGCTTTTGATACCGCTGCTATTGCGGGAAGAAACCTCCAGACCTATATCGACATCGACATTCAGCAATTGGCAGAACGATTGCTAAAAAATAAAGTAGGAGCTGTTGTGGCCATCGAACCCAAAACAGGAGGGATACTCGCGATGGCCTCGGGCCCTAACTATAATCCCAATGACCTGACCGGTCCCGAAAAGCAAAAGAACTATGGGAAAATGGCGCTGGATGTAGCTGCACCGCTTTTTAATCGCGCTATAAAAGGACAATATCCCGCTGGTTCAACATATAAACCTATTGGAGCATTAGTAGCGTTGGATGAAGGAGTGATTACACCATCTTTTGGTATTGGTTGCGCAGGAGCCTATCATGGTTGTACCCGTCCTGTTCGTTGCACGGAGAAATTTGCTGGTCATGCTGCCAATCTCCGCACCGCTATAGCATGGTCTTGCAACTCCTTTTTCTGCGATGTATTAAGAAGAACAATTGATAATCCCGATTATAGAAATCCGCGAGGGGGTCTTACGAAGTGGAAAGAATATATGGGCAAATTTGGTTTGGGACGTCGATTAGGTGTGGACCTTCCCAGTGAAGATGGGGGTAATATGCCCGACACAACCCAGTATGACAAAGAATACCGTGGTTCATGGAATTCATGTACTATGGTAACCTTGGGAATTGGTCAGGATAAAATGACGGTGACTCCTTTACAAATGGCCAATTCAATGTGCATTATTGCGAATAAAGGTTATTACTATGTTCCGCATTTTGTAAGATCTATTGAAGGGGAAACCAAGGAAGATACTACGCTCAAACGCTACCGCCAGAAACATGAAGCGCTGACCCATATTCCGGATGATGTATTTGAAGTGGTGATCAGTGGTATGCAGGATGTTGTGAATATAGGAACAGCGAAAGCCGCTCAGCTTCCCGGCATAAATATCTGTGCCAAAACAGGTACGGCCGAAAATAAAATGGTTCTCGATGGAAGGGTGATACAGTTAAAAGATAATTCCATGTTCGTAGCCTTTGCACCAAGGGAAAATCCCCGCATAGCCATTGCAGTTGTAATCCAGAACGGTGGATTTGGTGCTGCTTCCGCCCTGCCTATTGCATCTTTGATAATGGAGAAATACCTGACAGACAGTTTACGGGCCGTGAGTGTTAAGAAAGCCGAAGAGATAGAAAACACGAATCTGATGCCTAGTTATCTGCCCCGTATGCAATACAAGGCCGATTCCACCCGTGCCACTGAATGGTTCAAGATAACAGGTGATAGTAGTTATATCAAGAAGTATTTAAGGAAAGGGGCATCTCCTGTAATGCCTCCAATGCCAAAGCCCAAGCCAAAGACCAATATCACCAAAGTGAATGCAATCCTTTTGCCCGATGATCAGTTTTTGGTAATAAACCATAAAAAACAGCCATGAGTCAGCGTAATCCTGCCATATCAAAAGGAGTTGACTGGGTGGTGATCTGGTTATACATGTTACTGGTAACTATCGGTATCCTCAGTGTGTTCATGGCCACCTATCGTGAAAATGATCAGATACTCCAGAGCTTTCTCAATTTCAAGACGGACTATAGTCGACAGTTTTATTGGGCTGTTATTTCCTTAGTATTGTGATTATTCATTCTTCTTACCGATAGTAAGTTTTTTACGGCCACCGCCAATATCTGGTATGTGATTGGCATACTGCTGTTGTTATTGGTATTCCCATTTCATACAGAGGTAAAAGGAACCAATTCCATTATACGTTTGGGAGTCATTCAGATACAGCCGGCAGATATCTGTAAGTTATTTGTGAACCTCGCTTTGGCGAAGTATCTGTCGAGGATCGAAACCAATTTCTCCCAACCCCGTTCGCAATTGATAGCTGCGGCTATTACATTAGTGCCAGCCCTTATCAGTATTGCACAAAGCGAAACAGGATTGGCCTTGGTATACTTTTCATTTTTCCTGGTGATGTTTCGCGAAGGGTTACCACCTTCTTACCTTGTAATTGGATTTTCACTCGCAGTGCTTGTTGTAGCTACATTGTTAGTGGATAAGAATATATTGGCTATCGTATTAACGGGTATAGCTTTCTTGTCCATTTACCTTTTACGTCGACAGATTAAAAGGCAAAGAGGGTTGCTGGCCACTATCGTTATTATATGGATTACTTGTGTATCTGTACAACGATTTGCAGTACCATTCATATTCACTAAAGTACTCCAGAAGCATCAGGTGGAAAGGATATTCAACCTGATAGGAAGGGAGAATCCCTATGCTAACCAGAATACGGTAGAGAGTACAGAAGTTGAAACTGAAAAACCAAAGAAGGTTGATGATAACTATAATGTGAAGCAAAGTAAGATAGCCATCGGAAGTGGTGGTGTATTAGGTGTAGGCTTTCTAAAAGGAACACAAACACGTTTTGATTTTGTTCCCGAGCAAAGAACCGATTTCATCTTTTGTACCATTGGTGAAGGCTTCGGATTTATAGGTAGTATCACTTTCCTCGGTATCTATTTCTTCTTACTGATGCGCATCGTTATGATCGCCGAACGACAACGAAGTGTATTCAGCCGCTGTTATGCCTATGGCGTAGCCTCAGTATTATTCTTCCATATCGCCATCAATATCTGTATGACGATTGGATTGGCCCCTGTAATCGGTATTCCATTACCATTTATTAGTTATGGAGGTACTTCACTGCTTACATTTACGGTGATGTTGTTTATAATGATTAGGTTGGATGCGGATAGGCAGATGGTCCTCCGGTGAGTTCAAGAAGTTCGAAAAGTTTTTGAGGTTCCATAGTTTAAGGGTTTAATGGTTTCAAGTTTAGCAGGTGTAAAACGAAGTTTTATTAGGTGTGATTAATAGGTTCAAGAAGTCAAAGGCCAAAGCATTAGTTGAAGTTTAAGAAATTCGAAAGGGTATAGTTCAAAACCCACGCTAAGGTGCGTGTCTTCACGCACCTTGTGTGCCAGGGAGGTTATAAATGTTTAAAAAGTTCAAGAAGTTCCAAAGCACCGAACTGTTACATTCTTATCCGCCGCGGCGGACCAACTTTCGACTTCACTCTTACTTCCTACCCCCTTTAAATTTAAAACTATGCGCATTATTCCACTCAGCGAAGGAAGCTTCACCATCGATAAATCAAAACTCTTTGTACCATTCGATACAGAGAAAGATGATTTGCAGGAAAGGGCAAGAGGAAGTCTGTTGGTGGAAGTGCAGCCATTTGTTGTAATTACTTCTGAAGATGTTTTACTAATCGATACTGGTTTGGGTTTTGAAAAGAACGGTGTTTTGCAATTGCACCAGAACCTGATGGATAATGGTATTAATCCCTCTGAGATTACAAAGGTCTTATTATCACATCTTCATAAAGATCATGCCGGTGGTATTGGAAAGAAAATGGAGGATGGTTCTATTGTTCCTTCATTTCCGCAAGCGCAATATTATATCCAACGCCAGGAACTGGAATATGCTTTTGAAAAAGGCTTCCCTTCATATATGACAGATGAATTGGAATGGTTAAGAAACTATCCCAAACTCACTTTATTCGATGGTGATGGTGTATTTGATGGCTATATAAAATATGAAGTGACCGGTGCCCATTGTCCTTTCCATCAGGTATTCTTAATTGTAGACGGCGGACAAAAAGTTTTTTACGGCGGCGATGATGCCCCTCAACTGCAACAAATGAAAAGTCGCTTCATTGCTAAATACGATTTTGATGGAAGGAAGTGTATGGAGCTAAGACAGAAATGGTGGGAGGAAGGGAAGAAGGAAGAGTGGGTGTTTTTGTTTTATCATGATATAGCTCACCCCCTGTCCCCCTAAAGGCTATAGTGTGAACACATTTCGCTGCTAGCAGATCATGTGTATCCCAATTATCCATTCATATCTAGTTCATGTATAGGTCGCGCAGCGACTCTCTGCGTCTAAATCTGAAAATACAATAACCGCAGAGACGCAGAGACGCAGAGATGTATTCCCTGCGCCTCCGCGTCTCTGCGGTAAAATGTATTTGTATTCTTTCTAATTATAATGTTCGACATGGTTCATCCGCCGCAGCGGAGGACAGGGGACTTACCTCTGCTTAATCCTATTCCTATTCTCCAACCTCAACTGCCTTCTCTCCATCATTTCTTTCTGCACCATACCGTTGAATTCTTTTTCTACTTTAAAGAATGAATTTACTTTATCTGCAGAAAGTGCTTTTCCAAATTCTCCATTAAACTTCTTGCGGATGTTCAGGAGTTTCTCTTCCCTTTCCAATTCGCTGCCTTTATTCTGGCGAGATTCTATCTGAACACGACGGATTTCATCGGTGTACTTATTATAAACGGGCCAGAATTTCTGGGCTTCTTCAGGGCTAAGATTAAGCTTCTTGGTGATATAAGCGATCTTCAGGGCTTCTATTCTTCCACCATCATTCTTGTTTTCATCCTGTGCCTGGGCTGGTAACAGGAAGCCTACAAAAAGAGCGGTTATGAGTAAATATTTTTTCATGATGCTGATTTGATTAGTTGTTTAAGGATGTAGATGCGCCATTGGCCTGTTCTGCATATTTCTGTAACTCTTCATCAGAAATATCTGCCAGCATATCTTTCATTTCATCAGGATTCAGTTCTTCAGAAGCAGCAGGAACAACCGCTGTTTCTGTTTCCGTTGAGTTATCATTTTCCAGGTACTTGAGAATTTCTGTATCCGATACAGTTGATGGAATCACTTTGTTATTATCTGCAACAGGGCCTATTTCAGTCATAGGTCTAGTATTCAGTAACTGCCATCCACCAAAGAATATCAATCCCGCCACTGCTGCAGCGGCTGCATAACGGGTTATTTTTCTTGCAAAGGATATAGAGATAACTTTTGCACTCTTGCCATTTGAAGCTTTTTCAAGAATTGTTTCTGGTAGCCTTTCAAAATAATTGGAAGGAACAGTATATACATTCTTGTTTTTTAAAGAACTCATCATTGGAGAAAGATTCTCCAGTTCTTCATTCACCAGTTCAATAGCTTTTGCTCCATCAGTTATATTCTCAGGTAATTCTTCGAAATAACCTTCGGGTACGCTATAAAGATTGTTACGGTTCAGTTTCTGTAAAAGAGGTGACAAAGCAGCTAACTCTTCACTGGCTGATCCGGATTCAAGGGCTCTAACCTTTGAAAGCATGGAATCTGCGAACTTGTCAAAATACCCCTGCGGCACATCAAAAGGAGTAGCAGTAACTGGGAGGGTGGAAACGGATACATTCTGTTTCACCAGATCCAGTAACAATCCGGGCAGACTTTCGAAGTACCCTTGCGGCACCTGATAAGGGGTGCGGAAAGGATCCTGAAGCGCCAGTACCGGGCTGCTCTCTTTCAATTCATTCAATATGGTGATTCTGTTTGTCATTGTCTCTTATCTGAGATAGAATTCGGGTTTCAAAGTTTAATGATTCAGGATATATTCCTCGATTTTTTTTGCAGCATGATGATAGCTAGCCTTTAGCGCTCCTTCTGAAGTCTCTAAAACTTCACTCATTTCAGCGTAAGGCATTTCGTCATAATACCGCAAAGTAAATACAACTCTTTGTTTTTCAGGTAATTGTTGGATGGCTAATTGTAGTTTCCATTCCAGTTTATTGGCGTCGAAATGTTTGTCGGCTGTAATCTTATTGGCCAAACCAGTCTCTACATCTCCCAGAGAAACGGTGCTTTTTCTCTTTTGCTGCTCCAGAAAGCTGAGGCATTCGTTGGTAGCGATCCGGTATAGCCAGGTATATAGTTGAGAATCTTCCCTGAAGTTTTCCAAGGCATTCCAAACACGTATAAATACATTTTGTAATACGTCGTTGGCATCCTCATGTTCTACCACCATTCGGCGGATATGCCAATAGAGGCGTTCCTGGTACTTCCGGATAATGGCTGTATAGGCCTTTTCCCGGGTACCTGGGTCTTTGAATTGAACCAGCAGTTCGTTGTCTTGAAGGGTGACCGCCATAAGGTTAGCTGTTTACGATCGTTATTGATACTTGTTTTAGACTGTAGAAGTCCAGATAGGTTTAAACGTATCAGCTAATTAATTATGATAGGGGAATTAAAGTTCCTTGGGTATTACCAGATTTTCCAGTCGAGATCTGGGTTTTCTTGCCGTGAAGTAGGTTTTTGCCTGCCATTGGTAAGTTGTTCTACTTGTTTACTTACATAGGTTTTCAATTCACTAACAGTAGTACCATTCTTATCCATATCGGCAAGGTTTTCCAGCAGGGCTTTTTTGATACAGAATGTGAAAGCACCGTTATTCCATTTATTATTTTCAAGGGCGAATTCATTTCCTGCCGCTGCGCTAATAACAATGGCCCCGTTATTATTACTCAGGTCTGCAAAAAGTGATTTCATCAATTCGAAACTATTCGGCATGCTGGTATGCTGTGTGTTTGAATTCCCGATTTTAGCACCTCTCGCCTTATACTCCTTAACTACCACCGTCCCATTGGTATTCTTTAGTTCAGCAATAGTTTCGAGAGGTTCCTTATCAATTTCTCCACTATTGCAAGCATCAATTAGTAATAGTTTTTTTCTTGCCGGAATCTGCGCCAATAAGTTTTCAATCATTTCATAACTGATGCTTTTTTTATACGATGGCGTATTGAAATCCTGGTCATAAGGCGCGAAATAAAATGATTGTTGGTCATCTAATAAACCATGTCCACTAAATGATATTATTACCCTGTCTTCAATATTTGTAGAAGCCAGTATTTGCTTTATTTGTTCTAAAGTTTTTAGCGTCACTTTTTCATTAAGGAATGTATCGATTAAACTAGTTGGGTCTTTTTGCTTGAATAATAAACTTAGGTCCCGGATATCTTTTGCTGCAAACTGTAGATTGCGCGAACTGTCTTCAAATTGACTCATCCCTATCCCTATATACCAAAGTTTTGATTTTGTTTTTTGGGTAGGATTATACTGTATGTAAAACGTTTCTTTCAGGCTTTCGATACCCTTGCTGTTTAGGCAACTGAATTGAATCTTATTTATGCCTTCCGATAATAGCAATCGGATGCTATCACTCATCTTATCAGAACTCGTTTGGGTGTTCTGTGTTCCAATAGTCTTTCTTTCAGGAATTCCATTAACCTTTACAATCAATTGCTGCAAAGGATATTTTTTACTGATGGCTGTCCAGTTTACCAGGATGGAAGGGGCAGAAGTACTGCTGGATAACTATTCTGTGAAGGCAGCGAGATTTCTGGCAAATCGAAATCGATACTGTCGTTGGTATCGCTTATGCCTAATCGCATTATTCGTTTGTCGAAAGCCCTTCTATAAAGGCTTATCAAGGATGTGTCTGGATATTGTAGTGCTGACATTACTTTATCGGGACGGTTCCATTTCAAATCAAATTGTTCGAAAGGAAATACTCTGTTATTATATTGGAATAACATCAGGGAAATAGCTCTCGGACTACCTCTGTAACTTCCGTCTGCAAGTACTGTTATATAATCTGATTCATCAACAGCAACCAGGCTTGCGATAAGGGTACCAGTCTGAAAATCCCAATAACGCGCTGTTTGGTCATCTGAACTGCTTATAATCTGATTCCCATCTTTTGAAAACGAAGCACTATTCACCCAGTTGTCATGACCGTTGAGTTTTGCCTTTTCTAGTCCAGTTGTTATATCCCAAATATGACATAATCCGTCATTTGAACTACTCAATACAAATTTTCCATCAGGAGAGCATTGTATACTGTTGATTTGGAACTCTCCGCTTATCCCGATTACAGGTTGTTGCAGATCGTTCAGGTCTTTTATAAATATCTTGTTATCATCTGTTGCTACCACCAACTTATTGCCATCTGGTGTAATATCAAAAACTTTAATGAAGCCATCATTGCTTTTAAAAATTTTAGATTTATGTCCATTACTGATAGTGAGTTGGTATATATCGTATCCTTCACCAAACAAGATTTCATTCCCTGAATGGCTATAGCGAGCCATTGCAATAGAAAAATCACCAAAATTCCAGGGAAAACGAAAGGCTTTCCTTAATTGTTTCTTTGAAAGGTCAACAATCTGTAAACTGGTGTCGGTGGCAACAAGAATTTCTTTTTCATCTGCTGAAAAACAAACGGACTTCATTTCTGTTGCCCAGTTTTGCATTACACGGGGTTTGCCAATTGAATAAGTGAATAAAGTTGTTTTGTTTTTTATATCCGTAAGTTTCACCTTGTTGTCTAAACCACAGCTTACTAGTACATCCCCTTTTTTGTTGAATTGAGCATTTACTACACTACCCATATGTTCCTGGATATTGCCAAGGAGTTCACCGGATTGTATATCCCAGAATTTTATAAAACCAAATGCTGTATAAGTGACTACATTCTTTTTGTTTGGAGATAGTATGGCGCCTGTACGACCTGTATGTCCTTTGAAAGTGTTTAAAACGCCTGAATTCGATTCCCATAGTTTGAGCGAAAGGTCGTTGCTGGCGGTGATATAAAACCGGCCGTCTTGTGAAACGCAGGCTGTTTCCACATCTCCATCATGAGCGATGATGGATTTTTTTAGCGAACCCGTCTTTATATCATATCGTGCAATAGTTTTTTCCCTGGCCAACCATACCTCATTACTATTTGGGATGGGGTTCACAGCAGTGATACCTGTTAGTACACTTGCCATAGAACTATAGGAACTTGGCAGGTTATAAACGGATTTAAAGCTTCGTATTTGTTTGCCTGTTGTAAGATCCCAAAGACTGGCATCCATATCACGATCGCCAATAAGTACTTGTTTTTGCCCAGGCAAGAAACTGACTTTTGTAATTACATTGTTGTATTTGGGATTGGTGGAAGTAACCAGGTTTCTAAGAATTTTCCCATCTTTCAGGCTCATCCAAATTATTGGGTCATCATAAGCTGCTGTTAGAATTTCATTCCCATCATCACTTAACGCTATGTCGCCTATATTTTGTTTATGGCCCGATGCAAACGCTGTCTGATTGCCATTCGAAAGATCGGTGATATAAATTTTCTTATCGGCTGCTGCAACAATTAAGGTATTGCCGTCTTTCGATAAGGCTGAACAATTGATAACTCCTCCCTTACAGATTATTTTCTTATCGATTACCCCTGTTTTAAGGCTCCAAATCCGTATTTCACTATCAAGACCTGTTGTAATGAAGTGGTTATTATCTGGAAGGAAAAAAAGACTTGTTACTTGTTCCCGATGGGCTGTTAAGGATAACATTTCCTTTCCCGATGCCATATCCCATACTTTCACGGTTTCTCCCCCGGCAGACAATATATATTTGTTGTTAGGAGAAATTGCAGCAGCCGTAATAATTTCGGTATGGCCAATAGGCAAGAGTAGCTTCAATGGCTGGGCCATACAAAAAGAAGGAATGCAGGCGATAAGTAAGAGTAGTTTTTTCATAACAAAATAGCTATCCTAAGTTGTATCAAATTATCTGAAAAAAAATACCCTCTCCACGGTATATTATTCTTTATACAATAAACATGTAGGAACTCGTTTCCGATTTACCAGATATTCCAATTGAACTCAAGGTTTTCAACACGAACAGTAGGTTTTTGTCTTCCACAAGTTAAAAGATATACACTTTGGATAAGATACTCCTTTAGTTGTCCAACAGAATAATTCTTCGGGTTCTCCTGAAATGCTTTTTTGAAACTATAGGTGAATACGCCATTTTTCCATTTGCTGTCTTCCAGGGCATATTCCGATCCGGCAGCCGCGCTTATTACAATGGCGCCATTACTTTTCCGGGTATCTGCAAATAATTCCTGCATAAGAACAAAGCTATTCTGTGAGGTACTTGTGGTAGTTTCAGAGGATTTGCTCATTTTCCCACCTTTTGAATTATAAGTTTTCAGGTCTTTGCAAGGATTACTTGCTTTTGATGAAGCCAATGGATCTTCCTTATCTATTTCACCACTATTGCAAGCATCTATGAGTAATAATTTTTTTCTGGAAGGAATATCACTGAGCAATGCTTCCAATTCCTGAAATAAGATACCTCTTTGTGATGGTTTTTCGAAATCCATATCATAAGTGGCATAATAGAAGTCAAGACTGTCGCTAAGGATGCCATGCCCGCTCACGGATATGATAACCCTGTCATCTACTTTTGTCTTGCTAAGTTTTTCTTTAAGTTGAAGTATGTTTTCTTTCGTGGCTTTTTTGTTAAGTAGGGTGTCAATTTTTAAATCGGGGTAGCGCGATTTGAATAAGGCAGCAAGATCCCTGATATCTTTATCGGCATACCGAAGTGTTCTGCTATCGTCTTTATAATTACTCACACCAATGCCGATGAAATAGGTCGCTGGTGCAGGAGTTGGGGCGTTAGGTCGGTATTCGATATAGGTTGTTACATAAGGACTTTCAGTACCCTTTTCGTTATTCACTGATACTTGTATTTTGTTGAGGCCATTTGATAATTCAATAGAAATGGAATCGGTATTCTCATGCGATTTTTGTCCAGATATCCTGAGATCTCTTCCTGCAATAGGTACATCATTGACTAATACCTTATAATGATCAAGAAAATAAGTATCGTCTGTTGAATTTAATTGTAGGGTTAATTTATTGGAATTGGTATTGGCGGGTATATTATCTTCATTCAAAAGCCTGATTTGTGGTACATGGATATTGCTGGTAAAATCTTCTTCTTTAATTCCTGCCCTTTTCATTCTTTTTTCCCAGGCTCGTTTGTATACAGTAAGCAAAGCCGTGTCTTTTACCCCCAGTGCTTTATACACTTCATGTGGACGGTTATATTGGAGGTCGAATTGTTCAAAGGGATAAACGACATTATCTTTTCGGAAATTGACCATACTGATAGCTCTCTTAGTACCAGAGTAATTATTATCGGGTAGTACAAGGAATTGGTCGATGGAATCTACAAGCAATAGGGTGGCCACCAATTCCCCGGTTTTTAAGTTGTGGAATTTGACGGTGTTGTCGGTGGAGGATGAAATGAAGAGCCCCTGTTTTTCAGCTAATACAAGTGAGGTTATATTATTTGCATGTGGTTTTGATTTTATTTGTAGATCAGAAGACCCGTTTTGGAAGATCAAATTTCCATTTTCATCTCCGCTAATAAATAAGTTTCTTTCTGGTTCAATGATACTGCTTCTAATACCATGCATATCCATTTTTGTAAGAGACCCCCATTTATCTGTTACTATGTCCCAGTATCTAATAACGGAATCTTTCATATCGAAATATAGCCGTCTGTCGCCTTTTGAGAAATGGATAGTTTCGATAGGTCCGATTGTACCATTAAACTGTTTGATGCTGGTGCCGGAATGGGCATCATAGAGAGAGATAAAAGGTATCCAATGTGCTACAGCCAGAAGCATTCCATCAGACGAGAATGACATGGAATGAGGAGGGGAGTGCAGTTTTTTCTGTATTACAATCGGCTTTCTCGCTTCTAAGTCCCATATATAGAGGGAACTATCTTCTCCGCCACTGGCGAGTAATTTATTATCTGGTGAAAAGGCCAGCGAATTTATAATTCGTTGATCACCGGTTAGTCGATATATTTCGTCTCCCCTGGCTATGTCTGCAATGATTATATCATTTCTAGGGGTGCCATAGGCAACATATTTTCCATCTGGTGAAAATCGAACACTATATACATAATTCAGGTGTGTAGGGATAGATACAATGTTCTTTTGTTGATTGAGGTCCCAGATTCGTATATATTTCTTATTTAGTATAGCGAGTTTATTTCCATCGGAAGATATGTCGAGGCTTGAAATTGGTTGCGTAGATCCACCAAGGGTGGCGAGCTTCCTGAAATTATCAATATTAGCAACTATGACTTCCCTGCCAAAATAATCGTTATATACTATTTTTTTTCCTTCGGGGTCTATTAAGAGAAGATCGGTATAGAAGTTGGTTTTTTCTTTTCGGATAGGTTTGTTTTTTGAAAGCTCCCAGTATATAAACAAACTATCACTAGATGATGTTACGAATTGTTTTGTACCAGGGATAAGGGCGAAATTTGTGAAATACCCATTTTGTGCAGGGTAATTTATTTGTGCTACATGTTTTTTATAATCCCAATTTATTATTTTCTTGTCTGTCTGAATAAGGAGTTGGTTTGTACCTGGAATAAAATTGAATTTATTTTTGGTAACAGCACCCTCGTCTGGTATTTTCTCAATTACTTCCCATGTAGTAGTGTTCCAAATCCATACTTCACTTCCCATGTCGCCAGCGAGTAGATTCCCATCTGCAGAAACTCGAATACAGTATGGGTTATCAAAGAGTGGAACTCTTTTTGTTATAGAATTGGTGACTCTATCTATTATCAATAATTCCTTATTTTTCGCTGCGGAAATATAAATGAACTTATTATTGGGTGAGAAACAGAAATCAAAGGGATCTTCATCTTTTGCAAGATATTGCCTCAGTCCAGTAGTGCGATCCCAAAGAATTAGCGGCCAATGTGAAAGTACTTGTTTGCCATCTGGAGAGAATAGCACTTTCACTGTCATGTCCGAATCGTTCTTGAAAGTCTTGAGTTGCTTTCCGGAAATGAGATCCCAAAGTTTCACTTCCCCTACAGAAGTTCCAGTAGCTAACCATTTACCATTCGGGGAAATGTCTCCTGCGAATATGCTGCCCTTGAAATCACCTGGTAATACCAGTTCAGTGTTTTGTGAGTGTAGTTTATCTCCTGTGTAGAAAAAAAACGTTAGTGCAATTAATCTGGTTATAAGGGCCTTTTGCATGCTACAAATTAGCCTATTGTTTCTACAAAAAAATACCGCCCCGAGGGTATATCCTCAGGGCGGTAATATATTTTAGAATGAACTCTTATTTACGCTTCATTACTTTCTCAGCTGCTTCAACAATGTTCGGAGCATCCAAACCATATTTAGTCAAAAGTTGGGTTGGCGTTCCGCTTTCGCCGAAAGTATCCTGAGTTCCGATGAATTCGATTGGTATAGGGAAGTTCTTTGATGCTGCTTGCGCAATAGCATCTCCTAATCCGCCTATTACATTATGCTCTTCTACTGTTACAGCACATTTTGTTTTTTTGATGGAACGAATTACAGCTTCGGTATCAAGTGGCTTGATGGTATGTATGTTCACCACTTCAACACTGATGCCTTTTTCTTCCAGTATTCTTCCAGCTTCAATAGCTTTCCAAACCATATGTCCGCATGCGAAAATGGAAACATCGGTTCCGTCACTGAAGAACTGGGCTTTACCAATTTCGAAAGGCATATCGCTGGTGAAAATTGGCCATACCGGACGACCGAAGCGCAGGTACACAGGGCCTTCAAAATCGGCAATGGCCATAGTGGCTGCCTTGGTTTGGGCATAGTCGCAAGGCACAATCACAGTCATACCTGGCAACATTTTCATGAGACCGATATCTTCCAATATTTGGTGGGTGGCACCGTCTTCACCGAGGGTAAGTCCGGCGTGAGATGCACATATTTTCACATTTTTACCAGAATACGCAACAGATTGACGGATTTGGTCATACACCCTTCCTGTAGAGAAGTTAGCGAATGTGGTAGTAAAGGGGATTTTTCCGCCGATGGTTAGGCCGGCAGCTACGCCGATCATATTGGCTTCTGCAATTCCGCACTGAATGAATCTATCTGGGTTTTCCTTGATGAACTGATTGAGTTTCAGGGAGCCAGCGAGGTCGGCTGTGAGGGCTACGATGTTTGGGTTGGTACGGGCTGCTTCTGCAATGCCATCTCCAAAGCCGCTGCGGGTATCTTTCTGTCCTGTAGGTTGAATATCCTTTAACATGGGTAAAATTTGGTGCTGCAAAGTAAAGGAAAATATCGGTACAACTGGAGATGACATCTACCCCCCGGATGTCATCTTGGGGGTAGATGCCATCCTTACCCAGGATGACATCCGGGGGGAGGATGGCATCCGGTGTTGTAAAAAACAACTACTCCCGCACAACCAACGAATTCATTATCGAATCCGCCACCGGCCGCCAGGGCTTTAATTTGTTCTCTACACAATTAAAAGACATCAATAATAACTTCCCCTTCATATCAGTAAAAAACATCTGATTGTATATCCTCGTATCTGCAGCATCGGTCATCAACTTGAAATACCCCAGCTTCTTTCCATTCACCATTTTAATACCATCTCCCTCCCAGGTGGCATCAGGGTAAGCCTGCTCTAACTGCGCTTTTAATACGGATTTATATTGCTCTAATTGCTGCGGTGTGGCCCGACTATCGGTGGCTGTAATAGCTAAACTGATGCCGCCACTTATATCACTATACACATATTGCGGAGGACGAGCGCCAGGGTATTTTATCTTTATCAACGATTCACTCATCGGCCGCCAATCCTTTGGTAACAGTATCGTCACCTGTCCATTTAATAACGTTTTTGGCTCCAGTTCTATGGCATAAAAAAAAGCGACCACAAACAGGGTCGCTATACTATTTTTCAAAATGAGCATCATGTTATTTAGTTTAATCCAGTGGCTTTACTCTGGTAGAATTGCTGGTCGTTCTTGATCTTCTGCTCCCATTTCCAGGCGGTAGCCATCATATCTTCAAGACCGAATTTTATATCCCATCCAAGACTGCTGCGGGCATAGTCGTTATTGGCATAAATGGAAATTACATCACCCGGACGACGTGGTCCCAGTACATAATTCAATTTCACCCCACTAACTTTTTCGAATGCCTGGATAGCTTCCAATACAGTAACCCCATTGCCTGTTCCCAGATTGAATACTTCGCATTTCTTCTTATTCTTGCCATTAATTAGAAACTGCAATGCAAGCGTATGTGCATGTGCGATATCACATACGTGTATGAAGTCGCGTACACAAGAGCCATCGCGGGTATTATAATCAGTTCCGTAAACAGTCATCAATGGTAATTTACCAATGGCTGTTTGCGTGATAGCTGGAACCAGATTTGCTGGTTTGCCAATCGGTAACTCACCTATAAGAGTTGTAGGATGTGCCCCAACCGGATTGAAATAACGGAGTAATATGCAACGGGTGCTATTCGCTTTTGCGTATTCATTGATGATTTGTTCTCCCATCTGCTTGGTATATCCATATGGAGATTCAGCAGGTTTTGGAGGAGTGCTTTCTGTTACTGGCGTTTTATCGGGATTGCCGTATACAGTACAGGAAGAAGAGAAAACAAAATGTGGTATATCAAATTCCTGAACACACTTAAGAAGATTGATCAGCGACTGTAGATTATTTTCGAAATACATCAATGGTTGTTCTACAGATTCTCCAACAGCTTTATACGCAGCAAAATGAATGATACCAGCGATATCTTCATTCTCCTGGAAGATGGCATAGGTGTCGTCGAAATTGCAAAGGTCAACTTTATAATTCTTTACCTTTTTACCGGTAATCTTTTCTACACCTTCAAGAATACGGGAAGAAGAGCGGGAGTTATTATCTACCGATATTACTTCAAAACCGTTTTCTACCAGGTCCACAATGGTATGCGATCCAATATAACCACATCCACCGGTCACGAGAATTTTCTTCATGAATACTGCTGATTTGAAATTTAATTTCCTTTTAAGATGTTCATAAGGTACTGGCCATATCCAGATTTCAATAGGGGCTGGGCCATCTTCTCCAATTCTGCCGCATTGATGAATCCTTTGCGGTAAGAGATCTCTTCAATACAGGCAATCTTTATTCCTTGTCTTTGTTCAATTACCTGAACAAATTGTGAAGCCTGCATCAGTGAATCAAAGGTACCTGTATCTAACCAGGCTGTGCCTCGGTCAAGTATGGATACTTTGAGTTTTCCTCTGCGAAGATATTCTTTATTTACATCCGTAATTTCATATTCACCCCTGGGACTGGGTTTTAATTCCCGCGCAATCGTTACCACATCGTTATCGTAAAAATAAAGTCCAGGTACGGCGTAATTACTTTTAGGTACTGTCGGTTTCTCTTCAATAGATATCACCTTATTGGCCTTATCAAATTCCACCACCCCATATCTTTCAGGGTCGCTTACATGATAGGCGTAAACGATGCCACCATTAGGCTGGGTGTTTTTCTCGAGTTGTTCGCCAAGACCAGCACCATAGAATATATTGTCTCCGAGTACAAGGGCCACACTGTCTTTTCCTATGAAATCGGCTCCAATTACAAATGCCTGTGCGAGTCCATTCGGTATGGCTTGTTCGGCATACGATAATTTCAAACCCAGCTGCTCACCAGTACCCAATAATCGTTGGAATTGGGGCAGGTCGTGCGGGGTTGAAATAATCAGGATCTCTTTTATTCCAGCCAGTAAAAGGGTTGAAAGTGGATAGTAGATCATCGGTTTGTCGTAAATCGGCATGATCTGCTTGCTGATGGCGAAGGTGATCGGGTGTAAACGGGTTCCGGAACCACCTGCCAGTATAATACCTTTCATCTTGTTTATTTTATTGTATATCAACAGTAAAAATGCATAATTATTGCCACACTACATAGAAACGCATAAAAAAAGCAGCCCTTTTAGGGGCTGCCTTTTTTTATATTGTAAAACCGATTATGCCAGTGGATTGATCAGTTTCAGGATGAAATAGATAAGAGCGGCTAATAAACCACTTACCGGGATGGTTAATACCCATGCCCAAAGCAGGTTGATAGATACACCCCAACGTACTGCTGAAAGGCGTTTTGTCATACCAACTCCCATGATAGAACCAGCGATAGTGTGCGTAGTACTTACTGGAACACCTAAACCTTGAGATACTCCATATAAAGTGATAGCACCTGCTGTTTCTGCAGCTACTCCTTCAAGTGGGGTAACTTTAGTGATTTTGGTTCCCATCGTTTTAACGATACGCCAGCCACCCATCATGGTACCTAGGCCGATACAGGTGTAACAAGCCATCGGTATCCAGTTCGGAACATGTCCGAATTTTGTTTTACCAGCAGCATCTGTTATCTGTTCAATATGTGCCCAATGTGGTACTTCCATACCATGTGAAGATAAATAAGCACTGAATACAATCATGGAAGCCGTGATGATACCGATTACTTTCTGTGAGTCGCTACCACCATGTCCAATACTGAATGCTGCGGAAGAAACCAATTGTAATCGCCGGAACCATTTTTCGGCCTTATAGGGGTTGGCATTTCGGCAGGCATTAATAATTAAGACTGTTATTACATAGGCAATGAACATTCCGATTATTGGAGCCAGGAAGATGAATCCTACTGTTTTCAGGATTACATCGTTATTGATTACAGAGAAACTTCCTGCGTGTGCTACTGCAGCACCGGCGAATCCACCTATAAGTGTATGCGATGAACTTGAAGGAATACCGAACCACCAGGTAAGGAGGTTCCAAACAATGGCTGCTATTAATCCAGCCAATATCACATATAAATTGATTGAATCACTATGTACGGTTTTGGCAACTGTGTTAGCCACTTTAAGATCGAAAATCCAGAAGGCGATGAAATTGAAAAAAGCTGCCCAAACCACGGCCTGGAAAGGGGATAGCACTTTTGTTGAAACAACAGTGGCGATAGAGTTAGCCGCATCATGGAAACCATTGATGAGATCGAAGCCTAGCGCCAGAATGATTATGATAATAAGAAGTGTTAACATATCCGAATCGCTGATTTTATAATCGCTTAGGCATATTTAATAATGATTGACTCTATCACGTTAGCAGCATCTTCACATTTATCGGTAACTAATTCCATTACCTGATATATTTCACGCTTCTTGATAACTTCTTTTGCATCTGGTTCTGTTTCGAAAAGACGATCGATACTCATATCGAAGATATCATCGGCCTGGTTTTCGATGCTGTTTACTTTTACCAATGCATCGGTGATATTGCGCATGTTGCGCATATTACGAAGTTCTTTTACTGCTACCTTAATAAGGTCACAACCTTGTTCAATCATATCAGCCATCTTTTGGATGCCCGGATCGTTTGGATTGATCTTATAGAAATTGATTTTCTTAGCGGTAGAGAAAGTATAATCACAAATATCATCCAATGCTGTTGCCAGGTAGTGGATATCTTCCCTGTCGAATGGAGTAATGAAATTGCGGCCTAATTCAGTAAAGATGCGGTGCGTCAATTCATCATTCATATGCTCCAGATCTTCCACTTTGCTTATGATGGCGGCACGCTTATCGAAATCAGGTTCATTTACAACGGCTTTCAATGTTTTACCCATCGCCGAAACGTTGTCTGCCACTTCTTCAAACAAGGTATAGAACACCCTGTCTTTTGGCATAAAAATCTTCATGATTGAACTAAGACCCATAGTGGTATAATTTGCGCAAAGATTGTCTTTTGCGGGCTCAAAGAACATGAACTGGAGATTGGTAACAATTTCTTAATATGACCATTAATACATCCTTTTACCTTTGCGCAAGGTTAAATTATTATGAAGAAATTGTTACCAACTCGAAAAGTCCTGTTTGTAGGATTGATGCTGCTTCTTTCGCAACTGACTGAAGCTCAGTTCTTAATGGACATGATTGACACCACTACCGACATGGGTAAGGGGATGCTCAATTTGTATAGCCGTTTCGACCGCCTTAGATTGAGTGGCTATATTCAACCCCAATTTCAGGTGGTAGAATCAAAGGGTTCTAAGAGTTTTAATGGGGGTGATTTCAGCGCAAATTCCAATAATCGCTTCATGTTAAGGCGAAGTAGGGTAAGGGTCGATTATGTTCGTTCCAATAAGCTTCAGCAACCTACCATGCAGTTCGTTTTCCAGTTCGATGCAACAGAAAGAGGTGTTAATGTAAGAGATGTTTGGGCACGTTTGTTTGACAATAAGTACCAGAAATTTGCTTTTACTGCTGGTGTGTTTGCACGTCCTTTCGGCTATGAGTTGAACCTGGGTTCTGCCGACAGGGAATCACCAGAAAGAGGAAGGATGTCTCAAACTTTGATGAAAACAGAACGCGACCTTGGAGCTATGATAAGCTTCGAATCAAGAAAGAAGAATGATAAATGGAGATATCTTAAGATAGATGCGGGTATTTTTAACGGGCAAGGTCTTAATGCCCCTGGTGATTTTGATAGTTATAAAGATTTCATACCTATTTAAATGGTGGCATATTGCAAAACACCAAGTATCAGTACCATATGGGTACAGTAAGTAGCAATAAGACATTTGTAATTGATTCCAATCTTACTAATATAGGAAAGAAAGATCCTCGTAAATATTATGGTGTAGATGCCCAGTTGAGATGGAAGCATTCTTATGGCGCAACTGAAATAAGAGGGGAATATTGGTGGGGTAACCAAACTGCCAGCGCAGCTTCCAGCGAAACGCCCGCTGCACTACTTGCTTCTGGTGAGGCCTATTATATAAGACCTTTCAATGGAGCCTTCTTTTACTTGCTGCAGAATGTAGTGAATCAGCATCACCAATTGGGATTCAAGATAGACTGGTACGATCCAAATACAAAAGTTGCTGGTAATGAAATTGGTAAAGCCGGTACATCAGTAAATGCTACTAATATTAAATACACCACTTATTCTTTTGGTTACAATCACTACATAAATGAGAATGTAAAAATCATTTTCTGGTATGATGTAGTGAAGAATGAAAAGACGCAGTTAACTGGTTATACTACAGACCTTAAGGATAATATTTTCACCTGCCGTCTTCAGTACAGGTTCTAGGCAGGTAACATTCCGGTAACATAGGCGACACAATTCGTTAACACTCGCGTAATACGGTGGTAATACACCGACGCTACTTTTGCCCTCAATTAAACAGTTAGTTGTGAGCAAAAAGATAGTCTTATTAGTAGCATTGGTTTTGATGAACGTGGTTCTGTTTGCACAGAATGGAAAGATTACCGGAAAGGTCCTTAATACAAAGAACGAACCTTTAAATGGAGTTTCTATTAAGATCGGAGGAATATCCGGAGGTACTACCACCAATTTAGAAGGCGTATTTACAATCAATCTCCCTGAAGGAAAAAAATATGTGTTGACTTTCACTGCAGTGGGATACACTCCAAAGACTGTTGAAGAGGTTGAGGTAACAGCAGGCAAGGTTAATGAACTGAATATCACCCTTGAAGTAGTAAATAAGAATCTGGAGACAGTTACAGTTACTGCTAACCGCTCAAACGCTCGTAGAGAATCAGCTGCCTCAGTAATTTCTTTCCAAAAAAATACTAATACTGTTGCTTCAGTAATTTCTGCTGAAAGCATTCGTCGTTCACCCGATAAGAATACCAGTGAGGTTCTGAAACGCACACCAGGTGCAAGTATTCAGGAAGGCAAGTTCATTGTTGTTCGTGGATTGGCCGATCGTTATAATCAGGCCATGATCAATGGTATCTTACTTACCAGCACCGAGCCAGACAGAAAGACTTTCTCATTCGATCTTATTCCTGCTGCGATGATTGATAATATTGTAATCAATAAAGCATTCGTGCCAGAATATCCTGGTGAGTGGGCAGGTGGATTGATTCAGGTAAATACAAAAGATATTCCTTCAAAAGGATTTTTCAATATCCAGGCAGGAACAGGTATCAATACCCAAACTGTAGGAAAGGATTTTTATCATGATAAAGGTGGTAAGCTTGATTTCCTTGGAATTGATGATGGTACAAGAGCGCTTCCATCTTCATATACCCGCAAAGCTGAATTCGATATACTGACACCTGCTGAAAAAACAGCTATTGGTAAAGAAATGAGGAATGCGTGGGCACCAACTACAATTTCAGCTCCTTTGAATGCTTCTTTCCAGGTTAATGGTGGCTTCAATACTAAGTTGTTCGGTAAAGTATTCGGCGGAACTGTTGGTATTACGTACAATAAATCAAATCGTATTCTTGAATTAGTAAACCGTTCTAATTCCCTCTCTTCTTCTATCTTCAGTACCAATTACGATTTTAGCGATACTAGATATGCACAAGATGTATCTGTAGGAGCATTGGGTAGTCTTTCTCTTCAAATCAATAACAATAACCGCATTTCACTGAAGTCGATCATCAATGTAAATTCAAGCAATTTCGTTACCAGTCGCCAGGGTATTGATTTTAACAGGGATGAAAACATTAAAGGTTCTGAACTTACATTCAAGCAGAATACATTTTTTACAAGCCAATTGACTGGTGAACATACTCTTGCAAAAACGGTGAAGTTTAAATGGTATGGCGCTTTCAATATATTAGATGGTCATATCCCTGACCAGCGGAGAATCATCTATTCTCAAACTCAGAATACAACTAATCCTTACCGCCTGGTTATATCAAATACATTGTCGCAACAAAGTGGTAGCCGTATTTATCAGGATTTGAGTGATTACATATATACCGCAGGTGGTGATCTTTCACAGTCGTTCAATATGTTTGGCCAGAAACAAACTGTGAAAGCTGGTTACATGTTCCAGGTAAAGGATCGTCTTTATGATGCAAAACTTTTCGCTAACTATCTGGCTCGTGATAATGATGCTTTGCGCCAATTGCCAGCTGATCAGGTTTTCGCTCCGGAAAATTTCGGTGATGGCACAGGAGATAAGATAGGATTTGATGCTATTAAGGGAAGAAACTTCCGCTATCTGGCCAATACGATTCTTAACGCAGGTTTCCTCCAATTCGATAACCAACTGTCTTCTGCATTACGAGTTGTTTGGGGTCTTCGTGTTGAGAATTATGATCAATTAGTGGGCAGTGTAAAGAAATGGGATCCTCGATTCACACATACACAGGTTACAGATTTCCTTCCTGGTTTAAATGCCACTTTAAAGCTTAATCAAAAGACCAATATTCGTTTATCAGGTTCACAGACAGTTATCCGTCCAGAACTTCGTGAATTGTCTTTCTTAAACATCTATGATTTCGAATTGAATGCTTCTGTTCAAGGAAATCCAAATCTGGAAAGGACAAAGGTTTCCAATCTTGATTTCCGTTACGAATGGTATCCAAGGTCTGGTGAAGTTATTACAGCAGGTGTATTCTATAAATACTTCAACAAGCCTATCGAGCAGATTTTTAATGAAGGAAGTGGTGGTGCCAGCACTTTCAGTTACCAGAATCCGGAGAAAGCAAGAACATATGGTGCAGAAGTGGAACTCCGTAAGAAACTTGATTTCGCTCCAGCGCTTAAAAACTTTACGCTTCAGGCAAATGCTGCTTATATCTACAGCCGTATTTCAGACAAAGGATTTAATGTAGATCGTCCATTACAAGGACAATCACCATATCTGATGAATTTCGGATTATTATATGATCTCGAGAAGGCAGGATTGAATGCAACTATCTTGTTTAACCGAATCGGAGAAAGGATTTATCTGGTGGGTGACTTAAGTTCAGGTGCTGGTTCTCCAGACATTTATGAAGCTCCCCGTTCTATCCTCGATTTCCAGGTGGCAAAGAAGATTATCAAGAAGAAGGGAGAGATTCGATTAAATATTTCAGATATCCTGAATCAAACACAGTATTTCTATCAGAATGCCGACGATAACAGCAAATTCCAGAAAGGGAAGGATGCTTACAGGTTCACCAGAAGGTTCGGAACCACCATCGGTCTGACATTCAGTTATTCATTGTAAACACTTTTATAAAAAATACAGAAATGAAAAAGTACGTTCTCTATGTAGCCGCCCTTGCAGCGATCGCCGTAACAGGTTGCCGTAAAATTGAAATGGACGGTGAAAAAGAAGTGATCATAGTTACCCAGCCGGGTACAGGGACCTCTGGTCAAACCATCACTTTGTCTGGTCGTATCAATGCTGATACCACTTTACGTAAAGCCAACACCTATATCCTGAAAGGATTAGTATATATAGTAGGTAATCATACTCTGACTATCGAAGCTGGAACAGTAATCAAAGGTTCTTTCAGTGGAAGTGATGTAGCTGCCCTTATCATCACACGTGGTTCTAAGATCAATGCAGTAGGATCTGCCGTTGAGCCAATCGTATTTACATCTGCTGCTCCCAATCCAGCATCTGGTGACTGGGGTGGTATCGTAATCTGCGGTAAAGCTTCAATCAATACCAGCTTCAATGGTACTAATGGATTATACCAGGTTGAAGGTGGAATCGATAATGCAAATGGTGATGGTTTAGCAGGTTCTGGAGATGCAGTGGCACCAGCTCCTGTTGATAATGATAACTCTGGTACATTAAGCTATATTCGTATTGAATATGCAGGTTATGCCTTCCAACCCGATAAGGAAATCAATAGTTTGACAATGGCTGCTGTTGGAAGCGGTACTACTATTGACCATATCCAGACTATCTATGCAAAGGATGATGCTTATGAGTGGTTTGGTGGTACTGTAAACTGTAAATACCTTATTGCTTACAAAACTCAGGATGATGACTTCGATACAGATAACGGCTATAGCGGTAGGGTTCAGTTCGGTCTGGTATTGCGCGATTCATTGATTGCGGATATCTCTACCTCAGAAGCTTTTGAAAGCGATAACAATGCAAGTGGTACTACAGCTACTCCAAAAACAGGAGCTATCTTCAGTAACATCACTGCAATCGGTCCACGTGCTACATTAGCAAATGCTGGTAATACATTGTATCGTGCCGGTGCACAGATCCGTCGTAACTCTGCTCTTTCTATTTACAATTCAATCTTTATGGGATGGCCACAAGCAATCCTGATTGATGCAAGCACAGGTACTCCAACCGACCTCAATATCAACGATAGTACCTTACGTATCAGGAACACTACAATTGCTGGTAACACTATCAATTTGAAATATAGTGTTAGTGCAAGTGCTCCAACTGGTGCATCTGATGCAAGTATTTTAAGCTGGTTTACTACAGCGTATAACGGTAATGATATTCTTGTAAATAATACTGATGCAAAACTGATTCAACCATTTAACTACTTCGCTCCAGATCCTACTCCATTCGCTGGTAGTAATGGTAATCAAAAAATATTGAATGGCGCCAGCTTTACAGATGCTAAATTAGCTGGAGGCTTCTTTACCAATGTTACATTCCGTGGAGCTATTGCTCCTGCTGGTCCTGAAGCAACTTGGTGGAAAGGTTGGACTCGTTTCGGAATCAACTAATATAATAGCCTTGTTCTATTGAATTGAAAAGCCGCTCTGTATGGAGCGGTTTTTTTTGTGTTGAGGGGATAACCGGTAAGGCGGGAAGATATTTTTTCGAATGCATTTCACCGCAGAGACGCGGAGACGCAATGTGTATTCCTCTGCGCCTCCGCGTCTCTGCGGTTAAAAAACTTTCAACTTATAACTATTCTTAACCTTTCCGTAATAGCCATTAATATTCATGTAACATATAAACAGCAACTTGCTGCCTCATAGACAAATCGAGTTAGTTAGTTACCGTTTTTGGTTATGTAAAAGAGCATTTTTCTCATGTGACTGTCCCCGCCTGGTTTCTACTGGGCGGTTTTTTTATGTGTAAAGGTTGATAACCGGGAAGGCGGTAAGATATTTTTTTCGAATGCATTTTACCGCAGAGACGCGGAGACGCAGAGGAATACACACTGCGTCTCCGCGTCTCTGCGGTGGAAAATTAAAACCTACAACTTTCCTTAATTAAAAACCAGGTTAGGATAATTAAAATCCAACTGCTGCCCAATTCGGGTGCAGCGGCACATAAGGATGTTGATGATGGCTTCGGTGGAGTAATCGTAGGTTACTGAAGGGGCTTTTGCTTCATTCATCCAATGATTGAAGTGATCCGGGAAGTTGTCATCGAGTTTATCCAATACAGGAACCCCTAATAGTTTTAAGGCAGCCCCATTACATTGCTGTTCGTATTGTCCCTGGATTGGGATTGCCAATAATTTTTTCTTCAGATAAATGGCTTCTGCTGGAGTTTCAAATCCACCACCAGTTATTATACCATGACAGTTGATAAGGCTCTCGTTGAAGTCGGCTTTGGTTACAGGTATGTATTGAATGTTTCCTTCTCTGGATCTTTCTTTTTTCTGATGTGAAAATACTTCAAACTGGAAATCGGAAAATGGTAGTAAGTGTTGTTTCAGTACTTCATCGCAATAAGAAGGAAGATAAACAGTGATGTGCCCCTTATCCTTTGCATCCGCTTTTAGAATTTCTGATTTGATGACAGGGGAGAAGATGAAATTGTCGTACGACTGAAAATGAAGTCCGATGTATTGTGTCGCTTTTGCATAGTTCTTTAGAATCCATTCACCCATCTTGCTTGTTTTTTCTGGTCGCGGTGTTTTGTCGGAAAGGAAACTCGCCTGATGTCCAAAATTAACTGATGGCACTTTTTTCCTGGCACAGGCCATGGCCGTAATGCATTCAAAATCATTTATTACAAGATCGTAGTTTTCTACAGGCAAATCCCTCACTTCTTTGAACATCTTTAACGGATCGATGTTCTTAAACATTTTCTTATAACTGAGAGTGCCGGAGCAGGTATAAAAAAGACTGAGCCCTTTGCTTCGGTATTTCACAGTTCCATCTAAAGCAAGTGTACTATTGGCACCACTAAGAAATATATCAACGTTTCCATAGTTCTTTAGAAATGGCAGCAATTCCATAGCGCGACTTATATGCCCATTTCCTGTTGCCTGAACTGAATAAAGTATTTTCATAGTTAAATTGCTAATGAGTTTATATAAAAGTCTATATCATCGCTTATCACATTTAGCCTTGAGGGCATTTCAATATTTTGATGCAGGAAGTCTTTTTCATCATAGGTGAAAATCTTCCATTCATTATGATGGAATTCCAAAGCAGTAAGATGTTCCACCCAATCACCACTATTCAGATAAGTCACTTTACCTTCTGCATTTTCAACTACCCTGTTTTGTGGTTGGTGGATATGTCCGCAAATGACATAGTCGTATTTCTTTTTGATTGCCAGCTCAGCAGCTATCATTTCAAAGTCATTTACCTTGGCAACGGCTTTATTGACGCCTGCCATTACCCTTTTTGAAATGGAAACACGGTCTTTGCCCATTGCTTTCAAGAAGAAATTGATGAGTCGGTTGAATTGAATCAGAGCAGCATAACCATTGCTTCCCAGCTTTGCCAAAAATTTGGCACTCCCTCTTGTGGTATTATCGAAAACGTCACCATGAAATATCCAGGTCATCTTATTGTTGATCTCCAACACCAACTTATCTGTGAGGGTAAAATTTCCTAATTGGAAAATCTGTGTACCTCCTCATCTGTTCGTCGTGATTGCCGGTGATATAGAATACCCTGGTACCCTGCTTCATCATTAGATTGAGCACTTCTTTTATAACAGCCATATGAGCTGCAGGGAAATAGCGTTTGGAGAATTGCCATCCATCAATAATATCGCCATTGAGAATGAGAAGGGAAGGTGTGATGCTTTTTAGATAAGCTACGAGTTCTTTTGCTTTGCATCCATAAGTACCAAGATGTACATCTGAGATAACTACAACATCTACATTTCTTTTTTCCATCTAACCAGAGGTTTTGCAAAGAACCGAATGTGAGATTACTTGAATGTTACTCCTGTATTACCGATTGATGAGTTCTGTGTAAATAAATTGTTAGCAGTAAGTGTAAACATATTGCGTTAACATTTCCATAAGTTATGATTCACATTGGCATAACCCTCCCATAACACGATGATGATAGTTTCGCACCGATAATCACTATCAAACAAATCAAAACATCTGTTATGCGAACTTTCAACTGCTATCTGAGGAGTATGGTCATTGTGTCGCTCCTTCTTGCCTTGCCTTTTCTGGCACTGGCACAAAAAATTATTTCGGGTAAAGTATTGTCTTCAAAAGAACAGACACCTGTTCCCGGTATCAGTGTAATGATTAAAGGAACAAACACAGGTACTGCAACTACTACAGAAGGCCTATTTGCTATCTCAGCAAAAAATGGTGACGTATTAGTGTTTAGTGGCGTTGGTGTAACTACAAAGGAACTGTCAGTTACATCTGAGTCCTTCTATACAATTTCTCTTGAAGTTGACTCAAGAGCTATGAGTGAAGTTGTGGTTACGGCCTTGGGTGTAAAGAAGGAAACCAAGCGCTTGGGGTATTCTGTACAAGAAGTAAAAGGGCAAGACCTTGTAAAAGCACGTGAGCCGAATCCAATAAACGGATTGGTAGGAAAGGTAGCTGGATTGGATGTTGCTATTTCACGCGAAATGCTGGCAGCGCCTGCTGTATCACTTCGTGGTGGCAATATCTCTCTGTATGTTGTGGATGGTATGCCTATCACTTCAGATACATGGAATATCAGTCCTGATGATATTGAAACTTACACAGTATTGAAAGGATTGGCTGCAACCGCTATATATGGTAGCCGTGCACAAAATGGTGCGATCCTTATCACTACAAAGAAGGGTAAAAAGAATTCAAAAGGTTATACTATCGAATTCAACTCCAGTGTTCAGATGGATAAAGGCTTTATCGCTCTTCCAAAAACACAAGCACTATATGGTGGTGGTGACTATTCACAATACTCTTTCGGTGATGGAAAAGGTGGTGGTATAAATGATGGTGACTATGATGTATACGGACCAAAATTTGATGGACAGCTTATTCCTCAATATGATAGTCCTATTGATCCTATAACTGGTGTTAGACAAGGGACTCCTTATATAGCCCGTGGTAAGGATAATCTGAAGAATTTCATTCAGGCTGGTTTATTGACTACAAACAGTTTGAGCTTTTCTTCTAATACTGATCGCGCCAGCATCCGTATGGGGCTTAGCCAAAGCTATCAGAAAGGTATTATTCCAAATACAAAACTCGGTATCGGCAATTTCAATGTTAATGCCAGCTACGATTTGAGCAGCCGTGTTAAAATTGAAGGTAGCCTGAACTATAACCGTCAGTCTACTCCTAATATTCCGGATGTGGTTTATGGTCCAAACAGTGTTATCTATAGCATGACTATCTGGACAGGTGCTGACTGGGATGTACGTGATATGCGTAACTACTGGCAGCCAGGTAAGGAAGGTATCCAATCTATTTTTGCAGAGTACCAACGTTATCATAACCCTTATTTCATGAGTTATGAGTGGCTTCGTGGTCATTACAAAACTGACGTTTATGGTAATGCTGCTCTTACTTATAAAGTGAATTCGCACATGGATGCAGTAGTAAGGGCAAATATCAGTACGTATGATGTGATGCGTAACGAGAAAATGCCTTATTCTGCTCACCCTTATGGTAGAGAAGGTAACAGAGGTGACTATCGTGAAGACCGTCGCTCATTATTCGATAACAACGTTGAAGCTTTAGTAAGATATAATGGTAAGATTGGAAAGAACATCGGTATCGATGCCTTAGCAGGGGGTAATGCCCGTAATTTCAAGTATAATTCCAGCTATACTACTACTGACTATCTGAACGTACCAGGGTTATATACTTTCTCCAACTCGTTAAATCCAGTTAAATCATATAGCTATAATGCAGATATGATCGTATTAAGCGGATACTACTCCCTTAATATCGACTTGATGAAATTCGCTTCAATCACTACTACAGGTCGTGTAGATAAGAACTCAAGTTTGTTGAAAGATAATAACACGTTCTTCTATCCATCTGTTTCTCTTGCTTCTGTTATTTCTGATTATGTTGATTTGCCTAGAGCTATCAGCTTCCTGAAAGTAAGGGCTAGCTATGCTACTGCAAAATCTCCAAGTACTACTACCTATATTGGACCAGCAGCTTATCCATTAGGTTATGGTACTCCTTATGTTTCTGTTTATGGCGGTCCTACCTATAGCCTTTCTGATCCGGCTTATAGCGTTGGAACAGTTTATAACAACCTTACTGGAGCTTATGCACCAGGTAATCGAGTTGACCCAAATGTGAAATCATCTGTACTTACAAGTAAGGAATTAGGTTTGGATGTTAGGTTCTTAAAAAATCGCTTAGGTCTTAGTGCTACTTACTATACCAATATCAAAGGACCTGGTATCGTGAATCTGCCAATTTCACAAACAACAGGTTTGACTGGTATAACAACAAATGCCATCAAGACGCAGCTTTCTGGTGCTGAAATTTC
Organism: Chitinophagaceae bacterium; assembly: GCA_016721085.1. Taxonomy (GTDB): domain Bacteria; phylum Bacteroidota; class Bacteroidia; order Chitinophagales; family Chitinophagaceae; genus Endoryza. The sequence continues at coordinate 365,402 of JADKJI010000063.1, read as the reverse complement.
ATTGACAGGTAGCCCTATCCAAAATCAAGGTGGATTGAAATGGGATGTATTGGTGAACTGGTCTACTTACAAAGAAATCTACAAGGAACTTCCTTCTAATTTCGAGAGCTATCAGTTCAAGCAAGGGGACAGGGTAGATAAACTTTTCGCCCGTTTGACTGCTAAAACAGAAGATGGACAGGTAATCAATAACAGTGCAGGCTATCCTGTTTATCTTCCAAAGAACCAGTATGTTGGTAATGGAGATGTTAAATGGAGCTGGGCTGTTTACAACAAGTTTTCATACAAAACATTCAGTTTCTCATTCCAGTTTGATGGTAAAGTGGGTGGTATAGTTCAAGACTATGTTAAGAGAAAAGGTATTGAAGGTGGAAGTAATATCGAAACTGTACAGGGTAAAGTTGGAGAGGCAAGAGAATACGAATTCTATCATCATAAGGATCCAGGATTTGTTGGTACATATATAGGTACTGGTGTACAGATTGCCAATGGCGCAACTATTCAGTATGATCCTGTAACTGGTGTGATCACCAACTACAAAGATCTTACCTTCAAGCCAAACGCATCACCAGCTAAGTATATCCAAGACTACGTAAGCAGCTATTTCAACAATTTTGAGAATACATCAGTTGCCAAAACATATGCCAAGCTGAGGGAAGTGGTTATCACTTATTCTCTTCCTGCAAGCATCATCGGTAAGTCTTCTTTTATTAGTAAGGTGGATATCTCTCTGGTAGGTCGTAACCTTTTATATTTCTTCCCTTCCCGTTTTCATGATATTGATGTTGACCAGTATTCTGGCAGGGATATCTATAATAATAACAGCCGGGAACCAAACCTGCAAACACCAACAACCAGAAGTTACGGTTTCAATGTCAATGTAACCTTCTAATTAATATTTCAATCTGTTTTAATAAATACTACAGTAAAATGAAAAAACATTCAATATACTCGATCCTGATGGTACTGGTGGTACTGATAGGATCTGGCTGTAAAAAGCAGTTCGACGACTATACCAATAACCCGAATCTGCCAACAAGTGTACCCGCTTATTTATTACTTCGTCAGGTACTGAATGACATGCCAGTTTATCCTGGTGATGATGAGGATAAGTTCTGTCAGTTTACTTTATCTTCTTATACTTACTACGGTACCAATGAATATTGGACTGGTGCTACTGATTTTAATTTCGGAACCTTACGTAATGTAGTGGCAATGGAAAAGGAAGCTGTTAAAGCTTCCGGAGAGAATAATCCCTATTCTGCTTTAGCCAAATTCTTCAAAGCCTATTTCTTTGTAAATATGAGTTTGAAGGTGGGTGATATTCCAATGAGCGAAGCTTTGCAGGGAATCGAAAATCAGACTCCAAAGTATGATAGCCAGAAAGATGTATTTAAGCAGTCTTTACAGTTACTGGAAGAAGCGAATACCCAATTGACAGCATTAATTGCTTCGTCCAATACATCACTTCTTGGTGATTTCTTTTATCAGGAAAGAATAAGCAATGCAAAAGATCCATTGACAGCATTGAAGCAATGGCAAAAGGTAGTGAATACCTTTAAGCTCCGTTTGCTGATTCATTTGAGTAAGCATGATGCTGATGCGGATCTTGCTATCAAACAGAAATTCGCTGATGTTATAGGTAATCCGGTTAAGTATCCAATTATGACTGATATGTCGGATAACCTGGAATTTGTGTACAATGCCAATTACAACAAATATCCTAATAACAAAGACAACTTTGGTTTTGATGCGCTTCGTCTTTGTGTTGCAGCTACATGGCTAAACACACTGACAAGCCTTAGTGACCTTAGGGCAATGAAAGTGGCTGATCCTGCAAGAGCCCTTGGTTTTCCTGATACTGATTTCCGATCTTTTGTTGGAGCCAGCAATGGTGAAGACGTGAGTACTATGGGTGGTAAAGTAGTAGCTGGTTTGTATTCACCAATCGGAAGAAAGCGTTATTATGATGGTTATACTGGTGAAAACACATTCATTATCGCTTATCCTGAAATGTGCTTCAATATTGCTGAAGCCATAAACAGGGGCTGGATTGCAGGTAATGCTGATGATTGGTACCAGAAAGGGGTGAAAGCCAGTTTTTCTTTCTATGGTGTAGTTGATGGTGCAAATACAGTGAGCTTCCTTAAAGGAACCGCTCCTGGCGACTATATCAACTATTCAGTGAACTTCAGCTTCGCTACTTATTTCAACCAGCCGGCTGTGAAATATGCGGGTAACAATGCAACTGGACTTACTCAGATCCTCACACAAAAATACCTGGCATTTGCCCGTAATTCAGGCTATGAAGCTTATTACCAATGGCGCCGTACAGGTGTTCCAACTTTCCTTACTGGTGCTGGTGTTGGAAACAGTGGTGTAATTCCTTTGCGTTTCCAGTATCCTTCAAGTGAGCTTTCTACCAATAAGGATAACTATACTGCCGCTGTTCAAAGTCAGTATGGTGGAAATGATAATATCAATTCGAAGATGTGGATCATCAAATAAGAATTTTCTAAGACAAGCAATCAAGAGCAACTAAGCAGTTTAATTTAGCGGCGGGGCTTTTCCAGGCTCCGCCCCTTTTTTGTTAACTTTCCAGAGTCCAGAATTATTTGCCATGAAGAATTTTTTGCATCTCTTTCGGTTTTCGTTTGTTTTGTTCCTGTCTCAATCGTTACAAGCCCAACAACCGGTAACTATTCTTACCGTTCCGGGTGAAAAGGAGTATGCAAGTATTAAACCCAATGGAGTATCAGTATTGCCCAGTGGCAGATATGTGACCCCTGCCGGAAATACAGTTAGAATTACACACGACCCTTTTGGCATGGCCATTTCTCCTGATGGAAAGAAGGCGGTGACGCTTCACGACGGCGTTTTTACGATTATTGAATTAAATTCCCTTCAATCTGTAAGAGTGCCATCTTATGATGGTAAAATTGTTTCTCCTTTCACCAAAGGTTCCTATTTGGGTGTTGCATTTACACCCGATTCAAAAAGCGTTTACCTCAGTGGTGGCGATATAGGAGCTGTTATTGTTTATGATCTGGAAAAGATGAAACGCACCGATTCCATTTCCCTTAATGGAGCATTCCAGGGAACTGTTTATGATGATAGTTTTACCTCCGACTTATTATTGAATAAGGACAAGAATGAATTATTGGTTCTCGACAGAGGAAATTTCAGGATGGTAAGGATAGATGTAGCCACACAAAAAATTACCGCCTCCATAAAAGTGGGAAGGCTACCTTTCGGCATCGCCCTTTCCCCCGATAAAAAACTGGCCTTCGTTTCGAATGTAGGAATGTATGAATATCCTCTTATTGAAGGAGCCAATCCAAAAAATTACGATTCCCTGATGATACCCTGGCATCCATATGGGAACGATACAAAAGAATCAAGAGAGGGTACAGAAGTGGAAGGAAGGAAAATTCCCGGGGTAGGCAGTCCTCATGCGCCTGAAGCTATGAGCGTATATACGATCGATCTGGATAACAATACTGTAGTAGATAAATTCAAGACGGGTCTTCAGATTGGTGAAATGATTGAAGAGGCCGAAGTAGTTGGTGGTGCCAGTCCCAACTCAATTGCAATCGGCACCCGCTTCGCTTACATTACAAACGCTACTAACGACAATATTTCTGTAATTGATTATAAGAACCGAAAAATTGTTGATCACATACAAATAAAAGTTGACTCTCTTCTGGATCATTACAGGGGTCTTATTCCATTTGGTATTTCACTAAGCAAAGATGAGAAAACCCTCTATGTGGCATTACTTGGGTTTAACGCTGTGGCCGTTATTGATGTAGCAACAAAGGTTACGAAAGGATTGATTCCAACAGGTTGGGGCCCGGCAAGAGTGCAACTTTCTGCGGATGAAAAAGAGTTATATGTTATCAGTTGCAGAGGCTATGGAGCAGGACCTAATGGTGGTAAGGGATTTGTAAGTCCCCCGGCAGGAACATATATAGGAGATATCCAGTTGGGTTTGTTTCAACGGATTCCTTTTCCAGATGAATCATCATTGGCTGCATATACTAAACAGTCTCTTGATAATACTTTTAAGCGTGTACAGATAAAAGATGATAAGAAAAATCCATTGCCTGTATTACCTGGTATGCATGAATCTCCAATTAAGTATATCGTTTACATAACAAAAGAGAATCGCACTTATGATGAAATTTTAGGTCAGTTAAAAAATGGAGTGGGAGATAGTAGTCTGGCACGTTATGGAATGGGAGTTACAGTTACAACAAAGAAGGATACTATACGTAACGCCAACATAATGCCCAATCATCACAAAATTGCCAAGCGTTTCAGTCATTGTGATAATTTTTATTGTGATAGTGATGCTTCGATTCATGGGCATCATTGGATGGTAGGCGTAATTCCTAATGAGTGGGTAGAAACCAATTCAAGTGTAGATAAAACAGCAAAGGTTTTTTCTGCTGCCCCTGGTCGTCGTTTTCCTGGTTCAACAGGAAGTATGGATCCGGAAGATTATGCAGAGATAGGCGGACTTTGGGAAGCTTTGGAAAGAAAAGGAGTGCCCTTCTATAATTTCGGAGAGGCGAATGAAACTGCCCATGTAAGAGAAGAATGGATGGATACGGCAACGGGTGCCTCACATGGAGTGATGGTGCCAATGCAGAAAGCACTATGGAGTAAGACAAGTCATAACTATGCAGGCTTCAACACTAATATTCCTGACCAGTTTAGAATGGAGCAATTTGAATCTGAATTCACCAAAAAATGGTTGAAAGGAAAAGAAAAGATGCCGGGACTAATAGCATTACAATTGCCCAATGATCATGGAGCAGGTGTAAGGCCTAAGGATGGGTATCCGTATGCACATTCTTATATGGCCGATAATGATCTGGCATTAGGAAGAATCCTTCATTTTCTTTCAAGAACACCCTATTGGAAAAACATGTTGGTGATTATTACAGAAGATGATCCTCAGGGTGGAGTAGATCATATTGATGCGCATAGAAGTATTTTAATGATGGCCGGTCCTTATGTAAAAAGAGGCTATGTGTCACATACTCATGCTAATTTTGGTTCCATATTAAAAGTGGTATATAATATTCTTGGTGTGAGATATGTGTAAACCAATATGATGTTACTGCGAGTTTATTGAGTGATTTCTTTACTGACAAACCCGACTTCACTCCATATACTCTTGAATTTCCTGATAAGCGGGTATTTGATCCACAAAAAGCAATGAGCCGATACAACAGAAGTATCGACTGGAAAAAAATAATGAAAGGTCCTGAAATGGATGACGAAGATGACCAACGAAAAGAACACTATAAACAACAAAAAGGAGGAGATGAATAATAGCCTGAGATTATTTCTGTTAATTTCCTTGTCCACTTTTGGATTTGCAGGTTTTGCGCAACAATCAAGCGACACCATGAAGTTAAAGGAGATGGAGAAAGTAGTGGTTACTGCTTTCCGTGACAAGGTCAAGACAAAGTATGTAGCCGCACTGTACATTCACTCGATTATTCAAGAGTTATCAATACCGGTTCAAGAACAGTTCCTGAAGCCTTACAGCAGATCAATGGTGTGTTTGTGCAAAAGACCAATCATGGTGGTGGCTCGCCATTCTTAAGAGGTACTACAGGAAATCAGGTATTGGTTTTGGTCGACGGCATCCGATTAAATAATTCAACATTTAGATTTGGTCCTAACCAGTATTTGAATACGATCGATGCTTTTTCAGTTGGATCAATAGAGGTAGCAAAAGGCAAAGGTTCTGTTCAATATGGAAGTGATGCTATTGGAGGTGTTATTCAGGTACTGACAAAGGAACCTGCGTTTGTATTAGGTAAACCGCAATGGCATGGTTCAGGTTTGGTTAGATATATGACTGGTGATATGGACAAGACAGTACGTGCAGAAGGAACCTATGCTGCTGAGAAATTTGCTTTCAGTACGGGCGTTACCATTCGAAAATTCGGGGATATCATTGGAGGAGATACAACAGGAAAGCAAACGCCTTCAGGATATGATGAACAGGCTTTTGATGGAAAGTTGAAATGGAAGCTTGCGGAGAATACTCAGCTAACTGCAGCCCATCAATCCGTATTCCAGCATCATGTTCCTGTATTTCATAAGGTGGTATTGGAAAATTACGCTGTTAATGAAATGGATCCTCAGCAACGTTCGCTTAGTTATTTGAAAGTAAATAACGTTAATAGTAATTCAGCAATTGCAAGGTCAATTGAAGCCACCCTCTCTTATCAGTATATGGCGGAAGGAAGGAATAGCAGAAAAAATAATTCAACTATTCTTCGGAAAGAAAAGGATGTCATAAGAACTCTCGGAGCTTCCTTAGATATGAATTCAGTATTTTCAAAAGTGTGGACAGCAAATGCCGGGATCGAGTTTTATCATGATAATGTAAACAGCACCCGCTCAGATATCGATATTACAAACAATAGTTCAAGTGCTAAACGCGGTTTGTATCCCGACGATTCAAGATATTCAAGCTTATCGGTTTATTCCCTTCATCATTTACGAACAGGAAAATTCAGGTTTGAAGCCGGACTCCGATATAACTCTTTTTCAATACATATAAAAGATACTACGTTGGGAGAAGTGCACCTAAAGCCTTCGGCACTTGTAGGGGAAGCTTCTGTATTATATTCAATTAAAGCGAATCATCATATTTACGTATCGTTTAATAATTCCTACAGGGCTCCTAATATTGATGATATGGGAACATTAGGTATTGTGGATTTCAGGTATGAGGTTCCAGCATACGACCTTAAGCCTGAGAAATCGTTGAATTATGAAGCAGGGTATAAATATAGTGGTCAAAAATTATCTCTATCAGCTGCCCTTTATTATATGGATCTGAGCAATATCATTGCAAGAGTAAAAAGGGATGGACAAGTGATAAATGGTTATCCTGTTTATGAAAAGGAGAATATTGAAGAGGCTTATGTAAAAGGAACAGAGATAGAAGCAAGATGGATGCCTGCTGGAGGTTTTTCTTTTTATGGCGCTGTCAGTTATACATTCGGGCAGAATCTGACACGTAAGGAGCCCATGCGTCGTATTCCACCACTTAAACGGTCGGTTTTCTACAACTTATAAAAAGAACAATTGGTTCATAACCGGCGAATGGGTTTCTGCTCAAAAGCAATCAAGACTGGCACAAGGAGATAAGGATGATAACAGGATTCCGATAGGTGGTACGCCGGGCTGGAATGTAATAAATCTATATAGTGGTATTTCATGGAAACATCTTGAAGTAGGAGTTGGACTGCAGAATCTGATGAATGAGGATTACAGGACACATGGTAGTGGAGTAAACGGATATGGCAGAAGTGGATGGATGAATTGTAAAATCTCTTTTTGAGACGGGATATAATTTAAAAAGTATTTCATTATGAATTTAACTCAAGCTACTGCTATTGCAGATGAAATCATTCAGCTTTTCAAAGCTCATGGTGGTTCTGAATATGCTGGCGAAAAAGTAACGCAACTCGAACATATGTATCAGGCAGCTGAATTGGCCAAACAGGAGGGATTTGAAGAAGAAGTGATATTGGCTGCTTTCCTTCATGATATAGGCCATATCTGTGAAGCTGCTACCGGAGATAATGAAATGGATGGATTTGGAATAAAAGACCATGAAGAAGTTGGAGCTTTTTACTAAAAGATCGCGGTTTCTCTCAGAAATTAATTCGCCTGGTGGAATCACATGTGGAGGCAAAACGCTATCTCACCTGGAAAGATCCCAATTACTATGCACAATTGTCTGATGCCAGTAAAAAAACGCTCGAATATCAAGGTGGCAGAATGGAAAAAGATGAGGCGGAAGCATTTGAGAAATATCCTTTGTTCGATCTGATTATAAAAATGAGGTTATGGGATGAGGCTGCAAAGATTGAACATCAGCCTGTGTCTGATCTTGAAGACATTCGGAATATGATTATACAACACTTACAAACTCGAAAAAACTAATGGTATGATGCATACAAAAATGGTAGTGTTTGATATTGCAGGCACTACAGTAAAGGATAAAGGGAATATTGCAGAAACATTTCAACAAGCTTTTCTGGAATACGATATTGAGGTTACTGTAGATGATGTGAATAAGGTGATGGGTTGGCGAAAGATTGATGCAGTAAAAAGTTTGCTTGAATTATATCGTCCAGGAGCTACTACAGAACATGTAGGACTGGTTGAAAAAATTCATGATAGCTTTACAAGGAATATGGTTTCTTTTTATGAGAATGATAAAGAATTGGCGCCGCTTCCTTTTGCTGAAGAGGTTTTTACTTCTTTAAGAAAATCTGGCGTAAAGGTTTGTCTGAATACAGGGTTCACCGATATTATTACCCAGACAATTCTGGTAAGACTGGGATGGGGGAAAGGTAAAATGATTGATGACTTCATTTCCAGTGATCAGGTGGCAGAGGGCCGCCCGCATGCTTATATGATAAAAGAACTGATGAAAAGGAATGGGATAACAGAGTCCAGTGCTGTTGTGAAAGTTGGAGATACAGAAGTGGATGTGATGGAAGGAAGGGCAGCGCTTTGTGGGAAAGTAATTGCTGTTACTACAGGTGCTTATACAAGAGCTCAATTGGAAACATATAGACCTGATTTTATTATTGATTCTTTGTCTGAACTTATTCCATTACTTTAGTAAATGCTTGCAAAAAGTACTGCTGCTCCACTCGATAAACGCCAACTGCTTACAGCATTTTATATTGCTATAGTCGCCTTTCTGACCTATACCTCGGTGTATGCCTACCGTAAACCATTTACTGTGGCAACATTTGAAGGAATCAACTATTGGGGTATTCGATATCAGACCTTATTGATTATTAGCCAGGGAGTGGGGTATATGCTTAGTAAGTTTTTCGGAATAAAATTTATTGCAGAGTTGAAACGAATGGGGCGATGGAAAACAAGTTTGATTCTTGTTGGAGTTGCCTGGTTGTCTTTGCTTTTATTTGCCGTTGTTCCTGCTCCTTATGGAATGATTTGCTTATTGGTAAACGGGTTCATGTTGGGCTTCATGTGGGGAATTGTATTTAGTTATGTTGAAGGAAGAAGAACAACAGATTTCATTGGTGCTGCAATGGCCGTTAGTTTCATATTTGCAGGTGGGTTTACCCGTTCAGTTGCTGTTTGGATCAGGGATACATGGCATGTGGATGAAACATGGCTAGGGTTTCTTACTGGATTAGTATTTGCCTTGCCATTATTAGTCTTTATTTATCTGTTGGAAAAAATTCCATTACCCGATGATAGGGATATAGCTGAAAGGACTGTTCGATTGCCGATGAATAAGGAAAGTCGTCTGGTATTACTTCATCGTTTCGGATTGGGTTTGTTGGTGCTAACCATCACTTATGTTTTCCTTACAGTTATGAGAGATATAAGGGATAATTTTATGTCGAATATGTGGAACGAATTGGGCTACGGGAATAAGCCAGCAATATATACCACTACTGAAACCATAACATCCATCGCGGTTTTGGCGATAATGAGTCTCCTGGTTTTAGTGAAGAATAATTTCAAGGCATTACAATGGGCTCATGCAGTAATCATAGCAGGTTTTTTATTGGCTGGTATTTCATCGCTTCTTTTTCAGATGAATCTTTTGAATGGTGCTTTATGGATGCAATTGGTAGGTATGGGTTTATACATGGGCTATATTCCTTTCAATTGTATCTTATTCGAAAGGTTGATTGCTTCTTTTAAAATTGTTGGCAACGTTGGATTTTTAATATATCTGGCAGATGCCTGGGGTTATCTGGGTAGTATGAGTGTTGTATTGTCGAAGGAGATACTTAAAGTACAGCTTAATTGGGTTTCTTTTTATTCTACTGCTGTACTTTTCTTCGCAGTTGTAGGCGTTGCAGGTACATTTATTTCTCTTTTTTATTTTGGCAAGAAACATAAACTTTCAAAATAGTTAAATGAAAAATTCAGCTATTGTAATCGGAGCCGGTATTGTAGGTTTAGCAACGGCAAGAGCCCTTGCATTAAAAGGCTATAAGGTTAGAATTATTGAGAAGAACCAAAGAGCTGTTGGGGCTTCCATAAGAAATTTCGGAATGGTTTGGCCGGTTGGACAACCTTCAGGTAAGTTATATGATAGAGCTATGCGTAGTAGAAGCATATGGCAAGAAATTAGTGATTCCGGTGCTTTTTGGCATGATGCCGTTGGAAGTATTCATCTTGCGTATCACCCCGATGAATGGCTTGTATTACAAGAACTCTATGAAATATTTAAAGAGGACAGGAATATTCGATTGCTAAACCCTTCTCAGGTTTACGAAAAATCTCCTGCAGCAGTTTCAGAGGGTTGTTTGGGTGGATTATTCAGTGCAGATGAAGTTATTGTTGATCCAAGAAAGGCAATCGGATCTTTACCCGAATATTTACAGGAGAAATTTGCAATTACATTCGACTGGCATACTGCTGTTCAAGCGGTAAAGGACACTTCAGTTATAACGGCTTCAGGTGATATCATAAAAGCCGATCTGGTTGTTGTTTGTAATGGTGCCGATTTTGAGTTATTGTTTCCAGAAATTTTTGCCTCTCTGCCAATTACAAAATGTAAACTGCAAATGATGCGTATGAAGGCGCAACCCGATAATTGGCGGATTGGTCCGGCATTATGTGGTGGACTTTCCCTTGCTCATTATAAAAGTTTTGAGGCTGCTCCCTCTTTAGCAACGGTGAAGAAAAGATTTTCTGAAACCATGAAAGAGTATATGGATTGGGGAATTCATGTGATGGTTTCCCAAAACCAAACCGGAGAACTTACTGTTGGAGATTCGCATGAATACGGACTTACTCCTGATCCATTTGACAGGGAAAAGATAAATTCGTTGATTCTAGATTACCTTATGGAGTTTACCCGATTCAAGGATAATAGTATCATTGAAACATGGAATGGAGTTTATCCAAAACTTACTAATGGAGGAACAGAAATATTGCTAAACCCATCATCTGGAGTTTATATACTCAATGGTTTGGGAGGAGCAGGAATGACGCTAAGCTTTGGCTTAGCTGAAGAAACTGTTGCTGGATTCTAACCCTATTGTTTCACCAGTCTCTTTTCATAAACCACTTGTGTTTTTGTATCAGTAGCTTTTATGATATAGATGCCTCTTGGTAATGTTTCCAATCCTTCCAGTCTTCCCACGGTAGTATTGTTGAAATAAAACCTTTTAACAATTGCACCTGAAGTCGAAATCATTTCAACTCTCCAATTACTTCTAATCTGATTACTGAATTGGATGCGGGTGCCGGTGGTTGCAGGATTTGGATACAGTTGTATATCATTTCCGTCAATGGCATCTAAAGCAACTGTTCGTACTGGTGAGTATTTAGCAGTGCCGTCTTTTTCTATTTGTTTTAGTCTGAATATGATCTGTTGATGATCATTGGTTGGTGGTATGTTGTAGTTGTAGGTATAGGAACCGGCACCAACGGAATTGGATTGAGCCAGTTTTTTTCCAATAGTCTGGAAATTACGTCCATCAAAGCTTTGCTGTACTTCATATATTCTGTCTGGGGTTTCGTTTTGTGTGATCCACTGTAATATAATATTATTATCTCTTGCTTTGGTGGCTGTAAAGCTTGTGAGGTCTGCTTTCAGGAACCAACTTGGGCAATAATTATAAGTGATACTAAAGTGAATGGTGTCTTTTGCAAATGGGTTAAAATGATAGTTTACACTACCCAATACTGTTGAATAACTGCTGGCTGAATAATCGAAACTTACATCTCCTGCACCCATGAAATCGGCTGTATTAAAAGCCGTAAAAGTTTGTATTGAATGATTTACGACATAGGTAAGTGGAACAATTCTATAGTCTGTCCCTGATCCATCAATACCATCCCATGCAGTTAGTGAATATGGGCCAAAATTTCTTGAGAAAGAATAGAACAAACTGGGATTTAGAGTACTACTGGTTATTTCATCATCACGGAACACTCTTACACGATAATTCGGGATAGTCATGGGCTCTCGGTTTTCCAGCTCAAATCCATATTGTAATGTAATTTCTGTTCTAAGGGAAACATTCATTAAGGTTCCCATTAAAGGATCGAATTTTGGAAAAGTGAATGTATTGAATGAATTGCCCGAACCCACTACAACTGTATCGTAGGTGATCGTCTTTGGCGCGTCAACGCAGGTCTGTGATTGTGTCACGGAAGGAGTTGTCAGAAGCAAACTCACTGCCCAAAGCCAGTTCCGGGTTTTCATGGTGATGGATTATACTCCATTAACATCAATATTTATGTATATCATATACCTGAGAGGTACTATCTGCCATAAATAAGTGATTATGCCTAGGGCGAAAGAAGGGTATTAACGGAGCTTCATGATATTTGGGAACTTCAGTCCCTCTTTGTGGGAAGTGTAAAACCGATGGTGGTACCTACATCTGGCGTGCTGCGCACATGTATGGTTTCCCCATGCGCTTCAACTATATGTTTGCAAATGGCCAGTCCCAGTCCGGTACCCCCTTTATCGCGACTTCGGGCAGCATCGGTTCGGTAAAAACGTTCGAATATGCGGGGTAGGTGTTCTTCTTCAATTCCTATACCGTCGTCACTGATTTCAACTAATACATGATGCTCATCGGTCCTGTAAACGCTGGCAATAATCTGTCCATCGATTTTGCCATATTTGGAAGCATTCTCAATCAGGTTAAGCAATACCTGCTTAATCTTTTCCTTGTCGGCAAAAACGGTAATTGGTGTTTCGCAGCCTTTTTTGATACTTCCCTGAATATTCTTTGCCTGGGTTTTAATAGTCAGTGAGTCAAAGCTTTCAAGAATGAGATCCTGTATTATAAAAGGCTGTTTGTATAAAAGCTGCTCACCCGATTCCAGTCTTGATATCTCATCCAGATCGCTTACGAGGTTCACCAATCGGGTGGTATTTTTGGCCGCTTTTTCAAGGAACTTCCGGCTAACGGTTTCGTCCTCTATGGCACCACCTAAAAGGGTATCAACATAACCCTGGATAGCGAAAATCGGGGTTTTGAACTCGTGAGCCAGGTTTTGGAGGAATTCTTTCCGATAAGCCTCATTCTTTTGTAGTATTTCAATTTCCTGCTGTTGCTTCTCTCCCCAGGCTTCCACATCTTCCCTCACTTCATCAATACTCTTTTTGGAAGAATGTATTTGTAGTAGACTTCTTCCCTTTTCGTAGCCTTGGTTTGGTGAATCAGTTTATAAATGAGCTTTATTTTACTATAAATGAATCGCTCGAGGGTGAAAAGCACTAATCCATAGCTTCCTGCGAAAACCAATACGAAAGAGCCAACTCCAATTTTCCAATTACCCGTGAGCCACCAAATACCCAGAGCAATAGGTATAGAAAGGATACCAGCCGTAAAAGCTGATAATTGTCGGGGTGAAAGGTTTTTTGTGGAGAACATGCTGGTTGCAAAACTACAAATCAAATTTGTACCCAACACCTTTTACAGTGGTGATACAATCGAGACCCAGTTTTTGCCTTACTTTTCTGATATGAACGTCAATGGTGCGGTCGCCTACAATTACTTCATTACCCCAGATCTGGCTTAGTATCTCATTTCGGAGAAAAACACGTCCTGGGCGTGAGGCAAGAAGATGTAGTAATTCGAATTCCTTTTTGGCGAGAATAATACTCTTCCCATCTACCCTTACATCGAATTTCTGAGGATCAATTTCAACATTATCAATTTTGATAATTGATTCAACCGGTTTTTTATGAAGTCTTCTGAATAAGGCATTAACGCGGCTTACAAGCACTTTTGGACTGATAGGTTTGCTAACATAGTCGTCCGCTCCCGATTCCAGCCCTTTTATATGTGAGCCTTCATCGCTTAATGCCGTCAGGAATATAATAAGGGTTTCTTTAAAGGCGGGTTGCATACGGAGCAGTTCGCAAACTTCCACCCCGTTCTTACGCGGCATCATGATGTCCAGAATTATCAGTTCTGGCTTATGGGTCTTGGCCTTGGTGAGGGCTTCATCTCCATCGCGGGCTGTTATAACTTCGTATCCCTCTTTCTGCAAATTGTACTGGATAATCTCAAGGATATCCGGCTCATCATCTGCAATCAGTATTTTTTGCCCTTTTCCATCCATTTTTAGCAATATTTTTACAAACGTACTGAAATGAACAACAGGGGAAAATTCTTCATACTGAGTTCACAATTTCTTAATACGGACTTATTGAAGTGTTTTATAGCTAAGAAGCGCATCAGGTAAGGGTTTTACGCTAAATCTTTATTAGCAAATTGTTAAGCCACTAAATACGGCTTTTAAAGGTCTTACGTTCTATACACTTATTTGGTAGTATTTTTGCGAACCTGATCAGCACCCGGCTTTTATGATGAAATGTTTATTCCTTACTGCCTCTTTTGTTGTTTTTGTTGCCAATTTCCTGTCGGCGCAGGATACAGCCCCTATTAAAATAGCTACCGACAGGCTCTTATGGCATGAAAACGTAGATAAACAACAGCAAAAACTGCTGAATGAAGAGGGTGTGGTGGCTCTTTCAGAAGATCCCTCCATCAATCTCCATGTAAAAGAAGCACTAATTCATCGAGTGGATGAATTACAGCGTCAATTGGAAATCGATTCCCAATACACAAGCAATATCAAAAAGAAATATCTCCGTAGCCTTGAATCGATGCTCAAAGGGTTCAACGAAAATTGGAGAAATAAGGACTATTCGATAGCTCAGGCCCCTTCTCTGGTGAAGGCTTTTGAAGAGTGTATGGTTCTTGATTTTAAAAATGAGAGCATTCAACCCGTTCTCGATAAACAGGAATATGGGGTTGGAAAAATCCTGGTTGAATGTTTTCTGTATCCATCCGAAAATATAGGAGTTGCTCCAACAAGACTCGAACTAATCAGGAAATACTGCGGATTGCACCCCGATGACATACTGAAGGTCTTGCGCAATTACTCTAATACCTATTTTACCGACAGCCTCATTAAAGTGGCTGCCTATCGGGATATCTCTAAATTATACGATTATGCTCAGGCCAGAGATGAGCTGGGTGCACGCATCAGAAGACATCCCGATACACTGGTTCATCTTATTTCCCAAATGGCCACCAGTAAAAGCGGTAGGTTATATTTCCCTTTCCTTGAAAATCTTTTAAGAGGTAAGATTACCATTGAGGAGATAGATAAAGTGAAAGAAAACGACCTGGCTTATTTCAGGTTGATGGTTCAAACCAGAGTTGAGTATGCAGGACGGCTATTGCCGCCATTAAAAGACACGGCTCGGGAAATGAAGGCCCTCACGTCTATGATGGCCCGAAAAGCAAAAGAATATTTTGTAAACGAGATTAATGCCCTTCACTCGGTAGACAATGAGGCCATTCGATTCAAAAGATTGGAAGGACTTAGCGCCCCCGAATTATACTATATAGCTGTATTGAGCGAAGACCAGATTTATACTTCCAGTTTTGTAAAAGGTGTTTATCCGAGAATATTCCAGAGAATGACAAATCCAAGAGGGGATAGTCTTTTGTTAAGTGTAAATGGAGATTATTTCAGGAAGTTCATCAAGATGTGTGCAGGATATAATACCCTGAACGATTTTTTGGGTAGGATGGAAAAGGAAAATGCCAGTGTGCTTATGAAGGCCTTTGTAATTGGGTTAGAAAAGACAGAGGGAACTGAAGAAGCGGTAGACGTGGCGGATTCTTATAGTAGTATCATGGATAAGAACGCCGAACTGGCTGAATTCATAAAAGCCGAAGTAAGGTGGAATCTTGAAAAAAGTACAAAAACGGATAGTAAGAAAGGGAAGGTTATCTATAATATCCTGAGTGTTCTTTTTGAATCGGCCGACACCACCAGTAAGATCAATCTTTCTGAAACATTGGGTATTCCTCCGGTATACACAGTAGATTATAAATCATTGAAAGATGATAGCGGAAGGATTGTGATGCAGGCATTCTTTTATGGTGATGAAGATAAGGACGGACAGAATTCCTTTGCCAGCTTTATGGGTATGTTCCGCAATAATCCTAATTGGAAGATTGTAGAGAATAGTGAATGGGTTGGTATAAGCACGGCAAAAGGGAAATTGATTCAGATATATGCCAATAAACCATTGATGGGAGAGAACGACCCGGAAGAAACAGCCATCAATCACCTCACAGATTATCTTTTCGATCATAAGTTACAGCCAAGCATCTTTATTCATAGAGGACATAGCTTTCATGTCCAGTCTACTATGAAAAGAATCATGCCAACAGCAAGGATTGTGATATTGGGATCCTGTGGGGGTTATAATAATATCAATGAAGTTTTATCTATCAGTAACGATGCTCACATAATCTCTTCCAAGCAAACGGGAACCATGCATGTTAATGAACCCATATTACAGGCAATGAACAGTTCGTTGCTTGCAGGAAAGAATATTGACTGGATTGGAATGTGGAAAGAATTGGGTAGCAAGTTTACTACAGGTGATGCCAAAGAAAAATTCGACGATTATATTCCTCCATTCAAGAATATGGGGGCACTTTTTATAAAAGCCTATCGCAAGGCAATGGATACAGAAAAGTAATCCTGATTTTTTGTTAACTGTTTTGCCGTTCGAACAAAAGCCAATCGTTGTTTCGGGAATTCGTATTTATCTTTATACTTTCTATGCCATCTTCCAAAGCGCGAAAAAAGGTTTTTGATATCAGTCTGCTGAAACGTGTGTTTCGGTATGCGGCACCGTATAAAAGCAAATTCTACCTTTCTCTTCTTCTGGCTCTTTTGTTAGCTATAATGGCACCGGTTAGGCCTTACCTGATTCAACTTACGGTTAACAAATTCATTGCACTAAAAGATGTTCAATGGATAGTTTGGATTACGGCCATTCAAATTGTTTTGCTTTTGGCTGAAAGCGGGGTGCGTTTTTATTTTTCTTTCATTACTTCCTGGATGGGGCAGCATGTAGTAAACGATCTGAGGCAGGCTGTGTATGGAAAGATTGTTGGATTAAACCTTTCTCAATTCGATCGTACCCCCATAGGTACATTGACTACCAGAACCATCAATGATATAGAATCGATCAATGATATTTTCTCTGATGGATTGATACCTATTATTGCGGATTTGCTGTCTATCATTTCTATTTTACTGATGATGTTCTATACCGATTGGCGGCTTACGCTTATTTGTCTGGCGCCATTCCCTTTTCTTATTGTTGCTACTTATTTCTTCAAGGAAAGTGTAAATAAATCATTCATCATTGTAAGGAATGCAGTGGCTAGTTTGAATGCCTTCGTTCAGGAGCATCTTACCGGTATGCAGGTGGTACAGGCTTTTGCATCAGAAGAAAAGGAGTTTGCCAAATTCAGGAAAATCAACAAGGAACATCGTAATGCCAATATCCAGGCGATTTTCGCTTATTCTGTTTTCTTTCCGGTAGTTGAAATTATTCTCGCGTTCTCCATCGGCTTATTGGTTTGGTGGGGCGCCAGTACTGCTATGGAAATGGAAACAGCAGAAGCAGCAGCCATGGCAGGAAAGATAATTGCCTTTGTAATGTATCTGAATCTTCTTTTCAGGCCGCTACGGGTAATAGCAGATAAGTTCAATGTGCTGCAGATGGGTATGATTGCCAGTGAAAGGGTGTTTAAAGTGATGGATAATGACGATTATATTGGTGTAAATGATCAGGGTAAACTGGCACCAGTTACTTTAGAAGGAAGGATTGCCTTTGATAAAGTTTGGTTCTCCTATTCAAATGATGAGAAATGGGTATTGAAAGATATTTCATTTGAAGTGAAGCCTGGTGAAGCGGTTGCGCTGGTTGGACATACCGGAAGTGGTAAGACATCTATAATAAGTCTTATAAATAGGCTTTATCAGATACAAAGGGGAGCTATAAAAATTGATGGACATTCTATCAATGACTATAAAGTGGAAGCATTACGTCGTCAGGTGGGGGTGGTATTGCAGGATGTATTTCTTTTCTCAGGGTCGGTAATGGATAATATCACTCCGAAACCCGGCCATTTCACGTGAACAAGTGATTTCGGCCGCTACCATGATCGGGATGCACGATTTTATCATGCAATTGCCCGGGGGCTATGATTATAATGTGATGGAAAGGGGAGGCACCCTGTCTTTGGGACAAAGACAATTACTTTCCTTTATCAGGGCCTTATTATATAGTCCTTCTATTTTGATCCTGGACGAAGCCACCTCATCAGTGGATACCCAGAGTGAATTATTGATCCAAAAGGCCATCGACACCCTTATTTCAGGTCGTACTTCCATTATTATAGCCCACAGACTGAGCACCATCCGGAAAGCAGATAAGATAATTGTGCTCGATAAGGGGGTAATAAAGGAGGTGGGCACCCATGAAACTTTGTTACAACTCGGTGGTTTCTATGCGAATCTGTATAAAATGCAGTTCGAAAAAAAGCCCGTGACCACCTGATTTATTGGAAGGAAAAAATAAGTCCAAAAACCCTCTATCAACTATTAATTTTTCTCGGTTATTACCCCCTCGCTCCTTATCTTTGCGCCAAATTTAGAAAAAGGTATGGTGGTTCCTCGTCTCAAATCCTTATTGGTAGCGGTTTTCAGCCTGTCAATCCTCTTCATTTCCCAGTCCGTTTTTGCAAACGACGGTGGTGAAGGCGGTGCTGCACCTGAAGCAGAGGAAAAATTCAACGCGAAAGAAGTAATATTTGAACATATTAAGGATGCCCACGAATGGCATGTGATCGGTGATATTTCAGTGCCTTTGCCTGTTATCCTCATCACAAACAAGGGTTTTGAAACATTCTCTTCCGGTCATTTCCATCATGGTCATGAAAAATACCAAGGAAACCATCTCTATGGAGTGGTTGAAGGAAAAATAAAAGCTTTTAAAGCAGATGGAACTATTGATGAAGAAGCTACTAACTCAATATGGGACTTCTCTATCACTAAAAACGTTGCTGCTTTATTACTCTCTGTAACTATTATCCTCCTGATTTTCTTGTCTTTAGGACGTAAGTATAAGAAAAACGGTGTTAACGGTCCTACAGGTTTAGCCGGCTTTATTGAGCCAGTGATCATGATGATCAGAAATGATGTAGCCAAGCCGATTCTGGGCGAGCGTCACGAGAAATACCTGAATTTCTTACTGACAGTATTCTTTTTCATCCTCATCAATAACCTACTAGGACTTGTACCTTTCTTTCCAGGTGGGGCCAACGTGAGTGGTAATATCGCCTTTACATGTACGCTGGCGGTATTCACTTTCATATTGGTGAATGTGAATGGTAATAGTAATTACTGGAAGCACATTTTCTGGATGCCAGGTGTTCCGGTACCAATGAAGATATTTCTGGCTCCCATCGAGTTTATCGGAGTGTTTACCAAGCCGATTTCATTGATGGTGCGTCTTTTTGCAAATATGACTGCGGGTCACGTATTGATCCTCGGTATCGTGTGTTTGATTTTTGTGTTGAAATCGCTTGCTGCAGCTGCTGTGGTAGTACCATTTACCCTGGCACTGAGCATGATCGAATTACTGGTTGCCTTCATCCAGGCTTTCATATTCACCCTGCTTTCTGCGGTGTATATAAGTCTGGCAACAGAAGAACACCATGAAGCAAGTCATCATTAATTTTTTTTGAACAAAAACCATAAACAATGACAGGAACTATTGCTGCAGTTGGAGCCGGATTAGCTGCTATCGGCGCAGGTATCGGTATCGGACGCATTGGCGGATCTGCTTTAGAAAGCATGGCCCGCCAGCCTGAAATGGCTTCTCAAATCCAGACAAACATGTTGATCGCTGCTGCCTTCGTGGAAGCGGTTGCCTTGTTCGCTTGCGTTATCGCATTCTTGGGTCTGTAAGATTTGACTTCATTAAAAGGCCCCCAAGCAAAGGGCGAAAGGGGCTTTTTTACATTTTTTAAAAATTATTAGCGACATATGTTTTTTCTTGAAATCAACCCGCTCATAAAACCGGATATCGGAATGGTAGTTTGGACTACCGTCGTTTTCCTGCTGCTTTTGTTCGTTTTGGCTAAATACGCCTGGAAGCCAATTCTTGGTGCTATTAAGAAAAGAGAACAAACTATCAACGATTCATTGGCTACTGCTGAAAAAGTAAAGGCTGAAATGACTCAGTTGCAAAGTGAGAACGAAGCTTTATTAGCTAAAGCCCGTGAAGAAAGAGCACTGATGCTGAAAGAAGCTCGTGAAACACGCGATAAGATAGTGAATGAGGCTAAAGAACAAGCTAAGGCGGAAGCCAACAAGATTGTTCAGGAAGCTCAAGTAGCTATCCAGGCACAGAAAATGGCCGCTCTCACAGAAGTTAAGAACCAAATCGGAAGTCTGGTTATCGAAGTTTCTGAGAAAGTATTGCGTCGTGAATTGTCTGACAAGAAAGGACAGGAAGAGCATATCCAGTCATTGACCGGACAAATCAAACTGAATTAATCGTCGGATAATCCGAATTAAATAATCAAGTAGTATGACTAATCCAAGGGTTGCAGCACGGTATGCCAAAGCACTGGTGGATCTGGGAGTGGAAAAAAACCAGCTGGAAGCGGTGTATAAGGACAGCCAGTTGATTCAATCTATCTGCAAGAGCAACCGTGAGTTCCTTACTCTTATCAAGAGCCCGGTAGTTAAGCCTTATAAGAAGAACGCTATACTTTCGGCTATCCTTGATGGAAAGGTTACCGTTATCACCAGCTCCTTTATCAAATTACTGGTGAATAAAGGAAGGGAAAGCGTATTGCCCGAAATATTGACAGAAGTAGAAGCTTATTACAATAGAATCAACAAGATATTCAAGGTTAAATTCACTACTGCGGTTGAAATTTCTGATGCTATCAAAGCTGATATCATCAGTAAAATTAAAGATCACAGGGCAGCTGCCGATAGCATCGTACTCGATCATGTGATTGACGAAAATATCATTGGTGGATTCAAACTGGAATTAGGTGATTTGTTGATTGATGGTAGTGTAGAGAAGGATCTGAAAGATATCAAGCGTCAGTTTTTCAAGAACGAGTACATCTTTAATATCAGATAATCTATATATCCGGGTAACCGGATATTGATATAACAATTTTAAAAGGACAAATATGATAGAAATTAAGCCGGATGAGATTTCAGCGATTTTGCGGCAGCAATTGAGCAATTTCGACGCAGCACCCAATTTGGAAGAAGTGGGTACTGTATTACAGATAGGGGACGGTATCGCCCGTATCTATGGTTTGAACAGCGTAAAGAGTGGTGAGCTCGTGGAGTTTGAAAGTGGTGTGCAAGCCATTGCCCTTAACCTGGAAGAAGATAACGTGGGTGTGGTATTGATGGGTGAAAGCGGAGATATCAAAGAAGGCGCTAAAGTAAAACGTACCGGTAAAATCGCCTCTATCAATGTAGGTGAAGGAATGCTGGGTCGTGTGGTTAACACCCTTGGCGAACCTATCGATGGTAAAGGTCCACTTACTGGTGAAAAATACGAAATGCCATTGGAGCGTAAAGCACCAGGGGTAATCTTCCGTGAGCCAGTTAAAGAACCTCTTCAAACAGGTATCAAGGCTATCGACGCCATGATTCCAATCGGTCGTGGACAACGTGAGTTGATCATCGGTGACCGTCAGACTGGTAAAACAGCTATCGCTGTTGATACCATCATCAACCAGAAAGAATTCTATCAGGCAGGAAAACCTGTATTCTGTATATATGTGGCTATCGGTCAAAAAGCATCTACTATCGCTGGTGTTATGAAAACACTGGAAGATAATGGTGCAATGGCTTATACCTGTATCGTAGCAGCTTCAGCTTCTGATCCAGCACCTTTACAGTTCTATGCACCATTTGCCGGAGCTGCCATCGGTGAATATTTCCGTGATACCGGACGTCCAGCCCTGATTATTTATGATGACCTTTCTAAGCAAGCCGTGGCTTACCGTGAGGTGTCATTGTTGCTCCGTCGTCCTCCTGGTCGTGAAGCATATCCTGGTGACGTATTCTATCTCCATAGTCGTTTGCTCGAGCGTGCAGCGAAAGTTATCAATGACGATGGTGTTGCCAAGAACATGAACGATTTACCTGAGTCTATCCGTCACCTTGTAAAAGGTGGTGGTTCTTTGACCGCATTGCCGATCATCGAAACACAAGCGGGTGACGTATCTGCCTATATCCCTACCAACGTTATCTCCATCACCGATGGTCAGATATTCCTGGAAGGTAACCTCTTCAACTCCGGTATCCGTCCTGCGATCAACGTAGGTATCTCCGTGAGTCGTGTGGGTGGTAATGCGCAGATCAAATCAATGAAGAAAGTAGCTGGTACATTGAAACTTGACCAGGCCCTCTATCGTGAGATGGAAGCCTTCTCAAAATTCGGTGGTGACCTCGATGCTGCAACTAAAGTGGTTCTGGATAAGGGTTCACGTAACGTGGAAATCCTGAAACAAGCCCAATACTCTCCATTCGCAGTAGAAAAGCAAGTAGCTATCATCTACCTCGGTACACAAGGTCTGTTGCGTGAAGTAGCAGTAAGACGTGTGAAGGATTTTGAAGAGCACTTCCTGCTGGAAATGGAAAACAAACTGCCTGATGTAATGGCTGAATTCAAAAAAGGAAATCTTCCTGATGATGGCATCAAGAAGATGGTGGACCTGGCTAATTCAATCATTCCTCAGTACAAAGCATAATTCAGTTCTTAGTTACTGTATAAGTCCCGCAAATTATTGCGGGACTTTTTTTATGTTCTGCAATGACTAAGTAGTTGTATATAGAGATAACAACTATAAATTCCAATTACCTTCTTGCCCCGTTCTCAAAGCTATTGTTTGGACACATTCTGCTGCTAGCAGATACTTTATCTCCAAAATATCCTTTCAAATAAAGGTCCTGTATTGGCCAAGCCGCGACCCTTTGCGTCTACTATTTTTGTTTTTGAACCACTAAGACACAAAGAACACGAAGAAACACGAAGAGATTCCTTACTGTATGATACTAATTTTAATTTTGAATATGCAAGCTCTCTTAGTGTTCCTTAGTGCCCTTTGTGTCTTCGTGGTTCAAAATCAAGAATGAATTTTACTCAAAAAAACGCGTCTCCATGTATCTCCCGAAATGATCTTATCATGTGGACAGATTTCTCTTTTTTGCTGCTCTCGCAGACATAGTTAAATTGCCACTGCAACATTGCCAGGAGGTCAAAGTAGAAAAAAGAGAATACAAATACATATTACCGCGGAGGCGCAGAGACGCTGGAGTTTTTTTGTTGCTTATTACTATTTATGATCTAGAGACGCAGAGGGTCGCTGCGCGACCAATACAGGACTTTGATGTGACAGGATATTTGGGATGTACAGGATATGCTTGCTATGAAATGTGTCCATACGATAGGATTATTTCCAGACAGAACAAGAGACAGCAGAGTTGCCCTAATCAGTTGAGGTGCGTGAAGACACGCACCTCAGCGGAAAATTTAGACTCACTAAACATGTTATTGTGAATCCCTGTTCCCCTTTGGCTTCATGGTTTTGTATAGGTCGCGTAGCGACCCTCTGCGTCTCAACTGTATAAATATTTTAAAGTAACAAATTGATTCCTCAGCGCCTCCTTAGTGCCTCCAAAAAACCCGTTCCTCGCGGTAATATGTATTTGTATTCTCTTTTTCTACTTTGACCTCCTGGCAATGTATTAGTTGCAGATCAATCATGATTATGTTAGCAACAAATAATGAGAAGTGTGTCCACACGATAGGTCCCCAAAGGGGAAAATTTATGTAGCTAAACAGAAAGTAAAACTAATAAACATATATAGCTGTCGATAAATAGGACTACTTAGTTTCTTAAGAAATTCTTTCTTTTCGCACTATATCTGATTTATGTCAAGTTATTAGACTGGTATTTATATACTAATCATTATAGCTTTGTCGTATAATCAACGACAGTAGTCTTAACGATTATAAAATTAATCCCAAACCCTAACGCAGGAAACTGCGGGTGAAAAGCATTCGCCATGAAAATAACTACCCTTACTGTTAATTGCCATCCGGCAATTACAAATCCTCATCATCTTTATTGTTGTTCTCATCCACCAGGCATTTTTGTGTGACGAATTTGAATTCTATCTGACATTAATTAATAGTGTTGGTTATTCTTATTGGTTACGTATTAAACTGGATTCATAAAATAAATTAATCTTCTTCAACGATTTCAGATATGAAAAACTTTACTAAATATTTAAAAGCATCTATAGTGATGACTATTTCGACATTAGTCATCCAGGCATCATTATATGCCCAAACTTGTAACGTAAATGATAAATACGACAAGATTATTAGTGGATACCATTCTTCGATAGCGCAAAAATCAACAGGTGGGTATTCTGTATGGGGATCTTATATGGGTAACAGTGGCACTAGTGATATACTAACACCACAAGATATTAATGTTACAAATTATCCAGCCCTGACTGGAACAATCTTAAAAGCTGCTCTGGGTGGTAACAAATCTGGTGCGCAGGTTGATCAGGCCATTTTATTAACAACTAATGGTCTTTTTGCATGGGGTGTACCAGGTGCAGTATTAAAAAGTTCATATACTTCTTCGGCAACATTTGCGAGAATTTCCCAGCCCGGAAATTCTGAAACTACCGGTTTGCCAACAGGGGTATTGCCAGCAGATGTAGCCGGCATGTTTGCTGCATATCAAACATTAGTCATATTAACAAATTCAGGTTCAGTGTATGTACTTACTCAAACCTGTAAGGAGATTGAGGGGAATGGATCATCTGGAACTCCTGTAACCAATTCCTGGCAACAAGTAAAAACAGGTAGTGGAACATACCTAACTGGTGTAACCGCAGTACGGGGACAAGTGAGTTCTGCAAGCTATAATGCATTTATGGCATTAACAAATACGGGTAAAGTATATACCTGGGGCAAAAGTACTTATTTAGGTGACGGCAATGGAGCTTCTGCGAGGAATTATGCTACACAAATGACATTACCTGCTGAATTCAGCGCTTCTATTCCTAAAATGATAGGTGTTACAGGGGGAACTGGTAGTACAAGTACAACAAAGAATACATATTTCATACTTGGAAATTCTGGAGCTTTATATTCATTAGGAGACAATACACAAAGGCAATGTGGAGATTTTACTACTACCGAAAACTTTTCATGGGTAAATGTTGAAAGAGTAAACGGTACTAATTTCAATAATATCAGTTTCTTTTCTGTACAAGAACATAATAGTTCTTATCCTGGTATTGCTGCCATTACCACTGATGGCGATATATATGTTTGGGGTAATAATAATACTGGAATGTTAGGAAGAACAAGTAACAACGCTTCCGATGGTTCCACTGCAGGCAACTATGACCCAGGTATGCCTGTACTTTTTAACTCTCTAACCGATAATGCTATTTCTGCAGAAATTGGCGGACATACTTTAGTTTATCTCAAAGAGGGAACATCACGTTTCTGTTATGTTGGCCATCAGACTAATGGAAGTATGGGTGATGGAACTGCAACTTCCGACGCAAATGGTAATACAGTTTTGAAGCATAATTGTTCAACTACTCCTGTAATCAATATATGTGGCTACGTACCTGTTACAGCTGATGCTACTCAATCTACCATTTCGGCGGCTCAATCTACAATTTGGGGAGATGGGTCAAGTACCACCACTATCACCATTCGTTTGAAAGATGCATCTGGTAACAACCTTACTGTAAGTGGTGGAACTGTAGTAGTTAATAGTACTCACGGCCCATTGGGTACCGTTGTTGATAATAATAATGGTACTTATACTGTAATACTAACCAGTGCTACTGGCTTTGCAAATACACAATTGTCTTTTTCAGTAAATGGTACTACATCAACAAGTACAGCTACGGTGATGTATGCTGGATTGCTTCCACTTACCTGGAATAATGTATCTGCTTATCGCCAGGGAAAAACTGTAAAGGTGGAATGGAGTACAGAACAGGAACGTAATCAAACAAGTTGGTATGGATGGCCAGTCTACTTATTCTGCCCTTAAAACAGTGTATGCAGAAAAAGCCACTTCCAATCTGATTGTATATCCGGTGCCTGCAACAAATAAATTTTATATTGGAAATATTCCTGCAAATCAGCTTAAGGAAATTAAGATGATCAATGAAAATGGTACCATGGTCAAAAGATGGACTACGTTGCAGATCAGCTATGATATTCATGACATTGCAACTGGTATTTATTATCTGAAGATTGAAACGAAAGACGGTTCCGTTGAACAAGTTCGACTGACTAAATTATAGAACCATAAAATATTGGTATACAATAACCAATGTAAACAGCATTTTGAACCACTAAAAGAAAGACAAAAATGAAAATAAGCCGGTGTCATTCACCGGCTTATTTTTTATGGTAAAATGTCACATTAAATAGCTCCTGATTAGTAGCTAGTTATGAGGTTTTTTAGATTTAGCTTCTGGATTATTTTTGATTTTATTTTGTTCAGAGGCTTGCATTTATAAAAAACACTTTACATCTTTACATCGTCATCGACACCGATGCATCCTCCAATCTCCTTCGAATATCTCCTAGACGATCCACATTTCCTTCCTTTTCCAATTTCCTTAGAAACATACAGTTTCCTTCCTCCTATGGGCCGCGCAACGTACCGTATCTGTCCCTTTAAAAATGATCGTCATGAAAACGTACCTGAGCCCCCAAGCAATTACTTTACCCGTAAACCTGCCCCTTATTTATCGCAGGTCTTTACTCCTCCTTATATTATCCCTTATTGGTTATGTAGTAACAGCACAAGAACTGGTGTTTAAGAATGCACAGTTGGAATCTGGTGTTGCTGGCGCTGATGGTGCTGTTTACCGTTTCTCAAATATTAGAAATGGTGGAACTCCTACAATCGATGCATTGGTTACAATCAATGGTCGCTCAAATGCTCTTGTTTCTTTATCATCTCTCGACCTGAGCAATACAGGACACGATAAGGCTTTTCAACCACAGGTTTCCTACAATAATAGCAATACACCAGCAGGTACTTCTGATTGGTGGTTAGAATTCGGTATCGCTTTTGTTCAGTCAGGTTCTACAACAAGAGTGAATGTTGATTCTTTCAAACTGACAGCCCTTGATATAGATGGTAATGGTGATAAGATTAATGAGTGGGCTTCTTTCTATAGTAATAAAAGCTTTCTTCTTGAAAATAACTCTGTATTGGTTGCTACTAATATCTCTGAAATGGTTGATGGAGTTTCAACTATCGTAGGTAAAAAGTTTGATGGCCCCGTTCAGAACTATAGCAATATTGATACTGGGGCAACGAATGTTATGGTGACAAACTTTTTCCAGGGTGTCAATACTTTCAGGATGCGCGTAGGTGGACATAGTACTGGTGCAAATGGAGCTGCCGATCGTATGTATTCTTTCTGGTTTAAATCATTCAGTTATCAATCACCTGTTCAGTATACACTTCCTTTAGTATTGCTCGATTTCAATGCTACTGTTGCCAATAAGAAAGCTGTGTTGAACTGGGTTACTGGAATGGAAAAAGCCTTAAGTCATTTCGTAGTGGAAAGAAGCGTTAACGGTATTGATTATACTGATGCCGGAATGATTTTCGCAAACGGTAACTCAAACGTTAAAATGCCTTACTCTTATGCTGATGCACTTCCTGCAAATGCAAAAGGCGTTATCTACTACAGATTGAAAATGGTAGACCTTGATGGTAAATTCCAGCGCTCAACTGTAAAACTGATTCGTATAGGTGATGCACCAAAAACTTTGACAATCGCTGCTTACCCTAACCCTGTTACTACAGAATTACGTATCAGTTTGCCTGAAAGCTGGCAGAATAAGAAAGTGACTTTGAACATCTTTAGCAGCAACGGTCAACTGGTTAAGCAAGTGGTTGCTTCCAGGGCAAGCCAAACAGAAACAGTGAATGTAGCCGATATCACCAATGGTCTTTATATAGTTAAAGCAACTGATGGTACTGAGATAGCTACTGAAAGAATTGTGAAGACAAAATAAGATCAAACAGTAAGTAATTATAAGCACTATTTGTCCGGTGCTGGTTCGTTAAACTCGAATATAATGCAGGACTTTCTGAAATAACCTATCCTCCCTATCCATCTTCCTCCTAAACCGGTAATCTAACCACCTATGAACACTCCATCCAGGAGCCGTTCTTTATAAACATGTCCGTATAACGATATTAAGTATCGAAAGCGATACAGTAAGAGTTTATTTTAAAGGGTACGATCAACAAACGCCGTCCCGTTTCTACGGGATGGCCATTTTAAACTTCGCACCCACATCCATCTTCCTGCCAAACCGGTAATCTAACCACCTATGAACACTCCTGTTAGGAGACGTTCTTTATAAACATGTCCGTATAACGATATAAGGTATCGGAAACGATACAGCAAGAGTTTATTTTAAAGGGTACGATCAACAAACGCCGTCCCGTTTCTACGGGATGGCCATTTTTAAACTTCGCACCCACATCCATCTTCCTGCCAAACCGGTAATCTAACCACCTATGAACACTCCTGTTAGGAGACGTTCTTTATAAACATGTCCGTATAACGATATAAGGTATCGGAAACGATACAGCAAGAGTTTATTTTAAAGGGTACGATCAACAAACGGTTCCCTGTTTCTACAGGGAACCCATTTTTAAACTTCGCACCCACATCCATCTTCCTGCCAAACCGGTAATCTAACCACCTATGAACACTCCAGTCAGGAGCCGTTCTTTATAAACATGTCCGTATAACGATATAAGGTATCGGAAACGATACAGCAAGAGTTTATTTTAAAGGGTACGATCAACAAACGGTTCCCTGTTTCTACAGGGGACCCCTTTTTAAAACTTCGCACCCACATCCATCTTCCTGCCAAACCGGTAATCTAACCACCTATGAACACTCCTGCTAGGAGACGTTCTTTATAAACATGTCCGTATAACGATATAAAGTATCGAAACGATACAGCAAGAGTTTATTTTAAAGGTACGATCAACAAACGGTTCCCTGTTTCTACAGGGGACCCCTTTTTAAAACTTCGCACCCACATCCATCATCCTGCCAAACCGGTAATCTAACCACCTATGAACACTCCATCCAGGAGCCGTTCTTTATAAACATGTCCATAGTAATAGTGCATACAGATAATTAAATCCAATACCTACATTCAAACTTATCCAATGTTCTGAGGTAATCATTTTTTTGTACCAATTTTTAATAACGCAAACCGTACTTTTTATGAAACAGCAACTTTACCCCAGAATGTCATCATTTTCTTTTGCATCTATTTTTAAAGGGATGCTTGTTCTTGCTTTTCTTACTGTGCCTATCTTATTTCCAAGAGCACAGGCACAAGGACTTGTTTTCAAAAACTCTTCTTTAGTATCAGGAACAAACGGACAGATTAATGCCGTGTATCGTTTTCCTCAGGTAACAACAAATGTGGATGCCCTTGTTACAATTACAGGAAGATCTTCTTCGCAAGTAACATTGACTTCTATCGACCTTACAAACTTAGGATTTGATAAAGCATTTCAACCACAAGTAACATATAATGGAGGGACAACTCCTAATGGCACCAGTGATTGGTGGATGGAGTTTTCTATAAGCTTTGTAACTGCAACTACTACCAATACTGTAAATGTTGCTTCTTTTAATGTAACAGCTCTTGATATTGACGGTAATGCCGATAAGATAAATGAGTGGGTTGGCTTTTATGGCCTCAATACTTATACTGTTGAGAATAATTCCATCTTGCAATATGGAAGTATCTATGAAATGGTGAATAGTGTGAATACTGCAGTAGGTACAAAGTTTGTTGGACCAATTGCGAACTACCTGAATATCGATACAGCTGCAACTTCAGTTATGGCAACAGCTAATTATCTCAACAAAAATAATTTCCGAGTACGCACTGGTGGACATAGTATTGGATCAAGTGGAGCTTCTGACCGAATGTATTCTTTCTGGTTCAAGACATTTACATTCCAGGCACCTGTAAATCTTAATCTGCCTGTTACATTGCAGTCGTTCACTGCAAAACTGGAGAATAAGAAACCTGTTTTAAGCTGGGTATCTTCTGTAGAGCAGCAATTGAGTCATTATGTAATTGAAAGAAGTACTAATGGTTCAGAATTCAGCGAAGCGGCTTTAGTATTTGCTAACGGTACAAGCTCTATAGCTAGTAAGTATTCATTCTCTGATAATGCTATGGCTTCACTTAATAAAGGTATGCTCTACTATCGCTTGCGCATGGTGGACGCAGATGGCAAGTTCACTTATTCTGAAACCAGACTTATCAAGATGAATGGTACTACAACATCTGCTGGTATTGCTATACAGGCTTATCCAAACCCTGCTGTAAATGAAATACGTGTTACCCTTCCATCTGGATGGCAGGAGAAGCAGATACAGTATGATATATATGCTGTGAATGGACAGGTGATGAAATCAATGAACAGGCAGAGTGCCAGCCAAACCGAAGTTTTGAATATTTCAACGCTGCCTGTAGGCTCCTATATTATTAAGGTGAGCGCAGGAACTGAAACCGCAACAGAAAGATTCGTAAAATCGAAATAAAGACTTTTTAAAGGGTACGATCAACAACGGCCTGGCTATTCTTAGCCGGGCCTTTTTCATTTTATGACTGAATATCAGCTACTTATATATAAATACCATTCATCCAAAATAATTTGGTTTATATTATAAACTACTTTACGTTTGTGAAAATTTAGTCAAATGCTCAAGTTAGTTCCTTTGATCCTCTTAACCTTATCATCTCTTTTCTCAGAGGCTCAAACAGTAATTACTGGTAAAATCAAGGATAACCGGAATAGGCCGATGGCTGGAGTAAGCATAGCCATAAAAGATAGCTACGACGGTGCTACTTCAGATTCCCTTGGAAATTTCCGGTTTAAAACAACCGATAAAGGAGCACAAATACTCCAATTCACTTCTATAGGCTTTAAGCTCCTTGAAATTCCTATAAATCTTGATGGAAGCACTATTACTCAGAATGTTGTAATGAAAGAGGAGCCCAATGAATTAACTGCGGTTGTAATTTCTGTAGGAACTTTTGAAGCCAGTGATCGTAAAAGAGCTGCAGCTATCTTAAGTCCACTAGATGTAGTAACTACAGCCAGTGCCAATGGAGACATAACCGGCGCATTAAAAACCTTACCTGGTACTCAAACAGTTGGTGAAACAGCGGGTCTTTTTGTGCGCGGTGGAACGGCAACAGAAACAAAAACATTCATTGATGGGACTCTTGTAAATAACTTCTTCTTTAGTAGTGCGCCGAATATTGCCGCTTTCAGTCGTTTCTCTCCTTTTATTTTTAAAGGAACAGTATTTAGTACGGGTGGATACAGTGCATTGTATGGACAGGCATTATCATCGGCTTTGATTTTGGAATCTATTGATTTGCCAGAACAATCATCGGCAAGTTTTGGGCTTACTGTGATTGGACTCAACGCTGGTTTTCAGGATCTCAGTAAGAAAAAGAACAGCTCCTGGGGTGTGAATTATGGATATACAAATCTTGCGCCTGCTTTTGAAGTCTTCAAACAGCAGCAGGATTATAGCAAAGCGCCGGAATATCATAATGCTGACGCCAATTTCAGGATAAAGACATCCAGAACAGGTATTCTTAAATATTATGGCTATTGGAATAAAAGTCAACTGGCATTTACAAATAACAGTATTGATACTCCAGGTTACTACGATAAGTTTAGCTTGAGAAATACAAATACCTATCATAATTTTTCCTGGAGAGAAAATTTGGGTAAGGGCTGGAAACTACAGACTGGTGTTTCATTTTCTTTGAATGAAGATCATATAAAGAGTGGGCTGCAGGATGCTGCAAAAAAAGATATCCTTTTGCCCGGTTTTGAGTTCAAGCAATTTGGATTGGTTAACAAGGGTAGTTTTTTTAATGCAAGATTTGTAATGGAAAAGAGAATAGTAGGATTATCTATTCTCCGCTTTGGAAGCGAATATAATTACAGTGATGAGAAAACAACATTTACTGCTTATAATAACCAGGTTTTTCCACAGGCAGTAAAAGAAAACCTCAAGGCGGTTTTCGCAGAATCTGATATTTACGTTACAAATAATATAGCTGCTAAAGTAGGAGCTCGTTGGGAGCAATCCAATTTATTAAATAAGACAAATCTGGCACCACGTATTTCATTAGCCTACAAATTTTCAAAACAGGCCCAGGCTTCATTAGCTTATGGAGAGTTTTACCAAAACCCGGAACGGAAATATCTTCCCGCGAATGGAGCGCTTACGTTTTCAAAAGCTACTCACTATATAGCACAGTACTTAAAAACAAGTGGTCTTATCACATTCCGTGCGGAAGTATTCTATAAAAAGTATGATGCCCTTGTAAAAACTACAAGCATCAATGGATTAGAACAGGCTGCCAATAATAATGGTTATGGTGATGCAAAAGGTATTGAGTTTTTCTGGAGAGATAAGAAAACAATCAAAGATCTTGACTATTGGATTTCTTATTCTTATCTAGATACCAAGCGTGATTTTCTTAACTACCCAATGGAGATCATGCCCAATTTTGCTGCAAAACATACAGCATCATTGGTAGTGAAGAAATTTGTTCAGGCCTGGAAAATGAATCTTAATGGGGCTTATAATTTCGCCAGCGGTCGTCCTTATTATAATATAGCATACGACGGTTCCAATTATAAGTTTACGGATAAGGGAGAAACCCCCGACTATCATAATGTGAGTTTCTCCATCAATTACTTGCCTTTTATAGGAAAGAAGAACAGGAAAGTATATGATGTATACGTATTGCAGGTAAATAATATTTTCAATATGAAGCAAGTGTATAATTACCAGTATTCTTATAATGGGCTTAGGAAGGAAGCGATAGTTCCTCCATCCAGGATGTTCGTATTTATTGGAGCCTTTATAAGTCTTGGTACCGACCGTTCTGAAGAAATCATAAACAACGGATTATAGTATTATATCGTTTTAACCATAAATCAACTCAAATGAAAAAGTTCTTATTCCTCTTGGTATTGTTATCTGGTAGCGTAATTCTTAACGCTCAAAGTGATCGTTATCAAAAAGCAATGCAACAGAATGTTATTGCTATAGATACTACCCGTACTATGGATGGTTGGCGTGAATTGGCTAATAATTTTCAGCGTATTGCAGATGCTGAAAAAACACAATGGTTACCTTATTATTATGCTGCAATGAGCCATGTAATGATGGGTTATAATTTGGCAAATGGTCAATTAGGTGGCTTTGCTGATAAAACAGATCCTGAAGCGGATCAGGCAGAACAGTTACTAAATAAAGCAGAAGCCTTGAGTAAGGATAATTCTGAAATCTATTGTATCCGTAAAATGATTGCATCACTTAGATTAATGGCAGACCCGATGAACCGCTATCAGGAGCAATTGCCTTTAGTGGCACAGTCGCTTGAAAAAGCAAAAGCATTGGATGCTAATAATCCCCGACCTTATGTATTGGAAGCGCAGGATAAATTCTATACTCCTGAACAATACGGAGGCAGTAAAACAGAAGCCAAGGTTTTGTTTGAAGAAGCACTGAAGAAATATGAAACATTCAAGCCAGCCTCTGATATTCATCCACAATGGGGCAAAGGACAGGTACAATTCTTCCTTAGTCAGTTGAAATAATGTGTATATGTCCCCGGGTAAGCACCCGGGGACAATTTTATATTTGCTAGTTATTAAATCAATAAAATGTCAGATCAACAATTAAGCGAACAGGAAAGTTTGGACATCATCAGGCAGATGATTGACAAAGCCAAGAACCAGTTCAGCGAGAATGGACATTTATATTTGCTATGGGGTTGGGTGATTTTTATTTGTTGTATTGGTCAATATATATTGATCAACTATTTTCATTCAGATAAAAACGGACTTATTTGGCTATTAACCTGGGTCGCCCTTGCCTATCAAACTTATTATCTAAGGAAATCGGGTAAGCACAGGAAGGTGAAAACATATACTGATGAGGTTGTTGGATATGTTTGGATAGCTTTTATTGCTTCATTCTTATTATGTAGTTTCTCACTTGTTTTCATTACAAATGGCGATCTTTCATTGTATTCTAAATTAATGGGCCCGGTGTTCCTGGCTTTATATGGAGTACCGACATTTCTTTCAGGTATAATATTACGGTTTTCACCATTGAAATGGGGTGGATTGGTTTGTTGGACATTGTCTTTGATTGCATGTTTTACACCATATCAATTCCAGCTTCTTTTATTGGCATTAGCTGTAGTAATAGCGTGGATAATTCCCGGGTATCTATTAAGAGGGCACTTTAAAAGCAAAAATCTATAAGTATGGAAGAAAAAAAACTGTCGGAGCAGGAAAGTCTTGCGCTGATCACCAAAATGATCCATACGGCAAAGAATAGTTTTGTAGATACGGGTATTGGTCCCATTTTGTGGGGTCTTGTAATAAGTGTCTGTGCTATTATACAAGCTGCTCAGATTCATTTTGATTTTAGGTTGCCTATTGATATCTGGTGGTTGGCATTAGGAGCTATTCTTCCACAGATATATATAAGTATTCAGGAAAATCGCGAACGTAAAGTAAGGAGCTGGACAGATCAAATCATCTCTTATGTCTGGATGACATTTGGTTTTGGCATTTTCATTATTAATTTCATCACCAGTACTTATGCTCAAAAGATTGGGCCTGTATTGCAGGAATATATTCAGTTGACAGGCAAAGACCCAGATCTGTTTTTCTGGAGTTATGGAAGTTCATTTCTGATGTTTTTATATGGTGTTCCTACAATTATTACTGCTGCCGCCCACAAATTCAGATTGATGTTGGCAGGAGGGATACTTTGTTGGGTTTGCAGTATTGTTGGGGTGTATACTCCTGTTAAAATCGACTTTCTGATGATGGCTCTTTGTGCTATATGTGCTTGGCTTATACCAGGTATAATCATCAGAAGAAAATATCTTTCACAAAGAACCTCAACGAATGTTTAAGGATTTGGACCCTATATTACATTCGCAGTTACGGCTAGCCGTTATCTCCTTACTGATAGGTGTGAAGGAAGCTGAATTCACTTTTATAAGGGAGAAAACAAATGCTACTGCTGGTAACCTGAGTGTCCAGATAAATAAACTGAAAGAAGCTGGCTATATAGATGTTAGCAAACAATTCAAGGATAATTACCCACAAACACTTTGTAAAATCACCCCTCAGGGTATAACTGCCTTTGAAGAGTATGTGAAGAATTTGCAGTCGTATCTTACTGCAGGAAAATAAGTCAGAAGCTAAAGTCCGGGAGTCGGTGGAGTCCGTGATAGAGTTTTTGATTTTTGTAGAGCGTAGTAGTCCGGGGAGAAATACAACCTTTTAAGTTTGTAAAAAATAACCGCAGAGACGCGAAGACGCAGGTAGGAATACCTCTGCGTCTTCGCGTCTCTGCGGTTTATAAAATTTTTAAACTATTTCTTTGCCAGTTTTTTTATTTTCTCCCCGGACTACTAAACTCTACAAAATCAAGCACTCTATCACGGACTCCACCGACTCTCCGGACTCCTTTTTTCCCGACTATCGGTCTTCCGGTCTATTCCTACTCTTTCACCAACTTCACCATCATCCTCTCCTTACTATTCACAATAACTTCAAGAATATATAATCCTGGTTTTAGTTGGCTGGTTCCATCCATCATCACTTTATTGATTCCGGCCTCGAGCTTTTTAGTTTTACGCATCATTTCAACTCCAGTATTGTTTACTACTTTCAGAACAACTACGGATGTTTGATTTAGTTGAAGTGTGGCTACAATATCATTCTTAGCTGGATTAGGAGAAACGCTGATCATTTTTGTTGATTGGGTATTATAGACCCTTACAACTAGTATCCTGCTTATGTTTACTTTTCCATCAAGATCAGCCAGTTTCAATCTGTAATAAAGATCTTTTCTGTTGGCGGTATTTTTTCCAACCTCATCAATAAAGCTATATAGCTTTTTGGTGCTCGAAGTTCCTTGTGCTTTTAATGAACCTACTGCTTCCCATTTTGTACCGTCAAAACTTCTTTCAACTACAAATTTATCGCTGTTCTCTTCAAATGTGGTTGTCCAGGTTATTTCCACTTTGCCATTATCACGATAAACACCTGTAAAGTCAATCATGCTAACAGGAAGGAATCCACCTGAAGGGAATTGAATAGTTACAGTGGCTTCATTAGAGCAAAGGGGCCCAAATCCATGATCACATATCTGATAGGTGAACTGGGTGCTGTTTCCAGTGAAGCCCGGATTGGGTGTAAATTGGAAGCTATGATCAGGATTTATGGTTACTGTACCATCTGGTGAACCAGTAATCATATAGCAATCAAATGAATCTCCATTTGAATCATGGTCGTTGCTGCATAATTGTCCTGCTGCTCTTCTTTGCGCAGTACCAGTAAAATGGTCATTATTTGCTACCGGGGCATCATTACAGCCTGAAGCATATAATTGAGGGGCAGAAATTATTAATTCGTCTATCGCGATTCTTGTTTCGCCGCCTGTTCCCTGATAGTTTATATATACCTTATAAGCGCCGGAACCTACTGGAGTGAAAGTTTTTGAATAACTATAAACGGTGGTTGCATTCACATTACTGAATTCAACATTATCCAACTCGCTCTGAATCTCGTTTTCATGGTTTACGAGATAAATCTTTATCCATCGGCGGGTAGGAGATGAAAAGCTACTGTTGAATTTGTATTTGAAAGAAATACTTATCACACCTGGCACATCGAGTACCGGTGTATATATTCCCGTTGAACTTGTTGAGCTGGAGCCCGGACCGGAAACCATGGCACCATCTCCTTCAATTTCAGGATTCCATCCATTCTGGTTAACATCAAAATCAGGAAAACTCCAACAATGGTTTTGAAGAAGTGCCTTCACTTCAGAAGTAGTAACACCATCACGTGAATTGAATGAATCTCCTGATTGTGCAGTTGCGAGAAGAGTTGCAAACATCCCAAAGGATGCAAGCATAATGATTTTTTTCATTTTTGTAAGTTTCAGATTTGCAAAAAAATTAGCACTGGAGGTGGGAGGTAACCACCTGGAGATTCATGGGAAGGATAAACAGTTGCTAAAGATGTACGATCTGAGAAGAGGTCAACAGGAACTTACATAGAAATTGGAAAAAAATATGTCAAGGGTTGAAAAGGCTAAAATAGAAGGAAATGGATGGCAGGAAATGCTGCCTTACGGATTGTCAGAGGATTTGAGGCTGAAACAAAAATAATAGGCAGATTCGTTTTTTGCAAGTCAAAAACGGTATTTATTTTCCCCCAATATTCGATGCTAAAACATTAAAATGCAGAATTTTAGAACATCTAAGGCTATTCAGTTGTAATTTGTAAGCATAATTATCACGATGACTCCACTTATTAAGGTTAACCACCTCAGTAAAGCTTATTCTGACTTAAAAGCTGTAGATGACCTCTCTTTTACTGTAAATCAGGGGGATGTATATGGTTTTTTGGGACAAAACGGTGCCGGGAAATCAACCACCATTCGGATGCTTCTTACTTTGATAGCTCCAAGTTCGGGCGATATCGAGATTTTCGGGATGAACCTGAAACAACACCGGCATGACATTCTTCGGCAGATAGGCGCCGTTATTGAACGCCCAGATCTTTATAAATATCTGAGTGCCTTTGAAAATCTCTCCCTTTTTGCAAAAATGAGTGGTTGCAAACTTACCCGTAAGCAATTATTAGATCAGTTGGAAGTGGTAGGTCTTGAACAACGAGCTTTCAGTAAAGTAAGAACTTTCTCACAGGGAATGAAACAGCGACTAGGTCTTGCCGTGGCATTGGTGCATGACCCGAAACTGATTATTCTCGACGAGCCAACAAACGGACTCGACACTCAGGGCATTGCAGATGTGCGAAACCTGATATTGCACCTGAGTCGCCATCAGGGAAAGACAGTAGTAGTATCTAGTCACCTGTTAAGTGAAATTGAATTGATTGCCGAAAGGATGTTGATTATTGATAAAGGAAGGAAGATCGTTGAAGGTTCAGTGAAAGATTTGTTTGATCCTCGTTCTATGTTGGTTGAATTGGAATTGGTGAATGCATCAGAAATGTTGCCAGCGCTTACTGCCAGCAAATGGCACTCATTCTTGAAAGAGGAGCGAAAAGCAATATGGATTTTCCAGATGGATAAAAATGAGGTGCCGGCCTTTACAAAAGATATGGTACAAATGGGAGCAGGCATCATTTCACTTCAGCCTAAACATTCTCTTGAAGATTATTTTCTTTCACTTACAACCGCCAATCAGCATGTGGACGATTTTACAAATTGAGTTATACAAGATATTTAAAAGGCCAAGAACTTATATCTCATTCGCTGCTATTGCTGCTATTGTGATCCTGATTCAATTGGCGTTGTACCTGGATGGGGAGAAATATCTCAAGTTCATGCTGCAGGGTGTTGAAACCAGTTTCGATTTTGATGGTAAAATACTTCATGGATACCTTATCTGTTTTATCATTTTACAAACATTATTGATTCATGTACCTCTATTGATAGCTCTTGTGGGGGGTGATATGATTGCAGGGGAAGCCAATATGGGCACACTTCGATTATTAATCAGTAAGCCTGTAAGCAGAACCACTTTATTATTAAGCAAGTTCGCAGCTACAATGGCATATACTTTATTGCTTTTGCTTTGGATGGCTTTTTTATCGTTAGTGATGTCTATTCTTGTTTTTGGTACTGGCGACCTCATGATCATGAAAAGCGAAGAGATCATTATCCTAAAAAGCAGTGATGTGTTGTGGCGTTATTTTGCTGCATTCGGATTTGCAGCCATTGCTATGACTACAGTAGCGGCCTTATCTTTCTTCCTGTCATTATTTGCAGAGAATGCCATCGGGCCAATTGTGACAACTATGAGCGTAGTGATTGTATGTACTATTCTTACTACAATGGATCTTCCACTTTTCGCACTTATAAAGCCCTTTCTTTTCACCTCTCATATGTTAGGTTGGAAAGGGTTCTTTGATGACCCTATCAATTATCCGGGAGTGTTGCGATCGGCGGGTATCTTACTTATTCATATAGTAGGCTTCGTTGGAGGCGGTATTCTTATATTCAATAGGAAAGATGTTCTGTCTTAGATAGATTTTTATTACCGCAGAGACGCAGAGACACGGAGGAATACTGACCACTGTAAGTAGCTAATCTACCGAGAATAGAAGTCATAGTGCTTTTTGCACCATTTTCCGCATCAGCGAATTTGTATTCACCTTTGGCAATGGATGCGAACAATTCATCATGTTCTGTTTGGTAAGGATTGTTTTCGAGTTTAGTATCGTACTGATACAAAATATTTCCTTTCAGGTCTGTGATGTTGGCAGCGCCACATTGTATTTTCCCTTTGGTTCCAATAAACAGTTCATCCACTTTACTCATTGTACCTGGTATATGACGACATTGGCTATTAAGAATAGAGCCATCGGCATATGTGAATTCAACAAAGTGATGATCGAAAATCTCTCCATTATCTTTTCCTTTTCTAACTTGTCGGCCACCCATACCCTGTGCTTTTACTGGATACCCACCTTTGAACCAGTTGATCACGTCAAGGTTGTGAATATGCTGTTCAGTGATATGATCTCCGCAAAGCCATACGAAATAATACCAGTTACGCATTTGGTATTCCATTTCGGTTTGGCTGTATTTGCGTTTGTTAACCCAAACACCATCATTATTCCACCAAGCCTGTGCGGATACGATATCTCCGATCTGGTCTTTGCGCTTGAATAATTCGCGATAGCTGTTTTGGTAATGGCGTTGCAATCCAACAACCACGTTCAGTTTTTTCTGTTTGGCTATAGCAGCAGCAGCCAATACCCTTTGAACACCCGCAGGGTCAGTTGCTACTGGTTTCTCCATGAAAATATGTTTGTTCTGCTTAACAGCTTCTTCAAAGTGAATGGGACGGAAACCCGGAGGAGTCGTTAAGATTACAACATCAGCTAATGGGATGGCTTTTGCATAAGCATCAAATCCAACAAACTTCCTTTCTTCAGGTACATCTATCTTGTCGCGTAAATTACCCTTACCGCCAGATGATTCCATTACATCATCAGCCGAAAGTGTTTTTAAACAACTGTCTAAACGGTCGCGGAAAGCATCAGCCATCGCTACCAGTTTCACATTCTGCTTACTTAATAATGCTTGCATAGCGGCACCTGTTCCTCTTCCTCCGCAACCGATCAATGCAACTTTTATTACATTATCCGATCCAGAGAAAAAATTAGTGGCTTGCGATAAGAACGGAGCAGCAATAAGGCTGCCTGCAATCAGTGAAGATTGCTTTACAAAGTCTCTTCTGTTAGGTTGTTTATTATCCATATGGCTGTTTTAAATTTTTGTGTTTATTGGTTGTTTGTTTAGTGGGTAACTGCCTTTTAGAGGAATTTGAAAATTTGATGATTTGAAAATTTGAAAATGAACAGCCAATACATAAGCAGACTTTACGAATACTGAATTTTCAAATTTTCAAATTCCCAAATTTTCAAATTAACTTCTTCCCCAAGATACCTGTCATAAAACGCCTCAATCTCACTCGCACTCGGTTGTTGTAATGGTCTTACTATCCTAAATCCTACTCCCATTGCATCTGTTAGCCACCATTTGCTTTTAGGAATCTGAGGGTCGCGGCGATTCCAGGACGCTTCAGATTTCCAGCGGTTGGCACAACGGAGAATTTCAGGAGTATCAAGATAGCTTCCCCCTCTTACAACCCTATTATATTTTTTCTTTGCTTCCAGAAGCGGATCTGTGTCACCATCTTTGAGGGATTTATGAAAATCCTCATCATATTGGTCTAAGGTCCATTCAGCTACATTCCCCAACATGTCATATAATCCCCAGGCATTCGGTTTTTTCTGTTTTATTTTCTGGTATTTGTTTTTGCTGTTCTCAGCATACCAGGCATATTCTTTTAGTTGTTTGTTGTCGTCTCCAAAATAATAAGATGTTGATGCACCAGCGCGGCAAGCATATTCCCATTCTGCTTCTGTAGGTAATCGGTAAAACTGTCCGGTTTGTTTATATAACCAACGGCAATACATAAGTGCTGTTTGCTGGCTCATGCTGTTTACCGGGAATCCACCTTGTTTTCCCATGCCCCAGCTAAGGTCGATATATTGTGGGGTAGGACGGGTTACAGCGTCAACATCTGAATTACGGCTGGTGGCTTCATCATTGAAGAACAAAAGAAATTCATCATAAGTTACTTCATGTTCTTCCATCCAGAAGGGACTGATCTTTATTTTACGTTGCGGGCCTTCATCGGCTTTACGGTTAGTTTCAGATTCGGGGCTGCCATAAGAAAACTCCCCACCCTTTATGGGTATCATTTTGAAGCTTATGGAAGAACGTGGAATAGTTGTTTCATAGCTTGAGAAATCAGGTTGCTGCGCCTTAGTAAATGAGGCGAGCAGAAGCCCACAAATCGCATAAATACAGTGTTTAGCCATAGTCGTTTATCAGGATTGGAAAATTAGTGAATAAAAGGGTTCAGAATGCTGAAAAATATCATTTTGGAAAAAATAGGAAAACGATTGCGCAAATGAGTTCAGGTGTACTCAATTGTATTTATCTTGGGACTATAAAACATATAATATGGAACGTCGCCAGTTTATGCAGCAATCATTGTTAGCCGGAGCTTCCCTTGTAACAGCTTCTTCAGCACTTGGCAATAATACCTCCAATTCTAAGGATATGGCTGATAAGCCCTTTAATCTTGATTATGCGTTTCATGATGGTATGTTTGGCAATTCTGCTGGTGCCAATTTTATTGACCAGATAAAATATGCGTATGATAAGGGATTTCGGTCTATTGAAGACAATGGCATGATGGACAGGCCTGTGGAGGAGCAGAAGAAAATTGGGGATACACTGGCAAAGTTGGGAATGAGAATGGGGGTATTTGTAATTACTTCTGATGGCTGGCATTGGAAAACTTCGCTTGCGTCAGGAAAGAAAGAATGGACAGATAAGATGGTGAAGGATTGTAAGATAGCTGTGGAAGTGGCAAAACGCTGCAATGCAAAATGCATGACGGTGGTGCCAGGCAATTATGAGCGGAGTT
Source organism: Chitinophagaceae bacterium (assembly GCA_016721085.1). Taxonomy (GTDB): domain Bacteria; phylum Bacteroidota; class Bacteroidia; order Chitinophagales; family Chitinophagaceae; genus Endoryza. The sequence continues at coordinate 323,224 of JADKJI010000063.1, read as the reverse complement.
TAGGATTTGATATGCAAACGGCAAACGTAATTACAGCCCTTCGTAAGGGATGTGAGATATTGGAACCGAATGGACTTACCATGGTATTGGAGCCTTTAAGTGATAATCCGGATCTTTTCCTCAGGCACTCACAGCAGACATATATGATATGTAAGGCGGTAGGTAGTTCTTCCTGCAAAATTCTTTTTGATATGTACCATATGCAAAGGAATGAAGGCGATATTATCAATAATATTGACAGGTGCTGGGACGAAATAGGGTACTTTCAGATAGGGGATAACCCTGGAAGAAACGAACCAGGTACCGGTGAAATGAACTACAGGAATCTTTTCAAGCATATACATGCAAAAGGCTATAAGTGGATATTGGGAATGGAGCATGGTAAAGCAGGAAAAGACAAAGAGGGTGAAGTGGCTCTGATTAAAGCTTACCGTGATAGCGATAATTTCATGTAAAATTCCAACAAATCGTTAAATAGCCTGTTGTAATAGGAATCCTGCCATAAGTTTGCGGCAGGACTACACCGTTTTTATGAAACACTCAGCTTTTTTGTTTTTCTTCTTCCTCATTGCCTGTTTTTCAGCAAAAGCTCAGGATGCTGGAATTCTTGCGCAAAAAGTAAAGGCGAAACTGGCCACTGTGAATGATTATACTGCTACCGGTGTAATGAAAACAGATATTTCCTTTATTAAAGTACCACAGTCTGACGTAATTGTATATTATAAAAAGCCCAATCGATTCAGGATTAAGAAGCAGGATGGTATATCTATTACCCCAAAAGGAGGAGTTAGTGTAAACCTCAATAGTTTGTTTGCTGGTGATAATTATACAGCCGTATTTGCTGGAAATACAACAGTAGATGGATTGCCAGTAACTATCATAAAATTATTGCCACTGGATGAGAATAGTGATGTGGTAGTATCTACCTTATATATAGATGAAAAGGATTTCCTAATCAGGAAGGCCAGTACAACCACAAAAGATAATGGCACTTATCAAATGGAAATGAGCTACGGAAAATTTGCCCAATGGGGTTTGCCAGACAGAGTAGTTTTCATTTTCAGCACAAAAGATTATAAACTTCCTAAAGGACTGGCATTCGATTATGATGCCGGTGGAACTAAGCCAGCCGATAAAAAACTCCCACAAAACGGAAAAGGAAAAGTGGAAATAAGCTATTCAAGTTATTCCATTAATAAGGGTCTTTCTGAAACAGTCTTCAATTAATCTTCAAGTAATTTTTTCTAACTATCAGTAGATTGGTATTTCTCCTATATGATTTATGGGAATATTACTAGTAGGTAATTGTACCTACTACTACAATAAATACTATGTATGTATACTAGTTATTCCATTAATCGAATAAATAGTAGCTTTTAACGAATAGTCAGAAAATATTTATGACCACTAAGCGTTAACTTATATATTTGACCAGATTTTAAATGGTCAGATCTAAATCCAAGCGTATGAAAACGGTAAACTTTACCCTTTATCCTTTTACTGTACTCCCCAATTTCAAGAGAGTTTCTCTTGCCTTTTTACTGATTTTCAGTCAGTTCTTCATTACACAGGAGTCTCAGGCTCAATGCGCTGTTGGATGGAATACTGCCAACGTTAACTGGGACAATCTAGATTATCTCATTTCAACCGGTAACTATTCAGGTTTCGTAACTAATGCTCAGCGAGATACGCAATATTTCGCTTTAGGTAGGAATAGGGTAGCCCTAAGGGTGCCAAATGCTATTACTAAAGTTGGAGATAACGTTACACATACTGGTGAAGCTGGATCATTTGGTGCAGGAGCTGATGTTGAGTTCAGTGGCAACGGTACTTTTACAATGACTTTTGATACAGCAGTAAAGAATGTTCGTTTCAGCTTATACGATATTGATGCTAATCAGGTAGCTACCGTTACAGCCGTAGATCCGCTTGGTGTTCCCATTATTGTAAACATGGCCAGGATTGGAGGTTCAGGTATTGTAATTGTAGGTAGTGGTACTGTTACTGCCGTTGGAACAGCACCTGGGGGTGGAGTGGCTAATAATAACACCAATTCTGTGCTTAATATTGATGTACCTGGAGTATTAGCAGGAGTAAAGAGAGTTACAATTGCGATTTCTGGCACTTCAGGAAACTTTTGGTTAGGAGATATTTCTGCCTGTGTATTCGGCAGTTTCCCATCAAACTATTATGCAGCGGCGGAACCATTTACAGGTCAGCCATCTTATGTTTTGGCAACACCCGACTCCAATACGGTTTCAATGCTAAACCTTAATAATGGTGTAGCTAAACATGTATTCAGAGATGCCGCATCTATACCTTATGTTAATGGATTAGGATATGATGTACACCGTCACAATTTATATTTTGTAAAAGACTTCACAGGTTCTCCTTCTACAAATAGAGAGTTGAAGAAATACGATTTCAATACTGAAACAATATCATCTGTTGTAGCTGATATCAGGACACTTGGTATACCTGTTTTTGACAGAGGTGTGGAATCAGCAGGTTCTGCTTTTTATGATAGCTGTCTTTATTTCGGTATTGAAGGAACAAACAATGGACGTAACTCTAGTAGGGAAACCATAATATGGAGAATCAGTTTTAATTCAGCTGGTGTACCAAATGGAATTGCACAGGTATTTGCACTGCCTGCCGATAATGGAGGAGGTACTATCCTGAAAGACTGGGGTGATTTCAATATCTATAATGGTATATTATACGACTTCAATAGCGGTAATGGCGGAACTACAGCAGGTTTCTTCCATTTCAATTTACAAACCTGTAATATAGATAATACCTATCCAACCGGTACTGCTCTTATAGGCAGACAAAGTGGATTGAAATGGGATGGTACTATGTACTGGATATACGACTCAATAGCAGTATATAATAGTGGAGCAGTGGGTCCAAGGACTAAGATTACAGGAGCCGCTAGGGTTGACTGGGTTGGTTTTAGTGGTGATGGTTCAGATCCATTCAAACCAAAATCAGATTTTGGTGATGCGCCAGCATCTTATGATCCAGTTGCTTTATCACCTGCAACTCATGAGTATGATTCTACATTACGTTTAGGTCTCACATTCGATAGAGAGTGGAGTAAAACCAGTTCACCTACTGCAAATGCAGATGGTGGAGATGAAGATGGAATAATGACACCATTGCCAATTTTCACACACTATCAAACAGGTTATAATATAATAGTTCAGTTGTTGAATAAAAGTGGAGCTAATGCAACGTTGGGAGGATGGATTGACTTTAACAACAATGGTGTGTATGAAACAAGTGAAGGCGTAACTGCTACTGTTCCATCAGGTCCTGCTATGCAGAATGTAACCTTATCCTGGACAGCATCTACATTGCCAATCGGACTTACGGCCGTTTATACACGTATCCGTTTAACATCTGCATCAAATGGTATGACTGCAGCAAACCCAACAGGATATTATAGCAATGGAGAAGTTGAAGACTTCCTTCTGCTTGTAGATGATGTGCTTCCGGTTAAACTTATGGCTTTTAATGCAAAAGCAGTAAATGCCCATACGGTAAATATTGATTGGCAAACTACAGAAGAGTCCAAGATGAAGTTTTATACTGTACAAAGAAGTATTGATGCCACCAATTGGAGCTCTGTTGGAGTAGTATCTGCTTCTAATGATGGAAGTTTGAAACAAGAGTATAAGTTACAGGATAAGGATGCGCTGTCGGGTATATCATACTATAGATTACAATTGACCGACCTTAAGGATAATGTTACCTATAGTGCTGTGAGGATGATTGATTTCAGAAAAGATCATCCTGTTGCCCAGCTTTATCCAAATCCGTTTACATCTTCCATCCAGGTAACTTATCAATTACCGGCAGCGGGAAATGCTGAGATACGTTTGGTTGATTATAGCGGTAGGACTATTAAATCGAATATAGTTCAGGCAAGTGCTGGTCAACAATCAAATACCCTTGATGGTTTGGGCAACCTTCCAAAAGGATATTATTTGGTTGAGATCATCCAAAACGGAAAGAAAATATTCAGTGAAAGAGTGAGTAGACAATAGTTGTAGTAGGGTAAGTGAGTTAGTAAGTAAGTATCAATAGCATCGCGAGCAACATATATTTGTTTTAACCAATAGAAATCCATGAAATTCCAGAAACACAAGTGGTTACTTGTACCACTATTTATTGCCGGACTAACGACAGCATTTTTAGCCTCTGATAAGAGAGAACGTTTTTTTGAGACTGAAGAAAATGAGGAGATGGAAGAAGCGGAAGAGCGTGAACGAGAAACTGGAGCTGATAAGCAAATGGAGATGCTTTGGCAAGCCAGGGCCTATCCCGACCATCAGTTCCTGAATGATAAATATATGGCCGCCTGGCAACAAGCCAAGGCCATGCAGAACCCTGAACAGATAAGTGGCGCTGCAGGAACATCAGGTTCCGAGGGAATGAATTATGGAGCATGGACCGCCGCCGGAAATCTACAAGTAGGGCGCGTACTCGCAATAGCAATCAATCCTACTACGCCAACAACAGTTTTTATAGGAAGTGCCAGTGGTGGTATTTGGAAAACTACCAATAGTGGTACTTCATGGACATCTGTTACAACAGGTTTCCCGGTGCTGGGTGTGGCTGCTATTACCTATCATCCAACTGATCCAAATATTTTGTTGGCAGGTACAGGAGAAGTTTACAGAGCTGACACATCTAACATTGGCTATAACGTATGGAAAGCCCGTGGTACATATGGCGTTGGTATACTGCGTAGTGCTAATGGTGGTACTACATGGACTCAGGTAATGACAAAAAGCTTCAGCAATCTGTTTGGTGTTCAGATGATCAAATTCGATCCAAACAACTCAAATATCGTTTATGCATGTACAACTAATGGTCTGTATAAATCTACGGATGCTGGTGTTACATGGGGTGGTAGCCCGATACTGAATAAGATTTATGTTTCTGATGTTGTAATCAATTCTACTAACAGCAATCAGATGATGGCTGCGGTAGGTAACCTGGTGAACTCTGATAAAGGCATTTATCGTTCTACTGATGGAGGTGCTACCTGGGCTAAAGTGGTTAGCGCGGCAGTTCCAACTAACTCTGGTGGATTTAGCAGATTTGCTTATCTAAGTGGCAATACTGTTTATATTAGTATGGGTATGAACGATGCCAATGAAAACGAATTGATAAAATCAACGAATTTTGGAAGTACCTGGTCTACTCAGGCTACCTCACATCATACTCAATACCAAACATGGTTTTCACATGTAGCTGCCATCATCCCATCAAGACCTGACTCTTTACTTATGGGTGGTGTTAGTTTCTACAGGTATCGCTCCTCTACTGCTACCAGATCTGCTATTGGATCGATGCATTCGGATTTCCATGATATCAAATTCGATCCTTCCAATAGTAGTATCGCATATATTGCATGCGACGGGGGTATGTATCGAACAGCCAACGCAACAGCAGCATCTCCCACATTCACCCAGATCAATTCAGGATTAAACATAGCACAGTTTTATGCCAGTATTGGTGTTTCAAGAACTACAGCTAACTTGTTCATTGGTGGTTTGCAGGATAATGGGGTTTGGTCTTATAACGGAACTACCTGGACAAATAGGTTGGGAGGTGATGGTGGTCCTTGTATGATTGATCCGAATAATAATAGTATTGTGTATGCATCAAATGATGCAAGAAGATTAAATAAGTCTACAGGTGGTGTTGGAGGTGCTTATGGTACAGCTTTGGGGAGCTGGGCATTTACTGGTGATGATCGCGTTGGGTTTATGGCGCCGATTGCTATGAGTAAAGCTAGTTCTACTACCATCTATTCTGCAAGTGATAACCTTCATAAATCTACCAACTCAGGTTCAACTTGGACGAACAATAATGGTACAATATCTGCAAACACTAATTACATTGCCAAGCAATTCAATACAGGTATTGCTCTTGCAGTTTCTGAAACGAATGCAAGTAAACTTTACGTTTCTACTTCACCGTTTTCACAACGAGTGGACAATGCGTTGAATGTTGTAGACAGTCCTCAATTATTTAAATCTACAGATGGGGGTGCAACTTTCGTTAACATTAGTCCTGGTTTGCCAAAGCGTTTTGTATTGGATATTTCAATTAGTCCAACAAATGACGACTCCATTGTGGTCGTATTAGGAGGCTATGGTTCTTCACACGTATATGTAAGTGGTAATGGTGGTGGTACATGGGTTAACAGAGGTGTTGGGTTGCCAGATGCACCATACAATGCTGTTGTGTCTGATCCAACGAATGCCAATTATATGTATGTAGGTGGTGATATGGGAGTTTATGTGAGCAATAATAAAGGAGTTACCTGGTATAGCTATAATGGTGGCTTTACAGATGGAACTATGGTGTTTGATCTACAGATAACTGCCGACAATAAGTTATTGGCTGCTACGCATGGTAAAGGAGCTTACCTTAGTGCTTTAGCAACTTATTCTACCCTGCCTTCTGCAAGCTTTGAGTTTTCAGGCCAGAACAGAAACGACAGGAATGAACTTAAGTGGGTAGCGACTAATGAAAAGGATGTAGCACAATATGAAATCGAGAAGAGTGTTGACGGATCGGCATATAGCTTCGTTGCTAGTGTTGCTGCAAAGAACCTTATTTCGGCTTCATATTCCTATAACGACCCTGTTCCATCTTCAGTTTCTCAGGCAGTGTACTATTACCGCTTAAAGAAAGTGGATAAGAACGGAGCTATTACCTATTCAAACGTTGTAGCAATTAAGTATTATAAGTCGGCTACTATGCAAGTAATGGGTAATCCAATCACTAAAAACTCTACACTTCGCCTTAGTGTAGGCTCTCCTCAGAATATTACCATTAACCTGTTCGATTTGAAGGGCAGTCTGTTGATGAGTCAAAAATCTACTGTAAGTGCTGGTATTAACTATGTTTCATTGGAAAGTTTACCAGTATTAGCCTCCGGAACCTATGTGCTGGAAGCCGTATTACAGAATGAAAAGATCAGAAAGAAAGTCAGTCACTGATTATTATAGAAGGAAAAAGAAGCTCCCTCCGGGGGGCTTTTTTTATGTTTTATAGTATTGCATTCTAAAAATCGGATATCTACAGGAAGAATTTTCCAGTGATTAGGGATTCAGATTGGAGAGTTTTAACCTTAAGTTATTGACGAGTTTGCTTAACTACGCATCTTATTGAGCTAACCTCTTTTAATCTTTTGCTTACAGACGGGTTGTTTAAAGACTATCGAAGAGGTATTTTCTATCAGGATAATATCACTCATGAATTCCAGGTTTTATTTTTAGGTTCTTTATTAATAGAATAATAATGTATAGCCTTATAGCGCCTGTGATAAACATTAATAGAACGTCTGGACTAAAAGGTCGTTCATTTCTTAAGAACCAAAATGCTTCAATGATGAATGCTATTAGAAATAGGAGTGCGTCAATTCTTCTTTGTAATCCCGTTACGATGGTTAATATTAAAATAAAAATTTCTGCAAAAAAGTAAAATGAAGAATAGTTGTGAGCGTAATCTGTTGTGCCAATATGAAGTAAAAGCGATTGTAATGCTGAGAGACCTATAGTGAGTATTGTTAATTTTACAACCTTAGTGAAAAGCTTCTTGAATAGCATAGTCTCATTTATACCAAAGTATATCGGTTGATGTTAAGGTAATGAGAACTTTTAACTATTCGTACCTGCAAGCTTCTTTTTTTATCGTACTATAAGTTTTTCTGCCACTTTGCTTCCGTTTTCATTTTCTATCGAAAGGATATAGTTGCCTGAAGAAAGCGGGAAATGTATTTTATTATCTCCGCTGCTTGCCTTTGTAATTGATTGATAAACCTCTGCTCCGGAAATATCAAATACACGGATTATAAGACTTTGCTTCCTTACAGATTGAATGGTTACCGAAACATCGTTATTTAGCACTGGATTTGAATGTACTACTACATTGAAACCTCTGTAACTTCTGAAATTCACTTTTCTGATTCCCACGATAGAGGTTTTACCACTCTTGTCCTTCTGTATCAGTCTATAATAATTGATTCCTTCAACTGGTTTTGAGTCAATGTATTCGTAGTTGGTGACAGATTGTGAATTGCCGGCACCTTTCATTGAAATCTGAATATTATAATCAATGCCATTCGTTGATCTTTCAATTATATAATAATCATTGTCTACTTCATAAGCAGATGACCACTGCAGCAAAGCGGTTTCATTTTTCTGGTATACATCGAATTTCAAAAGTGATATGGCCAGAGAAGCTGCCACCTGAACAGTAAATGTATCTGTTAGGCAAGTTGCCGATGCGCCAACACTGTCCCTTACATACCATGTATAAGTTCCTACAGCACTAGGTGTAAAACTAAATGATTTGGATGTGCCTTCAACAGTTAAAGGAGCAATGGGTGTTGTAAACCAATTATAGCCACCTACCCATGATGAAGTAAGATTTGTGGTTGTGTTCACAATCATATTAACAGAAGTATTCCTGTTCACATCTTTCATTATGGTAAACTGGTCTCTTACTGTTCCGCTGGCTCCAACGAATTTTGCATCCAAACGGTTATCTTCCACTTCCATATATAATACACCCACTTCGCCACCAGTAGTGCCACTGAAATTCCTATAATAAAAAGCAGGCAACAAAGCATTAGTTCCTCCGCCTATTTGTCCTGCAGAACCTGCAACAACATATACAGTTCCTTTATTGGACTGTCCACCTATAGTAAAGTAAGGACAGGAGTTCGCGCTACCATCATATTTAGCACTTGAGCTGCTTTTTAGGTTGCCAACTGGAGGGGCTGAAATATTGAAGGAGGCTGAATTACCGGTATGCCCTTGTATTAAGAAGCTACGCTCATATACATGGCTATGACCTGATAAAACTACGTCTACTCCAAACCTTTCTAGTATTGGTGTTATTTGTTGTCTAATGGCAATTAGATCTGCTTCAGAATTTGATAAATGGGTTCCATTGGTATATGGGGGATGGTGTAAGCAAACAATATTCCATTTTCGGGTACTTGCTGCCAAATCATTTTTTAGCCAAACAGCTTGTGCGCCAGTAGAATCATATAATAATTTGCCACCATCATAACCGTAAGAATCCAGCATTATGAAGTGAATGTTTCCATAGTCAAAAGAATAATAATGTTCTGTTCCAGAAGCAAGTCCACCAGATTGTGCAGCCGTAGGCACAGTAAAAACATCAAAATAGGGAATGTTGTGGTCGTTGGCTCTGCTTGCATTATTCGCATATTCATGGTTGCCAGGAACAGGGAATACTACATGGTTGTCAAACACATTATTGTCATATATATCAAACATGTTTGTCTGGTGCTCTGCATCTAATCCATTATCATAGGCATTATCACCTAACAACAAAGCAAGTTCCGAATTATTTGTGCCCTGTTTAAGATTCAGGTAACTGTTGCGGGTCGATTTTTGAGTGCTGTTTCCAGTTCCGGCATCTCCAAACACACCAATACGTATTTTCCGGGTTGTTGATGCTGCCGGTGCTGTAATGAAATAGTTCCTGTAGCTTCCTTTTATTAATGAAGTGCTGGTTCCAATTCCATAATAATATTTTGTATCGGCAGTTAATCCGGTTATTCTAATTTCATGATCGGTAACTGATGAAGCATTGGTTGTATTGCTGGTAATATTGCTCTCTGTTGTTCCAATCCATACTTGAGAGTTGGAGGCTGTAGCGGTAGTCCATCTAATGGTGACTGCGGTTTCGCTTACCATTTGAAGCATCGGACCTCTTATTATTTCAGGTTCTGCACCAGCTGCAGTAGCAGATAATACCATGTCGAAAGTAAGATCTGTACTTGTTAGTGATGATTGGTGCATTTCTACAGCAATCACATTTGTGCCATTTACAAATGCTGATGTAGGTATTGTGAATGATTGAGGAGTAGCTCCATCATCTGAGGCTGTGCTTGCAAATGTATTATAAGCTACAGTTCCTGAAAGATTGCTGATATAGACCTGCGTGCCGTTTACATAAACTACGCAACCATCATCCCTCCTTATACTGGCATTGAAGATGGTATAGGATGAAGGATTCGTAATCGTAACTGTCTTTCTGAAATAAGTGGTGACGTATTTGTTGTTGGCATCTGGTCCATAACTCACTGTAGTAGCTGGAGCATCACCATACCCAAGTTCCGAAGGTCCGGATGACCATGATGCGTCATTAAAACCGGTGCCTCGCCATGCAGTTCCTTGGTTTGTACCATTATCAAGATATTTCCAGGTGGCACCATAATTGAATACGGTTGTACCTGCAGGTTTAGCTATTAATTCAAAGTCAAATGATAAGTCGCTACTGGTGATAGATTCCTGGTGAACTTCAACTGCTATCAGATTAGTGCCAGACACAAATGCGGCTGTGGAAATATCAATGGTTGTAATGTTATTGCCATCTTCTGCAGCGGGCCCTGATGCCAGAGTTGCGGCACTAATAACTCCTACGGGCATATTAGTCCTGGCAACCTCGGTTCCATTTACATAAATGACAGCTCCATCATCTATGTACATATTCAGTCTTATTGTACCATAGATATTGATGTCTGGAATTGAAATTGATTTACGGAAGTACGTTGTAATGAATTTTGAATTAGCGTTTCCGCCAAAGCTGATTATATTCCTTTCGTCATAATCCCCATAGCCTGCTTCTCCAGAGCCGGAATTCCATGCTATGTCATTAAATCCTGTTGTTTGCCAGTTTACGGGGGAAGTGTTATTGTCGAGGTATTTCCAGCTAGATCCAAACTTTATAAAAGTAGAATCACTATATCCCTTAAATGGCAGGGAAAATAGCGCAAGAAACATTATTGCAGAGAATAAGGTACCTGGTTTCATGGAAAAGGATATTAGAGAACGTCCTTAAAGATAAAACAAGTTTATCTCCTTTTAAAGGATTTAAGTGTTTTGTCTTAAAAGATGTTAATTGATAACCAGTCTTTTGCTATGTATTCTTTGCTTAAGAGGCGTCGTTTGATTCCTCAATCCTTTCATCAGCCGCATTGGCCAGCCATGATGGGGTGACTTTCTTAAGTGGGTTGCGACGGTTTTCAGTGTACCCATTCCTTCGGTTGATGATATCAACGCATTCGTAAATAGCCATCAGGAAGGATGTTACATCTGCCTTGTTTTTCCCTGCAATATCAAAGGCAGTACCATGGTCGGGAGAGGTTCTGATACCAGCAATTCCTGCAGTGAAATTAACTCCTTCACCACCAGCCAGAGATTTGAATGGAATTAATCCCTGGTCGTGATACATGGCAAGCACTGCATCAAACCGGGTGTGATAACGACGGGCAAAAAAGGCATCAGCGCTATAGGGTCCCATCACTAACATATTATGCTTAGCTTCTTTTATAACCGGACGAATGATGGCTTCGTCTTCTTTCCCAATCAATCCTTCATCACCAGCATGTGGATTTAGTCCCAATACTGCAATTTTCGGTTTATCGATACCGAAATCCTTTATAAGTGATTGTTGTAATAATGAAAGTTTAGAAAGAAGGTTTTCGCGGGTAACAAACCTGGCGGCATCACTTAAAGGCACGTGCTCGCTTACAAGCGCTACTCTGAAATTTCCCGATACCATCAGCATCAATACATCTTGTGCATTGTAAGCATGCTTTAGGTAGGGGGTATGACCGGTAAAATTGAATTCAGCCGATTGTGTATTCTTTTTATGAATAGGTGCTGTTACAAGCCCTTGTATCTTTTGTTCTTTTAAGGCGTCAACGGCTGCTACGAATGATTTTACAGCATACTGACCACCGGCATCGGATAATTGTCCGGGAGTAATGGCAACTTCTTCTTCCCAGCAATTCAGGATATTCACCTGTTTATGATTGATTTTGGTGAAATCTTTTATATTCTGGTAATTGAATGGAATATCACCCAATGATTTTTTATAAAAATTGATGACTTTGTTGGAAGAAAAGATGATAGGAGTGCAGATATCAAGCAGCCGGCTGTCGGAAAAAGCTTTGATGATCAATTCAGGTCCAATGCCATTTAAATCGCCAATGGTAAAGCCAATAACAGGTTTGTGTAACGATACTTGCATAAGGGAATTTCTTGAGCCACTAAATTACGATATTAACTGATAGTAAGAGCAGGTAGAATTCATTATAAGTCAATGGCTTCCGCTATTGGTAATTTGAGAGCGAACAGATTGACCTATTACTGTTTGTTCAATATACCCCAGTGCCAGGCTAGAATGTAACACTTAATCGGGCTAAGTAGGGTTGCTATAGTAAAATTTAAGTGCAAAATTTGTAGTTGATTAGAAGGAGATAAGTGTTGAACTTATCTTTTAGGTAATCCCGATCCATGAAAACTGTTCTCCAATATTACCCCCTTTCCTCCAGCCTTATCGATGCAGTTAAATCGATAACAAGACCTGCATTACAGTGGCTGAAAGCCTCCATTCCATTTATTCAAGTAAACAAGTTTCTTTTCACAGCAAGTTTGCTGGGAGACTTCTCTGTTTCAGGAGGTACAATTAAAGGGAATGATTTTCAAGGATACCGTGATTGTTATTATGCTGTAAAATGTGACGCAAGTTCAGATTGATGTTGAAGAAGAGCTCCAGTTTCCATTGGAGTTGTGAGAAGGAAGTTTTGGTTTTCACATAATAAATCCGAATCGTATGAAAAGAACTTTACTTCTGTTTTTATCTTATTTATTGGCTACCCAAACGCATGCCCAGATACGGGCCTTTGCTCCCAGGTATTCAAATACCTCTGTGCGGGGAAACATCGTTTATGTGGCTAATAATATCATAACTACATCGGGTGTATCACCCTACGAAAACCCACCTGGCGGTACTAATAAGAACAATGGAGCGCCTGGTGTGAATATCGATGTTACAAGCACAAACAGCACCATATTTAATTACGGCACTACCTGGAAATACCTCGATAATGGTTCAAATCAGGGAACAGGCTGGAGTGCTACTGGTTTTAATGATGCTTCATGGGCTTCAGGTGCTGCTGAACTGGGTTATGGCGACGCTCCGGTAACAACCGTAAGCTATGGATCTAATGTCAACAATAAATACATAACTACCTACTTCCGTAAAACAGTCAATATCGTTAACCCCTCTTCGTATTCAAGCTTTTTAGCAGGAATTAGAAGGGATGACGGTTGTGTTGTTTATGTAAACGGTGTTCAGGTATTTATAAGTAATCTCACAGCACCAGTAGCTTTCAATACATTGGCTACAAATGCTGCTGACGATGGGGCTACTCCTCAAACATTTACCATTCCAACTTCCGCATTTGTAAATGGCACCAATGTGATTGCTGTGGAAATCCATCAAACGAATGCAACAAGTTCCGACCTTACATTTGATATGGCATTAACGGCGGTAACCAATAGTGGAAATACAAATGCCAGTTCAGCCGATTTGAATTTACCATCCTGTGCCTCCGTTTTATGGGCCGGTTTGTACTGGGGGTCCACTTTAGGTACCAGTTCACAATCATCCTGGAGAGCTTCACGCGATACCGTTAAGTTCAAAATACCTGGAGCTGCTGGTTATAATACAGTGGTTTCTACTCAAACTGACCTGCATGATAGTAGTGCAGCGAATAACCATACTGGGTATACCGCATTTGCTAACGTAACTTCTTTATTAAATGCAAGTTCTCCAAACGGCACTTATATAATTGCTAATGTAACAAGTCCCGTTTCTACCGGATTGAACAACCAAACAGCTGGCTGGAGCCTGGTGGTTGTCTATAGCGACCCTACTACCATTCCTCGTAACCTGGTGGTTTTCGACGGATTTGATATGATTGCTCCTGGTGGACAAAAAGATATTCCTATAGCGGGATTTCTTACGCCATTAACAGGTCCTGTGAGTTGTGAATTCGGTGCTATCTGTTATGATGGTGACCGTGGCTCTTCTGATGGATTCTTCTTTAAGCAGGATTCTGCAGCAGGCGTAGGTACCTATACAGATCTTTCCAATACTGGTACCAGTGGGAATGCCGACAGTTGGAATAGTACTATTTCTTATTTCGGTGCCGATGTTAGTACCAGAAACCCAGATCATACAAACACTCTTGGGTATGATGCTGATATTGTTAGGCTTTCTAACCCTTCCAATACCATTTTGGGTAATAATAAAACATCTGCGAGGATAAGAATCAGTTCTCCATCATCTGGCGGAGAAAACTTCTTTTTGCAGGTAGTGACTTCATCCATTTCAGTAATGAATCCAACATTCAATGTAGTGAAATCAGCTACTGATTTGAGCGGAGGTGCCTTATTGCCAGGAGATAGTCTTTTGTATACAATCATTTACCAGAATAATGGAACTGATACCAGCATACATACCGTGGTGTTGGACTCTATTCCTTATAATGCCATTTATAAAGCTGGTACTCTTACAGTAAATGGAATTTCTAAGACAGATGCTTCCGGTGATGATATTGCTGAATATGATGCCACTAATAACAGGGTCGTATTCAGGGTAGGTACCGGAGCCACATCAGCTGTAGGCGGACAGATGATTCCCAATGCCAATGATACTGTTACGTTTAAAGTTAAAGTAACAGATGTGTGTTCTATATTGGAATGTGATCATGATGTAAGCAACCAGGCTTATATAACCTATACCGGAAAAAACTCTGGTCAATCCCTTGTAGATTATAGTGGTACACTGGTGGCTGGCTGTTTTGTTCCAGGACCAATTGTAAATACGGTTACTGGTAATTGTGGTACCCGTAATGATACTACTGTTGTAAATGTGTGTCCGGCTACAACTTATACGTTGCCCGCTGCAAATTATACGGGTTATTTATTCTACAGGGCACAACCGTTCACCCCTGCCAATCTATTTAATACGGCCACTGCAATTACTTCAAGCGGTACTTATTGGGCTTTTATTCAATCTCCAAGCGGTGGTTGTAAGGATACGATCAGATTTTTCGTGATTATCGTGAATTGCCTGGATATAGATGACGATGATGATGGTATTCCGGATTACGTTGAGAGCAATGGAGCAGATGCATTTGCTGATACCGACGGAGATGGAAATCCTGATTTTACAGATCCAAGTTATGCCGGCTTTATTGATACAAACATCGACGGTGTTAATGATAATTTCGATACAGACCTGGACGGAATTCCGAATCCAGTATGATAAGGATAGTGATAATGATGGTATTCCAGATGTAGTCGAAAGTTATGGCGTTGATGCCAATGGCGACGGAAAGATTGATAATTACACTGATACCGATGGTGATGGTTTCTCACAGAATGCCGATGCCAATAGCACCGGTGCTGCCGGATCCGGAAATGGATTGGGATTGCCCGACCTTGATGGTGATGGAATACCAAATGCCCTCGACCTCGACAGCGATAACGATGGTATACCAGATATTATAGAATCGGCTGGAACCGATGCAAATAATGATGGTAAAACAGATACCTACTTTGATTCTGATGCGGATGGATATAATGATTCTATCGATGGTGATGTAGGAAATGACGGAACTGCCGAGAATGCAGCTAATACCTTGTTACGTACAGGTGCAGACTCAAATTCAGATGGAAGAGCCGATTCTTATCCATATAAGAATTTTGATAGTGATACAAGAGCGAATGCTTATGATATAGATAGTGATAATGATGGTATTACCGATACCCGTGAAGCAGGTTTCCCTGATATTGACAGTAATGGATTTACGGATGGGGTAAAAGGTGCCGATGGTTGGGACAATACAATTGATGCCCTTGTAACGCTGATATTATTAAACTCTGATGCAAGTGGTAATCCCAACTATCTTGATATTGATGCAGATGATGATGGAATTCCTGATAACGTAGAAGGACTATCTACATTAGGATATGTTTTACCTACTGGAATAGATACCGACGGCGACGGTCTTGATAATGCATATGATGCCGTAGTTGGATTCGGTGCAAATGGAATTACTCCTAATGATCAGGATGGGGATCTAATTCCGGATTATATTGATAAAGATACCGATGCTGATGGAGCCCTTGATATATATGAAGGCAATGATTTTAATCTTAATGGTTTAGTGGATGATTTGGTAACACTTACTGGTGTAGACACAGATGGTGATGGATTAGATGACCGGTTTGATACTAATAACAGTTCCATTGAGGGTACTTCAAGGTATATGGGAACCATGGGAACATTCCTTGGTGATATTACACCGGGGTCAAGTACAATGGTTCAAATGACGATTCCAGGTACGGAACGCGACTGGCGTTATATTCCATTTATATTGAATGCAGAATTCATAACACTTACCGGTGTGAGATCTGTAGATCATGTAAATCTTCATTGGACTATTACATGTACAAAAGTGATAAACTACTTCAATATAGAAAGAAGTCTTGATGGTAGTCATTTTGAAAATATCGGAACGCTGATGGGAACTGGGACAGCCTGCAATGCTACGCCTTTCAATTATTCCGATGATATCAGTTTACTTACTGTACCTGCTGCATATTACAGGATTACTGCTATTACTGTAAACGGACAGTCTAAGAGAAGCCAGTTGTTGCCAGTTAGGTTGAAGCAGGTTTCTGTATTTACTGTATCTCCAAACCCTGCGAATAGCCAGATTACGATAGGTATTACAAGCTCATTGAAAACAATGGCTGATATATTCGTAATTGATGAAGCGGGAAGGATGGTGATCAAGCAACAACAATTGCTGAAAGAAGGCTATAACAGTTTTAATGTGCAAGGATTGCAAAGGCTACAGCCAGGGATTTATGCAGTTAGGATGATTGTGAGGGGAGAAGCATTCAATCAGAAGATCATAATTCAGAAATAATTTTTGATTAGTAGTGTTAAGGTTAAATGGGAGGAATCAGATTCTTCCCATTTTTATTATATCTCAGTGGTCAAAAAGGTGTGGATTCCCTGTATTTTTGCAGTCTTCCATGAAGTACACACTCAAAAAATCGCTCGGTCAGCATTTCCTTAAGGATGAATCGGTATGCAAGAAAATTGTAGCCGCTGTAACCGCTATGCCTTGTCAAAGGCTTTTAGAGGTAGGTCCTGGTGGTGGTGCCATTACGAAGTATCTTCTTCAGGTTCCGGATGTGGACTTTAAATGTGTTGAAGTGGATGATGAAAAAGTCAATTGGTTACAGCAGGAGTTCCCGGCCATTCAGGGGAAAATAATTCACAAAAGTTTTTTGGATATCGATTGTCCCTTTGATCAGCCATTCTCAGTAGTAGGTAATTTCCCATATAATATTTCCAGCCAGATTTTATTCAAGATACTGGAGTGGAAAGGAATGGTTGAAGTGGTAACAGGAATGTTCCAGAAAGAAGTAGCGCAACGAATTGTATCGAAAGAAGGCAGCAAGGTATATGGAGTATTGAGTGTATTGATACAGGCATATTTCGATTGTGAGTATCTATTTGAAGTGCAAGAGTCGGCTTTTAATCCACCACCAAAAGTAAAAAGTGCTGTTATACGACTTGTTCCTAAAAAGCAAGTTCCGGAAATGCGTAGCGAAAAAGATTTTACCCGCCTTGTAAAAGCAGCCTTCAACCAAAGAAGGAAAATGATCAGGAATGCAGTTAGGGGGTTATTCGATGAAGAAGTGCTTAAGGATGACTTTTTTAATAAAAGGGCTGAACAGTTGTCGGTGAATGATTTTGCCGCACTTACATTTAAGATGAATTAAGTTTTAGTATAATGAACAAAGTGATCATAACTGCTCCAACTCATCCTTATCTTTCTGAAAGATTGAAAGAGCATGGTTTTGAAGTAATTCAGCAACCTGAAATCAGTTATGAGTCACTAAGCGAATTGATATCTGAAATGACAGGGTTGATTGTAACAACCAGGCTTAAGGTGGATAAGAATCTTCTTGAAAAGGCAGTGAATTTGAAATGGATTGGGAGATTGGGAAGTGGAATGGAATTGATTGATACAGACTTTGCAGCAAGTAAGGGAATAGTTTGTGTAAGCAGTCCAGAAGGAAATCGAAATGCTGTAGCAGAACATGCGGTTGGGATGTTATTAAATCTTATGAATAAGATTAACAGTAGCATGCAGGACATACGGGAAGGCAAATGGATTCGGGATGCTAACAGGGCGGTTGAATTAAGTGGAAAAACAGTAGGTATCATCGGATATGGAAACACCGGAAGCCAGTTTGCAAAACGATTAGCCGCATTCGATGTTACAATACTTGCCTACGACAAATATAAGTTCGGATTCGGCGCCGGTTCTATTAAAGAAGCCAGTCTTGAACAAATTCAGCGATACGCTGATGTAATCAGCCTTCATCTTCCACTTACTGAAGAAACAAGACATTTGGCCAATGAAGAGTTCTTTGATGGATTGAAGCAACGTCCCTGGTTCCTGAATACATCGAGAGGAGAGGTTCATGATACAGCAGCAGTAGTGAAGGCCTTACAACGGCAACAGGTATCCGGAGTGGCATTGGATGTGCTGGAAAATGAAAAGTTAAGTACGTATTCAAAGCAACAGAAAGAAGAACTGGATTGGTTGTTAGCCCAGCCGAATGTTATAATTACTCCCCATATTGCCGGTTACTCACATGAAGCCTATTTTCAGATGGCTAAAGTGGTACTTGATAAATTGAATCTTTGATTAACTCTTTCCTATTCTTAATGCTTCGTTAATTGGTTCTTATACAAGTTCCTTTCACATTTCCTTATATCCATTTGGTATGGAATTTCTATTACTATACTAAACTATAGGGTATGAAAAGAAATTTACTTGCATTAATAATGGTCCCTGTTCTCTTAACAGGTTGTACCAAGGTACTTACTCAGGAAGATCGTTTGGTGGGAGCCTGGCAATTATTGTATGCCGAAAAGGATGGTTTCTTCAAAACGACTACAATAAATACAGGCTATGAAAACGGTACTTTCTATTTCTACGATAATGGCCAGGCGGAATACGACGATGGTTTTACCCTGATGAGAGGCAACTGGGAACTTCGTTGGGTGAATGATGGGTACTACGATTCCTATGGGAATTACCAAACCGGAAGCCACCAGGTGTTTCGTCTGCAGTTAGTTAATTTTCAGGAAAACAGGGTGTTAGACTGGGTATTTGACGATAGTGGGTTCAGGAGTAGAAACCGGTTCGGGGCCAGTTACCAAAGTTCGGCCTATACCTACCGGTTCGTATTTGGCCGCTTATAGGTGGTGGTATTTCAAAAAAAGCACTACTTTTGTAACAATTAATGGCAACGCTTCAGCAATCAATCTGGGGCGTTGTTATTTTTTTCTGTTTAATAGGAACACTATTTAAAAATTTAAAGCTGGAGGTTGTTATGAGCGGTATTTTATATGTTACCAAAGAAACACTGGAGCAAATGAAAGCCGAACTGGTGCGAATGAAGTCTATTGATCGCCCGGCGGCATCAAAAGCTATTGCAGAAGCCAGAGAAAAAGGTGACTTGAAAGAAAATGCAGAATACGATGCTGCGAAAGAAGCGCAGGGTATTCTTGAAGCCAAGTTGAAAAAACTGGAAGGCGATGTAGCCAGTGCCCGTGTATTGGATGAAAGTAATGTAGATACCAGCAAAGTATCTATCCTGACTAAAGTGACTGTTACAAACCTCAATACTAAAAAGCAAATCACTTACCAGATAACTTCTGAAAAAGAAGCTGACCTTAAACTGGGTAAAATCTCCATCACTTCTCCTATCGGAAAAGGATTGCTGGGTAAAGTAATTGGTGATGTTGCAGAAGTGACCGTGCCTGCAGGAGTGGTGAAGTTTAAGATTGAGAATATTACCTCTTAGGAAGTTCAATAAGTTCAAGAGGTTCCAAAGGTTCCAAAGGGTTGGCTTCCAGACAGTTTAAACTGGTTTAAGAGGTTTAATGTTTAAGGGTTCGATAAGTTTGAGAAGTTCTGAAGGTTCCAAAGGGTTGACTCTACGCTAAGGTGCGTGTCTTCACTTACCTGAAAACTGGGTTTAAGAAGTACAAGGTTTAATGTTTGGGGGTCTGATAAGTTCGAGAAGTTCTGAGGTTCCAAAGGGTTGACTCCACGCTAAGGTGCGTGTCTTCACGCACCTTGAAAACTGGTTTAAGAAGTACAAGGTTTAATGTTTAAGGGTTCGATAAGTTTGAGAAGTTCTGAAGGTTCCAAAGGGTTGACTCGATGCTAAGGTGCGTGTCTTCACGCACCTTGAAAACTAAGTTTAAAAAGGGACAATGACCATATTCACAAAAATAATCAAGGGCGAAATTCCATCGTATAAGATTGCGGAGAACGATAAGTTCTATGCTTTCCTTGATATATTCCCTTTGGTGAAAGGACATGTGTTGGTGGTTCCCAAAGTGGAGGTGGATCAATTTTTTGATATGCCGGAAGAATTTCTTTCTGGCATTCTATCTTTCTCGCAGCCTATTGCAAAAGCTATTGAGAAATCATTTGATTGTAACCGTTGTGGTATATCTGTTGTGGGATTGGAAGTGCCCCATGCTCATCTTCATCTGGTACCAATAAATGAGGCGGATGATCTTAATTTCACCCGCCCCAAATTGAAGTTATCTGCTGATGAACTGAAAGAAGTTCAGTCGCTTATTCTTTCCAACCTGTAACTTATTTTAGCATCATTATCAAGGCCATTGTTTCAATACCTTCCCACAGGTAGCTGATTCGTACATTTTCATTTTCTGCATGCTGGTTATTATCATAGTTCACCACTGGAATGGAGATCACTTTAGCACCTAGTTTTTCTTCGAAAACAATCAATGGCAAGCTGCCTCCCGCCGAAGGCAATGCTATTACCGGATCGCTTACTGTTGATTGAACCGCTTTAATTATCTTTTGTGCAATGGGTAAATCCATTGGCGTTCTTTGGGCATTATAGCCTTGCTCTGCTACAACTTTTATGAGTTTGGGGTAGGTCTGTCTTTCTTCGTCTGTTGGATCCCTGTCGAGGATATGATAGCCTTTTGATTCAATATGACTCACCAGTTTAGCAACTTGTCGTTTTGTGTCATTACCAAGAACCAGTCGTAGATCGAGCGCTGCTTCTGCTTTTACAGGAATGATATTGGCCTGCATGGCCCCTACATTGGCACTCTGTATGCCATTGATGTTAAGTGTTGGTTGATGTAGTAACTCAAGGAAGCTGAGTCCTTTTCCTTCTGGTTGCTGTATGCCAAGTTCCTGCTTTAATGTAGTTTCTATATCAGGTATGGAGGCAATCGCTTTCTTTTCAGATGCTGTAAGAGGAATTACATCGTCGTAGAAACCTTTTATAGTTACACGGTTGTTTTCATCCTTCATGCCGGCTAATAATTCTACGAGCATACGGGCGGGATTGGGTGCCCAGTTGCCGTAATTACCACTATGCAGAGGTCTTTTTGCTCCATAAACCGTTAATGCCACATTTACATCTCCACGAACACCAAACTGTACCACTTTTCTTCCTGATACATGTCTCGGCCCATCAGAGATGATCCATACATCTGCCTTTAATTTCTCCTTATGTTTCTCGAATATTTCTGCAATATGGATAGACCCAATTTCTTCTTCCCCTTCAAAAAAGAAAAGGATATTGCTGGTGGGAAGTGAATTGGTTTTTATTAGTGCCTCATAAGCCCGAAGAATGGTCATTACTCCAGCCTTATCATCGGCACTACCGCGGCCGCTTAAACGCCAATCAGGGTTGATACTGGTGGCATTTTCAGGTAAACTTACTATCTGGCCATTTCTTTCAACAGGTGCAGTGATGAAAACAGGGTCGAATGGTTGCAATCCTCCGGTCCATTGTTTTGGATTTACTGGTTGCCCATCATAATGGGCGTAGAAAGCCAGTGTTTGGGTGGCTCCCGGTACCATCACTTTTCCGAATACAGCCGGAGTTACTCCTGCTGTTTTCCCATCCAGTAATTGTGATTCGATACCCATCGATTTCATCCATGCCAGAATATAATCTGCATTCTTCCTGATATTCGGTGTATCGCGACTCACATTCGGAATCCGAAGAAATTCCTTATAAGAATTGATCCAGGCTATTTCATTTTTCTGGCGATACGCCCGAACCTTCTCTTGTATGGTTTGGGATGAAGCAACTAAAGGGAGAAGCAGCAAAACTAGAATTGATTTTTCATATATTTTTAGTTCAAGAGGTTCCAGAAGTTCAAGAGGTTTCGATTAATAGTTAGCTGTATAAATTCGGAGTTTTTTTCACAGCAGAGACGCGGAGACGCAGCGAGAATCCCTCCGCGTCTCTGCGGTGAAATGTATTGGCTGTTCATTCTCAAATTTTCAAATCATCAAATTTTCAAATTGTATTGGCTGTTCATTTCCACATTTCCACATCTTCACATTCTTAATTTCCCGGGATTCTTCGCAATAAACTCCTCCCATCCCTTCAACTTCTTCCCCGCTTTTAGTACTGAAGGAATTTCCTGGAAATGATGACAGACTGCAACAGCCAGTGCATCTGAAGCATCGTAATATTTTAGTGCCGTTGATTTTAGTGATAATATCTGCTGCAGCATTTTCCACACCTGTTCCTTATCGGCATTACCATTACCAGTAATGGATTGTTTTACTTTTTTGGGTGCATATTCAAAAACCTCGAGTTGTGCTTCCATGGCAGCAGCGATAGCAACGCCTTGGGCCCGGCCAAGTTTAAGCATACTTTGAACGTTCTTGCCGAAAAAAGGAGCTTCAATGGCGAAGCAGGTGGGTTTATAGTCTTTAATAAGGCTGGTGATTTTTTGATGTATTAGTTTTAGCCTTTCGTAGTTATCTTTTTTGGCCGCCATTTTCAGCACATTCATCTCCATTAATTCAGGTTTATTGTTTTTTATGACAATTATGGAATAGCCCATAACAAGAGTACCTGGATCGATGCCGAGAATTATTTTAGTAGTTGGTGCCAAGTAGAGGATGAATTCGATTATTTTGTACTATAATTTGATGCGTCTTAACAAAAATATCAAAATAATACTCAATTATGTGGTTGGGCCGCTCCTCTTTTGCCTGCTGGCCTATTCTATTTACCATCAGATACAGCGACAACCAAATTGGAAAGATTCTTTTCTTCAAATAATAAGGGCATTTGATTCAACCGATATATGGAAACTGATGGCAGTTTGCTTCTTCATGTTGCTGAACTGGGGATTGGAAGCGCGTAAGTGGCAGTTAGTGATTCGCAGGATTCAGCCCATCAGTTGGATACAGGCATTGAAAGCCATCTTTACGGGTACAACTCTGGCATTCTTTACACCAAACAGAATGGGGGAGTATATTGGTCGGGTGCTTTATATAGAAGAGGGAAAGAGGATAAAGGCCGTATCCCTGACAATTGTATGTAGCATGGCGCAATTGCTTGTCACCATCGTTTTAGGTATAGCAGGTGTCATTTTCATCAGGCAGGAACTTTTAGTTCGAGAAGGTGCCGGAAGTTCTGTCATTTTCTGGATGAATCTGGTGCTTTATATCTCTATCCCTGTTGCTCTTATTTTAACATTATTTTATTTCAAGCTCTCCTGGGTGGTTCGATGGGTCGAAAAAATACCTTTCATAGAAAAATTCACAAACTATATCCGGGTTTTAGACAATTTTGAGGCATCAACATTGCTGTCTATTTTGTCTTTATCTGTACTCCGCTATGGGGTATTCGTAATACAATATTATTGGTTGTTTGATGTTTTTAAAGTGGAATTAAACGAATGGCAGGTTTTTTGGTCGGTAAGTGTAGTGTTTCTGGTGCTGGCAATTGTTCCGAGTATTGCCTTATTGACAGAATTGGGGGTAAGGTGGCAAACAAGTATTGAGGTAATACGTTTATTCAGTACAAATGTTGTAGGTATACTGGCAACTTCCCTGGCTATCTGGATGATAAACCTGGTAATTCCGGCACTGGTAGGCAGTTTGTTAATTTTGAATATCCGATTGTTTAATCTGAAGAAAAACAGGAACGAGTAAAGGACTAAAGCTATTTTTGAATCAACAGGCATGAAATCATCCCGAACCGTAATTTTTATACTTCTTTCCATCATCAGTTTTCCACTCAGAGCTGGAGATGGCTTCTGTGGCTTAAAGAATACTTCTTTCCAGGCCGGAGAGGAGATTACGTTTAAAGTGATGTATGCCGTTGTAGGCGCCCATATTGGAGCTGGTGAAGTTACATTTAGTACCACTCTGGAAACATTGAATAATAAGCCGGTCTATCATATGGTGGGTGATGGTAAAACCTATCCTTTTTATGATAAGATTTTCAAAGTGCGCGACAGGTACGAATCGTATGTTGATACCGCCACCCTTCAGCCATTGAAATTCATCCGGAATGTTTATGAAGGTGGATATAAGAAATATGAAAATGTAACTTTTAATAAAGCCACCAACACCGCTATTACAAACGAAGGTGTTTATAAGATCCCCGATTGTATTCAGGATGTTTTAAGCGCCATTTTCTATGCCCGCAATATCAATTTTGATAATTATAAGCCGGGTGACAAGATTCCTTTCTCCATCTTCCTCAGCAACGAGAAATTCGACATGTATATCCGCTATCAGGGAAAGGAGATAATGAAAACCAAGTACGGTAAGTTCAGAACTATAAAATTCAAACCCTTGCTTATTAAAGGTACTTTGTTTGAAGGAGGTGAGAAGATGACGGTTTGGGTGAGTGATGATCCAAACCATATTCCAGTTAGGATTGAAAGCCCTATTACCGTGGGTTCAATAAAAGTTGACATGATAGGATATAAGAATCTTCGCCATCAGCTGAGTTCCTTGGTTAGTCTGCGCTAATAGAATTTCTTACAATTCTTCCAATTTGAATATTTCTTTAGACCTGATTCCTCTTTCTGTTGATTGAAGAGTGCAGCACTCATTTACAGGGTCATGTTCAAAAAACAATATGGCGTCTTTTGACAATGCATTTTGAAGAAAGGCTTTCTTCTCCAGTAAAGTTGTTAATGGAAACATATCGTATGCCATTACATATGGAATGGGCAAATGACCTATGGATGGTAGCAGGTCTGCCATATAGATAATCGTTCTTTCCTTATAATTTATAACCGGCAACATCATGGCATCAGTATGTCCATGAGCAAAAGTTAGAGATATGTTTTCGTTGAAACTGGTTCCTTCAACAACGGGTAAAAATTGCAATTGTCCACTTTCCTGAATGGGAAGTATGTTCTCTTTAAGGAAAGAAGCTTTTTCTCTGTCATTAGGCACAGTTGCCCAATTCCAATGACGTTCATTACTCCAGAAAATGGCATTCGGGAATGCAGGAATCAATTTATCTCCCTCCTTCATTATGCTGCCACCGCAATGATCAAAATGAAGATGGGTTAAGATGACGTCTGTAATGTCGTTTCTATGAAATCCATATTGTGCTAAGGATTTATCAAGGCTGTCATTACCATGAAGATAATAGTGGCCGAAAAATTTGGCATCCTGTTTATCACCCATGCCATTATCTACAAGTATTAATCGGTTGCCATCTTCAATCAATAAACATCGTAAGGCCCAGCTGCACATATTGTTTTCGTCGGCAGGATTGAGTTTGTTCCATATACTTTTGGGAACCACACCGAACATGGCACCGCCATCTAGTTTAAAATATCCGGTATTGATGGAATATAGTTTCATAAATCAAGCAGCTAACTTGTGATTCTTCTGTGTTGCAGAAGTGAATAATAACATGATAAGTCCTAATATGAAAAACACTATCAATGCCAGAATGGAATTTCTCATACTGCCAGTAATACCTTCGATGATTCCAAAGCTGAAAAGTCCTATCACGATTGCCAACTTTTCAGTTACATCATAGAAGCTGAAGAAGGAAGTGGTATCTTTTGTAACGGGCATCAGTTTGGAGTAAGTGGAGCGACTGAGTGATTGAATACCACCCATAACCATTCCAACTAATGAAGCTAAAATGTAGAAATGAAGTTCTGTTGTAATAAAGTATCCGGTTATGCAAACGCCTATCCAGAGTAATACAGTCAATATGAGAATGCGGATATTTCCGAATTTTTCTGAAAGACGACTCATGCCTAAGGCGCCGGCAATGGCAACCAATTGAATTATTACAGCGGTGATGATCAGTCGGTCGTTAGGAAGTTTAAGTATCTTGATTCCAAAATCAATCGCCACCAGCATCACAGTTTGAACGCCCATACTATAAAAGAAGAAGGCGGTGAGGAAACGTTTCAAAACAGGCATATGGATCATCTGGTCCCACACCAGTTTCAGTTCGTGGAAGCCATTTGATAAAACGTTTTTCTTTGTTTGTCTATCTTTTTGTGAGCTTATCGGAAGTCTTTTGAAAGGTATTTGCGCCCAGCCTACCCACCATATACCTACAAGGAGGAAGGTAATTTTCAATGCTAACTGTGCTTTGTCTGAGTTATCGCCTGCAAAAATCACTAACCCGAATCCTATCATCTGCATTATCACACTGCCGATATAGCCAAATGTATAGCCTTTAGCACTTACTCTGTCTCGGTCTGCCTCGTCTGTTATATCTGGCAGATACGAATTATAAAATACTTGCGAGCCATAAAAACCTATTCCAGCAAACATGAAGCAAAATAATCCAAGGGTTACATGGTCCTTATCAAAAAAGAAAAGGAGCGAACAACTGGCAGCTCCTAAATAACAAAAGAAACGCATGAAGTTTTTCTTATTGCCTTTATAGTCGGCCATAGAGGAAAGAATAGGAGAGAAGAACGCTATTATAAGGAAGCCTGTAGCAAGTACATAATCTTTAATCTCAGTATTTACAAAATTTCGTCCCAGAAAACGCACCCCATTTTCAAATCCCGGATTTTCGGGTTTTGTTACCGCTGCATAATAGGCAGGAAAAAAGTTGTGGTGATTACAAGATTATAAACCGAATTGGCCCAATCGTACATGGCCCATCCATTTATCACTTTTTTAGGGGCGGTTGGCATAAGCAGCGAGTTTGATGCTTAAAGATAAGGGAATTAAACTCTTATAAAGCAGCGGAAATGCAAATGTGAAGATGTGGAGATGAGGAAATTAGGAGATGAACGCCAAGTGGAAATTAGGAGATGTGAAAATGCAGCCGGGACAGAAATTAGAGCGCACAATAAAATGGATGCTAATAAATTAAGATTCATCTAGTATTTGGCTGTTTCATTTTCCACATTCTAACCTTCACATTTCCTCATTTGTTTCCCGGCTGTTTCATTTCCACATCTTCACATTTTCACATTTCCTAATTCTTCAGAGCATCTTAGCATAAAGCAATGCAAGCAGCACCCCTCCCGCCACAATCCTATACCACCCAAAAACCCAAAACCCATGCTTCTGCAAAAAGTTGATGAAGAATTTGATGGCAAGAAGTGCTACAATGAAGGCTACAATATTACCGAGGATAAATGCTTGTGTATTATCGCTGCTGGAGAGGATGATCTTATAACCTTTCTCCATGCCGCCTGAAAATTTCCAGTCTTTCAGGAATAGGGAATAGCCAGTAGCAGCGGCCATGGTAGGAACTGCAAGAAAGAAAGAGAATTCAGCAGCGAGTCTGCGGGTTAGTCCCTGACTCATACCACCGATAATAGTAGCCGCACTTCTTGATATACCCGGAAGGGCAACCGCTAATACCTGAAAGAGACCTGTGATGAATGCCTTTGGGTAACTGATTTTTTCTTCAGAATCTATAGCCGCTTTTTGGAAGAAACGGTCGATGAATAAAAGAACGATACCTCCTAAAATGAACATCCAGGCAATGAATGTGGGATTGCCTAATTTTTCGTCAATGGTTTCATCTAATAATTTCCCGAAGATGAGTGCAGGCACAACTGCTATTGCCAGCTTGGCATAAAATTGCCAACTTTTAAAGTCTATGAACTTCTTCCAATATATCACCACAACCGCCAGGATCGCTCCTAACTGAATTGCAACTTCAAATAATTTCGTGAATGAATCATCTTGTATGCCAAACAATGAACTCGCTATTACCATATGCCCTGTACTCGAAATGGGCAGGAATTCAGTTAGTCCTTCTACTATGGCGATGATGAGGGATTGGAAGAGAGTCATGGGAGGGTAATTTGAAAATTTGAGAATTTGAGAATTTGAAAATGAACAGCCAAATACAAATGCAGACTTTAGCCCGGAGGCATTTTCAAATTTTCAAATTTCCAAATTCTTAATTGCTTTTCGGTTTTCTGAAGATCGCAAACACCTCAATCCCCAATCCCAAAAGGATCAAGATAGGAGCAACAGTTATACGCATGGTGCTATAAACTTCTTCTTTCTTGAATACATTGGCATCTTCACTCTTTCCTCCACTCATTAGGAAGAATCCAAGTGCCATTACCGCGATTCCGATAATCATCCATTTGTAGTTTTCCTTTCCGAATAATGCTCCTGAAGGGGCGGTAGCTGGTTTCTTTTCGCTCATATGTTCGATTTGGGTTGCAATATAGAGAAAAGACGGGAAGTCAGGAAGACCGAAAGTAGGGAAGTAGGGAAGGAGGTTGAATTTTAACGGTTCCCGACTTGATGGCTAAAAATTAACCGCAGAGACGCAAAGACGCAGAGGAATTCCCCCTGCGTCTCCGCGCCTCTGCGGTTATAATTTGCCCAACTAAAAGAATGTATTTTCTCCTTCCCTACTACCCTCCTTCCTAACTCCCCTACTTGTATTTACTTCCGGTCTTCCCGACCTCCGGACTTCCGGACTCTCAATCAATACAGCTCATCCAACTTCATCTTCAAATACTTAATAATCGACCGATGAGTACTGATGAGGGTGATGGAGATACCGATGGCCAGGATAGTGCTGCAAAGCAGTAATAGTGTGCTATTATCACGAAGTCCCTTTAGCTCTGGAACCCAGTTTTCAAGTGAGAAAATTATAATGATTATTGCTGCAATGGCCATTAAGGCGGCAACAGCCCCATTAATTATAGCTCTGACATTCAATGGTTTAGCTATGAACCAGCGGGTGGCACCCACCATCTGCATGGTTTTGATGAGGAAACGGTTGCTGAACATCGCCAGTCGTATGGTATTGTCGATAAGGATTACTGTAAGAGCTAATAATACGAGGGCTATGATTCCCAGTCCTAAGGTCACTTTACGAAGGATATTGAACTTGGCTACTACTTCCTTAGGGAACTTAACTTCTGTAATGAAAGGGTATTTCTGAAGTTGGTTGATGAAACCGGCCATATGGGCTGAATCGGCAAATTCACTCTTGAAATTCACATCCACACTGCGGGGCAGCATCATATTATCGATGAAAACATTGAAATCCTCGTTTCCCTGCTGTAACCACTCTTTTTTAGCTTCTTCCTTATCGATGTATTTGAACCCTCTGATATAAGGGTGTTGTTGGATGAAAGCTACCAGGGTGTCCTTATCCTTGTCAGTGGTAGTCTGGTTGATGAAAATGTTCATGGTAGCACTCTCCCTTAACACCTGTTCGAGTTTGCGTGAGTTTAAAACCACCCATCCTAACACTCCCACTATGAAAAGCACCAGGGTAACCCCTAAAATGGCCATGAAATAGGATGGTTTGGAACGTTTTGCCGAAAGTTTTCCGGTTTGAGACATGAACAGGAATTTTTATTGGGTTAATGACGAATCGAACGCTGCAAAAATAGCGGATTTCGCGCTGTAAATTGTATTTTTGCCGCCCTTATAACGGGTGAATAACCTGAGTAGTATTGATTAAAGAACCAACGCAGGTATTTAAGGGTTCTTTCACAAACAAGATGGATTGCAGCAGAATATGTATCAGTAGCTGTCTTGTTTAAATGAACGATTGCACCTCATTTCAATTCCGGATAAAGATCAAATTTTAATATATAGCATGGAATATCAATTCAGGAGCATAGAGAAGAAATGGCAGGATCATTGGAAACAAACCAATGCGTACAAAGTCCCTAATGTATCTGCAAAGCCGAAATTTTATGTATTGGATATGTTCCCTTATCCGAGTGGAGCAGGGTTACATGTGGGACATCCTCTCGGCTATATCGCTTCTGATATATTCAGCCGTTTCAAAAGACTGAAGGGATTCAATGTATTACATCCAATGGGATATGATGCCTTCGGATTACCAGCAGAGCAATATGCTATTGAACACGGTATTCATCCAGCAGTTTCAACTGACCAGAACATCAATAATTTCAGAAAGCAATTAGATAATATCGGGTTCTGTTTCGATTGGGACAGGGAAGTGAGGACTTGTGAGCCTGGTTATTACAAGTGGACCCAATGGATCTTCCTCCAGTTATTCAATAGCTGGTTCAACAGGGATACACAGAAAGCAACACCCATTGCTGAACTGGTGAAACTTTTCGAAGAGAAAGGATCACAGTCGAGCAGTGTAAAATCTTCTGCCTATAGCTTTACAGCCACCGAATGGAAATCGTTCGATGCTGAAAAGCAACAGACCATTCTCATGGAATATCGCCTGGCTTATTGTGGTTATGGTGAAGTGAACTGGTGCGAAGCTTTAGGTACTGTATTGGCGAATGATGAAGTAGTGAATGGGGTTAGTGAAAGAGGTGGACATCCTGTAGTTAAAAAGAAACTCCGTCAATGGTATCTCCGCATTACAGAATATGCTGATCGTTTAATAGAAGGACTGGATCGTATTGAGTTCAGCGATGCCATGAAAGAAATGCAGACCAACTGGATCGGTAAATCGTATGGTGCTGAGATTGATTTTGAAGTTAAAAGTGAAAAATCGAAAGTTAAAAATCTTCGGGTATACACAACTCGTCCTGATACAATTTTCGGTGTAGACTTCATGGTAATAGCTCCCGAATTGGATATTATTGATGATATCAAGTCAGCAGAACAGGCTACAGCTGTTGATGACTATCTCGCTTATGTAAAAAGCAGAAGCGATCGCGAAAGGATGGCAGAGAAAAAGATATCTGGGGTTTTCAGTGGGGCTTATGCATTGAACCCTTTCAATGGACAGGAAATCCCAATTTGGATCAGTGAGTATGTATTGGCTGGTTATGGCACAGGTGCCATCATGGCCGTGCCATGTGGTGATGAACGTGATCATAAATTCGCGCAGCATTTTTCTATACCTATCACCAATATCATCGGTAAACATTATGATGGGGTGGAAGCGAATCCAACAAAGGATGCCATATTGGAGAATTCCGATTTCCTTAATGGAATGGTGATGCGTGATGCTATTGGAGTAGTGATCGATAAGTTAGAACAAAAAGGTATCGGCACTCGCAAAGTGAATTATAAGATGCGTGACGCTGCTTTCAGCCGTCAGCGTTATTGGGGAGAACCCTTCCCAATAAAATGGAAGAACGGGGTAGCCTATCCGCTTTCTGAGAATGAACTGCCATTGCAGTTGCCTTATGTTGATAGTTATAAGCCAGGTCCTGAAGGGGAAGGTCCCCTTGCCAATATCCCTGAATGGGTAGCAAAGGAGTTGGAGACGAATACAATGCCTGGTTATGCCGGATCTTCCTGGTATTTCCTCCGCTATATGGATCCTCATAACGATAAGGCTTTCTGCGATAGGAGTGTGAGTGACTACTGGGGACAAGTGGATATCTACATTGGAGGTACAGAACATGCGGTAGGACATCTTCTCTATAGCCGCATGTGGACGAAAGCATTATATGATTTAGGATTCATTGGACATGATGAGCCATATAAGAAATTGGTGAACCAGGGAATGATACAGGGTAGTAGCCGATTTGTATATCGAATCAATGGCACAAACACATTTGTATCTAAAGGACTTCTAAAAGATCAGTTAGTAGACCAGATTCATGTGGATGTGAATTTTGTGGATGGATATGAACTGGATATGAATGCCTTTAAGCAATGGCGCAATAAGGAATATGCTGCAGCAGAATTCATATTGGAAGATGGAAAATATATCTGTGGTTCTGAGACAGAGAAAATGTCTAAGGGTAAATACAATACTGTCAATCCAGATTTGCTTGTTGATAAATTCGGTGCCGATACTTTCCGTATGTATGAAATGTTCCTCGGTCCTGTAGAAATAAGCAAGCCATGGGATACAAAGGGAATTGAAGGCGTGCATCGTTTCCTCAAAAAATTCTGGCGTCTGTTCTATGATGAGTTGAAAGGAAAGGTTTGGAATGATGATAAGGCAACAGATGCAGAATGGAAAGTGTTACATAAGACTATTAAGAAAATTGAAGAAGATACTGAACGATTCAGTTTCAATACCGCAGTTAGTGCTTTCATGATCTGTGTGAATGAACTCGCCGATTTGAAGTGCAATAAGAAAGAGATACTGCAACCATTGGTTGTCTTATTGACTCCTTATGCACCACATATCAGTGAAGAGTTATGGACATTGCTTGGCAATGAAGGGTCTGTATTGGATGCAGCCTATCCGGTTTTCGAAGCGAAATATTTAGTAGAGTCTACCAAGGAGTATCCAATTTCTGTAAATGGTAAACTTCGAACTACAATTGATATAAGTCTTGAATTAACACAACCCGAAGTGGAAGCCATCGTATTAGGAAATGAAGTGGTGCAGAAATGGTTGGAAGGCAAGATGCCGAAGAAGATCATTTTTGTGAAGGGGAAGATGGTGAATGTGGTGATTTGATGTCATTTTCCAGTATTGATTCTTTTCACCGCAGAGACGCGGAGACGCAGAGGTTTTCACTGCGTCTCCGCGTCTCTGCGGTGAAAAACTCTCTCAAGCAATAAACGTTATCTAGCGATAGTATCGTGAAAACACAACCTACTCCAAGTTTTATTATATTTAAGGTCACCAAGACTCTTAACAGCATGAAATGGCATTTAGCAATTTGTTTTTGGCTGGTATCCATCACTTCCACTTTTGCACAAAGTGATGAATACAAAGAACCCAGCAAGGAAAGCCAGGCTTACCATGAATATCGCATGTATGTTTCCGAACCTCCATATGGATTAGCGAAAATCAAACGCCTGCTCATAAATATGGAAGTCAAGGAAGATGAAGAGTCGATGGGTGGTACAGAAAAGATACCTGCAAAAATCTACGGTAACCTATCCCTTCGTGAAAAGTTCACCTATCATATGTTGCATGGTGAAACCTTCAGCCAGATTTGTGATGCCTATCCTCCCGAGCAGGATGAGAATAAAAAGATATATGGTTACTTGCCGGATATTTTAAGAGAAAAGAACTGGAGTGAGTCGCAGATAAAATTCCTGAAAGATAACAGGGATTCAGTTATTGTATGGTTGAAGGATTGCATTTCCAGGAATAATAGGGCAGGAGTTAATTTCAAAAGAACCATTCTTGAAATCGATGCTGTTGAAATTATTCCTTTTCTGATCAAGACATATAATGTGAAGAAAAAGGATGGGGATATACTTACGGTGTTCATGCTTTTAATGAGGAAACATGAATTTGACCCTTTTATCAAATCAACTTCTTTCAGGAAACTATATGGCAAGGAATACAATTTCACCGCCAGTCTAGTTTATAATAAAGCCAACGAAACATTAATCATTTCAAGGGTAACCGAATTTTATAATGGCCTCAGTTCTAAATAGGATATTTCTTGCTTTGCTCTTTTGTGCTCTTACAACAGGAATACAGGCACAGGATTTTCATTTCATACCCATAGCCGCGTCAACTTATACAGTAGGCAAAAAAGGACATGTATTGAATCCTTTGCGAAAAGTGACTCTTGCTTCTTTCTCTATTTCAGATAAGTAAGCTACTAATGAACAATTTGCTGCTTTTGTAAATGCCACAGGTTATATCACCGATGCTGAAAGAAATCATAACGCTTTTATTTTATCCCCGGACTGGAAGAATTCAAATGGAAGGAAGATAGTACTGCTAATTGGCGTTTCCCAAACGGCATAGAGCGGGGTGGTATAGAGGGAAGATGAATCATCCTGTAACAACCATCAGCTATTCAGATATACAGGCTTATTGTAAATGGGCAAAGGTTCGATTGCCTTCATTGGTGGAGTGGGGAGTGGCGGCAAGGGCAGGCAGCACTACTGATTATTTTTTCGCAAAGACCGCTGATAGTATTTCTGTTTATGGCAATATTTGGAAAGGCATAGATCATTTGAAAGCTGATAGCACTGATGGTTATATGTACACTGCTCCTGTTGGCAGTTTTGCTCCAAATGCCTGGGGATTGTATGATGTTTACGGTAATGTCTTCGAATTCTGTTCGGGCAAATTAAAGCCTGATGAATCATCTTCAATAGCTCATGCACGTGGTGGTTCCTGGTGGTGTAGTGTGCATGCCTGTGGGTTCTTCAATTCTTTTGATATTGGGAGGGTGAATGTGCATGCTTCGTTTAGTAATCAGGGCTTTCGGGTTGTGAAGTAGTTTTTTTACCGCAGAGACGCGGAGACGCAGAGGGGGGCGATTAGAGTTCCGAACTTTCAAAAAGTTCGGAACTCTAATCGCCCCCCTCTGCGTCTCCGCGGTAAAATGTATTTGTATTTAGCATTAGGCATTAAGCCTTAAGCATTCAGCTGTATTTCTCACTGCTTCACTATCCGCACCATCGCACTACTATTCTCATTCGCAAACAACCTCGCCTCATATCGCTTATCGCCTACAATTGCCACCATGAAGGAAGTATTGGGTGGAATAGAACCAAGGTTCTCAGCTACCATCACCAATTCATTATCGGCACCTAAATCACTGGCTTTTATTTTTATGGTATATGCTTGCTCGGTCAACCTGATGTGTTCAAATATCAATCGGCCATTGAGAAAGAGAGCGATAGAGTCGCCATCAACTTGTGCATTATCATAAAACCTGAGTTCGATAGTTTCTGCTGTTACTGGAATTACTGTTTGCAATACTTTTTTACGGCTGGCAAATTTCTCTTCTGGAGAAGATGGTTTAGTGGTAGTCGATATTTTTGGCTCCGGAGCTGGTGCCGGTGCGGGTTGCTCTGCTAGAACTGGTGCAGGTATTGTTTGAATGGGAATCTGCTTTTCTTCAGGATACGGAGTGCTTCCCTGAAGTTGATTGATACTATCGATTATATAAGGGTCATTTGCTCCTACAGTATAGTTTTCTATCACCCAATCCCAATCATCTGTGAATTGAGGGGCTGTAATTTTTTCGAGATGGAGGTTTTTCTTGTCCGCATCTTTACTCTCTTTTTTATTGCTGGTGCCATCCAGCAGCATTACAGTTTCTCCCGGACAATTAAAATCGGCTACACTTAATTGTGCATCTACAGCGGCTGTCCCCATTACAGCGCGACTGCTATGATCTTCAATCATCCAATCATCCCACCATATCACAGCATTTGTTTCAGGATCAAAGTACCCTTTCACTGAATAACGTCTGTAATTGGTTTTGGAAATATAGTAGTAAGATGTGCCACTAAGGCTATCGCCACTCTTTACCAGTTTCAATTCCACTTTTGTATTTCCAATCTTTCCTTTCCATGCTCCGGTAATGGTTTGTGCAGTAACAGAAAATGTTAAAATACAAGTAAGCATCAAGATCGGTAAATAGCAGAAAAGCGCTTTTTTCATCATGCCGGTAATTTTATCTAAAACGACCGGCTAAGAGGTATATTTTGCTTTAGGATTCTTTTAACGCGAACCATTTTTTTTAAACAAAGTGCTGAAATAAACGGCTTTATTCTCAATTTTAGTAAATGGCACAAGCAAATTTACTATTGATTGAAGCCCTGAGGGAAACAGCCGGCAGACTGAAGAACGGGGCTTATTATGCCTGGGGACATCATGGAGGATGTAACTGTGGCAATCTGCTTCAAGTTGTTTGTAATGTTACAAAAGAAGAAATAGTGACACATGCCCATGCAATGAATGGCGAATGGAGTGAAATTGCTATGGAGTATTGTCCCGTGAGTAACGTGCCTGTACAACTAATGCTGAAAAAGCTTGAAGATGTTGGATTAACACCCACCGATATACATCATATCGAATATCTCGACGATCGTAAGGTATTGGAAAATTTGCCCGGAGGCTTTCGGTGGTTGAAAAGAAATCTAAAGGAAGATGTGATTGCTTATTTCGAAGCAATGGCGAATATGCTGGAAGACCAGTTATTAGCAACAATCGTATTAGATAAGGAAGAATTGTTCAGTGCGAGTAGAAAGACTGAACCAATAAATGCCTGATCAAATAATTATTTGATCAGGAAATAGCCAACAGACAAACCTATATTGCCCATCTTCCACTCTGGTAAGTTGGTACCGAGGTTATCATAAATGCCTTTAAAGGTTTGTTGGAAATTCAATGCAACTAACCAACGATTGAATTCTACGCCAGAATATAAACCCCAACCATTTACATTTGATTTAATCGACTTGGTTCCTTGTGGTACAATAGTACCTCTGAATGTATCACCCCCTTCAATCTTTGTTTTGTCGGAAACCTTGAATGCAAAATAGGGTCCAGCTCCAATTTTTAAATTTGCTTTTTTCAATCCGAATCGGAACAAAGCGTAAACTGGAACTTGCATATAACTTATTCGTTGCAAGCTTATATCTCCAATCAAAGACCTAGTTTGAGGATCTTCCGCTATTATATTGCTGTTTCTGTAAGCCAGTGACCAATACAAAAGGGATGCTTGAATATGTAAGAATGGCAATGTCTTTATGTCTGCAAATGCTCCTGCATTAAAACCCATCGCCCAATCTGACTGTATATTGAATTCGTTGTAAGATGCCAGATGAGAATATTGCAATCCTGTCTTTACCCCAATTTTTATCTGTGCACTTGCAATAGTTGTTACAAAAACGGCAATAATAATGGCTACGGAATTCTTTCTCATCAGTTTGGTTATTTATTCTTTGGTAAAATAGAGAAAGGTTCCGATTACTCAGAACCTTTCTACACTATTACTTAGTACTTTCCACTTATAACTTAATACTTACAACTTAAAACTCCTCAAAACCCTTTCTTCTTCACCTTCTCCTTCTCCAATGTATCCAGCATCTCTTTCACTGCGGCTTCTATCTGCGTATCTCTTCCATTCAGGAAATCTTCATAGCTAAGAGGTACTCTGATATCTGGTTCCAATTGCAGATTTTCTGTTGGACGGTTCTCTTTACCAATTGTAGCCACCATTGGAATACCGAATACAATTGTAGGATCTATCTGTGTTTCCCACCATACTGCTGTTCCAGTTCCTGGAACAGGCATTCCTACTAATTTACCGATACCGTTTTGTTTGTATATATAAGGGAAGATATACGCATCACTATAGTTGCTTTCACTCATCAATACCACACTAGGTTTGCTCCAGCGGCCCATCGGTTCACCATCTTTTAAGCGATTGCCTTGCGGAGCAAAATCAAGATAACGTTTACCACTGAGGAAGGTAGCAAGGTCATCATGTAGCCAACCACCACCATTAAAGCGGGTGTCAACTATTAATGCTTCCTTATCGAAGTTTTTTCCAAGTACAGCATCGAAGGTATTTCTATAACTACCATCATTCATTCCCTGAACATGTACATAACCCACTTTTCCGCCACTGAGTTTTGTTACCATTTCATCCATCTTCTTCACCCAACGTTTGTACATAAGTCCTGATTCTTCACCAAATGTAATTGGCTTAGTGGTTTCTTCGAATCGTGTATTGGTAGCTGGGTCAAAAACACTTACCAATGTGATTTTTCCATTTTTACGGTTAAGTAGTTTTGCCCAATCAATATCGTCGGTGATAGTTTCTCCATCTATTTTCTCAATCACCATACCAGCTTTCAATTTACTTATGGCTTTATTAAAAGGACCTCCATCAATAACTTCAGATACTTTGAGGCCATTTCCCTTGTATGTTTCATCATACAATAAACCAAGAGTAGCAGTTGCATCCGGGTTTTGCATCTGAGGTGAATAGCGTCCTCCCGTATGCGATGCATTCAATTCCCCTAGCATTTCACCCAATAAATCCTGATAATCATAATTGTTGCTGATATGAGGAAGGAACTTTGCATAAGATTCTTTTATTCCTTTCCAATCGATACCGTGAATATTTGGATCGTAGAATTTCTTCTGTACCTGTCTCCAGGCATGGTCGAATATATACTTGCGTTCTTCTGCTGCATTCAATACCATTTCTCCATTGATGGCAATCGGACTCACTTTTCCTGTTTCATCAACTTTCACCAATGAACCGTTATTTGTTACGAACAGGGTTTTTCCATCCTTGCTCATTTCAATACCACTCGGACTACCACCTAATTTGGCAAGAATCCTTGTTTCACGGGTTCTTGGTTCTGTTACCCATAGGTCAAATCCTTTTTCAAAGGAGGCGAGATAGTAGATCTTGCTTCCATCATTGTTGATGGCATAATCTGAAATAGAAGAACTGTTGATGGTTAAGCGGGCTACTCTGTTTTCAAAGCCATCGATGTTTGGCATCCATGATGGTTTGGCAGGACTTGCTTCTTTTGTAGTTGCAGGTTTTTTTGCTCCAGCTTTTGCATCAACAGGCTCATCATTTTTTTCTTTATCAGCTTTATCCTTTTCCTGTTTCTCTTTTTCTTCTTTCTCTTTCAATAAAGCAAAATCCTCTTTGCTAAGTTTATAACGGTCAAAAAGTTCCTGTTCAAAAAAACCGGCATAAATATCCACTTCACGGCTACCCTGATTAGCCAATGACTTTCTTCCTTCACGAGCACTTACCCAAGTCATTGCTTTTCCATTCAGAGCCCATTTAGGATTATTCTGTCCAAATCCACTCTTAAGAGGATGGGCTATTTCACCAGTGCCATCTGCTTTTATCATGGCAGCATTTCCTGTAAACCAGGAGCCTTCACTGTCATCGGCGATAACCCATTTGCTATCAGGACTCCAGTTAAAATCCCAGTCGCCATCACTATAGGAATGATTCCTTCCTTCAGGTAATAGAGTGCGTGTTTGCTTTGTTGCGATATTATATACTTTCAAAATATTCCTGTCTGCAATAAAAGCTACTTCCTTTCCGTCGGGGGAGAATTTAGGTTGATATTCTTCAGCAGGAGTTGCTATCAAAGCCTCTTCTGTAAGAACAGTAGAAGCATAGAAATATGGTTCTTCTTTGCGGGTGATTGTGGATTTGTAAATATCCCAGTTATCATTTCTTTCTGCAGCATATATAACACTTCGTCCATCAGTTGACCATTGCACCATCCTTTCTTGTTGTGGTGTATTGGTGATTCGTTTTGTTTGTCCGCCTTCCACACTGGTAACGAAAACTTCACCTCTTGTTACAAAAGCTATTTCCTTTCCATTGGGTGATAAGGCTATTTCAGTAACGTTACCATTGATTGATACATTCTTTTCAACCCCTGCTCTTCCATCATTAACAATCTGTATCGCTACTTTCTTTGGATCAATGCCATCTTTCTGTGTATATACTTCGCCATCATAAGAATAGCAAAGTGTGTTTTCGTTGCTTATACTCAGATGTCTTACAGGATTAGATTTGAAACTGGTTATCGTTTGTTCAGCAATTCTGGACAGAACGGGTGCTTTGTAAATATTCTGTGTTCCGTTTTTCTCACTCAGGTAATAGATGAACTGATCGTCGCTGCTGAATACAGGTTCCCTGTCTTCTCCTTCAAAACCACTGATCTTACGATACGTATTACTCTTTACATCCATCAGCCAGATATCTCTTGTTACAGAAGATGTATGATGTTTACGTAAGGCATCTTCATATCCTTTACGGTCCTGGAATACGATCTGCGTTCCTTTGCTATTGTAATGAGCGTTTTCAAATCCGGCAGATGAGATCAGAACGGGTCGGCCTCCTTTAGCGGAAACGGTATATAAGTTCATGAATAACCTTGGGCTATAAAAACGGATATTCTTTTCTGGAATGTTTCTGGCACTGGTAAACAGTACTTGTTGATTGTCTGTTGAAAAATCTGTCGGATAATCTGGTGCACTATGATACGTTAATCTTGTTGGGGCACCTCCAGTTGCTGGAATAATAAAAACATCAAAGTTTCCATAACGGTCGCTGGCAAAAGCGATGGATTTTCCATCCTTACTCCAAACCGGCATCATATCGTGTGCCTCATGGATAGTTAGTGGTACAGCTACACCACCGGCAGCATCCACTTTGTAGATATCGCCTTTATAACCAAAAGCGATGGTTTTGCCATCGGGACTAATGGCAGGGTAACGGATCCATAATGGATTGTTTTGTGCCTGGAGCAAGTTGTTGCAAAGCAGAATTAGCAACAAAGATGTAATCTTTCTCATAATATATATTTTAAGCTTGCGTAATAGGGGTATCAAATTCTAAGTTATTCATAAACCGCCTATTTACGACACGAAATTTATGAGTGGTTTCCAGACAATACCAGAGGATGCTATTGGTTGGCCGGTAGTGTGGAATTGTCAGGATTCGCTACCTTGTATTATGTTTAAGAAATTACTAATGTCTCTTGCTTTTTTTAGCACAGTAGAAGCAAGTTTTTCTCAGGGGAAAGACCTGGTTGTGATGACATTTAACATACGACTGAATACACCTTCTGATGGACAGAATGCCTGGCCTTTAAGGAAGGATAAGGCGGCATCTCAGATACTTTTTCATCATGTAAATATACTTGGAGTCCAGGAGGCGCTGCACGACCAGATGCTGGACTTACAGCAATTGTTGCCTGGCTATAAGTATGCTGGAGTGGGAAGGGACGATGGGAAAACCAAGGGAGAGTATTCAGCTATATTTTATGATGAAACCAGATTGGAAGCATTACAGACTAGTACATTCTGGTTATCGGAGACTCCTGATGTACCAGGAAGTAAAAGTTGGGATGCCGCAATCACAAGAGTAGTTACATGGGTATATTTCAAGGACAAGAAAACAGGAAAAAAATTCTATGTCTTCAATACCCACTTCGATCATATTGGGAAGATAGCGCGTGCTAAGAGTGCCGGGTTATTATTAGAGAAGATTGAAAGTATTGCAGGAAAGGAAACAGTAATACTTACTGGTGATTTTAACTCAACGCCTGAAGATGATCCTATCAGGATTGTAACAGACTCTACTAACAAGCTTCATCTTCTTAATGCATTTTTTTATTCCCAACAACCACATTATGGTCCGATAGGAACATTCAATGGCTGGCAACCCGCAGAGATAAAGGACGAGCCGATAGATTATATTTTTTTTAAAGGCAAACTGAAAGTATTACAGCATGCTACTCTTTCACAAACCTGGAAGGGGCGTTTTTCATCAGATCATTTTCCGGTAATGGCGCTTATCACTTTACAATAACTATGTCTATGAGAACTGGTTTGACCACTCTTTTATTGAAGCACCAGCCTTTTTTTGGTAAGGTGATTGATTTTAATCCGGTTACAGAGAAATTGCTGGCAATGGATTTTACAGCCCGCAATACTGCATTGACTGCTGAGGTGATAAATGATATAGATCTCTTTTCATCATATGTAAATAATCAGCTTGCTACAGCCGGTGCTAAATACGGAATCGGTGGTTATGATGAATTGCGAACCGTATATGATAGGAGCACTTTATTTGGAGAAAAAAATTCTGATTCAGGGATATCAGAAGAGCCAAGAAGACTTCATCTGGGTGTAGATATATGGGGCAAAGCTGGAACTCCAGTATATGCTTTCATGGGAGGAATGGTGCATAGTGTGGCATTCAATGATAACCATGGCGATTATGGTGCTACAATGATTTTAGTTCATCAACTGGATACAAAAGCTTTTTATACATTATACGGACATATCAGTTTGATG
The DNA here is from genome assembly GCA_016721085.1 of Chitinophagaceae bacterium. Lineage (GTDB taxonomy): Bacteria > Bacteroidota > Bacteroidia > Chitinophagales > Chitinophagaceae > Endoryza. Next base: position 281,501 of record JADKJI010000063.1, on the reverse strand, counting down.
GATCTAGAGTATTTTCATGCCGGAGCTTATGTTTCCCGCGGACAAAAGATTGCGCATTTCGGTGTGCCGGAAGAGAATGGACATTGGCCACCACACTTACATTTTCAGGTTATAGAAGAATTGGGAATTAAAGAGGGCGATTACCCGGGAGTGTGTAAGTTTTCGGAGAGGGAGAAGTATTTGGCGAATTGCCCGGATCCTGATTTGATTCTTTGTTTGAATAAATTCCTTTAGTTTTTTCACCGCAGAGACGCGGAGACGCAGGGAATGCTTGAGGGGGATCGATTAGAGTTCCGAACTTTCAAAAAGTTCGGAACTCTAATCGATCCCCCTCTGCGTCTCCGCGTCTCTGCGGTGAAATAGAACAGAAAAAATTATTACTCAATAAGGGCTATTACAATGTTTCCCCATTCTTGCTCCAAAGAAACATCCGGCCTTTTTTTATTCGCTCTCTATACCAATAATCGGCATTCCAGATATCTCCTTCCTTCCGATGCAAATAAGCATGTATCCACGATCCATTGTTGTCTTCAATGTCCTGGATAATATTATGTGCTTTTTCCCAATCATTCTTTCCATCATACCATAAAGCCTTCAAATAAGGACTTATTCCTTCTGGTGGAGTACTATTTTGTAAACTCTCTTTAAACGAGTTGAAGTTCATACATGTTGACTATTGGTTGATGCCGTGAAATTAATTTCTTCTTTTGGAAATTTTATTGTTTTAAAAATATAACCGCAGAGACGCAGAGACGCGGAGGAAAGCCCTCTGCGTCTCCGCGCCTCTGCGGTTACTGTATTGGCTGTTTATTCTCAAATTCTCAAATCATCAAATTCTCAAATTATTTAAGCCTTCAACAACTTAAACGCATGCCCCCACTGATTATTCAAAAATCCCGGCAAACACCAAAGTATACAAAGCGGCTCAATTGCCCTCGCCGAAGTAGACATACCCATATCTTCAGTTTCCCAACCAAAGCTTGTTAGAATGGAAGTAACTGTTGCTTTCGCTCCAGCATCATCTCCACAGATAAACATTGTTGGAGTGCCACCAGGGAATTTTGGTTTGTACATATACATACTTCCTACACTATTGAAGGCCTTCACCACTTTGGCGTTTGGAATTCTTCCTTGAATTCTTTCCATCAAACTTTCATTATAGTTGGTGAAATAGGGAAGTACGCCATTCACAGGTGCTGATGCATCTATAGGGTTTGTTGTATCAATCAATATTTTTCCAGCTAACTGGTTCATATCAGATTGCTCAAGTGCTTCGATGGCCTTTAGTCCTTTAACTGCAAGTATAATCACTTCTCCAAAAGCAGATGCTTCCGTAAAGTATCCAACACTTCCTGTAGGGTTGTTCACTCTCCAGGCTATTACTTCCGGTTTGGAAAGATCACGGGTGCCAAGCATTACTTCATGTCCTTCTTTTAAAAGAGCTGTACCTAAAACCTGGCCAACAGTGCCAGATCCAATTATGCCTATTTTCATTGTATAAGATTTAATGATGAATGATTATTGATTATACACTACAGCGAACTTGTTTTGCAAACGCTTCTAAAGTTAAGGTGCCTGTTGGAGTTGGTTTGTTTTCCCAATAATCTTTTTGCATTTCTCCATCACGAATCGCTTTACCCATGGTGGTATAGCCTACTGCAATAGTTTCTGGTAATCCTGCTTGTAACATTCCGCCTAATGATTGCTCATCTGAAAACGGTACCCACGGTATGCCAGGTTTGCCAATGGCAGCACTCAATACAGCAGCTATTTCATTAGGATGACGCTCATCTGAAGAAATATAACGAACAGTTTTTCCTGTAAAATTCAATGCAAGTAATTCTTCTGTTGCTGCAGCTGCTATGTCTTCGGTTGTAGTGAGTACTAATTTCTCGTCTGTAGTTCCAAAATTACTTCCCATGATATTCATGTTCTTAATCAGGGGAATCAAGCTAAAGAGATTGTAGAAGAAGTAAGAAGGACGTAGGTTTTTTACGGCAACAGTAGGTAGGGTTTTCAATTGTTGTTCCAGATAAGCCAAGCCATCAACTGGACCCGCACCAAGACCCATATGGGCGCCGATGCTGCTAAGAGTTACAACATATTTGATGTTATTGGCTCTGATAGCAGAAACATAGTTGTCTGAAATCTTATCCTGAAACGCTCTCCAGTCAGTTACTCCGAAGTTGGGCGGAATCATAAGATACACAGCATCGGCGCCTTTGAAAGATTCAGTAATAAATGCAGAGTCTTCTAATGACCCTACCTGTGCTTTTGCTCCCAAAGCTTCGATAGCTGATACCCGAGAAGGGTTACTTGTTATTACATGTGCTTCATGTCCTGCTTTCACTAATGCAGTAACTAATGGTTGGCTGATGTGGCCCAAAGAGCCGGTGATGATGTACTTCATGTGTTATGGTATTTATTATTGTATATACAAATGATTCGTTAAAAAAAATGGTTTTATAGTTTATCCGCAAATTTTCCGATGGTCTGAACCAGCTTGGCACTTTCCTCTTTTCCAAGGATGGAAGTGTACTGAGTATAGAAATCCTTTAGGCAATCTTTCAATTGGGGAAGCATCTCTTTTCCTTTCGGTGTAGGGTAAACATTGGTTGTTTTACCTTCCGTTGTACGCACCACCAGTTTCTTCTCTTCCATTTTTTCTATCAGGCGGGTAATGGTGCTGGGCGTGAGTTGCAGGTGTTCTGCTAACAAACCAGGCTGAATACCCGGCTCCTCAATAACCATCATCAAAAGATAGGCATGACTCGGGGAAAGATTGACCTTTGCTCCAGCTCTCAATAGCCAGCTTCTCCACCTTACGCGCTAAGGCGTTGGTGCTGAAATACAGGCATTGGCAAAATTTACTGTCGGTGGTTTTCATTCCGGGACAAAGATAAGGGGATTTCATTTGTATGTACAAATAAAAGATAAAATATTTTTTCCTTACCGTTACAGCGGCTCTTGCTAAATTTACAGCATGTCCAATCCGAATCTAAACAACGATAAAGGGTCATTAAGTGCTGCCGATAAGGAGTTTGAGAATAATATCCGCCCGGCGGTAATCGCTGATTTCGCCGGACAAGCCCAGATTATCGAGAACCTCACCATCTTCATCAAAGCCGCCAAGATCAGGGGAGAAGCCCTTGATCATGTGCTTTTCCACGGTCCTCCGGGATTGGGTAAAACCACATTGTCCCGGATTGTAGCCAACGAACTAGGAGTGAATATCAAAGAGACTTCAGGTCCGGTTATTGAAAAACCGGGCGATCTCGCCGGATTGCTTACCAACCTGGAACCGAACGACGTATTATTTATAGATGAGATCCATCGTCTCAGTACAGTGGTTGAAGAATATCTCTATGCCGCCATGGAAGATTACCGCATCGATATCATGATTGATAGTGGTCCCAATGCCCGCAGCATTCAATTGAATCTGAATCCATTTACACTTATTGGCGCTACAACCAGAAGTGGTTTGCTCTCAGCTCCTTTATTATCCCGTTTCGCTATCAAGTCAAGGCTCGAATATTATCAAGGAGCCACATTACATAAGATTGTTGAGCGTTCTGCTCATATCCTCAATACTACAATAACAACCGAAGCAGCGGGAGAAATTGCCCGTCGTAGTCGCGGTACACCAAGGATTGCCAATGGCTTATTGAGAAGAGTGCGCGATTTTGCCCAGGTATTGAACGATGGGGCCATCGATATAGGTATTACCCAACACGCATTAAAAGCATTGAATGTAGATGAACATGGATTAGATGAAATGGATAATCGCATCTTATCTACCATCATCGAAAAATTCAAAGGCGGTCCTGTAGGGATTACTACCATCGCTACTGCAGTAGGAGAGGAATCAGGAACCATCGAAGAGGTATACGAGCCGTTCTTAATTCAGGAGGGTTTTCTGAAAAGAACTCCAAGAGGAAGAGAAGCTACAGAGAAAGCCTATTCACATCTTGGTAAAAAGCCATTCCGTTCAGCTGGTGATAGTTTGTTGTTCGATTGATTTGTCGAGACTAGCGTGTAAAAAAACAGGTTCCCCATTTTTACTTTTCACTTTTGACTTTTTAATTGAATTGTGAGGTTGTATAAGGTCTCCAACCTTATAAGGTTGGAGACCTCACCCATCTCCATGATTGAAAGAACTCCACAAAATCGATAAAACTTGAACCCCTTGTAAGACAAGCAATCAGATTTTAATATTTCATAGCCCGCTATTGGTAACCACTTCTTTACAAAAATTTATTGATTATCTCTTAAGTTGTACAACTCTATTTAGGTGAAATGCAAAAGAGGAGGTTGTATAAGGTCTCCAACCTTATAAGGTTGGAGACCTTATACAACCTTTTTTACTTTTTACTTTTGACTTTTGAAATATAAAAAAGCCACCCGTTTTCACGGATGGCTTTTAACTTTTTATTTTTGAATTTCGACCTTATCACGCACTCACCGGCGCCACCAATCTAAATCCATTACCATGGATGTTCACGATTTCAATGGTGCTGTCTTCTTTCAGGTATTTACGCAGCTTGGCAATATACACGTCCATACTACGTCCGTTGAAATAGGTGTCGCTGCCCCAGATTTTCTTCAGGGCCTGCTCACGAGGTAAGAGGTCGTTAAGATGTTCTGCGAGCATTTTCAACAGCTCATTCTCTTTTGGAGACAAGGTCTGCATCTTGCCATTAAGGCTCAATTCACGAAGCTTCGGATTGAAGTGGTAACCACCCAGATCGAATTCCTTGTTTTCCTGTTCCTTGTTTGATTCCTCATTGCGTTTAAGGATAGCCTTTATTTTAAGCAAGAGTACTTCGCTGTCGAAAGGTTTGGTGATATAATCATCCGCACCCAGTTTATACCCCTGGATGATATCTTCCTTCATTGTTTTTGCACTTAAGAAGAACAATGGTATGTCTGGATCCACATCGCGGATTTCTTCAGCAAGCGTGAAGCCATCCATATGTGGCATCATGATATCGAGCAGACAGAGTTCATATTTTTCTCTTTGAAAAGCGGCGAGACCTAAGCGGCCATCTCTTTCCAGTGTTACATCAAAGTCGTTCAGTTCCAGATAATTTTTCAATACCATGCCAAGATTCTGATCATCTTCACAGAGCAATATTTTGTGTTTCTTTCCTTCCATACATTTAAAGTTTAGATTGATACCGTAAATAAAAGTAAATCCTTTGCCAAACTTAACAATTACCGGATAATATTTTGTTAATAAATCTTTTGTAACTGGTTGGGAAAGAAGGAGAGAGAAAAGGAGGGTGGGTAGAAAAAGAGGTATTTAGGGGAGTAAGAAGCTTGTAACAGCCTATGTTTCCGCCATTTGATTTTTCCGGCTTTTTGCAGTGGAGAAAACTTAAAACGCAGTAATTTGCTTTTATGAGAATAACGGCAGACATGAAACTGAAGAAGCTGATAGTGATCGGCGACCGGGTTTTGGTAAAACCAGTGCAACCCGATGAAAGAACCGAAAGCGGCCTTTACCTTCCTCCTGGCGTTCAGGAAAAGGAAAAAGTGCAGCAGGGCTATGTGATTAAAACCGGTCCTGGTTATGCCATTCCAATGCCCGTTGAAGACGAAAGCTGGAAAGGAGAAGAGGAACAGGTCAAGTATTTCCCTTTGCAAGCTAAGGAAGGTGATTTAGCCATCTTCCTCCTGAGCGGTTCTACAGAAGTGGTATATGAAAAGGAAAAATACTTCATAGTACCACAAGGCGCCATCCTGATGTTAGAACGGGAAGAGGATATGTAACCGATGTTTACAGTCTGATAACATTCTATTGCAACCTACCTTCAACAAATTCCATCTCATTTCATAACTTACCATCCTAATAAAAAAATATGGCCACTACCGACGATTTTCTGAAAGCAGTACAAGACGGATATACATTTAAAGGTGAATCAGCCCTGATGGGTATTGGAATGTTAGATGGACAACCTGTTCCAGGTGCTATTGTGAAATTACCGCTCAAGACCATGAACCGTCATGGATTGATTGCCGGTGCTACCGGAACAGGTAAAACGAAGACCCTTCAGGTAATAGCCGAAGCATTGAGTGATGCCAGTGTTCCTGTTATGCTGATGGATATTAAAGGTGACCTCTCAGGTATTGCCGCAGCAGGAACCGTGAACGATAAAATAACAGACCGCTATCAGAAAATTGGTGTTGAATATAAAGCCACAGCGTATCCACTGAACTGATGAGCCTGAGTAATGAGAAAGGGGTTCGCATGCGCGCTACGGTAAGTGAATTCGGTCCCATTCTTTTGTCAAAAATCCTTGGATTGAACGACACACAGGAAGGAGTGGTATCCATGATCTTCAAGTATTGTGATGATAATAAGATGGCTCTTCTCGATCTGAAAGATTTCACAAAAACACTTCAGTATATAAGTGATGAAGGAAAGAAGGAGATTGAAAAATCCTATGGTAAGATATCTACCACTTCAACAGGTACTATCCTAAGGAAAGTGATCGAACTACAACAACAAGGTGCCGATGTGTTTTTTGGAGAACCAAGTTTCGAGGTTGATGATCTGATGCGGATTGGTAGTGATGGTCGTGGTATCATCAGTGTATTGCGTGTTACCGATATGCAAAGCAAGCCAAAACTCTTCTCTACTTTCATGCTTAGCTTATTGGCAGAACTCTATGCCACTTTGCCTGAAGAAGGGGATATGGAGAAACCAAAACTAGTTCTCTTTATAGATGAAGCGCATCTGGTATTTCAGGAAGCCACTTCCGCCTTATTACAGCAGATAGAAACCGTAATCAAACTGATACGTTCAAAAGGAGTGGGTATCTTCTTCTGTACACAGAATCCGCAAGATATACCTGCCAGCGTACTTGCGCAATTAGGATTGAAAGTACAACACGCGCTCAGAGCATTCACTGCTGCTGATAGAAAAACAATCAAGCAAGCTGCTGAGAACTATCCTGAAACGACTTATTATAAAACCGAAGACTTACTTACCCAATTAGGAATCGGGGAAGCATTTGTAACCCTATTGAACGAGAAAGGTATTCCAACTCCTTTAGTACATACTATGCTCTTAGCACCAAAGAGCCGAATGGATATATTGACTGACTCTGAAATGGATAACCTGATAGGAAGTTCCAAGTTGGTTAAGAAATATGCAGAAACTGAAGACAGTGAAAGTGCCTATGAAATATTAAATGCCAAAATGGAAGAAGCGGCCAAGAAAACTGAGGAAGCAGAAAAGGAGAAAGAAGAGGCAAAACCATCAGGACGAAAAGAAAAATCTACTGTTGAAAAAGTACTCGATAATTCTGTAACCCGTCAAATCGGAAGAACCGCTGCCAATGTAATCACACGTTCGCTTTTAGGTGCACTTGGATTAGGTGGAAGAAGCAGTAGTAAGAGTAAGAAGAGTAGTTGGTTTTAATCGATTGGACAAAAGAGAGTAAGATTATTTTTTAATAATAACTTTACCCTCTTTAGTAGTCTCAATAACATTCTCACTCTGCAAAAACTCTATCACTTTCCACGCCTGATCTTTCGGATACCCCTTTAATGAATTCAATAACTGGTCAATCGTTAATGGGGCAGGAGCCAGAGCTTTGAATACCTGTTCTTTTATCTTATCAAAAGCGGCATCATTGAGAGCTGCTTTCTTTTTCTCCAAACAGTTATCGCAGATGCCACAGGCAGGTACATTGATATCACCAAAATAGCTTGCAATAATCTGGCTTCTGCAAGTAGATGTATTTGAAATATATTTTATGAAGTCGGCAATGCGGTTACTAAAGAGTTGTTTTCTTTCCTTGTATAATTTCTCATTGATCTGCAATCGCTCAACTGCAACACGGGGTTGCAAAAAGAATAGCTGTGGTGTATCCTTTTGAGGCAAATAGGCGATAATTCGTTCCTGATGTAATTCGTACAATCCCTTTATGATGGATTCCTTATCAGATTTTAACAGGTACGACAATAGTGATTCCTGGATAAATGTCGGTTGCTCAAATAATCCTCCGTAAGTACGGAGTAATATCTTTATTAATGGTTCCAGTTCAGGATGTGCCTCTTCAAAATCATACAACATCTCTTTCCCTGTTATAAACTGCACTTTGGAAGGAATGAATACCTGTTCATTAAAACTGAAAAAGCCTTCCTGTTCCATCGCTTTCAGGGAAGAATAGGTTATGGGTGTCGAAAGTTTGAACTTCTTTATGAAATCAGGGAAGGGGAAATCGAATGATACCCCTTCTCCACTATTAACAGGCAATTGTAAATAGTTCACCAATGATTGATAAACCGATCGTATCGTTTCAAATGGTGGGTATCTGGTCTCTGGTAATACTTTCAATTCTTCTATTTCCTTATCCTGATACAAGAGCACAGCATAAGAGCGGTTGCCATCTCGTCCCGCACGACCTGCTTCCTGATAATAGTTCTCAAGACATTCGGGTACATCGGCATGAATAACCATTCTTACATCTGGTTTATCGATACCCATTCCAAAAGCATTGGTGCAGACCATGGTCCTTATGCTATTGTTTATCCATTCTTCCTGCTTGCGACTTCTATCCTGTTGCGATAGACCGGCATGATAGAAATCGGCCTTTATATTTTGCAATTGCAGCAGGTCGCTGATTTCCTTGGTACGTTTCCGGCTTCTGCAATATACTAAACTACTACCTGGTACTTTCTGCAGTATATCGATGATCTTATTGATCTTGGAATCGGTCTTGAAAGTGCTGTAAGAAAGATTGGGACGTTCAAAGGATTGGCGGAATACTTTCTTTTCAGCAAATACCAATTGTTTCATGATATCCGCTTCCACTAATGGAGTAGCGGATGCAGTTAATGCCAGTATCGGAACATCGGGCAATTCTTCCCTTAAGGCGGCAATTCGCAAGTAAGAAGGACGGAAATCATACCCCCATTGTGATATACAGTGTGCTTCATCAACGGCAATGATTCGTATGTCTAAGGCTGGTAGATACTCCTTGAACAATGCAGTCTCTAATCGTTCTGGCGATACATAGAGGAATTTGCAATTACTTTCCATCGCCACCTGCAGGGTATTAATCACTTCCCTTCGGGTCATTCCAGAAAATATAGCGAATGCAGTGATTTGTTTCTTGCGGAGTTGTTCCACCTGGTCCTTCATCAAGGCAATCAAAGGTGAAATAACAAGACATAATCCCTCCCGGCACATGGCTGGTACCTGGTAGCAAAGTGATTTACCTCCACCAGTTGGCAGTAAGGCCAATGTATCCTTACCCTCAAGTATCGAGTTGATTATATCTTCCTGCAGTGGACGGAATTGCGGATAGCCCCAATATTCTTTCAGGGTTGCTGTGGGTGAGGCAATCAGGTCTTTCGGGAAGGGTGACACAGGTGATTAGTACAATTTAAATGCAAATTAAGGAGTGGAAATGTAGGAATTTTAATTTTAAGAAGTTCTGGTTGTTTTTTAACCGCAGAGACGCGGAGACGCAGAGAAAGGCCTCCGCGTCTCTGCGCCTCTGCGGTTATTGAATTCGGCTGTTCCCACACACTGCTGCGGGGCCAAGTATTTTCAAATTTTCAAATCCTCAAATTTTCAAATTTCGTTCCCTACACCACCTTCTTCACAAACAACCTCACCGAATTCGCCGCCAGCACCACATCACTCAACGCCATTATCAACGCCCCATAAGTAGGTCCGTAAACACCTAATAGCCCAACAGCCGCCACAGGTATGGCTACTATATTATAAGAGAAAGCCCAGAACAGATTCTCTTTAATGGTTATGAAAGTATGTTTACCTAATCCTAATGCCAATGGTAGGTTCTTAAGTCCATGATTCATCAACACCACATCGGCAGTTTGTACCGCCACCTGCGATGCATCACTCATTGAAATACCGATAGTGGCTTTTGCAAGAGCTGGTGCGTCGTTTATACCGTCACCTATCATCGCAGTAGGAGTTACGGCTGTGAGTTGCGTAATCTTTTCCAATTTCTGTTCGGGTGTTTGTTCAGCAATCACTTCATCAATGCCAAGTTCTTTTGCAATCAGCTCGCATTTGTTTTTATGGTCACCACTTAAAAGTATGGTCTTTATGTTTTTGCTATGCAGATAAGTTACTACTGATAATGCTTCCGGACGTAATTCATCTTTCACATCAATCCATCCAATCAATACATCGTTCTTAGAGATATAAACATTATGGGTACTTTCGGAAGAAGACAATCCAACAATCTTGAAAGATCCTGCTTTGTAAGTATTTCCTTCTTTGTCGGTCGCTTTCATTCCCATTCCTTTGGATTCTTCTATGGAAGCCCAGCGTATTTCTTCTTTTTGTTTCCATGATACAGAAACACTTTGGGCTATCGGATGATTTGAATATTTCTCCAATGAAAATGCGATGGTGCGGAAGGTCTTTTCATCAGTCTGATTAGTGTCCCATTCAAATTTATCAATGGAGAATTTTCCAGTGGTGAGTGTGCCGGTTTTATCAAATACCACTTGTCTGATATTCTTGAATAGCTCGAGACTCTTTGCGTTGCGGAATAAGACGCCGTTTCTCGCAGCACGACCTAGTCCTACGGCTATAGCAGCGGGTGTTGCTAATCCCATTGCGCAAGGACAAGCTATCACCAGCACAGCAATACTCCGCATCAATGCCGGAGTAAAAGCATCGAGTATAAAATAGTTGGCTATAAATGTGAAGGCCGTGATGATTAATACTACCGGAACAAAGATGGCGCTGATCTTATCAGCCAATTGTTGAACAGGTGGTTTTTCTCCCTGTGCTTGTTTAACGAGATTGATGATATTGGCTAATACAGAATCTTTTGCTGCTGCGGTCACTTGGGCTTTCACTGTGCCATCAGCAATCAGACTGCCGCCTATCAAAAGGTCTTTTGGTTTTTTTGTAATCGGTAAACTTTCTCCCGTTACAATGGCTTCATTAACTGTTGCGTCTCCCCAAAGTATCTTTGCATCGGCAGGAACCTGTTCTCCTGATTTGATAAGAATTAAGTCGCCACTTCTGAGTTGCGTATTCTCAATAGGGAAGACGATCTCTTGGTGATTATCATCGAAAGCGATCATATTAGCCATCACCTTCTGTAATTTCGCGAGACTATGAAGTGCTTTCTGCGTTGATTCGATTGTGGCTTCTTCCAGATAGTTACCAAAGAAAACCAATGTGATGATTGTGGCAGCTGTTTCATAATAGAGGAAGCCATCGCCCCAATTCATCAATGTACCTGTTAAACTATATCCGAAGGCAGCTGTAGCACCGATAGCTACCAACACATTCATATTCGGCATCTTGTTTCGGATACTGTGCCAGGCACTTTTCCCGAAGAAACTCATACCAATGATATAGACGGGAGTACAAAGTGCCAATTGTATCCATGGATTCATCAACCAATGAAAGTATTGGTGGATACCGGGAATCATGTGCAGCATCAGAATCAGGGTAAGCGGTGTACACCATAATACATAGCGAAGGAAGCGATTCATTTTCTTGGGTGCTTCTGCGGCTATCTCAACATCTCCAACCACTTTATAACCCAGCGATTCAATTCCTTTTTTTAAGGGGGCGTTATCGCTTTCAACGGTATCAAATAATACTTCTCCCGATACAAGATTCACCTTTACATTTTGCATTCCCTTGTTCTCGAGGAATTTTCCAATTGTGAGGGCACAGTTGGAGCAGGACATGCCTTCTACTTTCCAGTTCACTTTCTCCATAATATTCTCTTTTTTTTTGCCGGTAAAACGGTAAGGCGGGAATTGAAATCAATGTCAGTTGTATTATTCATATTTCAATTCTGATAATATTCAAACGCTTTCCCCCCCGGCCGCCTTTCGGCAAAAACAAAATAATTCACTTTTGATTGCTAATTTATTTTGCCGGTAAAACGGTAAGGCGGGAATTGAAATCAATGTCATTTGTATTATTCATATTTCAATTCTGATAATATTCAAACGCTTTCCCGTTTTTCCGCTTTCCCGGCTAACGCTTTCCCGGCTAAATGCTTACCGACTCAAAACAAAATTACTCAATAACACCCCCACCCCTCTTACCATAACCGGAATTATAAACTAAACCAAGTTGCAAATACACTTCTCAATTGACATCACTCATAATATATTTGCAGTATGAATGAGCAATATCATTTGCCGGAAATAAAGGAGGTAGTGGCCCGATTTCGGAATGAATTAGGGGATAAGAAGGTCGTTGCCTTTCATGGTGATATGGGGGCGGGAAAGACCACTTTTATCCATGCTTTTTGTGATGAATTGGGGGTAACGGATGCTGTGGGGAGTCCCACATTTTCGTTAATCAATGAGTATAGTTATCCGGGTGGAATAATGTTCCATATAGACCTTTATCGGCTTAATAGTGCGGAGGAAGCCCAAAGGGCAGGGGTTGAGGATTGTTTGTATAGCGGGGATTTATGCTTGGTAGAATGGCCGGAGAGGGTTCCAGAACTCTTGCCTCCCGATACCTTGCATATATATTTAGAGGTTCTTGGCACCGATAAACGAAGTATAAGAATCAATAATATTTAGCTATTTTTGGAATGCCTCTCTGTTAATGCAGGAAGGCCCCCTTATCGATTGTAAAGGTTTGGGAATTAGAGGTGAAGGCGCAGTAGTGAAAAGGCAGACCTGATTTATCAAACCATAAACTTCTATCCGGCATGTCTCAGCAAAAGCCCATTATCAGTACATCTTTCAGCTACGAAACCCTGGAAGAAACTCTGGACATAAAACCAAAAGGATCCCAGATAATGATCGGGATTCCAAAAGAAACTGCATTCCAGGAAAATAGGGTAGCCCTTACGCCTGAAGCAGTGGGTGTATTGGTAAGTAATGGCCATCAGGTAATACTCGAACATAATGCCGGCGATGCCGCTCATTTCAGAGATAAGGATTATAGTGAAGCTGGTGCAAGGATAGTATATGATAAAGACGAAGTGTACAAAGCTCCTATTCTTGTAAAAAGTGCTCCGGTTATTGAAGAGGATCTTCCTCGTTTGCAACAGAATCAAGTCATCATTTCTCCCATTCATCTAAGTGTACTAAAGGCTGAATTGCTGCAGAAGATGATGGAGAAAAAAATAACTGCCATTTCATTCGAGAATCTCAAGGATGACAGCGATAGTTACCCCATTGTAAGAAGCATGAGTGAGATTGCTGGTAGTGCCGTAATGCTGATTGCTGCACAATACCTCGGCTCTGCCAATCATGGTAAAGGTGTGTTGTTAGGAGGTATATCCGGTATTCCCCCAACAAAAGTCATCATTCTGGGTGCCGGTATCGTGGGAGAGTACGCAGCCCGTGCTGCCCTCGCACTCGGTGCCTCTGTAAAAGTTTTTGATAGCAGTATCTATAGGTTAAAAAGGCTTCAGAACAATATCGGACATCGGTTATGGACTTCCGTTATTGAACCCCGCATTCTTGCAAAACAATTGAAGACTTGCGAAGTGGCTGTAGGGGCACTCTATACACCTGGTGCCCGCACGCCAGTAGTAGTTACAGAAGAGATGGTGAGTAATATGCGTACAGGTAGTGTTGTGATTGATGTAAGTATTGACCGTGGCGGATGTTTCGAAACTTCCGAGATCACTTCTCACGAAAATCCCATTTTCCTCAAGTATGGCGTAATACATTATTGCGTCCCCAATATACCCTCAGGCTTTGCCCGCACTGCCTCTCAAGCCATCAGTAATGTCTTAATGCCTCTTCTCCTCGAAGCCGGCGATGAAGGCGGATTTGAAAATCTGGTTTGGCATAAAGTGCATCTTCGTGGCGGCATTTATCTCTTCAAAGGGGCTCTCACTAATTTCCATCTTAGTCAGCGTTTTGATTTGAAGTACACGGATTTGAATTTGTTGATTGCGAGTAGGAGGTGAGTCCGAAAGACCGAAAGTCGGGAAGTCCGGAAGGAATACAAGTAGGGGAGTTAGGAAGGAGGGTAGTAGGGAAGTAGGAAATACAAATACAAGAATAGAAAGTAGAGGGAAGTAGGGAATGAATACAGTTTGTTTAATTAATTTTTTTTACCGCAGAGGCGCGGAGACGCGGGGAAATTCCTCTGCGTCTCCGCGCCTCTGCGGTTATATTTTACCAACTCGAAAGTCTGTATTTGTATTTCCTACTTCCCTACTTCCCTACTACCCTCCTTCCTAACTCCCCTACTTGTATTTGTATTTTCTCCTCCGACTAGCTCGCTCTAAAACCTTCACACCACCCACCACGGACTCCCCGGACTATTCTTCCGGACTTCCCGACTAAAAATTTCAATTAAACGTTTGTTTAAATCAAACATTTGTTTAATTTCGCCCTTCAAATTTCCATTCCATGGTATATAACGAAAAGCAATTGGCTATTATGGAAGCCGCGGAGGCCCTTTTTGCAGAACAGGGATTCAATGGTACTTCTGTAAGGGATATTGCAGAGAAAGCTGCTGTAAACCTGGCCATGATCTCTTATTATTTCGGTTCGAAAGAGAAATTGCTCGAAGCGATTTTTGAGTATCGAGGCGAAATGATAAAAGTGAAACTGGAAGGCATTATCCAGCATCCTGGTGCTACCGCCCTTGAAAAAGTGAATCTGCTGGTAGACCATTATATCGACAAGATTTTCCTGCAACAAGCCTTCCATCGCGTTTTGGCAAGGGAACAAGTGCTTCATAATAACCCCGACATATCGGCTCTGATATTGAAAATGAAAAAGACCAATCAGGAATTGATTGCGAAGCTTATTCATGAAGGACAGAAGAAAGGAGAGTTCAAGAAAAATGTGGACATACCCATGATGATGACCACAATGATGGGTACAGCTAATTTCCTGGTTACATCGAAACACTATTATAAGGAGTTAAGTAACCTTCAATCGCTTTCGGAAGACGAGTTTGAAAAACATATCCGCAAGAAACTTAACCAACATCTGAAAAACATATTTAAAAACATATTGACGAATGAATAAGAAGTGGATGGGTGGAGCCTTGTTGCTCCTGCTGACGGCCTTCGCCAGTCAGGCCCAGGAAAAGAAAACACTGCGGTTAGAGGAAGCGGTTTCGCTGAGTCTCCAAAGCAGCAAGCATCTCAAGATTGGTCAGGCGAAAATTGATGAGGCAGTAGCTGCTCAGCGAGAAGCTAAAGACCGTCAGTTGCCCGATGCCAGTGTTGCTGGTTCTTACCTGCGATTGAATAGCCCCAACATCAGCATGAAATCGAATGACACTTCTGGTGGTGGCACAGGTGGCTCATCACCCAAAGTGAACCAGGCCATGTACGGTATGTTTAACCTTTCCCTTCCTATCTATTCAGGTGGAAGAATCCGTTATGGCATTGAATCGGCCGGCTACCTGCAAAAAGCGGTAGCACTCGATGCAGAAGCTAATAAGGATGAAGTAATCCAGAATACTATCGAGGCTTTTGCCAATCTCTTTAAGGCGAAGACTGCTGTTCGATTGATGAAAGAAAACCTTGAGCAGTCAAAAGAACGCGTTCGTGAATTCACTAACCTCGAGAAAAATGGTTTGCTGGCAAGGAATGATCTTTTGAAAGCGGAATTGCAGACTTCCAATATTGAATTATCGCTTCTCGATGCTGAGAACAACTGGCAGGTGGCCAACCTCAATATGGACCTATTGCTTGGATTGCCTACAACAACTGAACTCACATTAGATACTTCAGGCATTAACCGTCGTGATGATGGACGATCACTGGAAGAATTTCTTAAAACTGCTATCGACAACCGAAAAGATGCACAAGCAGCCGGATTGAGAAAAGATGCCGCCATCACCGCTGTAAAATCAGTTAAAGGTGAAATGTTGCCCTCTGTAAAACTTACTGGTGGTTATGTTGCGCTGAATGTTCCCAATTTTCTCGCTGTTACTAATGCTGTCAATATTGGTGTTGGAGTTAACTATAATATAGCATCTCTCTGGAAAACAAAAGCAAAAATACAGCAGGCCGAAGCGAGAGTGAAAGAATGGGAATTGAACAACGCAATATTGGCGGATAATATCACTCTTCAAGTGAACAAGAATTATCTCAGTTTGGTGAGCTATCGTAAGAAAATTGAAGTGTATGCAAAAGCAATGGAGCAGGCCAAAGAGAATTATCGTATCACAAAAAACAAATACGATAATAGCCTTGTCACGACTTCTGATTTGCTCGAAGCAGATCTGGCACAATTGCAATCAACACTAAGTTATACTCTCGCAAGGGCTGATGCCTTTGTTGCGTATAGTAAATTAATTCAGTCAACCGGTACGCTACAGGCGGCCTATTCAAAATAAAAGCCATTCAACTAAATTATATGGAAACAACAACGCCCGCTCCAAAAAAGAAAAACCCGGTTTTCATCATCATATTGGCCGTATTGGTCATCGGTGGTAGCTGGTTTGGTTATTCAAAATACAAACATGGTCTTGCCCATGAAGATACCGATGATGCACAGGTAAGTGCCGATATCATTCCTGTTATTCCCCGCGTTGCCGGTTATGTTGCAGAAGTGAGGGTTAAAGATAATCAGGTGGTGAAAAAAGGAGATACACTTCTCCTGTTGGATAACCGTGATTACGTTATCAAGTTACAGCAAGCGGAAGCGGCTCTCGCTGCTTCACAGACTTCATTGAACAGTGCAAGAGCTACTACAGAAGCGGCGAAAGCAAATATTCTTTCTACTGCATCAGCTATCAAAACCATCGATGCACAGATAGAAGCAGCTAAAGTAACCTTATGGCGCGCTAGTAATGATTACGATCGTTTCGCGAACCTGATAAAAGATCATTCCATTACACAGCAGCAATACGAACAAGCTTTAGCTGCTAAACAATCGGCGGAGAAACAAGTGGCGATATTGGAACAACAGAAAATACAGGCTACACAACAAACAAGATCCGTTTCTGTACAAAGCGATGCCACAGCACAACAGATGAGTATTGCTGATGCTACCATCCAGCAACGTAAAGTGGATGTGGATGCAGCAAAACTTACATTGTCATATACGGCATTGATTGCCCAGGAAGATGGGATGGTGTCGAAAGTGAATGTACAGACAGGACAATTTGTACAAGCTGGACAAGCTCTATTCAGTGTAGTGCATAGCAGCCAGGTTTGGGTGGTAGCTAATTTCAAAGAGACACAGTTGAATAAGATGGTGGTTGGACAAAAAGTGGTAATTCATGCCGATGTTTTTCCTGACCACGATTTTGATGCAACAGTCGCCTCCTTCTCACCAGCTACTGGTTCAACCTTCGCGCTGTTACCTCCTGATAATGCAAGTGGCAACTTTGTGAAAGTGGTTCAGCGTTTGCCAGTGCGTATCGAGTTTACAAATGCAGCAGATACGCTAGTGAAGAAATTACGTCCGGGTATGAATGTATTGGTAGATGTTCATTTGAATTGATACAAACAAATTTTATAACTGATTGATATGGTTCAGGAAGCTTCCCTTGTAGAGTATGGTTCAAGACGGGTGATCATTACGGTTACTGCCATCATCTGCGCCTTATTGGAAATAGTGGATACCACTATCGTGAACGTGGCGCTGAATGATATGAAAGGTAACCTCGGTGCCACCACCAGTGAAGTGGGTTGGGTGATTACTGCCTACGCGATAGGTAATGTGATCATTGTTCCAATGACCAGTTGGTTAAGCCAGCAGTTCGGTCGCCGGAACTATTTCGCAGCTTCCATCATTCTGTTTACTATCTGTTCTTTTCTTTGTGGTAATTCAACTACCATTGCTGAGCTCGTGATCTTCCGTTTCCTGCAAGGGGTAGGAGGAGGAGCTTTGTTGGTAACATCACAAACAATCATAACCGAAAGTTATCCTCGTGAGAAAAGAGGAATGGCGCAGGCTATTTACGGAATGGGTGTAATTGTAGGTCCAACCTTAGGTCCGCCATTGGGTGGATTCATTACAGATAATTATTCCTGGCCTTATATCTTCTATATAAACATACCTCTCGGAGTAATAGCTACTTTATTGACGTTGCAATTTGTTCGCAGTCCCAGATATTCTGTAAAGAGTGCTATTAAAGATATCGACTGGGCTGGTATTGCATTGTTGGCAATCTTTATTGGTTCCTTACAATACATTCTTGAAAAGGGACATGATGATGATTGGTTTACGAATAAAACAATCATCTACTTAACTGTCATTGCTGTATTCGGTGCCTTCTTCTTTATCTGGCGAGAAATGACTTTCCGTAATCCGGTGGTGAATCTTCGAGCGTTGAAAAATGGAAACCTAAGGGTGGGTACCGTTCTTTCTTTTATCATGGGATTTGGATTATACGGATCAACTTTTATCATTCCTCTTTATACGCAAGCAACTTTGGGTTGGACGGCCACCCAATCAGGTATGCTGATGGTGCCCGCTGCTTTGACAACAGCCTTCCTGATGCCGATGATTGGTAAATTATTACAGGTAGGAGCTAAGCAACAGATTCTGGCTGCTATGGGTATGCTGATGTTTTTCTTCTTCTGTTTCTGGGGCTATAAGATATTGACACCTGATACAAGCAAGGATTCTTTTTTCTGGATGCTGATTTTCCGTGGTATTGCCATGGCTTTATTATTCATTCCTGTTACTACACTTTCATTGAGTACATTGAAAGGAAAAGAGATTGGGGATGGAGCAGCGTTTACTGGTATGATGCGACAACTGGGTGGTTCATTCGGTATCGCCCTTATAACAACATTCATGTCGCAGCAATTGATGGAACACAGAAGTGTATTGGTGAGTAAGCTGGATGTGAATAGTGCCATGGTACAACAGCGAGTAGCGGGATTGCAGCAAGGATTTATGGCTAAGGGGGATGCTTCTAATAATGCTTTGCAGAAAGCATATGCAGTTATGGATTACTCTGTTACTAAACAGGCGATGGTATTATCTTATATGGATGTATTCCTTTATATAGGACTCATCTTTTTGGTATGCGTACCCTTTGTATTGATGATCAAAAATAAGAAGCAGGCTGAGAAACTCGATCTCAGTGCCGCGCATTAATTATAGTTCGTTGGAATTCGCTTAGGCCTTACCGGTCTTATAATCCATGATATTGATCTGCTTGCTGCAGAAACCGTATTCCGTAAGGTCGTTACTGCTTACCAGCATAAGACGCTGACCGCAATATTCTGCAATCATACGTTGATAAAGGGCAATACCTTCTGCATCGAGGTTGGTGCAGGGTTCATCTAGTAAAACAACAGGCACTTCACTGAAAATAGCTTGTGCCAGTTTCACCCTTTGTTTCATACCGCTGCTATAATACCGTATTTGTTTCTGTGCGGCTTTTTCCAATCCAACAATTTGTAATATCTGTGGAATGGTAACTGAAGGAATAAAGGGTTTGAATTGCTGGTGGAAACCCAGGAATTCTGTAACATTCATCTCCTCAATCAATTCAAGATAGGGAGCAGCGATAGATAAATGACGATAGGCCAGATCCGGTTCTATAGTTACTACATTCGTAGGAGTGATGCGTTGGTAGATAGCTTCTCCTTCACTTAATACGATGGCGCCTCCAATAGCTTGCAATAAGGTGGATTTACCAGAACCATTCGGTCCTGTGATGGCATACGATTGCCCAGCACTAAAATCGTAAGAAAAATTACGGAAGATCCAGTCGCGGTTGTAGCGTTTACCGGCTTTAGTCAGCGATATCTTCATCCACACTATTTTTTGAATAGCGTTTAATAATACCGCGGCCGCTTTCACGGATGAAGGTTACAATTTCATCGCGCTCGTCAGTGGCGGGGAATTCTTCTTCCAGGAATTCAAGCGCCTGTGAAGTATTCATGCCTTTGTTATAGATAACCCTGTAGATTTCCAGGATATGATTGATCTTATCGATAGTGAATCCGCGGCGCTTTAATCCAACTGAATTCACTCCAGAATAACTTAAAGGTTGTCTACCAGCTTTAATATAAGGAGGAACGTCTTTACCAACTAATGAACCACCACTCACAAAAGAGTGTTGTCCGATTTTTACAAACTGATGCACAGCACACATACCACCGAGGATAGCCCAATCACCCATTTCAACATGTCCTGCAATCTGTGAGTTATTACTCATGATACAGTTGTTACCGATAAGACAGTCATGTGCGAGGTGGCTATAAGCCATAATCATACAATTCTTTCCCACTTTCGTTTTCCAACGATCTTTTGTACCACGGTTGATAGTTACAAATTCCCTGATAGTAGTATTGTCACCAATTTCTACCATTGTTTCTTCCCCTTCAAACTTCAAGTCTTGCGGAATCGCTGCAATTACAGCACCTGGGAAGATGCGGCAATTCTTACCGATACTGGCACCTTCCATGATAGTAACATTACTACCAATCCAGGTTCCTTCACCAATTTCTACATTCTGGTGAATAACTGTGAAAGGATCGATCTTAACATTTGTCGCCAGCTTGGCATTAGGGTGAATATAAGTATGGGGATGAATCATGGCTGTAACATTCTTAAGTATAGGCGTATCACCAGACACAGGTTCAGCACCGGTAATCGGTTTCAACTTAGCTCGATTTGATTGGCTCTCAGGTTTCAAGATATTGTTTAATAGCAAAACGTCAGGCAATTAACCTGACGTACAAAAATAGTCTTAATTATGTAAAGTTAACTTTTTGGTTGCAATCAGCCTCTTTTTACCAATTGGGCCACTAAATCTGCCTCCGTAGCTATCTTATTGCCTACGAACACAGTCCCCCTCATTTCACATATACCCCTTCTGATCGGCGCTACCAGTTCCATCCTCAAAATAAGGGTGTCCCCAGGAACTACTTTCATCTTGAACTTACAATTGTCGATTTTCAGGAAATAAGTGTCGTATTCTCCCTGTGGCATGGAGTTAATCGCCAGAATACCACCGGTTTGTGCCAAGGCTTCCACCTGCAAAACACCAGGCATTACAGGGTTATTGGGGAAGTGACCTGTAAAGAAAGGCTCATTGAAAGTCACATTCTTGATACCCACAATATGCTTATCGGTCAGCTCAATAATCTTATCTACCAGTAGGAAGGGATAACGGTGCGGCAGCTTCTTCTCTATCATTTGGGTATTGTAGAGGGGCGGCTGGGTGGGATCATAAACTGGTATGTCCTTCGTATGCTTGTTTTTTTTTATATAATGCTTGATCTTCCTTGCGAAGTCCACATTGCTGCTATGTCCCGGACGGTTAGCAATGATATGCGCCTTGATAGGGTAGCCAATCAGGGCCAAATCACCTACCACATCAAGCAGTTTATGACGGGCTGGTTCGTTTGGAAAACGCAACTCGAGGTTATTGAGGTAGCCTTCGCTCTTTACTTCCATCTTATCGCGGCCGAAAGCCCTTGCCAAACGGCTCATTTCTTCCTGAGTTACTGGCTTATCTACTACTACAATGGCATTATTGATATCGCCGCCTTTAATCAGGTTGTTATCAAGCAGCATTTCCAATTCATGAAGGAAGCAGAAAGTGCGGCATGGAGAAATCTCGGCTTTGAAATCGCGCATGGTTTTCAGTCCTGCGTGCTGTGTACCTAAAACCGGACTATTGAAATCTATTAGTGTAGTTATCTTATAATCTGTAGAAGGAAGGGCGGTCATTTCAACGCGCTTCTTCTCATCGTAATGGGAGATATTGGTATCGATGCTATACCAGGCTTTAGCAGCATCCTGCTCAAAAACACCGGCTTCTTCAATGATCTCAACAAAGGGCTGGCTGCTACCATCGATGATGGGCATTTCCGGGCCATTAACTTCAATCAAACAGTTGTCGATTCCCATGCCCACTAGAGCCGCCAAAACATGCTCTACGGTGCTCACTTTAGCCCCATTTTCCTCGAGGGTGGTACCACGGCTGGTATCTGTAACCAGGTCGCAATCGGCCTTTATCAATGGCATTCCTGGCAGGTCAATACGCTGAAATTGATAGCCATAGCCTGGATTGGCGGGCTTCAAAGTCATGTCAACATTGATACCAGTATGAAGTCCTGTTCCTGAAATGCTCACTGCATTACCAAGAGTATGCTGTTTGTCGGGATTGAAATTTGCGTTCATGGTTGTTAGTAAAGACGGGCAAAGATAGGATTTTGAATAGTCGGAAAGTCAGGGTTAAAGTCCGGAAGTCCGAAGTGTTTGAATTTTTGGGTCTCTGATATTTGAGTCCGCGGCCTTTGGGCTTTGGAGACACTGAAATTTAAGTCCGGAAGTCAGGAAGAAAATACAAAATACAAGTAGGGGAGTTAGGAAGTAGGGAAGTTAGGAAGGAGGAAAGTAAGGAATGAGTACAGGATATATTTAATTTGGGATTCGCCCAACCCCGAAGGGGTTGAATCATCGTATCCCCGGGTGATAACCCGGGGCAAGCGCAAAGAAAGCAAATGAAAAGGGGGAAAATTCCGAAAAAAATATTCCCTTAAATACAAAACGCAGAGCTGTTTCCTCTGCGTCTAATCGATAAAAAATTAAGACTTTCTGAATTCCCCGGGTTGCACCCGGGGTCATTATTATTCAACCCCTTCGGGGTTGGTCGAATCCCAAATTAAATATATCCTGTACTCATTCCTTACTTTCCTCCTTCCTAACTTCCCTACTTCCTAACTCCCCTACTTGTATTTTGTATTTTCTTCCGGACTTTCGGACTTTCGGACTTGTATTTTGTATTTTCTTCCGGACTAGAATTTAGGTTTCTCCAAAGCCCAGAGACCGCGGACTCAAATATCAGAGACCCCAAAACTCAAACCCTACGGACTTCCGGTCTCTCTAATGTTTCTCCACCTCCAAACGCCCTAAATATAGAAACCCCAAAACTCAAACGCTACGGACTTTCCGACTATTTACTTCCGACTCTCTTCGCAACACCTCCGCATCCCTATCCATCATCTCCTGCTCCATATCAAGCAGTTTCTTTTTTAATTTCTTAGTATTACGGATAGAAGTGAAATATCCAATCAGAAGACCTACTATGAATGTCTCACTGGCAAGAAGAAGCGGTGAGCTTACGAAGAACATTTTACAGCATTATATGATTCGCAGAAACTAAAAGAGTATAACTATCGGTAGGTAGAATATCCAGATTGAAACTGAATACACCAGCCTTCGATTGAGTGCTATACACTGGGAAACCGTTAGAGCCAAGAATCTTTACAATGCCTGACTGTAGCAATAGTAGTTGGACCACGTTTTTCTTTGTTGCTTTTTCTAACAGGGCAACGTCCTGCTCAAGTTTAAAGGATATACTTTTCACGAGATTGAATTTTAGTAAAGGTGCGACATGTTCACTACCCATTTACCTGTGCAAGTTCATGAATAGAAATGATTTTCTTCAATCTCATATTACATTCTAATAGTAAGTGTATGCGATTTGCAGAGTATGAACGACATAGCAATTAGGGGGATACCCTTAATCCGTGAAATAGTTATTCTAAATCAATTGGGGAATTGGTAAGAATCTAAAAAAATAAGGGCTTTTTAGGTGCTTTCTTTCGCTTATAAATAGACGCTAGTGGGAAATTCCTAAGCTTAATTGGGTCCTTTTTCAGGGAAAATTACTGGGTAATGGTATTGCCAGCCAGCAATTGTTTCACCAGTGTTTCCAGTTCCTTGATCCGCTTTTCCATTTCAGGAAGATTGCGGGCAACAGCTTGCGAACGTAACGCAGCCGTATAGTCGAAAGCAGGTGATCCGGTTACTGCAGTATTGGGAGTTTTGATAGATTTACTTACGCCACTCTGTGCATTGATCTTGCTGCCATCAGCAATCTGCAGGTGACCAACAATGCCCACTTGTCCGCCGATCATTACATTCTTGCCGAGCTTGGTACTTCCACTCACGCCGCTTTGTGCTGCAATAACTGTGTTATTACCAACTTCAACATTATGCGCAATCTGAATGAGATTATCAAGTTTAGCACCAGCTCTTATTATTGTGGAACCGATTGTTGCTCTGTCAATAGTTGAGTTTGATCCTATTTCAACACCATCTTCTATTATCACATTTCCAATCTGTGGTACCTTTTGGAAACTGCCATCTGCCTGTGGAGCAAATCCGAATCCATCACTGCCTATTACAGTACCAGCATGTATAATCACATTACTACCGATACGGCATTCATGATAGATCTTCACACCCGGATGGATGATGGTATTGTCGCCGATGGTAACGTTGTTGCCTATATATACTTGTGGAAACAGTTTTACATTATTACCAATCTGAACATTCTCACCTGTATATACAAAGGCACCTATAAATACCTGAGTACCCATCTTGGTAGTCTTGGAGATATAGGATGGCTCTTGAATTCCATTCAGTTGCTGGGTAGCAATTTTCTGGTACTGCGTTAGCAAAGTGGCGAAAGCAGTATAAGCATCCGGAACCCGTATCAAAGTAGCTGAAACGGGTTGTTTCAACTCCAGGTTATTATTGATGATGATGATAGAGGCTCCAGTGGTATAGAGATATTCTTCGTATTTGGGATTGGCGAGGAAGGAGAGCTGTCCTGCAACAGCTTCTTCAATTTTGCCGAAAGAAGACACGGCTGCTGTTTCATTACCTTCGATTTTTCCTTGAATCATCAGCGCTATCTGCGAAGCCGTAAAAGTCATATTCTTGATATTTGGTAAAGGGATTCCGTTCACTACCCCCTCATATAACAAATGTAATGTTTTTTCACTGTGCGAGCCAACGATTGCTGTATCAGGGCATTATCTACTTTGGAAATATCTTTCACCGTGCCGTCCTTGAAAAGGATATTTATTTTTTCCTCCAAAGGATCATAAGTGGTGTTGCTCGCTTCCCCTCCGAATATGAAATAGCGGCTTTCTTCTTCCGAAATACTCATCTGCTTACATATCCGGGCCCTTTCCTTCTCAACCCAGGTAGGTTCAAAAGGATCAGCCTGTAATTTCACTTTCAGCAGATCGCGTTCTACCAGTCGACGACAAAGCTCGCTTAATATCTTATCAGGGTGATAGATCCAGTTCTTGATAGCTGATAATACATCGTAATCATCAAGCTGACAGTATTTCTCCAGATGTTCTTCAATCTTCAGTTGTCCTGAAAACTGCAGGAAGAAATCGAGGGTTATGGATGAAGAGCTTACTGTTTCTCCTCTTTCGAGTAGTTCACGGGCTCTTTCAATAATTCTTACCAGCATCTTTTCTGCACATACTACTGTTTTATGCAGGTACACCTGCCAGTACATCAGTCTTCTGCTCACCAGGAATTTCTCAGTGGAGTAAATACCTTTTTCTTCTACCATCAATTCTCCATCATCAACGGTTAGCATCTTTATGATACGGTCGTAACCTATCACTCCTTCCGATACGCCTGTGAAAAAACTATCACGGCTCAGGTAATCCATCCGGTCCACATCCAGTTGTCCGGATACCAGTTGATGAAGGAAAGGCTTATGGTAATTATTCGTGAAAATATCGATGGCCATGGTAAGCTGCCCGCCCAGTTCCTCATTCAGCACTTTCATTATTAATATGGAAATGGCTTCATGATGTACATTCCTTATCAGCACATTTTCGAGGGCATGCGAGAATGGCCCGTGGCCCACATCATGTAAAAGGATGGCTATTTTGGCTGAGAGTTCTTCTTCTGGAGAAATTTCAAATCCCTTGCTCTTTAACTCTGTCAGTGCCTGTCCCATAAGGTGATAGGCTCCCAATGAGTGATGCAATCGGCTATGCACCGCTCCCGGATATACCAGGTGGGCGAATGCCATTTGGTGGATACGGCGCAGGCGTTGGTACCAGGGGTGCGAAATCACCTGGAACAACAACGGGTGGTCAATGGTTATGAAACCATGGACGGGGTCGTTGATGATTTTGCGGACTTTATTGGCCATACGCTGCTTGCTGTTTTGTTAAAATATAGCCTGCAAATTTACAAAGGCGTTGGGGATTAAAAAGATTTATTAGTTTGGCGGTGAATCGACGACCTTCAAACTTCAAATTATAAAATGGCATTAGCAAAAATACTCTGGGTAGACGACGAAATTGAAAGCTTGCAGTCTCAAAAGCTCTTTTTGGAGAACAAGGGATATGAGGTACAGACTTTTACCAATGGCTTCGATGCCATTGACTTTATAAAGGAGAATCTGGTGGATGTGGTGCTTCTCGACGAGACTATGCCGGGCATCACCGGTCTTGAAACCCTGGCTAAGATGAAAGAAGTAAACCAGTCGCTTCCCATTGTTCTCATAACCAAGAATGAAACGGAGAACCTGATGGATGAGGCCATCGGCTCACAGATCAGCGATTACCTGATAAAACCGGTAAATCCCAACCAGGTATTATTAAGTCTGAAAAAGATCATCGATAATAAAAGGCTGGTGGCTGAAAAGACCACTACGGCTTACCAGCAGCAGTTCCGCAATCTGTTTATGGCTCTGAACGCTAATCCTGATTATAACGAGTGGATGGAGATCTATAAGAAACTGGTGTATTGGGAACTGGAGATGGAAAAGAGTGATAGTCCCGAGATGCGCGAAGTATTGCAATCTCAAAAAAGCGAAGCCAATACCGAGTTCTTCAAATTCGTAAGTAAGAATTATGCGAAATGGGTGAACCCGAAAAGTTCGGAAGCACCGGTGATGAGTCATAATCTTTTTCAGTTCAAGGTACTTCCGCATGTGGAGAAGGGGATACCTACATTTTTCGTGCTTCTCGATAATCTTCGTTTCGACCAGTGGAAAGCCATCCAGCCCATCTTTGCAGAATCTTTCCGAATACTGGAAGAAGATACGTTCTACAGCATCCTTCCTACCGCTACCCAATATGCGCGTAATGCCATATTTTCAGGGATGTTGCCCATAGATATAGAGAAGCAATTCCTCAGATGTGGAAGAACGATGAGGATGAAGGAGGAAAGAATTTGCATGAAGAAGATTTCTTCAAGGCCATGCTAAAGCGATTGCGTAAGGAAGACTTGAAATATTCTTATACAAAGATCGTCAACAACCAGGCGGGACAGGAATTGGTGAACAATATGCATAACCTGCTGAGCAACGATATAAACGTTATCGTTTACAATTTCGTGGATATGCTCAGTCATGCCCGTACCGAGATGGAAGTATTGAAAGAATTGGCAGGTGACGAGATCAGTTATCGTTCAGTGACGAGAAGTTGGTTTGAACATTCACCATTGCATCAGGCATTAAAGAAGATTACAGATAAAAAATTCAATCTTATCCTCGCCACCGATCATGGAAGCGTGCGTGTGAAAACACCTGCGCGTGTGATAGGGGATAAGCAGACAACTACAAACCTCCGCTATAAACATGGCCGAAATTTAAATTACGAGGCAAAAGATGTTCTGGCCTTCAGAGATCCTAAGGAAGCAGGATTGCCTGTGCCATCGGTAAACTCATCCTTCATCTTTGCGAGGGAAGACCGATTCCTCTGTTATCCCAATAATTACAATTACTATGTGAACTATTACCGGAACACTTTCCAGCACGGAGGCGTGAGTTTAGAGGAGATGATTGTACCGGTGATAAAGATGACGAATAAGTAAGCAGCGGGTATATTGAATACGAATACTTTGTGGATAATATGAGTAATAGTGCGCTATAGGATGGCCTGAATTTGTTTTAAATTTGCGGCAAAAGAAGTAAGGAACTGTATGAAATATACTCAAACTACTCTTGACAAGGCTGAAAAGGTACTCGACGAAGCGGGCTATATCGTTCGTTTTGAGCGCGGTACTTTCCAAAGTGGTTATTGTATACTCGAGCAAAAGAAGGTGGTGGTCCTTAATAAATTCCTGCAACTGGAAGGCCGCATCAACACCCTTTTCGATATTATCCCCCAGCTCACTATCAATCCCGACCTCCTGACTCCCGAAGCCCGCAAAACCTATGATGAGGTGATGCTGAAGTATGCGGAGGAGTAGGAGTGGGAGGTTATTCCTTAGAAAGTAAAAAGTCAAAAATCAAAAGTCAAAAACTGACTTGATGCATTCTTTTATGTTGGGGTGGAAATCTGTCGCTGTGAGATTTCTGACCATGATGTAAAGGATAAAGGGATGCACAGGATTGTCTTTGAATTAATACTGCCTATAAATAATTAAACTCTCCCCGTCACCCCTGCGAAAGCAGGGGTCTCCTACCGGTTGTTTGTATGATTCTTTAGTCTTAACCAGGATAAACAGCCAATACAAACTTGGATTTATATGATTTATGTGATTAGTCGTGATTTAATATGTTCACAACGGATTGAAATCCCCCGAATTGAAAATTCGGGGCTAAAATATCGAATCGAGGCTACGCCTCTCCAGTAGGATACAGTAAAAGAAAGAAGTGCATTCTCTACCGAAAATCATATAGCATCCCTGCTATGCTAATGAACTGTTTCCAATAGTCAGGTTGCAGAGCCGTAGGCTCGGTCTAAATTGTAGCCCCGGATTTCAATCCGGGGTTGAAAATATAGCGATGTTTAATTTTGTCTTTAACAGGATTAAAGGATTAAACGAAATACAGGATGAACAGCCAATACAAACTGGGATTTATTTGATTTTTGTGATTAGCTGAGATATTGCCGTTGAGGTACCTGTCCTTACGAACTTTCTTATTCCATCGCGCTGCCTCCTGCAATACATTATTTACATTACAGAGTGTAAAATTTTGAAGTAATAAATCCAAATATTACAATTATTCAAATACAACAAACGAATATCCTCACGATAAAAGCATTATTTTAAAATGAAGTACGGGATAAGAGATTTACTACATCCTTCCAAAACTATTTCCCTGCTTAATTATTAATTCCATCAAAAAAGTTAATTATAGGGGGGAATACTTGCCTTTTACAATTTAACATTTTTGTAAATCCCGCTTTTTTGTATCCAATATAATAAGTAAGAAATTTGAAGTCCAAAAATTTGTCTTATGTATATGGTAGTCGAGATGTTGTTTTTCAAGCTCGCTAACAATATCAATCTTTAGTAAGTAATGGAAAAAAAGAATAGTGTTACCAGAAAATTGGTAGTTAATAGTGAGGCTCATGCAATATTTAGTGTATTGGCTGATGTAGAAAAATGGAATGAATGGACAAAGTCCATAACCAGTATTTCATTTTTAGAGAAAGAAAGATTTGTAGTTGGTGGGAAAGCAAGTATTTTGCAACCAAGACTATCGCCTGCTATTTGGACAATTACAGAGATTGTTGAAAATAAATCATTCACCTGGAAGACAAAAACATTAGGTGTAATAATTACTGCTACGCATACTTTAGAAAGTTCACCTGTGGGTACAGTTGTTGAGCTCCGGTTAATTTATGAAGGCTTCTTATCTGGGTTACTATTTGCTATTTCTTCAAAAAAGGCTGCTCAGAATCTTGAGCTAGAGATTAACGGCCTAAAATCAAAATGCGAAATGATTGGATAATTCCTGTTCATTCTCGTACTAAAATTGACATGAATCCCTGCATCACAACAGATATCCTTCCATAATTCGGGTTGCAGTCCTGTAGGCTCAGTATATATTATAGCCCCGGATTTCAATCCGGCGTTGAAAATGCAGCGATGATTAATTTTGTCTGGAACAGGATTAAAGGATTTAAGGAAATACAGGATAAACAGCCAATACAAACTGGGATTAATAACTGAGATTATTGGGATTAAATGATTAGCTGGGATTTTACCGCTGAGGTGCGTGTCTTCACGCACCTCCTTACTCCGTTGTAGTGTCTCCCGCACTGCATCTACAACAATTAGGAATTTAGAAGGGACACTGTGATTCTTAAATCGCCATAATATTCAATTCGGGTACAAAAGATATATTGAAAACACTTAGGTGAAATGTAGAAACCTCTTCGATTTCCACAACTTTTTTTGAATTTTCTTGATTGTTGAGGTACCGTATATATTCTATTCAGAATTTTAAATATTTAACAATAATTCTTATCTTCAATTAGGCATAGTAGTAAGATTTTTAATTTCAATAATTTGGACAGGTAATTTATAAAAAGAACTGCTAGAATTAAATAATCATGAAAAAGTATTTCTATATTTTAATTGCACTTATTTTAGTGTTATCGGTGATATTTTTCATTGATTTTCCCTATCGGTTATATGTCATTATTGCTCTTTCTTTAGCTATCGGCTTTATTCAATTTCTTATGAAGAAAGCGATTAGAGACAGGGAGTTTATCGGCCAGCTACTAATAAGGAAGAGAAGAAACAGTGTTGATTTTGTATTTATTTTACTTATTGCAAATTTGTTGATATTGGGAATTCGAAAAGGGTGGAAAGAAAATGATGTTGCCATTGCTGGGGTGATATTATTTATAGGAACCCTGGTCGCGGACAGGATTAATAGAAAAGAGAAGTCAGTATATATAGCGGTAAACGGTCAGGAATTATTAATAAATGAATTTCGGATAAGAAAACTGAATATAGAAGACCTGACATCAATTAATTTTAACGCGTCATCAGATTCTTTTACCATTTCGTTCAGTGGCAAATCGGAAATTAAGCTCAATAAGAATAATTTCGATTATGATGACCTTATTAAGCTGTTTAGCTATTTATTGCAACATAGAAAGCAAAATGTGATTGTTAGTGAGAGTTTGAGAGGAGATTTGATAAACAATTTAAGTGTTGGCGCCAGTTACAGGAATAGTAAATCGTTTTCGGTTATATAAACCACCTATTAATCTGCTATAATTTTATGAGAATACTTAGCTTATTTGCTTTTATACTTCTGATTCCTTGCTATGCATTTTGTCAGCAACCTGGGAAAGTGCTTAATTTTAGTCAAGTTGCTTGGACTATTACTATACCAGCCAGTTTTACATTAATTGAGGCTGCAGAAGATTCTGCTCGAATGGCGCGGGGACAAAAGGCGATAGAAGATGCAAACATATTAAAGTGAATGCTTCTTCGACTGTTACATTAATTAGTGCAATAAAAGATAAGTTCAACTATTTTAATTCAACAATAACTCCATTTGATACCAAAAAAGATGGTGATTATTCAGTTGTCACTAAGGAACTAAAAAACTTGGTTTATAATACCATGGCTGTAAAAATGCAAAAAGGAGTACTTGATTCAGCAACTTCTACCCAAGAAGTTGACGGAATAGTATTTGATAAATTCACCCTATCGATTAATATCCCCCAAAAAATTTCTTTTAAAATGGTTTTGATGACAAAGCTTTATAAGGGCTTTCAATTTGGTATTACATATCTTTATTTGGATGATAAAACGAAAGAAGAAATCGAAACAATGTTGAAGAATTCAAAGTTTGATAAATAAAACTATTTTTTATTTGCTCAAAATGAAATTTAATGAGTAACATTCTTCCTGTTCCTGTTTGCTTATTTCCTCCAAATTATTTCTATGAATAAAATTTTGACTCTTCCTACATGGCAGGTTTTTTTGTTATTTATAATTCCGGTATTTATTCCTACATCTAATATTGTTGGACTTCTTCTAACGTTAGCATGCATGATATTTACTACATTTTGTGTCTACTTTCTTGGGAATAGCTTGTTTCAGAAATTGCCGGCCGCTCACGATTTAAAAATCAATCGATTTCATTTTAATTTACTGTTCCCATTATTTTATCTGGTTATAGTTTATATAATTTTCGAAGGTGGGTATGAAATAAATCAGGATAATTTCAAAGATTTTGGATGGATGGCCTGGGTTATTATACCCCTTCATCTGTTTGCAATGTATTGTATTTTTTATACTATTTGGTTTATTGCAAAATGTATTGCAACGGTAGAAAACAAGAAAGTTGTTGTATTTGAGAATTATGCTGGATACTTTTTCCTTTTATGGTTTTTCCCAATTGGCATTTGGATAGTGCATCCAAAAATTCGGAAAATATTTTCAGATGATATTGAGGACTGACTAATAAATAGGAGTATTATTTATAACTTACTAATGGAATGCAAGGATGTAATGAAAAATTTAATTTCTTCTTATGGTATGTATGTATTTGATTATCTGTTTTGTGCTTGGATTTGTTGCTATTACTCTGATAGATACTGTAGGTGCTATTGAATCAAGAAAGCAGGGATTTAAATATTCCAGGTTAAGCTATATTAGCTTTTGCGTCTATATTTTATTGGCGGTTTTAGTTTCAAGAAAATACAGTCTTTCGATCATGCTATTTACAAATGCTTTACTTGGACTTTACGATGGAACTATAGGGTTTTGGTTTTCAATATATCTGAAAGCTAATAATGGGATGACTGAAGAGCAAGAAAAAGAGATGCTGGGAGTAAAGTCTGCAATAATGATGATCATTATTTCTGCCGTATGTGGGATTGTTGGATATGGTATAGCCGGTGTTTGAAATGAGATATTTGCTATTGCATAGATTTTTTATACGTTTGACTAGTTCAACGCCCTAATCGAATTTTTTTAAATTGGGCTATGATTTAATTGAACTTGTTTTATTTAATTTAAACGTCCTTTAATTTAATTCCATAGCTTTATTTCAAGAATACTAATTAATCAATAAAAACTCATTCATGGAAACAGGTACAGTTAAGTTTTACAATGAAGAAAAAGGATTTGGGTTCATAGTAGATTCAGGTTCGAAAGAGGAAATATTTGTTCATAAGACAGGTCTTGTTGATATTATAAGGGAAGGGGATTCAGTTACTTTTGAGAAAACGCAGGGTAAAAAAGGGATGAATGCTACAGATGTTAGATTGGCTAATTAGCAGTTCTGTAATAATACTAGTACTCTAAAGAGTTTCGTTTCAATGTAATATGCAAATTTATTAGCCCAACCTCTCTGATATATCGATAGGGTCTATTCGTAAATATTTTTTTTGCATGGATGCAAATTACAAATGGTCAATTCACTTTAGCATTTTGACACCTGTATTGGCGTTTATTTGTATTTTACTGATGGGTGGCGGACATGGTTGCTTTACTCCTGCAATGCTTCTTTTCCCATGGGCTACTTTTAATACTATTTGGCAAGATCATTTATCAATGTCATTAATGTGCATTGGGGCTTTTCAGTTCATTTTGTATGGGGTTCTGATTGATAAAAAAAGAGGATCAAAGAATCAAAAATTTGTGATTGCATCCATTTTATTTTCTCATCTCATTTTGAGCAGTATTATCCTCGTACTAAGAAGTTCCGATTGGAGATAGGTTGAATTATAAAGATCTTAAAATCGTCAATTTAGTGCTACTGTAAACTCGGTATTTCTCAATTGGTTCAGTAATTAACGGGACTTAAATTTCATTCTATTCGTACCTTCTTGAATTTAATTCCATAGCTTTATTTCAATATTATTTATATATTCAACAAACAGCTCAACTATGCAAACAGGTACCGTTAAATTTTTTAATGCTGAGAAAGGATTCGGGTTCATAAAACCAGATGACGGAGGTGAAGACATATTTGTTCATTCCTCTGGCCTCATTGATACAATCAGGGAAAACGATAAAGTAAAATTTACTGTCGAAAGGGGGAAAAAGGGGTTGAATGCTGTTAATGTGGAGATGGCATAATGCGCATGGCTTCCAGATTAATGAAGTATTCCCATCCCTAATCTCTATTACAAATTAACCAGCGATGGCTGAAGTTTCAAATGAAGAGCAGTTTGTCAATCCTGAACTTACTCCACCGGAGAACCCTCCGGAAGAAATAGCTCCGGCTCCAAACCCAGCACCTATTCCCCCAACCCATCGCCGAATCTATGGAAGTTCATCATCACGCACACGATCCTGCAGCACCTCATCATAAGAAGAACTGGAAATCCTATTTCTGGGAGTTCCTGATGTTATTCCTGGCTGTTTTCTGTGGATTTTTAGCTGAGTATCAGTTGGAGCATAAAATAGAACAAGATAGGGCGGAAGAATTTGCTGTCTCCATGCTGCAAGACCTAAAGACAGATACCGCAACAATTGCATTGTATATTAAGACGGGAAAGATTTATAATTCTTCAGCAGACAGTCTTTTTAAACTTAGTAAATCACCTTTGGAAGGGTATAATGCAGCCCGCTTTTCTTTTTATACCCGTTTTATGTATTGGACGGGTCCATTGAATTGGAGCAGGGCTACATTCGAACAGATTAAAAGCTCCGGCAGCCTTCGCTATTTCAAGAATCATCAACTTCTTCAAAAACTGATACAATACAATGCTATGATAAACGCGAATGAAGGAGAGTTTGCGAATCGAATGGTAAGGGGCAATATGATGCTGAATCAAATAAACCAGATCATAGACCCAGCTTTTCATCATGACCTTTCAGGATACAGATTGAATCATTTGGATACCATGTCGACCGAAACTATGGAGGTTTATTTTTCCAGAAATCTGGAATCCCTTGAAACAAAAAGGACGACGATACAAGAACTGATGAATATGTGTATCGTGCAGCAACGAAATATTGAATTCAATAATAGCGAGCGCTTATTGCCAGCTTACAAACTGGCAAAAGAATTGATTGAGGATTTCAAAAAAGAATATCACCTAGAATAAAAACCATGCGCATTGAAAAAATCTTCCTTTCTGATTATCGCTTTGGCTTTGAGCGGTTTTTTACAGGCTCAAATTGCGTTTTCTAAAGAACAAAAGAATGCACAAGAGGCTATAATAAAAATGTTTGAAGCTCTTTCAAGTCGTGATTCTGTAATGCTGAAAAGCTATTGCACACCCGATATCACCCTCTATGAATACGGACAGGTATGGAATCTGGATACTTTGATCAGGAAGGCAATTGTGATGAACACATCCCCAGATTTTAAGCGTACCAATTCTTTTGAGTTCATCAATACCGAATTAGATAAGACAAAGGCCTGGGTTACCTACCGACTCAACTCAGTCATTTACAACAACGGCAAAGAATCTACTGTGCAATGGCTGGAGACGGTGGTCTTGTCTAAACAGAATGGACAATGGAAGATGAAACATCTTCACTCTACTCTCCTCAAACGAACCTAGGATGAACAGCCAATACAGGACCTTGATGGAAAGGATGTAAGGGATGCACAGGATAAACAGCAAAGTCGGACCTTGATGGAAAGGATATTTGGATGCACAGGATGATGATAAATTTTTTAATGCATGCTTTTAATTATTAGACTCTTCTGATATCTAACGTACGGAGCAAAGAATCTTCCGCTTAGGTGCGTGTCTTCACGCACCTACTAAAACCTAATCCTTTCTAATATAAAAATCACAGCAAATCCCATAAATCAGATTTAATCCCAGTTAAGAAGCACAGTTATTTATTCGCACCCTTGCTATTTCTGAACTTGGTATATAAGTGGAAAGTATTAGCCCTAAGTTCGGTTTTTGCCGCAGATCTAATCGTTGAAGTTTTGAGTTAGGAACTTTACCCTGGCTGATATGCCTCTAGACATATTAGGTATAAAAATTATACAACAAAAATCCCAATTTCATTAAAAGCGCTTTCTCATTATTGTTTGTATAATTTTTTATCAAAACAGTCGCGGCAACTAATTTTTTTATAAATTAAGGGTACAAATTTTTTGAAAGTAGAAATTTACACTTTGACCACTGCTGCTTTATACATCTTTTCAATTTTCATCCTTTTCCTAATTGCGTTGCTTGTCACATTCAAGCGCAGAAAACAGGCAAATGAGGCAAGTAGATTTTTAGCACTCTATTATTGGGCATCCTTAATTAGTATCTCTGTAAGTTATCTGGTTACAACACCCTACCTGGTTTATTTCCCACACCTTTTTCGATCAGCGCAGTTGTTTATACTGTTATTCATGCCCTTATCTTATTTCTATATAAGACAAACAATATCTTATAAGTCTTTAGGTCTGATTGATCTTTTGCACTTACTTCCTCTATTGGTGTTTGTGGCAGATTATTTCCCTTTTTTCTTGCTTGCAGGCGAGCGAAAGATGGAAATATGGAGAGGACTGAGTGACTATCGTTTGAAAGCTGGTTTTAAGGAAGGATGGTTCATGCCTGAAGGATCCCACATAATTATACGGTACGCCAGTATGATGCTTTATTGGATATTACAATTCCGGTTACTTTATAGGAAGCCTTTACAAAGTAGTGGCGAAAAAGATTTGGCTTCTCCGATTCAGCTTACTTGGTTTAGATGGTTACTCTGGACCCAGGCTATCATGATACTTCCATCCCTTTTGACATTGATTTTCGTTACGAAGCAATTACAAACAGTACTCTATGCCCTTGCGCCATTAGTTTCTGCCCTACTACAAGGGTACTTCCTTTTTACTCACCCCGAGATTCTTTATGGAATAGATGCCAACAAGCAAAACCTGAATACTCCCCTTGCCAATGGATATAATGCAGGGAATGATAATAATGTAGCGCCGCTTCCTGAAACAAACTCATCCTATCTGGACCTCGTAGACGATTCTACCCTAAACCAGATTGAGGCTTTATTAAATTCAATAATGAAGAAAGAAGAAGCTTTTCTGAACCCAAACCTAAAAGTAGCCGACCTCACAACTATAACTGGCTTTGACTCTCATAAGCTGGCTGCTTATTTCAACAAACGTTGCGGTATTACATTTAACGATTATATCAATACTCACCGTGTGAATTATTGTGCCGCCAAACTTGAATCTGGGGAATACAGGGCTAAAACTCTGGAAGCCTTGTCTGCTGAATCCGGGTTTCAAAGCAGGAGTACATTTATCCGTGCCTTTAAAAAAAGCAAAGGCATTACCCCTTCAGAATTTGTTCATTCTATTAAAGTAGTCTGAGTTGTTTATTAATTGAGCAGAATTTTTATAAAAAGGCTCAACAGATTTTTAAAAAATTTGAAGATAAGGTGCATTTTTGTTTCGTTCCATGATTTGCTACAACCATTTCTTACTTTAATCGGGCTTGTATATAGCCAATCAATAATTTTATTTATATCAATCATTTTCAAATACCATCACATTATGAAGAATTATTCATTGATTATTGCCTTGTTTACTTTAATAGCTTTTGGATCCTGTAATGGGGGTGAGAGCAAGACCTCTAAAGAAGCAGGAGACAAACAAACGGAAATAACTGATGGAAAAGCAACCATGTATTATGGCGGTGATATCGTAACAATGGAAGGGGATTCTGCCCAATACCCTGAAGCTTTGGTGGTGAAAGATGGTAAGATCTTTTATGTCGGTACTAAGGATGAAGCGATGAAGCAGGCCGGCAGTGATCACACAATGGTGAATCTGGAAGGTAAAACCTTAGTGCCTGGATTTATTGATGGACATACACATTTTTTCGCCCTGGGTGCACAGGCTATATATGCCAATTTATTGGCAGCTCCAGATGGCAACTGTAATTCAATCGATGATTTGGTTAATGAGATGAAAGCCTGGCATCAGAAAAATGGCACTGATAAATCGCAAGGTTGGATTATGGGTACAGGCTTTGATGATGCCGTACTGAAAGAAAGACGGTTTCTTACTAAAGACGATCTGGACAAAGTTTCAAAAGATATACCTGTAATGGCCACACATATTTCCGGTCATTTTTGCAGCGTAAATACAAAAGGCTTGGAAGTGTTGGGTATAACAGCAGCCTCAAAGGACCCTGCTGGTGGTGTTATCAGGCGGGTGAAAGGAAGTAAAGATCCAAATGGAGTATTGGAAGAATTGGCCGCCATTCCACATATGATGAAATTAGTTGCACCTCCAAGTAGAGATATGAGTGATATGTTTATGGATGCCGGACAAAAGCTGGCAGCAAGCTACGGATATACCACGTGCAACGAAGGAAGAGCTACAGCCAATCACGAACTAATGGCCGACTATGCAACGCGAGGTAAATTGTATATGGATGTAAATTCATGGATTGATTATTCTGTTCCACAGTATATGCGTACCAAATGGCTGAGCAAAGAGTATACGAACCATTATAGGATAGGAGGTTTGAAACTTACTCTCGATGGATCACCACAGGGAAGAACAGCCTGGCGTACTACTCCTTATTTGATGCCGCCAGATGGACAGAAAAAAGGATACAAAGGATATCCCGCTATCCCAAATGATGCCGACGTTCAGAAAATTGTAGACTCTGCTTTTGCCAATAACTGGCAATTGAAAGTACACACTAACGGTGATGCGGCTATTGACCAAATGTTAAAAGCGGTAAGTAAGGCTGCTGACAAGTATGGAAATAACGACAGACGTACTATTTTAATACATGGTCAATTGATTAGAATGGATCAATTGGATAGCCTCAAAAAGTATGATATAGTAGGGTCCTTCTTCCCCATGCATACATTTTATTGGGGTGATTGGTATAAGGAAATCATCGGTCCCGATAAAGCCCAGCAAATAAGTCCTATAAAATCTGCCTTGAAAAAAGGAATCCGGGTTACAAGTCATACCGATGCACCTGTTGCATTGCCAAACCTTATGATGATTATGTGGACTACTGTAAACCGTGTTAGTCGCAGTGGAACAGTAATGGGACCTGAAGAAAGACTAACTCCCTACGAAGCATTAAAGTCAATTACCATTTGGGGTGCAGAGCAATTTTTCGAAGAAGGTAAAAAGGGAACTCTTACCAAGGGGAAATTGGCAGATATGGTGGTACTTGATAAAAACCCATTGAAAGTTGATCCCATGATACTCAAGGACATTGTAGTTCAGGAGACGATTAAAGAAGGAAAGACAATTTATAAGAAATAGTATTTGGATATTGATTATTTATTAAAGTACAAAAAATGAGAAAAATCTTTTCTTCAGCAGTATTGCTTTTTGCTGTTGTTTCAAACGCATTTTCACAAGATTCAACAAAAGCGGCAAAAAATGATATTGATCCATCAAAGCCGACCAACCTCTATACGCAAGTAAATATGAATCTGGAATACCAGTCAGGTAAAGTACAAAACCTTTATGGTATTAGGTTCAATGTGCAATATGCTATCAATCCTGATAATCTCTTTCTGATTGAGTTGCCGTTTTTAAACAATGATCGTACCTCCAAATTCGGAATTGGAGATATGCGTGTACGATATTATAATGCAATAAAAAGAAATATCACAAAATCATTTATCGCTATAGCCCCATTTGCTGACATCAGTATGCCTACTGGTTCTTATAAGAATGGACTAGGTACTAGTAGTTGGTCATTAGCTGGAGGTGTTGTATTTGGTTTTCTTATATCTAAAAAACTGTCTCTTTTCCCTGGTATAAATTATGTACACATTACAAAGCCGGGAACAGACCTTATTCCTGCATCAAATAAATTTGCAAGTAATGGAGTAGGTTTTCAGTTTAATGCCAGTTATGTAATTAACAAACAAACATTCCTCTTTGTAAACCCATTGCCAACTTTTCTTAACACAAACGGTAGCTGGAAAAGTTTCTGGGCGGCAGAGTTTAATCTGAACCGGATCATCAAACCAAACAAGTTTAAAATGAACCTCAGTTGGAATCCCAATTTTACCACTGATGTCAATACTTTCAGATTGGGCGGGACTTTCTTTTTATCAACTGTGAAAGATGCATAGGAAGAACAGCCAATACAGGCTGGGATTGATTTGATTTATGGGATTAGCTGTGATTTTGTCTTAAACAGGATTAAAGGTTTAAGGAAATACAGGATGAACAGCCAAAACAGACTGGGATTTGATTGTGATTAGTGGAGTTTTATACAATTAAAGTTAAATATAATGAAAATAAGGAGTAGTGTGATTTGAGACTAATTGGGATTTTACCGCTGAGGTGCGTGTCTTCACGCACCTCCTAACTTGGGCACCCCAGCCCCCAACGACTCCTAAATCCCGTCGTGGCTGTTCATCCTGTCTCCTTAAATTCTTCTTCCTCTTCCCTAACCCGCAGTTTCGGAGGACAACCAGCATCCCTGACACCCTCCCATCAAGGCCCTGTATTAGCTGTTAAACGTCAATCACAGCTAATCAAATAAATCTCCTAAATCCCAGTCTGTATTGGCTGTTCATCCTGTATTTCCTTAAATCCTTTAATCCTGTTCCAGACAATCGAAGTTTCGAAGAAGCATCCTATACGTCCCTAGCATCCTTCCATCAAGGCCTGTATCAAAAGTCTTTAAAATGATTATTTGTTAATCCCCTAATTAACCACCACAGCCCCGGCACCAACACCCAATGGACACCTCCAGCACCACCAGCAGGAGCCATTGGCACAATGAAGGCACAGAGACGAAACAGAGAGATTAATATTATTAAGGGAACCCCATTTCCATCCTAAATGCGAAATGTTATTTATACCTGTAGTAATATGCTAGTATTAGGTAAGAACAAATTGATAGCTGACAAGAAGACATATTCCCAAGGGATATCGCCCGTTGGACATTTCAAAAAGCAATCATTTAAATCCGGAATGACAAATGGACAGTAGAGATAAAACGAATATTGCCTGGGGATTGGAATCAGTACCTCCGGGCGATTTTAATAAAAGCGATATCTGCGTATTCTTCGGTTTAACTATATGGCGACCTTGTAAGGACGCTACACTAATTAATCATAACACCCGCCATATTGTAAGCGATCCTCTATAGTTCAGGCTCATGCTCCAATTGGTTGATGAATAGTTAAGGATTTAATTAGTAAATCATCAAATCGTATAATGAGCACTACACAGACTGGAGTAGACCTGAAACGCACTATTGGTGTTTTTGGATTAGCATGCGCCGTTGTTAATATTACCGTCGGTACTGGTATATTTGTTTTGCCGGCTTTAGTGGCAGAACATTTAGGCGCAGCGGCCATTATCTGTTTCTTTATTTGCGGTTTATTGATCTTTTTAATTGGATTGTGTTTCGCCGAAGTAGGTAGTAAGGTTACAGGTAGTGGCGGAACCTACACCTATATAGAAACTGCCTTTGGGCCTTTTGCAGGTTTTCTGGCAAATAATATATTCTGGTTTGGCTCTGGCATTTTGCAGATGCTGCCATAGCAAATGGATTGTCAAAAACCTTAGGTTACTTTTTCCCTTTTATTGATTCGCCTTCATTCAGACCCGTATTCTTTATTTTTCTGTTTGGAAGCTTAACCTATATCAATATAATCGGCACTAAGAGTGGTATAAGATTTATCATACTTACAACTATTGCAAAACTAATTCCCCTTTTACTGCTTATTTTATTTGGGGTCAGTCATGTTTCAGCAGCAAATTTGGAATGGAAACATTCATTTACCCTTAATGATATTGGAACTACATCCTTGATGTTATTTTATGCTTTTGTGGGTATTGAAACAGCTGTTTGTAACAGCGGTGAAATCAAGAATCCAGCACGGGTAATGCCCCTTGGTATTTTGTCAGGACTTTCCCTTGTATTACTGCTTTATATTTCTATCCAAATAATTACCCAGGGAATTTTAGGTGATGGCTTGCAGTTTTATAAAGATGCGCCACTTTCTGAAGTATCAAAAAGACTCTTTGGCTTATTTGGTATCACTTTGGTAACCGTTGGCATTGCCATATCAATGCTGGGAACCCTAAGCGGTGAAATATTGGCCATTCCAAGAGTAATATTTGCAGGGGCAAGAAACGGCATCTTTCCATCTGTATTCGGGAAAGTGCATCCAAAATATTTCACACCTCATTTATCTATTATTGTTTATGCCTCTATTGGATGTTTTATTGCTGTGATTGGCAATTTGAAACAATTAGTGGTTTTATCCAGTGCTGCTACACTATTGATTTATCTGGGAGTAGTTTTGGCTGCAATAAAGTTGCGTTTTAAAAAGTCGTTAACAACAGATAAGGGTTTCGTAGTTCCAGGTGGATTGTTGATTCCAATTGTAACTGCAGCAATTATAGTCTGGATACTTTCAAATTTATCAAAGGATGAAATGGTGGGAAGTGGGATAGCCCTTCTCGTCTTATCTTTTATTTTTCTAATGATGAATATTATTAAGAAGCGCAACTACAAAGCAAAATTAAGGAAAGTAATTAATTTATTATTAAACTGATTTCTGAAAATAAATTATGCTATCAGATAGTTGCTTTGATTTTTCGCTTTTTCTATAATTTTAACCATAGCTAATCAAATTATAGCTGGAAATGATATGCGATCACTTGTAGTTCTAATGGCCTCATTTTTCCTTACTACTATTGTCCTCGGGCAATCACCCAATTCTAATTTACAAATCACCCATCTCACTGGCGATTTTTATATTTTTACTACCTACAATATATATAAGGGAGAAAAGATTCCTTCTAATGGAATGTATCTGGTTACTTCAAAAGGGGTTGTCTTATTTGATACTCCCTGGGACACGACTCAGTTTCAACCATTGCTAGATAGTATAAAACAAAAACATAATAAATCAGCTATTCTTTGTTTTGCTACCCATTTTCATGACGACAAAACTGCTGGACTGGAATTTTATAGAAAGAAGGGTATTAAAACATATACTACAGTCCTTACTGATGAATTAAGTAAAAAGAACAGTAAGAGGCGAGCCGAATTCCTGATGACAAAGGATACTGTTTTCAAAACTACTATAAAGAACGTCCAAAAGAAATGCCATCAAACTAAATATGTCATTGTGGGACATGGCGATTGGAACAATGTAAAATCATTAGATCATACACTGATGATGGCTGAGGAGTTGAAAAGGAAGAAATAGCTTATTTAACTAGGATTGTTTGTCTGGAACAGGATTAAAGGATTTAAGGAAATACAGGATGAACAACCAATAAAAATTGAGATTTTTTTTGATTTATGGGATTAGTTGTGATTTTATCACATCGCCATGTCCCTTTCTTAATCCTGAATATATGAGATACTATGCGGTAGACACTTCTACGGAGTAAGGAGGTGCGTGAAGACACGCACCTCAGCGGAAACGGAGTCAATCCCAGCTAATCCACTTAATCATATCAATCCCAGTTATAAATCCCAGTCTGTATTGGCTGTTCATCCTGTATTTCCTTAAATCCTTTAATCCTGTTCCAGACAAACCCTGTTTCGAAGAAACATCTATAATCCACATCCTTTCTCAGGTATGTTCCATCCCACCAACCATTTTCCTGTCTGCTCGTAGGGTTCTGCATTCCTCTTGTAAGGGTGCGAACTTTCTCATAGATTAGTTTGCGCAGGTCACTAACTCTTATTGGAAGAGGTCCTTTAAAGCTATCGCGATAGCGTAACTCATGCAGCGATTCCAAAAAACTTCTGGTAAACACACCATTATTCCACTCTTTTCCTTCATAGGCAAATTCTGTACTGCCGGCTGCAGAGATCATAAATGCACCATTGCCTCTGCTCAAATCGCTGAATATTTCTTTCATCAAAAGAAAGCTCTGTCGCTTTGTATCTGAGGTGGTGTTGGCGGTGCTCTTTATTTTACCACCCCGGGTAATGCTTACGCCCGGAGGAAGTGAATTTATTTGTGTAGTATCACTCCATTCTTCTCCACTATGACAAGCGTCGATAAGCAGTAATCTTCTTCTGGCAGGAATATCATCTAGTATTGATTCCAGATCACTCATAGTAATACCAGCCTGAGATGGTTCGGAAAAATTCATTTCATGTGGCGCAAAAAAGAAGCCCTTCCCGGTTTCTATCAATCCATGACCAGATAGTGATAATATTACAATATCATCTGTACTTGTTTTTTTCAGCCACTCATGTAGCTCCAGGATATTTTTTTTGCTTGCCTTCTCATTCGTTAGGGTATAGCTAAAAACAGAATCAAAATAGGAGCCTAGCCTTTCTGAAATATCCTTAACATCTTTTGCTGCGTACCTTAAGTTGTAATTGCTGTCTAGATAAGACGACACACCAATGCCTGCATAAAAAACCCGGACTTTCTTTTTTTCTTTCGGCTGATAATAAATTTCAAATTCTTGCTCCACACTTTCATTTCCTTTTGCATTCAGTGCACTTACACTGATTCGATTTTTCCCTTCATTTAATCTAAGTGGAAGCTGTTGCAATGTAGGGTTGACTGAACTTTGGATAGCGACTCCTTTCATTGGCCCTTCAGGCACCCCATTGATTCTTACAAATAAAGTATTGGTAGTTGTTTGGTTATCGTGTATTCTTAGCGATAAATTGAAGATGCTATCCCTAACCAGGACTGGTATATTTTTTCTATCCCATTCAATAACTGGGTTAGTTGGGAGTATGGGTCTTTCTTCCGCTTTAATACCGGCTCTCTTTAATCGAGTTTCCCAGCTTTGTTTTAGAATTGAAATGAAGCCTGGATCAGAGAATCCCATAGCTCCATACACTTTATCAGGACGATTGCCTTGATATTCAAAACTACTTAATGGATATACAGAACCGTTCTTGACAAAGTGGAGTGAAGAAGTTAAGGCCGGGTCTGCTTTGT
The DNA here is from genome assembly GCA_016721085.1 of Chitinophagaceae bacterium. Classification (GTDB taxonomy): domain Bacteria; phylum Bacteroidota; class Bacteroidia; order Chitinophagales; family Chitinophagaceae; genus Endoryza. Next base: position 237,230 of record JADKJI010000063.1, on the reverse strand, counting down.
AATAACCCTCCGGCGTATAGAATGCCATCCTGATACCTTCTTCATTTTGAAGTGTGAGAATATGCACTAGAATTTTTTTGTCAGGAATACTTGTGATTGTGATAGAGCCATCAGCGCCAAGCGTAAATAAACGATCGCCCCTGGTTTCCATTCTTACAATCGCAGCTTTATGTGCGTTTAAGGATGTAACTGGGGAAGACGCACCTTTTCGCTCCCAAAAATGAATAGACCCACTATAGGTTCCTGCTGCTATAATATCGGAAGATTTATGATATGTTACATATTCCAGATAGTCCCGACTAAAATATCTCCGTTTCAGTTGTAGAGAGTCATTATGGTTTTCATACCATTCTACATTTCGGTTAATGATTTTATACAAATCTTTTCCATCCGGTACCATAGCGTCAAGTGCCACTACTCTTTGAAATTGTTTTTTCTTTGTTAGTGGCTGAATGGAATAGTATTCGATAGTTTCATTTTTCTCGACAGCATTTGGTAATAATTTATAAGATCTTACAATTATTGTATTGCCATCCTCACTGAAATAAGCTGTTTGGTTTTCTTTTCCAGTACCGATCGCTTTTCCTTCCATGCTTTGCGTATCCCATAATACAGGTGGAGAGTTCTTTCCTTTCCCTGATTTTGGAGAAGTAATTACCCAGCGTTTATCGGGACTGCTAATGATATCTTCATGGATGTACGCGAAAGGATCTACATTTTCGGCTCGAAACCATTTCCTTGCAAATACAGTATCACGTCCGTTTTTTTCCAAACGTATAAGGGAGAATGCTCCTTTGCGCCCACTATAATCATTATCTGAAATCAGTTCTACCCATTTTAATGATCCTGTATCTTGTAGAAGTAAGGTGGGATTATATTTATTAATATTCCATTGGGCAATCTCTTTCAGGTCAATTACATGATTGCCGATTAGCAGGTAACGTCCGGATGTAGAAATATCGAAATTGGTATTTTGTAGAATAAGTGGTGATGGTATGCTCCAGGTGATTGTAAATGCTCCTTCATTCACAATAGAATGCAGATTCTTTTCTTCTGAATGTATTGTTTTGTCTTTTAGAACATAAAGCCGGGCATTTATCCATTCGGTACGATGTGCAGAAGCTGTCTTTATGCGCTTTTATGATTTGCCAATATTGGTAACTGTTTTTCTCAAACTGAACAAACAGATCCTTTCCAGAAGGATAGGTTTCCATTTTAATGATTTTCCCGGAAAGCTTTACAGCTGATATTAATTTCCCGTCTTCCCAATAAGATGCTGTTGAATCATCTTGACTATTCCAGGTCCAATAGCCTTTTTCCTCTGGATGGAAACGATCCGTAGTCAATTTTTGAATGAATGTACTGGTCCCTTTTAAAAGATCTGCCTTCCATAAAAGACGTTCCTCATTTTTATTTTTTCCCGATAGCCACACTATTCCATCCCCCGAATACTCCCAATTGAAAATAGAAAAGTCAGGGATTTTGAGAATTGCTTTTTGTGCCAGATTATTACCAGATACCTTCCATATGGTTCCGCTTCGATCTGTACAGGACCATGTTTTTTCGATAGTTTCATCTGACTGGCAATTACATTTATTAGAGCTTCCATCCAATGTACTATCTGTATTCAGGATAGGTCCTGAACTATACATTGTATTTTCCTTTAATGAAATCAGGTGCATCCGGTATTCTGAATACGATTGTTGACCATTATCTTCAACAATCATTATATTATTTCCAGTTTTATCTGGAAACGCCCTAATGGATTTCGGGAAATTTTTTTGTAATATTTTCTTGTGGGTTTCCGTATTCCAAATCTGTAATTGATTCTCTTGTGTGGAAGTAAGTACTGTGCGATCTTTATTGAATCGGATTTCAGGTCTGCCCAAACGGGCATTCTCACTTATGTCATTAAATTGCATTGAAAAAGTAGTGCTGTCAGTAAGCTGACTTACTAACGGATCATTTATACTGCTGAATAGTTTTAAATCTGCCAGATTGATTTTTTCCAATTGATATCGTTTTTCCGAAGCCATTGGTAAATTCGACCACGATATGCCAGATATTATCAACTGGTCTTTTATAGATAAGATATTATCAAGCGACCATAGGCTTGTTAAGCCAGACCATACTTTTTGAGTGTTTTTATTTTGTTCCAGATCCCATTGAATCCATTCACCATTTTCATTTCGATACTGAACGAATTTATTATCATCACTAAATTGTAATGATTACCCCATTCCTTATTTCAGACACCAGCTTTCCATTGGTAACATCATAAATCCTTAGTGCTTTCTCTTTGTCTTTATTGAAATTAGCGTAAATAGCCAGTCTTTCACCTGATGGCGAGAAGCAATAGTCTGTTACAAGCTCCGCTAGTGAGTCAATGGCAAACACTTGCCTGTGGTCGAGAAAATTCATTACAGAAAATGAATAGGCGGACTGATTGTTGATATATCCGTCGTACCAGCTGATGGCTAAATTCCTTCTCTGCTTGTCCATCAGTAGCCTTCTACAGGCTTTTCCTATTCGGGTTGTTTTTACTGTTTCGCCATCGCTGGTATTAAGGTCAGAAGAGCGGGCACTGTAATTGGTTCCTCCCTGATATTGATAGCTATACACCTGATTCATTACCCCAGCATATTCCCCATCTTTTTTTCCAAACTGTATATAAAAACTTCCGGTTACTGTTCTTAGTAGTTTCGAATTGGTAATATCCCAAAGAGTCAAGCTATCTAATGGACTTTCAGACCATGTTTTTTGAGAGCTATAATAATATTTAAGTCGATCAAAATCAGACATGCCAGATATATTCCCGGCATTGATATTATTTCTCTGTAACAATAAAACATTGTTATTGTAAGGATGAAATCCGACAACTATCGGATACAACTCATTGTGTTTCCATTTTTTTGTTATAACAAAGCTGTTTATGTCAATGATGTATACTGAATCAATGGTAGTGATGGCTACCATTGATTGGTCACTACTTTTTTGACTGGATAGAATTTCTGATGGGAAGCGAATGATGTTTTGCGCCAAACCGTTCAAAGGGAATAATAGCAACAGGATTCTAAGGAATTTCATTCAGGGTAATTATATGCTATAATACGAATTTGAATTGATTAGATTGAATATTACTTTAGATTCTTAAGCATCTAGTGGTTTTCTGGACTAGGAATGAACAGCCAAATGTAGACTGGGATTTATTTGATTTGTTTGATTGTCTGGGAAGTTTTGTGTGGAGCAGGATTTGTCTTGATTAAGATTATAGGGTTTAAGGAAATACAAACTGGGATTTATTTGATTTATGAGATTAGCTGGTTTTTTTGTCTTGAACCCTGTTCATGCAAATCTTGTTTTGGATTATCCCTTTATTTTCAGTCGATGGTTTTTCTTTTGTTTTTTCCAATCTTCATCTAAAAAGTAAGTTTGTTGGAAGTGCTTGCCTCAACTTCGAAAAACAGATTATGTTTTAGCAGTATAATGGCGCAATGGATAATAAATTCTTTTTATAGGCCTTTTGTATTAAATTCAACTTTTAAGAAGAAAATTAACCTTAAAATTATAGAGTAGTAAAAAATGAAATCGACTTATTTTATTTATTTCTTTATTCTGTTGATGAGTCTGCAATCCAGTGCCCAGAATTCAGATTTGCCTTTTTCATCAATTGATATGCAAGCAATGTGTAAGTCGCTTGGTACCGAGAAACGCATTGTTGGATTGGGAGAGTCGACTCATGGAACTAAAGAATTCACTACAATTAGATCGGAAATTGTTAAAGAACTTGTTACAGTTTATAATTATCGGGCGCTGGTTTTGGAGGCTGAGTATGCACCTGCCACAAAAATTAACGAATACATTCTTACAGGCAAAGGAGATATAGAAAGGCTGCTGACCAACCTTCGGCTTTGGCCTTGGATTCATGAAGATTTCTTAGCTCTTTTACGGTGGTTAAGAAGCTGTAATGAGCTGCATCCTACAAGCCAGGTACAGTTTTATGGTATGGATAGCCAATACTCGGGTTTATACGCTAAGAAAGATTCAATCCTGCTTTATTATCCCGAAATCGGGAAAACGATGTTTGAAATAATTGAAAGTACTGGCAAGCCTAAGGAAAAAATTGAATCTCTCCAGTTGTTATCTACGAAAATGAGTGAAAATGCAAAGAGCATCGATTTGCAACTTCAGTATTTTATATTATGTCATATTAATAAATTATCGAAATTAGTAAAGCAGAACTACAATATACGAGATGAAAATATGGCGCATTTTGTTCAACTCTTGCAAAAGAAAAATAATGATACTTTAAAAATGGTTTTGTGGGGGCATAATGATCATATATCTAAACGAGGGGCATCATTAAATGAGCGGACTGCCTTAGGCCATTATCTTTCATTAGAATATGCTAATGAATATTCATCAGTGGGTCTGGATTTTAAAGAAGGGGTTTTCATGGCGGTTGATAGTGAAAAGATGAAAGAAAGAAAAATAGAGTCGTTTAATTTAAGTCCAACAAAAGAAACATTGGCTTCTACTATTGACTTCCGGGAAAAGGATCTTGTAATTGTAAATTGTAAAAGTCTTCGAAAATCTTTTTTTGTTAATGCTATAGGGGCAGTTTATGTGATGAAGCCTGATTCCCGAAATTCGTTTTATTCAAAAATCACAAAAGATGAGCAGTACGATTATTTGATAATTTCCCAGAAATCAACATGTATCAATCTTTTGCCTATGTACTTAAATAATTAATGATCTACTGGAGGGTTTGGTTTTGAGAGGTTAGATGGATAGTTGTTAGTTTGCAAATGAGTGCTTACATTATATAAGGACAAAATGAAGTTCCAAGCAAATATTATATTATTTTTTATTTCAATTCCGTTCTTCGCTCAGGGCACTACAAGAATTTTACTATTAAATGGTTCTGTCATAAACCATCTAATTTCAGTAGATAATAAAAGAAGCTACAATCTTAGTGACACTGGATTTGCTTTTTTTTATCAACAGGCATGTTCTTTTGCATTAAGTAACGATAAAGAGAAGTCCTTCGTTTATTTGAAGGAAGCTATTATGCGAGGAGCAGCAGGAGAGGACGTTATTACTGATACCGACTTTGATATTTTGAGGTTAGATGTGCAAGGATGGAGTGTTATTGATTCCTTGCTGAAGGTGCAATATGCTAATAGAAATGCTGGGATTACAAAACTTGACTTAGGGTATCAACTTTGGCTAATGGGAATTGAGGACCAGCGAAGCAGGACCTTAAGAAAGAATTATAAGTTGCCCGGCACTCTCATAACGGATATTACAAAGCATAATGAAAATTTAGAGCAGGTAAAAAAAATTATAAAAATTTCAGGATGGCCAAAATACAGTGAAGTGGGTTTGGAAGCTGGGAATGCCGTATTTTTTATTTTCCAGCACGATGATGCTAAAAACATGAAAACGGTACTTCCTCTTTTAATCGAAGCAGCTAAAGCAGGTGAAGCAGATATAAAAAATGCTGCGATGATGATTGATAGATATTTGGCATATACCGAAAATGTTCAAATTTATGGCACTCAGGCTGTTCGTAAAATTAAACCGGGCCGGAATAGGAATGATGTTCCGTTAATGTTATATCCGATTGTGGATGAAGAGAATCTAATTCAGAGGAGAAATGCCTTAGGTATGGTAGATTTTTTGGAGAATTGTAAACGGCTGGGTGTGGTTTATATAAATATAAAAGACCGACCTGAGTATAAAAAAATTGAAATAAAGAAAAAATGGATAGATGCAGGATATTTTCTTGTCAAATAATATATGCATAACCTATAGCAGTTCTCTCTCAGTACATCTAATATTAATTTGCAGCTAATCCCATAAGTCAAATACATCCAGGTCTCTACTAACTTTTAAACCTTTGTTTTCTATTCTTTCCAGTGTCCCCTTCTTACACCTTGATTGTATGATATGCAGTACAGAGACACTGCGACGGAGATAAGAGGTGCGTGAAGACACGCACCTCAGCGGCAAACGGAGTAAATCACATTCAATCACATAAATCAAATTAATCCCAGTCTGTATTGGCTGTTCATCCTGTATTTCCTTAAATCCTTTAATCCTGTCCCAGACAAATCATGTTTCGAAGAAACATCCTTAAAATCCAACTCAAGAAAAATAATCCCAGCTAATCCCATAAATCAAATGAATCCCAGTTTGTATTGGCTGTTTATCCTGTATTTCCTTCTTTACCCCCCCCCCCCCCCCCGCGGTCCCCCCCCCCCCATCCCCCCCCCCTTCCTGTATATCCCTGTTATCCTTTCCATCAAGGTCCGTATTCCTCTTCATCCTAAATCGTATTTGTAGTAACTTCGTTTATGCTAATCACTTCCGATTCTAGTCTGATTTGCTACCCTCATCCTTGTACCATCGCCGTTTAAAATTGTGGATTATGAAAAAGCAGTTATTTACATATCTTCTTTTATTGCAAGTGTCTTTGTTGTCAATGTCTCCATGTAAAGCACAGAATAACTTGCCTCCTGAGTGGAGCAAAGGCGTTGTATGGTATCAGATATTTCCAGAAAGATTCAGCAATGGTGATCCTTCTAATGATCCGAAAGTAAGTGACCAAAGCGGTGCCTATCCCTTCGATGACAAATCACCGTTTCAGATTCATCCATGGACAAGTGACTGGTACCAATTACAACCTTATGAGCAGAAAAATGGGAAAGACATATATTTCAATTTACAGCGTAGACGGTATGGCGGTGATCTGCAAGGCATAGTCAATAAGCTCGATTATATTCAATCAATGGGAGTGAATGCCATTTACCTTACACCTATCTTCTGGTCGCCTTCTTCTCATAAATACGATGCATTATGCTATCATCATGTGGATCCAACTTTTGGCTCCGATCCATTGGGTGATGTAGAAATGATGAAGAAGGAGAATCCATTGAAACCAGAAACATGGGTTTGGACAAAAGCAGATTTGTTGGCGTTGAAACTGATAAAAGAAGTGCACAAAAGAAAGATGTATATCATTTTTGATGGCGTCTTTAATCATTTAGGTGTAAAGAATTTTGCCTTTCCAGGATGTAGTTAAAAATCAACAGGCCTCTCCCTATAAGGACTGGTTCGATATTATTAGCTGGAGAGATAGTGTAACAGGAACCAAGTTTGAGTACAAAGGATGGTTTGGAGTAAAGACATTACCCGAATTGAAAGAAGACGCTGATGGTATAGTTGCAGGCCCCAAGCAATACATTTTTAATTCCACTATGCGCTGGATGAATCCGATGAACAAGGGTATTGAAAATGGTATTGATGGCTGGAGGCTGGATGTTGCTTATGATGTGGCACATCCATTCTGGAAAGACTGGCGCTCATGGGTTCGAAGTATTAACACAAATGCTTATCTCACTGCAGAATTGGTGTATCCAATTGAACAGACAAAACCTTATTTAAGAGGTGATGAGTTCGATGCTACTATGAATTACAATTTCGCTTTCATCATGCACGATTTTTTTGTGCAGGATTCAACCGGTTCCAGCGTAATAGATTTCGATCGCAAACTAAAGGAATTGCGTAATGCTTTTGGTGAGGATGTTGCGTTCAATATGCAAAACCTTATGAATAGTCATGATGCCACCCGCCTGGCCAGTGCGGTTGCAAATCCGGATGGCAAGAAGTTTGGTGATTGGGGAAAGTATTTCAACTGGAGCCAGAAGAGCAAGAACAGGAAGTATAATGCACAAAAACCTACAGCTGAGCAAAGACAAAAACAAAAGCTGATAGTCGCCTTTCAGATGCTTTACTTAGGATCGCCAATGTTTTTTTATGGCGATGAGGCCGGCATGTGGGGTGCCAACGATCCCGACTGCCGTAAACCTATGGTATGGCCTAATATGAAATATGATACGGAAACTTTCAATCCCGATCAAACAAAACATAGTGCTGATGTTGTTCAATTCGACAATGATCTGTTTTCTTGGTATAAGAAATTGATAGGCATACGTCAGAAATACACAGCAGTAAAGCTTGGGACCTTCAATACATTGACTATAGATGATGATAACAGATTATATGCATTCAGCCGCCAACTGGGAAATGAAGAAGTGATTGTAGTTATTAACCGTAGTGATAAGGTTGTACTATTCTCGGACCAGGTATTGCAAACAAAAAATATAAAAACCTGTTGACTAACCTACAAGTCGGTACTCAGGTTAAAGTAAACGCAATGGATCTGGTTGTGCTGGGTAATAAATAAGGCTTTGGCTATTGATTTGTCGAACTGTGTTATATCATTTAAATTGTAGTATGAAGGGTAGGCCTTCACAAAGGCCTGCAGCAATTTTCAAAATTTTCCATCTGCTGGGTGTTTTATATTCTAAATAATAAGAGCCAACCATGAAATATATAGTTGCTATATGCTTGTTCTTGCTACTTCAAACATTTTCGATGGCCCAAAAGCCAAGGGCCAGAGATATAGGCATTCCATTCAATGGTGTTACTGGTAAGTATAATGCTATTACAGATGTGAAAGGTGTAGAGGTAGGGTATAGCACTATCATTTCCGGACAGGGAAAGAATATCAGGGGGAAAGGCCCCGTTAGGACAGGAGTTACCGCCATATTGCCAAGAGGAAGGAATAATAACCCCGTTTTCGCTAATTGGTATACATTAAATGGCAATGGCGAGATGACCGGAACCACATGGATAACCGAATCTGGGTTTTTGGAAACTCCAATAATGATCACAAATACGAATAGCGTTGGTGTGGTCAGGGATGCCGTATTGAAATGGTTTGTGAAGACAGGCTGGTACAAAGAGGATTTCTGGTACACCTATCCTGTTGTGGCAGAAACTTATGATGGTTTCCTGAATGATATCTATGGTTTTCATGTAAAAGAAGAAAATGCCTATGAAGCGCTGAATACAGCAAAAAGTAGTTCATTGCAAGAAGGAAATGTGGGTGGAGGAACAGGAATGATGTGTCTGGGTTTCAAAGGTGGAACCGGTACGTCATCACGAGTAGTAAAGATTAAAGATTCCACATATACAGTGGGTGTATTGGTGCAATCCAACTTCGGAGCAAAAAGAAACCTGACTATTGCTGGTGTACCCGTTGGCAGGGAATTAAAGGATACGATGAACTATGTTTTAAATGCTCCGCCTTCATACCGTCAGGAAGGCGACGGATCGATAATTGTTGTTGTGGCTACCGATGCGCCTTTATTACCACATCAGTTAAAGCGAATAGCTGCAAGGGTACCAGTTGGTGTTGGTATTGTAGGTGGAAGTGGAGAGAATGGATCAGGTGATATCTTCATTGCCTTCTCCACTGCAAACCCATCAGCTTTTCAACGAGAAGATTTTACAAAAGTGGAAGAGTTGCCTAATGATTTAATCAATCCTTTATTTGATGCTACTGTTCAGGCTGTTGAAGAAGCCATCTTGAATGCTATGGTAGCAGCAGAAACTATGGAAGGCATTAATGGGAATAAAGCCTATGGACTTCCGCATAATTTAGTGATTGATGTGCTAAAAAAATATAAAAGGATTAAATAAATAGTGACCACTCCAGAAAACTGAATTACCAGATATAAATAATTGCATAATGAATCCAAAAGTGGATTGGTTTTTTACTAAACCTTCAAAATGGCAGGATGAATTCTCTGAATTGAGAATACTAGTGCTTGAGTCTGGCTTAACAGAAGAACTCAAATGGGGTTGTCCTTGTTATACAATTGGGAAAAGTAATATTGTTTTAATACACGGATTCAAGCAGTATTGCGCCTTGTTATTTATGCAAGGTGCTTTGATAAAGGACCCAAAAGGATTATTGATCCAGCAGTCAGAAAATGTACAGGCCGCCCGGCAAATGCGCTTCACCAAAATTGAGGATATACTTAAAAACAAAACTGCAATAAAATCCTATATAAAGGAAGCTATCAAGATCAACAAAGCTGGACTGAAGGTAGAACTGAAAAAGACTGCTGAATATAAGATGCCGGTGGAGTTCAAGACAGTACTTGATGATATGCCGGAACTGAAAAAGGCCTTCAAGTCACTCACCCCAGGTCGCCAAAGAGGATACCTACTTTATTTTTCTGCACCCAAACAAGCTAAGACGCGAGAGTCGAGGATTGAGAAATTTCTTCAACAAATATTAGATGGTAAAGGGTTGAATGATTGATGTTTCTCCGAAAATGGTTTGTCTTGGACAGGATTAAAGGATTTAAGGAAATACAGGATGAACAGCCAATACAGACTGGGATTAATGAGATTGTTGAGATTTCCAATGAATGAGTTTGTATTGAGGGAGATTATCTTGCAGTAAAGGAAATGATGAAAAGTATTGCAGAGAAGCACAGTTTGACTAATCGAATTAAGTTAGCCTACCATTAATTATTCTCTCGCCGTCACCCCTGCGAAAGCAGGGGTCTCCTTTGAAAACGATTATTTAGAAAATATTTTACTTCTTTTATCCTCTAAGTCTCTCTCTCACTTCGTCTTACATAATCGGTTTTTTAGGTGGACACTGGTACCATTATGAATCTCATTTTTGTCTAAAGAATATTTAATACTAACTTTATAAAGATTCGGTTATTGCCTCACGTTTACTCAGCCATAAGCCGAGCGGCAATTTTGAAATTTATTGACTACTCATTAGATTGGTTTTATGTTGACAATAATCATCTTGCTTATCGCCCTCCCAGCATTATTAGTCTTTATAGACTTTTTTGGCTTTTTTGTTTACTGGGCGACAGACAATTCATGTTGTTCTTTTAAGATTAGTTGAAATAGCTTCTTTAATTTATTTACCCTGGCTTTATGGCGGATTTGGGGATAAGAATGATTGCTGTAATGATAGTGCAGTTTTTTCGCCTGAGCACCAGCTTACAGTAGGTGTAATTATTATACTTTGTCTGTTAGCCTATTTCTATTCGTCATATCGTAAGAAAATAGCAACGCCAATTCTTGAAATTGTAGTAAATGCCTTCTTGTTTATAGGTATTGTGTTGAATATATTTATTGCGATCCATGCAAAGGATTTCTGGCTTGCCGTAGGTGGTAATATGCCAATTATACTTTTAGCAATTTTAGTGCTTGTAAAGAACCATAGAGCCTTTCTTGCATATTCAGAAGAAATTGAATTTGTCCCAGGCAATGCTATCGAAAGAGTTTGTTGGAAAATATTACACCAGCGCCCATTTATTAAATTCCCGATACTACTGATTCTTTGTTTGCCAATACTAGCGATTGTAGCTGGAGTCCTTTTGTTGTTTGGACAAAAGCCGGATTCTATCATAAGGGCCTTTACCGACACATATAAACATGGCTTTTCGCAATGGGATTATAAGTGTGATAATGTTCAATGTGGCGGCCATTATCTGTGTTCAGTTGCAGCAAATGGACACCCTTCAATAGTTAAACCTCAAAGAAGAGGAGTGAGGAACGGGAATAATATTATTTGTAACCGGCAATTGCTGATTTCAAATGCATTCGAAGACTTGATTCAGGAGAAACTACCCTTCCTTCATAAGCTAATCAGGAAGCACTATAATAAGGTTGGAGATATGATACATCGGTACTATGGCATTTTTAATAATAAGTATGTCTCAGACCTTATTTATATTTTAATGAAACCTTTGGAGTGGTTTTTTTTATTAATGCTATATACATTCGACAGAAATCCTGAGAATAGAATTGCAGTGCAATATATCAGTGCTGCAGACAGATTGCTTGTGGCTGAAACAAGTAGATTTGAGGTAATGGCAGATATTAACATCAATTAAAATCATTGTTTGTTTATTATTTGCACTATTTACTTTTGTAGGCAAAAGATTTAAACATATGCTGAATATAACTGTTTCTGGTACACATTGCGAATTTCAACTGTTCTGATTTTTGATAGTAGCGCGGCACAAAAAAATGTAATGAGGCCAATACTGGGCATTCACATGAATTCACGCGTCTAATTCAGACTTCCTCAATTAAAGGATAGAGTGTGCTAGAGCGTTTTGTGTTATAATTCAAGATCACAAATTTAGAAGAATAGAAATTCAAAACGGAATATCAAAAAATCAGAGGTTGCTTGATTTATAGTGCAAAAGAAAAACCAAAACCCCCACCCCTGGCCAACGCCTATACCACAGCATTTTAAGGTTTTTAGGTATAAGGACAAATGGTTGTCAATTATCGGACGGCTGGTATTGCTTGGACGATACTTGTTTATTCATCTTTTTTACTTATTCACTAATTCTGTTCTTGTAAAGGAGTTTTACTGATATTTCCCAGATTCAATTGAACAGGTGAAAAGATGTTGAGTTTTATAAATTACTACATGGACAATACCAATCTTAGAAACTTCAAAAGATGATGCAACGGCTGTAATTTTAGGTCCTGGGTGAATAAAAGCATATTCAGCTTTTATGTAAAAAGTTGGAAACCAGCTCTATTCAGTAGGACAAGATAATATCCCAATACAAAAGATGATTTATCCCAAATTAAGCCTTATACAATAGAAAATTGGATTAATAGAGAACCACTACCCCTTTGCATGTCTCCCTAAATCCCAAGTATTGGTAGTTGGAAACGAATAAGTATATGTATAATCACAGCTAATAAATAAATCAAATTAATCCAGTGTTGATTAATCTTTTCTTCCTTTTTTAATCCTGTTCAAGACAAGGCCTGTTTTGAAGAAACATCCTGTGCATCCCAATTATCCTTTCCATCAGGGTCCTGTATTTGCTTTCTATCCTAAGGTCTATTCTAAGCGGGGTTTTTCCTCGGGCGTCCTCTTGGTTTACCTCCTACTTTAGCTTTTGTTTTAATTTTACTTTTATCTGCTACTTCTACTGTAGCTTCTGCTATTTCAAGAGTGTTTAAGAATGTTCTGAAGACAGCATCGCAGTTAATATCGTCTGATATATACTGGACGTAAAAGCTCTCTTTGCCATTGGTAAATGAATAGAAGGAGTTTTTCTGTTTTGTGCCTTTGGTCTCCAATGACTGACTATAGAACGCGATTATATATGGATTTTCTTTACGAACTACCTTGCTGTAGTTTTTGCTGCTATAATTGACATTACTTTTTTGTTGTCGGTAAGTCAGGTAGGCGTCTTCCAGGTTTATTGCTACATCTTCTGTAGCAGAAATAATAATTCTGCATAATTTGCCATCCACGCGTTGCTCTTCAAGTACAATATTGGGAGTTTCCTGCACTGCTTTCCACCCCTTAGGAGTATTATAGTATGCGATGCCAAATATATTTTGGGCATCCAGGTTTTCTGCACCTGTTAGCAAACAGATTAATAGAGCATAAAATTTCATTCTTACAAATATTTAGTTATAGTAAATTCAAACTACACCTTGCTGATAATGTAAAAATGCAATTTAGAATGAGATATTTTAATCCCAGAAAAAGGGGATATTATAGAGTATGTAATTTTATTTTGTTGGTAATAATTTCGGAGCGTCTAAGATTTCGGTTTTAACAATTGAAATTTTGGGTGGAAAGGGGTAAAATGAAACTAGCTCTGGTATTACCAGAGCTAGTTTAGTATAATAAACCAAGGATGAGGTCTATAACATTAGTTTACAGCGTATACTTTGATTACGCCATCATTTTCACTGCTTACAACTAATAAGCTTTTATTATTCGGGCTTTGGCTGGCGTGGATGAAAGTCAGTCCTTCTGGTGCATCACCGCACTTTAATAACTTTAAGAATTTAGGTGAGGTAGGATTGCTGATATCATAAATAGCTACAGCATCGGACCTTTCCATTCCAACGAAAGCAATTACCTTTCTACCTACATAACCGATAGTCATTCCTTCTGGTTCAACTCCTTTGTCATCACTTCTTGCATCATCGTAATTCAGGGCGTCAATACATTTCTTTTCAAGCTCATTTCCACTATCGAATACTCTTTCGCCATTCCAGCCATTCCATACACTAAAAGAGCGGGCTCCTAATGAGAAAAGCTGATCATAATCACCATCTGCATCCGTGTCTCCTAAGGTTTTGGTTACATTCAACCTGCCGAGTTTGGCATCCTGCTTAATAGTTGCATCAGGGAAAGCGGTAAGATCCAGGGATAAATCTTTCACTCTTTTAATTTCTGAGTAACCAGGATAGTCGCGTGCATCTCCTTCATTGGCAGTGAACAAATAAGGAATGCCACGGTTTTCGTATACTGCAATTCCATCAGGTTCATACATGCCATTAACTTGCCATTGACCTGGAAGTATTGCATTGTCTTTATCACTTGGATCAATTGCATTCGCGGCGCTATTATAATTTTTAAAGCCTAATGGGAAAATAGCAGTGATCTTTTTTGCTCTGATATTGATTTTTGCAATGGCGTTATTTTCTTGCAGAGTTACCCATGCTGTAGTTGAATTTGCATCGATTGTTACATATTCCGGTTCAATATCTTTTTCAAAACTTGCATTAAGACCATAAATACGGAGTCCTTTCGCTTTAAGTGCTGCCACTTGCGGAGCAAATGAGGCAAAATCAAGGGTAGTTACAGCATAGTTGTCTTTTACCGAAATAATTGAAACAGTGCCTACCGGATCAATAGTATATGCGTCGTTTGGCTCTCCTTCGTTGGCAGAAAGAATGTATTTTCCATCAGGACTATACGTTACCATATCGGGTAAGGCACCTACAATAACTTCTTTTACCAAAGAATAATCGCTGGTCTTAAATATGATTATTTTGCCTGCGTCGGTTTTTGCAAATCCTTCTACAGCAGCTGCCAGTTTACCATTACTTACTGATACACTATTTACACCGCCTCCATATGGAGTGATGTCAATAGAACCTATCGGTGCAGGAACTGCAGGATTTGAAAGATCTACAATGTCAATTTGGCTAAATGCACCAGAATTGGTAACTACAAATAGCTTTTTAGTTGAAGGGTCATAGGCTGTTATTTCAGCAGCACCTTCGCCGCCTATTTGGAGGCTACTGATTTCTGTAAAAGAGCTAGCATCTTCATTTGGATATTCATCAAAATCATGTTTAACACATGAAATAATAGAGAAGGCAGATAGCAGCAAGAGCAAGCTTTTCAGTTTCATATACATTAGTTTTGATAAGCTGCAAGGTTAGTCGCTCAATGTTACGACCATGTTACCAAATAGTTAGCGCTAGATTAACAATGACCTTTTGTGGAAATACAACCGCTTTGTTTGGCATTTCTTCCCACACAAATTCTCCTGCACTGCATATCGTAATTTCAGACTATTCGAAGGGGACACTGCGAAGCAGTCGAAACATCAGGCCCAGGTTATGGATTTTTGACACTAATGGAATTCAGCCTCTTGTCAGAACATCTGCATTATTTTGTCTATCAATTATGCAGTTTAACAAAATGAACCATCACATAAATTCATTTACTAAATTTGATAGGAGTTAGTAATTTCTGACAAACAATTTGATTCAATATAATCTTGAACATGAATACCCAAGACCAGGATATATTTACAAGAATGCTTGCAGGTGGAACCATTCACACCACCGACCCGGAGATTGCAAAAATGTGGGAACTTGTCAATAGGGCTTTACAATTGTCGCCTGCCATAAATGCTTCAACTAGTCCTGATCAAACAAGAAAATTGCTTGGTGAATTGATAGGCAAAGAGATAGATAAGAGCACAACCATCTTTGTCCCTTTCTTTACTAATTTCGGACGGCATATACGGATAGGGAAAAACGTTTTTATCAATCATGCATGTACCTTTCTCGATTTGGGTGGGATAACCATTGAAGATGATGTTCAGATAGGGCCCAAGGTGAATCTCATATCTGAGAACCATCCTGTAGACCCAAGCCAACGCAAGAACCTTATCCTAAGCCCTGTCCTAATTAAACGCAATGCATGGATTGGCGCAGGAGCCACCATTCTGCCTGGTGTAACAATAGGAGAAAATGCTATTGTAGCTGCGGGAGCGGTGGTGCACAAAGATGTGCCAAACAATACAATTGTGGGAGGGGTACCGGCTAAGGTGATTAAAGAGATAGTTTGAAGTTGCTTTTAATAATTAGAAATAAATAAAAAGATATTTAGAAATGGAGTTGCCTAATAGGACTGAAATTATGATCAGTAAAGGAAAAATGACAAAATTACTGGTCTATTGTGTCTTGTTTGTTATCGGAGGGCTATGGGTAATAATAGCAGATCCTCAGGTAAGCAATTCATTAATTAATAATAAAGTACTCAAAACAATTATTGGATTGGCTTCTGTACTTATGGGAGGATTAGGAATCTACTTTTTCGTAAAAAAGATGTTTGACAAAGAACCCGGGATTGTTTTCAGTGAAGAAGGTATCCTGGATAATACTACCGTAAATAAATTCGGTTTAATACCTTGGGAGGATATTTCTGAAATCTATGAAAGGACAGTGCAGGTTTCTTTAGCTTCAAAAGAGCGTTTTGTTACGGTTAAACTTATTGACCCCGGAAAGTACATCGCAAGGGAGACAAATTATAAAGCGTAAGGTATTAGGATGGCAATTCGAAACATTATGGTTCGCCGATACATTTTTCTGCCAATGGGTTGAAAATTGATCATAAGGAATTGCTGGAATTAGCTAAAGCTTATTTATCGAGATATCAGGTAGCTGATATGAAAAAATAAGAGTAAGTATTTTATTAATGATTTTCTGCATCAAGAAATGGGTAGATGATTACATTTTTTAGAAAATATCGCCAACGTATTATTTTCTGGATAATATTTTTGGCTATAGCGCTATATTTTGCACCAAGGCAGAGGGATTTCTATCTGGATGCGGACATTAACCAATTTAAATCTCAATATTTTTTTCCAACCCTTTTTTGGGTTTGGGGAATTTTAATGCTTGCTTTACTTCTATTCTTAATAAGAAAGTCAGAATCAATTAAACAGTCATTTCAGACATTTCTTTATGGTATGCTTATGTCCGCAGGCTTTCTTTTTATATTCAATACTATATTTCTGTCTGCGGCTTTATTTATTAACCGCCAAATTAAAACTGGGTCTGTTACAAGATCTTATGTAGCCGGATATATTATAGGTGCACCCAAAACCAAACAGAGTTTTTACTTAATTGATATACCCGATGGGAAATTTAGTTCTGGTTATAAATTAATCAATCTGGTTTACAAGCCTGATATCAAAGACCGGGATACAGTTGTTTTACAATTTAATAAGGGATTGTTTGGGATTGTTTACTCAACACTGCCATTTGATGACGATTAAATATTTTAGGTTATTACTATTTTATCTAACAATCTTTAATCCGGCTTCTTACAAAAGTTCACAGTTAATCCTTTGTTCTCTACTCATCGCAGTGACCTCTTCTTACATCCTGATCATATGAGAAGCAGTGCGGGCGACACTGCGACGGATTCCTGAGGTGCGTGAAGACACGCACCTCAGCGGTAAAATCCCAGCTAATCATTAATCCCAATAATCCAGTTACTTCCAACTCTTTAATCCGCCAAATCCCAAATCAATCATAATCCCAGTCTGTATTGGCTGTTAATCCTGTATTTCCTTAAATCCTTTAATCCTGTTCAAGACAAACCTGGTTCGAAGAAAATCCTGTCCATCCCATCATCCTTTCCATCAAGGTCCTGTACTGGCTGTTAATCCTGTATTTCCTTTAATCCTGCTCAAGACAAACAATCCCAGTTAATCATATAAATCATAGTAATCCCAGTCTGTATTTGGCTGTTCATCCTGTTCATCCCATTATCCTTTCCATCCTGGTCCGTATTTCCCTCGCTTCGCAGAAGCGAATTATCATCAATTCTGTTGCATTAAACTAATCTCAGTGTTCAACGATATATGGTATTAATCGTATATGATGCTTAATGGTATGACAATTGTCAACAACATTCTAACTATTTGTAGGTTTTGAACTACTTAGTCTCCTTATCGCTAGATTGGTAAACTTTCCCTACCCAATTACCCCAAATTAACCAACTCTAAACTGAAGTAAATGAAAAAGCTTTTGTATCTCTTTATTTCCTTGTCATCATTCGTCACGGCAAATTCACAGTCAGTAGGTATAGGAACAACTGCGCCTAATACCAACGCTATCCTTGACATATTCAGTAACAACAAAGGAGTGCTTATTCCACGTATTACAGATACAGGTACTGTTCCCAATCCATTGGAAGGAATGATCATCTACAACAAGAACACCAAGACGCCCTATTATCATAATGGTCAGCAATGGGTATCATTGGGTGGAAGACTTCCTGGTGGTGCAAACGCACCAACTACTGATAAGATTACCTATAGTTTGTGTGGTCCAGGATTTAGTTGTGTTGAAGAGGAAATACTTTCGGTATCAGTCGGAATATCAAACCCTACATCTATAGGACCTGGTGGCATTACACCTGGTACCACAAATTTTCCTAGTTTTAATTTGATGAAGCCATTGGATGCAAACTCATGGGGTATAAGTAGGATGGCAATATCTGGTTCAAAAATTCGCTTCTATCGAGATTAAATTTTATGCCGTCGGACAACTAACACCTTATATTTCCTACAAGTTTACCGTCATTATATTTGAAAGTTATCAGATTAGTGGTTCTTCAGGTGGGGGAAGTATGTTTGAAAGTATTTCAATTGCATACGAAACCTACGGTTTCAAAGACTGGGAACATAACTTGTCATATAGTTATAGTCTGATAACAAAAACATTCGGAGCTTATTGATTCTTTATAGTGCCTACAGTAGTTATTGGAACACTTGCAATGCAGGTGTCTTATCTGCTGTAGGCTTTTTTTATTTTGCGAATTGAGAATCCTGTCAATCTAGTAACTTCATATTGAACTCAAAAGGTTACTGGATATGACACTCGAAATTCTTCTGCGTTATTTGCACTTCATTAGCATCTTTACCATTGTAGCTACTCTTGCTATTGAATCTGTATTGGTAAAAAATGAAATGACCAGATCAGAGATTAGTCGACTGGCAAAAATAGATGCTCTCTATGGTATCGCTTCTTTAGTACTCCTCGCCGCCGGTCTCACCCTCTGGTTCAGTGGCATTGGCAAACCAACCATTTATTACAGCAAGAACTGGATCTTCCATACCAAAATTTCACTTTTCCTCTTAGTTGGAATCTTGTCTATCAAACCTACCATCTACTTTCTCAAACAACGCAAAGGTACCCAGGATGAAACCATCACCCTTCCATCTTCAATACCATTACTGATTAAACTGGAATTGATACTATTAGCGATTATACCACTACTCGCAGGTCTTATGTCGCGCGGACTCGGATACTTTGGAGGCTAAAGAGAACAAGGTTATGTTTCTTCGAAACATAATTGTCTGTACTAGGATTGACAACAAATGCAAGACCTTGATGGAAAGGATGAAGGGATGTACAGGATGGTCTTTGAATTATTGCTGACCACAACTAATTACGCCCGCCGTCACCCTGCGAAAGCAGGGGTCCCACAGTACTTTATAAACTAAGACTAATGTAATTATTCTGAGAATACACGAGATTTATATTTGTTAGAAAGTGTAGAATGAATAAAGATTTAAGGATATTCAGGATGAACAGCCAATACAGACTGGGATTACTATGATTTATTTGATTAGCTGTGATTTTTTGTCAAGAGTCAAAATGGTTTAATGAGGTGCGTGAAGACACGCACCTTAGCGGCAAACAGAGCAAATCTCAGCTAATCTCTAAAATCAAGTTAATCCCAGTCTGTATTGGCTGTTCATCCTGTACATCCTTCCATCCTTTACATCCTAGTCCAGACAAATATGTTTCGAAGAAACATAAAATTTATTCATCCAGGTACCTCGGCAGTAATATCACAGCTAATCACATAAATCAAAAGAATCCCAGTCTGTATTGGCTGTTAATCCTGTATTTCCTTTAATCCTTTAATCCTGCATAAGACAAAAGTGTTTCGAAGAAACATCCTGTATATCCCTATTATCCTTTCCATCAAGGTCCTGTACTGGCTGTTCATCCTATTTCGTACTTTTGCATCGTGAGTTACCCTTCTCTTACAATCACATTCCTCGGTACCGGAACCAGCAGCGGCGTCCCAATGATTGGATGCGAATGCGAGGTGTGTCAATCCACTAATCAAAAAGATAACCGCCTCCGGTCCAGTTTGCTGGTACAATCAGCAACAACAACTATCGTTATCGACGCCGGTCCCGATTTCAGGTACCAGATGCTAAGAGCCAAGGTGAAGCAACTCGATGCTATCCTGTTCACGCATCCGCATAAAGATCATGTAGCAGGACTTGATGATGTTCGCGCATATAATTACCTATCAGGGTTACCCATGCAGGTATATGCGAACGAAATGACACAGGATGTGCTGGTGCGGGAGTTCCCTTACGCTTTTGCCGAAACAAGATATCCCGGTGTGCCGGAAATTAAATTAAATACTATCAGTGCCGATCCATTTATTATTGGAGATATAGAAGTGCTGCCAATTGAAGTATGGCATCATAAAATGCCGGTACTCGGTTTCCGTTTTGGCGGATTCACCTATATAACTGATGCCAATAGGATAGAAGCTGAAGAAAGAATGAAAATTGCCGGTGGTGATATTCTGGTATTAAATGTATTGAGAAAAGAAAAACATATCTCACACTTTACTCTTGAAGAAGGTATTTCAGTAGGGAAGGATCTTGCCAATAAAGAAACCTATTTCACCCATATAAGTCACCAATTGGGTAAGCATGATAATGTGGAGAATGAATTACCGGAGACCTTTTTCCTCGCTTACGATGGATTGCAACTGAAGCTATGAGGCTTGTTTTCCGGTGTATTTTGTAATGGTATCAAAAAGATCTGCCGGTTTAAATGGTTTGGATACATAGCCATTCATTCCAGCTTCTTTTGTCCTTTCTTGTACATCGGAAGAAGCAGATGCTGTAAGAGCTATGATGGGGATATTGTTATTGAACTCCCTTATGTTACGGCTGGCACTATAACCGTCAAGTATTGGCATCTGCAAGTCCATTAGAATGATATCGAAATTGCCATCCCTTACTTTTCCGATAGCCTGTAAACCATTTTCTGCTACTTCAACTTTAGCGTTCCAGTTAGTCAGCATTTTCTCTGCCACCATTACATTGAACTCAACATCTTCTACCAATAGTATCTTTAATCCTGCAAGGTCGGAAAGCACTTGTCCATTTTTTGGTTTATTAACTTCCAATGGAGCAGTACCTTTCTTGAAATCGATAGTAAAATAGAATTTAGCTCCTTTCCCAGGAATACTTTCTACATGAATATCAGTTTTCATGAGTGAGAGTAGTCTCTTGATGATCGCTAATCCTAGTCCCGATCCTCCAAACTCCCTTGTTATTTCTGAATTAGCTTGTGAGAAATGTTCAAAGATGAGTTGTTGTTTATCCTTTTCTATACCGATACCCGTATCAGTTACTGCAAAATATATTGAAGAATGAGTAGGAGTGTTTTTTGCAACTGAAACTTCAATGGTTATGAATCCATTTCTTGTAAACTTGACAGCATTTGATACGAGATTGTTTAATACCTGTCCAAGTCGCACTTCATCAATACTCAGGTATTGAGGCAGGTCGGCATCCAACAGTACCTTCATAATATTGCCTCTTTCTTCCGCCCTGATGCGGTTAGCCATTTTAATATTATTGACCAATTGCCTGAGGTCTATGCTTCGTTCAGATAATTCAATCTTGCCTTCTTCAATTTTGCTGAAATCCAGGATGTCATTTATAAGGTTTAGTAAGTTTTCAGCAGAAATATTCAGTGTGCGCATATTTTCCATCTGCGATACTGGCATCTCATCATTCATCATCAAATGCGCAATACCAATTATGGCATTAAGTGGAGTTCTTATTTCATGACTCATCACCGAAAGGAAATCGCCCTTGGCCTTTGCGGCTTTTTCAGCAGCATCCCTGGCTTTGGTCAATTCAACTTCCAATAACTTGGTCTTTTGAATCTGTTTTTCAAGATAACTAACTACATCTATCAGTTCATCTGAAGCAATATCGAATGGTATGGTGGCAGAAGGATCCAATGAATTGATAGCTTCCTTGAGTTTTACAATGGATTGGTGCCTTATATTATTCTGGGCTTCCATGTCGTTCAATACCTCTTGATACTCTTTTTCACTGATCATATAAGCATGCTCGGAAATCTGCTTATCCCTTTCAAAAGAGTTGTAGGTACTGTTTACCACAGCAAGAAATTCTTCAAATCCGGCTGGCAACTCAGTGCCATCCTTGAAGTGCTTCTTAACTTGTTTGTCAAGTAGTTTGTGGTATTTCATAGAGTGCTGTAACGTTAGTTTTCGGTAAAGGTTGTAATGGTCATGGTTTGATTGTGCAGCCCACAGCGACTGTTCGGCTGAAATGGCGATATTTCTCCGTAAGAGTAAAATCCGGTTGTTTGTGTGCGACTTCCAAATATCTCACGGGCCGATTGTACTTCCTCTTCCGTTCTTTCCTGAAGAATCAATTTTCTTCCTACACAACTAATAAGTATTGCTAAATCAGGATTCGTAGAGAATGTTTCCATGCTGTTTTTAGCAGCATTTGACGAGCCGTCAATCAATTTGTCGAAATTGGCTTTCATCAGCCTTACCTTGCTTCCTTCCGGTAAATTCCCGGCAAATGTCATCGACTTCTCCTCTTCATTTATCGAAAGGATAGTTCGAACCATTGTTTCACCAGTTGCTATATCACGAAGAGATAATGGGAATAATAACGCAGATCCTGGTAAATCATCTTTATAAGGACCCAGATATTCTTTATAAAGGTCAAGTGCGTTCTTGCCATCTATTTCAAACAGCACATTTTGCTGCGATTTGGTAATCGTTCTTGCCGGACCAAATTCGTCCCATCCGCCTACAGAAGCATGTCCTACTTTAATATGATCACCATAGAAGCCTATGGCTGTTATATTACCTTCTTCCGGTATCTTGTTAAGACCTACATATGTTTTTACAAAGCGGGCACCATCACCGGCTAATCCACCTGTTACGGGTATATGCTTTTTGTTTTTTTCATTGAAACCTGCTACCAATTCGCTTCCGTTGATATGTGTACCATCTGAGAGTATGAATACAGCTTTCAGGTCCGGAGCTTGTAATTGCTCCATCAGATAGTAACCTGTTTTCTGACTGTCCTGGTGTTGTTTGATATTTGTTTCAATACATGATAACCGGGTATTGTTCATTTGAACGGCAGTAACCACCACACTGTTATCATAAACAGAATCATCACTCATTTCACCTGCTGTTGAACAACAAATGATGGATGCATTTGGATATTTATCCTTTAGGTTGTTGAAAAGTGAACTATCCACAAGAAGGCTTGACTCGCCAAAAGCCAACACTAATTGGCTTTCTTTCGGAGAAAATCCATCGCCAGTAAAAGTTGTTTTCCACTCAGAATTGGAAAGATGAAGTTGTTGAATCTTCATTTGCGATTTGTTTTTATGTAATATTGGATCTCTATATACCTTGTAGATAAACGTCTATATCTGATTTTAAATATCTTAGTTCCATGAATTAGGGGTTTACCTTTAAAAACGTTTAGTCCTTTGCATTAACCTCATTTACAAAGCATTCTCTTTTCAGAATACATATATAATTCATTTTATGCGAAAAGACGAATGGAAGGAATTTTTTCATTTTACCCGCAGAGAAACTACCGGTATTATGTCCTTGCTTTTTTTGGTTATTTTGATATTTTGCCTGCCTTCTCTGCTAAATCATTTTTTACCCCTTTACCTGAAATCCGCTCTCTGGAAAATGACAGGATTGTAAGGGAATTACAGGATATGCGGCAAGAGAACGCTCGTTCTGGAAATGAAAGAAGCGATGCTTTAAATTATTCCTCAGAAAAAGAAGAGGAGCGTTTTGCTGCGCTAAAGCTTTTCACATTCGATCCAAATACGATCGATGATGAGGGCTGGCTTTCTCTTGGGTTAAGTAAGCGTACTGTGAAAACTATTCGAAATTACCAGTCAAAAGGCGGTAAGTTCAGAAAGCCTGATGATATAAAAAGGGTTTATGGAATAGCTCCGTCTTTAGCGGAGAAATTATTGCCATATGTGAGCATTGCAGCAAATGATAAGTTCGAAAAGAATAAATACGATTCAGGGTCATTTGTATTTAAGAAATTTGATAAGCCTGCAAGGGAAACCAAACGCATAGCACCAGCCTCAATTGAAATAAATGCAGCTGATAGTCTCGAATGGCTGGCTCTGGATGGAATAGGCCCGGCACTCACTCATCGCATTCTTAAGTTCAGACAGAAGCTGGGTGGATTTTATACAATTACCCAGGTTGCTGAGGTATACGGTTTACCCGATTCTACTTTCCAGCTTATAAAGCCTATTCTGAAATGCATCCCGGAAGGCATTAATAAAGTTTCTATCAATTCGGCAACAGAAACGGAACTGGAACAGCACCCTTATATCAGGAAAAAATTGGCTAAAGTGCTGATTGCCTACCGCACACAGCATGGCCCCTTCCGGAATATTTCAGATTTGGGCAAGATCCAGCTTATAGATAGCGATCTGCTGGCAAAATTAGTTCCCTATATAAGCGTTGAATAGGCAGGAAAATTAATTTGACCTAACGCTTGTTAGCGCATTTGATTTTCCATTATCTTGCAATCACCTGAAACTTGCCAGTTTCCCTTATTTCTATTGAATATGATGAATTTTCTTGCCTCTGAACTGACCCAACAAGTGGCGCATACCGCCCGCGATTTTGCTAATAAGCATATCAAACCCCATGTTATGGAATGGGATGAGCAGCAGGTTTTCCCATTGCAGGTATTCAAAGCCATGGGTGAATTAGGATTGATGGGTGTACTGGTACCTGAACAATATGGTGGTGCCGGATTATCTTACTTTGAATATGTCGCTATTATACAGGAAGTAGCTAAAGTATGTGGCTCAGTTGGACTTAGTCTCGCTGCACACAATTCCCTTTGTACCGGACATATATTGGCTTTTGGAAACGAAGATCAAAAAAAGAAATACCTGCCAAAACTAGCTCATGGCGAGTGGTTAGGTGCCTGGGGACTTACCGAAGCGAATACAGGCAGTGATGCAGGTAATATGATGACTACAGCAGTAAAAGATGGAGAGGATTGGATATTGAATGGAACCAAGTGTTGGATCACTCACGGTATTTCAGGTGATGTAGCTGTTGTGATTGCCCGCACAGGCGAAGCCCGTACAAAAGATAATGCTACTGCTTTCATAGTAGAAAAGGGAACTAAAGGATTTACTGGTGGCAAGAAGGAAAACAAGTTAGGAATGCGAGCCAGTGAAACATCCGAAATGATATTTGATAATTGCCGAATTTCAGATTCGCAAAGAATGGGTGCAGTAGGAGATGGATTCCGCCAATCTTTGAAAGTGTTGGATGGAGGAAGGATTTCTATTGCTGCCTTGTCATTAGGTATTGCAAAAGGCGCTTATGAAGCGGCTGTTGCCTATTCAAAAGAAAGAAAACAGTTCGATCAACCCATATCCAACTTTCAGGGGATATCGTTCAAGCTGGCAGATATGGCTACAGAAATAGCAGCGGCTGAATTACTCACTTTCGAGGCTTGTGATTTGAAGATAAAAGGATTGGCTATGACTAAACAAGCTGCCATGGCTAAATACTATGCCAGTGAAGTGGCAGTTAAAGTAGCCACCGATGCTGTTCAGGTTTTCGGCGGCTACGGATATACGAAAGACTTTCCCGTAGAAAAATATTATCGCGATAGTAAACTATGTACTATCGGAGAAGGCACTTCTGAAATACAGAAACTGGTAATTTCCAGAGAAATCTTGAAGGGATAATGACCCTTTCTTTCTAAGGTTGCTTGTCTTGTGGCGCCTTCCCGTTTTACGGGAAGGCTTTTTTTATCTTCTTATCATTCCCATGGTCTCCATAGCTTGCTGCTGATTGTATTCAGAAGCTAATTGCTTATGGTTGATCAGGTCCATGATAGTACCAATCAAACACAGTCCACCAGTAAGAAAATATAATATGCCCATACCTACCTGGCCAATCAGGAAACGCTGAATGCCGTTGAAGCCAACGAATCCAATAGCAGTTGTAAGCAATATGGTATCGGGTGCTTTTCTTTTTGAAGAATACATGGAAATGAACATTCCAATCTGTTCATCGGATAATCCTTTTGTCATATTCTCGAGCATCATCAGTTCATCGGGTTGTATACCCGGAAGCATCATAAGCATTCTTTGATCCATAGTAGGTTGGTTTATTATTGTTTTTTGAATAGAAAAGTAGTTGTACGATGCGCGCAATCAAAATAAGTAACGTTGGAATTGCCAGCCAATGGGTTTGCCAGGATAATTGCAGCTCTCCCTGGTACAGATATGCCATTGATCGGCCCAATCCACATCCCGGACACCAGGTTATTCCCAATTGATGAAAAAGGCAAAAGGAGAAATGGTCTTGTATGGCAGGGTCAATAAAAAATGGACATAGCAAAGCTATGCACCATCCTATCAATTCAGTATGCTTTAAAAGCCATTTCATCCCATAATATACAAAGTTCTTTGGAATGGTACTTTACCGTTGGGAAAATTAATCCAGATAGTCTTCTTCGTTTTTTGGGCTATACTTATCAAAAAGCTTATCAATAGCTCCACCAAACAAGGGGAATTTCTCTTTGGTGAAGTTCTTAATCACTTCAATTGCTTTGTAGGCTTGCTGTTCGTTCAGGCCTTCTGCCATCAGTCGTTGGATTAGGTCTTGCATATTGATTTTATTAAAAAGAAAGCCAGATAAGGGATACCTGGCTTTTATTAAATAGTTGAAATTCGATTGCTTTGTTATTATCAGGCTACTTTCAAAAGGTTCATCTTACTCTTGTCGAATTGCTTCTTAGCGTAATCAAGATTCAGGTGGAAACTGGTCTCCTTTGAAGAGGGTAATTCAAACATGGCTTCTGTAAGGATGCTTTCGCAGATACTTCTCAATCCACGAGCGCCTAATTTGAATTCCAATGCTTTTTCCACCATGAAGTCGAGTACATCATCATCGATAGTAAGCTGAATACCTTCCAGTTCGAATAATTTCTTATACTGACGGATCAATGCATTCTTAGGCTCGGTTAGGATAAGCCTGAGCGTTGGTTGGTCGAGTGGATTAAGATGCGTTACAACGGGTAAACGTCCTAATAATTCAGGAATCAATCCAAAGCTCTTCAGGTCGGTAGCATTGATATATTGAAGCAAGTTCTTTTTCATGTGCTCCTGCAATTCCTTATTTACATTGAAGCCTATGGCATTAGTATTTACCCTGCGGGCAATTACCCTGTCAATACCGTCAAAGGCACCTCCGCAAATGAAGAGGATGTTCTGAGTATTGATCTTGATGAGTTTCTGCTCAGGATGCTTTCTTCCTCCTTGAGGGGGAACCAGTACGTCTGTACCTTCCAATAATTTCAATAAACCTTGTTGTACACCTTCACCACTTACATCACGGGTGATGGAAGGGTTATCGCCTTTGCGGGCTATCTTATCTATTTCGTCGATATATACGATGCCTTTCTCTGCAGCAGCTACATCATAGTTACAAACCTGTAACAAACGGGTAAGTATGCTTTCCACATCTTCCCCAACATAACCAGCTTCTGTGAATACGGTGGCATCTACTATCGCAAATGGAACGTTCAATAAACGGGCAATGGTTTTTGCTAAAAGTGTTTTACCAGTACCTGTTTCTCCTACCATTACGATATTGCTCTTCTCGATTTCAATATCATTCTCTACTGGTTTCTGTTGTAAGCGCTTATAGTGATTGTAAACAGCCACAGCCAATACTTTCTTGGCATCGTCCTGTCCAATTACATATTCATCTAAAAAGCGTTTTACTTCTATCGGTTTCTTAACGGTAAGTTTAAAGGAAGATGAGCCGGTACCACTGCCATCTGTGCGGGTGGAGAGTTCCTGCTCTATGATCTCCTGCGGATGTTCTACGCTGTTCTCACATGTTTGGCGCTCCCGGCCGGCGATCAGTATTTTGACTTCGTCGCGACTGCGGCCACAAAATGAACAATGTAATGTTGCTTTTGCCATGTGTTGGTTTCGGAATCAGTAAACAAAGGTATCTAACTTATGAGGCAAATCCCAATAAAAACCCCGAATTCGCCTATGCATAACGCACAAAACGCAAATTTGGGGTTGTAAAATTGGCAGGAAATTATTTATAATGACTCAACTAGTTGGTCAGCAATGCCATACTCGATTGATTCTTTGGCATCCATCCAATAATCGCGGTCAAAATCTTTCATGATCTGGGCTACGGTTTTACCGCAGTTTTCAGCAAGAATCTTTGCCCCAATTTCCTTTACTCTCTTGGTCTGCTTGGCCTGGATTTCCAGATCAATACTTACGCCCTGGATATAACCGCCAAGACTTGGTTGATGGATCATCACCTCTCCATGAGGATAAATGAAACGTCTTCCTTTAACACCTCCACTTAAAAGTATGGAGCCCATAGAAGCTGCTAATCCCATACAGATGGTGCTAACAGGACTTTTTATCATTTTCATTGTATCGTACATAACCATACCGCTGGTAACAACACCACCAGGACTGTTTATGTAGAACTTGATTTCTTCACCAGGTTTATCGGCATCAAGCAACAAGAGTTTGCTTACGATATCGCGTGCACTCTTATCATCAACAACACCCCAGAGATATACGCTACGTTTCTCGAAGAAATATTGTTCGAGCTTTTTGCTGAACATCATCAGATCACTCTTCGGTTGTTCTTCTTTCTCCTCTTCGTCTTCTGCTCTCCAGTTGTTATAAAAATATTGATTATGATTCATGAGAATATTTTTAATGTCTTTTTTGGATAGGGGTTATTAATCTTTTTTCTCTTTACGTGGATTGATAAGCAATACTTCATCCACCAGACCATACTCTTTTGCTTCTTCAGCAGTCAGCCAATAATCGCGTTCACAATCCTTGTCAACTTGTTTTACTGTTTTCCCCGTATGTGTGGCAATGATATCATAAAGGTTTTTCTTCACCTTCCTGATTTCATTTACAGTTATTTCGATATCGCTGGCTTGTCCGCCAATACCACCACTTGGTTGATGCATCATAACACGTGCATGTTTCAATGCAGTTCTTTTTCCTTTTGTACCGGCACATAAAAGTACCTGTGCCATTGAAGCCGCCATACCGATACAAATGGTAGAAACATCAGGAGTTATATACTGCATGGTGTCATAAACTCCAAGTCCTGAATATACACTGCCACCAGGGGAGTTGATATACATTTGTATATCGCGTGTCCTGTCTGTACTTTCTAAAAACAGCATCTGTGCTGTTACGATATTCGCTACTTCATCATTAATAGGGTAACCCAGAAAAATAATCCTGTCCATCATCAAACGGCTGTAAACATCCATCACTGCAATGTTCATAGGGCGCTCTTCAATAATGTTCGGAGTAAGATTAGTTACATTATGCTGAGTATAGGCATGCAGGGTATTGCTGCTGATGCCACGGTGCTTCACCGCATACTTTTCAAATTCTTTTCCAAAGTTCATCATGCTATTCGGTATTTGATTTGGCAATTTAAGTCATAATAACCAACCAAATACCGTGCAAGGGTGAAAATCGGACATTTTGCCATCTTGGAGAGTCGGGAAGACTGGAAGTCGGAAAGTCCGGAAGTCCGAAAGACCGAAAGACCGGAAGTCCGAGGAGTCCGTGGTAAGCAGTTTGAATGTTTGAGAGTAAGTGAGTCGGAGGAGAAAATACAAATGCAAGTCGGGAGTCATTAGTCTGGAAGTCGGGAGTCGGTTCGCGGCGGAGAATGTATCCAAAACATTCAAAGATCAATGATTAGAAAAAAATCATGAAGTGTACTGCCAACCCCGAAGGGGTTGAATCATCGTATCCCCGGGTGCAACCCGGGGTGGGGGCAAGAAGACCCCGGTCGAAAAGATTTATCCCCTGCGTCTCCGCGTCTCTGCGGTAAAAAAAAAAAAGGAGCTCAGAATCGAATCACTTCTTTTCTAAACTCCTTTTAAATTATATCTCAAGTCTCATACTATTCAACTCCCGACTTCAGACTTATGACTCCCGACTTGTATTTGTATTTTCTCCTCCGACTCACTTACTCTCAAACAATCAAACTGCCTGCCACGGACTCCTCTGACTTTCGGTCTTTCGGACTTCCGGACTTCCGGACTTCCCGACTTCCGACTCTCAATTAATGCTGATGATGCTGATGCTTCTCCAACTCCTTCGTAAACTCTTCAACACTCACCGGCTTCTCAGTAGCATTCACTTGCGTTTCTGCCCACTGGAATACTTTTTCAGTTTGAATGCGGTGATAAGCATCTTCAACAAATTTCCTGTCCTTCATCATACGGTTTACATAGTCGGTGATCCATGGTTGTTCTTCATCCATAGTAGCCATTCCCATATAACCGAAAAGCTGTTGCTTAGCGAAAGCTTGCAAGTCGTCTGGTCCGATCTCAAAATTATTTTCACGCACTACTTTATCAGTGATCAGGGTCCATTTCAACTGGTTCACAAAACTTGGGAACTCGTGTTCAACTTGTTCTTGTGTTTTTGGCTCTTCACCACCTTGTTGTAACCAGCGCTTGAGGAAATTATCAGGGAATTCAATAGCTGTTTGCTCAACCAGCACATGATATAATTCGTGCTGTAGATGATTGCTGCTTTGTTTATCCCAATATGACTGGCTTTCTTCTTTTATAACTGCTTTGAACTCGTCTTCATCATTGATAGTCTTTGCTGGGAATGCTGCTTTGAATAACTCATCATTCAGTTCAGCCCTTTCAACCAGACCCACTTTGGTGATGGTCATCTTGAAATATTTATCACCAGCAGCTTTGTCGTGCTTGTCCAATCCAAGATCACTTAAAACCCACTCTCTTTCTTTTTCGTCGAAAGCGGCATTTGGTTGCAATACGAAAGAATCGTCTTTTTTACTGTTGATCAGCTGTGGACGGAAACTTTCAGCGAAATATTTTACCAATAATGAATTGTCTTTTGATACGCCACCTTCAATTACATTACCAGCAGCATCGGTTTCTGTAAATAAAACATTCAACACATTATCATCGCCTGTTGTGGTCTCAGGATCGGTCATTTTACCATGACGTAACTGAAGACGCGAAACTTCATCTGCTACCATTTCGTCAGTAACTGTCACTTTATAGCGGGTAGTCTTGGCTTTTGCCAGATCTACTAAGTTGAACATGGGTTTCAGTCCAATTTCAAAAGCAAATGAGTACTCAGTCGGATTATTCATGTCTATCTGACGGGCATCATTTTCCGGGAGGGGGAGGGGTTGTGCGAAAATGTCGAGTTTCTCAGTACCCATATAGGTGTTGAGCTCTTTTTCAACCGTGCGTAATACTTCTTCAGTAAAAACAGCAGGACCGTGCATTTTCTTGATCATGCCTGTAGGAACCATCCCTTTTCTGAAACCTGGGATATTAGCTGTTTTGCTATAGTTCTTCAGTGATTTTTCAAAAGAAGACAGGTAGTCTTCCTTTGCCACTTTAACAGTGATCTTATCGTTCAGGAGCCCTATATTCTCTCTCGTAATAGTTGCCATAATTGCTTTTTTTGAATGGGGGGCAAAGGTAGGACAATTCAGGCTTTTTGAGCCATGAAAAGCTAAAAAACTACGTTTTGGGGGCAGTTTTTGAAAAACGGGGATCAGGCCTTATCCTGCAATACCAGCATAGGGATATGGCTTTCGTAAGCCATTGCCGTTGTGTGGGTTTTGGTGAAAAGGCGCTCAAAAAAACTGTGGGCATGGGCAACCATAACCAAAATATCTGTAGTGTTTTTTTGGAGATATTGCTGGATACCATGGGTTACTGAGCTGTTTTCCAGGGTAATGAAATTACTATTATAGTCCTTGAACAGGGTTTCAATATCCTTTCTGCCAACCAAAATGTCGGCATGTTCTCCAGAATGAGAGAGTTGGATATGGAGGATATTGATAGCTGCATTATATGTGCTCGCCAGCTTGAATAGTGGGTCGAAAAGGTGAAAACTGGTCTGGTAACTGAAATCGCTGGAATAAGTAATGGAGGAAATGGTTTTATACATAGCATCGTGTGGAATTAGTAAAACAGGCTTTTTGATTTTCCTGATTACATTGGTAGTGGTGCTACCAATTATCTTTTCAATTCCACCGGCACCTTTCATTCCCATTACCACCAGATCAATATCAGTTTCTTTTATAAGCGATTTTATTTCATCACTAGCTATTCCTATGCGTACAAGCCATTGTACTTCTACCCCGAACTGAAGATGTAATGAATCTGCCAGCTTACTAATCAATTCTTCGTTTTCCTTCTGCATTTCTTCAGCCGTCACCATTACATATGGCACTTCACTTACTGGCGTTGGCAACATATAGGCATGAAACAAAATCAACTTGGCATTCAAAACTTTTGCCAGGTTGGCAGCATATGTGGCCGCATTTGTTGAAGCAGGGGAAAAGTCAACTGGTACCAGTAAGGTTTGCATATCGTTAGTTTTAATAAAGGTAAACCTATTATATAGAGTGCAGGATGAGTAAAATCAGGGGGGATTTTGATTGTTTCAGGGGAAAGTAAAAAGGTTTAAAGTTTAAGGGTTTAAGAGTTTAAGGTTTTCAAATTCGAAGAGAATGATCGAATGTAAGAACCTTAAACTCTTAAACCCTTAAACTTTAAACCTTTTTATTTTAAAATAAAAAAAAGCCCCCTGCTTTCGTAAGAGGCCTGCCGTACAGATTGTATAAGGTCTCCAACCTTATAAGGTTGGAGACCTTATGCAACCAATTGATTCTAGAAACTCAAAAATCACTCAAGCAACATATCTATTTCTGGGAATGCAAGTTGGTTAAAAAAAATTGAGTCTGTTATTGGTAACCACTTCATTACGAATTTTTATCGATAATCCTGTGAATTGTACAACTCTAAAACAAAGGAAAGGTAAACTGGAGGTTGTATAAGGTCTCCAACCTTATAAGGTTGGAGACCTTATACAACCTCCAGTTTAGTAAAAACCAATAAAGTCAAAAATTGATACTCGGAGAGTCGCACTATTTTTTGACTTTTTACTTTTGACTTTTGAATTTGCAAGAAAAAAGGCCCCTCGCATTCGCGAGAGGCCTTCCGTGCGCATGGAGGGACTCGAACCCCCACGGATCACTCCACCAGATCCTAAGTCTGGCGCGGCTACCAATTACGCCACATGCGCAATTCAACTCTTGTTGTAAATAGCCCTAAAGGGCTGCAAATGTAACTGATTTAATGTGAATCAAAAAAACGGGTTCTTTTGCGTAAATTTACCCTCCAACTTACCACGATGGATACAGTGTCTGCTTTGCCCCGGTATAATTTGAATGAGGAACAGGAAAAAAAACTGATTCTCAGGGAATACCGTGCCTTGTTGCGTGGACTGAAACCCAAGCTGAAACCGGGTGATAAGGAACTGGTAAGAATGGCTTTCGAAATGTCGGCCGAAGCCCATAAAACTATGCGGCGCAAAAGCGGCGAGCCCTATATCCTCCACCCCTTAGCGGTATCCCGTATATGTGTGGAAGAAGTAGGATTGGGGGTTAGGTCTTCAATCTGCGCTTTATTACACGATACCGTTGAAGATACAGATATTACCCTTGAAGACATTGAAAGGGAATTTGGAAATGAGATTACACGTATCGTTGATGGACTTACCAAGATCTCAAACGTAATAGATGTAAACGGCTCTCAGCAAGCAGAGAATTTCAAGAAGATATTACTTACGCTTACAGACGATCCGCGTGTAATCCTTATAAAGCTGGCCGACAGATTGCATAATATGCGCACCCTCGACAGCATGAAGAGGGAAAAGCAATTGAAGATTTCTTCCGAAACAGTATATGTATATGGTCCCTTAGCTCATAGGATGGGTCTCTATAATATTAAGACCGAACTGGAAGACCTGGCCATGAAATACATGGAGCCGGATGCTTATAAAGAAATTGCCAGGAAATTAGCCGAAACAAAAAGGGAACGTACCCGCTATATAAATGAATTCATAAAACCTATCAAGGAGAAATTAGATAAGGGACAATTTGAATTCGAAATTTATGGACGACCCAAAAGCATACACTCCATCTGGAATAAGATGAAGAAAAAGTCGGTGGCATTTGAAGAAGTGTATGATCTCTTCGCCATCAGGGTTATCCTAAATTCTCCAACAGAAAGAGAAAAAGAAGATTGCTGGAAAGTCTATTCATTCATTACCGATGAATATACGCCTGCGCCTGAAAGGCTGCGTGACTGGTTGAGTAATCCAAAATCGAATGGATACGAAGCTTTACATACAACAGTGATGGGCCCACAAGGTAAATGGGTTGAAGTACAGATTCGTACCAAGCGGATGAATGAAATAGCAGAAAAAGGATTAGCGGCCCACTGGAAATATAAGGAAGGTACTTCAGACGAAAGTCGGTTTGATAAATGGTTCCAGCAAATCAGGGAAGTATTGAATACACCCGATTCTGATTCCATCGATTTCCTGCAAGATTTCAAGACCAGTTTTTTAGCAGAAGAGATTTATGTGTATACTCCTAAAGGGGATGTGAAGATGTTGCCAGTAGGTTCATCGGCGCTTGACTTCGCTTTTTCCATTCACAGTATGGTGGGTTCGCAATGTATAGGAGCGAAGGTGAATCATAAGCTGGTTCCTATCAGCCATAAATTACGAAGTGGTGATCAGGTTGAGATCATTACCTCTTCAAAACAAAAGCCATCAGAAGATTGGTTGAACCTGGTAGTTACTGCCAAGGCAAAAACTAAAATTAAGGATGCCCTTAAAGAAGAGAAGCGCAAAGTGGCCGACGAGGGTAAGTATATTTTGCAAAGAAAACTGGAAGGCATGGGGGCTGCTTTTAATCAGCACAATGCCGATATACTGGCTGTATTTTATAAGATGGCTTCGCCACTTGACTTATACTACCAGATTTCAATCAAGAATATTGACCTGAAAGAACTCAAGGAGTTTCATCTTTCCGGAGACAAACTGGAGCCGCCAAAGCCTATAAGGCCTGTTATTGAACATAAGCCCCACGAATCTGCCGCACAAACTGCCATAAATAAGAAAGATGCTGAACTGATTATTTTCGGAGAAAGCAGCGATCGTATTGTTTATAACCTCGCCAATTGTTGTAAACCCATCCCTGGTGATGACGTATTTGGTTTTGTTACTACGGGTAAAGGATTGACTATCCATAGAACCAATTGCCCCAATGCTGCTAAACTCATGTCGCAATATGGACACAGGGTGGTTAAAACCAAATGGGCTAAGAACAAGGAAATTTCTTTCTTAACAGGTTTGAAGATTGTTGGATTGGATGATGTGGGTGTAATACATAAGATTACCAACCTTATTTCAGGTGAAATGAGAATCAATATCAACGCCATGACCATTGAAGCGGGAGAAGGCTTGTTTCACGGGAATATAAGGGTATACGTTCATGATAAAGAAGAACTGGAAAAATTATTAGACCGATTGAAGAAATTACCTGGAATTGAAACAGTTGACCGTTACGACACGGAAGCCTGACGCTATTTGCGCACTTTTTTTCCGCTTCAGTATTATTACCTTTTGATTCCCCTATTTTTGCGGCTTCAGAAACAATTTCAAAACCAGTTCTCCATGGTAGATGTTTTATTAGGCCTTCAATGGGGCGATGAAGGAAAAGGAAAAATTGTAGATTTTTTTGCACCCGGTTACGATATCATCGCACGTTTTCAGGGAGGTCCAAACGCAGGACATACACTCTATGTCAACGATAAGAAAATAGTATTACACCAAATCCCTTCTGGCATATTCCACGAAAATACCATCAACCTTATTGGTAATGGTGTTGTATTGGATGCTGTAACGCTTAGGAAAGAATGCGATTCCGTAGCCGCATTCGGTGTTGATTACAGAAAGAACTTATATATTTCGGAAAGAACTCACCTTATTGTACCCACGCACCGCGCGTTGGATAAAGCATCTGAGCTTTCTAAAGGAAATGAAAAGATCGGTTCTACATTAAAAGGAATAGGTCCAGCTTATATGGATAAAACCGGAAGAAACGGTTTGCGTGTAGGTGATTTATTAGATAAGAATTTCACTTCCCAATATATAAAGCTTCGTCTCAAACATCAACGTTTGTTAGACAGCATGAATTTTCATGAAGATATTACCGCATGGGAAGAAGAATTTTTTGAGGCATTGGAATTCCTGCGTGGTTTCAAGATCGTAAATGGTGAATACTTCATCAACGATAAGATAAGCAAAGGAATGAATGTGTTGGCTGAAGGTGCCCAGGGTAGTATGCTCGATGTGGACTTCGGAACTTTCCCATTTGTAACTTCTTCTAATACTATTTCTGCAGGAGTTTGTACCGGATTAGGTATTGCACCACAAAAGATAAAAGATGTAATTGGTGTAACAAAAGCATATTGTACAAGGGTGGGTAGCGGACCGTTCCCAACCGAATTACATGACGATACCGGAGAATTGATACGTAAGATAGGAAGCGAGTTTGGAGCTACTACCGGCCGTCCACGCCGTTGTGGCTGGATTGACCTTGTGGCGCTCAACTTCGCCTGTATGGTGAATGGCGTTACTAAATTAGTGATGACCAAGGCCGATGTACTCGATTCGTTTAATGAACTAAGTGTTTGTACCTCATATAATGTAAACGGGAAATCAAGTAAGGAAGTACCTTTCCAAATGAACCGTTTGCCAATTGTGCCCGAATTAAAGCAGTTTCCGGGTTGGAATAGCGATATTACCGCTATCCGCTCCGAAGATAGCTTGCCGGTGGCTATGAAAGAGTATATTCGCTTTATTAACGAGTACTTAGGTGTGTCTGTGGCCTATATTTCCAATGGCCCGGGTAGGGAACAACTGATTGCCGTTAAGTGATTTTTTTCTTTACAACTAGAACAATAAAAAAAATCAAAAAAAATTTTGGCTAATTAAAAACTTCGCTGAAATTTTACAGCACAATCTTACCTGGATATGGCAGCAAAATCTGATAAAGGCAAATCTACTGGCAGCAAAGCTGCCCCACAATCTTCTAAGGAAACTCCTAAGAAAGAATCTCCAAAAGCAAAAAAGCAATTGGAAGAGGATGATGAGGAGGACTTCGATAATGAAGAGGTGGATACTCCCGTAGCTTCTAAAGGAGCAAAAGCTTCATCTAAGAAAGATAAAGATGAGGACGAGGATGATGATGACTTGGAAGAAGAAGTTGATGATTGGGATAAACCAGAAGAGGATGATAGCTGGGATCCCGATTTCGAAGAATTCGATCTGCCAAAATCCAAAGCTAAAAAAGCACCCGCTACCGGAAAAAAAGGTAAAGCGGAAGAAGAGGATTTGGGAATTGATGATGAATTCAAGGATATGGATCTCTTCAATGATAGCGGCTTTGATGATGAAGAGGATGATTTCTAATCAACCACTTCTTTCAAATACCTGAAATCTTGTGCAGAGAAAATATGCCTCCTTCACTATAACCGATACTAATCTAACTAGGATACAAATGTTGAACTGGGTAAACCGGTTCAACATTTTTTGTTTTCTGGATAGCTGTGATTACTCCCTTCCCTTCCATTCACAAGATTGCATAGCTGGTGCTGGTAGTTATAAAAGCATTTCAGTTAATGCCGGTAACGCCCTCTCTTCTCTGGAAAATTTTCACGCTTCATCTAACGATTGGTGCTTTGGGCATCTGGGGTACGACCTCAAGAATGAAATTGATGGACTTTCCTCCAATAAAACAGATAAGATTGGTTTCGATGACCTTTATTTTTTTATTCCTGATGTAGTTCTTCAATTAAAAGCAAACGAACTGATTATTGGTGTATTAGATGGCAATCCGGAAAATGTATATAATGAATTATCCCTGCAGCCCGTTTATTTGCCACACATTTCAGCCAATATTTCCAATATTCAATCAAGAATGTTGCGAAGCGAATATGTTGCAGCAATAAAGGCACTTCAATCTCATATACTTAGAGGAGATACCTATGAAGTAAATTTCTGTCAGGAGTTTTTTACAGAAGCTTTCATTGAATCACCTGTTTCTTTATTCCAGTCTTTATTAAAAGTATCCCCTAATCCATTTGCTGCATACTACAGGGTAAAGGATAGTTATCTTCTATGTGCCAGCCCAGAGAGATTCCTTAAGAAAGAAGGAAATGAACTTATTTCACAGCCTATAAAAGGGACTATAAAAAGAGACCCTGATCCGGCCATAGATTATCAGAACAGCCAGGCTTTATTGAACAGTGCTAAAGAACAAGCCGAGAATGTAATGGTAGTCGATCTTGTGAGGAATGATTTGTCCCGAATTTGTAAAGAAGGAACTGTTGCTGTGTCTGAACTTATGGGACTCTACAGTTTCCCACAGGTTCATCAAATGATTTCTACAATCAAAGGAACAGTGAATGATGATAGCAGCTTCACGGATATAATAAAAGCTACATTTCCGATGGGTTCCATGACCGGTGCGCCTAAGATCAATACGATGAAGCTTATTGAGAAATACGAAACATTCAGAAGAGGTTTGTTTTCAGGAGCAGTTGGCTATTTTGCGCCATCAGGTGATTTCGATTTTAATGTGGTAATAAGAAGCTTATTATACAATGCAACAAACGGTTATCTTTCATTCCCTACGGGTTCCGGCATTACATATTACTGCAACCCTGAAGCCGAATATGAAGAATGTCTGCTTAAGGCTATGGCCATAAAAAAAGTACTGGCCAGTTAGCCAGTACTTCATATGTGGTTTCAAATTTCTTATTTACGACGATTCAGCTCTTTTGCAGGAGGGACGTTTTCTGTTGCAACAGTAACACCGCTTAGTAACAATTGTACCGACTCGTTAAGGATCTGGTATTTGTTGGTAACAAATAGTTCCATCTTCTCTGCAGGCAATTTCAATTCATAGCTATTCTCTGCAGTAGCCATTACCTTATCAAAATTCGGGTTATACCTGTTGAATTCATTGATATCCATCAAAACATTTTTGGATATCACTTGTGAATGGTATTTGCCAGATACTTTAATAGTGCGGGAACTTTCTAATTCAGTCGAAGAAAGATTCCTGTTGCTTAAGAACTGTGAAACAGCACTTATCTGTTCGGCTGTTTCTGCCTTTGTTAAAGTGGTGATTCCACCCTGACCCTCAAAAATATAGTGAGTACCGATGAACTTCTTTACGTGGTTGCGGGTCTCATTTGGAAGATAACCCTGCAGTACCCAGAAATTACGGCTACCACTCTTGCGGATGGCGCTATACACATTACCCGGTCCACCATTATAGGCTGCAATAACCAGTAACCAGTCGCCAAACTCTTTATAAAGGTCTTTAAGGTAAACAGCAGCTGCACGGGTGCTCTTTACAAAATTGGTCCTCTCATCTACCTTATTATTTACTTTCAAACCAAGTGTACGGGCTGTTCCAGGCATAAATTGCCATGGTCCAACCGCTCCAGCCCAGGATTTAGCTGAGTTTTTCAACTCAGATTCAATAACTGCCAGATATTTCAATTCGGCAGGTAGGCCATGTGAAGTAAAAACAGCGTCCATCATATTGAAATAGGGTCTTCCCCAGTCTTTCATCTTCAATAAGTCTTTGCTATTCTCATCCATATAGTCTTCTACAAAGCTAACCGCCCTTGGGTTAAGGCGAATGCCATTGGAAGAGCCGCTGGAAGAGGCTTCAAAAAGGTCAGGAATGCTGTTTTTTATGGATTGGGTATCTCCTGATTTAGCAGACGCTACAACAGTGTCTGATAGTACAGTAATACCTTTCTTCGCACTCTTTGTCGCAGCTGTCTTTTTAGAAACAGTAGCTTTTCCTTTCGGATTCTTTTTACCGCCATTGTTGGCGAAAGCCGTGGAATACAAAGAGATGGATAGAATTAATCCAATAATTAATTGCTTCTTCATCATCATTTTTTAGTTCAACAATACCGACAGCACAATAGGACCGGATCAACTAAGGATGATGTTTTAGCATAGGATGTTTCTGGAAGGAGGGGTAAGGAAAAGAGTGTCGTGAGTTTCTGGTTTTTCTAATTCTTTTCTTCCCTATAGTGTAGCATCCAGTGGTTGGATACCTGGAGCAAAGATAACTCCGAAAATCGGTTTGTCATAGCTTGGATACCGAATGGTAAGCCATTACTGTGCCAAAAAAGCGGTAAAGAGATGCCCGGAACACCGGTTAAGTTGGAGAAAACTGTAAAAATGTCAGCCAGATACATCGAAATGGGGTCATTCGACTTTTCGCCGAAAGAAAATGCCGTAGTAGGGGCGTTAGGAAGAAGGAGCAGGTCGAAATTATTGAAAATCAGGTTTGTTTTGTCCACAAGTAATTTGCGTACTTGCTGAGCCTTAGTAAAATAGGCATCGTAATAACCCGAACTGAGTACAAAAGAGCCCAGCATTATCCTCTTTTTAACCTCCCAGCCGAAGCCCTCTGACCGGGTTTGGCAGTAGAAGGAATGGAGGTCAGGTTTTTTATCCACAGGTCTATACCCAAAACGCACACCATCGAACCTGGAGAGGTTAGATGACGCTTCTGCAGTGGTTAATATATAATAAGTAGGTACTATATAATCAAGATATTCAAAATCAACGGGTTGTACAATATGGCCCTCTTTTCGGAGTTTTTCCATGAAATTTTGGAGGGTGGAGGCTATTTCTGGATCAAGGGAGGGACTTTCCAGTGCTTCCTTGAAATAGGCGATTCTCAGCTTGTCTTTTGGGGTAAGTGATTTTGAATAGCTTTCAACAGGCTCTTTTGAAGCTGTGCTGTCAAAGCCATCAGGACCACTTATTATTTCCAAAAGCAAGGCTACATCGGGGATATTCTTTCCGAAAATACCGATCTGGTCAAAAGAAGAGGCATAGGCTATAAGGCCATAGCGTGATATCCTGCCATAGGTCGGTTTTAGTCCAATGATGCCACAGAAATCTGCCGGCTGTCTAACAGAGCCCCCTGTATCGCTTCCCAGGCTAAGCATACAACAGTCCGTTTGAACAGCAACTGCTGAGCCACCGGATGAGCCACCTGGAACCTTGGTATTGTCGATTCCATTAAGCACTTTTCCATAAGCCGAATGCTCATTGGTAGACCCCATGGCGAATTCATCGCAATTGGTATGTCCTATAATTATGGCCCCTGCCTCCAGTAATTTTTCAACGGCTGTGGCGGTATAGATGGCTGTAAAGCCTTTTAGAATATTTGAAGCGGCAGTAAGGGGATGGTCCTTATAAGAAAGCACATCTTTTAATGCAATCACTACACCATGAAGGGGTTTCATGGGATGGCCACTGGCTCTTTCTGCATCGAGTTGGCGGGCACGTTCCAGTGCTTCCTCGGCGTACACCTGTACAAAGGCGTTTAAGGAAGCCTGTTGTTCTATCTTATCCAAATAAAAATGAACGGCTGCTACACAAGTGCAGCTGCCGTTCATTAAATCTGTTTGATATTTCGCTATTGATTCGTAACTAAACAAGTCAGGTACCGGTTTTGACTTCAAAATCGGTTTTGAATAAAAGGTGATTCAATTACTGTGCTGAAGAAGAAGAAGAAGTATTCTTGTCTTTTTCTGTCATACCATCTTCAATCTCTTTTCTCACATTGTTTTTGGCATCATTGAACTCACGGATACCCTTACCCAGACCTTTCATCAGTTCAGGAATTTTCCTACCACCGAATAACAACAGCACAACGATCAGGATGATAATCATTTCCTGGCCACCAATATTGAAAAGAAGAAATACAGGTTTCATTATTATGTGTTTAAAAGTGTGAAGTTCAAAGATATATTAATTATAGCAAGGGGCATAAAAAAAACGAAAACCAATTGTTAATGAAACCGGTTTTCGTTTCCTTATATAAGTGCTTATATTAAGATGCAGATACTTGAGCAACAGCTTGTCTCTTCTCTTTAATACGTGCGCTCTTACCGCTTCTGCTGCGTTGGAAGAACAGTTTAGCCCTGCGAACACGGCCAGACTTATTCAGTTCAATAGACTCGATATTAGGAGAGTATACTGGGAAGGTTCTTTCCACACCAACACCGTCAGAAATTTTTCTAACTGTGAAAGAAGCGGTATGACCAGTTCCCTGGCGTTTGATAACGTCTCCACGGAAACCCTGGATACGCTCTTTACCACCTTCAATGATTTTATAGTTAACAGTCACATTATCACCCGCTTTGAAACTTGGGTAAACTTTCTTGGCTGTCAATTGCTCGTGTACAAACTGAACTGCTGCGTCCATACTTTTTAATTTAAGGGATGCAAAGGTAGGGAAAAAGATCAAAGATTCCCTTTCCTGAAATAAAGTTTTTTAATCTCTTTTTGGATGGCTTATCGGGCCACGTTTACCGCCCGTTTTTCACGGATTACGGTAACCTTGATCTGGCCTGGGAAAGTCATTTCATTCTGGATCTTCTGGGCTATTTCAAAGCTCAGTTTATCAGAATCGGCATCCGTAACCTT
This sequence comes from Chitinophagaceae bacterium, assembly GCA_016721085.1. Lineage (GTDB taxonomy): Bacteria > Bacteroidota > Bacteroidia > Chitinophagales > Chitinophagaceae > Endoryza. The sequence continues at coordinate 194,660 of JADKJI010000063.1, read as the reverse complement.
GTCTGCCTCAACTATTACGCGCAATTCCCTACCCGCCTGGATGGCATATGCCTTTTCCACTCCGGTATAGGCCATTGCCAGGTTTTCAAGGTCCTTGATACGCTGAAGGTATTGTTGCATGATCTCCCTGCGTGCTCCAGGACGGGCACCGCTGATGGCATCACAAGCCTGGATAATGGGGGAAATCACGTATTGCATCTCCATTTCGTCGTGGTGGGCTCCGATGGCATTCACCACAGCTGGATTTTCACCATATTTCTCTGCCAGTTTAGCTCCCAGCAAAGCATGGCTCAATTCTGATTCTTCGTCAGGAACTTTACCAATATCATGAAGCAATCCTGCTCTCTTGGCTAATTTAGGGTTCAGACCTAGTTCAGCAGCCATAGTAGCGCAAAGATTCGCAGTTTCACGGCTATGCATCAATAGATTCTGACCATAAGAAGAACGGAATCGCATACGCCCCACCATTCTTACCAGTTCCTTATGAAGACCGTGTATACCTAATTCAATCACGGTTCTTTCACCTATTTCCATCACCTGCTCTTCAATTTGACGACGTGTTTTTTCAACTACCTCTTCAATACGAGCTGGGTGAATACGGCCATCAGTCACCAATCGCTGTAAACTCAAACGGGCAATCTCCCTTCTTAATGGATCGAAAGAAGATAGGATAATAGCTTCTGGAGTATCATCAACAATCAGGTCAACACCAGTGGCAGCTTCAATAGCACGGATATTTCTTCCTTCACGACCAATGATCTGTCCTTTTATTTCATCACTCTCCAGGTTGAAAACTGTGATTGAGTTCTCAATTGCTTGTTCAGCGGCCGTACGCTGGATAGTTTGAATAATGATTTTACGAGCTTCTTTATTAGCCTTTTGCTTGGCATCATCAATTATTTCTTGCTGAATACCGAGTGCCTGTGAATGCGCTTCGTTTTTCAGGCTTTCGATCAGTTGAGATTTTGCTTCTTCGGCAGTAAGACCGGCGATTTTCTCAAGGCGACGGATATGTTCTTCCTGGTGTTTCTCCAGTTCGGTACGTTTCAGGTTCACAACATCAATCTGGCGATTGAGGTTCTCCTTGATAGCTTCATTCTCCTTGATTTGTTTTTCAAGGCCACTTTCTTTCGATGTAATGCTTTGTTCTTTCTGGCGGATGCGGTTTTCTGATTCAACTATTTTACGGTTACGCTCCATCACTTCTTTGTCGTGATTGCTTTTCAGTTGAACGAATTTCTCTTTAGCATCCAGTTCTTTCTCTTTCCGGATAGTTTCAGCCCTCATTTCGGCTTCCTTGATAAGGCTCTGCGCTTGTGCAGAAGCATCTTCCAGCTGTTTTTTAGTGTTCTTGGCGAACAGGAATTTTCCCGCTACCACACCTACCAGCAAGGCTATCCCTCCAATTATATAAGTTAACATGTTCGGCTCCATTGTTTTTCAATGATTTTTTAGGTTCTTTTCGTTTGGCAATCCTTTCTCTATGTGTTTTTAGGGCCATAGTGGATGTTAGCTTGCGAAAATACGAAAATTAGGCCACTGAAAGTGAAGGGTTTTTGGGGATACTGATTTTGGCCGATTATTAAGGAACAGAAGCTTTTGAGGGGTATATTGCATTTCTAAAATTTATCAGTAATGAAAAGACTTTTTTGGCTTCTATGCCTTTTTGTAGGGTTTGAAGGAATGGCGCAGCAACCTTTTGTTATAAAAGGAGAGATGAAGAATATCAAGGATACCTTCACCTACATCTACATGAACTACCGTGTAGGCAGCGATTATAAGATGGATAGTGCGCTGGTTAAGGATGGCAAATACGAATTGAAAGGAAGTTTTGAAGAAGCCCAATTGGTTCGTTTGCGTGCAGCCTATATTGATATAGCCCCTGGCAAGAAAAGAGCGATCAGTTTCAAGAGAGATATAAGTTCTGTTTTCATAGGATCTGGAACTGTAAAAGTGACAAGTACTGATTCGTTCGCAAATATTTCAGTGAAAGGATCAGCCATTCATGATGCCTATCTGGATCTGCAATCAAAGTTGAAAGTGGTAAATGACAAACAGGAAGCTCTAAGTAAGGAATATACTGCCCTTCGTATGAAAAAAGATGAAGCAGGTATGAAAGCCCTGGAAGCAAAATTCGATGAGTTGGATGCAGAAGGAAAGAAAGTATACAAAGCGTATGCATTAGAAAATCCAAAATCGCCCATTGCTCTTTATGCTGTAGGGCAATTTGCGGGATGGGATATAAATGCTGATGAAGTTGAACCTCTTTTCAATGCGCTTCCTGCAACTGCAAAAGCACAGACCTCAGCAAAAGAACTACACGAAAAAATTGAAATTGCAAAGAAGACCGGCATCGGCAAATTTGCAATGGATTTTACACAGAACGATACTTTGGGTAACCCTGTTAGTCTTTCTTCTTTCAAAGGAAAATATCTATTGGTTGATTTTTGGGCATCCTGGTGTGGCCCTTGTCGTGCTGAAAACCCAAATGTGGTAAAAGCATTTAATCAGTATAAGGACAAAGGCTTTACTATTCTGGGTGTTTCATTAGACCAGCCGACTGCAAAAGACAAATGGATAAAAGCAATACATGATGACCAACTTACCTGGACGCATGTTTCAGATCTTCAATATTGGAAAAATGCAGTTGCCGTTCAATATGGCATTCAGGCAATACCTCAAAACCTGTTAATAGACAGGGAAGGAAAGATTATCGGAAAGAATTTGAGGGGAGAAGACCTTGCCCAAAAGCTAGAAGAACTCTTTAAGTAAGCAAAGTAATATTATTTCAAACCCGGAGCTACACTCCGGGTTTTTTTTATTCCAAAGCCTTGTCCAGTAAGCTTTCCAGCTTAGCCAAAGAGGCGGATCCTTCTTCGGAAAGGCTGCCTTCCACAACATTCGGTTGCTGGGTGGCAAACCACAGAATCACCATGGCTATATAGTCTTGCATATCTTTCCCCGAAAACTGAGTCTTGAATTCAATGATCTTATCATTGATGTTTTTCAGGGTCTTTCTAACCACTTCTTCGTCCTTCGCAGCCACCTTAACCCGGTAGGTACGGTCTCCGATCAGAACATTTATAGGAATTAATTCATGCATAACTTGGTAATTTCAAAAGCTTAGTTTATTTTTATCCACACTTAATTCACAAATTAGTCTAGCGGTTAGTCGTTTTGGATGGTTAAGGTATACCCGATGAAAACAAAAAACCAAAACAGTACTATCAAATGATTGCCAAAATCAAGACACCCGTCTTTATTGATGCCCTCACCTTTGAGCTGGCAGCACCCCTGAATGCAAGTCTGCGGGCTATTCTCAGGGATGATAAAGGTTGTGAGTGCAGCCGTTTAGAGACCCATATGCCCTATTCTGAAAGAACGCTTACCTGGAAAGGGTTGAATGACCTTCCATACGGTGTGTATACTTTGGAGCTTTCCCAGGGTGATGACGAAATGAAAATGCGGTTAGTTAAAAGGGTTTGATCTTATTCAGCCAACATTGCAATGCAACGATCAATTTCACGGATATACTGATTCATCTTCTTTTCCAATTCTTTCTTGTCGGCTTCACCTAAACTTCCGGTAGCCATTTTATAAGCTGCCAGCTTTTGTTCCAGTTCTTCAGTATGACGAGTCTGTTCAGATAGTTTTTCCTTAAGAGCAGCATTCTCCTTAGTAGCCTTTTCAGCTTCCTTTTGCAACAAAGAATGCTTCTTCAGCAATTGCTGTACTTTGTCTTGTATCCGCTTTACATGCTGCTCCATAAATAACCGTTTTATTGTTTCCTTATCTCTGCCTGTAAATCCTTTTCAAGGGAACTCATCAATTTATTCATCATCGAATCGATCTCCTTATCTGTCAAAGTCTTTTCAGGATCAAGGAAAGTGAAATTCACTGCAAGTGATTTTTTGTCTTTCCCCAATTTCTCACTTTCAAAAATATCGAAGAGTTTTACTTCCTGGAGCTTATCGAGCCTAAGTTTTTTCACCGTGTTTTCCACTTCTGCAAAAGCAAGGCCAGAAGGGACAATCATGGCCAGGTCGCGATATACAGGCAACTGCTTCGGTAGTTCGCGGAATTTGAGGGTATTGCTCTTTACGATTGATAATACATTTTCCCAATCAATATCGGCATAGTATACAGTTTGCTTGATATCGAAGCGTTTTAATTCGCTTTGAGATACTTCAGCAATCGTTACTAATACCGTATTGCCTTTTGATAATTGAAGGGCATTGGACAACTTCGGTTGTGTAGTGGTTTTCCATTCTGTTCCACTAAGTCCCATCAATTGCTGAAGACTATTAATGACACCCTTTAAGTAATACAAATCACCCGCAACACCTTTTGATTTCCATGACCCAGCACTGATATTCCCGGTCATGTATAAACAAAGATGATCGGTCTCTTCATATTTGCCTGAACCACTGGTGCTATAGGTTTTACCAAATTCATAGAACCTTATATCATTGTTTTTTCTGTTCAGGTTATATGACACGGCTTCCAATCCAGTTTCCAGCATGAAAGGACGCATGATATTATGATCAGCACTCAGGTTATTCAATAATTTAACCGCCTGCACCAGATCTGCTTCATCGAAGTAGGCAGCATTGGTGATGGAGTTGGTGAATATTTCATTGAAACCTAGTCCTGATAAATAGTTGGCTGTTTTCTCTTTCCAGATATGCTTATACCCAAATTGCTCAATTGAGGGAGAGATGGTGATAGAGCTTGGAATTTCAATATTATCCAATCCATCGATCCTCATTATTTCTTCCACTACATCGGCAGGTAAGGAGATATCGGGCTTGCTATAAGGCACTTCCAATAAAATATCATCGAGTCCTTCGCGCATAATTACAAAACCCAGATTGCTCAGAATGCCTTTCACGGCATCCGGATGATAGTTCTTACCACTCAGTTTCTTCAAATAATGATACTTAACAGTAACCTGCGTTTTATTGGCAGGAGAAGGATAGATATCTATTATTTCTGAAGCTATTTGTCCGCCTGCAATTTCAATAATCATTGCAGCAGCACGCTTCAATACATTCACTGTATTGCTGATATCTGTATTCTTTTCAAAGCGAGTGGCTGCGTCTGTACGCAATCCATGACGGAAAGAAGTTTTACGGATATCGATGGGATTGAACCAGGCGCTTTCCAGGAATATAGAAGTAGTGGTATTGGAAACTCCACTATGTAATCCTCCAAATACCCCTGCAATACACATTGCTTCATTACTTCCATTGCAGATGATCAGATCTTCTGCAGCAAGTTTTCTTTCTTTTTCATCCAGGGTAACAAAAACGCTTCCTTCTGGCAGATTTTTTACTACTACTTGCTGGGTGGTTATTGCAGCTGCATCAAATGCATGCAATGGCTGACCAGTTTCATGCAGAATGAAATTGGTGATGTCAACGATATTATTGATTGGACGTTGTCCGATTGATTTGAGTTTTTGTTGCAACCATTTGGGGCTTTCCTTCACAGTTATATTGCTAATGCTAACACCGCTATATCGTTGGCAGGCATTGGCGTTTTCAATTGTAACGGAAATAGGAAGAAGTGTACCTGTAGGTTTTAAACCATTTGCATTTATTGATTTTACCCTGAAGTCTTTTTTATCGTGATGACTTAAATAAGCGCAAACATCTCTTGCCACACCCAAATGGCTCATGGCGTCCATTCGGTTAGGAGTTAATCCTATTTCGTATATCCAGTCGGTATAGGGTTTGAAGAGTTCAGATACCGGGGTACCTGTTTTTGAATCGGCAGGAAGGATAATTATGCCTGCATGATCTTCTCCAAGACCAACTTCATCGGCAGCGCATATCATGCCATGACTTTCAACACTGCGGATCTTCGCAATTTTCATGGTGATGGGTTCGCCTTTGAAAGGGTATATGGTAGTGCCAACTGGGGCTACTATCACTTTTTGTCCGGCAGCCACATTTGGAGCTCCGCAAACTATTTGCAATGGGCTTCCGTTTCCGGTATCAACTGTTGTGATGGATAATTTATCAGCGTTCGGGTGTTTCTCGCAAGTGAGCACTTCTCCAATAACCAGTCCCTGAAGGCCGCCTTTTACTTCTTCATAAGCTTCCAGACTTTCCACTTCCAGTCCAATGGAAGTTAAAATCCTGCTTAAACGTTCGGGATCTACTTTGATAGGCAAATACTCGCTCAGCCAATTGTAACTAATAGTCATAAAAAATACTTGAAATCAGAATCTTGCAGCATCAACCCTTCTTCTTTTTTAGAAGACTTGGCCGCTTGTTTTGTGCTGGCAAAGATAACTGATTGCCATCAGAAATGGCTCCTAGGAGGAGGGGCTATTTAGTCTTTGGCGTCATTGATTTCCACCCAATAGCCATCGGGGTCCCTCAGCCAGATCTGTTTTACATTATCAACCCTTACCGTGATTGCCATTTTTGCCCCATCCCTGTCTTCCCATTCCATCTTATTTTTCTTCAGTTTTTCTGTGAAGGCTTCAACAGAAGGAACGCTGAAACAGTTATGCTGGTTCTTGTAATATTCTTTTGGTGCTTTCGCCCCGGCAATAATATGCATGGCTTGTCCCGGCCCTATTTTCAACCAGGTGTGGGCGCCATCATGAAAGGGTTCAGGGATGGTATCTAATCCAATAATATCACGATAGAAAACAGTGCTTTTCTGGAGGTCTACAACATATAAGGCTACGTGGTTGAGATGTGCTTTGGCTGTTTGTGCCTGAAGATTGGAAGTGAATCCAAGAATTGCAAATAGTAGTATTGACAGGCAGGTTATCTTTTTCATTTTACAATATACCGAATTGGAAGAATTTCCACCGCGGAGACGCAGAGATGCGGGGAATAAAGTTGTGGCTTGCAGGATCTGATAATAAAGAAGCGTAGAGTTCCGAACTCTTCGAGAGTTCGGAACTCTACGCTTCTTTATTATCAGATCCGAAGCAATCGTATTCTCTTTCGTCTCCTTTGACCTCTTAGCATTGTATTCGTCGCGCAGCGACCCTTTGCGCCTTATTGCACTAGAAAGCTTTAAAAAGAAGAAACAAATCTCTGCGCCTTTGCGTGAAAACAATCGAAACTCAGAAAATCCCCGCCCGCACTGCATTCCAATCATATGCCAATAATAAAATGCCCGTCTGGCAAGGGTTTCAAAAGCACGAATGCCCTCAAATCCTTATCCCGTTTGAACTTCATAATAGCCAAATATTTTTCTTTTAAAAACGACCATAGTTTTTGTGCGGAATTTTTCTGCTTAGCCTAAATTGTGGAAAAATAGGCCTGTTTATGTTGATAACCCTATAAGGAAGTGGAAAAACGGGGAATGAATGTTGATTGTATGTTAAGTTGATGGGGACATTTTGAAAACGACTTGTAGTCTACTTAGATTCACTTAGGACATTATATATTCGCCGTCTGACTTTTTCGCAAGCACCGGGTTAACAAAAGAATAACCGTAAATTAATGTTGCGGATTTGTATCAGTATCCAACTAAATCCAGGAACTGTTTATATAAGAGAACAGCCTATTGATTAAGACCAAGAACGAAACCGATGTATTAACTCTTTGTATTAGCACAGATGGATATTACTAACCTAAATAAGGACCGGAACAAGACAAGACGTAAGAGTTCGATTGACCTGAGTACAATGGTTTATGGTAAAGTGCCACCACAGGCAAAAGACCTGGAAGAAGCCGTATTAGGTGCTATCATGTTAGAAAAAAGCGCCTTCGATACCGTGGTGGAGATTCTTAAGCCAGAATGTTTTTATGTAGAAAGCCATCAGCGTATCTATCGCGCTATGCAAGGCTTGCAACAAAAGAATCAGCCTATCGATATCCTAACTGTGGTTGAAGAATTGAGGACCCGTGAAGAATTGGAAATGGTAGGTGGTCCTTACTATGTTACAAAACTTACTAATGCAGTAGTTTCTTCAGCTAATATTGAAACCCACTCAAGAATCATTCTTCAGAAATTCATTCAGCGGGAACTTATACGTATCAGTGGAGAAATTATCAGCGACTCTTACGAAGATAGCACCGATGTATTCGACTTGTTAGATGATGCTGAAAGTAAGCTTTTCGAAATCACCAATAATCACCTTCGTAAGAATTTTGATAGCATCGATACCGTACTCGTAAAAACAGTACAACGTATCGAGGATATGCGTCACCGCAATGAAGATATCACAGGTGTGCCCAGTGGTTTCCCTTCACTCGATCGAATTACTTATGGCTGGCAGAATACCGACCTTATCATATTGGCCGCTCGTCCTTCAGTGGGTAAAACAGCCTTCGCCCTTAACCTGGCGCGTAATGCTTGTTTACATCCTACAAAGCAAACACCAATTGCTTTCTTTAGCTTAGAAATGAGTGCCGGCCAGCTGGTACAACGTATTCTAAGTGCTGAAAGTGAAATATGGCTGGAAAAGATTGCAAGGGGTAAGCTCGAAGAACATGAGATGAAGCAACTGTATGCAAAAGGTATACAGCGTTTGGCAAAAGCTCCGATGTTTATCGATGATACTGCCGCCCTGAACATTTTCGAACTAAGGGCAAAATGCCGTCGTTTGAAAAACAAACATAATATCGGCCTTATCATTATCGACTACCTGCAGTTGATGAGTGGAACCAACGACCGTAATAGTAATCGTGAACAAGAGATCAGTAAGATATCGCGCGACCTTAAAGGTTTAGCAAAAGAATTACAGGTACCTATTATCGCCCTGTCGCAGTTAAGTCGTGAAGTTGAAAAGAGAAAAGAAGGAAATAAGATGCCTCAGTTGAGTGACCTTCGTGAATCGGGAGCCATTGAACAGGATGCGGACATGGTTATGTTCCTCTATCGTCCTGAATATTATGATATCACTGCCAACGAATTTGGGGAAAGCAATAAAGGTGAAACGCATGTACGTATAGCCAAGCACCGTAATGGTAGTCTTGAAACTGTTAAGCTCAGAGCTTTACTGCATATCCAGAAATTTGCTGAAATGGAAGGCGATGATAACCTCGGTCTTGGAAGCAACTGGCGTCCAGTTCCATCCGATACCGGTGGAGGTGGAGAACAGCCGGGTGGTGCAAGATTGTATATCCAGGCAGGAAGTAAAATGAATGATCTTCCGATGGATGATGGCGAAGACACACCATTCTGATAAATACAAATTCAAATATTAACTCCCTGCTATCAGGGAGTTTTTCTTTTCATCCACTTTCTTTTACCTGGGTTGTTTTCAACTGCTAGCCTTACTTTTGCTATAACTTAAAACTTATTACTTACTACTTTAAACTTCAGATAGCATTATTATCGCATCTCCACTATGGCATATCCGTTTTTTTATATCGAATCATTTGATCCTTCTACCAAACAGATTGTATTGGATGAAGCCAATTCAAAGCATGCAATTCAAGTACTTCGGATGATGCCTGATGAATTTATGCATCTTACAGATGGTAAAGGCCATTTAATAACAGCCGCTATCACTGATAATCATAAACGTCATTGTACTGTGGAAGTAAAATCGGTACAGTTCATACCCAAACCTGAAAGATCAGTAAGCATTGCTTTATCCCTTCTCAAAAACGCCAGCCGTTTTGAATGGTTTCTTGAAAAAGCCACTGAGATTGGAGTAACAGCTATCTATCCTTTCATAAGCGAAAGAACCGAGCGCACCCACTACAGAATGGACCGCTTGCAAGGCATACTTATTAGTGCTTTGTTGCAGAGCCAGCAGGTGTGGTTGCCGGTGATGGAGGAGCCGGTGCAATTTGAAAATTTGAAAATTTCGCAATTTGAAAATACGTTAAAGCTAGTTGCTCATTGTGAAGTATCAGAGAAGACACCATTTTCAAATTTTCAAATTTCCAAACTTTCAAATTCTCTAATGCTCATCGGCCCCGAAGGCGATTTCACCCCCTCCGAAATCGAATACGCAATATCAAATGGGTTTCAGCCTGTGAGTTTGGGCGATAATAGATTGCGTTCTGAAACGGCTGCTATTGTTGCTGCCACTCTAATGAAGTTATCCTGATTAAAAGTTGGCCCTTGCTTGCAACCAATTTCAAATTGGATACTACTTGTATTTTCTATTAGGAATCCTCCAGGGTTTTATTAGATCAGGAATTTGCCTAATGTGAGTAGGCTAAGGGGAAATTCCTTAAAGCAATGCCTGCTTTCGAGATAATAATTCAGTACATTCAACTACTCAACTCTTAACCAAAACTATTACAATGAAAAAATCTATTGCAGAATTTATTGGAACATTCTGGCTGGTATTCGGCGGCTGTGGAAGCGCTTTACTGGCTGCTAGTTTCCCCGAATTAGGTATTGGCTTTGCCGGTGTATCTCTTGCCTTCGGATTAACCGTACTAACTATCGCATATTCATTAGGGTTTATATCTGGGGCTCATCTTAATCCAGCCGTTACTATTGGATTATGGGCCGCAGGCAGAACACCAACAAAAGATATTGTTCCTTATATCATATCCCAGGTTCTTGGTGCTTTGGCCGCTGCCGGTGTGTTGTACATAATTGTAACTGGTAACGGATCTGATATAGGTTCTTTTGCAGCTAACGGTTATGGCGAGCATTCTCCAGGAAAGTACAGTATGAATGCTGCTATTGTCACTGAATTTGTTATGACATTCATTTTCCTTCTAGTAATTCTGGGTTCAACCGATGAGAAATCACCAAAAGGTTTTGCAGGAATTGCAATCGGTCTTTGTTTAACACTGATACACTTGGTTAGCATTCCAGTAACAAATACTTCTGTCAATCCAGCCCGTAGTATCAGTCAGGCTTTGTTTGTTGGTGATTGGGCGGTTTCGCAACTTTGGTTATTTATTGCAGTGCCAATAGTTGCCGCTGCTGTTGCAGGTATGGTGTATAAATATCTTCGTTCTTAAATTGTGACTGAAAGAATATTGTAAACTATACAAAAGAAAACCCTATTCAAGTGAATAGGGTTTTCTAATTATGTTATGATGCTATCAATGTGCAGAGTCTGAATAAGGTTCATTTGGTTGTAAAGGTTGAGGTTCCCTTAGCTGCACCGGATTTCTTTTCTTATCCCTTTTTCGCATCCACATGTTCAGCATTTCGACACCGAAGGAGAAAGCCATGGCGAAATAGATATAACCTTTGTCAATATGACTTCCATGTATTGGTTCTAATCCTTCGAAGAAAAGGCTAAATCCAACCATCAGCAAAAAGGCAAGGGCCAGCATTTTCAAAGTCGGGTGACGATGAATGAATGTTGAAATCTTTTCTGAGAAAAAGAACATGACAATCATGGCAATGATAACCGCAATTATCATTACAGTAACAATCTTGGCCAAGCCAACAGCTGTTATAATACTATCGAAAGAGAAGACCATATCTATGATGATGATCTGTCCCATGATAGCAGCAAATGAAGCATTGTTGGCTTTTACATCCAAAGTGCCTTCATCTCCTTCCAGTTTGTGATGGATTTCTTTTACTGTTTTATATAGAAGGAATAGACCTCCAATTAGCATAATGATATTCCGAAGATTGAATCCATAGTGCTTATCGCCCCAGTTGATAGGTATTAATTCCCTGTTGCCGTTCTTTACCAACCAGCCAATGGCCATTAATAAACCTATTCTCACTGCAATACCTGCTATCATCCAGATTCTTCTGGCTTTCAACTTTTGTTTGTCATTCAGACGGCCCATCAAAATGGACACAAAAATTACATTGTCAATACCCAATACGATCTCAAGTATAGCCAAAGTGAACAAACTGATAACTGCGTCTACTGTTAATAATTCCTGCATTTTTTGAACTTAAGAAGGGCAAAATTAAGGGGAAATGGCAAATACCTCCTGTAAAGAGTATCCAAAAGGCTGTTTTGGCACAATTTTTAGCCCCCTTTATGAGTTATTATTCCTAACCCAAACAGTTTCTATAGAATCCATTTGTACCCTTTGTTCCCCCGAAAACCAAAAACCGTATACAAATGAAAAGGGTACTATTTATTTTTGCAATTCTTCTGTCCATACAGGCGCAAGCCCAATACAGCAATTTTATTGAAACAAGTTCCAGTATCAAGATTGGTGCAGGATATACTCATGATTTTCCGGGACTTAATGGATATACCATTACAGGAGAGGTTACATTTCCTTTTGCTCCTCATTTTGAAGGAGGCATAGGATTGAAAAAGATTGATTTATCGGGTACTCCCCGTACCTCACAGGTTCAGGAATATACAAAAGCTAATACCATCGATTTTAATTTATACTATGTTCCCATTCACACAGAAATTCATACCGTAAGATTTGGTCTGGGCTATGCATTCTCTGCCTATAAGATTCGTCGATCTTATCCAGTATTTCCTAATACAGCCTCAGAAAAGCCAACAAGCTGGCCTGTGCAGGATGCAAAGAGCCGCACTTCGGGTGTAAATATTATTGCTGAATACGAATACGAATTACCCTCTTCTCCATTATCTCTTGGTTTGAGAGCCGCACTTTATAAGGCTTACGACAGGGTGAGTTTTGTAGGGGCGTATGTGGCGTATAGGCTGTGAAGCGAGTCGGGAGTTAATAGACCGGAAGTCGGAAAGCCGGAAGTCCGAAGAAAATACAAACAAGGGGAGTAGGAGCGCCGAGTCCGAAAGAAAATACAAATCAAAGTAGGGTTAGAGGATAGTGGGGGAATTGCAGAGAATCAACTATTGTCTGAATTATTAAAAGCTAACCGGCCGTTTCCTCTGGAACGTATTGAACATTTTGAACCTCTTGAACAATATAGCTACACATTCTGTTTTTCCTTAAACCTTAAACCTTAAACTTTTAAACTTAGAACCTCAATACCTTCCCCACAATCCCCGGTCCTTCATAAATAAACCCAGTCCACACCTGTATTAGAGAAGCGCCCGCATCAAGTTTGGCTTTTACATCAGCAGCAGTGAAAATTCCTCCAGATGCAATGATTGGAATTTGACCATTCGTTTTTTGATGAATATATCGAACCAGTTCAGTGGATCTTTGTTGAACGGGTAAGCCACTTAGTCCTCCTGTTTCCTTAACAACATTATCAGTTGTAATCAATCCCTCACGACTTATAGTGGTATTGGAGGCTACTAGTCCATCGAGATGTATTTCCATCGCAAGATCAATTACATCGTCTACCTGCGAAACTGTTAAGTCTGGCGCTATCTTTAGAAGAATTGGTTTTGGATGATGCTGTTGTTTGTTGATGGTTTGTAAATGAGATAATATTTTCCTCAACGCATCTTTTTCCTGCAATTCCCGAAGACCCGGGGTGTTAGGTGAACTTACATTCACTACAAAGTAATCAACGTATTCAAAAGTTCACGGAAACAGATTTCATAATCTCTCCAGGCTTCTTCATTTGGGGTCACTTTGTTTTTACCGATATTCCCACCAATTATCAGTTTTATTTGACTCCTATTTTTGCTATTGATTGATTCCTGTTCAGCTCTCCAGTCTTTTAGCCTGGCAACAACAGCTTTCACTCCTTCATTGTTGAAGCCCATCCTGTTTATCAGGGCCTTGTCTTTCGGCAACCTGAATATTCGTGGCTTCTCATTTCCAGGCTGTCCTAAAGGAGTAACCGTACCAATTTCAACTGCTCCAAAACCCAGGGCTTGGAGTTCCCTTAAATAGGAGGCGTTCTTGTCGAACCCGGCCGCCAACCCTACAACATTGGGAAATTCTATCCCCCAAATTTTTACCACTTTGTTATTCAAGGGTTTCATCCATGCAGTTAGCCATTTTCGGGTCAGTGACCATTGGCATATGAGCTTAAGGGCCGACATGGAGAAATGATGCACTTTCTCTGCATCAAAATTGAAAAGGAATTTTCTGATCAGCTGATACATAATGACGCGAAGATAAAACCTATTTCTACAATGGTTTTGTTGTTACAATTCTACCTGTTAACTTTGATATACAAAGTTGCATAAACAACTAAATTTCCAAGATTCGGGAATCTGGGTTTTGGCAATTCTTCAGTCACCATTTAATATCTACAAATGCAGGAAGCATATATCGTAGCAGGGTATCGTACAGCTGTAACAAAAGCTAAGAGAGGCGGATTTCGTTTTACCCGTCCAGACGACCTTGCCATTGAAGTGATTTCAAAATTAGTGGCCTCTGTACCTGGATTGGATCCTAAACAGGTTGATGATGTTATTGTTGGCAATGCCGTTCCAGAAGCTGAGCAAGGGTTGCAAGTGGGAAGAATCATTGCGGCTAGGGCCTTGGGAATGGATGTTCCTGGTATGACAGTTAACCGGTATTGTGCATCAGGATTGGAAACTATTGCCATAGCTACTGCAAAAATCAGGATGGGTATGGCAGAATGTATTGTAGCTGGGGGTACTGAGAGTATGAGTATGGTGCCAACGGCAGGATGGAAAACGGTTCCTGCCTATTCAATAGCCAAAGAGGCTCCTGAATATTATTTGAATATGGGATTGACTGCAGAAGCAGTAGCAAAAGAATATAAAGTTAGCCGTGAAGATCAGGATGCTTTCTCTTTACAATCACACCAGAAAGCGATTAACGCTATTCAGAATGGATACTTCAAATCAGGCATATTGCCGATAACGGTGAATGAAGTTTATCTCGATGGCAAAAACAAAAAACAACAACGCTCATTTGTTATAGATACTGATGAAGGCCCAAGAGCTGATACAAGTTTGGATGTATTAGCAAAATTGAAACCTGCTTTTGCAGTAGGCGGCACCGTTACTGCCGGTAATGCTTCGCAAACATCTGATGGAGCAGCGTTTGTTGTAGTAATGAGTGAGCGAATGATCAATTCACTGAACCTGAAACCTATTGCCAGGTTAGTTGGAACTGCTGTGGCAGGGGTTGATCCAAGACTGATGGGTATAGGGCCTGTTGCTGCTATTCCAAAAGTACTAAAGCAAACGGGACTTTCTTTATCACAGATAGACCTGATCGAGCTAAATGAAGCATTTGCTTCACAGGCTTTGGCGGTGACTCGTGAATTGGGACTGAATAGTGAAGTGGTTAATATCAATGGTGGCGCCATTGCCCTTGGGCATCCTCTTGGATGTACAGGTTGCAAACTAACTATTCAGGTAACCAATGATTTGAAAAGATTGAATAAGAAATATGGTATGGTTTCGGCCTGTGTAGGAGGTGGACAAGGGATAGCCGGGATTATAGAAAATATCTAATAAATCATTCGTTTTTGAAATCCCCCTTTAAATAAGGGGGCTTTTTTTTAGTGGATATACCAAATTTTGCATGAAAAAATACGTTCTAGGCAGGTATGCCTACCTATGGCAGCATTTTTGATTCCTTATTTGAAATTCAAAATGTTCATTAATAAGGACATTAGCCTATAAATCACTCATTATATGGACAGAAGAGAATTCCTGCGTCTTAAAAAAGAGGTGATAGCATCACCCGTTTCAGAGGAGAGCGTTCGTGGTGTGAATTCAGGATTGGCACCTTATGGAGGCGGTTGGACTACTAAAGAAGTGGCCCATCTTTTAAAGAGAACTATGTTTGGTGCTACTAAGCCCGATATAGATTATTTTAAAGCAATGACTGTTTCGCAGGCAGTGGATGCGCTTCTCAATGTACCAGCAACAGTTCCACCTCCTCCATTAAAAAATTATGATAATACCAGCATCGACCCTGCTGATCTGGATTATGGAGTGGCGCAAGGAACTACCTGGGTGAATACATACTCTACTGATGGTACTGCTAATGCAAGAAGAATAAATTCATTGAAAGCCTGGTGGACAGGACTGATGGTAAATCAGGAAAGAACTATTCAGGAAAAGATGACCCTTTTCTGGCATAATCATTTTTCAACGGAAGCTACCAGTTATGATAGGGGAGTGTATGGCTATAATCATGTTAGCTTGTTAAGGCAAAGTGCTGTAGGTAATTTCAAGACATTAGTTCGAGATATTACTTTGGATATAGCCATGCTTCGTTACCTGAATGGGTATCTGAATACTGCTACAGCCCCAGATGAGAACTATGGAAGAGAACTACAGGAACTATTCACACTTGGAAAGGAAAATAATCCTAACTATAATGAAGATGATGTAAAGGCTGCCGCACGTGTATTAACTGGTTGGGGAATTGATTTTAGTAATGATACCAGAAGATTTGTACTGTCGCGCCACGATAAAACAAATAAACAGTTTTCTGCATTTTTTAGTAACACAGTAATTACTGGCAGGAACGATGCAGCTGCCGGCGATACTGAATTGGACGATCTTTTGAACATGATCTTCAATAAAAAAGTGGAAGTGTCTGAATTTATAGTCAGGAAATTGTACAGATGGTTCTGTTATTATACAATAGATGCAGCTACAGAAACAAATGTAATTAAACCACTGGCTCAGATTTTCAGGGATAATAACTGGGAAATAAAACCTGTTTTAGCAACCCTGCTAAAAAGTGAACACTTTTTTGATCCCTTGAATCAGGGTTGTTTAATTAAAAGTCCATTAGAACATGTAATAGGATGTTGCAGGGAATTCGGAATGAAATTTCCAGATCAGGTAACTGAATATGCAGATGCTTATAATATGTGGAATTTGTTGCGTTTCTATACAACCATTCTTCAGCAGAATCTTGGTGATCCACCAAATGTATCGGGATGGCCAGCTTATTATCAGACGCCTCAGTTTTATGAACTTTGGATAAATGCTGATACGTTACCAAAGCGGAATCTTTTTACTGATGCAATGATCACGAATGGGTATACCCAAAACGGCAAAACAATCATCATCAATGCCGTTGATTTTACAAAATCATTGCCTAAATCCAGCTGATCCAAATTTGCTGATAAATGATGCTCTGGATATCCTTTATAGGGTGCCACTATCTGATGCATCAAAGCTTACTATAAAGCAACAGATATTATTAAGTAACCAGACACAGGATTTTACTGGACCAATGCATGGAATGCTTATCTGGCGAATCCAAATGATGCGGCTGCTTATAATATTGTAAATACAAGGCTTAAGTCTTTTTATAAATATTTAATGAACCTGGCTGAATACCAACTTGCATAAAGTAGAAAAACCATTCTTATGAAGCGTAGAGACTTTTTTAAACAGACCCTCCCTGCAGCTGTAACACTACCTGCTGTTCTTAATGGGTTTTCTGTAAAGGCCTATACTGGCAGTTCGGCATTGGTTCAATCCCTTTTAGGAAATACAACCGATACTGATAAGGTATTAGTATTGATTCAGCTTAATGGAGGTAATGATGGCCTCAATATGGTTATACCCATTGAGTATTATGGTCAGTATTTTAATGCCCGACCCAATGTTGCCATCCCATTAAACAAAGTGCTTACTTTAAACAGTACAGCGAAAACAGGCTTACATCCAAGTATGACCGGCTTGCAGAGTCTGTATAATGAAGGTAAGATGGCAGTTGTTCAGGCCGTTGGTTATCCTTCTCCCAATTTTTCACATTTCCGTGCAACAGATATATGGATGACGGCTTCAGATTCGGAGCAGGTATTGAATAGTGGTTGGGCCGGACGTTACCTGGGTGTGGAATATCCAAACTATCCTAACGGGTATCCAAATTCGCAGATGCCTGATCCGTTAGCGATTCAGATCGGTTCTATTACTTCATTAGCATTGCAAGGGCCTTCTGTAAGTATGGGTATGAGTATTAGCGATCCTACCAGCTTCTATAATTTCCTGAATGGCGTTCAAGACCCCGTTCCAGATACTCCATGGGGTAAAGAACTGAAGTATGTGCGCTTAGTTGCTCAACAAACGCAACAGTATACAGCGGTAATAAGGGCGGCTTTCAATTCAGTTGCCAGCCAGGGTACATATCCCGGCAACAATGAACTTGCTGCTCAATTAAAAATAGTTGCCCGTTTAGTAAAGGGTGGGTTGAAAACGAGGGTTTATATGGTAAGTACCAGTGGTTTTGATACCCATTCAGACCAGGTAAATTCTATAGACCCAACTGTTGGTAACCATGCAAAACTGATGGCCAGAGTATCTGATTCTATCAAAGCGTTTATGGACGATTTGAAAGGTTTAGGCGTTGATGACAGGGTAATAGGTATGACTTTCTCTGAATTTGGAAGAAGGATAAAGTCCAATTCTAGCTTCGGTACCGACCATGGTGCAGCTGCTCCGGTGATTGTGTTTGGCAAGAACGTAAAATCAGGTATTGTTGGAACAAACCCTTTGATTCCTTCCAATGTTTCAGTGAATGATAATATTCCTTTTCAATACGATTTCAGAAGTGTGTATGCTTCCATTCTGAAGCAATGGTTCTGTGTGAATGCCACCGATCTTCAGACTATTTTGTTGAAAAACTTTCAGGAGCTGCCATTGTGTACAAATGGAGCCTGTGGAAGTACAGGGTTGGAAGATATTATCAGAGGGTCAGGAGATGAACTGATCATCAATTATCCAAACCCTTTTGTTGAAAGTACGGCCATCACTTTTAAAACAAAGGGTGGACATACGCTAATTCAGGTAATTGATACTCTTGGCAGGGTGATCAGAACCCTAACAGACAAGGAATATGTGCCAGGAACTTACACGGTGCGATTTGAAAGTGTGGGGCTTCCATTAGGGGTCTATTATGCGCGATTACAGAACGGCAGCCTTCAGCAAGTAAGGGCCATGCTGAAAACCCGATAATTTTGATTTTTCATAATTTTTCTGCATCCCCTGTATTTGTACAGGGGCTTTTTTTTTCGGTTGGTCAATATGTTTTATATTGCTGCTTGACAAATGTCAAAAAGTCCAGTGCTGGAACTGTTTATTTCTTGATAGCTACACATGATAAAAGTATTTGTTACCGACGACCACGAACTGTACCTGGAAGGGGTATGTTTGCTGCTTAATAAGCAGGAGGGAATTTCTGTTGTAGGCCACTGTTTAAGTGGAAAGGAATTGCTGCAGCAATTGCCAATTACTGAAATCGATATTCTTTTATTGGATGTACACCTTCCGGATATGGAAGAAGAAGAACTAATTATTTCAATTCGGCAAGTAAAACCCGATTTAAAAATACTTTACCTCACTATGATGAGGGGTACTCGATATATACATAAATTGATAAAATACGGGGTTCAGGGCTACTTGCTTAAAAACGCCGGGATTGAAGAGTTGAAAAATGCATTGCTTACAATTGGAAATGGTGGGCAGTATTTCAGTAAAGAAGTTAATATAACCGATGTAGATACTGATTTCAGAAATACAATTACAATTGAAGATAAACAGGTCAATGAAATCTTATCAAAAAGGGAAATTGAAATCCTGAAACTTATATGTAAAGAGTTTAGTAATGCTGAAATAGCAGAAAAACTTTTCCTAAGTATCAGTACTGTTGAAACACATCGGAAAAACCTTATTGCGAAACTGGGAGTTAATAATACTGTGGGACTAGTAAAGTTTGCAATAAAGAATAATATTATCGATTAGTACTTGCCCTGCCGGGTTATGTATAAAATAACAGGAAAGCAGGTGAAAAAAATTCTTCCCTTTGTATTGATTTTTATGAGTTTCAGGAGCCCCCTTCCTGATACAACCTATCTCAAATCCCTATATGACCATTGTCTGGATTTTGATGAAAGTAAAAGAGACTCTCTTCCTTACTATATCGGCTACATTGAAAAAGAATCGAAACTGATTTCCTTCGTAAAAGGAGAGGTGTTGACGCTTAGGTTGAAGGGACTAAATGAAGAACTTCATTCTGATTTCTCGAAAGCTTTGGAATATTATTTGCTGTCACTGGAAGCGGCAAGGAAATTGGAAGAAAGGATTTATGAAACTTCTGCATTGAGTGATATAGCAATAATCTATTCACTTATTCAGCAACCTATATTAGCTAAAAAGTATTATTTGCAATGTGCACAATTAGCTGAAAAGACAAATGAGATCAGTTCACTGGGTACATCTTATAATAATCTTGGAATCATTTATAATCAATTGGGCGATCACGATAGTGCTTTGATATTTTTGAATAAGGCGCTGTCTGTATATGCCGACAATGGAATTGTTGTAGACCATTCAAATACGCTTAACAATATTGGAAATGCTTATTTTAAGAAGGGAGAGTTTGCAAAAGCTCTAACTTATTTTCAGCAAAATTATGTCAAGCATGTTGCCTCAGCAGAACCTGAAGCGGTTGAATGGGTCGATCATCTGAATTTGGCAGATACTTATACCGAATTGAAGCAATACCATCGGGCAACTATTCATGCTGATAGTGCACTATTGATTGCAAGGGATCTAAAAGCAGATAGCAAGATTTCGGATAGCTATTCCATTCTTGCGAAATTATATGCCCGTCAAAATAAGTTTGAAAAGGCTTTTGAGTATATGACCAAATGGTATCAATTGGATACCGCACTCATAAACGGATCCACGCAAAATACAATTGCTGAATTACAGGAACGGTTTAACCTCAAGGAACGAGAAGCTGAGAATGTGCTATTGATGACCCAAATTGAAAAGGAAAGATATAAAAGCAGGAGTGCTATTATTTTGTCAATAGCATTGGGCATAACCGGATTGCTTATAACATTGGCGTTGGCTATTAACCGAAATGCTAACAAAAGACTCCAGAAAAAGAATGATCTTATTGTGCGACAAAATGAACGATTGGAAGAACTGAATTTTGAAAAGAATTCTTTGATCAGTATTGTATCGCACGATTTGAGCACTCCTTTTGCCACTATCAAAATGTGGAGTCAGGTATTAGAATCTCAACCAGAAAAGAATAACGATGAACAAGTAAAGGCGATTGATAGGATACTCAAAGCATCTGAACACGGTCAAAAACTAATTCAGAGAATTCTGGATGTAGAAAAAGCTGATATCGGAACCCATCATTTGCAACTTGAAACGATTGATACTTCAAGTTTACTAACTGCAGTTATTGACAATCTTTCATTGTCCGCTGCAAAAAAACAACAACAAGTTATTTTTAACCATCCAAAAACTCCTGTCAGTTTACTTTCCGACAAACAATTACTCTACAGGGTTTTTGAAAACCTTTTGAGTAATTCCATCAAGTATTCGGCAGAAGGCAAACGAATCTGGATCAATCTGGTTGAGGAAAATGAATCAGTCTCCATACATTTTGAAGATGAAGGAGTAGGTATTCCGGCAGATGAAATCCCCTACTTATTTACCAAATACAGCAAAATTTCCTCTAAACCAACAGCCGGTGAAATGTCGACTGGCTTAGGACTTTCCATCGTAAAACGCATTGCCGAAGAGTTGAATGGTAAATTAAGTTGCACAAGCCAGGAAGGAATTGGGACCACTTTTACTGTTCAACTGCCTAAATAAAGGATTTGGTAAGCTGGAACTAAATCCTATATTTGCAACATAGTAGCAAAAAAATTGCTTTATCAACCTCACATAAGAAAATTACTGGGCGGGATTCTTCTGCTGATATTCATGTTCAGCAGTGTGCCCAGAATATTCCTTCATGAAACATTTTCTCAGCACAAGCTGGTAAGCAAAACAGTAGCAAACGATATTCCTTCTTATCAGAATGACCATTCGGGAGTGAGCTGTAATTGCGACTCTGTTCTGATGCAGTCTGTTTTTGTTGTTGCTGATATTCCAAGCGAGTCTTCTGCTGAACTGCAATTTCCCCAACAACTTTCGGGACACGGGGCTGAAAACCTTTTCCTTTTTTCTTTTCAACAATTCTCTCTCAGAGGTCCACCTGTTGTATAATGTTATTGCTATAGAACCGTATGCTTCTATAGTTAAGTCCTGATAATATAAGGTCAGGCTATATCGGGTATTCCTTTTTACTTACTGCTTTTTTGTATTTGAAGTCCGAATGTAGACTCTGCATTTTAGCAGTTCTCAAATCAGATTGAAATGAAAAAAACTGTCTTTCTTTTAGTTATATCGATTCAATGCACCTTATTGTCATTTACATCCTATTCTCAGGATGCCGGTCTTGAATATAATGTTCTTCTCGAAAAAAATGTATTTAGCGGGAAAGTAATAGATGATAAGACCAAAGAACCATTGGCAGGGGCTTCGCTTTTTTTTACAGATTTAAAAATGGGAGCAGTAACAAACAATCAAGGTTTGTTCGTTCTTAATAATATTCCGCAGGAAGACATTTATTAGAGATTTCATTTATAGGCTATGCCACACAAACTGAATACATTCAGATAAATGGTGATTTGCAAAAGAATTTCTCTCTTAGTGCTTCTGTATTGGAAAATAGCGAAGTTATTGTAACTGGCGTAAGTGCTGCCACACAGGCTCGACGTAGTCCAACCCCTGTAGCCATAATAAAAAAACAGGACCTCATTAAAGTAACAGCAACCAACCTGATTGACTTACTCAGTCATAAACCGGGCATTTCACAACTAAGTACTGGTCCTGCAATCTCAAAACCTATAATAAGGGGACTTGGTTACAACAGGGTAGTTGTATTGAATGATGGTATTCGTCAGGAAGGACAGCAATGGGGTGATGAGCATGGTATTGAGATTGATGAGTATAGTGTACAGAAAGTGGAGATATTAAAAGGCCCAGCATCTCTGATGTATGGAAGTGATGCTATGGCGGGCGTGATAAATATATTCACCAATGTTCCAGTTGCTCAGGGTACATGGAAAGCAAGTATCACCAGCAATTATCAAACAAATAATAGACTTAGAGGTACAGGTATAAATATTGGAGGGTATGGAGTAAAAGGCTTCAACTGGAATGCTTATGGTACTTTAAAAGCAGCTGCAGATTATACAAATAAATATGACGGCAGGGTATATAATTCAAAATTCAAGGAAGCTGATTTTGGCGGATATATGGGATGGAATGGATCTTGGGGCTATAGTCATTTAGTGTTTAGTCAATTCGGCATGAAGACCGGTATAGTGGAGGGAGAGCGTGATAATGATGGTAAATTCATAAAGCCATTACCCGGTGGTGGTGATGCCCTTCCTACTGAAGATGATTTTAATTCCATCACTCCTCAAATACCCTGGCAACAAATAGTACATCGCAAAATCGTAAGCGATAATAGTTTTCGTGTTGGGGACGGTCGATTGAGTATGGTTCTGGGTTATCAGAATAATCAACGTACAGAATATGGCAACGTAGATGACCCTCGTGAAAAAGAACTGTTTTTTGACCTGGGAACGGTAACCTATAATGTAGCTTACCACTTTAAAGAAAAGAATCATTGGAATAGTTCAATAGGCATCAGTGGTATGTCGCAAATGAATAAGAACAAAGGAGCCGAAGTATTGATTCCGGAGTATCATCTTTTTGATATCGGTGGGTTTTACTTTCTACAAAGGTCATTTGATAAGCTTACTCTCAGCGGAGGACTCCGTTTTGATAGCCGATCATTGAATTCGAAAGAATTGATGGAAGGGGTAGATATAAAGTTTGCTGGATTTAAAAAGCAATATTCTAATTTTTCAGGAAGTGCTGGTATAAGTTATCTGGCTTCAAAACAAGTTATTCTGAAATTCAATATTGCAAGAGGGTATCGGGCTCCTTCAATTGCAGAGCTGGCAAGTAATGGAACACATGAAGGCACAAATAGGTATGAGTATGGAGACGAACAATTGAAATCTGAGACCAGTTTGCAATTGGATGGTGGACTTGAGTGGACAACTGAACATCTTTCCTTCAGTGCCAGTTTGTTTTATAATAGTATCAGCAATTTTATTTTCTATAATAAACTAGCTTCAGTATCTGGAGGTGATTCCTTAGTTGATGTTGATGGGGATTTGATAACTGCATTTAAGTTCAGTCAGCAAAACGCAGTACTGAGCGGGGCTGAGTTCACACTTGATATACATCCGCATCCTTTGGACTGGCTTCATTTTGAAAATACATTTTCGTTTGTAAATGGAAGGTTTCGTGAAGAATTGGAGGGGTCTAAGAATATTCCCTTTGTTCCAGCAGCGAGATTACTTTCAGATATCAGGGGCGATTTTTTTCCTAAAGGCAAAACAATCAGGAACTTATTTATAAAGTTGGAATTGGAACAGACCTTTGTGCAACAACATCCATTCACAGGATATAATACAGAGACTGCTACTCCATCATATAGTCTGATACATGCAGGAGCAGGTACAGATATAATATCAAAAGGTAAAACCTTGTTCAGTATTTATTTTACAGGAACAAATCTTGGAGATGTAGCATATCAAAACCATTTGAATCGTCTGAAATATGCGGCGGTGAATAATGCAACTGGAAGAATCGGTGTATTTAATATGGGAAGGAATTTCAGTTTTAAAATCAATATCCCATTATCTGGGCATTTGGGGAAAGCCGGTTAATAAAGTATACATAATAATTTTTAAAAGTGTCCGTTATAAGTATAGTCTTACTAACCCATTTATTATAAGACTGAAAGCCCTGATGATTTCATCAGGGCTTTCTTCTTTGTTGTACTTTTGTGTTTCAACCTCAAATATGGAACTGTCAATTACAACACCAGCATTACTATTTCCTGCAATATCATTATTGATGCTGGCTTATACCAATCGCTTTCTGGCATTAGCCAGCCTCATCAGGAATCTTCATGATAAGTATAAAAAGGATGAAGCACAGAAGCATATCATTGAGCAGTTGAAGAATCTTCGTGCCAGGATACGAATGATCAGATCTATGCAGGCATTCGGTGTATTAAGTTTCTTATTCTGTGTAGTTTGTATGTTTTGTATTTTCCGAGGCTGGCCAGATGCGAGTTATATAGTATTTGCAATAAGCATCGTGTGCTTTATAATATCATTGATACTTTCTCTTATGGAAATAAGCCTGAGCACAAGAGCTCTTGAGCTTGAATTGAGTGATATGGAAGAGTTGAGCCGTACCGGCTTCTTCTCTGAAATACTTCGATCTAAAGATGAATAAGTCTGAAATTATCTGATAGGCTCAGCTACTTCTTTTTTATAATCAGGGTTATAACTTACAAAGAAATAGAGGTATATGACACGACTTAATCTCATCAGCCAGGGTTGTAAGAATACCAGCAGAAATATATTTGTTCCCATCCACCAGAAAAAGCGGGCATCCTTTGTGCTCATTCCAATCAATACGTACCAGGCAACAAAAGAGGTAACAGATAAAGCCACTGACAGAGCATAACTTACATAGCCAGTGCCATACCAAAATCCCACCTCCAATTCATAAGGCTGATTGCATTCGCAGCATTTCTTTGGCATATCGAATACCTTCTTCAGTTGCCAGGGATTGTTATTGTTGAACATGGGTCCTCTACGGCATCTTGGACATTTCATTGTAAGTATGCTCCAGAGGTAGTTCGGTTTTGATGCAGCACTCATAAGCTGCAAATTTACTGTTTTAGTGCGAGAAGCTTGTGATGAAAGTCACTTTGTGCGGGAGGCTGGAGGCTAAATGCTTGATGCTTTTTGCCTAAAGCTTAAGGCTTAGGGCCTAAGGCTTAATTCTGTCTTCGAACACAGGGTTCTATTCTTCGTAAAGGGGTATTGCAATATCCCAATAAACGCACTAAACACTTTACTCAATGACCGAATAAGCATTTCTTGATTCAATCATTTCATACAATAAACCGCATTTTATCGAGGTGCGTGGAGACACGCACCTCAGCGTTGGTAAAGTTTCCCCTTTAAGTTTTATCTACTTCCGATTGATACTATTTCGTTCCCATGTTGGAGTCCTACTCCCGCTAAGGTGCGTGTCTTCACGCACCTTTCTGCTTTTTCCCATCTTACCATAAATCACCTTTCAAGTTCTACTTCTTCATTCAACGCACACAACTCCGTCCCGAAGACTAAATAAAGCTTAAGGCCAAGGGCCTAAGGCCTAAGGCTCGTTCTTTCAACAATACAAAAAAATGAGCTCCGTATAAAGTTATATACGGAGCTCAAATCTTATGTTTAGCGACTAATCTAAGCCTTAGGCCCTAGGCCTTAAGCTTTAGGCAAAAATTATCAAGCATTCTGCAAAAGATGCTTCCTCTTCTCCCCAATCTGCTGCCTCCACATGGCGAAGTAAAGTCCTTTTTCTTGTAACAGACTTTCGTGAGTGCCTGTTTCTACTACTTCGCCTTGCTCTAATACATATATTCGATCGGCGTGCATAATAGTTGAAAGACGGTGGGCTATGAGGATTGTGATTTGTTCACTTAAAGATGATATAGCTTTAATGGTATTAGTAATGTCTTCTTCTGTTATTGAATCGAGAGAGGAAGTAGCTTCATCAAAAATCAAAAGCTTGGGTTTGCGGAGAAGGGCCCGCGCAATAGATAGACGTTGCTTCTCACCACCAGATAGTTTCAATCCTCCTTCGCCAATCATAGTGTCAAGGCCTTTTTCTGCCCTGCTTAATAATTTCTGGCAACTCGCTTTGGTCAATACATCTACAAGATCTTCCTCTGTCGCTTGTGGATTCACAAACATCAGGTTCTCTTTAATAGTACCAGAGAACAATTGGGTGTCTTGCGTTACAAATCCAATCTGGTTACGCAGGTCTTCAAAATTGATGGAGTTTTCATCAAGTCCATTATACATGATCTGTCCCTCTTGTGGTCGATATAAACCCACCAGCAATTTCATCAGTGTAGTTTTGCCTGAACCTGATGGTCCAACAAAAGCAATTGTTTCACCTGTCTTAGCGCTGAAGCTGATCTTGTCGATAGCTTTCTGGCTGGCTGTTTGATGTTTGAACCCAACTTCCTGAAACTCCAGTGTTTTCACATCTCCCAGATGTTTTGGTTCAGCAGGTTGTGGTTCAGGAGCTTTCGACATCAGGTTCTGGAAATTATTCAATGATGCCTCTGCTTCTCTGTACGATAAAAGGATATTTCCAATTTCCTGTAATGGTCCGAATACAAAGAAGGAGAAGATCTGCATGGTTACCAATTGGCCAGCATCCATTTCTTTGTTGAATATCAGCATCATCAGAATGAAGAGGATCACCTGACGAAGTGTGTTTACAAATGTTCCTTGTATGAAACTGATACTACGTATCCTTTTCACTTTTGTAAGCTCAAGTCCTAATATTTTATAAGTGTTCTTGTTTAATCGACCTACTTCCTGATTGGTGAGCCCCAGACTTTTTACTAATTCAATATTGCGTAAAGATTCAGTAGTAGATCCTGCCAATGCTGTTGTTTGTCCGACAATGTTTTTTTGTATGATCTTGATTTTTTTGCTCAGCAGGTTGGTGATAACTGAAAGTAAGAAGATACCAACTAAATACACAAATGGAATATACCAACTGATATAAAGCGCTGCATATACGAATACGAATCCTATGCCGACAATAATACTGAAGAGCAAGTTGATACCATAGTTCATGAATTTCTCAACATCAGTTCGAACCTTTGTAAGGATGGAAAGAGTTTCTCCGCTTCGTTGATCTTCAAACTCCTGATAGGGTAGCTTCATGGCATGTTGCAATCCATCAGTGAAAACCTTGGCTCCAAATTTCTGAATGATAACATTCAGGAAATAATCCTGGAAGTTTTTCGCAATACGGCTGATCATCGCTACGGTTATGGAGGCGATTACCAACCAAACGATCCCATAAAGCATATCAGATTTTCCGGTCTTATTAGTAAATGGCTCTATAATAAACCAGAAATCATTTTTATTGAGTTGGTGTTCGGTTGTTTGATGCCTGTCTGCCAGGTTAATCATTTTACCAAAAATGATCGGGTCTATTAATGAAAAGCCTGTATTTAGGGCCGCTAATGCAATGGTAAGTACCACGAGCCATTTATAGGGCTTCAGATAATGGAGTAATATTTTCATACAAAAAACTAAGTCTAAATTAGGAAGCAGTTAATGAAAGAGTCTTATGGCAAATTCCGTACAAGTTCGGGAAAAGTGACGAGATGGCATAAGGAGAGGCCAAAGGCCCAGGGCTTAAAGCTGGATGCTTGATGCGAGATGCTGAATGCTTGATGCGGTGAGCTTTAACCGGCCCAGCCGTCGCGGTCGAGACTGCGGTATTGGATGGCTTCTGCCAGATGTTGTGGTAATATGTCGGGCTGCTGGTCCAGATCGGCAATGGTGCGGCTGACTTTTAAAATCCTGTCGTATGCTCTGGCTGATAAATTCAACTTATTCATGGCAGCCTTCAGTAGGTTTTGTCCTGCAGGATTTATCTGGCAGATTTCTTTTAATAAACGGCTGCTCATCTGAGCATTACAATAGATACCCGGATGATCTTTATAACGTTCTGCTTGTATTTCTCTTGCTTTTATAACCCTTTCCCTGATCGTTGTGGAGTCTTCCCCTTTTTTCTGCGAAGAGAGTTCAGAGAAGGCCACCGGTGTTACTTCAACATGCAAGTCGATCCTGTCGAGTAAAGGCCCTGAAATCTTATTGAGGTATTTTTGAACTCCGCCTGGCGGACAAGTACATTCTTTTTCTGGATGGTTATAGAAGCCACAGGGACAAGGGTTCATAGATGCAATAAGCATGAAGGATGCAGGAAAATCAACAGCCACTCTGGCTCTTGAAATTGTCACTTTCCTTTCTTCCATCGGTTGTCGCATCACTTCCAATGCGGTTCGTTTGAATTCTGGGAGTTCATCGAGAAATAAGACGCCGTTATGTGCTAACGAAATTTCTCCGGGTTGGGGAATACCTCCGCCTCCAACTAGCGCGGCATCTGATACCGTGTGGTGGGGACTCCTGAAAGGACGTTTACAAACCAAGTGAGCATTTTCAGGAAGCTTTCCGGCAACACTATGAATCTTGGTTGTTTCTAATGCTTCATGAAGGGTTAATGGTGGTAAGATAGTTGGTAATCTTTTTGCCAGCATGGTTTTTCCGGCCCCGGGCGGACCAATGAGGATGGCATTATGTCCGCCCGCAGCCGCTATCTCCAAGGCCCGCTTAATATTTTCCTGTCCTTTCACTTCATTAAAATCGAATTCGAAATTATTCTGCGAAAGGGAAAACTCTTCTCTGGTATTCACTTCAACAGGTTGTAGTGTTGCAGGGTTACGAAGGAACTCAATCACTTCTCTTATATGCGATACACCATAAACATCCAGGTTGTTAACCATTCCCGCTTCGCGGCTATTGGCTTTTGGTATGATGATGCCTTTATATCCTTCACGACGAGCTGTAATAGCCATCGGTAATGTGCCTTTGATTGGAAGTATGGTGCCGTCAAGACTTAATTCCCCCATTATTATATATTCATCATGCGGAACAATATTTCCCAGTTGTTCACTCGCAGCAATCGTTCCGATAGCTATTGGAAGATCGAAGGCAGTTCCTGTTTTTCGTATATCCGCTGGCGCCAGATTTACAACTAATTTAAATCTTGGCATACTATATCCATTGCTTTTTACGGCGCTTTCCACCCGCTGCAAACTTTCTTTCACGGCATTATCAGGAAGTCCTACAATGAAATAATGATTTCCCGACAGCACATTCACCTCAACAGTTATCGTAACTGCATCAACACCATACACCGCACTTCCAAACGTCTTGATAAGCATGATGTGAAAATAGTAACTACCTGAAATAATTTGGGGCTGGCACAACTGGTTGTTTGAAGAAGTGGTTGTATTTTTTAGCTGGATGCTAAATGCTGGATGCTAGATGCTTTTGCCTAAAGCTTAAGGCCTAGGGCCTAAGGCTTAGGCAGGCTTCGAGTACGGAGTTGTGAGCGTTTAATGAAGAGTTAGAATTAGAATCGTGATTTATGGTAGTTGGGGAAATGCAAGAAGGTGCGTGGAGACACGCACCTTAGCAAGAATAGGAGTCCATCATGGGAACGAAATATTGTCAAACTGAAATGGATAAAACTAAATGGAGATACACAACCCACGCTAAGGTGCGTCTCTCCACGCACCTCGATGAAATTCAGTTTAAGGTATGAAGTGATTGAATAATGTAGGTGCGTGAAGACACGCACCTTAGCGGGAATAGGAGTCCATCATGGGAACGAAATAATGTCAAACTGAAATCGATAAAACTCAATGGGGATACACAACCCACGCTTAGGTGCGTGTCTCCACGCACCTCGATGAAATGCAGTTTAAGGTTTGAAGTGATTGAATAATGTAGGTGCGTGAAGACACACACCTAAGCAGGAATAGGACTCCAACATGGAAACGAAATAGTATCAATCGGAAGTGGATAAAAACATAATTGTGATACTCAACCCACGCTTAGTGCATGTCTCCACGCACCTTAACATTTCAAGTTTTATGTTACGACGGAAAAAAACAAAAATTCTATTCGAAGAATAAATTTCCGTGCCCGAAGACAGGAATTAAGCCTTAGGCCCTAGGCTTTAAGCTTTAGGCAATAAGCATCAAGCATCCAGCATTTAGCATCTCGAATCAAGCCTTCTCAAACAACAACTTCACATTCGGATCAACTACGATTTTCACCGGCGCATCACTCATTGGTAAATTGAAACGGGTTTCTTTGTCTTTGATTTGTATCGACTTTGTAATTATACCATCTTCAGATCCCCCAACTATTTGTAATTCCAGAGGGAAGATAAAAGCGGTTTCTTGTTTTTGGAGTATTGTATAAGTTGCTATTTTCTTTTGCGCATCATAAGTCCAACTTATATCCAGTTTCGGTTGACCTGGAGTATATAACCATTGTTTGAAGTAATATCCGAGTGGTTTTCCACTTACTTCTTCAAATACTTTTTGAAGATCTTCTGTAGTGGCATTTTTACCTGCATATCGTCCATAATAAGTTCTGATGCCTTTCCAGAATGTAGAGTCGCCTAATTGAACCCGAAGCATATGCAATATCCATCCACCTTTCTGGTAGCTATTGGTATTCAATAATTGCATCAAATTGGTAACCGAGCTATCTACAATAGGTCTTTGATTACTCTTTGAAAAGGAAATGGTTTCTTCCCTTTGTTTTTTGAGCATCGACACTAGAGTATCTCTACCATATTGACTCTCCATATAAAGATTGGTCATATAAGTGGCGAAACCTTCACTTAGCCATACATGGGCCCACTCTTTTTCTGTTGCCATATTGCCAAACCACTGATGGGCTATTTCATGGGCCATCAACCCTTCTGAAGCATGTGTGCCGGTAATGGAATTTTCATAATAGAAAATGGCACTGGCGTTTTCCAGTCCACCATAGGTGGTCTTTGACTGTACATTAGCCAGTTTTTTATATCCATAAGGCCCAATATTATTTATGTAAAATGGAAGGATTTTGACTGCATCCGAATAATCTTCAAAGCCTTTCACTCTGTCTTCTGGATATATCCAACTTTGGACAGGTATGCAATCAACCATTCCGGCTAACTGAACGGCAAAATCGGCTACGCCAATAACCATCACTTTTGTAGGAAGGGGAACAGTCTCTTTGTAATGTGTAAGTTTAAAGTGATTTCCAATTGTCGACTCTTCTACTTGAATACCGTTTGCAATCACCTGGTAATGATCGGGGGCAGTAACGATAAAATCGACCATCGCTTTGTCTGCCAGGTGATCTACACATGGCAACCAGTTCCTTGCCCTGTCAGGCCAATGATCTGCAAAAAAACTACGACGGCGGAATTTGTTCTTTCCTATTAACAACCCTTCCTTGGGAACACCTTGATAAAAAATTTCTATTTCTTTCTCTATACCTGTCTCTAATGTTGAGTTGAAACTGATTTTTAAAATATCATTGTTATGCTGGTATGATATGGGTTGCCCATCTAATACCGACAATACAACCATGCCTTTCTTATTCTCTGATATTGAAACCAGGTTAAGAAGTATTGATTTTGTCGGTTTTAATACTTTAAAAGAAACCAATGCATGCCCCTCAATAATATCAGTAGTATCATTCAACGATACATTGAATGTATAATGAAGTACATCAATTACGGCATCGGGTTTTTGAGTGTAACCCCAGGAAAAACTGGTAAGTAATAAGAGGAGGAGGAATGGTTTTTTCATAATGTTAAAAAGTCAAAAGTCAAAATGCTAAATGCTAAATGCTAAATGCTAAATGCTAAATGCTAAATGCTAAAATAATAAACAGACTTTCAAGATACATAATTTTTCCTACCTAATATTCCGCCGGAGCCAACTTATGGAACTAATGGAACCTATTGAACCAAACTTACTCTTGAACTAAATATTTACTCACGCTGTTACCCCTTAAACCCTTAAACCCTTAAACCCTTAAACTTTCATAGTTTCTCCAACATCTCCACCACCTTCTCCCTCTTCAATATCAAATACCCCAACCTGTCGTTACTGATGCCGTCTTTTAATTGATAACTGAATGTAAGCTGGTCGTCGCTAACAGCAGTTTCAAAATAACTGAAAGATATGTTTGGGTAGTCTTTCAGTTCTTCTCCAATTTCGTATAAATGTGTGGAGAGAATGAACAGTGAGTTCTTTATTTTAATAAGACCTTTAATTACAGTCAAAGAACATTTCATGGCATCTTGTACATTGGTGCCTTTGAATAATTCATCGATCAGCACCAGCCATTTTCTTCCATCATTAATTTTTAGAATAGTGTTCTTTATACGTTGTACTTCATTGAAGAAATAGCTTTCACCTTTTATGATATTATCTACCACATTGATGTTGCTAAGTAGTCCATCGAATACAGTCAATTGCATTTTCGTTGCGGGAACACCCATTCCCAAATGTGCCAGGAATACGGCACATCCTACAGCTTTTATGAAAGTGCTTTTGCCAGCCATATTCGCTCCTGTAAGGAAAATGAAATTACTCTGCCGGCTCATATGTACATCATAAGGAACTGGAACAGGTAAAAGAATATGGTATAGCTGATGTGCATCTATCAATGGTTGGGAGTCATCACTAAATTCTGGAAAACACAATTTGAATTTTTTCATAGCCGCCGCCATCGAATGCCAGGCGTCAAATCTTCCGAAAATGGCAATCAATTCATTTATGGGATTCTTGTAATGGTCTTTTATATAGTTGCCGTAATAAATTGTTTCTGTCCAACTAAAGGGTGTGTTTTTATCACGGTAGGCAAGGTTTTGTATGATATTCTTGCTAAGTAAATCTTTCGCCCGGTGTAAATAACTCTTGCTTAATAGGGGAGTATCGGGGGCATCGAGCATTTCCACTAATTGAAACATTCCTCTGAAGAAATCCGCAAAATGGGCCAACGAATATTTTACCAGTGAAAAGTCGGGCGAATGAAATACCCTGTAGGTGAGTGCATTCAAATAGTTGGCAGAATCTGGCATACCATCGATATTGCTATCGTAGAATTTTTCCATAACCATGATGGTACCATTAGAAATAACATGCGGCCATCTGTCTTCATGGTCCTGTATAACCTTTAATAGTCTCTGGGTTTCCAGTATCTGTTTGATATCACTAAAGGGATTGCTGAAAAACCGCAATAGCCATTCCCTTCCTTCAACGGTTTGAGTACAGTTTAGCTTATGGAATATGGAGAATTCCTCTTCATGATGGAAGAGGGAGAGGTCATTGTACGTGGTTTGGTCAATCTGCATGCTTTGAATCCTTTTACCGGTTGAAATGCAATCTTTCTCCTAGTTGAGATTCATCCCATACCCCGTTTCCATATACTAAATGACCATTTACGAAAGTATGGGTGATAGCGGCTGGGAATACTTCGTTCTCCAAAGGACTCCAGCCGCACTTATATAAAATGTTTTCTTTTGTAACAGTAGTGGTGGCGTTGAGGTCTACCAATACAAGGTCAGCAAAATATCCTTCCCTGATAAAGCCGCGATCAGCAATTTGGAAGCAAGTGGCAACCGCATGACTCATTTTACTCACTACCTTTTCAATGCTTATCCTGCCTTCCTTTACATATCTCAACATTAGCAATACAGGATGTTGAACTAAAGGAAGACCAGCATGCGCTTTCATATATGGCTCTTCTTTTTCGGCCAATGTATGGGGGGCATGATCGGTGGCAATTACATCCAGCCTGTCATCAAGTAATGCAGTCCACAAAGCTTCCCGGTTATGAGGCGCTTTTATTGCAGGATTGCACTTGATGAAATTCCCTTTTTCAGCATAGTTATTGCTGGTAAAGTGGAGGTGATGAACACATACTTCCGAAGTGATGCGTTTATCTTCTAATGGAAGCATGTTGGAGAATAACTGAAGTTCTTTCTCAGTTGATATATGTAGTATGTGCAATCTTGTATTATACTTCTTGGCAATCTGTATGGCTGTAAGAGAAGATTCATAGCAAGCATTCTCATCACGGATAATCGGATGATCGGAAGGCTCTGGTACCGGCTTATGTTGCAATAATTTTTCCAGGTTGGCTTTGATGACACGTTCATCTTCGCAGTGAGTGGCAATCAATACTTCACTTTCACTGAATATATGATTCAGTGTATTGTAGTTGTCGACCAATAAACCACCCGTAGATGAACCCATGAATATCTTGACGCCACAGATATCTTTTTTCTTTCCATTGGTCTTTAATACCTCTTCCGAATTGGTATTGGAAGTACCCATGAAAAAGGAATAATTGGCAAGGGATGATTTGGATGCGATCTGGTACTTGTCTTCCAACAGCTCCTGCGTGAAAACAGGAGGGATGGTATTCGGCATTTCCATGAAGGAAGTGACACCACCAGCAACTGCGGCTTTTGCTTCAGTATAGATGGTTGCTTTATGGGTGAGCCCAGGCTCCCTGAAATGTACCTGATCATCGATAGCGCCGGGTAATAAATGCTTGCCCTCTCCGTTTATCTCAATGACAGCGGAAGATGAAGATAGGGAAGGGCCGATTTTTTCAATCCGACCATTGGAAATAAGTACGTCCTGGACAATGGAACGACCTTCGTTGACTACAGTACAATTTTTTATCAGGTATCTTTGCGACATCTCAAAAATTTAAATTAAACACCCGGCATGCAATTTATTGTAAAAAACCTTTTGTGGCTGCTTTTACTTGGCTTTCCTGCAGCGGTTTTGGCACAATCTTCCACTTTACCACAAGACAATAAACATCAGGTTTTGTTGGACAGGCTGGACATTAAGCTGCAACGTTTTGAGAACCTGAATGTACTTACAGCAAAGCCAATCAGCAGGAAGGCTGCTGTATTGCTGGGGGAGTATGCCGATTCTATACATAAAGCTGGGTCCCTTTCTTTGTCAGCTGTGGATAAAAGCAATCTTAGAAGCTTGTTTATGAACAATAGCGAATGGGTGTCTGGAGATAAAGCTGATTTCAATAGCCGTAAGCCGCTATGGAATACCTTTTATAAGACCAAGGCTAATTTTATAGAAGTGAACCAGAAAGATTTTTTTCTGGCTCTTAACCCGGTTCTGCAGCAACAACTGTCATTTGAATCAGGAAATACTGAAAGGGTTTTTTTGAATACAAAAGGCGTGGCCTTCAGGGGAATGATTGCAAAAAAGATCGGGTTCTCGGCATATTTAACCGATAACCAGGAGCGGGCACCTCGTTTCGGTAAGCAAAGAGTAGATTCTTTTAATGCAGTACCGGGGGTAGGGTTTTATAAAAGATTCAAGACAACTGCCACAGATTATTTTGATGGCAGAGGTTCTGTCTTTTTTAATGCTACCAAATACCTGGAAATGCAATTCGGCTACGATAAGAATTTTATTGGAAATGGATACAGGAGTCTTTTCCTGAGCGATTTTGGTAACAGTTATCTTTTCTTCAAGATAAATACGCGCATTTGGAAATTGAATTACATGAACCTGTTCATAGAACTTACACCACAAACAATACAAATCAATGCAGGCGATAAATTATTGGATAAGAAATATGCAGCCCTTCATCATCTTAGTATAAACGTAACACCCTGGTTGAATCTCGGATTGTTTGAAGCAGTGGTTTTTGGCAGAAAAAATCATTTCGAATTTTCATATCTCAATCCCATTATGTTCCTACGTGTGGCAGAACAACAGAACGGAAGTGCTGATAATGCTTTGGTGGGATTTGATTTTAAAGCCAATGTTGCCAAAAGAGCTCAATTATATGGACAACTTTTGTTGGACGAATTTTTCTTGAAAGAAGTTAGGGCTGGCAATGGCTGGTGGGCGAATAAATTCGGGTTGCAATTGGGAGGCAAATACATAGACCTTTTCAATATTAAGAATCTTGACATTCAGGGTGAAGTGAATCTTGTACGTCCATTCACCTATTCACACTTCGATTCAGTTTCAAATTATACCCATTATAACCAGCCTTTGGCTCATCCTCTTGGGGCTAATTTTGCAGAATTCATCGGCATCATTCGCTACCAGCCACTACCAAAATGGAGTGGAAGTCTTCGTATCATTTATTGGAAGCAGGGACTGGATTCTACAGGCACAGCAGCCAATTATGGAAGTGATATCTTTAAACTAAATTCCTCCCGTTCTGCAGGCGATTACGGGTATACCATCGGTTCAGGTATTGCCAATAAAGGAATTAACGCTCGTTTGCTTATTAGTTACGAATGGAAGGAAAACCTCTTCCTGGAAGGCTCCGGTTTATACAGGAAAGTCAGTAAACCTGTTGGGGCTAATTATCCGCCCGACGCATCTGTTTTTACTGTAGGTTTGCGGTGGAACATGTTCAGACGGGAGTATGACTACTGACCGTCGGGTTCCCCGAAAATACCAGTTTTATGAAATGGATCCTGATTGTAGTGTCCTGTTTAGTGACAGGACAAACTATTGCACAGAAAAGCAATACTGAAATTCCAAAGAAAGACCTGACACTAGATGCCATCTGGAATGGCTATTTTGATGAGAGAAATCTTCGGGTACATCTCCTGAACAATAGCGACTCGTTTGCTATTATTTATAATGATCCACAATCTGGTGAACAACAGATAAAAGTAGCTTCCTTTGCCTTCACCCGCATTTTTGAAACTATTTTCTCCAATCAGGTTCGTGCCCAGAAAGACTCACTACCAGTTACCTTCACTTATTTCGAAGACTTTGCATTCTCTCCAAACGATAATTTCATATTGATTCAATCGCAGGTAGAAAAACTGTTTTATACTTCTACCAAAGAATTCAATTATATCTGGAACCGATCTACAAAAACCTTGAAGCCTGTATCTGCCGATGGCAAACAGAGCTATGTTAGTTTTTCTCCCGATAACAGAAGAATCGCCTACATACGCGAAGGCAACTTATATATAAAGGATTTACAGAACGATCAGGTTACAGCAATTACTTCCGATGGTAGTCCCGGAAGAATGTTATACGGCATGGCCGATGCCTTATATGAAAACGGCTTTGGAATGAAGCAAGCTTACCAATGGAGTCCCGATGGCAATTCTATCGCTTTTCTCCGTTTCAATGAAACAGTAGTACAGGATTATCCGATTACCAGTTATGAAGGAAGACCTTACCCTGATATCTTTAACCAACGCTATCCAAAAGCAGGAGAAGCCATTCCTGATGTTCAGGTGTATATCTATAACATTCCTGGCAAATCACTCAGCAAAGCAGATATAGGAGTAAATCCCAATCAATACATTACTGGCATTCGCTGGCAACCCGATGCATCCGCATTATGGGTACAACGATTAAACCGTACACAAACCATTCTCGAAGTATTACGGATCAATGCAAGGAATGGAGTAGCCAGAAAACTGTTTGAAGAAACAGCTACTGATTATGTAAAGGTGTTCCCCGAAAACATGCATTTCCTTCTTTCAAAAAATGCATTACTCTGGCTTAGTGAGAAAAGTGGCAGCGCACAGATATATGAAGTGGCACTTAATAACGGTGCTATGAAACCGATTACAGCTGGTAAAAATGAAGTGGTTTCTATCGATGGAGTAGATGAGGATAATGGAGAACTATATTATACTGCCTTAGCCGGAAATGGCCGCCAGGTACAATTCAATAAAGTGAATCTTCAGGGATCTGCAGCACGACAACTATCAACTTCAGAAGGAGTGCATCATACCTTACTAACCAATAGTTTCAGATATTTTATGGATATCCATTCGTCGTTGAATAGTCCCGTTGCTTATGATCTTTTCAATACGAATGGTAAGAACATGCTCGATAGCAGTCTCATCAATAGCAAAGCCACCCGTGACCGATTAAATGAATATAAGGTGCAGAAGATGGAAGCATTTTCCGTAACCACAACAAACGGCGCTACGCTGAATGGCTGGTTGGTGAAACCATTTGATAAACCTACAAGCAAAACACTACCATTGTTATTGTATGTTTATGGTGGACATACCAATCAGGAAGTGAAAGACCAGTGGTTAGATAAGATGGGATTGACATTCAGGTATCTTGCCAATCAGGGCTACATAGTGGCTTGTGTGGATCCGCAGGGAACACCGGGACAAGGAGCTGCATTTAGAAAGCAATCATATAAGAAAGTGGGAGATGCAGAAATCGAAGATCTGCGTTTGGTAAAAAATTTCCTGGTAAGGAATTATAATGTGGATAGTAATAATACTGCCCTGATGGGATGGAGCTATGGTGGCTATTTAAGTGCGTTAGCGGCAACAAAATATTATGGGTTGTTCAAGGCGAATATTGCGATAGCGCCTGTTACTAATTGGAGGTTCTATTCCAACATCTATACAGAAAGACAATTAACACTACCTGCGGAGAATGCAGAGGGGTATAAGAACGCTTCTCCAATATCATTTGCTGCAAAATACAAAGATGGCTTATTGCTCATCCATGGTAGTGCTGATGATAATGTACATTTCCAGAATTCCATGGAGTTAAGCCGTGAACTGATAAAAGCCAATAAACAGTTCCAGCA
Organism: Chitinophagaceae bacterium; assembly: GCA_016721085.1. Taxonomy (GTDB): domain Bacteria; phylum Bacteroidota; class Bacteroidia; order Chitinophagales; family Chitinophagaceae; genus Endoryza. Next base: position 155,951 of record JADKJI010000063.1, on the reverse strand, counting down.
ATATTTCTTCCCTGATTATGCGCATAATATAAGTGATGGGGGAGTTCAGAATGTAGCAAGAGTGAACCTGTTTACAAAAATCACCAACTTCCTAAAGGAACAGATTGGGGTTAAGCCTGAACCAGAAGTTAAGGATGTGAAAGCGAAGAAATGATTTCATTGGAAGTGCACTAACCCTCAAATATAAGCGAGAACACAATCATCCTCGAGTTCAGCTTATCGATAGTGCTCGAGAACTTCAGGTTGGCATCACGGCTATGTGTATTGATGATGCCATTGCTGATCTTTATTTCTGGAGATAGTATGAATACAGGGAAATAGAAGTTAAAACCTACTCCGGCTTCCACACCGAAATCATAAGCTTTCAGTTTTACCAGGTTCTCTGCTTTACGCGCACTGGAATTTGATGCCAGGTCGTATTCGAACTTAGCACCTCCAAACATATATACCCTGAAGTTTCCGATACGGTCGCTCCTGAATTTTAAGTGGATCGGGAAACCAAGTAAGATGGACTCAACCGACTTCGTCATGAAGGTATCTTCATCCTGATTGCGGTTGGGGTATTTAAGATTGTATGTAAGGTTCTTATAAGAGAATAGTAATTGAGGGAATATCGCTCTCACTTCAAATCTTGGCGAAATGCGATAGGTATGAATACCTGCTAATCCAAATCCACCAGTATTAAGTGGGTTGATAGATAATATGCTATCATTCTCTAAAAAGCGAGGATGTTGTTGTAGTTGAAAGCGCGAATTGTTATACATCAGGGCTATGCCGAGGAAGTATTTCTTTTCGTCGTGGTTAGGTAGATTGAGTTCCACTTCCTGTGCATAGGAAGGGAGAGTGCTTACCAATACAATCAGTGCCAGTACGCCATGGATCAGACCTTTCTTTTTGTTCCGCAGTAAATAGTACATATGCCTAAGCTCAGCCTTTTTAAGGTGGTGTCCGAAAAACCGGATTGTTCTAAAATGTGTAGAAATGTTTCGCCTTCAGGAAATGCTTTTACTGAGTTATTTAAATATTGGTATGCGTCCTTGTTTTTGGAAAGCCATTCACCTGCTTTAGGTGCAATTGCTTTCATATAAACGTTATAGATACCCTTGAACCATGTTTTGCGGGGCTTTGAGAATTCGAGAACGACCAGTTTGCCACCGGGTTTTAATACCCTGAGCATTTCACCCAATCCTTTTTCGAGGTTTTCAAAATTCCGCACGCCAAAGGCTACCGTTATGGCATCAAACGTATTATCGTCAAACTTTATTGCTTCACTATCGCCCTGTTGTAATTCTATGTGCTTATTTAACAGCAACTTGGCTACTTTTTGGCGGCCTATTTCCAGCATTCCTTCTGAAATATCTATGCCAATTATTTTTTCAGGCTTCAGGTATTTCATGGTCATTATGGCCACATCGGCCGTTCCGGTGGCCACATCCAGTATTTTCTGGGGCTTAAGAGCTGCTAACTCCTTGATTGCCTTGCGTCTCCACGATACATCGATACCTCCGCTCAGGAAGCGGTTCATAAAATCGTATCTGAAAGCTATCTGGTCGAACATGCCGGCCACCTGCTCTTTTTTTGTCTGTTCTGAATCCTTAAAAGGGACGATCGTATCGTGATTATATTTTGACATGGGGGCACAAAGATAATTGATAGTTTGCCTTTTACACCCGCCTGTGGAGGAAAATCAGCCTACAGCCAGCCTTGGCAGAAAACAGAATTTCCCCCGATTCCAACTATCTTGCAGCCATGATCTTCAAAAAAGCTGAATACTTAATCAGTAGTCCGGAATATACAAAATGCCCCAAGGCCGACAGGGCCGAATATGCTTTTATAGGCCGCAGTAACGTTGGTAAATCGTCTTTGATCAATATGCTTTGTGATAACCAGAAACTAGCAAAGACCTCCGGAACTCCGGGAAAGACCCAATTGATCAATCACTTTGAAGTGGAGACTTTCAGAACCACCGCTCATGGTAAACCAGATTATTGGTACCTGGTCGATTTGCCTGGCTATGGATACGCTAAGGTTTCCCAAAACAATCGAAACAGGTGGGAGCAGATGATTGAGAACTATCTGCGTAAAAGAGAAACACTGGTAAATGTATTCGTGTTAATTGACAGCCGTCATGATCCACAAAAGATCGATATAGAATTCGTGAACCAATTAGGTAAATGGGAAATTCCTTTCTGCCTGGTATTCACAAAAGCCGATAAGGAAACCCAAAAAGAAGTAAGCAAACACGTAAAAGATTTCCTGAACGAACTCAAAAAGACATGGCAATTCCTTCCCCGGCATTTTGTAACAAGTGCCGTTAAGAAATTGGGAAGAGAGAAGATGCTTACGTTTATCAATGAGTGTAATATTGCGTTGAGCGAGAAGGAGAAGTGAGTCGGGAGTTAGGAGTCGGGAAGTCGGGAAGACCGGAAGTCCGAAAGAAAAGTCCGAAGAGTCCGTGGCAGGCAGTTTGTATTTTGAAGAGGTTAATAGTCGGAGGAGAGAATACAAATACAAGTCGGGAGAAAGAAAGTCCGGAAGTCAGAAGTGTTTGAGCTTTGGAGTATCTGATATTTAAGTCCGCGGCCTCTGTACTTTGCAAAGCATGAAATTCTAGTCCGAAAGAAAATACAGATACTAGTCGGAGAGTTCGCCCAACCCCGAAGGGGTTGAATCATCGTATCCCCGGGTGCAACCCGGGGCGGAAAGCGGAATGCTGAAGTCTTGAAGTCCGAAAATCCGAAAGCCCGAAAGCAAATACAGATTCTAGTCTGCAAGTATAACGAACCCCGAAGGGGTTCAATAATAATGACCCCGGGTGAAACCCGGGGAATAAAGAAGCCAGGAAGAAAATACATATGAAACTTATTGTTTTTAATTGAGCAATTCTCCAGCTCATTACTTATTACTTACAACTTAAAACGTACCACATAATACTTACTACTTACATCTCAAAACTTCCCCCTTCCTACTTCCCACCAATTTCCTAAATTCAAGAAAAAATTAAATATGAAAAGCTTTCTCAGCATTGTATTTACCTTATTCGTTATTACAGCTTTTTCACAATCACCCACATTCACTGAAGATGCAAAATCTTTAGAAGGGTCATTGCGTACCTGGGCACAAAAAAACGGTTATACGCAAGTGATACATTACGACCAGAAGACTGATGCTTCTGTTTTTGTTAGATCCAATAAGGATTATGCTATTGTATTTGTCTACGATATATCACCCAAAGTGGCTACAGATTTCAAAGCATCATTGATGACGCCTGTTGATTCATTGAAGTCAAAGTATACTGCTGCCCCTTTTGAAATTGCTATAAAAAATTCTGCTAAAGCCGAATTGCTCAGATTCTCAACCAATAAAGTGATGATAGGAAATAAAGACAAACTACCTGTTAAAATTGAAGCAAGTCCGAAGGCGGATATTTATGTTTATTCGAGGGTGAGGAGATAGTCTTAAGTCAGGAGTCGATAGTCGGGAGTCAGGAGTCAGGATACAGTAGGGTAGGTAGGTAGTAGGAGGGTAAGGAAGGAGAAATACAGATACTATTAAGGAGGTAATAAATTTTTAACCAGAGACGCGGAGACGCAGGGAGGCATTCCTCTGCGTCTCCGCGTCTCTGCGGTTAAAAATTTTATCAAACTACTTTCCTTCTTGTATTTCTCCTTCCTTACTACCTACCCTACTTCTACTTGTACTTCCTTCCGACTCCGGACTCCCGGACTCCCGACTCCCCGACTTCAATTAATTCACAATCTTATTCGCACAACTACTACTCGCAAACGCCTCCGGTTTGGCTTTGAAGGCGAAGCCCATCCCTAGAATGTAGCCCATAGCTTCTTTGAGAGCATCATTACTTTTAAAATTGGGATTGGTATTGATATCGGCATGTACTTCCATTTCCACATCATATTGAGTGAAGAGATGGCATAGCTCATACGCTATTTCAATACTCCTTGCTACTTCCACTAACATTCTTTCTTTGATACTGTACGATTGTCGGGTCTTCTCATTGTGGATGAACATGAATCCTCCATGGCCTTCCCTAAGGAAAACAATGACAGTGGCGAATTCTGTTTCTGATCCTTTTACCTGAGAGTCGGTACCGATACATACCTTGAGACGAAAGCCCTTTGCTGTTTCGCGTTTGATGGCGTTTTCAACAGCTTCGATGATTGGGGTGTCAATGGGATCTCCGTTGAATTTTCTCCATTTTAGCTGCATAATCAAATGGGTTTTCCGAATTTACGGAAAACTCATCGATTAAAGTATAGGGTACGGATTATTGTTTTACTAACTTTTCTGAATAAACCTGCTGTCCATCCTGCAAACGGAGGTAGAAAACACCCCTTGATTGCGCCGGAAGATCAACCCGGTTAGCCCCCTTAATCAAATGCCCGCTAGCCACTATCTGACCTGTGCTCCCAATTACCTGATAGTCTAAATTCCTCAATGCATTGATATAATATGACGGTCCCGTTGTATTCATCAATGTATAAACTGATTGGCTTTTTTCCCTGATGGCTATTATGTTGGAGTAATAGCTCTTTTCTTCGTTAAGTGTAATCATCCGGGTACGGTAAAAACGGGCAGTATTTTCAGTTGGCTTTATTGAATAAGTTTTTGCATTTGGTTCTAATGTGGTGATTGTGCTGAATCGTTTTCCATCAGAAGACATTTCAATCTGTATCTCCTTTAATGGCTCATCGCTGATATATGTCCAGTTAAGTTGATCAATGCCTGATGACTGTGTGCCTGTAAGAATCAGTTTGTGGATAGGAAGTATACCAGCAAGTGTACCTGAAAGAGCATATAGCCCAACACTGCCATAGTCACTTAAATTGGCATTACCAATTCCTTCAACACTTAAATAATAAGTAGCCGCTGTTAGTGTAGTATCGATACCTGCATTGAGCAAATTAGATGGATTGTATTGACTCAAAGTATCACCATTATGACTTAATAGACTAACCCTGATATCAATATTGGCACCGGCATTTCCTGTTCCTACATTTTGTGGAATGGCGCTAAGTTTGAAATTTGTATTTGAACTCACTACCAGTTTGAAAACATCTTTGTCTGTAGCATTATTGATAAGACCACTTGCCTGGAACACTGTACCAATCACATTGATGGTAGTGGCTTGAGTGTGGCGGTCGCCATAATCATCAGACTTTAATCCGATATTATTTGGACTACTTGCAATTATTGAAATGTCGTTTTGGAAATTAGAGCAACCAAAAGCGTTAGGTCCATTATACCAGGTAGTGATATTTTTTGAATAGCCAACTCCCATAATCGGAGCCCAACTTATTTCTCCTGTTCCTTGCCCACTGCTGTATTCTGCAGTCTTTATACAGTTTACATCATAACTACTTTGATGTTGTAAGCCAAGTGTATGTCCTGCTTCATGTGAAATGGCTTCTGCTACATTCTTTACATTATTGTTAAGCAAGCCGCTGAATACCCAGGCGGGTGTGTCATCGCCCCAGGTGAATGTGCCAACATAAGATACGCCACCGGCTGCACCATACCATTGGTAAGTGGGAGTTACAATTACTCTTGTTCTTTTGGTAGCAGGGGCACTTGTATATTTTGTTGAATCAGTAGTGACGTTGATGTTGAATATGCGGTAATCTTCAGCAACACGATTGAAGATTTCAGTAATGGCTGTTGCTGATAATCCAGATGGTTGTGCATCTATAGGACCAGTCCAGTTCCAGGCAGTGCCCTGAACACGGCAACCATCGAAGTCAAGGAATATAACGGATGAAGAAGGCAGATAACTATTTAGAATAGGGGTTTGCGCTACAGCCGCTATACATAACAGCCCAGACAGTAGTGTGAGAAGTATAGCTTTCATAAAGTAAGTTCTTGGTTTTTGGAAAGGATATTGGATTGCTCAGGTTCATGAACTATTCGGTCATGAAGAATTGTTGCTGCTGCTTCTGCAATACGTATTTGTTGTTCTCATACGTAAGTAGCAACACATCTCCCGAGTTCGGATTGATGATTCGACCACTGATTTTCACTGGTTGGTTCGGTTCACTTATTAATGTGAGGTTTAGTAGTGTACCGGGGTAATTACTGAGTTTGATGTTGAGGCTTTGAATGTTCGCAGCTCGTTGCACCTTTTCAGTAACAGTACCTGCAAAGAATGCTTTATCAGTCAACGGCAATTCTATTGCTTTGCCAACAGACCATGATTGAAGCTGTTCCCATGACTGGATACTACAGACACTACGTTCAGGTATTTGGGAGAAAATAAGAGGTTTGTTCGGAAGCTGTTGTTTAACGGGAATAGGGTCCTGTGCGAATAAGCTAGAGGTTTGTAACATACATACCAACAGGAAACCTGCCGTGAGGCGGTTTTTCATCTAAAGGAGATTTTGGATTAAAAGATGCTGTTTTAAAAGGGTACGATGCAACAACAGAAATAAGGGTCAGATGCGTGTAACTGATTTATAAACGCCAAAGAAGAATTGATATTTTATAGCTATCAGTTAATTTGTCTGTAATCAATTATAAGGTAAAGCCTTCGTATAAACACTTAGTATTGTCCCGTACTTAACAGTACTAAAGTGCAGGCTTCCATAAATGGGATATCCTTTTCCTTGAGTTTTATTTCGAGTTCTTCATTTTCTGTACCCGGATTGAAAATGACCCTTTTAGGATGTAATTGAAGAATGTAATCGTAGTAGGCTTCCTGATGGGCAGGACTCAAATAAAGGGTTACGGTATCCAGGTCTTTTATTTGGATAGGGTCTGTACCGACAGACACATCTGATACAACAACCTTTTTCCTTCCAATGCCAACTACTTCATGGCCGTGGCCACGTAATTTGTTTATGGCCATGTAACTATATCTGGCTGGATTGTCGGAGGCCCCTAGTACAAGGGTTTTTTTGGAATTTGGCATATTCAAAACTAATGAGATATCCCCGATTTTTGAATGTTCAAATGTTAAATGCGATTCTCTTTGTTAAATATTTCATTCAATGCATCATCAAGGGTTGGGTAGCGAAAGTTGAATCCATTGTCAGTCAGTCGTTTTGGAATTACCCATCGGCTTTTCAAAATCAGTTCTGTTTCTGTACCAATCAGGGCGGCTCCGATTTCGAGTAGGAATGCAGGTGCTGGCAGCCCAAAACTTCTATTATTATATTTCCTTATTTGTTGCATCAGTTCGGTATTGGTCACCGCATTTGGAGCTGATACATTTAATACCCCCTCTATCTCTTGTTTTTCTGTCAGCCATTCAATGATTCCCATCAGGTCATCAATATGAACCCAACTGAATCGTTGCTTTCCATTACCTTGAATGCCCCCTAATCCCCATTTTGCCAATCGGGATAATGGAACCAATACCCCGCCTTCACCAAGTGCAATGGCCATTCGTAATGCAATTTTTCTTGTAGAGGGAGTTTTGGATGCAAAGAATTCTTTCTCCCACGATTCACAAACCTTAATGGAGAAATCAAATTCAAGATCTTTTGTTTTCGGGTTATCAGCACCATATTTTAATTGACGATATATTTTTTTTAGCATGAACCGTATTTTGTCAAGAAAGGAATAGGGCATGTTATCTTTCTTCCATTTGCTTATTGTTCCTGTTTCTTCATCATTGGGCTTCGACAGACTGTGTTGATAGATGGTGGCTGATGATGAATTGATCCAAACCAATGGTGGATTCTTGCATTTTCCAATAGCTTCTCCTAATGCTCTGGTAGAATATATCCTGCTATCCAGTACACGCTTTTTATTCTTTTCGGTATAACGGCAGTTAACAGATTGTCCTGTGAGATTAATTAATAAATCTGCCCCTTCCAATGTATCTGTCCAGTTGGTCTCAAGGTTAACGGCATCCCATTTCACATATCTTATTGAATCATCGCTTTCATTCTTTATTGCTGCAGAATGATAACTATTCGTTTGTTGGTTATTTAACTGTCGGGAAAGAATAGTTACCTGATTTTCTTTGCCAAAATAACGGGCAAGTGATTGACCTATAAAACCAGTTCCCCCTGCAATCACGATCTTTTTATTTTTCATAAAACTCTTTTTTAGCAATTCTATGTTTTTGTACTTTCAGGAATATTTGAAAATATAAGGCTTTAAAAAAAGCTGTTTTACCAGCTTTTGATTTATTGTCAGCTTTTTATTTTAATCGTACTGTTTCAATAATACATGTTGCCAGATAGAGCAGGGCCAGAATGGGTGTCCAGAAAAGCATATAATACATATACTCCAGCAAATCATCTTCTCTGAAAATTCCAATAATTACTCCACCCGCTATTGTTAGTGCCAGTAATACGTGATAGATATTTCTGAGAGGCATTTTTATTTCTTTTGGAAAGAAGAAATGTGTTATTACACTTATTACTTGCCAAGCACCCCAAGATTATATAACTATAAAAAAACTTTCTCCAATAGCCATCTGATGTTGAAAAAGGAGAAGTAACAATCCAATAACAAGAGTTGCTATTTGAACCCACATGTCCATTACTTTGAAACCTTTCATCGCTTCTATTTAAAGAGTTTCATCAGGTTGCCGATAAACCAGTTCTCATCAGCTTTTACCAATACATCCAGCATCTTATCTGCCTGGTGTCCGAATTTCTTGATACCACTCACCGTATCGGTGAATTGCTTTATGTCTTTGTCTTTCTTATCTCCATCAATATCTTCTAATCCTTCAAGCATCTTTAGCATAGGATTGAGTTCTCTTTTTCCTTTCATGCACAATCTGAGTCGCTACTTTCCAAATATCTTTCTCTGCTATGAAGTACTCTTTTCTTTCACCTGGTATGGTAACGCGTTCCACCAATCCCCAATCAATCAATTCACGGATATTCATGTTGGCATTCCCCCTGCTTACTTTCAGTTGCTCCATAATATCGTCCTGGTTCATTGGATCGGCACTCACTAATAATAAAGCATGGATCTGAGCCATCGTTCTGTTAATTCCCCAATGAGTACCAAAGGCGCCCCATGAAGAAATGAATTGCTTCTTGGCATCGGCTAATTTCATATTGCAAATTTTTCAACCCCAAAGTTAGAGGGGAATTCTGAATTTTCAAAACTTATTGAAAAATCATTGCAATTGGAAGATGATGGGCTGTCGTTTGTATGATTTGACTAATCGTCCATTCTGTTGGGCCGGAATCCAACGGGGTGATTTTCTGATTATTCGGAGGGCTTCTTCATCAATGGAGTACTCAACCGATTTGAAGATTCTTGGATCCTGGACATTCCCTTCCTTATCAACAATAAATTGAACAATCACCATTCCCTGTATCTTATTGTTGATTGCCCTTTCTGGGTAAACAAAGTTTTTTTCTAAATATCTTCTCCAGCCTCCATTTGCACCCGGAAATTCCGATTCTGATTCAACTTTTGTAAATACCACCGACTGGAGAGAATCCCTGATTGCTTCCACTTTCCTCTTTAGTTTATCGATACTATCATAAAGAATCCCATTGTGATATTTCTTTTCAAAAATCACGGCTCCTGTATCGTTAAAATAATAGAATGAACCCTCAGCAAGTCCATTTTTATAATCATGTATAGAATCGATACGACCTTTTGCATTGTAAAAATAAAACTGTCCATGTGCAATACTTGCATCCTTGTCTTTGTAGTATTCTGTTTTGATTAACGGCCCTATAATGTTATACGAATCCCATTGCCAACAAGAATCGCTGAGTTTTTTAACATGGTATAAATAGCGGGCATTCTTAAGGTCTGTGCCTTTCCAGTTCTCATCTAAGGCGAAAATCTGGTCTTTCTCGTCTTGTGCAAACAAGGGTTGCAGTAAAGAAATGAGTGTAATCGTTAATAGAATGAGTTTGTTGTTAAACGACATAGGAGGATGAGTAGTTGAACTGCAAAAATATGAAATTAACTACCTGAAAGTACCTGGTGGACAATCATCTCTCTTATCCCTTCTCTTTCCTGTATCTGTAGGTGCTTTTATAATAAGGGCAATATATCCCCCTCCGTTTTGAATTGTTTTCTTAGAAAAAACATAACCTAGGTTATGAAGTCCAAATAACAATGGGCCGGCTTTGAAAGCTCCTCCAACCCATAATTTATTCTCAGCATTAAAACTTACAGGAAGGTATACACCCCATCTTCTTGTCTCCCATCTTGGGGTAATGATGAACCGGCTCATATCCCTCACATACAATCTTTTATTTCCTGCTAAAGGAGATAGGTTGATTGAAAGGGATGCATTTACATAAAAATCCCCCTGGATATAATAATCTGCATTCAACAAAAGACGGGCAGGATTCCAGATTCTGAATTTTCCAGCAAGGCCGCTCATTTGTCCAACTACTGTGGCAAGACTATCATTGAATGAAGTGATATTTGTGGTAGTGCTATCGAATTTCTGGTTGATATCAACATTTGTTATATTAGGTAATATGCCTTTTGTACTTCTGCTATTCTTGCTATATCCATATTGATTGGCCCCAAGGTCTATTAGCGAAATTCCCAGCTTCCATTTATAATCAAAATAATCGTCGTCATCAAAAGCGGCTGCTACTGCTTGTGTTTTAATCAAGAGTTCCGCACCTGCATCAATGGATGCGCCTCCCTGAGTATTCGTTACAAAAGTTCTCAGGTTCTCAGTGGTTGAAGCATTTTTTTGCCATTTGTCATAGTTGGATGAATATCCATATCGGGTATCTCCATTTGAAATAAGATAGCTAACAGGATTAATGGGATTGGAGATGGGTTGGAATCGCCCGTTTTCTAATCTGGCCTGAGCCCCTGATAACCCGCGACTCAGTTTAATGGTTGCTCCAGCATTTAATCGCATGAAGTCATTATCTATTATTGTTTGTGCATAGGACCCGTAAATTTCCAACCAACCGCTTTGAATGAAGTTCACCGATAAAGGTTGGTTGTTCAGATTTTTTTCCAGATAATCTCTTACATTCTGTAAGGTGTCAATGAAATAATAGGTAGAAGTATTGATTCTTGTATTCGTTCTTATATTGGCTCCGAAAGCAAATGCCTTCTTTTGGTTAATGGCAATACGTGTATTCAGTAAATTGATATTGGCTTGTGCTGCTCCCTTTCTTTCGAATTCCCCTTTCCTTACATAATACTGAGATTTGCTGGCTGGAGATAAAATAGAGTAGTTTTCGATTCTAATAATATTAGTAGCAGCTTGTGCCTGTATTCCAAATAGGGTTATATCCCATTTGTAAGGAGTATTTACAATCGATGCTGGATTATTATGGCTTCCCAAACTGCCAGCATAATTAGAACCGTTAATGGCTTCGTAGTGTTGGGCATTCGTTAGCCTGCCATTTAGGGCAAAAGCAAAAAATAAGATGATGACCTTTATTCTCATAGAAAGAACAAGAAATGTTTTTTAATAGGGTTGTCCATGTGTTAAACTTATCAACCAATTGATGAACCTGGGAAATGGTTTTACTGCAGCTAGCAATCCATTTGTGAGCGTAGCACTACCAAAGAATCGCTGTATGATTCTTCCGGTAATCAATCTTTTCCCAAAATGTTTTTCCCACTGCTGGGTATATTGTTGTTCCATTTCAAAACGGTTGATCCTTCCTCTAAGGAAATCATTTGCCTGCTCAAAGGCCAACTTACTTCCATGCAAGGCCATACTCATGCCATTGCCACAAAGTGGTGTAATCATGCCTGCTGCATCTCCAATCAATAATACATGCTGCTCTATCTGTGATTTTTTATTGAATGATATCCTTGAAATGGTTACAGGTTCCTTGTATAGGAATTCCGCTTCCGAAAAAATGGTTTTCAGGAAGGGGTTTTGCATCAATATGTTTTTCTCCAGTTCATGGATGTCGTTCTTGTTTCTTCTTAGGTGATATGCTGTTGTAAGATAACATAGACAACACTTATTGTCCTCAATTCTGGAAATTCCGCAATAACCTCCTTCAAAATTGTGCAATGCAATCTGATCCGGGGGGTAAGGAATTCTTACATGATATTTCACCCCAACATAGTGGTTGAGTTTATTAGGTTTTATCCTTGTAAAATTGCGCTTCCATTTCACATCAAGATTACTTCGCTTTCCGAATGTACCTGCTGCAACCAAAGCCTCCGTTTCCCCTTTATTTGTAAAAACCAAACAGCTATTGTTACGATACATTACATTCAACACTTTTGTGTCATCAAAAAGATGAACACCTGCCTTAATTGCTATCTGAGAAAGAGCATCATCAATACGATAGCGACTAATGCCAAACCCACCTAAAGGCAAGTCTTGTTCTATATGCTTGCCATTTGGTGCACTTATAAGTAGCTTGCTGATATTTGGTAAATGCCAGTCACTTAATGGTAACCCAAGTTCCTGGAGAAAGTTCCAGTTCTCATGACTTATATATTCACCACAAACTTTATGGAAAGGATAGGTCTCTCTTTCAAACAGAACCACCTTATAACCGGCATGGGCCCCCTGGATAGCAAATGCTAATCCCGCCAGGCCTCCTCCAATTACGGCAATATCGTATCTGTTTTCGAGTTCCATTTCTGTTCGTTCTGTAAAATTAAGCTAAGCTTTTCAGCCTTCAGCATAAATCAACCATCTAAAGGCCCATTTCCATTCTATGGAGAAGTTTTTTATTTCCGCTGCTTCCAACAAACTAACCCATTCATTCCTCGTAAATCCCCGCCAAACCGAAAGTGGGGCATCATGCTTCACCAGATAACTTTTTGAAAAAAGGCTGGTTAGTATTTTAATGGATTGATAAGCCAAAGGATGGCGATGAAGGTCATTTATGAAAAACCCTCTGCTGGCCTGTTTCATCCATTGTAACTGATGAATCAGTTCCTCATCTGTAAAATGATGGCAGAATAATGAGGAGAATATTATATCCGGTTGGCTTTTAAATTTCACCTCCCTGTAATCACTGGTTATCCAGTCGGCATTGATATCCTTTGCATTCTCACGGGCATACGTAATACATTCATTGTTGATATCAATTCCGGTAAACTGCACCGGGATATGATGCGACAGGCACCATCGGTTAATTGCTTTGAGATTATCTCCTCCTCCACAACCAATTTCGGCAATATGTAACATGTGTGATGGCGAATAATCAGTTTGGTGGCGGTTAACAATCTTGCGAATACCTAAGGTTGTTATTGCATGTCCACCAAGATAGTGATTGATGAATTCCAATTCCTGCATATTCCTTTTGATATCTTCAAAAGATAGTCCCTTGCCATCAAGCAATTCTTTCTGGTAGCTGCGTATGGATAAGTTTGGCATTAGTAGGATGCGACGAATGTTTCCATAGTTAATCCTGGTCCGAAGGCAGCTCCGAATATATTCTCGGGTGCCTTTTTTCCCTGCAGGTGTAACTGATGCATTATTTTTTTCAAAACAAATAATATAGTTGGGGAAGACATATTGCCATAGTCTTTCAATGTCTGATAACTTGGTTGAAGGGCTTCTCCCGCCAACTTCATTTTCTTCCCAATAACTTCCAGTATTTTCTTTCCTCCCGGATGAATACACCAATGTTGTATTTCAGCAGCATTTAAACCTGAAGGAGCAAGGGCATGTTTTACAAGCGATTCAAAATCTTCTTCAATAAGATCAGGTACATATCCACTCAAAGTCATAAGGAAACCAGTTGAAGATAATTCCCATGACATATCTTTCTTTCCTTTTGGAATTATTTCAGAATAGAAATTTTCAATCCTTATACCATGACCTTCAAAATCATCAGGTACAATCAATGCTGCAGCACTGCCGTCGCCAAATAATAAGCTGGAGGCTACATTGTCGATTGTGGCATCTCTTTGGAAATGCAGGGTGCATAGCTCTGTGCAAACAATCAATACTCTTGCCTTGCTATCGGTCTTGCAAATCATATCTGCCATTTTAAGGGCATGAATGGCTGCATAACATCCCATGAAATTGATGGAACTTCTGAAAAGAGTTCTTGGTAAATCCATCAATTCGGCTAATTGTAAATCAAGGCCCGGGGCACTCATGCCCGTGCAACTTACAGTTATCAGATGAGTAACATCCTGTTCCTTTAATTTCCCATCAATACATTGTCGGATGGCATCTAATGAAAGAGGGGCTGCATATTTCTGATACCAGATCATCCGCTGTTCAATTCCTGGAAAGGGTTCTATGTTTTCACTGTGTGGATAGAATTTCCATTCAGGCATAGGTCTACTATAATCTCCTATAGCAGAGTATCTTGTTTCTATACCACTATGGTTATAGAGAAATCTTAGTTTTCTTTGATCTGTCTCATTAAAGGCATATATATGCTGCATGAATTGCAGAATATCTTGCTGTTTATGCCTGAAGGCAGGTACCGCTGTTCCTATAGAAAGTATTTTACTCAAAATGAGAAAGGATTAATAAAGTTAGAAAAGCCGCATTGCTGCAACAAGATGCCAATACGTTCATACGCATGGTATGTTTGAAATCTGCTTTCGAAGTATCCTTCCATACCTGAATGGCCCAGTATATAAAATATACGAGAACGGGGAACAAAAGGGTGGCTAACAGGAAAAAATTTCCAAAATGTCCTGTTTTGTTAAAGTAAAAGGCCAGACTGCCCATCGCTAAACCATATACTACAGCTGTAAACACAAATGTGCCTCTGTATCCCATCAAGTAACTTATTGTCTTAACGCCATCTTTCAAATCGGCCTTGTGCTGGTATATCTGGGTTAATGGGTAAAAGCTGCCCATTAACAGACTGGCAGAAATGATTGGAAGAACAGGTACTTCAATTGTTTTTTGCTGACTGCTGCCATGATATACCATGAAGAAAGTAACGGCTCCCTGGAAAAACACTACCGTGAAATAACCAAGCCAGGGATATTTTTTCAAACGGATGCCCCTGTAGCTATAAGCGCGGGATGCCAGAATATAAGCTAGCACACATATTAAGAAAATTGAACTCACTAAAAAGCTAAGGAATAATGCTGCAATGTCCATAGCAATACTCACCTGAAATAACTGCCTTGTTGGTGCCATGGGTTTTTCAATGCCGCCGATACTTCCTTCATCCCTGTCCATATAGGAATTATACCCATTACTCGAAGGGTAAACCAGAAAATGTAATATGAAGAATATCAGTACCGCATCAGCAGTATTGATATCGGGAACCTGTGCCAATGCAAATAGATACACCGGTAGCAGGAAAAAGGAGAAATGAAAGCGGAGCAGTTGCAAAGTGGCAGGTTGCAGCATGAGAGTAATTTAACCCATTTTGAGGTAATGCAGGCATGGCTTAACAATTAAATAGAGATTGTTTTTAATTGGTTAGTCCTTAATAGTCACATCCCCATGCCCCTTATAATACATGGAACTGGCAGGAGCATCGAAAGAATAATAAATGCGATAGTTCTTATTGGAAGAAAAAGCAGGGGCATTAAATGGAATGAAATAGGCATTTAGCCCTACAGTTGTTAAAAAAGTATAATAAGCTAATTTGTTAAGGTTGGCATCAACAATGGCAATTCGAAGAAAAGTAACTGCTGATCCATTGAACTGAAATGTAATACCCTTTTTGACTGTTGGGTTTGCATAAGCAGGTTGAAGGCTTATTGTGGCTACTGAAGCGGAAGACATATCTACAGGATCTGTCCTGAAGAAAGCTTTTTCCGTTTCACTCCATTCCTTATCAAAGGCCCAATCACTATTGTCTACGGTTCCAGTAATTACCCCGATTGAATCTGTTGGAGTTATTCTGGAAACATCTATAGTAAAAGGGGTGGCTTTTTCACAAGCCAATACAATTAGCACAATACTAAGTGAGAGAAATAACTGTTTCATGTTATATTCAAGATACTAAAAAACCAATAATATGGGCAAGGTATGGAAGTTGCCAGCTAAAAATTAATTACCGTCATTAGGTTGTATATCGATAGATTTTTGCCCGAATAAGAAAATGCCGATGCTTGTAAATAAGCCTACAGCTGTTGCTAGAAGAAAGTAATTGATGCTGTTGAAGTAAATATCTTTTATGGCAAAAATGCCTTGTAGCATGAGCAATATTTCATTGAGAATTACGGAAGCTACAAAAGCAAATAGCCCTTTTTTAGCTATGGCAATCCTTGATGATAAGAGGTTTTCATGTAGTAAATATCCAATTAATGTCAGGCTTACCATCCCAAGTAAAACAAGGTGAAGATACCCGATTACAATCGGCCTGAATCCGAAGGCGAGAAAACTAAGGGATGGTATTAAGGATAGGCTTTGTAATACCAATTTTATGGTGAACGCAATAAGTCCGACTGTCCATAATAGTTTAGTTAAACTGGAACATTTTTTTGCTATTGAACTAAATGCCTTATTGATGAGTTTAAGAAACAGGTAATAACTGATCCAGTGTAACAATACTGCTAGAATTGCTGTTGCTACAATCCATTTTGGCAAATCCATCCATAATGCTGACAGAAAAAAGGCTGGAATGCAGGATATGAAAAAGCAATAGAAAAGAGATCGGTGTACGCGATCGGGAATATCAATGCCCCATTTTATTAATTGATGCATTAATAATCCCATTAATGCGAAAAGGAACCATCCATTATATTGGAAATGAAGGAAGAAGTATACAGAGCCTATATACCAGTCCTGAGTGGAAGTGTGACTGGCCATTAAATAAGCTAAATTAAAAGCCCCAAGTGAAGATATAACATAGAAGAAAAGGGCAGCACGCAACCACAACTTTATTATGTATGGAAGATTTGAGGTTTTTAGATCCTTGTGGTACCTCCATGCAAAAAGATATGAGAAAATGACTGAAAGAGTAGAGAAGGAAATAGATACTGGAGTATATCCACCAAAAGGAAAGCTGAATAACATGCCAAAATTGGCGATTTGTCCCAAGATGAAAAGTCGACGATACTTTGATGGATTTATATTTGTGTATTGTTGCAGCAAAGCTGCCATTGCAGTGAATAAAGCCATCGATACCCATCCTGAAAAGGCAAAATGGGAGTGACCATGTAATAAGTTTTTTTGATCTACAAATGGTAAAGGGAAAACAATCTTGTAGCGTAAAATAACCCCTACTGCAGCAACAATAACCAGGTTGATTAATGACCATTTTGCCCAGGAACGGAATGTTGTTTGCATTAAAAAAGGGTTTGATGCAAATAAACCAAACCCTTTGAAGCTACTTTATGATTGAACGCATTTTAGCAATATACTTTCCCTTTTTCTATCAATACTTTCCCTTGATCATGAAGGTTCCTGATGGCTCTTATGACTGTTTCAACACGCAATCCAGTCATATCTGCAATCTGCTGACGGGTTAAGGTTACCCTGTTGCATTTCTTACAGGTGAACTGCTGGTGCTGTTTGAAGTAATTGAATAATGACGCTATGCAATGTTCCGGTCCCTGGCTGGCAATTTCTTTAATGAGGAGGAACTTAAACCGTAGTCTTTCTGTAAATAATCGGGAGAATTTAAAATGTATATCTGGATTGTCTCTAACCAGTTGCAGGAAGGCGGTTTTTCCTAAACGAATTATTGTTGTGTCAACATTTGCAATGGCAGTTGCTGCATAAGGTTTGTCGTCGAATATTGGAAGTTCCCCGAAACTTTCACCTTCACCTAAAATGGTTTGAATAAATTCTTTGCCTTCATCATTGATATTCACCCAACGCACTTCTCCACTAGTGATCTGGTAATAAAAGCAGCAATGACTTCCTTCCATAAAAATGATTTCGTCCTTGGCCACTTTCTTATAAGTAGCACCATGACTCAATAATACTTCAGGATCGATGATTGGCTGTAGCATAGCAATTGATTGTAGTTACAAATCTAATGGTGCGGATAGGCCATATTGACTGATGCGAAAGAAATTATCGGATGATTGTTGTCATAAAAAACCGCCATCTGAATTTTATG
Source organism: Chitinophagaceae bacterium (assembly GCA_016721085.1). Classification (GTDB taxonomy): domain Bacteria; phylum Bacteroidota; class Bacteroidia; order Chitinophagales; family Chitinophagaceae; genus Endoryza. Next base: position 138,057 of record JADKJI010000063.1, on the reverse strand, counting down.
ATTCAACGCATAAAGTGCTAAGATTCAATGCTGGTAAGGGTTTGCCGCGATATATCGTAAACTTGATTGCTGAAGTTCGTCAAAATCAAAACTCCTTTCATTCCTCCTATTTACCTGTTTTCTTTTTATGCGTTCAATCATAAAAGCCCGTGCTAACGGGCAGTAATCTTGTATTCCATTACATACTTAAACTTAAATATAAAAGAGATATGAAAAAAATGTTATTGATTAGTGGATTGTTCCTCTTGGTGTTAGCATGTTCTACTCAGCCAGAAACAAAAAAGGAAACCACTGACTCCACTCCACCTGCACCTGCTGTTTCCGCCGATGATAAAAGGGGAATTGGGAAATTCACAAATGTAGAAATCGGGAAAGCTTTAGATAGCAAAATGGCAGAACTGGGTACCAAAGTATATGAGGTAAAATGTTCCTCTTGCCACAAATTGACAGATGAAAAATTAGTAGGTCCCGGATGGAAAGATGTTACCCAGCGCCGTAGTGCAGAATGGGTCATGAATTTTGCAACAAATACAGAAGAGATGCTTGAAAAAGATGCCAATGCACAAGCTATGCTGGAACTCTGTCTGGTTCGTATGCCTAACCAGAGTTTGACAGACGACGACGCCCGCCATGTATATGAATTCATGCGCAAGAATGATGGTGTTAAATAATCAATGAACCTAAAACTACACGAATATGAAATTGACAAACCTACTGTTCGCCTCAGCCATATTTGCTGGTTCGATTAGCGTCCTTTCAAGCTGTAAACCAAAGTCTGCCGGCAGTGCCGTTAGCGGAGATGCTGCTATCAAAGCTTTTGTACCTCCAGGTAAATACGATGAATACTACAATTTTGTATCTGGAGGTTTCAGCGGACAAATGTCCGTGTATGGATTGCCTTCAGGAAGATTGTTCCGTGTGATACCTGTATTTTCAGTGGATCCGGAAAAAGGATATGGATATAGTGAAGAGTCGAAGCCGATGCTGAATACCTCACATGGATTTATTCCCTGGGATGACCTGCATCACACTGAGATGTCACAAACCAATGGAGAGATTGACGGTCGCTGGGTTTTCGGAAACGCCAATAATACTCCAAGAGTAGCGCGAATTGATCTAAAAACTTTCCGAACCGCAGAAATCATAGAATTGCCAAATAGTGCAGGCAACCACTCATCTCCATTCATAACCATGAATACGGAGTACGTAGTGGCTGGTACACGATTTAGCGTGCCAATAGGAGCTAATTTAGATGTTCCCATCTCCACATATAAACAGAATTTCAAAGGAACAATAAGTTTTATAAGTGTTGATACTGCCGGGGCTATGAAAATTGCCTTCCAGTTATTGTTACCTGGTGTAAACTTTGACCTTAGTCACGCTGGTAAAGGCCCCAGCCATGGCTGGTTCTTCTTTAGCTGTTACAATTCAGAACAAGCGAATACTTTGTTGGAAGTAAACGCATCCCAAAGGGATAAGGATTTTATTCTCGCTGTTAACTGGAAAAAAGCGGAAGAATACCTGAAAGCTGGAAAAGGAATCAAGCAGCAGGTAAAGTATGCTCATAATAAATATAATGAGAAAAGTCATACAGCTACTACTGAAATATTGAATGAAGTGACTGTTCTGGATCCAGCTATACTTAAAGATATCTGCTATTTCATTCCTTGTCCAAAATCACCACATGGTTGTGATGTGGATCCGGAAGGAGAATATATAGTAGGTAGTGGTAAATTAGCTGCCCTCATCCCTGTTTTTTCATTCACTAAGATTCAGAAAGCTATTGCCGATAAAGCCTATGATGGCGAGTTCGGTGGTATCCCTGTAATCAAATATGAAGCCGCCTTATATGGTGAAGTGAAGAAGCCGGGTCTTGGACCTTTGCATACCGAATTCGATGGAAAAGGTAATGCTTATACTTCCTTCTTCGTAACATCTGAACTGGTTAAGTGGAATATCAAGGACCTGAAAGTTCTTGACAGAGCCCATACTTATTATTCTGTTGGTCACTTGTGTATACCAGGTGGTGACTCACGAAAGCCTTCTCCTAAATATGTGATTGCTTATAATAAGATTACTAAAGACAGATTCCTGCCAACTGGCCCTGAGTTAGCTCAAAGCGCCCAGATATTTGATATCAGTGGTGATAAGATGCAACTCATAAACGACTTCCCAACCATTGGTGAACCACACTATGCCCAGGCAGCGTCTGCTGAACTGATCATGAAAAACTCCCAGAAAATATATAGGATAGAAGATAATACGAATCCATATGTAAGTAAAGGGGAGAAAGAGACAAAAGTGGTTCGGGAAGGAAATAAAGTACATGTATATGCGACAGCTATCCGTTCGCATTTTGCCCCTGATAATATTGAGGGAGTTAAGATTGGTGATGAAGTTTATTTCCATGTCACAAATCTTGAGCAGGATTGGGATGTGCCTCATGGATTTGCTGTGAAAGGTGCTGCCAATGCTGAACTGTTGATTATGCCAGGTGAAACGCAGACTTTGAAATGGGTGCCAGATCGCGTTGGCGTTTTCCCAATGTATTGCACCGACTTCTGTAGTGCCCTTCATCAGGAAATGCAAGGATATATCCGAGTATCTCCTGCAGGAAGTAATGTGCCGCTGACTTTTAGTGTGGGCAAGACAAATGCTCCTGCAACAGAAACAGCCCCGCCGGCCCAAAAATAGATAACTATAAAAATGAAGTAGGGCAGGTTGGTAGATTCATACTTACCTGCTTTATTTTATCCATCGGATTTTAATTAGTGTAAAAGGAAGACATGAAAGCCACAATTACTCCTCTGACCCGGATAATTTCTATTGTCACAGCATTATCCTTAATCGGTGTGATATTCCTTCCGCTTTGGAGTATAGAATTAACAGCACCTCAATATCCTGAAGGATTGGAATTGAAAATTTATGCTTCCAAACTGGGAGGTAGCGTAGATATAGTAAACGGGTTGAATCATTATATAGGAATGCGCACTCTTCATGAAAAGGATTTTCCTGAATTCGCCGTACGGTGGGAATACAATTATGGTCACAACCTCGACCCTACAGCTCCTATTCAAGTGCCGGGAATGAGCTATCAGCCCCCATTAATAGGCTTTAAGCAATTACTCAATTTTGGAGTGTATTCAATACCCGATACCGGAGGATGGATTTTCATTGCTGTTGCTGTATTGATGCTGGCTGCTGTTTTTATGGAATGGAAGAAATGGAGAGCTTCATTAAAAATGAACACCGCAATAAAGATAATAGCAGCACTGGCATTCACACTTACTTTAAATAGTTGCTCTACTGCGCCCCAGCCTTTTAAGTTAGGCGTTGATGCTTGCGACTATTGTAAAATGACAATTACAGATAACCGATTTGGGGGTGAGATAATTACTGAAAAGGGAAAACTCTACAAATTCGATGATGCTCATTGTATGTTATCATTTGAAAAAGAAAGAAAAAGCTCTGAGAAAACAAAAGATACTTATCTGGTTGATTACTCTGGAAATGGAAACCTGATCATATTGACTAACGCGTCGTTGATAAAAAGTGAACTTCTTAAAAGTCCTATGGGTGCCAATATTGCTGCCTTTTCCAATTTGGATTCAATGGAAAAGATAAAAAAACAGCTTAATGCCGAAGCCATCAATTGGGACCAAGTATCAAATAAATGAAAAAGTTTATTCTTATATTTTTTTTACTGAATTCGGCTTTAAGCTTTTCCAATACTATAATTGTCAGGGAAAAGGATCAGCCACAGGCCATTCAACATGCTATAAACAAAGCGCATGATGGCGACACAATACTTATTCAGAAAGGTACATACAGAGAGAATACTATCAACATAAATAAGCGGGTGTATATTAAAGGAGTAGGAGGGCCGGTTATTGATGGGGAGAAGAAAAATGAAATCCTGGTTGTTAACAGGGATGGGGTGATAATTGAAGGATTGACGGTAACGAACGGGGGCTATTCCAGCTACAATGATATAGCAGCTATAAGACTCGTTAATGTAAGGAATGTTATTGTGAGGAATAATGTTTTAGTAAATACTTTCTTCGGAATATATAGCCAACATGGTACCAATTGCATCATTGTTGGTAACAGACTTACTTCGAATGCAAAGGATGAACTGAACTCGGCCAACGGTATACATTGCTGGAAAAGCGATAGTATGCAGATTTTGGGAAACACAATTACAGGTCACAGGGATGGAATCTATTTTGAGTTTGTAACGAACTCTATTATCAAGGGAAATAATAGTTATGATAATGTGCGGTATGGACTGCATTTTATGTTCTCAAATAACGACACATATATAGGCAATACTTTTTCTGATAATGGAGCTGGAGTAGCAGTGATGTTCTCTCATCATGTGGATATGTTACGAAATAAATTCATTGACAATTGGGGGGCTTCATCATATGGCATTCTTTTAAAGGAGATTTCAGATGGAACCATTTCAGGTAATGAGTTCAGGAGGAATAGTACAGGAGTTTATATGGAAGGAAGTAATCGATTGGCTTTTTCAAAAAACTCTTTTACCAATAATGGCTGGGCACTTAAAATTCAAGCAAGTTGTGATGGCAATTCTTTCATCCATAATAATTTTTCCAGTAACAGTTTCGATGTTGCCACTAATGGGACGCTTGTTTTGAGCACTTTCGATAGCAATTACTGGGATAAGTATGAAGGCTACGACCTCAATCATAATGGAATTGGAGATATTCCTTTCAGGCCTGTTAGTGTTTATTCCATGATTGTAGAAAGGAATCCAACATCACTCATGCTATTTAGAAGTTTCATGGTGAGCCTTCTTGATAAATCGGAAAAAGTAATTCCTGGTCTCACTCCAGAAAACCTGAAAGACGACCACCCGAAAATGAAACCCTTTGCATGGGAGTAAATAGAAATCTATGATTATCGCTACCAATGTTACTAAGAAGTTTGGAAAACTCACAGCACTTAATAATGTGAGTGTAACCTGCAACAGGGGACAAAGTATTTCACTTATTGGTCCTAATGGATCAGGCAAAACGACTTTTATTAAATGCCTGTTAGGGATGGTTGTTCCAGATAGCGGTTTCATCACTTTCAATCAGCAGAACATTTCACACGATTGGCAATATCGCCAGCATATAGGATATATGCCTCAAACTGGACGATATCCTGAAAATATGACTATCGCTCAGATATTCGATATGATGAAAGATATCCGAAAAAAGACAAACCCTGTTCTCGATGAAGAATTGGTGAAGTTGTTTGAGTTAGAAAATATTTCTTCCAAACGAATGCGAACCCTTTCTGGAGGTACCCGTCAAAAAGTTAGTGCGGCATTGGCCTTCTTATTCTCTCCAGATGTTTTGATTCTTGATGAACCCACAGCAGGACTTGATCCTGTTGCCACTGAAATCCTGAAAGATAAAATCCGTAAAGAAAAAGCTAAAGGAAAGCTCTTGTTTATCACTTCCCATATCCTAAGCGACCTTGAAGATATCATTACTGAAGTGATTTATATGCAGGATGGAGATCTCCGATTTCATAAATCGCTTGCTCAATTGCAAGAAGACACTGGTGAAATGAGGTTGTCAAGAGCTATTGCGCAGGTAATGCAAAAAAGACCATCATGAAGAAGATTATAAAATATGTTCTATTGGATTTATTGAGGAACAAGATTGTGCTGGCTTATACAGTACTTCTTCTTGTTATATCATTCAGCGTCTTCAATCTTGAAGACAACCCATCTAAAGGGGTGCTTAGCTTGTTGAATATCATTCTGATTATTGTCCCACTTGTGAGCATTGTGTTTTCAACAATTTATGTATACAATGCTACAGAATTCATTGAGTTACTGGTGGCGCAACCCTTAAAAAGGGTAAGTCTTTGGTTGAGTATTTTTGCTGGATTGTCACTGGCACTTTGTTTCGCTTTTTTGTTGGTGCTGCTATACCCATTCTTTTATATGCCCCTTTTGAATCAGGAGGAGTGATGGTTATGATGGGTTTATTGATTACACTCATATTTGTAGCAATAGCCTTGCTTGCTTCAGTATTGACCAGGGATAAAGCAAAGGGAATAGGCATTTCTATAATGCTTTGGTTTTATTTCACACTCATATTCGACGGTATCGTTCTTTTCCTGCTTTTTCAATTCATGGATTACCCAATGGAAAAGCCGATGTTGATAGTGAGTGCTTTGAATCCGATTGATTTGGCAAGAGTATTGATACTATTGAAGTTGGATATCTCTGCCTTGATGGGAGCTACCAGCGCTGTATTCAAAGATTTTTTCGGAAGCTTTTGGGGCATGAGTTTAGCAATCAGTATCTTATTGTTGTGGGCATTTATCCCATTATGGCTCTCATTAAGAAGATTTAACAGAAGGGATCTGTAGACAGTTTTAAAGTTTGAATTATGAGTATAGATATTTCATCAAGGCAAGATATTGAAGTGTTGGTTAATGCCTTTTATGATAAAGTGAAAGAAGATCCCACTATAGGATATTTATTCAATGATGTGGCAAAGGTGAATTGGGAAAGTCATTTGCCCCGGATGTATGATTTCTGGGAATCCATATTGTTTGATCCCGCCGTTTATAAGGGTAACCCAATGCCTGTACATCAGCATCTTCATAGTTTGTCGCCCTTGCTCCCTATTCATTTTCAACAATGGAAATCTTTGTTCTTAAAAACTGTTGATCTTTATTTTAAAGGAGATGTGGCAGAGCTGGCAAAACAAAGGGCTGTTTCCATTGCAACCGTTATGCAAATCAAAGTTCTTCATCCCGATTCTATATCCGGTAAATGAATCATCCCGCCTTATTGACGGGATGATTGCTGTTTTATAGTCCCTCGGTAAAACTATTTTGCTGGAGGTAATAGCACTTCGTCTATCACATGTATGATACCATTGGAAGCAGGTATTGAAGCCAGGATATGGGCATTATTTACCATCAACTTTCCATCTTTCATATGTATGGTTATGTTTTCACCACTTGCTTGTCCATATGTTTGACCATCCTGAAGCATCTCAGGTTTCAATACACCAACAAAAACATGGTATTCTAGTATGGAGCGAAGCGCATCTTTCTTTTCAGGTTTCATCAAATCTTCAACAGTACCCTTGGGTAACTTGTCAAATGCAGCGTTTACCGGAGCAAATACAGTGAAAGGTCCCGCATTTGATAAAGCATCTACATAATCCGCCTGCTGTAAAGCTTTTACCAATGTTGTGTGGTCGGCACTACCCACTGCAATCTTTACAACGTCTTTTTGAGATTGATCATCTTTTACACCCGACTGTCCGGTTAACGGGGCATCAGTTGTAGCAGTTGGCTCAGTTGCTGCAGTTGTTTCATTACTATTACAGGCTGATGAGCCTACTGCTAAAAAGAGCAATAGTGCCCAGATTCTGATTTGTACTTTCATATGTCTTTGATTTTGATATACGCCGGCCCTGTTTTGGTTTGGATGTTTAAGCCGGAACCAGCACAAGGTACTTTTGCACGTTGAGTGGAATTATGATTGAGCGCATATTCTTAATGTCTCTATGTTTGAAGCAAGAACCGTTTTCGCAGCCAATACCTTTAACAAATAGCAATGATTTTTGTAAAAGGGTTACTTTTGACACTGCCAATCAAAAATGACATATGGGAATCATCAAGCAAGTAGCAGAATACCTCTATATAATTGACAAGCGAAATATACTTTATACTGATAATTCTTTTTGCAATTTGATAGGAGATAGGATTTCCTTTATAACAAACCACTTCGGGAACTCCGAATAAAGCCGTTTCCAAAGTGGCAGTGCCACTCGTAACTAATGCAGCTCTTGCTTTGCTTAATAGGTAATATGTTTTTTGATTGACAGAACTTACGTTGGGATAAGGTGCCAGCAGCGGTTCATAAAAAGAATCATTCCAATCCCGGCGCTTTGGCCACCATAAACTGATACTCCGGAAAATCCTTACTCACCTCCAGCATCACAGGTAACTTCTTCAAAATCTCCTGCTTCCTACTCCCCGGCAACAACGCAATTATCTTACTCTCTTTCTTCCGGTCTTCCGGACTTTCCGACTCCTGACTGTCGACTCCCAACTCCTGACTCCCAACTCCCGACTCCCGACTCCCGACTTCCGACTCAAATTCATCAACTACCTCCACCAACGGATGCCCCACATAACTCACATCCCATTGCCACTTATTCTTATAGTAGTCTTTTTCAAAAGGAAGAATCACCAGCATAAGATCTATGCAAGTCTTCATTTTCTTCACCCTGTTTTCTTTCCAGGCCCATACTTGTGGAGATATATAGTAGATGACCTTGAAGCCTTCTTTCTTTGCCCATTCAGCAATTCTTAAATTGAATCCCGGATAATCGATCAGTATCAGTACATCAGGTTGGTGGCTGGAAATATCCGATTTGCAAAAGGCAAGGTTTTTGAAAATGGTTCGCAGGTTCATCAATACTTCTGCGAAACCCATAAAGGCAAGTTCCCTGTAATGTTTTACAAGCTCTCCACCAGCAGCCTGCATCATATCACCACCCCAGCAGCGAAAGCTGGCAGTGGCATCTGTTTTGCGGATAGCTTTTATCAGGTTACTTCCATGTAAATCACCGGAAGCCTCTCCTGCAATAATATAATAACGCATCAGGAACGAGCCATTTATGCTGCAAAGTAACGGAAAATCAGCGGTGAGGACTTAGAGTATAAACTTCAGGGCTAAGGCGCCTATTGCATAAATCAATGTCAGTACAAAAAGACCTTTGGCAGTCTTGTCGCGCTGCGTATTTACATAATAAGTGAAAAGCCCGATATTCAATAATAAGCAAGGAATGGTAATAGCTGTAATCTGGTTTTTGTTTTCAGCCATGAAATGCATTACATCCGACACAGAGAACTGTGAAAAACGGATGAAATAATAAATTATAACGCTTATCAGCGGGGCTAAGAATCCAAGCAGCATTCCGAATCGGAGGTTATCTTTCTTGAACATCAGGGTTTCCAGGTTTTTTCGAGTTGGGTTTTAAGAACGTAATTAGTCAGGTCAAATTGTACAGGCACTACACTCACGTAATTATTTTTCAATGCCCATACATCAGTATCTTTTCCTTTATCAAAATTCACGAATTTACCTGTGAGCCAGAAATATTTTCTTCCGGTAGGGTCTACCCGCTCAATAAAATCCTCTTCATACTTCGCATAAGCCTGACGACATATCTTGATGCCTTTTATTAATTCCTCTTTTACCGCCGGGATATTTACATTCAATACACAATGCTTATCGATCGGGTTCTGTAACATTTTCTGTACAATCATGCGGGCATAACTTCTGGCCCCGCTGAAATCGGCCTCAATGCTATAGTCAAGTAGTGAAAATCCGATGGAAGGAATACTTTCGATGGCTGCTTCAACAGCGGCCGACATAGTGCCGGAATAGATTACATTGATGGAGTGATTAGCCCCATGATTGATTCCACTCAAACATATATCGGGTTTTCGGTGCAGTACTTTGTCAACAGCCAATTTCACACAATCTACCGGAGTACCTGAACACTGGTAGGCTTCAATGTCTTCGTAAAGCGTGGAAGCATGTAAGCGAAGAGGCTGACCGATGGTGATGGCATGTCCCATGCCCGACTGCGGCTTATCCGGAGCCACCACTACTATTTTTCCCAGATCTTTTACTGCCTCTACCAGATTGCGGATACCCGGTGCCATAATTCCATCGTCGTTCGTAATAAGGATAACAGGCTTTTCCTTTTTGATCGTCTTTTTTGCCATAACTAAGGCAAAAGTCACGAAAATTTTGTTCTGATAATTAAAAAGACAGACTTTAACAGTGAAGGGGAGGGGTAATGAGGTTAAAATCGGTGTAAAGTACCCCTAAACCCTTCAGAGTGAACGAAAAGCCCTGATTTTAGGAGGTGGTTTCCTGGTGGAAAAATCGCCTACAAAATTCCTGCACCCAACTGGAATTTTGAGGCCATTCCGTTACCTTTGCGCCCTGATAAGAGGCTTTGCGTGAAAATGGCATTGGTGAAGGGCAAATGGGTCTGTTATCCATAACTCGAAAAAGTAAAAATTACTAAGAAATGGCTGGTCAGTTAAAAGAAGTAAGAAACCGGATCAAATCGGTTCAAAACACTCAGCAGATTACTAAGGCGATGAAGATGGTTAGTGCTGCCAAACTTCGTAAAGCTCAGGACGGTATCGTTCAGATGCGCCCTTATGCAAAGAAACTCCAGGAACTGCTTAGCAATATCGTAAGTAATAGCGAAGGAGAAGCTGGAATGAGCCTTTCAACAGAAAGAGCTGAAGAGAAAGTATTGATGATCGTAATTACCAGCGACAGGGGATTATGCGGTGCCTATAATGCCAATATCATAAAGCTGGCTAAATTAACTATCAGGGAAAAATATGCAACCCAGTTTGCAAAAGGCAATGTTACTATCTGGACAATCGGTAAAAAAGGATATGAGCATTTCCTGAAAAACAAGTTCAATACAGACGCTACATATAAGGATATCTACCTCAATCTCAAATTTGAAACCGTTCAGGCTTGTGCCCAGGCAGCTATCAAAGCCTTTGAAAACAAGGAGTTTGATAAAGTGGAATTGGTGTATAGCGAATTCAAGAATGCCGCTACTCAACGATTCGTAGTAGAGCAATACCTTCCAATCGCTAAGATTGCCAAAAAAGAAGGCGCTCAGAAAAGCGATTTCATCTATGAGCCTGAAAAGCAAGAGCTGATTCAGGAACTGATGCCAAAAATCCTCAACACACAATTATACAAGGCAGTTCTCGATGGTAATGCTTCTGAACATGGTGCTCGAATGACTGCCATGGATAAGGCTACTGAGAATGCCAATGAAATGTTGAAAACACTGAAAATCTCCTATAACAGGGCTCGTCAGGCTGCCATCACAACCGAACTTACTGAGATTGTGAGCGGTGCAGCGGCTTTGAAAGGATAGTAGATAAAATGTGCAAATTTGCCGATGGGCTACTGTGCGAATTTTATTTATTTCGTGCTGCTCTAATCCGCACTTTCAATTAATTCGCAAATCAGCAAATGGAGTTATGGAGATTTCTAATTTAATACCACATATTGAAGCGCTCATCTTCGCGAGCGATAAGCCATTGACTTCAATGGAGCTTACTGAGCTTATCAATAATGCTTTCGGTTTTATGGAAGATAAGATCACTCTTGATCAGATCGAATCTTCTATTGAAGGCATTCTAGAAAAATACCAATCAGAATTCTATCCATTCGAAATCCGTCAAAGCGGTGGCGGCTGGCAGTTCCTTACAAAAAGGGATTACCATAAAACAGTTGCACAACTGAATGGAGAAAAATTCCTGAAACGCTTGTCAACCGCAGCACTTGAGACACTTTCTATTATTGCCTATAAACAGCCTGTTACTAAAGCAGAAATTGAAGCAATCAGAGGCGTAAGCAGCGATTATGCCGTTCAGAAATTATTAGAAAAAGATCTTATCGTGATTACTGGCAGAAACGAAACCATGCCAGGCCATCCATTAGTATACGCTACTTCAAAAAGCTTTATGGATTATTTCGGTATCAATTCTGCCGAAGATCTTCCAAAGTTGAAAGAAATATTCGACGAAAACCTGGTGACCCCTACCATGATGAATGAAGGCATGGCCGTTCAGGAAGAATCCGCTTCAGAAGAATTGGTTGATATAGAAGGTGAAGTTTCAGAAGACACCACTTTTGTTGTTACAGAAACCGGAGAATTACTGGTAGAAATAGTAACTGAGGAACCTGCTTCAGAAACAATGAGCGAAGAGGAAATAGAAGAAGCTGCCGAAGAACTGGAAGCCGCTGAAGAGGAAGTGATAGAAGAGGAAGAAGAATTTCAGGAACCCGATACAGAAGAAGAAGGTGAAGCTGATGGTGAAGAGCCGGATGAAACCGACGAGAATAAAGAAGACAAATAATATTTTAGAACGATTGTTGTGCCCCGTTTTGGTTTAACTCCCTTACGGGGCACTTTATATTTACCCTATATTCGCAGATATGGCAACAGTACTTTCCGATGAACTTTTACAACAGATAGCTACTACCTGGGGCACGCCTGTTTATGTGTATCATGCAGAAAAGATAAAAGAACAATATGAACGCCTGTTGAAGGCTTTCGCAAAAGCTGATGTACGCTTTTTCTATGCTGCAAAAGCATTGACTAATATCAGCGTACTGAAATATGTAAAAAGCATCGGTTGTAATATTGACTGCAGCTCCATCAATGAAGTGCAGTTGGCGGTTAAAGCCGGATACACTCCAGAAAACATCCTCTATACATCGAATAATATTCATTTCTCAGAGATCGAAACAGCCCACGATCTGGGTGTCCATATAAATATCGATAGTATTTCAAACCTTAGAAAATTCGGGCAAAAATACGGTCATAGCTATCCGGTAGGAATCAGGCTTCGCCCCAATATCATGGCCGGAGGAAATCTGAAAATTTCAACTGGACATTCAAGCAGTAAATTCGGTATTCCACTAGAGCAACTTGACGAAGTTTTGGCCCTTGTAAAGGAAACCGGTTTATTTATACGCACCCTGCATATTCATACAGGTAGTGAGATAAAAGATGTGGAAGTATTTGCACGTGGTATAGAAGTATTGCTGGAAGTGGTACAACTGTTTCCGGAATTGGAAGTGGTTGACCTGGGAGGTGGATTTAAAGTGCCGTATAAGCCAAATGAACACGGAACAGATATAGAACAACTCGGTCAAAAAGTGGCTGAAGAGTTTGAAATCTTTAAGAAGAGAACTGGTAAGCACCTGCAAGTTTGGTTTGAACCCGGAAAGTATATGGTGAGTGAAGCAGGGCACTTTGTAACATCCGTGAATGTGCTGAAAGAATCAGCTGAACATAATTTCGCTGGTATAGATACGGGACTAAACCATCTTATCCGTCCCATGTTCTATGGTTCTTATCATAAGATCGATAATATTTCTAATCCCTCTGCCTCTCACAAACATTACAATATAGTTGGCTATATCTGCGAAACAGACACTTTTGCCGAGAACAGGTCCATGCCTGAAATACGCGAAGGAGATTTGCTGGTAGTACGTAATGCCGGGGCCTACTGTTACGAAATGGCCTCCAATTATAATAGCCGTTTCCGTCCTGCTGAAGTGTTGGTCGTAAACGGTCAGCCACACCTTATCCGCCGCCGCGAAAACCTGGATGATTTATTGGTGGGGCAGGTGGATTTGTTTTGATTTTTTTATCGGGAAGTCGGGAAGGGGTTTTCACGCAAAGGCGCAAAGTTGGTTTTCGTATTTTTTGATATTCCTTTTTCTTTAAGGCGCAAAGGGTCGCTGCGCGACGATTACAAATACATTTCACCGCAGAGGCGCAGAGACGCGGGGGAGTTTCCTCCTGCGTCACTGCGTCTCTGCGGTGAAAATTCTCTTTTTTCGAGATGTCATCTCCCGAGATGACATCTGAAGAGGGTTTCCCCAATTTTTCGGGTGTTTCCCTCATTAAATTCTGGTGAAAAAACAACGAAGCCTATGTGCCCTAACCCCTCCTTTAAAAGAACATCCCTATGTGTATCTATGTTCTATGTCTCTATGTGGTTCGGCTGTTTTAAAAACCTGCGTCTCCGCGTCTCTGCGGTAAAAAAAACTAAAATAAATTGACCACCTCCTTCCTGACTTCCATTCTTCCCTACTCTTTTTACACAGCACCAGATTCCTATCAAAATCTTCATTATTTTTAGACAGTAACCAAAAAACCTTTACTATGCCAATCCGAATGACGGATGATCAACCGGATCAACCAGACCAGTACAACAATAATGACAATAGTGGTGGAGGAGGAGGCGGTGGCCGATTCCCAGTAGGACCAGGCGGCGGTGGTGGTGGTGGGCTTTTCAGTCTTTTGCCTTTACTGTTTGGATTATTCCGCGGAAAGGGAATGATATTATTACTGGTGATTCTGGTAGGAGGATATTTCTTCCTTAACAAAGGTGGCGGCGGTTGTAATATTGCCGATGTGGTTCAGCAATTAGCTACGGGAGGAGTTTTGGATCCAAAGCAGTTTGAAAAAGCAAATATCTACGAGCCACTTGCTGAAGATGATACCAAAAACCCACTTCCAGAAAGTGCTAACCTTCAAAAATATGCTCCAAGTGTTGGTGATCAGGGACAACAAGGTAGCTGTGTAGCCTGGAGTAGTGCCTATGGCGCAAGGTCTATCGTGGAAGCAGCAAGAACTGGCCAACAAGGTGACCAGGTTAAATTCAGTCCTTCTTTTCTATATAATCAAATCGGACTCGAGGGCTGTCAAGGTTCTTACATCATAAGAGCTATGGAATTCATGACAGGTAAAGGCGCTGTTCCTTATGAAGCATTTCCATACTCAGATCAGGATTGTACACGCCAGCCTGACCAACAATTGATGCAGGAAGCTTCCCAATACAAAATGAGAGGGTTCAACCGCTTGTCGGAAGGAGATAGGAATAATGCACTTGATCTTCGGGCAATAAAGGAAAATCTTGCACAAGGAGCACCGGTAGTAATCGGTATGATGGTTGGACCAAGTTTTATGCAATCAATGATGGGACAGGATGTATGGAATCCCGAACCAGATGATCAATCACAAATGGGTTTTGGCGGACATGCCATGTGTGTTGTAGGATATGATGATACTAAATATGGTGGATCATTCCTGATTATGAATAGCTGGGGTCCACAATGGGGTAACAACGGTTTTGCCTGGGTTCGGTATAATCATTTCAAGTATTTCGTTAGAGAAGCTTATGGACTGGAACCCATGCAAAAAGTAGGGGCAGCTGCTACCCAAAGTTTCGAATGCCAGATAGGATTAGTGGCCGTAACATACGACGGAAAGAAAACAGTACCTGCCGGTTATATTCCTCTTCGCAGCAGTGGTGATAACAGATTTGAAACTATCTCTCCTGTTAAACTTGGTACCCGTTTTAAAATGGAAGTCAAGAATTCTACAGAATGTTATGTGTATGTTTTTGGAAAGGAAACTGACGGAACTAGCTATACCTTGTTCCCTTATCCAACCAAAGAAGATGCATCAAAAACAAAGTATTCCCCCTTCTGTGGTATCACCGGTTTCCGTATGTTTCCAAAAGATAAAAGCATGCAGCCCGATAGTATCGGAACAAGTGATATGATGGCTGTTGTAGTTAGTAAACAACCGTTGGATTGGTATAAGTTGAATCAGGAAATCAGTAAGAATCCTAACCAGGACTATGGACAAAGACTGAATGCAGCGTTATCAGGTTCATTGGTAAGAAATGTGCGTTTTCAAAGCAGTTCCAAAGGAACTATGGAGTTTTCTGTTTCTGGAAATGAAAATCAAGTAGTGGCAAGTATCATTGAGATCGATAAACAATAATAATTTTTACATGAAGAAATTTCAATTGGCATTCCTTTTAGTTGTTTCATTAGCTATCCCATCCGTATTATTATCACAGAATACTGCGCCAGTTGCAAAGGCTGATGTGGATATGAAGACTTTCAAATTATATAGCCCAACTGAAAACGCCGATCAGGCATTACAAAAAGCTATTGAGGAAGCTGGTAAAACTGGTAAGCATGTATTCATTCAAATCGGTGGTAACTGGTGTATCTGGTGTGCCCGTTTTCATGAGTTCACTACAAAAGACAAACAAATCGATTCCCTGGTAAATGCAAACTATGTTGTCTATCATCTCAATTATAGTCCAGAGAACAAGAATAAGGACATCCTTGCCCGCTATGGATATCCACAGCGATTTGGATTTCCTGTTTTTATAGTTTTGGATGGGAAAGGTAAATATCTGCATACACAGAACAGTGCTTATCTGGAACATGATAAAGGCTATAGCAAGGAGAAAGTGATGGAGTTCTTTATGCATTGGTCCCCTAAAGCTTTTGATCCTGCCGAATATAAGAACTACTGACCATGAGTACAGGAGCTGAATCTTTTATCAGTATGGTAAAACATCCTTTCAAATTCAGGATGTTTATGCTATTTAAGTTGCCGAGTGCATTTTTCAGTGGTGTAAGAGTAAGGGAAATGTCGGAACAGTCAAGTACGGTTTCTGTTCCTTATAAATGGTTTTCGCAAAATCCTTTTCGCTCTACCTATTTTGCCTGTCTGGCAATGGCAGCTGAAATGAGTACCGGAATCCTGGCATTAGCACATATACATAAACGACAGCCTTCCGTTTCGATGTTGGTGATAAAGATGGAAGCTCATTACCATAAAAAAGCTGTGGGACCCACCTATTTCAAATGTGAAGAAGGGCAGGCCTTGAAAGAGACAATTGAAAGAGCAATTGCAACTGGAGAAGGTCAAACACTTGTTGTTACATCTACAGGAAAAAATGAAGCCGGAGAAAAAGTGGCTGAATTTTTTATAACATGGTCATTTAAGGCAAAGGCCTCTCGTTAAATCTTTTGCTAGTTTATAACTATATAAAACCAAATCCTCTTTGAGGTAGTAGTGTATGAAGATTGCATTCCATGGCGCCGCCCAAACAGTAACCGGTTCAAAACACCTGATATCACTATCTAATGGTAAAAAATATCTCCTCGACTGTGGCTTGTTTCAGGGAATGGGGAAGGATACTGATGCCCTTAATAGAAATTGGGGATTTGAGCCGGGTGAAGTAACAGCCCTCATCTTGTCTCACGCCCATATAGATCATAGTGGATTAATCCCAAAATTGGTAAAGGATGGCTTTGGAGGCAATATCTTTTGTACACCAGCTACCAAAGATCTTACTGCGATTCTTCTGGAAGATTCAGCCGAAATACAGG
Source organism: Chitinophagaceae bacterium (assembly GCA_016721085.1). Lineage (GTDB taxonomy): Bacteria > Bacteroidota > Bacteroidia > Chitinophagales > Chitinophagaceae > Endoryza. The sequence goes on along the minus strand of JADKJI010000063.1, from coordinate 121,232 downwards.
AAGATGATGTTAAGTATGTAAACAAAAGAAGAGCTGCCGATGGCTTACCCTATCTTAAGCCTCTTTATACGGTTGAAGATGCAAAAGCCTGTTTCGGTATGTTCCATTCTGTGGATTATGGAAACTGGTTTAGAGTTGATGAGAATGTGGAGCTGATGTATACAGATGCAGGACATATCATTGGAAGTGCTGCAGTTCATCTTAAAATTACTGAGAACGGTAAAGTTACCCGACTCACATTTAGTGGAGATGTGGGAAGATATCGTGATGTGATATTGAAATCACCACAGGAGTTTCCTCAAGCCGATTTTATTCTGTTAGAATCAACTTATGGAAACAGTTTACATGATGTTCATACTACAACACCAGATCAATTATTAAGTTGGATTGAGAAATCTTGCATAAAGAAGAAAGGGAAATTGATTATTCCAGCATTTAGTGTTGGCCGAACACAGGAATTATTATTCGCTTTGAACCAACTCGAATTGGAACGCCGTCTACCTGAACTAGATTATTTTGTGGATAGTCCTTTGAGCGTTGAAGCTACTGAAGTAGTGAAAAAATTCCCTCAGTATTTTAATAAAGCAATTCAGAAAATTTTGGAATCGGATAATGATCCGTTTTCTTTCCGAGGATTGAAATATGTAAAAACAGTGGATCAGTCAAAGATGTTGAACTTCCGCAGTGAACCTTGTGTTATTATTTCTGCAAGTGGTATGGCCGAAGCTGGAAGGGTAAAACATCATATAAGTAATAATATCGAAAACAGTCGTAATACAATTCTTCTTACCGGTTATTGCGAACCACGTTCATTAGGTGGACGATTAATGAATGGAGATAAAGAAGTAAAAATATTCGGAGTAGAGCATGAAGTACATGCAGAAATCGGTTCTATAAGAAGCATGAGTGCTCACGGAGACTATGAAGATCTCAGCCAATTCCTCGCTTGCCAGGATCCCAAGAAAGTAAAAGAATTATTCCTCGTGCATGGCGAGCCTGAAGTTCAGGAGCAATTCAAACTCCGCTTACAAAAGAAAGGGTTCGAAGTTAGTATTCCGGCGATGCATGCGGAAGTTGGGCTTACCGTTTGAGAATTAGTCGTAACTCTTGCTTAGCTTTCTATTTTTTAAATATTATAACCGCAGAGACGCGGAGACGCAGAGGAAAGTCCCCCCGCGTCTCCGCGTCTCTGCGGTGAAATGTATTTGCAATCATTCCCGTCTTCCCGGTAAAACAAAAAAAAGCCACCCTCAGGCAGCTTTAAAATTCTTGTAGGTAGATCAAAAGTAGAAGTTCATTTCTATAGGAACTCATTTAAAGGTTAAAGCTTTTCAGACGGTAATAGGATTATAACTGCAATTCAAAGGATAAGTGATCAGGCTTCTCTCAAGGAGATCAGGGGTCTGGTTTTTTAAAGGATGCGGATCAGGGTTACGATTTGGGTTTGTTTCGGGTAAGGCTAATAAGGGACGAATAACAATTCCGGTTTTCAAAGGAGTAAGGGCGACCGGTTTTTAATAGGATGATCAGGATGACATAACAAAGATGCAAAAGTTAAAGGGGGGAAGGAACTTTATTCGACTATCGGGTTTAGGCTTTCGATTTTTGGGCAGAAAGCTTCGATTAATGGGTTGATAATTGTCAAATGAATTCTAGGTCCGGAAGTCCGAAAGTCGGGAAGACCGGAAGAATAGTCCGGGGAGTCGGGGGAGTCCGTGGTGGAGAGCTTGAATTTCAAAGGGTTTCGGAGTCGGAGGAGAAAATCCAAATACAAGTAGGGGAGAATGGAAGTAGGGAAGTATAGAAGGAGTTTGGTAGATTAGAATGGAGAAGCGATATTTTTAAAACTTATCAGTCTCTCACCCCCCAACCCCGAAGGGGTTGAATAACAATGACCCCGGGTGCAACCCGGGGAAAAGGAACTCGCTGGAAGTCGGAAATAATATCAAAGAGAAAATATTTATAAGGAATGTACGCCCAACCCTGAAGGGGTTGAATCCTCGTATCCCCGAGTGCAACTCGGGGGACGGGAGCCGAAGGCCAAAGGGCCGGAGCTCTGCATTAAGCCTTCAGCCTTAGGCATTAAGCTTTGGGCCTTCCCTAAAAAAATACAACCCGGCTTCCAGTAGCCAGGTTGTAATAAATTGAAATCCTTTTGTAATCAGAGTATTTGATGCGCGTTACTCTTCATTGGGTACAGATCTCAGTGTTTTTGTTTTCCAGTTTTACCGTCGCTATAATTAGTTTTTATAATTTCTTTGTTTGGTGCCGCTTTCGGCGTGTTTGCAATACAAAGATGCGACGGGATTTACAGGATACATAGTTTATTAGACGGGTAAGGGCTATTTGCCGGCGAATGGAATGGAAAAGGCGACGAATGGTTAAATGATATTCAATCTACGCAGTACATCCGACTTATGAGCCTTGCTAATGGGGATTTCATTACCTCTTATATATAGGTCGTTCTCCCTGATGTCATCAATCTTGGTGATATTGATTATATAGGACCGGTGTACTTTCATGAAATACTCCTTATTCACTTTTTCTTCAAGTCCTTTTATAGTGTGGTGGGTTATATACTTCTTATCGTTGGTTACAAACTTCACATAATCGCCCATGCTCTCGATATATAAGATGTCTTCATTGTTCAAACGAACCAATTTTCCATCGCTTTTGATGAAAATATAGTCCTGCACAGGCGCAGAAGGCAACTCCTCCGTCTGGTGCTGGTCCATTACTTTTTGTAAAGCTTCCAGGAATCGCTGATAAGTAAATGGCTTCTTTAAAAAATCGAAATAAGGTCAACCTGCTCAGTATTGAGAAATGCTAGAGCTTCTTCTACATTCTTAAACTGACCTTTGATATCCAATTGACCACTTTTCTCGCAGCATTTGCGCGTGTACTCAGCCGCCACCGGAAGGTCTTCTACTATGATGCAATTAAGGTTCATGCGTTTCTTTGATTGAATTCCTGAATTCGTTGATATTCTTCCGTTATAACAGTCCTGCTGTCAAGCAAGATAGTCCAAAGTTGCTTATAATCAGTTTCAAGAGTCTCAATTGGTGTGTCAGGGTTGCACAACCCTTCAAAATTTTTACATGCTTCCTGGCTAGAAAGCAAACCTACAAACCCAAAAGAAGGTTTGATTTTATGTACCGCTTTTCTAAGATTTTCCCTATCCCCGCTTTCATGAGCGGTTCTTACCTGCTCCAAATCGGGCAATAACTGCCCCAGAGTTATCCCAAAAATCTCTTCTATGTAGCTAAAATCATCCTCATAAAGGCTGAAAATGAAATTAGTATCAAACTTTTGATTGAAAATGAATGAGTTATGTGTAGAATTTTGGCTCACAGGAAAATAGAATTGCTGTTTTGTGCGTTATTGGATTTAGTAACCGGATCATCCGATTTTGGGAAAACGGTTCTCCATATCCAATAACTCTATGAAAGGCAAAATATTTTATCTGGCCTGGTCAATTTACAGGGATATTATATTCTCTGGCCTGAACGAAAGCGTTACAAGCAAAGAGGACCAGAAAAAGACTATCCGGTTCAACCAGTTTATTGTATTGGCCTTATTGGTCAATTTTTTCTGTGTTGTTACCTACTTCTACCACGGACTATATATTAGTGCCCTTATTAATATCACTTCCGCTTACTTCTTCCTATTAGCATTTTATTTCAATGCCAAAAGAAAACAAGAGATAGGCAGGATTATTTCTATTATCAATGTCAATCTTTATCTGATTGTAATCTGTTTTATTGAAGGACTACGTGCAGGCGACTATCTTCTCTTCTTTCCTTATTTTCTTGCATTGACCTTTGTTGTTAGTATACGTCGGAATTATAAAGAATTAGTGATCGTATATGCCATAACTATCTACTCACTCATTTTAGCGGTTATTATTAGCCCACAGTCGAACGACATTGAAACAATTTCTGAATCATTATATGGTAAGTTGTTTGGTGGTAACCTCGCTATTTCTTTTTTACTTACTATGATTTTCTCCTATGTAATACTTAGGGTAAATAAGGATAATGAAGTAGCTATTTTGGAGGAAAAGAAATTCGGTGATTCAATCTATAATACTTCTCTCGATGGAGTTTTTATCATATACGCCCAGACCAATATAATTGCCAGTTGTAATAAAAGAACCCTTGAATTATTTGAAGTGAGTTCGCAAAGAGATATTGAAGGTACTTCTATTGAGAACTGGTTTGAAGAAGATCATGTAAAACAATTCATGTCCATTGAAAAGGAAGTGAACGAAGTGGCAGAAAGCTGGCAGGGAGAATTAAGTTTTACTACAAAAACCGGCAAAACATTCCCTGGTTATGTAAGCGTAGTGCCATTTCATTATAAAGAAACACGATATGTTAAGGTTAGTATCCTCGATATATCGCATGTTAAGATGACCGAGTTTGAATTGATGAAAGCGAAAGAGAATGCAGAATCTGCAGTAAAGGTGAAAACGAGATTCCTTAGTAATATGAGCCATGAACTGCGAACTCCTTTGAATGGTATCATTGGGGCAAGTAATCTGCTATTACAGGAAGAAAGATTGCCTGCACAACAAACTCTTCTGGATACATTGAAGTATTCTTCTGAACATATGATGGTGCTCATCAATGACATCCTTGATTATAGTAAGATGGAAGCAGGTAAGCTTGAATTGGCTGCTACACCGGTGAATATGAAGGATTTCATAAAGAAAGTGGCGGCGCAGTTCAGTGGACAAACGAACGCTAAGGGACTTGAATTTGTGACTGATATAGATGACCGATTGGATCTTGAATTGATGACTGATGAAACCAGGCTGAATCAGGTATTGAGCAATCTTCTTTCTAATGCCATTAAATTCACGCATTCAGGAACAATCACATTAGCAGCAAGACAAATATTCGCTTCCAGTACCCGTGCTACATTGCAGTTTATTGTAAGGGATACCGGAATAGGGATACCTCCGCAAAAGCATAAGGAAATATTTGAAAGCTTTACACAAGCAGATATCAATACTACCAGAAAATATGGTGGTACAGGTTTAGGGTTGTCGATAACCAAAAAGTTAGTGAACAAGTTCCATAGTGAACTTAAACTGCAGAGTGAGGAAGGAAAGGGAAGTACATTCCACTTTACGGTAGAGTTCCCTATAAATGAAAACCGTAAAATGTATATCAATGAAGACAAGACCAAATTATTAGCTTCATTAGATGGCGTCAGGATATTAATTGCTGAAGATAATCCAGTTAATATGTCTGTGGCTAAACGGTTCCTTCAGAAATGGGGGATTGAAGTAACTGAAGCTGTGAACGGAAAAGAAGCCGTTCGTCAGTTTAAGAAAGATTATTTCGATGTTTTACTGATAGACCTTGAAATGCCAGAAATGGATGGAGCTACGGCTTTAAAAGAGATTAGGAAAGTGGATGCAGATATTCCAATTGTAGCTTTTACAGCAGCAGTTTATGATAATATCTATGCCGACCTAATGAATAAAGGGTTCACTGATTTTATACATAAGCCTTTCCGTCCTGAAGACCTTCATGGTAAAATAGGGCAACAGGTAATAGCTAAAAGAAAAAGGGCCTGATTAACAGGCCCCTTGAGATATGATTGTTACAGAGCTTAGTATTTGAACACTTTTCCTCCTGCCATAACCTCTTGTGTCTTTTCATCAAAAGTCACTTTTTCACCTGTTCTTGCGGCTGCATTCGTCATGATCGTAGCTATTGAATGGTTATAGCCAGCTTCAACCGGAGCATTTGTTTGTTTTCTTGATCGTACACATTCCATCCAATTACGTACATGCGCTGAAGTAAGTACATCACCTCCTGTATTAGCACTTGCCGCAACCTTTATAGCAAGATCACTCAGGTTTACATCAGGTAATAAGTTGGGTTGCATATTCATGGCTTTTGCTGAACCAGCACTTAAACCACCTTTTGAAGATACCTTGTTGGTCATCAAGTTTAATTCACCACCATTGCTGTAATAAATCTCTCCTGGATTTTCTTCTCCATTATGCATGCGTGATGTGAAGACAACCTGGAATCCTTTTGTCTTATCATCAGATGGACCATAATCAAAAACAGCAGTGGTGGTATCCCAGTTCTTCCTTCCATCTTTCCACATATAAACGCCACCATTAGCAACAACACTCCTTGGGTGCTTTAATCCGGTAAACCAATGCACCGTATCAATCTGATGACTCATCCATTGGCCAGGCATTCCGGAAGAATAAGGCCAGAATAAACGATATTCAAGATATTTTCTTGGATCAAAGTTTTCGTATGGACGGTTTAGCAGGAAACGTTTCCAGTCAAGATCTTCCTCTTTGCATTTGGCAACTAGGTCAGGACGCCTCCATCTGCCAGGTTGATTTACATTCCAGGTAAGTTCTACCATGGTGATATCACCGAATTTACCCGATTGAATATATTGCGCTGCAGCGTGATAGTTAGGTCCCGAACGACGTTGTGACCCTATTTGTATGATTCTGTCGCTTGCCTTCGCAGCTTTTAAAGCTGCTCGGTTATCTTCCATCGTTTCAGCAAAGGGCTTTTCGCAATAGATGTCTTTCTTTGCTTTCAAGGCCTCAATGGCATGAAGTGCATGTTGGAAATCGGCAGTTGAAATGAAGACGCCATCTATATCCTTAAGCGAATACAGCTCTTCATTATTACGGCATCCGGTAATGGCATGATCCATTTTTGAAGTAAGAAATGATACGCCTTCATCTCTTCTTATTTTCCATATATCAGATACTGCTACAATATCGAAATTCAATTCCTTGTAGTGGTTCTGAAAGCTTGGGAAATGCGACTGGCGAAAACGGTCGGAATAACCAATCACACCAAGTCTGACCCTGTCATTAGCCCCAAGGATATTTGCATATGATTTAGCACTGAATCCATTGGCGGCTAAAGCAGTGGCAGCTGTTGCCTTAATCGTTGTTTTTATGAAGTCCCTGCGATGTGTCATAAGGATTATTTTAATTCTTTGATTTTTATTGAACGGAAAGAAACACGTGTGCCATGTTCCTGTAAAAGTATATGTCCTTTAGGAGCCATTCCAAAATTTTCCCATTTGGCATATGTGCTTCTTGCCACCAGAGCATAGTAAATAGGAGTGCCTCTTTGATATTCCCCCACTTTCCAACCATTTAACCAATGTTCCACTTTTCCATCAGGATGAACAACTATCCTTCCCAGATTCCATTCTCCTACTGGTAACTTATCTCTTCTTCCAGCTTTGGGGTCAATCGGATTGGCTGCTGGAATCAAATCATATAAAGAGGCCATTGTTCTGTTTCCGATAGAGCCGGCTTTTGCATCGGGATGTTTGCTGTCGTCTAATATCTGGTATTCAAGTCCAATAGCACTACCAGAATTATTTTCTTTTTCAGTCACGAAATATTTAACTCCGGAATTGGCTGTATCTGTTATCTTGAATTCAAACTGAAGATCGAAAGCTCCGTATTCTTCGGTAGAAACAATATCTCCTCCATTAGCCGATTCTGCTCCCGAACTGCTTTCTACTGATAATACGCCATCATTAATCTTCCAAACTTGGTCAGGGAAAAAATCTTTATATGCACCTCTCCATCCAGCACTCGTCTTGCCATCCCATAATAACTTATATCCTTGTCTTACCTCTTCTTCAGATAATTTATTTGGAAGGGTATTGACAACAAATATATTGTTAGAAGGGGATGCCTTTAGGTTTTCTGTTTGTATTCTGATATTCTTCCATCTAATTTCCTTGATGTCTTTACTATTTCCTATTCCATGAACTTGTAACGCTATAAAACCTTTCAAGGTCATATCATCAATAAGATGCGCACAGGGAACTCCATTCACCCAGGTTCTGATAGAACTTCCTATACATTCTATTCGGTAATGATTCCAATCTGTTGGTTTGAATGCTGTTTTTGCAGAAGGATTGTTTTCAAGTGAATACATCCATCCTCTTCTCGCTTCATCAAATATGCCTCCGCTCCAAGCGCGTTTGGAAGGATCAACTTCCATCTGATAGCCATGTACTCTCTCAGGAGTGCTTTTGTCAGTAACTGTGCATTTATCATTAGCGTCAGCAATTTCACTCCTGAATTGGATGCCTGAATTCATATCACTCATCAGTTTCAAATCCAGTTCAAGAATAAAATCTCCGTATTCTTTTTCAGTAGCTAAAAAGGAATTGGGTTGGCCCGATACGGTTGTGCCAATAATCTCTCCCTTTTCCACACGGTATTTTGCTTTTCCATTGAGTATCCTGAAGCCGCTAAGGTCCTTCCCATTAAATAGGGAGACCCATTTTGTTTTTGTTTGTGCAGTTGAAAAAGAAAGAAAGCACACAAGGCATACAAGGGCAAGCCATAGTCTTCGCATGATAAAAATTTAAAGGTAAAAGTTACGGGAAAAGTATTTATAATGCATCCATCTGTAATAAGAATTCATTAAAGACCATACAGTATATGGGGGAAGTCATATATTTCTATCATTACCGGGACTGTTTAACTTGCTAAACAAACACTTGGTTTGATTATTCTCAAAATGACTTAGCAATACCTAAGCAATGGTATTATTTATTCATTATTTCTTATCTTCCTAACCGAACTAACAAGCTATATGAGAAAATACCCTAAGGCTCCGCCCTTATTGGCTGCAGTCGATTGCATAATATTTGGTTTCGATGGGCAAAAGCTGAATCTCCTGGTTATCAAAAGAAGATTAGCTCCAGAGAAAGGCAAGTGGAGCCTGATGGGAGGCTTTGTTCCAGGCAGCAGCCAGAGTTCTTAAAGAAATGACTGGCCTGGATGGTGTTTATATGGAACAGCTCTATTCCTTTGGCGACCCCAAAAGGGATCCAGAAGCAAGGACAATCTCAATAGCCTATTTTGCCCTTATCGACAGTACCCAATATGAAGCCCAGCTCACTCATGAATTCCAGGCTGAATGGTTTCCCCTAAAAAAAGTCCCTAAACTTATTTTTGATCACGATACAATGGTGAAAGCCGCCCGTAAACAATTGCAGTATAAAGCGGCTCTGCACCCCCTGTTATTAGAGTTGCTTCCAGCGAAATTCACCCTGCCTCAACTACAGCTATTATATGAGCAGGTGTTTGATACCCAATTTGATAAGCGGAATTTTAGCCGTAAAGTTTTGTCCACTGGATTATTGATAAAACAAACCGACAAGGATAAGGTCGGCTCAAGAAAAGGCGCTTATTATTATAAGCTGAATAAAAGGGAGTACAGGACTAATTTCCAGGCTTTCCTCAATATTATCCCGAACGCCCATCATTTTATCTGATTCTTAATATTTTTTGGGAGCTTTCCCATTAAGTGTTAATTTGACATTTATCGGCAGCACTCGAATGCTGCCTGTTCGATCCAAAACTGTAAAATGGCTGCTTTATGATTGCTGCTGCCTATGTAATGGGCCTTGATTATGGTACCGACTCTGTAAGGTGTATTCTTGTAGATGCTAATAATGGCGTCGAAATGGCTGCTGCTGTTTACTATTATCCTCGCTGGAAGGAAGGTCTCTTCTGCAACCCATCAAAACAAGTTTTTCGCCAGCACCCTCTCGATTATATAGAAGGTCTCGAAGCTACAATAAAAGAATGCCTGAATCAGGTAAGTCCTGAAGTAAGGGCTGCTGTTAAAGCCTTATCCGTAGATACTACAGGCTCTTCTCCAGTAGCCGTTGATGCCACCGGAAAACCATTGGCACTTTCTCCGGAATTTTCCAGTAATCCGAATGCCATGTTCGTATTATGGAAAGATCATAGTAGTGTAAAGGAAGCTGCTTCCTTGAATGAACATGCGGCGAAGTTTCCTGTCAATTATCTTCAATTTGTTGGCGGTATCTATTCTTCCGAATGGTTCTGGGCTAAATTGCTCCATATTCTTAAAGAAGATGAGTTGGTAAGGAATTCTATTGCATCCTTCGTTGAGCACTGCGATTGGATACCTTTTTTACTTACCGGTGGGAATAATGCAAAAGATATAAAACGGGGTGTATGCAGCGCAGGACATAAAGCCCTTTGGGCGGAAAGCTTTAATGGGCTTCCCCCCGATGAATTCTTCAGCTCCTGGGATCCATTATTGAAAGGGTTTACTTCAAAATTATTTTCTGAAACATATACTGCCGATAAAGCCGCTGGTACTATAAGTGCCGAGTGGGCACAAAAACTTGGATTACCTGCTGATCTTGTAATTGGTATCGGAGCATTTGATGCGCATATGGGGGCGGTAGGCGGACAAATAGAGCCTTATCACCTGAGCAAGGTAATGGGTACTTCCACCTGTGATATGCTGGTAGCGCCGAAGGAAGATATGGAAGGGAAATTGGTGAAAGGAATCTGCGGACAAGTAAATGGGTCTGTAATACCAGGATTGGTTGGACTCGAAGCCGGGCAATCGGCATTTGGAGATGCCTATGCATGGTTTAAAAACCTAATAAGCTATCCATTATCACAAATAGAAGATGAAGTTTTACGAAATTCATTAAGCGATTCAATTATAAAGAACCTTTCTGCTGCAGCAGCAGCTTTGCCAATGCAGCCAACAGATGAGTTGGCGGTAGATTGGTTGAATGGAAGAAGAACACCTGACGCCAATCAACTCCTGAAAGGAGCAATCCTTAATTTAAACCTTGCCAGCGATGCACCAAGGGTATTCAAAGCTGTAGTGGAAGCCACTTGTTTCGGTGCCAAAGCAATCGTTGACAGGTTTGTTGATGAAGGTATTCCGGTAAAAGGACTTATAGGACTTGGCGGCGTTGCCAAAAAATCTCCTTACATAATGCAGGTGATGGCAGATGTGATGAATATGCCGATAAGGATTCATAAAAGCGAACAAACCTGCGCGTTAGGAGCTGCTATGTTTGCCGCCACAGCCGCAGGGTTATATCCTAATGTGGAACAAGCCATGAATGCCATGGGACAAGGATTTGACTGCACTTATAAGCCAAACCGGAAAAATGTTCCTTATTATAAGAAGAGATACAAACAGTATAAAAAATTCGGTGCTTTCATTGAAAAGCAAACTATTGCCTGATAAAAACTATTGTTATGAGCAAATACGATAGGATAAAGGAAGAGTGTTACAGGGCAAATATGCAATTGCCTCAACTCGGGTTGGTGCTTTTTACATTCGGTAATGTAAGTATAGCAGATAGAAGCCAGCAGGTTTTTGCTATTAAACCCAGCGGTGTTGCTTACGATGCCTTATCGCCAGACAAAATGGTGATAGTGGATTTTGATGGAAACACAGTTAATGGAGCCTTACGTCCATCAAGCGATACCCTAACGCATGCTGTTCTGTATAAACACTGGGAAAAGATCGGTGCTATAGTGCATACTCATAGCACCTATGCAACATCCTGGGCACAAGCCCAGAGAGATATTCCGATTTTCGGCACAACACATGCCGATCATAACACCGTTGATATTCCCTGCGCTCCACCAATGGCAGATGATAAGATACAGGGTAACTACGAACGTGAAACAGGTTACCAGATATTGGATTGCTTTGCTGAAAGAAAATTGAATTATGAAGAAGTAGAGATGGTGCTGGTAGGAAATCATGCTCCATTTACCTGGGGTACCACTGGAGTGAAGGCTGTTTATAATGCAGCTGTTTTGGAAGAACTGGCAAAAATGGCATGGTTAACAAAACAGATTAATCCCGATGCCCCTCGATTGAAAGATGCTCTTGTGAAAAAGCATTATGAAAGAAAACATGGACCTGATTCCTATTATGGACAATGACATTAATTTATAAGATTGCTATATGAAGACATTGAAAGAACTGGAAATTTGGTTTGTTACAGGTAGTCAGCATTTGTATGGAGAAGCTACTCTTAAACTGGTAGCACAACATTCACAGGAAATTGCCGCCTCCCTGAATGTAAACAGCAATATATCTGTTACTGTAAAATATCAGCCAACAGTTAAATCGCCTGAAGAAGTATATGCCATTTGCGCAGCTGCGAATGCTGAATCAAAATGTATCGGCATTGTTGCATGGATGCATACATTTTCTCCTGCTAAAATGTGGATTGGAGGATTAAAGATATTGCGTAAACCTTTATTGCATCTCCACACTCAGTATAACAGGGATATTCCATGGGATAAGATCGATATGGATTTCATGAACCTTAACCAGTCGGCCCATGGCGATAGGGAGTTTGGTTTTATCATGACCCGGATGCGTTTGGAAAGAAAAGTAGTAGTGGGACATTGGCAGGATACTTCCGTAGCCAAACAGATAGATACCTGGGCTCGTGCCGCTGCCGGTTGGAATGATTGGCAGGGCGCCCGCTTTGTTCGTTTCGGTGATAATATGCGTTATGTAGCCGTTACAGAAGGGGATAAAGTAGAAGCAGAAATGAAATTTGGTTATTCTGTCAATACACATGGGGTAGGGGATTTGGTCGCTATCGTAAATAGTATTGATGACAAAGCGGTAGGTGAGCTGGTTAATACATATGAAACTTTATATGTTGTTAGTGCTGATTTGAAAAAGGGCGGAAAGCAACATGAGTCATTGCGTATTGCAGCCCGCACAGAATTAGGGTTACGCAAATTTCTGGAACAGGGAAATTTCAAAGGCTTTACAGATACATTCGAAGATTTGCATGGACTGATTCAATTGCCAGGTATTGCAGCCCAACGATTGATGGCTGAAGGATATGGTTTTGGTGCAGAGGGCGATTGGAAAACCTCCGCACTGGTTCGTGCAATGAAAGTGATGGCTATCGGATTACCCGGTGGAAATAGTTTTATGGAAGACTATACCTATCATTTCGAACCTGGTAATGAAATGGTATTAGGTGCTCATATGCTTGAGATATGCTCTTCTATTGCAAAAGGAAAACCTTCCTGTGAAATTCATCCCCTGGGTATAGGCGGAAAAGCAGACCCGGTTCGTTTAGTATTTAATGTAGGAAGCGGTGCTGCTCTTAATGCTTCAATGATCGATATGGGAAATCGTTTCCGTTTATTAGTAAATGAAGTAGAAGCAAAAGAGCCTGTGGCCCCATTACCAAACCTTCCAGTAGCAAGAGTACTATGGAAACCATTGCCAGATATGAAAACGGGTTGTGCCGCCTGGATATTGGCAGGAGGTGCCCATCACACTTGCTATAGTCAGAACCTGACTGCCGAACATTTGCAGGATTTCGCTGAAATGGCAGGAATAGAATATGTGGGTATTGATGCCGATACGAGACTGTTGTCGTTTAAGAAGGAATTGAAATGGAACGAAATGTCTTATCTTAAATAATCAGATCCAATTAAAACTATACTTGCCGACTTAACAACTCAATTGAATTACTATGAACGTACTTGCCACCAAAGATTACATCATCTTTTTGCTCTACTTTATCATTGTTGCCAGTTATGGTTATTGGATCTATATGAAAAGGAAAACAAGGGAGCATGATTCCAAAGCGTTTTTCCTTGCTGAAGGGTCCCTTACCTGGTGGGCTATCGGTGCATCTTTGATCGCCTCCAATATTTCCGCAGAACAATTTATTGGAATGAGTGGTAACGGCTTCTTTGTGGGTGTTGCAGTTGCAGCTTACGAATGGATAGCCGCATTGGCACTTATTATCATTGCTGTTTGGTTCATGCCTGTATATCTCAAGAATAAGATATACACCATGCCACAATTCCTTAAAACAAGGTATAATGAAAGTGTGGCTCTTATAATGGCTATCATTTGGCTATTCGTTTATGTGTTTGTAAACTAACCTCAATTCTTTCCTGGGAGCTGTAGCTATAACAGGTCTGTTGCCACATGATGGAACCGATTATCTCCATTACATAATGATAGGTCTCGCCGTGTTTTCAGTAATCATCACCCTCGGTGGTATGAAAGTTATCGGATATACCGATGTAATTCAGGTAACTGTGCTTATTATCGGAGGTTTTGCCGCCGCTTATATGGCGCTCGATAAAGTGAGCGGAGGTACAGGTGCTGTACAGGGTTCTCAACCCTTATGAAAGAAGCACCCGACCACTTCCATATGATTCTGGCTAAGCCAGATGCTAATTCCTCCCAGGAGTATATAAACAAATACCTGATTCTTCCGGGTATTTTGATGTATGCTGCAGGACAATGGATAGTTAACCTCAACTATTGGGGCTGTAACCAATATATAACTCAAAGGGCATTGGGAGCAGATTTGCAAACTGCCCGTAAGGGAATTCTATTTGCAGGGTTTCTTAAGCTGATGATGCCATTGATTGTTATGCTGCCAGGTATTGCCGCATTTGTTTTAGTTAAACAAGGACAAATTGCTCCATTAGAGAAAATGGATGATGCCTATTCTTCTGTATTAGGTTTCTTGCCAAGCGGATTGAAAGGATTGTCAATTGCTGCTTTAACCGCAGCCATTGTTGCATCTTTAGCAGGTAAGGCTAATAGCATCTCTACTATTTTTACTCTCGATATCTACAAGAAATTTGTAAACCCAAATGCTGAAGAAAAGAAGTTGGTGTGGACAGGTAGATTAGTGGTTTTGGTTTCAATGATTGTTGCAGTTGCCTTTACATGGAAAGATTTATTAGGTATCGGTAGTGCGGGCGGCTTTACCTATATCCAAAAATATACCGGCTTTATAAGCCCGGGTGTATTTGCTGTTTTCATCCTGGGTATGTTCTGGAAACGGACTACTGGTGCAGCTGCAGTTGCTGGTATCATTACTGGTTTGGCAACATGCTTCTTCTTTAATGAATTAGGCCCCTTCTGTTTTTGGTAATGAAACATTCCTTTATACAGCCTATCAACACAATGGGAAAGGTGGAGATTTGAAATTCCTTTCCTTATTGCTATGGGAATATCTTTCCTGTTCACTATTATCGTAATGGTTAGTATCAGTTTAGCCGGTCCAAAGATTAATCCTAAAGCTTTTGCCCTTGATAAAGAAATGTTCAAGCTGAAACCTTCTATTCAGGTAATGATCATTGTAACGCTGATGATTTTAGCAGCGCTTTATATCAAATTCTGGTAAGAAAGACCCTTTAGATATCTCAAAGGTGTCCGAAAGGACACCTTTTTTATTAGTTGATTAGAAGAGAGTATTTAGCCGTTGGATCTGTATAATCGTTTACACAAAACAGCACATTGTTGAATTGTGAAAATTCATGTGCTTCATGAAGCAATGTAATAACCACTGCTTTCATGCCTGCCCTTTGTGCCGATTCCACACCCTTGGGTGAATCTTCAAACACAATACAGTCAGATGCTTGCACACCAAGTGCTGCAGCACATTTTAAATAGGTTTCAGGATCTGGCTTGCTCTTCTCTACATTATCTGCACTAATCAATGCATCAAAATAATGCCTGAGCGAAAGATTGTCTAACACAAAATCAATATTGAACATGATCGCTGCAGATCCTATTGCCATTTTTATATGATGCTCATATGCTTTCTGCAAAAACTCATTAAGTCCGGGTAATAATTTCAGATGTGGTTTGAACTGCTCCTGATATTTCTTTTCTTTTTCAAGGCTCATTATATCTTTCTCAGCTTCAGTAAATCTGCCCGGAAACATCCTTTCTAATAACTCATTATTCTTACCATAACACTCGGATTTCATTCTTTCTAAACTTAATGTTGCTCCTAAATCATTCAGTATACGATGCCAGGCTGTGATATGATAATTCATGTCGTCAATCATAGTGCCATTCAGGTCGAAGAGAAATGTGTGCATGGGCAAATATACAAAACACCCTTAACCCCCTGACCTCCGCCGCGGCGGAGGAGCTAGATCGATCATACTTTGAATCCTAAGAAAAACATTCTATCCAATGGCCTGTATTTAGTCTATACCTCTGAAAACTACGGCTTCTGTACACCTTGAGAACTAAAAAAATTTTACACTAAAGAAGCCAAATAAAACTCCCGCCTTCGTGGCGGGATTTTTGTTTTTACCCATGTCCCCACCTTGTCCTATAGTATGGACTCATTTCGCTGAAAGCAGATCCTGTAATTGCAATTATCCTATTTCATCAGAGTCATGTATTGGTCGTGAAGCGACCCTCTGCATCTCCACTAAATAATACATTTAACCGCGGAGACGCAGCGACGCAGAGATATATTCCTGCGCCTCTGCGTCTCCGCGGTGAAATGTATTTGTGTTCCCTTTTTCTCTTTTTGACCACCTGGTAATTTATTAGTTGCGGAGCAAAAATGCCTACGATAGCAGCATATACCGAGATATGTGTGCATACGATAGCTCTTCATCGGATCGCGGGCAATCTTTTTTTGTATCTTAATCCCTTCAAATAAGAAAATTGTCAACTCCCACTCATTAATGATTCCCTTTTGATTGCTATTAATTTTATCAGATTGAATTATTGATATTTCTGGGAGTAATTATTTAGCCAACCTTATAATTGCTATGAAACCAGTTAAAACCAACGACCAGATCATTTCCTACCTCACTCTTCGTATATTGATTGGTGCTGTAGGTGTCTTACTTCCATTTTTGATGATTATTGGAAAACTTATTGCCAATAATTCCTGGCAGGTAGAAAACTCTATCAGCGATTATTATGATAATGGAACAGCAGGTGATATTCTGGTAGGAGAATTATTTGTTCTGGGCTTTTTTCTCTTTACCTACAAAGGATATAGTCGCACCGACGATCGGATAGCTGACCTAGGTGGCACATTTGCGTTGGGTGTAGCTTTGTTCCCAGACACTACTGGCAAACAATGGGTGAGTATTGTTCATCTTTCCTGTGCTTTGTTATTGTTTACAGTGTTTATCATTTTCTCCTTATGGCTTTTTAGAAAAACTGACCCTAGTAAAGCACCAACACATAATAAGGAAATGAGGAATAGAGTATACCTGGTCTGCGGAATTATTATGATTATAGCTGTTGTAGGATTGTTTGTATCTATGCTTTGGTTGCAACCATATACCAACGACTATAATCTGGTGTTCTGGCTAGAATCGGTGGCATTGATTTCGTTTGGGTTTTCGTGGATTACAAAGTCGGAGTATTTGTTTTGGAAAGACAGGTGAGGAATTTGAGAATTTGAATATTTGATAATTTGAAAATGTGGAGATGAGAAAATGTGGAAATTATGGAAACGTTTAATTTGGGATATTTAAATAAATTGATTGCTATGTTTAAGTTGTTTTTGAAGATTCAAATTATAAGCACTTGTTTACTATTTCAGTATTCATCAATGGCTCAAAATAATACTGGATTTATTGAGATTGCTCTATGGCCGAAGGGGTTGCCGAATAGTAATGGAACTGAAAAAGAAACGCCAAATGATCAGAAGGGGATATTTACACCAATGATAAGAGTGTATTTGCCTTCAAAGGAATTAGCAACAGGAAGAGCTGTTGTTGCTTGTCCTGGTGGAGGATATGGAGCTCTTGCTTATAACCATGAAGGATACGATTTTGCACCTTTCTTTAACAAACAGGGTATAGCCCTTATTGTACTTAAATATCGAACGCCAAAAAGGTGGTTTTAAAGAGGTTCCCTTTTCAGATGCCACTGAAGCTATAAGATTGGTTAAGGAACATGCCAGCGAATGGAATATCAATCCCAATGATATTGGAATCATGGGTTCATCAGCAGGCGGACATCTTGCTTCTACAATCGCTACTCATAGTCCAAAAGAAACCCGCCCCAATTTTCAGATATTATTATACCCTGTAATTACAATGGATACATTGTTTACTCACAGAGGGTCAAGAAATAATCTGTTGGGGAAAAATCCGAGCCAGGAATTGGTTGATTTGTATTCAAATGAAAAACAAGTAACCAAAGAAACACCAAGGGCTTTCATTGTTTATTCTGATGACGACAAAGTAGTTCCTCCTGAAAACGGAATAAAATATTACCTGGCTATGAACAAGATTGGTGTTCCTTCAGTGATTCATATTTATCCAACAGGTGGACATGGATGGGGTGTTTATAATAATTTCAAATATCATCAGCAGTTTTTAATGGAGCTTGAAGCTTGGCTGAAGTCATTTTAGTTTTTGAATTATCCTTCAATGTATTCCTGTACCCATATCAAGGAAAAGATTCTTCCAGAAGAATTAGATGAATATCTTTCAAAGGGATGGTATCGGATGGTGCATACCATTTTTGCTGCAAATATATTGCGAAGGGAAGGTCAGTTAGTGAATGCTATCTGGCTTCGGCATCCATTGAAAGAATGGGAATCCGGAACTACTTTTAAAAAACTTTCCAAAAGAAACGCCTCATTCAGAATTGAGTTTGGCCCGCTCGATATTACTGCAAGCCATGAAACACTGTATAGCATTTATCGAAACTATAAATTCGAAGATGATCAGGCCGATCTTAGGCAATCACTATTCGGTCCCGAAACAAGCAATCCCTTCGATTCATGGGTAGTAAATTGTTATGACGACGATAAATTAATAGCTGCAGGGATATTTGATAAAGGAATAAACAGTGCAGCAGGTATTGTGTCTTTCTTTGACCCTGCTTACGAGAAGTTTAGTCTGGGAACATACCTCATTTATTTAAAGATGATTTTCTGCAAATCGCAGGGGTTGGATTACTTCTATCCAGGATATGTTCTTACAGGAGTTCCTGAATTCGATTACAAACTTTCAATAGGAAGAAACAGTACTGAATATTTTCAGTTGTCTACTGAGAAATGGTTGCCCTGGAGCGAATTCAATAAAGAAGAATGGCATCTGGAAAATATGCTGTTTCATTTGGAAAAGACAAAAGAGGAACTGGAAGCAAAAGGAAAATTTGCCAAATTGGTTTATTACGATCCATTCGACATCACATTCTATTCTCAATATGCAGGGCAATTCTGGGATTGCCCTGTTTATCTTAACCTTGGAGTGGTTGAAGGGTATGAAACAGAATTGATAGTTAAATACGATATCAAATCACGCCAAAACCAATTCTTCCTTACTGAATTAACTACTGAAGAAGATTATGTAGTTCGGGATGGAAAAACCTATTGCGTGGTTTTACAATGGTTCGATAGGGTAAATCAGTGATTTCTTTATAACCGGGAAGGCTGTAAGGATTTTTCACGCAAAGACGCAAAGAAGAATAGTTTTTTGTTTAGATCCCTGATAATAATTTAAGGGGCAAAGGGTCGCTTCGCGACGAATACAAATACAATTACCGCAGAGACGCGGAGACGCAGAGGGCGTTCCTCTGCGTCTCCGCGTCTCTGCGGTTAAAAAGCATTAAAAAAGCATACATACCAATCGAATCTTAAATACATTCTATTCTTTAAACGGTAACTAATACATTCCAGCCTTCTTTATCTTTAAGCCATAGAATATAATTTAATTCAATTCGTAAAGCAGACCTTTATCATGCTTTACGAAGTATAATTTTCAAATTTTCAAATCATCAAATTCTCAAATTAACTCATGAACTTCCTCGGCAACATCATCTGGCTCATCTTCGGAGGACTCCTCGCAGCCCTCGGCTACTTTATTGGAGGGGTCGTGTTATGCATTACAATTATTGGAGCCCCATGGGGATTCCAATGTTTCAAGCTTGTGCCATTAGTGTTATGGCCTTTTGGTAAGAAAGTAGTAAGTGATAGCAGTAATACTGGTTGTCTTTCTACTATTGCAAATGTAATTTGGATATTCTCCGGCGGACTAATGACTGCAATCACCCATTTCTTTATGGGATTACTTCTTTCAATAACTATTATCGGTCTGCCCTGGGGCCGCCAACACTTCAAATTACTCGAGATTTCATTGATGCCTTTTGGTAAAAAAGTTATTAGTTGAGCCTCAGCATAATTGATTAAAGCCATGCTCCAGTATAGTTCAATCGTTTGCGTTTAGAATAGTTTGAATTATTGATTTCTTAAGCGTTAGTTATTGCCCAAATGAATTATTAATTCAATAAGTTTGGTTACAAAACTAACTTGATGCAGCAATCTTCCTTGCGTACTCCAGGTTTCAAACGCTACTGGCGATGGATCGAAAACCTGCTTTTTATTTTCTTTTTCATTACGATACTTTATGTAACCATCACTTCCTTTTTCGATGGTACCTGGAAAAGTTTCTTTGGTATGGGTTTTTTGCATGACCTATACGATCCTATACAGAATAAAGTTTATTACAAATCTGTGTTAGCCTTACTTTCTGTACTAACTACTTTCTTTTTGCTTTTAGAGATGGTTAGATTGTTTTTCCAGATGAAGCCATATTTAAATTTCAGTAATAGGTACAGAACTTTTTTGGAAAGACTTAAGAATGCTGCTGGAAGTAAAAAATGGGCCGTGTTCAATGATACATTAGGAAATAGCAGTTTTCTTGGTGAATTCCTGAGAAGATATAAATCGAATTTCCTGGCTAAAGTGTTTAATGAGTACATCTCTAAATTGTTTATCATTTTCGTCTATATAGAGATGATGCCTTTCTTCCAGAAATTTGCACTATTCACAATAGATAATGCCTGGTACAGTTGGTTATATGCATATCTGATGTGGGAGCTGAGTTATTGGATTTGGCATTATGCAGCACATCGCATTCGTCTGTTCTGGTGTTTGCATTCTCCACATCACGCACCAGCTGAAATGAACCTTACTGTAGCTTGGGTCCATTTTTTTGCAGAAGGATATTACACCGCGGCTATTCAGGTGCCCATTCTTATGATTTTCGGTGTAAGGCCCGAAATGGTTGCTATAATATTGGTTATTGATGGCACTTGGGGAACATTTATCCACGCTGGAGAAGATGCTTTCAAAAATGGCAGATTCGGTTTCCTCGAGAAATTACTAATTACTCCTTCACACCATCGGGTTCATCATGCAAGAAATCCACTTTATATGGACACCAATTTCTGTGTGTTGTTGCCATTCTGGGATTGGTTATTCGGTACTCTTCAAAATGAAAAGAAAGAAGTAAAGATTGAATATGGTATTTCCCGGGAAATGGATGTTACCAATTTTATCGATTTCTATTTTGGAGAATGCATTTGTCTTTATAATGACTTCCGGAAAACAAAAGGGTTTAGGAATAAATTCTTATTGTTATTCAAGCCTCCAGGTTGGACGCCTGAGAGTTCCGAAAAAACCGCCATTGCATTGCGTAAAGAGTTCTTAAGAGGTCGTGAAGAATTGGGAAGAACAAGCAGAGATTTGCTTTTTAATAGGATTGGAGTGTTGGAACAAAGAAATAATCAGGAAGTAACACAAAAAAATAGCGCCGGTTGAAAAACCAGCGCTTTGTAGCCCGTACGGGATTCGAACCCGTATCACCACCGTGAAAGGGTGGTGTCCTAGCCCTTAGACGAACGGGCCGTGTTCTTTAAGGGAGCGCAAAGATAACAGTCCGTCACTTTTCTGCCAAACTATTTTTGATTTTTTTTGAAGCTTGTGAATACCCCCTTAATTAGCTGTAATTAAATGGTTTGTATTTTTTGCAGGGAAAACAGGAAGGCGGAAGTAATAACTTACAAATTCCTGTTCTTCAGCCTAACTTAACTCAAACTTCATCGAATCTAGCCTCTATCCAACTCTTCAGCAACCTTAAACCTTAAACCTTAAACTCTTAAACTCTGGAACCTTTGGAACCTCTGGAACTTCTGGAACCTATTGAACCTCCAATTATACGAACGACTGTTTACTTAACTTAAACTTTACTGAACTTCTACCTTCTTTTCATAACTTCGCAACGCATTTTTAACAATTAAATTCTTAGAAGTATGAGTACAGTTAAAGTGGCGATCAATGGTTTCGGTCGTATTGGTCGTCTGGTTTATCGCCAGATTTATAAAATGGAAGGAATTGATGTAGTGGCGATTAATGATCTTACCAGTCCTAAAGTTCTCGCTCACCTCCTGAAATACGATAGCGCTCAGGGTCGTTTCAACGAAGATGTAAAATCTACAGAAAACTCTATCATAGTTAATGGTGATGAAGTAAAGATCTATGCACAGAAAGATCCGGCTCAAATTCCATGGAAAGATCATGGTGTTGATGTGGTTCTTGAATGTACAGGTTTCTTTACCGATAAAGCTAAAGCAGAAGCTCACATAACTGCCGGTGCAAAACGCGTTGTTATCTCAGCTCCAGCTACTGGTGATCTGAAAACAATCGTATTCAATGTAAACCATAGCATTCTTGATGGAAGTGAAACTGTAATCAGTTGCGCATCTTGTACTACTAACTGTCTGGCGCCAATGGCTCAGGTGTTAGAGAACACATATGGTATCGTAAATGGTTTGATGACTACAGTTCATGCATACACGAACGATCAGAACACCCAGGATGCTCCACATCCAAAAGGTGACCTGCGTCGCGCCCGTGCTGCTGCCCAGAATATAGTTCCAAACAGCACAGGTGCTGCAAAAGCAATTGGACTGGTTCTTCCTTCGCTGAAAGGTAAGTTGGATGGTAGCGCTCAACGTGTTCCTACCCTTACTGGTTCATTGACTGAATTGACTGTTATTCTCGGTAAGAAAACTACTGCAGAAGAAATCAATGCAGCCATGAAAGCCGCAAGCAATGAAAGCTTTGGTTATACAACAGACGAAATCGTGAGCAGCGATATCATCGGTATCTCTTATGGATCTTTGTTCGATGCTACTCAAACAAAAGTTCAGACTGTTGGTGATACGCAAATCGTTCGTACCGTAAGCTGGTACGATAACGAAATGAGCTATGTTAGCCAGTTGGTTCGCACGGTTCATTACTTTGCAACATTAATAAGCAAGTAATAAGTAATAAGTCAAAAGTAAAAAGTCAAAAGTCAAAAATTCAGGGTTTCCCATTTTTTACTTTTGACTTTTCACTTTTGATTTTTCCAATCAACTCCCCCTGTCTACCTACAATTCCATCTGGAAACACCGCTGGAGCATTCTTCTCCGCATCGTTGCCAAAAAATGGTATCGTCTGTTTGGTAATAGGAATGCTAACTTTCAGCCTCACTCTTTTTTCTCTATCAAGGCAGGCTATCATCATGCCGTTTCAGCAGAGCAGCTTGATGCCCGCTTGAGTACTGACGAATGGCAGAAAGAAGTGTATCAATTAGCCAATGAACTGGCTACCGGGGAAAACTATAAGACTATCATTGATATTGGGTGTGGCTCAGGGTATAAACTGATCCATCAATTAGGCAATTTTGATACTACAGGTATTGAAGTAAACCCTACGTTCAATTTCTTGAAAGAGAAATATCCAGAAAGAAATTGGCTTTTGTTCGATTCCGTTTCACCCAATACTTTGAAAGCCGATTTATTGGTTTGTGCCGACGTAATCGAACACCTTCCCAATCCCGACGACCTCCTCGAATTTATTTCTGAAATCGACTTTCAGGAATTACTAATAAGCACTCCCGAAAGAGATGCCGTTGCCGGAAGAAAAGATTTCGGTCCCCCGGAAAATACCGCCCACTATCGCGAATGGAACGCCATAGAATTTAAAATTTACCTCCGGCAGTGGTTCGATGTTAAAGAGCAGCATATCTTTGAGGGGAGAAGTGTGACGCAGGTGGTGCGGTGTAGAAAAACTTATAAATTTGAAAATTGGGAATTTGAAAATTTGAAAATGTGAAGATGGCCAAATACAGCAGGGCAGAAATGAAATTAATTTAAATTCCAAATCTTGTCATCTGGATGTTATTATTTTCAAATTTTCAAATTTTCAAATTTCCTAATTAGATAAATAACTCTTACAATAGAAACAACCAACCATGAGCAAATTCAGCAACTTCAATTTCCAAGACAAAAAAGCCTTGATTCGGGTAGACTTCAACGTACCATTAGATAAGCAAACACAGGCTATTGGCGATGATACGCGTATGCGGGCCGCTATTCCAACTATACAAAAGATATTAGCAGATGGTGGTAGTGTGATTTTGATGAGTCACTTGGGACGTCCAAAAGACGGACCTGAAGCGAAATCATCATTGAAGCATATCATAAAGCATCTGGCAGAATTGCTGGGTGGAAAAACAACTGTTCTTTTCGCTGACGATTGTGTGAGCGAAAAAGCTTTGTTGACAGCTTCCATGCTAAAACCTGGTGAAGTATTGTTGTTGGAAAATCTTCGCTTCTATAAGGAAGAAGAAAAGGGTGATGTGGCTTTCGCCGAAAAATTAAGCCATATGGGTGATGTATATGTGAATGATGCCTTTGGTACTGCCCATCGCGCTCATGCTTCTACTGCAGTAATTGCACAGTTTTTCGCTCCAGAAAACAGGATGTTTGGATTATTAATGGAAGCAGAAGTAATCAGTGCCGAAAAAGTATTGCATAGCGCACAAAAACCATTTACTGCAATTATCGGTGGTGCAAAAGTGAGTGATAAGATTTTGATCATCGAAAACCTTTTAGAGAGGGCTACTGATATCATCATTGGTGGTGGAATGGCTTATACATTTATGAAAGCTACTGGCGGACATATCGGTTCATCCCTTTGCGAAGAAGATCGACTGGATATTGCAAAAGAACTCCTGAAAAAAGCAGAAGCAAAAGGAGTTTGTATCCATCTTCCTTCCGATTCGGTGATTGCTGATAAGTTTGATGCCAACGCTAACACTTCTACAGCACCATCACATGAAATTCCTGATGGATGGATGGGACTTGATATCGGTGAAAATGCAGTAGCGCAATTCTCCAATGTGATAAAACGCTCTAAAACTATATTATGGAATGGCCCAATGGGTGTTTTTGAAATGGCAAAATTCCAGCATGGAACAAAAGCTATTGCACAAGCTATTGCGGAAGCTACAGCTGCAGGCGCTTTCTCACTTGTAGGCGGTGGAGATAGCGTAGCAGCTGTTAACGAATTCGGATTCGCCGATAAAGTGAGCTATATCTCTACCGGCGGGGGCGCTATGTTGGAGTATTTTGAAGGGAAAGTGTTGCCGGGAATAGCGGCTATTTAGTGCTCCGTACGTATTAAAGTCGAAAATACAATAACCGCAGAGACGCGGAGACGCAGAGGTATATTCCTGCGTCTCCGCGGTCTCAATCTTTCCCCTCCGCGGTTAAATGAATTTGTATTCTTTGTGTTTTTGCTCTATCAGCGAAAACCCCCATCCTGTGCATCCTAAATATCATTTCACATCATGGTCCTGTATTAGTCGCGCAGCGACTCTCTGCGTCCTTTATTATGAATACAATAACCGCAGAGACACAGCGATGCAGAGTTGTATTCCCTGCGCCTCCGCGTCTCTGCGGTTATTGTATTAATGGTGTGCCGGTCCAAACGGGTATTTTGACCCCTTTCTTAGGCAGTCTCAGAGAACAAGGGTTTTGCTTTCGGTAAACCTTCCTCTTTTACCGGTGAACTCCCCAAAATACCCCACGTGGGTGTATCTAAAAGCCCTAATTTTACTCTACAAATCAAAACCTTACAGACATGAACTCTCGTAATCTTATTCTTATTGTAGTTGTAGCTTTTATCATCATTTTAGGCGGCTGTAGCTGTTTTGGTTATAATGGAATGGTGAAACTGGATGAAAATGTGAAAGCAAAATGGGCCAATGTACAAAGTGATTACCAGCGTCGTTCCGATCTTATTCCAAATCTGGTGAACACCGTAAAAGGTGCCGCCAACTTCGAGCAGGAAACTTTGACTAAAGTTGTTTAAGCTCGTGCAAAGGCAACTTCTGTTCAAGTGGATCCTACTAATATCACTCCTGAAAAATTAGCCGAGTTCCAACAAGCTCAGGCTGGTGTTTCAAGTGCATTAGGTCGTTTATTGGCTGTAGTTGAAAACTACCCTGATCTTAAGGCTACTAAGAACTTCCAAGACCTTCAAGTACAACTTGAAAGCACAGAAAATAGGATTAAAGTATCCCGCAACGATTTCAATGCTGCGGTTCAGGAATATAACTCTACAGTTAGAAAATTCCCTAATACTTTATTTGCCGGTTTCTTCGGTTTCAAAGTGAAGGAAGGATTCAAAGCTGATCCAGGTGCTGATAAAGCTCCAGAAGTAAAATTCTAATTAGGTAAACTTACATGGCACTATTTTCCTTTTTCCGTCGTAGTGACTTTTTCTCTATAACCGAGAGAGAGCATATCATAAACGCTATCAGGAACGCTGAAAAAAACACCAGCGGTGAACTGCGGGTGTATATCGAAAGCCGTTGCCGTTTCGTTGACCCTCTTGATAGAGCGGCAGAAATTTTCTGGGGACTTAAGATGGACCATACCGAAAAACGAAATGCAGTATTGGTATACATTGCTGTAAAAGATCATCAGTATGCCATTTTCGCAGATTCGGGTATACACCAGCACTTAGGTGAAAGTTTCTGGAATTCTGAAGTGAAAGCCATGTTTAGGCATTTTAAGAACAACGCAATATCTGAAGGAGTGGTTCAAGTGATAAATGATGTTGGAAAAGCATTGGCTGATAAGTTTCCTTACGACGGAGAAATAGACAAGAACGAACTACCAGATGATATTGTTTTCGGTAAATAACCAGGAATGTCCATGAACCTCATAAAATGGTCTCGTAATTTTCTTTGCATTCTTTTACTGGCACTTTCTGTTGGAGTGCAGGGGCAGGATATTTTACCAAAACCTAATCCCCCTAAACTCGTTAATGACGCTGCAGGAGTTTTGTCTTCCGAAGACATTGCCAGATTGGAATCCAAACTGGTGGCCTACGATGACAGTACTTCAACCCAGGTAGCCATTGTGTTGATAAAAACGCTGAATGATTACCCCATTGAAGAATACGCGCTGAAATTATTCAGGGACTGGGGAATCGGTAATAAGAAAACCAATAATGGTGTACTGATTATTGCTGCTATAGATGATCGTAAAATAAGGATTGAAGTTGGTTATGGTTTAGAAGGCGCTGTGCCCGATATAATAGCTAATCAGATCATTCGTAACGATATCCAACCCAACTTCCGTAGTGGTAATTATTACGAAGGATTGGCTGCCGCTTCAGAATCTATCATACAAGCTGCTGCTGGCGAATACAAAGCTCCAGAAGGCTATAACAAGCGAAGAGATGGAGGTGGCGGAGGTAATATCTTAGGCATCATAATCATCTGTATCATCATAATTATAGTGCTCTCAAACAGCAATCGCGGTGGTGGTGGCGGATTTATGAGTCGCAGAGGATATCGCGGTGGCTTCGGTCCAATCATCTTCCCAGGCGGCTTCGGCGGCGGTGGAGGTGGCGGCGGCTGGAGTGGTGGCGGTGGTGGCTTCGGCGGATTCGGTGGCGGAAGCTCTGGTGGTGGTGGTGCAAGTGGTGGGTGGTAGAACAAATCCCCTGTTCTCCGCCGCGGCGGAGGGACCTAGGTCGATCATGCATACTAAATTGTATTTGCAATTTTTATAAAGAGAAAGCCGATAGTTGAATACTATCGGCTTTCTCTTTATAATAAGTACCAATTAGAATTAGTCATGGTGAATGACCTAGTTCCCTCCGCCGCGGCGGAGAACAGGGGTTAAAACCCCTGCTTCTTATTCCCCTCAACCGCCTCTTTCAAATAAGCTATCTGCTCCTGTAATGCAGTCTTATTTTCTGCTGATGATGCCGCAGCTTCTTTCTTCTTTATCACATTCTTCAATAAATTATTGATAACCGGCGAAACTCCATATTGCTCAGGAATTGAATTCCGGAACTTAACCACATTGTCAACACCACTTTTCAATTTGTCAGTTTCATTGATAGAACCCAGCATACTGCAGAATGGTTGTAGCAATTCGAATTTTTCCTGTGTCAACGGCATACTGCCAAATGCATTGTTGATGTAATCGAATGATGATACATCTCCTGAACGAATCAAAACCTTTACTGTGGCTGCTAATAATGCCCCTTTGGAAGGAGAAGCTGTAAGTCCTTTCGCTACTGTTAGAGCAGCAGGACCATCAATTACAGCGTATGCTTCCAATGCTGCACCAGCTACTGAATAGGAAGAGTCTTTCAACGCTTCTAGAATTATTGTTTTTGAATCTGCATTTGTGAATTTTGGTAAGAGACTGATAGCAGCCGCCTTAACAGTTCTTTTGCTGTCATTTTTGGCGACTTCTATTATAGCTGCTTCAAACTCCTTCTTAACAGACGATTTTTGAACATTCAATCCTTCAACTACCATACGACGTAATCCATGATAAGGATCTTTTAATGCCTTCTTTAAGAGTGCTTGAGCTTTTGGATCGTCCTGACGGGTCAATGCCATTTCAATCGCTTCCCTGCGGTCTAAGTATTTACCGGCGTTTGAATATTGAAAAATATAGTTGTCAAATGTCTTGTTGTCTTTCTTTTCTGTTAGAAGGATTTTATCACCATCTACATTTATTAGGTCAGGGCGTTGCTTATATTGGAAAGTGAAAGTATCGATCCTGTTTTCTACCCAAACATTCTTCCTTTCTTTATTTGGCCCATTATATATATCGATGGCAATTGGAAGCCTGAATACCTTTTCACCCGCTTGCGTTTGTTTGATTATCACTTTTGCCTGCCCTTCAGAATCATTATATACATAATCGATTGTCAATTTTGGATGACCACTTCCATAATACCATTGGTTGAAATACCAGTTAAGGTCGCGGCCAGTCACTTCTTCAAAAGCAAGACGAAGCTGTTGTGCTTCTGCTGATTTGAATTTGTTGGTTGTCAGGTATAGGTTCAGCGATTTAAAAAAGGCGCTATCTCCAACATAGTTTCGCAGCATATTCAAAATACGGCCACCTTTATTATAACTCACATTGTCGAACATGTCTTCCTTGTCGCCATAATTAAAGCGAACCAGATCTTTTTCTCGCTTCCTCCATCAAGATACCCCAGCATATCGTTGTAATTCTGTGCATCCGCAGCATCTTTTCCATGTTTGTATTCATCCCATAGCACTTCACTATAGTTGGCAAAAGACTCGTTTAAGGTTAGATTACTCCAGCTTTCAGATGTTACATAATCTCCGAACCATTGGTGGAACAATTCATGAGCAATGGTGCTTTCCCAGCCATTTCCATCAAGCAATTCACGGGCATCTTGTTGGGCACTTTCACCATGAAGTGTAGATGTAGTGTTTTCCATAGCGCCACTCACATAATCGCGGCCAACAATTTGAGCATATTTTACCCATGGGTAGTCAACGCCTGTAATACGGGAAAAGTAGGCAATCATCTCTGGTGTATAACCGAAAATGCCTCTTGCAACAGGAGCGTATTCCTTCTCAACATAATAGCTGACTTCCTTTCCTTTATAACTATCTTTTACTATCGCAAAATCGCCTACGCCCATAAAGAAGAGATAGGGGGCGTGTGGTAATTCCATTTTCCAGGTATCAGTACGAGTACCGTCAGGATTCGTTTTTTGATTTACTAAGCGTCCATTTGACAATGTCACATATTTAGAAGGGACTGTCATCCTGAACTCATTGGTCGTTTTCTGATTTGGCTTATCGATGGTTGGGCACCATACAGAAGTAGCCTCGGTTTCCCCTTGCGTCCATATTTGGGTAGGCTTATTTTTTTCGGTTCCAAGTGGATTGATAAAATAAAGACCCTTGGCATCTGTGATAGCCATGCTTCCTTTCGTCTTATAATCATTAGGCTTTGCTGTATATTCAATATAAACAGTGTATTGCTCTTCGCCTTTATAGGTTTTATCAAGTGTGATAAAAAGGTTGTTGCCGTTGTAGCTATATTTTAAAGCTTGTGTTTTCGTCCCTTTCATAATCGCTACACTATGGATATCCATCCCTTTTGCATCAAGATTAAGGGAATCTGTAGCATAGAAATGAGGTTTCAGCGTTATCCATACTTTGCCTTGAGCCTGAGATTTGGAATAGTCAAAGCGAATGTCTAATTGGGTATGTACAAGATCATTGATTCGGGTATAAGTTTCCCGATAAACCTTTTTACCTGTCGCTTCTTGAGGAGTCTCTTCTTCTTGCGCAAAGAGTACATGTGAACTGGTAAGGATTAGAAATGCTAATAGGATTTTTTTCATTCTTATGGTATTAAAGGCCTAAAGATAATAGTTGAATATTTTATTATTTGTGAAAATATGTACAAGTGGTTCCTGACTCGGTTCAAATAAGTAGTTTTGTATAAATAGGAAATCAAAAGTGTTCATGAAGACGGCAGTGTTTATTTTAACGTTTTTTTTGGCGGGGATTCAGATAAAGGCGCAACAGCTTTTCTTCATTGCTATAGATGCCGACCAGCAGCAGCCCTTTGCCGTTTTACTGGGAAAGAAATCCTATTCTTCCAATAGCCAGGGACATTTAGTGTTGTCAGGATTGAAAGACTCCCTTTATGAACTATCCATCAGCTTTCCTAAGAATAGCTTCCCCGACCAGCTTTTCAGAATAGAAATGAAAAGAAAGGATCGTGGTTTTCAATTGAAGAAGATTACATCATCCAGTTGGGGATTATATGATTGGCAAACAATGGATTTACTAAAGCCTGTCTCTTCACAATCCTTTACATCAACAGAGTTTAAAGAAACCCGCACCGATGCCTTCGCTATTATGATGGCAGCTGTGGTAAACGATACTTCAGTCCTTGTCAGGAATGTAAGCAAACCCATAGCTAAGGCAACCACAGAGAAAAAGCCTATGGCAAAGGATACTGTTGTAAAAGTAGTAACGCCAGAAAAGGTAGTTACCGAGACAAATGCAAAGCCCTCTGCTGTAGTAATTGCCCCTCCTCAAGTTCCAGTTCCTACTGTTTCAACCGAACATAAAGAAGAGCCCAAAAAGGAATTGATAGCTGAAGGTAAAAAGACCGATACGGTTAAAGAAGTAGTAAAAGCAGAAATGCTTGTTAAGGATACTGCAAGCCAGCAACCTATGGCAATAATTACACCAGCTGAGAAAACAAAAGACACTGTTCTAACAATTGCCGACAGTAATCAAAAAAAACCAGTTCAACTTAAAGTGGCTATAGAGCCCGATTATCCAAAACCAGTAATTAAAAAGGTTTTTGATAATACTGGCAAAGAGTCAAGAGCCATCATTTTCCGTGATAGCAGTAGTCTGGGAGTTGATACCATACGAATTAAGATAGAAATCGAGGCTGTTTCAAAAGAACCTGAAGCAATTGTTCCTTCTGAGAAACCAATAGTTCCAGTGGTAATTGCAAGCGAAAAGAAAGCTGAATTGCTAGTAAAAACGGAAGAAGAGGCCAAAACAGGTAAAAGACCGGTTGATACAATTATGGTCTCAAAGCCATCGGAGATAATACAAAAGGATACAGCAAAAGCTGTAGTAGAAGTATTGAAACAAGATTCCGTGGTAGCTCCTAAGAAACTTTCGATGGTCAATTCTGATTGTGTAAATAAGGCTACTGACGGTGATTTGGATAAGTTGCGGGTTAAGATGTTGGCGGCTACCACTATCGAAGACAGGATTCTGATTGCCCGCAAAGCATTTAAGGCCAAGTGTTATTATACCCGGCAGATAAAAGCGCTTACAGAGCTATTTTTCTCTGACGAAAACAGATATCAGTTTTTTGATGCAGCCTATCCATTTGTTGTGGATACAGACGAATTCAAGTCATTGGTTAAGCTTCTCACAGAGGAATACTATATAAACAGGTTCAAAGTGATGGTCAGATACTGATCTTTCCCGCCTGATTACTCTTCAGTACATTCGCTTCATGATACGTTACTTTTTGGAAGTTGCTTATTTAGGAACCCATTATGCGGGCTTCCAGGTACAACCCAATGCCATAACCATCCAATCTGAGATTGAAAAGGCTTTCGGGGTATTCTTTCGTAAACCTGTGAGTCTAACCGGGTCATCTAGAACGGATACTGGCGTACATGCGAGGCAGAATTTCTTTCATTTCGACTGGGAAGAGGAGATCAATCCAGCCGTAGTGTATAATCTAAATGCACTTCTTCCTGGTTCTATAGTAATAAGACAGCTTATAGTAATGCCACCGGAAGCGCATTCCCGTTTCGATGCCACAAGTAGGGAGTACAGGTACTATATAGCATTGAGAAAGGATCCATTCTTGCAGGACAGATCCTATTTCTATCCTTTTACGCTTGATAAGGAGAAGCTACAGGCTGCAGCGGCAAAAGTGAAGGAGTATGAGGATTTTACCAGCTTTTCAAAGAAGGGGAGTCAGGCTAAAACCATGCAATGCAGGATATTACAGAGTGATTGGGAGGAAGAAGAGGGCTGTTTAGTATATAAAGTAGAGGCAAACCGGTTTTTGAGGGGTATGGTGAGGGGGTTAACGGGCACCATGTTGCAAGTGGGGAGGGGTAAGCTGTCGGTGGCAGATTTTGAGGGTATTATTCGGCTGAAAGACGCTACCAGAGCGGATTTCTCGGTACCGGGGCAGGGATTATTCCTTCAGAAAGTCAATTATCCGGCCGGATACTTCCCGGAATAGGGGGCAAGGGGTTCAAATTTTTTTATCGCTTCAAACCCTATCTGGGTGGGCATTTCAGGGTTTTCTGGAAAATAAGATTCAAAAATAATTTGGCAGGAAACTGTTCATCCTTATCTTTGCGGCCCGCTTTGAAAAAAACGGCTAAGTTCTTTCGGTGTTGATTAAGAGTGAAGTGGTTGTGAATAAAAAACAACTGAAAAAACTTGGTGGCAAACAGATAGCAACGTATCTTTGCCGTCCGCTCTAAAAAAAAGCAATAGTTCTTCAAATAATTCTGGGTAAAACGAAGAAAAAATCTTCAAAATACTTCAAGAAAAATTTTGGTGAAATACAAAAGGCACTTACCTTTGCAACCCCAATCAAAAATGGGGAGGCGGAAATGCCTAAAGATCTTTGAAAGTTTGGAAGCAACAGTACATAAATCAAGTATTTATGGTAAGGTCTAGCGACATAATTATTAGATCACAACGTTAATTTTTCCGAAGAGAATTTATTAACGCCAACGATCAAAACTCATTTACAATGGAGAGTTTGATCCTGGCTCAGGATGAACGCTAGCGGCAGGCTTAATACATGCAAGTCGTGGGGCAGCGCAGTGTAGCAATACATGGGCGGCGACCGGCAAACGGGTGCGGAACACGTACGCAACCTTCCTTTAAGTGGGGGATAGCCCAGGGAAACTTGGATTAATACCCCGTAATACTATGAAGTGGCATCACTTTATAATTATAGCTCCGGCGCTTAAAGATGGGCGTGCGCCTGATTAGGTAGTTGGCGAGGTAACGGCTCACCAAGCCTTCGATCAGTAACTGGTGTGAGAGCACGACCAGTCACACGGGCACTGAGACACGGGCCCGACTCCTACGGGAGGCAGCAGTAAGGAATATTGGTCAATGGACGCAAGTCTGAACCAGCCATGCCGCGTGGAGGATGAAGGTCCTCTGGATTGTAAACTTCTTTTATTTGGGAAGAAACCCACGATTTCTATTGTGGTTGACGGTACCAGATGAATAAGCACCGGCTAACTCCGTGCCAGCAGCCGCGGTAATACGGAGGGTGCAAGCGTTATCCGGATTCACTGGGTTTAAAGGGTGCGTAGGCGGGCAGGTAAGTCAGTGGTGAAATCTCCGAGCTTAACTTGGAAACTGCCGTTGATACTATCTGTCTTGAATGCTGTGGAGGTAAGCGGAATATGTCATGTAGCGGTGAAATGCTTAGATATGACATAGAACACCTATTGCGAAGGCAGCTTGCTACACAGAAATTGACGCTGAGGCACGAAAGCGTGGGGATCAAACAGGATTAGATACCCTGGTAGTCCACGCCCTAAACGATGGATACTCGACATCAGCGATACACAGTTGGTGTCTGAGCGAAAGCATTAAGTATCCCACCTGGGAAGTACGACCGCAAGGTTGAAACTCAAAGGAATTGGCGGGGGTCCGCACAAGCGGTGGAGCATGTGGTTTAATTCGATGATACGCGAGGAACCTTACCTGGGCTAGAATGCTGGGAGACCGTGGGTGAAAGCTCACTTTGTAGCAATACACTGCCAGTAAGGTGCTGCATGGCTGTCGTCAGCTCGTGCCGTGAGGTGTTGGGTTAAGTCCCGCAACGAGCGCAACCCCTATCATTAGTTGCCATCAGGTTAAGCTGGGAACTCTAATGAAACTGCCGCCGTAAGACGCGAGGAAGGAGGGGATGATGTCAAGTCATCATGGCCTTTATGCCCAGGGCTACACACGTGCTACAATGGGGAGGACAAAGGGCTGCCACTTGGCGACAAGGAGCTAATCCCAAAAACCTCCTCTCAGTTCAGATTGGAGTCTGCAACTCGACTCCATGAAGCTGGAATCGCTAGTAATCGTAGATCAGCAATGCTACGGTGAATACGTTCCCGGACCTTGCACACACCGCCCGTCAAGCCATGGAAGCTGGGTGTACCTAAAGTCGGTAACCGCAAGGAGCCGCCTAGGGTAAAACTAGTGACTGGGGCTAAGTCGTAACAAGGTAGCCGTATCGGAAGGTGCGGCTGGAATACCTCCTTTTTAGAGACTTGCTGGTCCTTTTTAATTGTTGCTTCTACTTCTTTCAATTTTTAACGAAGTTCTTTACATTCTTTAATGTAAACCCGCTAATAAGTGGGCTACAGAAAACAGATCCGTAGCTCAGCCTGGTTAGAGCACTACACTGATAATGTAGGGGTCAGCAGTTCAAATCTGCTCGGGTCTACTAAAGTCGAAGCCATTAGTCGTGAGTTCAAAGTCTTGTGACTTATGACTCTCACCTAACTGACTCCCGACTAACTATTGGGGGGTTAGCTCAGTTGGCTAGAGCATCTGCCTTGCACGCAGAGGGTCATCGGTTCGACTCCGATATCCTCCACAAACCAATTTGAAAATTTGAAGATTAGATAATTTGAAAATTGGTAATTAGTTCTTCCAAATAAGATGTTAGGCGAAAGGCCTGTTGGTTCATAACCAAAAACATCAACTACGTTCATCTGCTTTAAGCATCTAGCATTCGGCATTAAGCCTTAAGCTTTAGGCCTTACGCATTTGGATTAGCTCTTTGACATATTGGGTAAATTTTTAAAAAGTTGTAAATAACGAGTAACGATAATAACTCTTTTAAAGCACTTAAGGGCGTATGGTGGATGCCTTGGCTCTGAGAGACGATGAAGGACGTGGTAAGCTGCGATAAGCTACGGGGAGCTGCACACAAGCGTAATATCCGTAGATTTCCGAATGGGACAACCCGGCTGGCTGAAGGCCAGTCACTCCGCAAGGAGAGTCAACCCTGGGAACTGAAACATCTAAGTACCAGGAGGAAAAGAAAACAATAGTGATTCCCCAAGTAGTGGCGAGCGAAAAGGGAATAGCCCAAACTTCGGCAGCGTGCTGCCGGAGGGTTGTAGGACCACTTTTAGAAACCAATTTCAAGCTGAATCTTCTGGAAAGTTGAACCATAGCAGGTGATAGTCCTGTAAGCACAAATAATTGGGGACGTGTGGTATCCTGAGTACGGCGGGACCGGAGGAATCCTGCCTGAATCTGCCAGCACCATCTGGTAAGGCTAAATACTCCTCAGAGACCGATAGTGAACCAGTACCGTAAGGGAAAGGTGAAAAGCACCCCGAACAGGGGAGTGAAATAGTACCTGAAACCGTACGCCTACAAGCGGTCGGAGTCCAGCAATGGATGACGGCGTGCCTTTTGCATAATGAGCCTACGAGTTGCTCCTCACTAGCGAGGTTAAGGTCTTAAGTACCGGAGCCGTAGCGAAAGCGAGTCCAAATAGGGCGTTTAGTTAGTGGGGGCAGACGCGAAACTTTGTGATCTATCCATGGGCAGGTTGAAGGTGTGGTAACACACACTGGAGGACCGAACTCATTAACGTTGAAAAGTTATGGGATGACCTGTGGATAGGGGTGAAAGGCCAATCAAACTGAGAGATAGCTCGTTCTCCCCGAAATGTTTTTAGGAACAGCCTCGGATATAGAAGTTTACTAGAGGTAGAGCTACTGATTGGGCTAGGGGGCTTCACCGCCTACCAAACCCTGACAAACTCCGAATGCTAGTAAATATCTCCGGGAGTGAGGCTGCGGGTGCTAAGGTCCGTGGCCGAGAGGGAAATAACCCAGATTAGCAACTAAGGTCCCTAATACGTAGTTAAGTTGATCAAACGAGGTGGGATTTCTATAACAGCCAGGATGTTGGCTTGGAAGCAGCCATTCATTTAAAGAGTGCGTAACAGCTCACTGGTCGAGAGACTCTGCACGGAAAATAATCGGGCATCAAACTACGAACCGAAGTTCTAAGATTGCCACTAGGTGGTATATCGGTAGGGGAGCATTCCCATCTGCTGCGAAGGTGTATGGCGACGTATGCTGGAGCGTTGGGAAAAGAAAATGTAGGCATGAGTAGCGATAAAAGGAGTGAAAAACTCCTTCGCCGAAAGTCTAAGGTTTCCTGATCAACGTTAATCGGATCAGGGTTAGTCGGGTCCTTAGGCAAACCCGAAAGGGGTAGCTGATGGAAAACTGGTTAATATTCCAGTACCTGCTATAGTTTCGATGGGGTGACGCGGTAGTGAAAGACCCGGGTGGATACGGAATTCCACCTTAAAGCGTGTAGATATATTTTCTGTAGGTAAATCCGCAGAGAATGTCGAACGTGATAGTACCACAAAGCTTCGGCAGCGTGGATAGTGGTCCTAATCATACCGCCGAGAAAAACCTCTAAGGCTAGGCTATAGCGGCCCGTACCGCAAACCGACACAGGTAGACGAGATGAATATTCTAAGGCGCTCGGGTGAGCCGCGGAGAAGGAACTAGGCAAATTGACGCTGTAACTTCGGGATAAAGCGTACCACCTTATGGGTGGTCTCAGTAAAATGGTTCAACCAACTGTTTAACAAAAACACAGGGCCCTGCAAAATCGAAAGATGACGTATAGAGCCTGATACCTGCCCGGTGCCGGAAGGTTAAGGAAGGATGTTCGGAGCAATCCAAAGCTTCTGACTGAAGCCCCGGTAAACGGCGGCCGTAACTATAACGGTCCTAAG
This sequence comes from Chitinophagaceae bacterium, assembly GCA_016721085.1. GTDB lineage: Bacteria > Bacteroidota > Bacteroidia > Chitinophagales > Chitinophagaceae > Endoryza. The sequence continues at coordinate 84,336 of JADKJI010000063.1, read as the reverse complement.
GTAGCGAAATTCCTTGTCGGGTAAGTTCCGACCTGCACGAATGGTCTAATGAGTTGAACACTGTCTCCTCCGCGAGCCCGGTGAAATTGTAGTATCGGTGAAGATGCCGGTTACCCGTCACGGGACGGAAAGACCCCGTGAACCTTCACTACAACTTTGCATTGATTTTGAGCAACCGATGTGTAGAATAGTTGGGACGCTTTGAAGCGGAGCCGCCAGGTTTCGTGGAGCGGTCGTTGAAATACCAACCTTCGTTTGCTTAGAGTCTAATCCCTTACGGGAAACAGTGCATGGTGGGTAGTTTGACTGGGGTGGTCGCCTCCTAAAAAGTAACGGAGGCTTGCAAAGGTTCCCTCAGTACGGTTGGTAATCGTACGAAGAGCGCATCAGTATAAGGGAGCTTGACTGTGAGACATACAAGTCGAGCAGGGTCGAAAGACGGCTGAAGTGATCCGGTGGTTCTGTATGGAAGGGCCATCGCTCAAAGGATAAAAGGTACTCCGGGGATAACAGGCTGATCTCCCCCAAGAGCTCATATCGACGGGGAGGTTTGGCACCTCGATGTCGGTTCGTCACATCCTGGGGCTGGAGAAGGTCCCAAGGGTTCGGCTGTTCGCCGATTAAAGTGGCACGTGAACTGGGTTCAGAACGTCGCAAGACAGTTCGGTCCCTATCTGTGATGGGCGTTAGAATATTGCGTGGACATGACCTTAGTACGAGAGGACCGGGTCGTACGGACCGCTGGTGTATCTGTTGTGCCGCCAGGTGCAATGCAGAGTAGCTACGTCCGGCCAGGATAAACGCTGAAAGCATCTAAGCGTGAAACCTTCCACAAGATGAGTATTCTTTTAAGGGTCGTCAGAGACTATGACGTTGATAGGCTACAGGTGTAAAATTGGTAACAGCAAAGCCGAGTAGTACTAATTGCCCGTAAGCTTTTATTTTTTTACAATTCGAATTTTAATTTAATTGTTAAGTCGTTATCCGTATTTACAACTACCCAATATGACATTATTATAGTCCTTTACTAAGCTATCAATAACCGATCTGTTTCAGTTATATGCTCTAGTTCTCGACTTACCGACTTATGGTGGTTTTGCCAAGGGTGTTCACCTCTTCCCATACCGAACAGAGAAGTTAAGCCCCTTATGGCCGATGGTACTGCACAACAATGCGGGAGAGTAGGTAGCTGCCATATTCTTTGAACCCTGACTTTAATTAGTCAGGGTTTTTTTTTGCCCATACCTTAATTGATTTTAATTCATTGAGAAGTTAACCCGCCGCGGCGGGCGATGGTACTGTCCCCACACTGCTGTGGGGAGGAGAGTAGGTAGCTGCCATATTCTTTGAACCCTGACTTTAATTAGTCAGTTTTTTTTGCCCCTACTTCAAATGATTTTGAATTTTATTTTTTCACCGCAGAGACGCAGAGACGCAGATGTTTTTCTTTCCCCGCCATCTCTGTAGATGCCTTCCCCCCGGGGGGGAAGGTAGTATTCTCTGTTTACTCTTTTGACCCCCTAGCCTTGTATTTGTATAACTCTTTTTCCTTGCGTCTCCTGTAAAAAAAAACATTGAAATAAAAAAGGCCAACTATTGGTAGACCCTTTGGAACTTTTTGAACTTCTTGAACCTCTTGAACAAACCTTTGAACTTTTCAACCTTTTGACTCCCTCCTCCCCACTTATTCTTTACATTTAGATATAAAACTAACTCATGAGATATAAACTGCTATTTGCCTTAGCTACTGTATCATTTTTGTCTCCTCTCTCAGCTCAAAAGAAAAAGAAAGTAAAACCAGAAGCAACACCCTTACAACAACCTCTCTATGATTCGGTTTTCTCTTCTCTCCATTGGAGAAATATTGGCCCATTCAGAGGAGGGCGAGCAAATACAGTTGCAGGAGTAGTGAATAATAGTTCTGTATTCTATGCTGGATACACTGGTGGAGGAATTTGGAAAACAATTGATGGGGGTGTTTCATGGCATAACACTTCCGATGGTTTCTTTAAAGTTGGTTCAATTGGCGATATAGCTGTTTCTGAATCCGATCCAAATGTAGTCTATGCTGGTACAGGTGAACATGCGGTAAGAGGTGTAATGACTACTTATGGAAATGGTGTCTACAAATCTGTTGATGCTGGAAGGACATGGAATAATATCGGACTTGAAAAAACAAGACATATTGCAGATGTAGCTATACACCCTCAAAACCCCGATATTTTATGGGTAGCTGCACAAGGAACTGTTCATGGTCCCAATAATGATAGAGGCGTATTTAAATCTATAGATGGTGGTCTTACTTGGAAAAAGACACTTTATATAAATGATAGCACTGGTATCACAAGCTTGAGTTTGGATATGACAAATCCAAGAATTTTGTACGCAGCATCCTGGCAGCATCAACGGTTGCCCTGGACTGTAAATAGTGGAGGTAACGGGTCTGCCATATGGAAATCAACTGACGGAGGAGAAACATGGAAGAAAATTGTTTCGGGGTTGCCTGATAAACTTGGAAAGATTGGAGTAGCAGTTTCAAGAGCAAATCCTAATAGAGTATTTGCCATTGTTGAAGCTGAGAAATCAGTATCTGGATTGTATCGATCAGACGATGCCGGTGCTTCCTGGTCATTGCTTTCTAATAATCAGGATATATGCGCAAGGTCCTGGTACTACATGAAAGTACAGGCTGATCCAGTCAATGAAAACCTTGTATATGTAATGAATGCCCCTCTTATGCGATCTATTGACGGAGGAAGAACATTCAGTGCCCTGCCAGTTGCACATGGCGATACTCATGATCTCTGGATTAATCCAAAAATACCAGCGGCAATAGCTTTGGCAGATGATGGAGGAGCAGAAATCTCTTACAATGGAGGTAATAGCTGGTCTTCAATTATGAACCAACCCACTGGACAATTCTACAGGGTGGCTACCGATAATGTATTTCCGTATAAAGTATATGGTGGTCAGCAAGACAATACTTCAGTTATAATTGCCAGTAGAAATAATTTCTATGGAATTACACAAAATGATTGGTCTTCCGGACCTGGCTGTGAAAGCGCGTACCTTGCTTTTCAGGAAGAAAATCCAGAACAAGTAATGGGTGGTTGTTACCAGGGGTATATCGAAATATTAGATACTAAAACCAATGAAGTAAAAGATATCCAGGCATATCCTTCATTAAACCTTGCTATTCTTCCAAAGCAAATGCGTTACAGGTTTAACTGGAATGCTCCGATTGTTGCCTCCGTTCATGAAAAGGGAACTTATTACCATGCAGGAAATGTCTTGTTTAAAACAACAAACAATGGTCAAAAATGGGATGTGATTAGCCCAGATCTTACAAGAAACGACACCACAAAACAGGGCCCTGGCGGTGGGCCACTTACTAATGAAGGTGCGGGGGGTGAAAATTATAATACCATCTATTATGTAAAAGAATCTCCTATTGAGAAGGGCCATATTTGGACTGGTAGCGATTGTGGTCTAGTCTATTTAACACAGGATGGAGGAAAAAAATGGACGAATGTTACCCCTTCTGATTTGTCAGAATCAATGATTCATTCAATAGAAGTTTCACCTCACGACAAAGGAACAGCTTATATAAGTGCCACTAGATATAAGTTCAATGACTATTCATCCTATACCTATAAGACAACTGATTATGGTAAATCATGGACCAAGATAATTAGCGGTATTGCTTCTGATGATTTTATAAGAGTTATTAGAGAAGATAAGAATGCAAAAGGAGTTTTGTATGCAGGGGCAGAAAGAGGCTTCTATATTTCTTTAAATGGTGGCGCCAATTGGCAATCATTTCAGTTAAACCTGCCGGTTGTTACCATTACAGATATCACTTTCAGGGATAATGACATGGTGATCTCTACGGCTGGCAGAGGCTTTTGGATTCTGGATGATTTGAGTGCAATTCAAAAATCAGCAATAGTGGGAATACCAACTACAGTTAAAATATTCCAACCTAAAGCTTCTATATTATTTGGTGGTGGAGTAGGATTACCCGAAGAAAAGAACACAAATGATGTTGGACAGAATGCACCGGAAGGTGTAATATTTGATTATTACCTTCCCGAAAAATCGGATACCAATCTTGTTAAACTTGAAATTCTTGCTAAGGATGGGAAGCTGGTAAGGAGCTATACAAATAAGAAAGATGCGGCTTACAAACCTTATCCTGGAGGCCCCCCTCCGCCAATAGAAATTTCAGGAAACAAAGGGATGAACCGTGTATTATGGGATTTTAGAAATGCTACTATTTCACCAGATGTTACAGGTGCATTTGTGTATGGTGACTACCGCGGATATAGAATCAGTCCTGGTTCTTATACTGCGAGATTATCATATAAATCTTCTATAAGTGAAACAAAAGTAGATGTAATAAAAGACCCAAATCTTACTGCAGATGCTACTTCCTGGACAGAACAACAAGTATTATTAAAAAGAATAAGCGAACAGATAAGTTCCATGCATAAAAAAGTAAATGATCTTAGAAAGATAAAGAAGCAAGTTGAAGGATATAATCTGGTTTTCAAAGACCAGACTCAATACAAAGAACTGGTTACTGCAGGTAGTGATCTGATTGCAAAAATGGATAAATGGGAATCTGAAATTGTTGAATCAAGGATAAAGAATGGGCAGGATGTCATCAATTGGCCAAGTAAACTAAATGCAGAATTTTTTAACCTGAAAAGTCTGGCCGACACTCATAATCCCGTAGTTACAGATGGCGTTAAAAACAGATTAGCTGATTTGGAATCCAAATGGAATCTCCTTAACACGGCATATGAACAGGAATTGAAAAAAGCAATAAACGACTACAATACACTTTTTAAGAATAAGAATATTCCGGCCATAGTTAACTAATCAATAGTATAATTAGAAAACAGGATAGAACGTAGTGTACTATCCTGTTTTTTTAATTATCAATCTTTTTTGGTTTATTATTTCTTTGAAGCCTTATTTACGAGGTCGGAATATATTTTTTCTATTTGCCTGGTCATTGTAAGTGCATTGAAATCTTCCCTTACGGTAGCGATGGCTCCTGCTCCCAATTGCATTCTTTTTTCTTTATTATTGGAAAGTTGCAAAAGAGCTGCAGACAAGTTTTCTATCAATTTGTCTGTTTCAATTAGCAGACCATTTACTTCATTTTTTACCACTTCCCTGGATCCGTCAACATTGGATGCTATCACTGCCTTTCCCATTGACATTGCTTCCAGAAGTCCTATGGGTAATCCTTCCCACAAAGAAGGCAATACGAATATATCCGCTGCGGCTAAAACATCGGGAACGTCACTCCTGAACGGTTGAAAGAGAATACTATTTTGCAAACCACTTTTAGCAACCAATTCCAGGGCTTCCGCTTTTTGGTCGCCTTCACCAACTAATAATAATTTAAGAGAAGGATGAGCAGCCGCAATAGCACTAAATGCTTTTATTAAAGTCAAAGGCTGCTTATGCGAAGTAAAACGTGCAATAAATAAAATCAGGATGTCCGTTTCCGGAATACTAAGCTCTTTTCTGATATCCTTGAATTCACCTGCAGGATTGAATCTTTTCTGGTCAATACCATTATTGATAACAACTGAATCGAAAGATTTAATAACAGCTTTTCCTGATTCCTGATTGGATTTGGAAACAGAGATATTGCAATCCGACCTGCTGGTCAAATAGGCTTCACCCCAGGCGGATATTCCTTACAATGGGATTTTGGTCCTGATGAAATGACCAACCATGAATAGTATATACTACGGGAACATTCAGTGAGCGGGATGCCCACAAAACGTTTGAATTGGCTCTTGTTCCATGAGCATGAACAATATCAAACTGTTCTTGCTTCATAAAATTCTTTACTTGTTTCCATTTGCTGATATCAAATGGTTTAAGCGTTGGAATAATATGGCAAGGCACATTCATTCTCTTCAGGCGATCTATCATTGGACCATCCGTAAATGATAAAACTACCGGGTCAAATCGATTACGGTCCATATTTTCAACAAGACTAAGCAGATGGGATTCTCCACCCCCTATCTGCCCCTGACGAATACATTCCAGAACTTTTATTTTCTTATTCATAAAATCGGGACTCTTTTCATTTACTTTTTGCACCCTCTGCCAAGGTCTAGTATGAGATAATGCGGTAATCGGACTTGAATTTACTTTTTTTGCTTATTCCGGTTTAAGTAGTTAAGCGTAAAATTCGTATTCCTTCAAAATGGTTTCTTCTAATTAATTACCTTTAACCTAAACAGTTACAACGGTTCATGGGGAAAAAAATTGCCATAGTCGCCAATAAGTTAGCAGGGGGAGGGGTTTCTGTTTCCATAACCAATGGGATTAAGCAAATTTTGCAACTTAAGGGGGTGGAATTCGAAGCTTTTATCGAAGTATGGCCAAAAGATTTTGTTTCCTTTTCGGATGTATGGGTTGTGGGAGGGGATGGCACATTGAATTACTTTATTAATCATTATCCTGATGTTAAACTTCCATTAATGATATTCAAAGGGGGAACAGGGAATGATTTTCATTGGTTATTATATCGTGATTGCAACTTAGAAGAACAGATAGAAATAGGATTAGCTGCGTCTGCAAAAACCGTGGATGCTGGAGTCTGTAATGGAAAATTATTTTTAAATGGATTGGGTGTTGGTTTTGATGGGGCAGTTGCTTCAAAGTTGCTGGGGAAAAGGAAAAAGGCAGGAAGAATTACTTACCTCATTGCTGTTTTAAGAATGATTTTCACATTCAAGGAACAAACGTTTACGTTAAGAATGGAGGAAAGGGAAATCAATGGAAAGCTATTAATGATCAATGTTATGAATGGCAAAAGAGCTGGAGGCGGTTTTTATGTTACACCAGATGCAGAAGTGAATGACGGGCTTTTTCAAGCAAATGTTGTAAGTCCGTTATCGATTATAAGACGATTGCTTTATCTCCCGATTATAGAAAAAGGGAAGCATAGTAAATTATCATGCATAGACTATTTTTCTACCTCATCTATGCATATTAAGAGTAGTGAAAATTTCCATGCTCATTTGGATGGAGAATATTTAACAACAAACGAGATTGAGGTGCGCATTCTTCCATCTCATTTCCTTTTCTGTTACTAAGCCTACTTTTTAGAACTATTGAATACTTCTTTACCATTGATAATGGTTTGAAGCACTTTAGTGTTTCTGATAGCTTCTGGAGCAATTTCAAAAATATTATCTGATAGTATTACAAAATCGGCCAAATAACCTTTTTTGATCTTACCTAGCTTCTTTTCTTCGAATCCGGAGAACGCATTCGCAATGGTATAGCAACGCAAAGCTTCTTCAACTGAAATCTTCTCCTCTGGAAACCAGCCCCCAGGATTTTTCCCATCTAATGTTTGCCTGGTTACAGCAGCATATATTCCTTCAAGGGGTGTCAATGGAGCTACCGTCCAGTCAGAACCGAAACTTAATTTAGCATTCGACCGAAGCAAAGACTTGAAAGGATATGTTCTTTTTAATCGGGCAGAATCCAATCTTTTATAGGCCCATTTTCCATCGTCAATAGCATGATAAGGTTGCATGGATGGGATAATATTCTCAAGTCCAAAGCGGCTAATGGCAGCTGCGCTCAGATGCTGGGCATGTTCTATTCGGAAGCGCCTGTCTCGTTCTCCATTTTCAGTGACAGCAGATTTGAAAACATCAAGAATAAAATCATTTGCCCTGTCGCCAATAGCATGTACAGCAACTTGCAGACCGGCTTTATCGGCTCCAATCACCCATTTCTTCAAAAGGACCGTATCGGTAATGTTGAATCCTCTTTTTTGTGGTTCATCCAAATATGGGTCATAGAACCACGCGGTGGTTGAGCCTAAAGAACCATCAACAAAACCTTTTAATCCACCCCAGCGTAATTGGTCATCCCCTTTTCCATTTACACGGCAAAAAGAATCCAGTTGCTGCCAGGTACTTAATGCAACGAAAGAATAGATGCGAAGCTGTAATTGCTTGTGCTTTATAGGCTTTTCTATATACTTCCAAATCAAACCATCCACCATAACTACCCATATCGTGAACTTGCGTTACGCCATTACTGAATGCATATTTTTGTGCCCTGTCAAGGCTCTCTTCTAATTCCTTTTCTGAAGGTGTTGGAATAACACTGAAAATGAGATTCATGGCTTCATCTTTAAAAACACCGGTAATATCACCGGAAGTGGTTTTGAGGATTTCACCACCTGCCGGTACTTTGCTCTTATTATCGATATTAGCATACGACAAGGCCTTAGTATTTACTAATGCCATATGTCCATCGTATCTGCTAAGAAGTACTGGATGATTTCCAGTTATAGAATCAATCCATTCTTTTTCCGGAAGTTCACCACCCCAGGCTTCATGGTCCCAATCACCACCCAATATCCAGCGGTCATCCGGATATTTTTCACAATACGCTTTCAATATGCTGATGAATTCTTCTTTGGTATGTGCTTTACGTAAGTCTACACTTGCAAGATTATATCCTCCACTTAAAAATGTGTATGATTATCCATAAAACCAGGAACTAATAATTTCCCATCCAGATCCACCAAAGTTGTCTTTTCTCCTTTGTAAGAAGAATAATTGTTGCCAGAGTATAAAATGGTATTCCCTTTAACTGCAATAGCAGATACCCAGGGTTCAGAACTATCACCTGTCCATATTTTTGCATTGTAGTAAACAATATCTGCCGTCTCATTTGTATTACTGCATGATATTAAAAAGACCATCGATAAAGCAAAGGCTACTAATCTTGTCATAACATTTTTATTTTATTTCAGGCAACTTCATGTCCGGTTGATGCTCGCCACAGCATAAACCATTCTTCCCTTGTTATTTTTATTGATAGAGCAGCCATTGCTGCCTTGATACGTTCGATTTTTGTTGTACCCATTACAGGCAGAATACCAGAAGGGTGAAACAATAACCAGCTAAGCAGCAGTTGGTCGGGACTGGCATTATATTTTTCAGCTAAAATTTGAGCAGCAGCTAAAATCCTTTTCTTTCTTTCATCTTCTGGATTATTGAATAGTTTACCTCCGCCTAAAGGACTCCATGCCATTGGAGTTATCTTCTTTTCAATACACTGGTCTAATATTCCATCAAGAAATGGGAACAGGTGTAATATGGAAACTTCTAACTGGTTTACACTAATTGGGTAGCGACTTGCCATCATGGCTGTTTGAGACACAGTGAAATTGGAAACACCAAAGTCTAAGACCTTTCCCTGTTCTTTTAGTTGCAAAAAAGCTTCTGCAATTTCATCTGGGTGCATTAATGGATCAGGACGATGAATCAGAAGTAGGTCGATATGATCTGTTTGCAAATTTGTAAGCGATCGTTCTGCTGAACGAATAATATGTTGTTTTGAAGTGTCGTAAGATTTAATAAGATGCGATGGTCTGTTCGGAGTTACCATCTTTATTCCGCACTTAGAGATGAGTTGAATTTTTTGTCTAAGTGAAGGCTTCAGAGATAACGCTTTTCCAAATTCTTCTTCAGTAGTATAATGTCCGTAAATATCAGCATGATCGAATGTGCTCACCTTCTCGTTTAAGCATAGTTCAATTTGCATGAGATATTCCTGAGTGGAGAAGCGGCTGCCCCATTGGCCCCAGTTCATAGTACCTGCAATAATGGGAGAGAAGGTTGAAGGCATAGCCAGTTAATTTGCAGGCAAGATAAGTATTAAATGTTTCTGCAGAGGCCAGGGAGGCAAGACGTAACGCTCAATGGCTTCAATAAAAAAATCCCTTCGCTGATGCGAAAGGATTTTAATAATTCGATGCTATAGGTAATGATTAATAATCTCTGTTAAAACCACCACGGTCGCCACCACGATCACGGTTATAACCGCCGCCGCCGCCGCTACCGCCTTTGCGATAACCACCGCCGCCACCGTTGCCGCCGCCGCCGCCGAAGCTTCTTTTCTTAAATCCACCGCCGCCACCACCTTGTGGTTTTGGTTGAGCTTCGTTAACGATGATCTTGCGACCCATTACTTCGCTTTCATACAGGCTGCTCAAAGCATTCTGTGCTTCTGTATCTTCAGGCATTTCCACGAAACCGAAGCCTTTGCTACGTCCGCTTACTTTGTCCTTAACGATTTTGGCAGAAGTTACTGAGCCGTACTGTTCGAAGAGGGTTCTCAAGTCCTCGTCGGTCATTTGCCAGGAGAGGTTCCCTACGTAAATGTTCATTGTCAAAAAAAATTTTAGTGTTCTGAAAATCCGATAATGACGATAGTTGCTGCAATGAACTGAGGAACCAAATAAGGGTAAAAAACATCAGAACAACAGAACTAACAGATTATCAATTGTGAAGATAGGGGAAATCTTTTGGCAAAACAATAAAAAATACATGAAGGCCCCTTTGAGCACCTAAAACAATGATATTCAATTTGATAAGTCACTAAAAATATTTTTTTAAGGCCTTTTTTCAGCTTGTTTTATACCTCAAATCCGACCCCTAAACAGTCTAAATATCATCTTTTTATGCACAAAATATGCAAGTTTCATTATGGGTTTTAGTGCGTGGCATACATTAAAAATCATCGGTTGGCTTGTTTAAACTTCTACTTGCTTTGATCTACTTCAATTAACAGATATCATTTTCATTAGAGTATTTGCTGTGATGAAGTATCAAAAAATAAAAGGATGAATAAATTCATCCTTTTATTTTTTGAATCACCTGAATATTTTAATGATCTGTTTATTCTTTCGTAAGAATCATTTCAGCTAACCTATTATCCCTATTGTATATGTCATTCCTGAATTGAAGTTCTCCAGCACGATCCACCCATGCAGTTAGATAAGCAATGAATACAGGTACGGTCTTCGCAAGGGTTACATACTTCTCTTTTCCTGCATTCATAGCTTCTGTTATTGAGGCATCATTCCAGTTCTTATCATTTCTTAATAAGTAAGTAGCTAATTTCCTGGGCTCACTCAATCGTATGCAACCATGACTGAAGGCTCTTTGATCTTCACTGAAAAGACTTTTCGCCGGAGTGTCGTGTAAGTAGATATTAAAGCTATTGGGAAAAAGGAATTTTACTTGTCCTAACGAATTGTTGTTCCCGGGCTTCTGTCTTACCCCATTCCCATTCCATTCCATATTGTGGTTCTTCAGGTAATTGGGATTTCTTTTTATACCTGGAATGATTTCGTTCTTTAAGATACTTGGAGGTACATTCCAGTACGGGCTGAATACAACATGCTTTAGGTCACCATTGAATATGGCTGTTTTATGCATGCTTTTTCCTACAACTACATTCATATTCCAGGCTACATAATCATTTTCTACCACATACAATTTATAAGCAGGAATATTAATCATTATATAGTCCTTCTTTGAATCCACTGGCACCCAACGGCAACGTTCCATATTCACTAAAAGCTGACGTATTCTGTCATGAACTGGGATATTCATTTCCCTAATCATGGCCGCACCTATGATGCCGTCATCTTTCCACCCATGTCTTAATTGAAATTTCTTTACTGCTGATTCTAATGTTGCATCCATTACATGTGAAAGAGTATCTGGTGTAGTGAGATCATTCATCAGGTATAAGGATTTCCTTATCGTCTTTATAGTATTTGAGGAATCACCCAGCTTATAAGATTTTTTATCGGCTGTTATTTTTGGGTAGCCGCCATTTTTTTCCAGGGTCTTATATTTTTTTAAATACTCTCTCAGTAATGCGTATTGATAATAAACCGGTTCTTTTTCGAGAATAGTTTTTCCTTCCTCAGAAATAAGGGAATCCATAAGGTTTTTAAGGCTTAATTTTTTACGCGGGAGGAACCAGTCTAATTTCTGCGTTTCTTTTTCATCGATACCTTCCCAGGCAATATTGGCATAAGCGAAATACTGTGAAGTTAGCATCAGTTCGGCTTCTGCATTCATGGGTTCTCTTAATAATAAACTATCATTATCATCCATCAGGGCATCAAATGTTTTTGAATAAGGCAGCTGACGTGTAATACCTTCTTCCTGTAATTGTTCCACCCTGTTATATAAACTGGCTGCTTGTTCAATCAAACCATTACCGTCATACCAGGCATAACTAAATGATCGCGATTGATAGAATTTATTCAGGTCCTTTGAGAATTTATTGAAGTCGGGATATTTCTTAAGAAAGTCTTTAATAGCTGCACTATCGAAGCGCAATTCGCTTTGTGTACTGAAATTCCCAGCCATTGAAGAGGCCACAGCTTTTTTAATTGTAGGGATGGTGTCTTTTGTGTTGGCTGCTGCTCCTGCTTCTTTTGTAGAGGAAGTGCAGCTAAGGGCGAGAAACAGAAAGCTAGTTAGTGTTGATAGGAGGAATCTGTTCATATGATGGTTTAATTTCAACTGGAAGGTATAAAAAAAGCCACACGACAAATCGTATGGCTTTTAAAAATTTATAACCGATGAGCTTATTCAGCTACTACTTCGAATGCTACTTCAGTGCTGTGTCCGTTTCCAAAGTCAATAGAGGCTTTGTACGTACCCAGTTCTTTCACTTCGTCAGTGATAGTGATTTTGCGGCGGTCGATCTCGTAACCTTTTTGTTCACGGATTGCACGGCTGATTTGGAGAGAAGTAACAGCTCCGAAGATTTTGCCACTAGTTCCGGTTTTAGCACCCAGTTTCAGGGCACCTTCGTTTAGTTTAGCAATAACTTCATTGATAGCTGCAAGCATCAAATCTTCTTTCTTCTTCAGTTGCTTTCTTTTTTCATCCAGTTGTTTCCTGTTAGAAGGACTAGCTTCTACAGCGAATAACTGAGGGATAAGAAAGTTACGCGCATAACCATTGCGAACTTTTACCACTTCGTTAGCGGCACCCAGGTTATCTACGTCTTTAATTAAAATAACTTCCATGATGTGGTCCTCCTTACTTTAATAGATCAGTTATTGTTGGTAATAAAGCCATTTGACGGGCTTTTTTTACAGCTATCGCAACCTTGCGCTGGAACTTCAAAGAGTTACCAGTGATACGGCGCGGCAATAACCTGCCTTGTTCGTTAAGGAATTTTTTCAGGAACTCTGCATCCTTGTAGTCGATATAACGGATACCCATCTTCTTGAAGCGACAATACTTCTTACGATTGGTTTCGGTTTTAATCGCGGTCAGATACTTAATTTCATTTGACTTTGCCATGATTAAGCCTCCACAGTTTTAGAGTTACCTGCTGATACACCACTTCTCTTTCTGGCATTGTACTCGACGGCGTACTTATCGAGTGCAGTGAACATGTGACGGAGTATATTCTCGTCACGAAGCATCTGAATCTTCAGTTGCTCATTGAGGCTGGATGGCGCACTGTATTCCATAACCCAGTAAAGACCAGTGGTCTTCTTGGCTATAGGGTACGCCAGTGATTTTAGTCCCCAGGGATTCTCGTGCACAATACTTCCGCCATTCTCTTTAATGAAGGCAGTGTATTTTTTCTGAGATGCTTTGAAGTCATCTTCAGAGAGCACAGGGGTAAAAATCACCATCAATTCGTAATTGTTCATGATCCCTGTTTAATTGTTTTAAAATTGTTTCTTTCCCTTTCTAAAGACCGCTACCAGTTTTCACCAGTCAACGGTGTTTTAAATCGGGCGGCAAAGATAAGGCATTTTACCCTTTACCGCGAAGGGAAGCAGAAGATTTTTTAGAATAAATGAGTTCTTTAATCAATTGATTATTAATTGTTTAGATTTTAATGACCTAGTCCTGTCTTTAATTTCAAAATAGCCTGGTTTTGTTTCGTTTTGCAATCATCAAAGCCTACTTCCATAAATACTGATTGTAAACCAGTCAACCGGACTCCCGACTCCTGACTAAAGACTTCCGACTCCAAGACCCTGCCAATTTTACCGTTTTGCTCAGCATGGCATTTTGTTTGACATTTGCCATCCGCCGGGCATTTCTGTTTTCAACAAAACAAAACGCCGCAACGGCAGTTCAATTGAAATTTTTAAGCCGATTAAAAAAAGTACAACATGCAAAAAGGCAGTATCCGGGTTCAGACCGAAAATATCTTCCCGATCATTAAGAAGTTCCTGTATAGTGACCACGAGATTTTCTTGCGAGAATTAATCAGTAATGCTGTAGATGCTACCCAAAAACTGAAAACACTTTCTTCTATTGGAGAAGCCAAAGGAGAATTGGGTGATCTGGCTGTGGAAATCAAATTGGATATACCCAATAAGACAATCACCATTGCTGATAATGGCTTAGGCATGACGGGTGAAGAAGTGGAGAAGTATATCAACCAGGTAGCTTTCAGTGGTGCTGAAGAATTCGTAAATAAATACAAGGGACAAAACGAGAATGCCATCATCGGTAAGTTCGGTTTAGGTTTCTATTCGGCCTTCATGGTAAGTGATAGGGTGGAGATTTTCACCAAAAGCTATAAGGAAGGTGCTGAAGCCGTTCGATGGGAATGCGACGGAAGTCCTGAATATAGTCTGGAACCAACTACCAAGGAAACAAGAGGTACTGAAATCGTTTTGCATATCAACGAGGAAAGTGCAGAGTTTTTGGATGCAACTCGTGTTGAATCTATCCTGAATAAATTCTGTCGTTTTCTTCCTGTACCTATCAAGTATGAAGACAAGCAGATCAACAACCCTACTCCAGCATGGACAAAGAAGCCTTCAGAGTTAACTACTGAAGATTATCAGAACTTCTATAAAGAGCTATATCCATATAATGAACCTCCATTGTTCTGGATTCATCTGAATGTTGACTATCCTTTCAACCTTACAGGTATCCTGTATTTCCCTAAAATCAAACAGTCTTACGAAATACAGAAAGATAAGATTCAGTTATACTGCAATCAGGTTTTTGTAACTGACGAAGTAAAAGATATAGTACCTGAATTCCTCATGCTGTTGCAAGGGGTGATTGATAGTCCGGATATTCCATTAAACGTTAGCCGTAGTTACCTGCAAGGAGATCCTAATGTAAAAAAGATCAATAACCATATCACCAAGAAAGTAGCTGATAAGCTGGATGAGATCTTCACCAAAGATCGTCCTGAGTTTGAGAAGAAATGGGATAGCCTGGGCTTATTCGTGAAGTATGGTATGATGACTGATGATAAGTTCCTTGACAAGGCGAATAAGTTTCACATATTTGAAGAAGTGCCTTCAACAGTTGCAACTGAAGAAACTCCTGCTGCTAAATTCTATACGCTGGAAGAATATCGTTTGGCTACTGAAACATTACAGAAAAACAAGGATGGGAAACTGGTGATCATCTACACAACAAATCCTGTTCAGCAAGATGCTTATATCAAAGCAGCACAAGCTAAAGGATATGTGATAGTGAAGATGGAAACTATTGTGGATGCCGCTTTCCTTAACCAGATGGAACCCAAATGGAGCGATGTTCAGTTTGTTCGTGTAGATGCTGATATAGCAGATAACCTGGTCGACAAACAAGAGCATCTTGATTCAGTATTAAGTACAGAAGAACAAGACCAATTGAAAACATTGTTCGATATAAAGGCATCCGATTTGCATCTGGGCGTTGAAATAAAAGGATTGAGTCCTGAAGCTCCTCCTGTTGTAGCTACCCGCCCTGAATTCATGCGCCGTATGAAAGATATGGCCGCAGTAAGCGGTCCTATGGGAAGTTTCTATGCTAATATGCCTGATGAAGTAACTCTTACTGTAAATGGTAATCACCCCATCTATCAGCAATTGTTGAAGGAAGGAAATACAGAAGTAAAAGAGAAGTCTGTTCGTAATCTGGCTGATTTGGCATTACTATCTCAAGGATTATTGAAAGGAGCGGAGCTGACTAGTTTTATAAATAGGAGTGTGGAGTTGATGGGGAAGTAGTGAGGAGTCGGGAAGTCGGAAAGACCGGAAGTCCGTGGTGAGAGCCTGATTGTTGGAGAGTGAGATAGTCGGGGGAGAAAATACGGAATACAAGTAGGGAAGTAGGGTAGTATGGAAGTAAGGGAGTAGAAAGTCCGAAAGACCGGAAGACCGAAAGTCCGAGGTCTCTGAATTTTCAAGAGTTCTTATTAATAGTCCGGGGAGAGAATACAAATACAAGTCGGGAAGTTAGGGAGGTGTGTATGATTTTGTTGGGGATTCAACCAACCCCGAAGGGGTTGAATAATAATGACCCCGGGTGATAACCCGGGGAAAAAGAATGCTGGGGGCAAGTCGGCAAGTGGGGAAGTCCGAAAGTCCGAAAGACCGGAAGAAAATACAAATACAAGTAGGGGAAATATTTTATTTCCTTTTAAACCGCAGCAATCCGGTGGCACAGTGGTATTCCGCCCTGCGTCTCCGCGTCGCTGCGGTTATATTTTTACAAACTAAAATGTTGTATTTTCTACTTCCCTACTACCCTCCTTCCTAACTCCCCTACTTGTATTCTGTTATCCTCTCCTTTTCTTCACTGTTGTTTTAGATCCTTTAAACTTTCCATTTTTCCCTCTTACGGTCGTCGTTGTTTTCGTTGCACTATTACCTCTTGGTCCGGTTACAGTTGTACGGTTTCTGGTCACCGTGTAATTTTTCCTTGCTACTGCATGGCGCGTATGAACGGTTACTGAAGTGGCTCTGTAAGGGGTGTAGATACGACGTGCATGAACCATGCGGTGAGTATGTACTACTACATAGTTGCGATGGTAGTAGCCGCGATAGGGATGCCAAAAATGCCAGCCTAAAGGTCTCCAGGGTCTCCACCATGCTGGATAATAATGATATCTCCAGGGAGATACCCAAATACGATAGCCTGGGGCATAAACAAACCTTACAGATGGCCAGAACCATACATTCACTACAACACCTGCATCTATATCCAGAGCATAATTTGAATTCGGTCCTTTTATATCTGTATTATTTGAAGCTTCAATATTTGATTCTGAATCAGCATCACCAGGTTCAACAATTGTTTCTTCTCCAAAAATTTCTTCATCTCCAACAATCTGGATTGTTGCATATTCACTCCCACTTTTCTCTAATTCTATTACAGCGATATCCTGATTTTCATTTTCAGAAACGGCCACCTGAAGGATGAATACATTTGCTCCCTCATCTTTTTTGGCAATAACTTTTATATAATCGATCTCATTGTCGCCATCGAGGTCGAGATTGTTTACATGATTTGATTCAGTATTCAGTAATTTTTCAAACTCTTCAATTGAGTTTGCTTTTTTGAATAGTTCCAGTGCTCCCTGTAAACTGAAATGATCGCCAGGAAGACCTGTTGAATCTGTGTCGTTTTCTTGTGCTAAGACCGGCATGGTTAACAGCAGCATTCCGGCAAGTGCAAAAGAAGAAAGGTGTAATTTTTTCATGATTAATGATTAAGGTTTATATGAGACTCCGGGAATACCCAATAGTTTAGTATTCGATAAACTTTAATCGATTTTTTTTCAAACTTATTGTTGAAGGGGAGCTTTGTTTTTGGAAATGAGGTGGTTAGGTGAGAAGTGTTTTCAGGAACGGGCAATGGTTTTCATCCATTCCTTTATCAGATCCTTTTTTTGGCGCGACACGGGAATCTGATGACCATTATCTAAAAGCAGATAGCCGCCATCTTCCTTAATCCAGCTTTTGATAAATTGTTTGTTTACGAGGTGGGATTGATGGCAACGCTGAAATCCATAAGGCTCCAATAATTCTTCGTATTCGTATATGGGTTTTGAAACAATCAGTTTTTCACCATCTTTGAAATAGAAGATGGTATAGTTGTTTGAAGACTCACATCGTACTATATCACCTGTTTTTACAAATCTTGTTTCTTTTGCAGTGGGTAATGCCAGTCGATGTTCTTCTTTGTTTTGTTTTTGTTCCAGTAATGAAACCAGATTTTCCAATTGCTGGTTTTTCTTTTTCAAGAAACTTTTTTCTACTGCTTTGCTTACGGCTGATTTTAATTCTTCTATATTGACAGGTTTGAGCAAATAATCCAAGGCTGCAAATTTCACAGCCTGAATGCCATATTTATCATAAGCTGTTACAAATATGATTTCGAAATTGGGTTTGGGTAATGACTGTAATAGGTCAAAGCCGCTTTTTCCCGGCATTTGTATATCCAGGAATACCAATTCGGGCGAAATGGATTTGATCAATGCAATACCTTCTTCAGCATTTTTAGCAGTGCCAGTAATTTCAACTTCAGGACAGTAGTTCTCCAATAAGGCCCGAAGGTTGGTGATGTTATTTGGTTCGTCGTCTATGATTACAGTACTCAGCATATCAGCAAATATCTTTGAATGTTAAATTTACAACCATTCCTTCGCTGTTCTTATCAAAACTTATAGCAATAGGGTTGTTTTTATTCATTTGATTTAATAGCTTAATTCTTTCCTGAGTAAGCCTGATGCCAAAACCATTTTCAGTAATTGATTCTTTTTGAAACCCTTTGCCATTATCTGTTATTGAGATAATGAGGTCGGAAGAATCTCTTTTGGCATTTATAGTTATTCGTCCTTTTTCTAACAATTCAGAGACTCCATGTTTAACTGCATTTTCTACTAATGGTTGCAATAGAAGAGCAGGAATGTTAATACTGCTGGCATTTACTCCCTCGTTAATTGAAATAGAATATTGAAAACCGAATCGTAACTGTTCCAGTTTAAGATAGCGATCCAATATCGACAATTCGGTTTCTAGCGGAATGAATTCCTTGTTGTTTCCTCCCAGGGTTTCCCGCATCAGTTTGGAGAAGTCGGATAGGTATTGGTTGGCTTTTTCTTTTTCATTGGCATTCACAAGACCTTGAATGGAGTTCAGTGAATTGAATACAAAATGCGGATTGAGTTGGGAACGGATTCCTTTCAGTTCAAGATCTATCCTTGCTTTTTCACGATTATTCTTTTTGACCTTATTATGGTTTAGGAGATAGAGGTAAGAAATAAGTAATAGCGCCAACGCAGTTCCTGTTGCCCATTTGAAATAGCTGGTTTGATACCATGCCGGTTCTATTGTAATGAAATATCTGACTGTGTTTTCTGGTTGATTGATATTGTTTATAGATAATGTGTATTGGCTTCCGGATTCAAGTTCTTTTAGTAGCACTTCACTGGTCGATTTTTCAGAACGAAGCAAACTGTCGTTAGATTTCCCAAAACGCAAGTGAAATACTGAGTCCTCACCTTGAATTAGATCTGCAAATTTGAAAAGTAGTTTTTTGGAATTGGACGGGAATCTTAAGGAAACAGATGTTGGCAGGCTATCCCATTTACTCATCAGATAAACGGATGATAATTTTGATTCAGGTCTTTCTTTCAGAGAGTCAATCAGCTTTTTATCTTTTAATAAATAGTTGTCAATCTCTTTCTCATGCAAAGTATAGGTGAGAAAGGGTCTGATTGGCAGGCGTTTCACTACCGTACTATAGATTTTTGTTTCCTTGCCTTTTGGTCTTACTTCGATATATAGACTGTCATTTATAGCCAGAGGGCTGTGGAATAAGACTTTTTTCCCAATTGGTACACCTACCAATATGCGTTCATCTCCCACAGCAGGTCGGCTGTCAATGATACTGGTTTCTCTAATATCCCTTTCGGAAAACTTCTTTTCATCTGCAGTTTTTGATTCATAAATAGTATCTCTATCTGTCATTTCAAGATCAGATATAGCTGTCCATTCTTTCAGCGGTTTATTGTTAAGGAACAATCGATATTCCAGTCCCCATGCTTCGAAAATATCTCTATGAGATTGGCTTGGGTTGCTGCGAACTTTTTTGATAGCGTAGTCTTTTTCTGCAATAGGAACGTATATCTCAATATTGCTTCCTATCAGGTAAATGGTATTTTCCGTTTTTTGGTCGGTTCCATTGGAGACGAAAATGTAGGGTCCTGAATTTATATGGATATATGTGTTTGAATATATGAATCCATTGTCTTGACCTCTAACTTCCTGGGCTTCGATAAATCCTTGCCCATTATCTTTTATTGCAACAATCAGGTCTTTCCCCAACTTGTTTATTTCAATGGTTATTTTTCCTTTGCCAAGCAATTGGGCTACTCCATGCTTAACGGCATTTTCAACCAATGGCTGTAACAGAAGGGTGGGGATTTCTATTGAAGTTGCATTAATGGAATCTGATACTTTAATCTCATACCCAAAGCCAAACCGCAATTGTTCCAGTTTCAGGTAACGATCCAGAATCGCTAATTCTGTTTCGAGCGGACTATAGTCTTTGCTATTGCCCGATAAGGTATCCCTCATCATATTGGAGAAGTCGGATAGGTATTGGTTGGCTTTTTCTTTCTCATTGGCATTTACCAGGCCTTGAATGGAATTAAGTGCATTGAAAACAAAGTGAGGATTGAGTTGGGAACGGATGGATCGTAGTTCCAATTCTTTTTTCTCCTTCTGTTCCAATTGCCGGTTTAGTTTGTTTTTCTGACTCCTTTGGCGAAAGAGAATTAGTATCAGGCCTAAAATGGCAGCGACAATGCTTCCTGTAATTATTTTGAAAGTGGTTGTTTGATACCATGCTGGCAGTATTTCAAACTCATATTCGCTTATGTTTTCTTTTTGCATTGAATAGCGAAGTTGGAGTTTGTATTTGCCTGGGTTTAATTGCTTAAGCCAAATGAAATTAAAATCATATTCATTCAATTTCCAATCCTTATTGTTTTCGTCGCCAATTATTCTGTATTCGATTATTTTCTTATAAACCAGATCTTTTAAAAGAAAAATGATACCATTTTGGTTTGTGAAGAAGGTTTTCTCTTTTACTAAAGATTTTAATTCATTCCCTTCTGTCCACATATTCATTGTGGCTTCATTTCTTGACGAGTAATCAAAAAATTTAAAGAACTCGTTTAATTGCTGACCGTTGAAAGTTGCTAAAACTTCTGGCTTTTCTGAAATCCAAAAAACAATACTTCTGCATGTGATTTTAGAACTTTCTTTTTCCCGTATTTCAATTCTTACGAAATTATCCCATTCGCTTTTGAATGGACCAATATGTGCCATTTCTGGATCACCATCACCGTAACCACTAACATATGTGCCTTTAAGAAATTCATTTGGAGTCGTCCAAGGGCTAATTACTCTTCCATTTGAAGATGTTGCTTGGTACTCATATTGATTCGCATTCTGTTTGTTTATTCCCTGAGCAAAAAAGCGAACTTCTGAACTGTCGTAACAAATAAATGGTTGTCGATATACTCTGTGTTTTAAATAGCTTGAATCATTTGAAATAGTGAATAATTTTTTTCTCTCACTTGAGTCAGGTATGAATTTCCCGTTTATTAAGTAAATGGGTTTTTTAATTGATTTTGGAACTACTGCTATTAGAAAAGGCTTTGAAGAGTCATGTTCTGCAGGAATATAAAATAAAGAATGACCAGTATAGAAATCTCTTATGCTTTCAGGCAATTGTGCAGTTACATTATTGTAAAAGAATAACAATGATATAAGCAGGCCCTTTCTCATGAAGTAATTTTCACTAAAATTCGAGATTGACAGTAAACATTTTATGACAAATGTGAATTTGGTAAGAAATACCGAGAAGGCTAAGATTTCTTATTCAGATAATCGTATGTCAACTACTTTCAGCTGCAAACTCTTATTCCCATTCCATTCATTTTCATCAAGGGTGAAAACTACGTCGAGGGGTTGCTTTGATTCGAGGAGTGGGAATTTGTCGGACATATTGAATCCGATGCCACCATAACTGATATTATCCTGTTTGAGGGAGAATTTGATATGAAGTTCCTTGACAATTTTCGAATAACCGGTATCGGTGACTTTTCTGGCTATGAAAAGAGGTCGCAGGTTATCGGGACCGAAGGGCTCCATCTGGCAGAGAATGCTATAAGAAGCTGTGTTAAGGTCTTTAAAGCTTACTTCGGTATCGATTACTATTTCAGGTATCAAGAGTTCGGGAGTGATAGTAGCCGAAACCACTTCTTCAAACTTATCTCTTAGCGCTTCTACCTTGCCGGTTTCAAGGGTCATGCCTGCTGCAGCAAAATGGCCACCATATCCTAAAAGATGTTCCTTACAGGCATGGATAGCTTCATATAAGTTAAAACCGGGAACGCTTCGTGCACTTCCTGCAACATATTCTCCAGATTGGGTGAGTACGATTGTGGGACGATAATAATGATCGATTAATCGTGATGCAACAATTCCTACCACTCCCTTATGCCAGGTTGGCTGGTATACAAGAGTGGATTTTCTGTTGATCCAATCTGGATGTTCCAGGATCTGGGCTAATGCTTCTTCTGTAATATTTTTATCAGCCTCTTTTCTGTCGAAATTATCTGAATGAAGCATTTCAGCATATTGCTTGGCTTCGTCTTCATTTGGTGCTATGAACATTTGTACCGCTTTGCGGGCATCGTCCATTCGGCCGGCGGCGTTTACACGCGGGGCGATAAGAAAAACGAGATTTGTTATCTGTACTTCTTTTACCAGTCCACTTAATTCTTTGAGGGCTTTAATTCCGGTATTAGGATTATCGTTCGCTTTCTTCAATCCATAATAAGCCATGATTCTGTTTTCTCCGACCATAGGAACGATATCGGCGGCAATAGCTGTTGCCAATAAATCGAGGTATTCGTAAGCCATCTCCATAGGGAGATTCAATTCTTCACAAAGGGCACATATTAGTTTGAAGCCTACGCCACAGCCACAAAGTTCTTTGAAGGGATAGTCGCAGTCAACCTGTTTTGGGTTTAGAATGGCGACTGCTGGTGGTATATGTAAATCAGGAAGATGGTGGTCACATACTATAAAGTCAATTCCTATTTCTTTTGCATATTTAATCAGGTCGGCCGATTTGATGCCGCAATCAAGTGATATTATAAGGGTGAAACCGTTTTCTTTCGCGAAATCGATTCCAGCTTTGGAAACTCCGTAGCCTTCTCGATAGCGGTGAGGAATATAAAAGTCGAGTTTATCAGATGAATATATTTTCTGAAGAAACTGGAACATACAGGCTACCGAAGTGGTGCCATCTACATCATAGTCCCCGAATACCAGGATTTTTTCCCCTTCATTGATTGCACTGAGTACTCTTTTAACCGCCTTCAGCATGTCTTTCATCAACCATGGGTCGTGAAGGTCTTCCAAGTTTGGGTCTGAAAAATTTCTTTGCTTTTTCGTAGGTGTCAATGCCTCTTTGGGCCAATATTCTGCAAATAACTGGATTGATGGAAAGAGCCGTCTTCAATTCCTGGACGGTTTTTTCATCGGCGGGCAATATTTTCCATCGTTTATCCAGCACGGCGGGGGTTAAAATTTGCGGTCCGTAGTGAATCGCACCAGTTCTTCCAATGCTTTTTTCACTTCGGGATTAGGGAATTCTTCGAGGATTGTTAGGGCCTCATCCCGAAAAGTAACCATTTTTTGTTGGGTATAGTCGATTCCTCCCGTTTGTTTTACAACCTCGATCACTTCCCTGATTTTTTAGGGTCTTTGTTTTCGTTTTTGAGGATATAAATAAGTTTCCGGCGGGTTGCTTTATCGGTATTGTTTAGTGTATATATGAGAGGTAGGGTCAATTTTTTCTCTTTGATATCGTTTCCGGTTGGTTTTCCGATATCATCGGTGCCGTAGTCGAAAAGGTCATCTTTTATCTGGAAAGCCATTCCTACTTTATCGCCAAAAACCCTCATTTTTTCTGCCAGTTCTTCATTGCCGGTGGCAGAAAATGCACCTGCACTGCACGCTGAGGCCAGGAGAGAGGCGGTTTTTCCTCGAATAATATCGTAATAGATACTTTCGCTAAGGTTCAGGCTTCTTGATTTTTCGAGTTGGAGCAATTCCCCTTCACTCATTTCCCGTACTGCCCGGCTAAGTATCTGAAGAATCCTGAAATCGTTATTGTCGAGGGAAAGGAGCAGGCCTTTAGCGAGCAGATAGTCACCTACAAGAACCGAAATCTTGGTTTTCCAGAGGGCGTAGGTAGAGAAAAAGTTTCTTCTTTCGAGCGATTCATCCACCACATCATCGTGTACCAGGGTGGCGGTATGGAGCAATTCTACCAGGGAAGCCGCCCTGTAGGTAGATTCCGTAACCTGCCCACAGAGCTTTGCCGAAAGCAGCACAAACATAGGCCGGAGTTGCTTTCCCTTGCGGTTTACAATAAACCGCATGATCCGGTCTAGCAAAGGGGTCTGGCTCTTAACTGCCTCTTTGAATTTCCGGTCAAAAAGGGCTAATTCTTCGTGTAATATTGCTTGTGATAATTTCATGTAGCCAACAAAGCGGCAAATTACTATTTTGATTTTTATTTTACGGAGCAACTTATTTGAAATGAAAATGGTCTTAACCTCATGAACTACAATTGAGTAATACTCTTGGAACTCAGGTAAAAAAATTTGTTAATTACTAAGCATTCGATATTTTTGCACAAATTCTTAAGTCAGCATTCTTAATCCTTCATATAAAAATCAGTTATGGCAAGCAAAAAGTATTTAAGTTTAATCGCGCTACTGTGCCTTCTGGCATCTAGCACCTTTGCGCAATTGGGCGCGGGAAGCTATGATGCTATGGACTCTTCAGTAGTTCCTTCAAAAAGGTTACCTCAGCACACGGAATTTATGGCGCATAATTATGCGTATCCAGCTCTTCCCCGCAATCAGTGGGAGCTTGGTCTGAAAGTTGGTGCTTTCAGTCTTTCAAGCGACGTTCGCAGCCGTTTCCCAGGATTCGGTGCCGGTCTTCACGTTCGTAAGGCCCTTGGTTATGTGTTCTCTTTAAGAGGTGAACTTGGATTCGGAACTTCAAAAGGTCTGAACTATGGTGCTTCTACAGGATATATCAGAAACCCAGCCTGGCAATCTTACCTGCCTGTAGGTGGTGGTGTTCCAACAACTGAGGTGTTCTATAACTATAAGACAAGTGTTTATGATGCGAGCCTTCAGGCAGTTGTTTCTTTGAACAACGTTCGTTTCCATAAATCTAAAACAGGTTTTAACGCTTACCTTTTCGGAGGTCTTGGTGGTATGATCTATGAAACTAAGGTCGATGCCTTAAATGGTACGGCTAATTATAATTTCTCTTCTATTCCACGTGGTGGCTATAAGGACAGAAAAGAAATCCGTAAAGCTCTTAAGGCTTTATTGGATGGTAGCTATGAAACAAAAGCTGAAACTGATCCTTTGCAACCAGAATTATTCAACAAGCCTTTCAAACCAACTTTCGTAGCTGGTGCTGGAATGCAATTCAAGCTGAATAACAAATTGAGCATTGCAATTGAAGATAAATACACTGTTACAAAATCAGACCTTCTTGATGGCCAGCAATGGCAGGAAGGTTGGGCTGCAGGTCCTTCTCAAACAAGGGATTTTGATACTTACAATTTCCTTTCTGCAGGTCTGAATATCGCATTAGGTTCTAAAGCTGTTGAGCCATTGTGGTGGGTTAATCCTTTGGATTATGCTTACAACGAAATCAACAAGCCACGTCACATGTTATTGCCTAAGCCAGTTCTGGATGATAAAGACGGCGATGGTGTAACTGACCAGTTCGATAACGAACCAAATACTCCAGCAGGTGCTCCAGTTGACGTTCATGGTGTTAGCCGCGATACTGATGGTGATGGTGTTCCTGACTATAAGGATAAGGAACTGATCACTCCTACACAATGTCAGCCAGTTGATGCTGATGGTGTTGGTAAGTGCCCAGAACCAGCATGCTGCGGTGAAATCAAGAAAATGATGGAAGATTGGCAGCCAAAATCTAAGTGTGCTATCGGTGCTTTACCAAGCATTACTTTCAAAGGCAAATCTGTTGTTCTTAGCAATGATGCAAAAGCATTGTTAGCCAGCGTTGCTCAGAAAATCAAGGATAATGCAGCTTGTAAAGTAGCTGTAGTTGGTTACTGCGCATCCAGCAAAGCTGAACAGCAATTAAGCTGGGATCGTGTAAATGCAATCATTAACTACCTGGTTGATAAAGAAGGTATCAACTCTGACCGTTTTGTATTCAAATATGGTCAGGAAGGTGGAGATTGCAATACTGTAGATCTTCAGGATGGTACAGGTGATGAAGGTCCAACTACGGTACCTGCTCCTCATCCAAACCTCCGTCGTAAAGGTTAATACTTTTTGCCCCTTTCAATAGTAAAACCCTTCCGCTTAAAACGGAAGGGTTTTACATTTAAATTAACGGCCTGGTTTTGGGGAAAAGCCACAATCCTTCCATTTTTGCAGCTAATACCTTAACTTTGCCCACCTTTATGAGATCAGCAGCATTAATAGTATTGATAGCCATTGGTTTAGCTTCGTGCTCGGAGTTCAGCAAAGTGCAAAAAAGCACCGACTACGACTATAAGCTTCGTATGGCCGATAAATACTACGTGAACAAGAAATACAACAATGCACAACAGTTGTATGAAGAGCTCTTTCCATTGTTGAAAGGACAGCCTCAGTTTGAGGATGTATTCTATAAGTACGCTTATTGTTCTTATCATCTGAAAGACTGGATGCAGGCAGAAAGCCTGTTCAAACAGTTTACAGAAGTATTTCCTACCAGCGCCCGCGCAGAGGAGATGGAATATATGAGGGCTTATACCTATTTCAGACAATCACCCAAGCAGGAACTGGATCAGGTTTCTACCCAGAAAACAATCGGGTTCATGCAGACGTTTATCAATACCCACCCTGGTTCTGCCAGAATCAAGGAGGCCAACAGTATTATAGACCAGTGCCGTGCAAAACTCGAATTGAAAGAGTATAAAAGTGCGGAATTGTATTATAATCTGGGTCATTACAGGGCTGCAGCCATCGCCTTTACCAGTTTGATGGAAAGTTTTCCGGATTCTGATAAAAGTGAAGACTATAAGTACCAGGTGATCAAATCTTACTATCTTTTCGCCCAGAACAGTGTTGATGAAAAGAAAGCAGGAAGGTATGAGCAGGTAGTAACGGAGTGTCTGGATTTCATAGAACGCTTTCCAGAAAGTAAATTATTAAACGAAGTATCGAAGTTTCAGAGTTTATCCCAAAATAATATTAAAGCAATCCAAAATGAGCAAGTTAAGACGTCAAATTAGTTCCAATACTACCAATGTAGCGGAAACCAAGGATCTCAACGTGATCAAAGGTAAAACCGGGAATGTGTATGAGTCCATTTCCATCATAGCTAAAAGAGCTAACCAGATCAATATAACACTCAAGGAAGAATTGCATAATAAACTCGAGGAATTCGCCAGCCATACAGATAGCCTGGAAGAAATTCATGAGAATAAAGAGCAAATCGAAATCTCAAGAGCTTACGAAAGAATGCCAAATCCAGCTTTGTTGGCTACCCAGGAATTTCTGGAAGACAAAATTTACCATCGTAAGAACGAAGACGATCTTTTTAGTTAATAAGATTTTCATAAATGTAATAAGGGCGACAATGATTCTCATTGTCGCTTTTTAGTTTTGAGGCCTGTCCGACTGTTCTTAATAAAATGCCTAATTTTAAACCATGTTCGAGGGAAAGAAAATATTACTGGGTATCACAGGAAGCATCGCAGCTTATAAAGCAATTCTTCTTGTTAGAAGTTTAGTTAAGCAAGGAGCTGAAGTGAAAGTGGTAATGACACCAGCAGCAAAAGATTTTGTTTCTCCACTTACGCTTGCCACTTTATCAAAGAACCCAGTGCTTATAGATCTATTCAGTGAGCAGACCTGGTCGAACCATGTAATGCTGGGAAGATGGGCCGATGTAATGCTGATAGCTCCACTGAGTTGTAATACCCTTTCAAAGATGGCTCATGGCAATTGTGATAACTTGTTACTGGCTACCTATCTTTCAGCTACCTGTCCTGTTTGCGTGGCACCTGCTATGGACGAAGACATGTGGCACCATCCTTCTACAAAAAGAAATCTAGAATTGATTGCTGGTTTTGGAAATGCAATTATCCCTGTTGAAAACGGAGAATTAGCCAGCGGATTAACCGGAGATGGTCGTATGGCTGAACCAGAAACAATTTTGACTTATTTACAGGAACATTTTTTTTTTAAGCAAGATCTTCTTGGTAAAAAGGTACTGGTAACCGCAGGACCAACCCACGAACCAATCGATCCCGTTCGGTTTATTGGTAACCATTCCTCAGGGAAAATGGGCGTGGCTATTTGTAAGGAGCTTGCTCTTAGAGGTGCCGAAGTTGAATTAGTACTTGGGCCTTCCAATATAAATGTTACGCATGAAAAAATTCGGGTTCACAAGGTAAAGACAGCCAGCGAAATGTATGACGCATGTAATAGCCTTTTTGCAGGTACAGATATTGCAATAATGTCGGCCGCAGTAGCAGACTATAGTCCAGTGAATCTATCTTCAGAAAAAATAAAGAAAACTGACGGTACCCTTGCTTTGGAATTGAAACGAACCAAGGACATTTTAAAAAGTCTGGGTTTGCAAAAGCAACCAGGGCAGCTTCTTGTAGGTTTTGCCCTTGAAACAAGCAATGAAAGGGAATATGCTATTGGTAAGCTGGAATCCAAGAATGCGGATATGATTGTCTTAAATTCCCTCAACGACGAAGGGGCTGGTTTTGGACATGACACCAATAAAGTGAGCATATTTGAGCGTAATGGGAAAGAAATCACTTATGAAAGAAAGCCCAAACAACAAGTAGCCCATGATATCGTTGATAGAATAGTAAATATGCTATATGCGTAACAGAATCGTATTGCTTTTTTCAGCCCTTATTATCGGGGGATCTACCCATGCGCAGGAATTACAGGCTCGTATTTCAGTAAATGCCAGCCAGGTAAGTTCTACAGTGGATAAGAAGGTTTTCCAGACACTTCAGTCCTCACTTCAGAATTTCCTGAACAACAGAAAATGGACAGGGGAAGCTTTTCAGCAAAATGAGAAGATAGCTTGTAATTTCCTTATAACCATCAGGCAATCTTTACCAGATAATGTATATAAAGCATCATTAGTAGTTCAAGCTGCAAGGCCGGTTTTTAATGCCAGTTATCAATCGCCTCTGATAAATTTCCAGGATGAAAGTTTTGCATTTAAATATGTAGAGTATCAGCCTGTAGAATTCAATGAAAACCGGGTTAGTGGCAGCGACCCTCTGGTGAGCAATATTACCGCTACGTTAGCTTATTATGTTTAGATCATACTTGGATTGGATTTTGATTCCTTCAGTTTGAGGGGAGGAGATCCATATTTTCAGAAAGCGCAACTGATTGTAAACAATGCACCAGAGGGACGTGAGGTTGATGGATGGCGCGCTTTTGATGGTCAGCGAAACCGATACTGGTTGATGGAAAATCTCACTAATAACAAATATGCCCTTATTCACGATGCAGTTTATAGTTATTACAGATTAGGGCTCGACCTGATGTATGAAAATGAAGAAGAGAGCAGAAATGCTATAATGAATACGATCAATATCATCAACACCCTCAATTCTGATAACTCAAATTCCATGGTTGTCCCTTTCTTTTTTCAGGGGAAGGCCAATGAATTAGTGAAGATATTCAAGAAGGCCCAGCCTGATGAGAAGAACCGGGCACGGGAGATTTTGATGAAAATCGATATATCGAATGCCAACCTTTATAAAACAGAATTGAAATGAGGAAGTATTTATTCGCTTCTCTTTTTCTTTTTGTTTTCAGTGCTTGTACAGACACTGAAAAAGTACCTTCTGATATAATACCTCCCCAAAAAATGGAAAACATTTTGTGGGATATGTTGCTTGCCGATAGATATTCTGCTCAGTATCTTTTAAAAGATTCTGCCCGTATAAATGTTAAAGACGAAACTTTTAAATTGTATGAATCAGTGTTTGTGGTAAATAAGACGAATAAGACTGAATTCGTAAAAAGCTATAAATATTATCTGAATCGTCCAGACCTCACGAAGACGATATTCGACTCCCTCTCTGTTCGGGCCAATCGTGACCGACAAAGCATGTTTAAGAATGCTCAGTAACAGGGTTTTTAAAAACTAACATCTGTTATTGTTTTGTATATTTAAGTATTCAAATTAGAATGTATGAATAAGATAGTTGCCGATGCAGCAGCTGCCATCAGGGATATTTCTGATGGGGCTACCATTATGCTAGGAGGATTTGGCCTTTGTGGCATTCCGGAGAATTGTATAAATGCATTAGTAGAAAAAGGGACAAAGGATTTGACTTGTATTTCCAATAATGCAGGGGTCGATGATTTTGGCCTTGGACTACTTCTGAAAACGAAGCAGATTCGAAAAATGATGAGTTCTTACGTAGGGGAGAATGCAGAATTCGAGCGCCAGTTATTAAGTGGTGAATTAGAAGTAGATCTTATACCCCAGGGTACTCTTGCTACAAGGATTCAGATGGCAGGCATGGGCATACCAGCTTTTTTCACCCCAGCAGGATATGGAACAGAAGTAGGAATCGGGAAAGAGGTTCGTGAATTCAATGGAAAGATGCATCTGTTGGAAAACGCTTTGTATGCAGATTTCGCCATAGTAAAAGCATGGAAGGGGGATAGGTTTGGTAATCTTGTATTCAGGAAAACAACACGTAATTTTTCCACTTCAATGGCAAAAGCTGGAACAATTACGATTGCTGAAGTTGAAGAGTTAGTAGAGCCCGGTGAATTGGATCCAGATACTATTCATGTAGCAGGGATTTATGTGCATCGCATATTCCAGGGAGTAGGGTATGAAAAAAGGATTGAGCGCCGAACAGTGGCTATTCGCAATTGATTCTTCATTTTTAATTTCATTTTATGGCTTTAGATAAATATCAGATAGCAAAGCGAATTGCAAAGGAACTTAAGGATGGCATGTATGTAAATTTAGGAATTGGGATACCTACATTGGTAGCCAATTATATTCCTGCAGGTATATCAATAATGCTTCAGTCGGAAAATGGCATGTTAGGGATGGGGCCCTATCCAACAGAAGACTCAATTGATGCCGACTTAATAAATGCGGGAAAGGAAACAGTTACAGTATTACCAGGGGGAGTGTTTTTTGATAGTGCAGAAAGTTTTGGAATGATCAGGGCTGGTAAAGTGGATCTTACTGTATTAGGGGCAATGGAAGTATCTGAAAATGGTGATATAGCAAACTGGAAGATTCCCGGTAAAATGGTTAAGGGTATGGGAGGAGCGATGGATTTAGTGGCTAGTGCCAGAAATATTATTGTTGCAATGATGCATACGAATCCTGCGGGGGCGTCTAAATTATTGCCAACATGTTCTTTGCCTCTAACCGGAGTTCATTGTGTAAGCAAGATAGTTTCAGATTTAGCAGTGCTCGATGTGCTGCCAGGTGGTGGTTTCCGATTGCTGGAAAGAGCCCCCGGTGTTTCAGTAGAAGAGATACGATCAAAAACTGCTGGTAAGCTTATTGTTGAAGGTGAAATTCCTGAAATGATATTCTAGTTTTTTAATTCAATATTTTTTGCAGGAGTTACCAGGCAAGAGATAAGATAAAATAATAAACGTACAATTGAAAAAGCCGCCAGTAATGGTGGCTTTTCTTTTATTATAGTTTCATCAATCCATTGCAGATTGAGGCTCGCTTCTACGGCCAGAAAAATGAAATAATAGAAAAGCGTTCCCGCTGCAATCCAGAAAAGAGGTGATTCAAAAATGAAAAGATATCGGGTTTTAACAAGCACTACTAATGAAACCAGTGCAAAAAGGGATATTTCAAGCGCACTGGCGATTGAAATCAATTCCATATTTGGAATAAGGTTCCTTGTAAATGCAAGCGTCGCAATTACTGTTACATGAATTACTATCAGGTATTGAATCCATTGAACAGGAATATGTTTTTTCAGATAGCTTCTGAATAAAAATGCAATTAATATGTATTCTCCTGTTTTCCAAAAGAAGGGAGAGTTATTGGCAGTATTCGATAAATTGAAGACTGGGAGATAGTTGAAAATGGCTGAAAGAAATAGTAGGATGTTTAACCCTAACAATAAAAAGAATGATTCGATTTTATAGGACCCTCGTATAAGCAAACATACTATCGCTGCCATGGGCAGGACAGTCAGGGGTATTAGGAGTTGAAATGGTAATATATAACCGGTCTCTTCCATATCGGGTAAAAGGGCTAACCGGTCTTTCACAGGGGTTATTTACAAGGGATATAGGGCCGGCGAAGGTATGCTTAGTCTATCAGATTGTTCTTAACTGCGTAGAATACTAATCCTGCGGTGTTTTTAGCCCCAAATCTTTCCATCAGCCTGTCTTTGATAGCCTCAACGGTTCTTGGGCTTACGTCCAATTTCTGGGCTATTTCCTGGGCTGTGAACTCCATACAGATATATTTCACCACGTCACGTTCCCTGTCGCTCAGGGTAACTTCATTTGTGAGGCTCGGGAGTACTTTTTGTCGGGCGTGGCTTTTCTTAAGGAGAATCCTGTTTACAAAGTTATTGAGGTAGTATCCTTTAGCCTTTACCTCCATTATAGCTTTCTTAATTTCGGAGGGGTCGGCACTTTTAAGGAGGTATCCATTTGCACCGATTTCCATCATATGACTCACGAAGCGTTCATCTTCGTACATGGTGAGGGCGATGATATGGATGTTGGGGTATTGCTTAGCTACGTATTTAGTGGTTTCTATACCGTCTTTCTGTGGCATTCGAAGATCCATAAGGATCACTTCCGGCATATCTTCTTCAGTGGTAGTGGCGAGTAGGTCGATTAATTCCTGGCCGTTTTCGGCTTCAAGGACAAATTTCAGGTTTGTATAAGGGCGTAGGGAAAGTACAACTCCTTTCCTGAAAATTTTGTGGTCGTCGGCTATGGCTACTTTAATAGGTCCCATTGTTTTTATGATATTGGCAATTAAAAATACAGAAAACTTTGGTCTGGGGGGCCTTAAGTGGAAAGTATTATTTTGTTCCCACGGATTCTTCTATTCTTGGTACTTCTATGGTTACTTTAAAATAAGTTTGGGACATATCTTTTTCAAAAAAGATTCTGCCATGTAACAGTTTAAGTCGGCTTTGGATATTCTTTAGACCTAAGCCGGATGCTGCCTTATTAAGTTTCTCAAAATCTGCCTGAGTCAATCCTTTTCCATCGTGATGCATGCGGATAAAGAATTTATCATCGCTCAGGTTCTGTGTAAGATGTATGAAGCTGGCATTACTATGTTTAAGGATATTATTCACCAATTCCTGGATAACGCGGAATATGATCAGTTCATCTTCAGGGTGCATTCTATTCCTGTAATCATGAAAGCGGCAACTGGCGTTCATACTGCCTGAGCTGCTTATTTTTTGGAAGAGGTCGTTTACAGCACTCTCAAGACCGAAGTTCTTTAAGGTAGGAGGCATCAGACTATGAGAGATATTCCGGATCAGTTGAATAGTGTCGTCGATAATTTGTTTGGCGTTATAGATACTCTGGAGTTGGGAGGTCTTATCGAGGTTAACAAGGTTTTCGTTCAGGTATAAGCGGGCGGTGGCCAATAGGGGGCCAGCATCATCGTGGAGGTCGGCAGCAATTCTTTGTCTTTCTTCCTCCTGCAATCGGATAGAGGCATTCAATAACATCTTCTGCTGATCCTGCTCCATTCTTTGCAGTTGAAGTTGGTAGCGGATTACTTTCCGTTGGTGGAAGATGATGAATACTATTAAGCCTATTGTTAGGACTAACATTCCAATAGTGCCAAATAACAACACTAAATTGAATGATCCGCTTTGGTTATTTATTTGAAGAAAAAACATTTGTTATTTTGGTTGGGTCTTATGTAAAAGAAATATAAAGTTAATATTGATATAATGAGTTGCTTTTATGATCTTTTGGAAGAAAGAATGCAATAGCGAACAAACAGTTTTTTAAGAATATTTGAAAACAGGTTTATTGACCAAAAACCATCTCTGATTTCTTTAGAAAATTCGTCAGCTTGTATAAATAAGAAAAAGTTACCTGCTAAATAAACTAGCATTCCAAAAACAAACCAAAAATTTGCTTTTTGATAAATAAATACAACTTCAACATTATTGAGTTCTTCAAATAAGAAGAATATGCAAAATGAGATTATTAAAATTGATTCAATGGTAGTATTCAATGAGTCAAATGCTTCTTGTCGAAATATGAAGTAAGTGAGAGCAGAAAGAAGCATAAATAAGAAGATACTAATCTTGATTATTGTTTTTAAAATTGGCCTTTTAATTATTGAAATAAGAAAGACTGCAAAAAGGCTAAATTCTAATAATGTAAAAAGACTTAGTGATAGGAAAGTCCTGCTTCATTATTATTTTTTCGAAAAGTATAATATTAGATTATCGGATGTGAAAGAGATTGCTATATATAAAATAAATACCCATACTTGTTTAAATTCATTTCTTTTAAAAAAGAATAAATAAACAAGTATGGGCAATAAAGGCGAAAAAACACTTATATTTTCTAGTACTTCAAGTATGTTATTTGGATTTTATTATCCAAATATAACAAAACTCTAAATACTTCGAAATCAATTTTTAATCATTACTCCACCACTCATCTTCACCATCAATTCTAGATGTACCATTTGCTGTTCTAACCCTATCAGCAACAATTCCTTTTTCAGTAGCTAAGTTACCCATAGGATTAACAACGTTAATCTCAATTATTGATTTGCCATTTTGATTAACTCCAGATAAACTAAAGTTTTTCACCAATTTCGTTATAGGCATTGAAAAATTTGATGCCAACGCAACCTGGTTGTGCCAAAATTTGGTCGATGATTTCGCGTCCGATAAGATAGCTGTGTACATCAGATGGATTTGCTTCCTGATAGCCCTTAACCATTTGGGTACCCAACTCAAGACCGATTTCCTCGCCGATGGCAGCTACTTTGCGGATGCTGAGTTTTGTTTGTGTCATGATGAAATGCTTTTTTGAGGTTTACTTTGCTAGTTTTGGAAGCATAAAAGACCATCAAAAAAAAAATCTGGCCAATGGGTCTTGTCAGCCTCAAAAGCTGTAATTTGCCTCAAATCTAGTCCAGTAGTAGATTTGCTGCGATTTTGATGGTAAAGCTACGAGCAAAAATAACGTAAAAATTCGCTACAAAAGCCGTAAATTTACTATCAGCATTTCGTAAGTTTACGTGGATAAGTTACGTGTACAATTTAAGTTTTACACATTTGGGGCATTTCTGTGGATAACCGCAAAGGAATTGTTGCAGATAAATTCTAGATAAATTGTGGAAGTACTTTGACTATTAAGCAATTGAAAGCAGGATTCGAGCGTTCTTTACGCCAGGTATAAAATAATTCGAATAAATTAAGTGGATTGGAATTTGAGGGGATAGAAGTTCTTTAAAGAGAAGAAGTTAGATAGAAGTTGACTGATACTGGATACTCAGGGCATTTCATAAGATTCTTGGAATACTTTCTGGACGGTATACAGGACATTGGATTGGATACTGAGGTTGCTAATCCTTACCAATCAACTTCTGAATCAAAAGTAGCAAAGGGTGGGGGCCTGTCAAATAGCAGAACCGCCCGATTTTACACTTGCGGTATTTCCGTAGGGCTTAGTAAAATAACGCAGGTTATTTTACGATAGACCCGACACCAATAAATGAAAAGCGTGTTTTCGAACATTTAAAAGCCAAGCCTGCCTCATGAGTACCGAACTGGTTATAAAAGTAGCACTTGCCGACGATCACAAGATTTTCCGCGACGGCATTAAAATGGCCCTGAAAGGCAAAGAATACCTGAAGATTCTTTGGGAAGCTGAAGATGGGAAGGATCTTATGCATAAGATCCAGTTGAAGAAGCCTGATGTATTATTGATGGATATTAGAATGCCTGAAGTAGATGGTGTAAATGCCATTGGAATTTTACGTAAAGAATACGATGATATAAAGATCATAGTCCTAACTATGTATGATGATCAGGAAATGATCAGCAAGATGCTTGAACTGGGTGCCAACGCCTATCTGACAAAGACTTCAGACCCTGATGAGATATACCAGGCAATTCTGACCTGTATGAACGAAGATTTTTACTTCAATGATTTGGTAAATAAAGCTGTTTTAAGCAAGCTCCAAACAAAAAAACAGGTCAGGCAATTCTATCCTAATCCAGTAAAATTCTCCGAGAAAGAATTACGGATATTGAAATTGCTGGCAGAAGACAAGACAACAGAAGAAATTTCAAAAGAAGTCTTTTTGAGTCCCAGGACCATCGAAACGATCCGTCAGAACATGAAAACAAAGGTGAATGCTAAGACAATCGCCGGACTCATTATGTATGGAATGCGGAACAAGTTGATTGATTAATAAAAATTTTAAAGCATAGTTTTTTATTAAGGACTAAAACCTTACAAGTCCTTGGCGAATTGCATACATAGCCAGACCGACTCTGCTTTTTACATTTAGCTTTTCGAAGAGATGGTCCCTGAGATTATCAACTGCTCTTGGGTTTAATTGCATTTGCAGTGATATTTCCTTATAAGTCAAGTCTGTTGACGCAAGTTTTAAAAACTTAATATCTTGTTCACTTAAGATATTCTTTTCAATCACGAGTTCATTCACATTTCTAAATAGATTTACTAATTTTCCTGTTGTTGAATTTGAATAGTAATATCCATTTTGAGAAACTGATTGGATTGCAAACTTTAATTCGGAAGGATGTACGTCTTTTTTCAGGAAGCCTTTCACTCCTGTTTGTAATAGCCTTATCATTGTTGATTCGCTATCATACATTGTAAGCATTAGGATGTGAATACTCGGATAGTTTTTCTTTAGCCATAAGGAGCTTTCAAATCCATCCATTTCCGGCATATTCAAATCTAGAAGTATAATGTTTGGAAGATTGTCTTTTTTTAATCTTTGAGTAAGTTCTTTTCCATTATTACATTGAAGGATAACACTGCACTCCTCAAATGTGTTTATTAAATCAGACAGGGCGCTTCTTAATAAAATATGGTCGTCTGCTAAAGCAATTTTAATGGATTTCTTTTGAGTATTCATTTTTAATATGGAATTATAATATCAATACAGGTTCCTTTCTTACTGCTATGAATAGAATGCGATCCGTTCATGACTTTGATTCGTGAAGTGATGTTAAACAATCCTGATCCTTTTTTATGATTAACACAAGCTGTATCAAAGCCACTTCCATTATCTAAAATTTTCAAATTGAAATTGAATTCATTGTAATGTAGGATTATCCTTGCTTTTGAGGCATTAGAGTGTTTAATTATGTTGTTTAGAGATTCTTGGATGATTCTAAATAAAAGTAATTCCTTTTGTGGATCTAAGAAGTTTGCAACGCCATTCACTTCTAGTGATATTTTTAAAAATTTACTTAGTTTAATTGTTTCAATTTCTTCCTCCAATGATTTTACAAGTCCATTTTTGTTTATTCGATCAGAGTTTAGTCCCTTTGAAAGATTTCTCAAATCTGAAATAGCTTTGCTTAATAAATTTATTGACATTTCAATTTTGCTTTTATTCGAGATGTCTTCTTTAGAATTAAGAGTATTCAAGTTTAATTTTGCTAGAGTTAGGCTAAGTCCAATATTATCATGAATTTCTTTTGAAAATGAGTTTAGTAAGTTTTCATGTAATTCTATTTGAGTGTGCAGAAGTTCTTTTTCGAAATCTTGTTTTAAGGAATCTATTTTTTTGAAATAGAACATTTGACGTCTTTGGTATAGGTATAAGATAGTAATTATGAGTACTGCTAAAATGAATAGCAGTACTGTTGTAGTTAAGATAATAAATACTATTTCATCTCCTTTATCTTGCATTTAATAGCTTTAAATATCATTAAGAATAGAAAGATGTATGACGTGAAGATTATACTTATTAAATTTTTGCCACTGAGAAAGACTATATGAGTATTGTCAAAAAATAAGTTTACGGGTATTGTTGTAAGGAAGAAGAATATTCCGCCGGTTGTAATCCAAAATGAGGGGTTTTCAGTAAGGTCGCTGTTGTCAATTTGTTTGAAGATTTCAAAAAGATAGATGAAGCAAGATGTTAAGATAAATAACGCCTCAGTTAGAAATATGTATCTAAAATCAAAGTCGTAGAAATTGTGTTTATAAATGAAAAAAAGAGTAGCTATTATAAATATGATAATTGACCATTTGTTGTAATTTTTTGACCTTGCGCTAGTTGATATTTTGAAATAGTATAATTGAAATGCTATAAGTTCAATAATTGTAAAGACATATATTATTGTGTCTGTGAAGAAAGAATAAGTTGTAGAATTTGCCTTTGACAAGAACAGCAATAGCGATGAAGAGCTTTGAAGGAATCCGGCAATAAAATAGAAAGTAAATATTTTTAATTCTTTTAATTCTTTGTTCTTAATAACGCAATATGCACCTAATGCTAATTGAACTATTGGCATCAGTAGTTTTGTGAAGTATGTTGCGGAAAAAAAGTCGAATATCTCTTGCATCTCGACAAAAGTATTTGATAAATACCTCCTAAAAATGGGAAAAACACCAGAAAATTTAAGAAAAACACCATGGTTTTTTTGAGAGTTGTATAAAACGGGTTTTGTACCTTCATTTATCGGTGTTTGCTACGGGTTAGGGTTAGGAAAAAACCATTTTACAAGGGGTTTTTTCACATGGTCGGTTTTTTAAGCCGGGGTACTTTCGGTTATCGTTTGGCCAAAATGAAACGGGTATGCCGAAAACCGGGTGGTGAACAGAGTAGGCTTATGAAAAAGCATGACCATGAAAAAAATCGTATTGGGACTGACCTTCTTTTTGGCAGTCTGTAGCAGCTATGCGCAAAAGGATCCATTTGAACAAGGTGCCATTGAAGAGTTTATTCAGTCCGTGGATTTCGCAAGAGCCCGCAATTGTATAAAAATACCGGGCTACGATATTGCATCTCTCGCTATTATTAGTAGCTATGTGAAGTATGCAAATGATGATAAGACAGCACCTGTGCTTTATGTGCAGGTTGGTGCTGGCAGGCCTGGTTCATCAAGATTGATAGGGGAGTTTCAGGTTGCAAAAGTTTCTCCGAATTATAGAGCTGTACCTAATAACGGTCGCTATTTGATTCTTTTTAGGGACTATAGCGCATACGATGCAACTACTAGCACGGGAGTGATTAAGTACTATGATTTGAATTATGACTGTTATCTGGCAGGTGTTTTAAATGTTCAGAGAGGAATAGTGTTAGAATGGAATACGAATAGCATGCCTGAAGAAATTATGATCAAGTATAATTTCAACAATTTTAATAATGCTCCAGATAAAGGAACGCACTATTGTGATGGCAATAAGGATGGAGATATTAGTTTTGGTGAATGCTATAGATGCATGGTAAGAACCTGTGAAGCGGATCCTGTGTGCCGTGATATGTGCGATTTGATTAATAAGAATGGATTGCCCGTAATGAAAGCTCAATGCAGATTCAGTATGGGAGCAGCTTGTATTTATTTGTCTATCAAGTATTGATTTAAGTAAGAATAATTTAATGTATTCTCTTGAAATTTCCTTTCTAATTAAATAACTGTATGAGAAACTTACTGCTTGGGCTTTTAATTGGACTTATAATTGCTCTTATTGCATTTTTTATTTTTGCTCAGTATACTGGGGCAAAGTACATTCAGATTTTTGAAGGCATGAATTTACGTACACCTGAATTAAGTCAGGATTCAATTATAGATGCAAAAGGTAGTCTGAAGTTAGATGTAGTTGACGTAAGAACTGGAAGAGATATTTCAACTGATACTTTGTTTAACAATAAGGTGGTTATTCTGAATTTCTGGGAAACATGGTGTTCTCCATGCCGTATTGAAATGCAAACAATAAATAAGCTAGATTCTCTGGTAAAGGATACTTCTGTTGTATTTGGAATTGTATCTACTCAGGATATGAATAAAGTTAAAAAGGATGCAATGCTAAAGACGATAGCATTACCCTTTTACCATTTAAAATCGCCAATGCCAGCAAGTTTTTCAGGTACTTCTATCCCACGTACATATATAATTAATAAGAAGGGTGAGATTTTGGTTAGTGAAGTTGGCGCCTCTGCCTGGGATGACAGCACTGTTGTACATCTGATTGATAGTTTGAAAAGAGCGGATTAGTTGTAGTGAGCTAGAGTGGTGCTTTTTGTGAACTTTGAAAATTGAGGAGATGGGAAAGTGGTGGTTGTTTCTAATTGCATCCATGTGTTTTGGCACTGTTGCCGGACAAACAGTAGATAGTTCCGCATTACAACGCGAGCCTATTCCTGTAGGCAGAACGGCAAAGCCTGAAATATTCACTAACGGATTTGTAGATATTATGAACTATGGGCAGATGAATGCAT
Source organism: Chitinophagaceae bacterium (assembly GCA_016721085.1). Taxonomy (GTDB): domain Bacteria; phylum Bacteroidota; class Bacteroidia; order Chitinophagales; family Chitinophagaceae; genus Endoryza. The sequence continues at coordinate 44,135 of JADKJI010000063.1, read as the reverse complement.
CTGCCCGTTTTTTTAAATTATATCTCGGTGTACCAGGTAAATGGGTTATTCCTGTCTCTCTGTATACAGGTGTTACTAGCACTGGATTTACTGCCGTGAGTCGAAATAACGATCCATTGTTCCTTGGACTTATTAATCCTTCCAGTGGCGTATTAAATTTGTCTATCGAGGGCTCACATGATTTCTTTTGCTGGAATAAAGGAGTAACAAAACTGGGATTGCTATATCAGGCAGGAGAGCGACTGCTTAGTTATACTGATTTGCAAACTTTTCAGGTAATTTCATTTGCCAATAGCTTTTGTAATGCCGGTTTTCTTTTTCAAACTGGAGCCTGGGAAAAAAACAAAACAGATAATATGGGTGTCTTCTGGTTTTCCTCCAGGTTTCTTGCTATGGCTTCCAATTCTTATATACAATCTTTTATGGCTGCAGCGAAAGTTGAAAAACTGTTGTATGGATTTTCAATAGGTCTGGGTATTGATATCAATAAGGTAGTTAACATCAAAAGTTATTACTATCGATATGTTGGAGAGGCTGGAAAGGCATTTCCAATTCCAGTGTATCATTTTTCCTTTAATTACTCGATGAGGTATTGATATTTCTGATTTGAAAAAGTCGTTTTTCAATTGTTTCTTGTTTAAGTGTAATCAACAGAATATGTAAGAAAAAAACGTAGGATTTATGAGGAAAACCTCATTGAAAGATTTTAGCTAGTTTTTAGTTTTGTTTCAGAATCGCTTTTTTGAGGTTAAGCGTAGAGTAAAGCGGCGGGGTGACTGTCCCGTCGCTTTTTTTATTATGCGATAGTCTGGAAGGTTTTGGTTGTTTGGGAGAAGAGGGCATAAAAAAGCCCGCTTTTGGAGGTACTGATGTAAATAAGTAAACCCAGAATTAAGCTTGATTTCGATAAAAATCATAACCAACTGCAAAAGAAATCACCGCTGTTTTTCGCTACTACTCTTAAATCAGGACACAAAAGCAGGCATACTGTCTATGCTTGGTAATCAACTTAACAAAATTGGTGCTCGGGTTTGGTAGAGAATGAAATTCGAAAATAACTGAACATGAAATCGGTTTCGAATTCATTGGATAATTGGAAGCTGGTTTTCACAGGACTCGATTGTAAAACGGAGACAGGAGTATTGGATGCTTTCTAAGGATACTTGGATAAAAAAAGAAGAAAGTTGACTGATATTGGATTTTGCTGGTTTTTCTAGAATATCAGAATTTCTTTGGACGATTATTGGACATTGGATGGTATAGGTTTGCTATCCCTATCAATCAACTTCTGACACAAAATTATGACCCTTCTGGATGGCAGACAAGAGCAGTTCTGCTCTATTATCAGGGTTCGGTTTTTCCCCTGTTTTTCGTAAAAATGGCAGTAAACAGATAGAAAAACCCCGCGACCGGTATCGTAAAAGCCCTTTTTCAAGTTAAGTAAACAGTATATTCCGAAATAGTATAATTTCGTAGATGTCCTATGGTATTTATCACGAATATTTCTCATTTTTAACGCTGGATAGTAGCAAGTCCAATAAACACGACCAGTAGAAAATACAAACCGTATGAAAAGACCCGAAAACGAAAGGCCTATTAAAGTAGCAATCGCAGATGACCATGCCCTTTTCCGGGCTGGTGTAAAAACGGCATTATCTGTTAAAAAGGATGTAGAACTAATTGCAGAAGCAGATAATGGAATGCAGTTACTCAATCTCCTGAAACACATTGAGCCGGATGTGATTCTTCTTGATATACAAATGCCAATTATGGATGGCATTCAAACACTTCCTGAAATCAGGAAGCTACGACCCGATGCAAAAGTTATCATCCTCTCAATGCATAATGATCATTCGATGATCAGCAAGCTGATGGAAATCGGGGCTAATTCCTATCTCACAAAGAACTCTGATTCAGAAACTATTTATCAGGCAATAAAGACCTGTTATGAACAGGAATTCTTCTTCAATGAACTTACTAATAAGGCATTGCTGACGGGTATTCGCACAAAACGTACAGATGTTTTAGGTGCCCAGGATGTAAACCTTAGTGATAAGGAAATGCGGGTGCTCCGACTGATGTGTGAAGAAAAGACTACAAAGGAAATAGCAGATATTGTAGAGATCAGTCCGCGTACTGTGGAAGCAATCAGAGATAAATTAAAAACCAAGACTGGCGCCAAGAGTATGGCCGGATTGGTGATGTATGCTGTTAAGAATGGTATAATCGATCAGCCACAGTAATAATCATAGTTTATAAGTCAAACCCCGGTTTCCGCCGGGGTTTTTTTATTCCATGCCTTTAACGGAACTTGCTACTATGGAGCGATGGATAAGTTATAATGGGAAAATACTTTCTGCCGATACCCCATTGGTGGGAGCAGAGAGCCGGGCCATACGCTATGGTGATGGATTGTTTGAAACTATACGAATGCGAAAGGGTGAAATGCCGCTTTTCGCTTATCATATGGAGCGACTTTTTAAGGGGTTGGCAGAGCTGGGTTTTGAAAAGGAGTTCATCTTACGCCATCATCCTTGAAAGAAGATATCCAAAAGTTGGCTCAGAAAAATAAGGTATTGAATAATGCCAGAATAAGGGTGAATGCTATCAGAGGCAATGGCGGTTTATATGATCCGGAAAATAATAAACCCAATATCATTATCGAGGCTATTCCATTGGGAGAACAGTACGACCGATTAAATGAAAACGGATTAGTAATTGGGGTATATCCAGATGCCAGAAAATCGACCGACCGTTTTTCAAACCTGAAATCAAATAACTTTCTTCCCTATACATTGGGAGCATTCTATGCAAAAGCTAACCACTGGAATGATGCCATCATATTGAACCAATTTGGCCGAATTTGTGAAACTACGCTGGCGAATATTTTTTGGATGGAAGGTGATGCTATTTATACACCTCCTTTATCGGAAGGGGCTGTTGCGGGCGTAATGAGGCGATACCTTATCGAAAGGCATATTCAAATGGACAAACCTATAGTTGAAAGGAATTTGGCAATAGAGGAACTGGAGAAAGCTACAGGTATATTTATCACTAATGCCATCAGCGGTATTAAATGGGTGAAACAATTTGGTGACGGCCAATATGCCCCTTCTAAAATAATTCCGCTTTACAATGAGATGATAAAAACAATTTATTCATTATAGTGTTATTCAGGCTTTAGAACTGTGATATTTTGTTTATGAATCCCCTCACTATTTTTTGGTTTCGCCGTGATCTTAGATTGAAAGATAATGCAGGACTTTTCCATGCATTGACTTCAGGAAACCCTGTTCTGCCTATTTTTATCTTTGATAAAAATATTCTTGATAAATTAGAGAATAAGGCTGATGGGAGAGTTGAGTTTATTCATAAGACATTATCAGAAATCCAGGAACAATTGGTAGAACTTGGTTCAAGCCTTGAAGTGTTTTATGGAAGTCCGATTGAAGTATATAAAAAATTAAAGTCCCGATATACAATTGCAAAAGTTGTAACCAATCACGACTATGAGCCTTATGCTCTAGAAAGGGATAGAGCTATTTCAGAATTTTTAGCCTCAGCAGGAATCGGATTTGAAACATATAAAGATCAGGTTATTCTTGAGAAGAGTGAAGTAGTAAAGGATGATGGCAAGCCATATACTGTATTTACTCCCTATTCAAAAAAGTGGAAGCTTACTTTAAAGGACTCAGATTATCGTTCTTATCAAACTGAAAAGCATTTCTCTTCTTTTTTTAAGCAGTCGCCAGTGGTTATACCCACTCTTGACAAAATCGGGTTTAAAAAATCTGGTTTATTGTTTCCTGCAACTGTTCTTAAAAAGGAAGTGATCAGCAGGTATAAAGAAAACAGGGATTTCCCTGCTATTGAAGGCACATCCCATTTTGGAATCCATCTTCGATTTGGTACAATTTCTATCAGGGAGCTGGCAAGGAAAACATCTCCTTTAAATGAAACCTATCTCAATGAATTAATATGGAGAGAATTCTACCATATGATACTCTGGCATTTTCCACATGTAGGGAAGGGGAAATGTTTCAAGCCGGAATATGAAGCTATAGAATGGCGGATAGATGAAAAGGGTTTCGAAAAATGGTGTCAGGGGAAAACGGGTTATCCGATTGTTGATGCAGGAATGCGAGAATTGAATGCGACCGGATATATGCATAATAGGGTAAGGATGATTGTGGCTTCTTTTCTTACAAAACATTTGCTTATAGACTGGAGATGGGGCGAAGCTTATTTCGCAGAGAAATTACTTGATTTTGATTTGGCTGCAAATAATGGTGGCTGGCAATGGGCGGCAGGATGTGGCTGCGATGCAGCTCCTTATTTCAGGATATTCAATCCGTATTTGCAAACGCAGAAATTCGACCCCGACTTAAAATATATTAGGCATTGGGTTCCTGAACTAGACAGCTTCGATTACCCAAAACCTATCGTGGAACATGATGTTGCCAGGAAAAGATGTTTGAAGGTATATGCAAAAGCACTAAAAAAATAGATGTACAAAGTGCTGTTCTCAATCGATGAAAAGGGCTGTACTATTTTCCTCTCTATTTATATTCCTGATTTTCTTAAAAGTATTGAATAGTACATTTATTGCCTCTTTGCCATCTTTACCAAGGTCAATGGAATAGTCATTAACATATAGTTGTATATGCTGTCGCATTACATCCTCGCTCATTTCCTGAGAGTGTTGTTTAACATAAGGAGGTATGTTTGGATAATTCTTATTAGCAAATTCAAGACTGCTTTTAATAAGCCTGTTTACTTTCTTTATGATTGCATGTGGCAGGTTTCTTTTTATTGCTATGCCTCCTAAGGGAATGGGGACTTTTTGTTGTGTTTCCCAATATTCACCAAGGTCAATGATTTTTTTTAATCCTTTTGATTGATAGGTGAACCTGTTCTCATGAATAATTACGCCACAATCAACTTCTCCATTAATAACAGCATCCTCAATTTTGGAGAATAGAGTGAATTGTTTATTCGTGGCAGATGGGTAGGCTAGTGAAAACAATAAGTGCGCTGTTGTGTTTTCACCAGGTATGGCAATTGTTTTGCTATTTATAATTTCCTGTTCATTATTGATAAGCTCTTTTGATATTAGCATTGGCCCAACTCCTTTACCTAATGCACTACCAGAATTTAGGAGTATGTATTTTTCCAATGATTGAAAAAAAGCAGGGAAGCTCAGTTTTGTTATGTCTAGTTTTCCTTCCAGGGCCCAGCGATTTAAAGTCTCTACATCTTCAAGTACAACATCGAAGTCAAGCCCCTCGGTATCAATTTTTTTATTTACCAGGGCATCAAAAATATAGGTGTCGTTGGGGCAGGGGGAAAATCCAAGGGTCAGTTTCATGGCAGGGTTTGTATTATTTGGAAAAGGGTGTCGTTTAGAATGGAAATGGCTTCTTTTATTTTCCATTCTTTTTTGTCTCTTATTCCAATATTATTTGAAATGGCACGAACTTGTAAAAAGTCTATTCCTGAATTCAGACAAGCGTAGTGAAGTGAAGCACCTTCCATGGATTCGATATCACAATTGTATTTTTCTTTAAGTTGTTGAATTCTGTTTGAATCAGTACTTATCTGGTTCACAGTTAATCCTGTTGCTAATGGAATGCCCAGATGCTGCCATTTATCAATATTGGGGTTCACCATTTTCTTTTTTGTAAAAGGAGATTTGTCGGGGTCGGAGAATTGCAAATCAAAAATATCTTTAAAGACTCCATTTTCAGTAACACCACAATCTCCGCTAGCATCTTCTTTTACAAGGGTTATTGTTCCTGGAGGGAATGTTGGATTAAAGGTTCCGGCTATTCCGGCCTGTATAATAATATCTGGCTTTTTGAGGCAAGAGGCGGTAATAGCAAAGGTGCTTGCCAATATACCAACACCGGTAATCAGAATTTCCACTTTGTGGTTTTTTAGTGGAATTTCTCCTTTTGCCAGCCTGTCCACGAATGGCTGGACCTCAAGGCTGGTTGCTGCTGCAATTACAATATACATACTGCAAATATCCGTATTCTATCCCATTTGGGTTTCAAACTGGGCTTTAAACGCATGCCAGTCATTAAAAAGCAGTATTTTTAGACTGAAATAAACAAAATGCCGTATGTACTGTTATTTTGTTTGTTGTCCGCAATCGCTTCATTATATGTCCGGCACACTTCCGGTCTCATAATTAAGTATTGGTTCAGGAATTCCAAATGCCTCTTTTTTCAGTGGATGCAAGTCTGGTGATTTGGGTAGGCTTCGATTGTATACAATTAAAGATTTGAATATGAGTAACAGAGTATCTGTATACCGTAGGGAGCATTTCAATGCTGCACACAGGTTGTATAATCCATCTTGGTCGGATGAGAAAAATACTGCTGTTTTTGGCAAATGCAATAATCACAATTATCATGGTCATAATTATGATCTGGAAGTAAAGGTGACTGGTACTATTGATCCTGAAACAGGATATGTTATGGACTTAAAGGTTTTGAGTGATTTGATAAATGAATATGTACTTGATATTTTAGATCACAAGAACCTCAATCTGGATATTGCTTATTTCAAAACGGTAAATCCAACTGCTGAGAATATCTGTGTTTTTATCTATGATATACTCAGGAAAAAAATTGAAGAAAACTACGATTTGCAAATCCGATTGTATGAAACGGAACGTAATTATGTAGAATACCCTTGTTGATTTTATTGGTTGTTTCTGATTAATTATCACATACTTTATTATATGGCATACAAGAAAATTGAACAATATGATGAGGACGTTACGAATGGACTCATATCAAATTATAAACAGGCTCTTGATTTGTTGGGTGAAGATTCGGGAAGGGAAGGTCTTTTAAAGACGCCGGAAAGGATGGCAAAAGCCATGCAATATCTTACACAAGGATATCAGTTGGATGCAAAAGCAATTCTTGAATCGGCTAAATTCCACGAAGAAGTTAGTGAGATGGTGATTGTAAAAGATATTGAATTGTATAGTATGTGCGAACACCATATGCTTCCTTTCTTCGGGAAGGCGCATATTGCCTATATCCCCAATGGATTTATTACCGGATTAAGTAAGATTGCAAGGGTAGTGGATGTTTATTCCCGTCGATTGCAGGTACAGGAGAGGTTGACTACACAGATACTCGATGCTATAAAAGACACTTTGAATCCTGTTGGAGTTGCTGTAGTAATCGAAGCCTCTCATTTGTGTATGATGATGATGCGGGGAGTGCAAAAACAGAATTCAGTGACAACAACTTCTGCCTTTTATGGAGAATTCCAGAAAAACTCGACTCGTAGTGAGTTCCTCAAGCTGATTGGTTCAAGGTTGCATTGACAACTTTCATAGCTAAATGGCATATGCCACAAAGATTTTGTCAGTTAAAGTCTTTGTGGCATTTTTGTCTATTCTAAACAGCAGTTTTAATTATGAAGCATGCATTTGTGTTTCCAGGACAAGGGTCCCAGTTCCCAGGAATGGGTAAAGAGCAATACGAGAATAGTGCCTTTGCAAAAAAATTATTTGAGCAGGCAAATGAGATATTAGGATTCAGGATTTCAGATATAATGTTCAATGGTACAGAGGAAGATCTGAAGCAGACCAATGTAACCCAACCAGCCGTTTTCCTTCATTCAGTAATGGCATATAAGAGTATTGAGAATGCCAGACCGGATATGGTTGCAGGGCATTCACTGGGAGAATTTTCAGCACTTGTAGCTAATGGAACATTGAGTTTTGAAGATGCCCTTGAGTTAGTTTCCATTCGTGCCAGGGCAATGCAAAAGGCTTGTGAAATGCAGCCTTCAACTATGGCTGCGGTTTTAGCTCTTGCTGATGAGAAAGTAGAAGAGGTATGTGCTTTAGTGGCACAAGAAACAGGAGAAGTGGTTGTGCCTGCGAATTATAACTGCCCGGGTCAATTAGTTATCAGCGGCTCTGTTAAGGGCATTGAAATAGCCTGTGAACGCATGAAGGCGGCAGGGGCTAAAAGAGCCCTTGTATTGCCAGTAGGAGGCGCATTTCATTCGCCTTTGATGGCTCCTGCAAGGGAGGAATTGAAAACAGCTATTGAAAAGACCAATTTCCATCAACCCACCGCGCATGTTTATCAAAACGTGGTTGCCCGAGCTGTTCATGACAGAGAAGAGATAAAACAAAATCTTATAGACCAGCTCACAGGAGCAGTGCGTTGGACACAAAGTGTAAGCGCCATGATAACCGATGGGGCCTCCAGATTCACTGAAGTAGGTCCTGGGAAAGTTTTACAAGGCCTGGTGCTTAAAATAGATAAGACCAAGCAGGTAGATGGCGTAAGTTAAAATCTGCTATTTCCTATTCCCATTTTCAAAATTTCAATTAAGACATTTTTAATTCTTACTTTGATGGTGTGCGGCTACTTTTAAAAAGAAGGAAGCCGCCACCAAGTGTAAGGAGCATTCCTATTATTGAAATTACTGAGAAGAATGATCCTGTACTTGTTGAATAGTGTAAAACAGCCTTGCCAAAACTATCCTTGTCTATTCTTGCATCCTTAGCTCCATCAGGCAGATGAACTTTTTGTGTTTGCTGAAAAAGTGTTCCATTCATTAATACATCCTGAGTTAACACAAATTCCTTATCAGACAGCTTGGTTACATCTGGATTCTTAACTTCCAGTTTTGATTCCCATAAACCATCTTTGTTAAGATAGCATAGACCTAATACCTTGAATTTTATCTTATAACTACGGTCCATTTGGTCTTCGGAATAATTGAAGTCTGTGAGATAATACTTAGGCAATGCTTTTTCCATATTCCGTTTGAATATATTGGTGTTGTTGCCTGTATTTCTTTTAAACATATCCCATTGTTGTGCATTAAGTTTCATGGAAACTTCTACCATAGCATTTCCGATATTATCTGGAGTAATATCAAAAACCTGTTTGAGGCCTTGCACCACTTCTTGTGCATTTGAAGTGTAGGTTGTATTAATTAAGAGAAAAAGCGCGATAAGTTTTATCAGATGTTTTTTCATTTTCACTTATTTGAGAGAGTTGATAATGTTCATTACAGTGTTCTGATATTTGCTACCTGTTGCCATATTGGCTCCAACTGCAATTCCTACAACACCGTTCCCCGTTGGTTTGAATGCTGCCATCCAGTTAAGGCCACTACTTTGATATAAGGTTTGGCCATTATAAATGGTATAACCAGAGTTTGTAGTACCAGCTTGTTGATATTGAACACCGCCACCACTATTATTATAAACGAATTGTTGTATGGCATACATTGCCTGATCGGGGCTGCCATAGCCATTGAATTGATATACAGAAACAAAAATTTCGTTATTGCGGCTTCCGAACACATATTTCTGCTGAGGCATAAATGCACTGTTGCGAGGAATCATATTCCAGCTGCCAGGGTAAGAAAAGTCTACAATTCCTTCAAAGTGGTTATAGGAAGAAGTAGATTTTCCTCCTGTATTTCCACCGCCATTTCCACCGCCGCCATTTCTTGGATCTGGGTTATTGTCCGCATATGTATCCCTTTTAGGAACATATCCATCATCAAAACTTTGAGCTATTTCATCTATTTTCTGGCGCAAATAGGAATCATCTTTCAGCTCCATTGCTTCAGCACCTTTCTTAATAGATTCGCGGATATCAACAATCATATATCGGTCGTCTCCTGTAGATGCTTTCTGAAAGAATTCTTTCAGATTATCCATCCCGGCTTTTAAAGCTTTTTCTGCAGACGATCTTCCTCCAATTCCTTCTCCGCCTATTGCAGTAGATTCAATTGCATAATAATGTCCATTCATCTTAAAGCCAGGATAAGCATGTCCTGGTATGAGATACACAACAGGTTCCATTCCTGCGCAAGCCATAACGCTTGCATAAAGGAGGGATAATTCAATGCAAAGGCCTGTTTTGCCTGTTATAACTTCTCTGGGTAGGCGTATACTTTGTGTGATGGAACTGATGTCATCTATTTTTTGAGGGATTCCAGATGTGCCACTATACACCATGTGGCTTAGCAGGGTGGCATTATATATTCCCATCATAAACCGAACCCCTTCCTCATCTTTATTTGTGACAGATGCTGTTTCTCCTTTTAGAACTTTCTCTTGTATTTTCTGAGTGAAATATTTCAGGATGGGGTCTTGTGGGGTCACCAAGCAACTCAATAGGGGCATATTGTCGAAATATTCTCCAGGATTCCTTATTTCTTCTGAGGGAAGAAAGCTGTACATGAAGTCATTACGTCCCTTCACTTCTATAGGAAAATTCTCTTCGATAGTTTTCAGATTGGTTCCAGTTACTTTAATAGAAACCTGTTCTTTGGACGATGTGGTTTTTTCAACTAATTTTTCAGGTAAAGAGGGATAACAATTTACTACAACAGATTGGCCTGGAAGGATGGCAGGGAAAGTTGTAGCTACTTTCCAGTCTAGAGTATTTGAAATCTGATAAGATACCTGTACGTTTTTAGCTGTATTGCTACTTGTATTCGTTACCAGCATCTTAAACAGACTATACTTGCCATCAAGTGCATTCTCATTCGCATACACTTTATAAATTGATGGCATTATTACAGGAGGTTGCTGAATTTTCAATTCCAGTTTTGCGGATGATACCATGTTCAGCAATGGTTTGTAAAATATTGCTAGTAGACCCACTACTATTAGTGCAATAGGCAACAATTTCTTTTGCATAAAGGAAAGGTTTTAATACAGTTTTGGTTAACGCCGATAATTCAGGGGCTCGGCATGGTGCAGTTGCGATTTACTCGTTTTGAAGATACTTTATTTCCTAATAATAAAAGGAGCGGATTTGCCTAATTTTTGAAGCAAAGGGAAATGGGTATTTCCGGCTTGTGGGGTTAAAATGAAATAATGCAATTTGTCCACTCTTCATCAAAAGTAACATTGTATTTTTTGTAAAAATTGATGGCAGGCTCATTCCAATTGAGAACCTGCCACATCATACCACTAAATCCCTTTTCTTTTGCTTCTACAATAAGACGATCCATCAAAAGAGAACCTATGCCTTTACCTCGGGCTGAATTAGTTACCAGAATATCTTCCAGATACATCCTTTGGCCTTTCCAGGTACTATAGCGGATATAATACAAAGCGAACCCAAGGGTAATCCCATTTTCTTCTGCCACAAATGCCCACCAAACAGGCTTCTCACCAAAACCACTTTCTTCAAAATGCTGTAAGGTTACAGTTACCTCTTCAGGAGCTTTTTCATAATCTGCCAACTCCTGGATCAATTCCAATAAGCGCGGGCAATCTTGCTTTAGCGCTCTTCTTACAGTAATTCCCATTGTCGTTATTTATAATCCTACAATCAGTTTTTCTTTTTATAACCAGGTCCTCTAACTACTCTACCGGCTGAAGCTCCTGTAGGGTTGCCATCTTTCAACACTTGGATGCCATTCACAAAAACCTGCTCCATTCCCTTGGCATATTGGTGCGGTTTTTCGAATGTTGAAGGGTCGCTCACTAATGCAGGGTCAAATACAACTATATCGGCAAAATATCCATTTTTCAGCTCACCTCTATTAACTAATTTAAGATTTTTTGCTGGCAGTTTTGCTAATTTATGGATAGCTGATTGTAATGAAAGTACTTTTCATCTCGGCAGTATTTCCCAATTACACGGGTAAAATTGCCATAGGCGCGGGGGTGAGCATTCGCTTTTAAGAATACGCCTTCATTGGTGTATGACCCCTCATCGCTTCCAAAGCTAACCCATGGCAGGGCTATTTGCTTTTTTACATTGTCTTCGTTCATTAGAAAATAGGCGACTCCTATACGGGTGCTATCCTGTACTATTAGGTCCATTGCTGTAATCTCAGGAGAAGTACCTCTTATTTTTGCCACTTCTTCAAGTGTTTTGCCAGTATATTTCTTGAGGGAATCTTGTTTGAATCCAAGTAATAAAACATTTGCTGCCCCGCCTGCACCATAATAAAGGTTTTCCCAATCTCTGGCATCTGTATTCATTGCAACTGCCATCTTTTGTCTGATAGCAGGATCCATCAAACGTTCGCGAAGTTTGCCAAATCCTCCGTCTTGTAGTGATGGAGGGAAAGCTGAAGTTAGACCTGTAGCTCCAGCAAGATAGGTGTACATATTAGCTGAAATATCCAGCCCTTCCGAACGCGCCCTTTCAATGCGTCTTATCACACTATCCATTTTGGCCCAATTATTTTTGCCCGCTGCTTTCAGATGATAAATTTCTGCATGTACGTTTGCTTCTCTTGCAATTGTTATCAATTCTTCAACTGCTTCATTAAGTTTATTGCCTTCGCTGCGCATATGACTAATGTAGGAACCACCATATTTTGATGCTTCTTTACACAAGGCTATCAGTTCATCTGTTTTTGCAAAGAAGGCCGGAGGGTAAATCAATGATGAACCAACACCCATAGCCCCTTCTTCCATTGCTTGTCTTACAAGGGCTTCATGCTGTCTAATTCAGCAGGAGCTGGATCTCTGTTGTCTTCACCTATTACATAATCTCGGATACTGGTTGCTCCAACAAACGAAGCTACATTGGTGCTTATTCCTTTTTTCTCCAGGAACTCAAGGTATTCACCCAACGTATTCCATTCAATCTTGTATTTGATATCACCCTGACCTGACTGGTTTCTTTCTTTTAGTCTGCTGTTTAGTGGCCCCATGCTTTCCCCCTCACCAAATACTTCCAATGTTACACCTTGTCTTAGGTCGCTTTGGCTTCTGCCATCTTCAATGAGTGATTCTGTTGCCCAACTTAGCATATTGATGAAGCCTGGTGCTACGGCTTTGCCTTCTGCGTTTATTTCATTCTTTGCAGTAGCATTTGAAAGGTCACCAATAAAAGCAACAGTATCGTTTGCTATAGCAATATCTGCTTTAAAAGGTATGCCACCATTTCCATCATAGACCATTCCGTTCCGAATTATGGTATCATAACTTATATCCTGTTTGCATGAAGCAAAAAGAGATAGGCAGAGTGTTGCTGAAAGCAGTCGTTTCATGAATGAGGGTTTTACAGTTTTCTTTTTGCTTTAAATGTTCCGTTTGGTTGAATGAAGCTTAACTGGGTTGATTCATTTTTATCGTTCACATCGAACTTAACACTAAATCCTTTCAGAATTTTAAAATCAAATTCATGGAGTTTGGTTGGAACCAGTTCATAGTCGGGTTGACCTGGAACCAATACCATCAAAGTGTTTTCGCCTCTGATATATACTTTAGCAATAGCACCGGGCAGCTGATATTCGCCAACATATTTTTCGAGGCTTTCTTTTGTAACTTTTATTGAAGGAGGGAGTTTGCTGAATACGATATCCTTTACCCCAGCTTCCATGGCTGTTTCAAAACTGATGATGTCTCCTTTATTATCAATATTGAATTTTATTTTCTGAGATTCTGTTGCTTCCTCTACTTCTTCAGTAGAACGAATACGGAAAACATCATAATGGTAATGTTGTAGATAGGATTTTGTTCTTTGCCCAGCTTCATTGTAATCTAGCCAAAGAGTGTCATGCTCAATGAAAAGTTTTGCCTGTCCATATCCTGGGTTCTCGAATATACCAGCATAGTCTTTTATATCATGAGAGGGTTTTGTATTCGGTTTACGATTTGAGCTATCGGGATTATTATGAACTGTGGTAGCCGCCAATTTCTCTTTCGCAATGGCATCCAGTTGTTGTTTGCTCCAATTGCGATAAGACAAACCGAGCATACGGTCTGCAATAAAATTCCGAATGGCGGTTGTTGGACCCGACTGGCTCGATACAACAAAAATGCCGATGCTATCTGCAGGGAAAAAACCGGTTGAAGTAATAAAGCCATCGATGCCTCCGCCATGTTCCACTCTGTAGTGACCACGGTAGCTGCTCATTCCCCAGGCAAATCCATAAGTGCCGAAAAGACATCTTTATTTTCTCCGGCAGGTAAGCCAGCACCAGTTACCATTTGAGGTGTCATAGCCTGATAGAGATAATTGGCCGGGATGATTTCTTTTCCATTGAATTTTCCACCATTGATCCAGGTGAGTAACCAATTGGCCATATCCTTTGATGAACTGTTGATTGAGCCTGCAGGTCCAATGGCATCAATATTGCGAAAGGGAATAGCGTGGATAGTATCATTCCTTACATCGTAGGCTGTGGATCTGTTGCTAGACTTTTCCATATCAACGACAGACATTACAGTATTGTTCATTCCTAAAGGAGTAAGGATTTTTTCTCTGAGGTTATTCTCCCAGCTTTTACCGGTAAGTTTTTCTATCAATACCCCTTGTGCCATGAACATGAAATTATTGTACTGCCATTTTTCCCTTAATTGAGCAGAGGGTTCTTGAAACTCAATTCTTTTCAATAATTCCAGGCGAGTGGCGGTTGAACCATACCAAGAGAAATCATGCCTTGGTAATCCTGTTCTATGGCTCATCATGTCTCTTAATGTAACATGATCGTTCAGGAACTCGTTGTAAAATTTCAAATCAGGAAGATAGTTTCTTACTGGTTTGTCAATATCAACAAGGCCATCTTTCATCATCATTCCAATCATTGAAGAGGTGAAGGCTTTGGTGCAGGAGCCTATGGCAAACAAAGTGTTTTCGTCTACTGGCAATTTCTTTTCAACATCACGATATCCGAAGCCACCAACATAAACTACTTTGTTTTTTTCAACAACTGCAATACTTACACCGGCAGCATGCCAGTCTTTTAATACCTTATTTACAAAAGTGTCTAATCCTTGAAGTCTTTTGTCAGTTGGTTTTTGTGCGGTTGCAGAAATGGCAATGAATGCACAAAGAAGAATTAGGAGTTTTTTCATATCAATTATAGAATTAAAGTTTATTGTTTTAATGCCTGATCCAGGTCAGAAAGAATGTCCTGAATATTTTCCATTCCAATGCTCATACGTATAAGTCCATCGGTAATACCATATTTTTCCCTTTGTTCTTTTGGCACTCCTGCATGCGTCATAGATGCAGGATGGCATAGTAACGTATCGCATGTGCCAAGAGATACAGTTCGGGTACATAACTTAAGTTTATTCATCATTGTTATACCTGATTTCAGTCCTCCTTTCAATTCAATACTCATCATAGCACCCGGGTGACGCATTTGCTTTGAAGCGGTGAAGTAATCGGGATGAGAAGCCAAACCGTTATAATTCACTTTGGCAACTGCCTCATGACCATCCAGAAACCCTGCAACTTCCATCGCGTTATGGCAATGGCGATCCATTCTTACTTCTAATGTTTTCATGCCATTCACCAAAAGGAAGGCATCGAATGAATTGCTATTGCCGCCAAGCAAACGATGAATTTTGGTGGCCTGTGTTTTCATAAATTCAATATCTTTTCCCAAAAAGATGCCTCCGATAATTGTTCCATGTCCATTCAGAAATTTTGTAGTTGAATGAACAACGAAGTCAACACCAAACCTGAATGGTTGTTGAAGATAAGGAGTAGCGAAGGTGTTGTCGCAAGCCACCAGTGCACCATATTTTTTCCCTAATAATGTGAGCTCTTCTATGTCTACACATTGTATGGTTGGATTAGCTGGTGTTTCAAGGTAAATCATCCTGATACCAGGATTTGCTTTCAGTGTCTCTTCCGCCAAAGAAAGATCCCTCAGATCAACAATTATTGGTTCTATTCCTAAAGATGGCAATATTCGATTCAGTATTTCCTGTGTACCACCGTATAATGAGAAATGAGAAAGTATTTTATCGCCCGATTTTAGAGTAGCCAATAAAAGAGTTGATATAGCTGCCATTCCAGAAGAATGCAGAATCCCTTTTACTTCAAAGTCTAATCCAAATGTTTCCATGGCAGCGATTTTGTTTTCAGCTTCTGCCATTGTTGGATTTCCCCAACGACTATAGATATACCCTTCTTCTTGTCCGCTGAAACGGCGCATGCCTTGCTCTGCATCATCAAATACATATGTTGAGGAGGCATAAATGGGTGTAAGGTGGGCATAGTTGGGGTCTTGTTCGTGGCCTGCGTGTATAGCCAGACTTGAGAATCCTGTAACTGGGAAGTTTTTGTCCATCGTCATTGAATTGTGCTGTGAAGAATCATGTTCAAAAGTATATGATTTCAATTGGAGTTTTATGTGGGAGTAGTTTTAAATTGCAGGGGACAGACATATTACTAAAAAACACCCATCCAGCTTTAAGAATGAAAGAACTGTTGCAACAATTGGCGGCTTACAATTATTGGGCAAATCATAGGTTGTTGGAGTTAATCAACTCCCTACCGGAAGAGCAACAGGTAAAGGAAATGTCAAGCAGTTTCAATAGTATTCATCATACATTGTTACATATGCTTGATGCAGAGTCTATTTGGTGGCAAAGGATGAAATTGCAGGAAAGCACAATAGCGCCAAGTGTTTCTTTTCACGGAACTACTAAGGAGCTTGGGCAATTATTATTACAACAAAACAAGGTTTGGGAAACATGGGTTTTGGCAGCAACGCCAGCAGCTTTGGAACATGTATTCATGTATTATAATTCAAAAAGGGAGCATTTCAAGCAACCGGTTTTTCAGATGATTGCACATGTTTTTAACCATGGCACATATCATCGTGGTCAGTTAGTGAATATGCTTCGACAGTTAGGGGTTACCAAAATACCGCAGACAGATTTTGGTTATTGGGGTATTGAAAGTTCGAGAGGTTCGAGGAGTTTAAAAGTTTAAGGGTTTAAAGGTTTAAGGGTTTGTTCCAGATGTTCAATTGGTTTAAGAAGTTCCAAAGGGCTGAGTAATAGTTGGCCCTCTGAAACTTTTGGCTTTAAAGTTTAAGGTTTAAGAGTTTATAGGTTTAAGGGTTCTCAAAGTGTAAGACCCTAACTTATTACATAGAACTTACTACGTAACTTACAACGTATAACTGTATTGGCTGTTTCATTTCGCAGGCATTTCAAATTTTCATCGATTCAAATTCAAATCTAACAGCTCCACCTTATCAACGTCGCTCCCCAGGTAAACCCACCACCAAAAGCTGCAAGTACAATCTTATCTCCTTTGTTCAATTGCTTTTTCCATTCCCATAAACATAATGGAATAGTGGCAGCTGTTGTATTACCATAACGCTGGATATTGAGCATCACTTTTTCAGGGCTCAATCCCATTCTGTTAGCTGTGGCATCTATGATTCTTTTATTTGCCTGATGAGGAACCAGCCAGGCGATATCGTCGCCAGTTAGATTATTTCTTTCCATCAGTTCGGCGGCAACATCAGCCATTCCTTTTACTGCAAACTTGAATACAGACTGACCTTCCTGAAAGGCGAAGTGTTCCTTATTGGCTACAGTTTCTGCAGAGGCCGGACGAAGTGAGCCACCAGCTTTCATATTCAGGAACTGTCCACCAGCACCATCAGTTTTTAAAATGCTATCCAATACACCGAATCCTTCATGATTTGGTTCCAGTAAAACTGCACCGGCACCATCTCCAAAAAGCACGCAGGTATTCCTGTCGCTATAGTCAATGATAGAGCTCATTTTATCGGCACCAACCACAACCACTTTTTTGAAACGTCCACTTTCGATGAGGGAAGCGCCAGTTGTTAGTGCGAAAAGGAAGCCGGAGCAAGCAGCCAGTAAATCGAATCCCCATGCGTTTTTGGCGCCAAGTTTATGACAGGCCAGGTTAGCGGTGGAAGGGAACATCATATCTGGAGTAACCGTAGCTACAATCAGGCAATCAATTTCGGTGGCGTCGATACCTCTTTTGTGTAATAACTCAGTTACAGCAGGAACTACCATGTCGGAAGTAGCCAATCCAGGCGTCTTGAGGATTCTTCTTTCTTCAATTCCGGTTCTGGTACGTATCCATTCATCGTTGGTGTCGACCATTTTTTCGAGATCCGCATTCGTCAATTTGTCTTCTGGAACATAGCCTCCTACAGCTGTAATAGCTGCCGTAATTTTTTGAGTCATTCGTAGGTTCTTTATTTGAGTTGTTGCCGCAAAATTAATTTGAAAATTTGGGTCCCGACGCGTCGGGATGAAAATTTGAAAATGAGCAGGAAGGGCATATGGTTTATAACCCTTGGATTTTCAATGGTTCAAATGTTTTTTCTACGCTGAAAGTAGTTATTTTGCATACTTATGATCGCATTTGTAAGAGGGAATTTTGTAGCAAAGACGCCTGCTCAGGTAATAGTAGACGTAAATGGGGTTGGATATGAACTGCATATCAGTCTGCATACCTATTCCAGCATTCAGAATATGGATAAAGGGTTGTTACACACTTATTTACAAGTAAAAGAGGACAGCCAAACCCTTTTCGGCTTTTTTGACGTACAAGAGAAGGAACTCTTTATTCAGCTCCTGAGTGTTTCTGGGGTTGGTGCATCAACAGCAAGGATGATGTTGTCATCACTTCGGCCCGATGAATTGATTAGGGCCATAGTTCAGGGCAATGCCCCTCAATTGGAAAGTATAAAGGGAATTGGTCGGAAATCGGCCGAGCGTATCATATTAGAACTACGTGATAAATTGGCGAAAACACTTAATAATTTAAATATTTCCCCGTTGATAAACAATACGTTGGAACAGGAGGCGTTAAATGCCTTGATAGCCTTGGGCATTGGCCGTGCTACCGGCGAGCAAGCGATCCAACGGGTCATGAAAGCAGAACCGGCTCTCAGCCAAATCGAGGACATCATAAAAAAAGCTTTAAAAACCATCTAAGCCTATCGGACGTTTCTACCTAATTAATTCTTGGGAAAAGTTTGTCTCTCAGATACAACCAAATTATTTACAGGGGAGCTGTGCTAACTGCTGTGTGGATGACCCTTTTCTTCACACCGGCATCGGCCGCAGGTCCTGCGCGTGACACTACCGACCCTAAAGGGGGTGATACGCTTCGGTTTCCGATTCACGACCGCTATGGTGACCGATTTACCAATCCAGGAAGAAGTTCATTCGATCTAAAGACACCGGTGAATATCACCGACTCTATCGTTTACGACCCCACTACCAAACAGTATTATATCATCGAAAAAATGGGCAGCCGATATTACCGGAAGCCTACCTATCTCACTTTTGATGAATTCATGGCCTTACAAGCCAGGAAGTCGGAAGTGGATTATTTCAAAAAGCGTTCAAGTTTGCTGAATAGCCTCAACCGCAAAATGGTTAGGCCAAAGATGAATGTTTACAATAACCTTTTTAACCGCATATTCGGCGCTGGACCTGATGGAATTCCTAAAGTTGAGATTCGGCCACAGGGAGATGTGAATATCATTGCAGGTTATCAGGGACAGAATATCAAAAACCCAGCATTACCCGAAAAAGCCCGTCGTAATGGAGGGTTTGATTTTGATATGAACGCTAACCTTAGTGTTATCGGAAATATCGGCGATAAATTGAAACTGCCTATCAATTATAATACCCTCGCTAATTTCAATTTCGAAAATCAGTTGAAGCTCGATTACGCTGGAGGAAAAGATGAGATACTGAAGAGATTGGAAGCCGGTAATATTTCTTTTGCCTCAAAAGGAACATTGATACCGGGTGCACAACAATTGTTTGGTGTAAAAACACAATTACAATTCGGTAAATTATTTGTTACAGCAGCACTGGCCAATCAGCAATCCCAAAGACAATCGATGGGATTACAGGGAGGTGCTACCAACACCTTTTTCGAATTTAAGGCAAATGATTACGAAGAGAACCGCCACTTCCTCTTAGCTCAATACTTCAGAAGCAATTATAATAATGCCATGAAGGATCTGCCAAAAGTCAATTCACAAGTTCAGATATTACGTATTGAAGTTTGGGTGACTAACAGAAACGGTTCCACTACAGAAACAAGAGATGTAGTAGGTTTGATGGACCTCGGTGAAAACCAACCCTTTAATACCAGCATCATTTCCCAAACCAATTCACCTTTTCCTTATAACGATGCGAATAGTCTGTATAGAAGCATAATCAATGATCCTAGTAGCAGGAACTCTTCTCAGATAACTAACAAATTGTCGACTCTTGGGTTAAGACCTGTGCAGGATTTTGAAAAGACCTTTGCAAGAAAATTATCACAAGCTGATTTTTATTTCAACTCCCAGATAGGATATATTTCTTTAAACCAGCCTTTGCAACCAGATGAAGTGCTGGCTGTTGCTTTTCAGTATACTTATAATGGAAAGGTTTTTACAGTCGGTGAGTTTTCACAGGATGTAGTACCAGATACAACAGCAGGCGGTAATCAGGCGGGTCAGCAAAAAGTATTGTTTCTGAAATTGCTTAAAGCAACATCTCAGCGAACTAATCTGCCTTTGTGGGATTTGATGATGAAAAACGTTTATTACCTGAAAACCAAGGATGGTAGTCCGGTTACGAATATCCAGCCAACAGATTTCAAGTTGAACGTTCTCTACGAGCAACCAAGTTTAGGACAAAAAAGATATTTGCCAGAAGGAGATAAGACCGGTGTTCCACTGATTACCTTATTAAATCTGGATCGATTAAACTCCCGAAGTGACCCATTACCAGATGGGGTGTTCGACTATATGGAAGGGTTTACCATTGTCTCGCAACAAGGGCGAGTCATATTTCCATTACTGGAGCCTTTTGGTCGAGATTTGGAGAAAGCAGCTTTCCTGAATAGTTCGCAGGATATAAAGAACAAATATGTCTATTATCCTTTGTATGATACCATTAAGGAAATCGCTAAAACATTTGCCAACCTGGACCGGTATATCATAAGTGGTTATGCGAAAGGTCAGTCCAGTTCTGAAATATCACTGGGTGCATTCAATGTGCCACCTGGCTCTGTAACTGTTACTGCTGGTGGTCAAGTGCTGAGAGAGAATGTAGATTATACCATCGACTATAACCTTGGAACCGTAAGAGTATTAAACCAGGCCATACTAAGTTCTGGAGTACCAGTGAATGTGCAATATGAGAATAATGGGGGCTTTGGTATTCAGCAACGGAATTTCATGGCTGTTCGTCTCGATTATATGGCAATCACAAAGCCGAAAGAGACTTTGACAATTGGCGGTACGGTAGTAAGATTGGGTGAGAGACCGTTTTTTACAAAAACGAATTACAATGAAGATCCTATCAAGAACACCATGTTCGGAATGGATTTCAATTATAATACACAATCACAACGCTTAACCCGTTTACTGGATAAACTTCCATTCTATAGTACCAACGAAGTAAGTACGATTACTGCTTATGGTGAAGCAGCTATGTTAAAGCCTGGTCATCCTCCTCAAATTGGAAAGGGTAGTGCTGGTTTGATTTTCATTGATGATTTTGAAGGAAGCAGGAGTTCAATCGATTTGCGTTTTCCATTAGTAGGATGGGGGTTAGCCAGTGTGCCTCAGGGAAATGGATTGTTTCCGGAAGCGGCCTTCAGAGATTCATTAGAATATGGATTTAATAGGGCTAAGGTAGCCTGGTATAATATTGAACCTGTATTGCAGGATAAAAGAAATGCGAACAATCCTGTTAAATCTTTTGAAGATTTTTCTGACCCACGTGTTAGACCGATTAACGTAAAACAATTATACCCTAATCGTACACCCGATTTTGGTCAGGGTCAGTTGGTAACATTCGACCTTGCTTATTACCCTACAGATAAAGGACCATATAATTTTGATGCACGAATAGGCAGTATTAATGATCAGGGTAAATTGCTACAACCCAAAACACGATGGGGAGGTATAATGAGGGGTATTGATCAGGTGGATTTTGAAACCGGAAACGTTGAATTCATTGAGTTCTGGGTATTGGATCCATTTGTAAAGAATACTACAAGTACAGGAGGGCAATTATATTTCAATCTTGGAAATATATCTGAGGACGTGTTAAGAGATGGTAAACGTTTCTTTGAAAACGGTATCAGTGGTGCTAACACTAAAGCTGCAGAAGATTCTACAGGTAGGTGGGGTAAGGTTCCTGCTAATCCTATTCAGGTTACCCAAGCTTTCAGTAATGATCCTGCCGACAGGCCATTGCAAGATGCCGGATTTGATGGTTTGTCTGATGATGCAGAAAACAGGAAATTCAACCAATACCTGGCACAGCTTGCTGCTAACTTCGGAGTGAATTCACCCGTATACAGAAAAGCATTGAATGACCCATCCTCTGATGACTTCAAGAATTATCGTGATGCTACATACGATCAGTCTCAGACAGGTATTCTTGGACGTTATAAAGATATTAACAACCCTCAGGGTAACTCACCTGTGGCAACCGCTGGTGAGCAATTCGTTAATGCCTTTACTTTATATCCTGATCAGGAAGAATTCAATAGGGATAACACTTTAAATGAACTTGAAGAATATTTCCAGTATAAGATAGAATTGAAGCCTTCATCTGATCCTTTGATGCAGACAGGCAAGAACTTTATTACCGATATTCAGAAAGTGACGCCAAATGGTGGTATTCAGGAACAATGGTATCTGTTCAGGGTTCCAATTGCAGAATACGAAAAGAAAGTGGGTAATATTCCGGATTTCAAATCCATCAGATTTATGAGGATATTCCTGCATGGGTTTGAAGATTCAGTAATTCTTCGTTTTGCAAAACTTGAGTTAGTTAGAAACACCTGGCGTCGTTTCAATTATGAGTTGGATACCACAGGACAATATCTTCTTATTCCATCAAATACGGTTACAAGCTTTAATCAGCTTGCAGTAAACATTGAAGAGAACGGAAGCCGTATTCCGATTCCTTATAAAACACCTGCTGGTGTTATTCGTCAACAGCAATTGAGCAATAATAATGTGAACGTGTTGTTGAATGAACAATCACTCAGTATGCAGATTTGTAATTTGCCGAAAACGGGTGTAAGGGGTGTGTTTAAGACCATGAACCTTGATTTAAGGCAGTATAGCAATATGCAGATGTACTGGCATGCCGAATCCACAAAATTCAATGGTGATATTAAGGATGATGAAATGTATGCAGTACTGCGTTTGGGTAATGACCTCATCAATAACTTCTACGAAATAAGGATACCACTCAAAGTGACTCCATGGAAAACGACTGATGCCACACTTATATGGCCATCAGCCAACGAAATGTTGGTGTCGCTTGATCAGCTCACAAAATTGAAAGTGGAAAGGAATAATTCCGGAAACGTTTTCAATTACTTTAAGAAGACATTGGCAGATGGTAAAGAGTATGCGATTCTCGGTAATCCGAATCTTGGAGAAGTGAGAGTGTTCTTCATGGGTGTTGAGAACCGGTTTAAAGACGATTTGTGTACTGAAGTTTGGGTAAACGAGTTGCGTTTAGATGGTATCAATGAGAAGCCAGCCTGGGCTGCTATTGGACGTGTAGACTTTAAATTGGCCGACCTTGGAACATTATATGTTGCAGGAGCTGCACACAGTACTGGCTTCGGAACATTGGAACAAAGAGTGAATCAGCGTTCAAGGGATAACTATACTCAGTTTGATGTTGCTACCAATTTGGAACTAGGTAAACTTTTACCTAAAAAAGCTGGTTTGTCTATTCCAGTTTATGCAAGTGTGCAAAGAACTGTATCTGCACCACAGTATGATCCATATGATCTTGATATAGCTTTGAAGGATAAAATAAAAGCGGCACCATCTTCGGCAAAGGATTCCATTAAGAATGATGCTGTTGATATGAAGACCATCAAGACGGTCAACTTTACCAATGTAAAAAAGAATAATACCAGTGGTAAGAAGCAACAGTTATGGAGCGTAGAGAATATTGATGTCAGTTACTCTTATTATAAAGAAGAACAACATAATTCATTGATTGAAAGCAATGATGTTGTTCGGCACAGGGCAGGACTTGGATATAACTATACATCATCTCCTAAGTATTGGGAGCCAGCAAAATCAATAGTTAAGTCTAAATCAAATTGGCTGTCTTTAGTAAAAGATATCAATTTCAATCCTATACCATCACTACTTGGTTTCAGAGCTGATGTACAAAGACAATTCGGTTCCTTCCGTCCAAGAAATGTGGGTGGTCCTAAAGGTGGATTGCCAGAAACCTACGACAAGTACTTTACATTCGACAGGGTCTACAATTTGAGATGGGATCTGACTAAGTCAATCAATATCGATTATTCAGCAACTAATAAAGCGTGGATTGATGAGGATTCTGGTCGTTTGGATAAAAACGATAAGAAAAAAGTATGGGATAATGTGTTGAAGGGTGGAAGAACTATTTCGTATCAGCAAACAGCCAATGCAACATATACTTTCCCTACCAGTAAATTGCCATTGCTTGATTGGACAACATTGCGGGCTAGTTATAATGCCACATTCAATTGGTTGGGTGCTTCATTGATTGCCCGTAATCTGGGAAATACAATGGCTAATACGCAGCAGAAGAACCTGACAGGTGAATTGGATTTTACAAGATTGTATAGTAAGTCTAGGTTCCTTAGAGCATTAGAAGAAGATGCTCCTCCTCCTGACCCTAATGCAAAACCAACAACAAATGCTCCCGATACTACGAAAGGAAAGAAAAAGAAAGTGAAGAAGGATCGTTCTGAGCCTTTGGTTTTAGGTGGTGGCGTTAAGTTTGTTGGAAGACTGTTTACTGCCATGAAGCGGATCAGTATGAACTATTCAGAGAATGCCGGAACTACTGTTTATGGTTATACAGATAGTACAAGAGCATTGGGTATGAATTTCAAGTCGAATGCACCTGGAATGGGATTTATTTTTGGACAACAGCCTGATACCAGCTTTATGAACAGGCTAGCTCAAAAAGGGCTTATTACAGGAGACCCGAATTTCAACTTCCTGAATAAGCAAGATTATAACCAGAAGCTTACAATTAATGCTCAATTAATTCCGATACGAGATCTTACTGTAGATATCAATGTTGACAAGTGTTTTGGTAAAACATATTCTGAATTATTCAAGGATACTCTTGGTTTCAGTGGTAATTTCAATAGGCTTAGTCCTTATGCAGGTGGTAGCTTCAGCATAAGCTTCATTTCATATCAAACATTGTTTGAAAAAGTTAAGCCGAATGAAGTAACAGAAACATTCAAGAAATTTGAAGCAAACAGACAGATCATTTCACAGCGGTTAGGTGTGAAGAATATCTACTCTGGTGTTCAGGGTGCTGATGGGTATTATTTGGGATATGGAAAATATTCGCAGGATGTTTTATTACCAGCTTTCCTCGCAGCATATACTGGAAAAGATCCTAATGGTATTGCATTAGTAGAACAATCAAATCCGAAGACAAGGAGCAATCCATTCAAAGGATATCTGCCAAGACCAAACTGGCGGTTGACTTATAATGGTCTTACAAGAATTAAAGGGCTTGAAAAAATATTCACCAGCTTTACCATATCACATGCATACAACAGTACGCTGAGCATGAATAGTTATAACAGTTCATTATTGTTCCAGGATCCATTGCATGTAGGGTATCCTGGATTTGTTGATACACTTACCGGTAATTTTGTGCCATTCTTCCTGGTTCCGAATATCACAATCAGTGAGCAATTTGCTCCTTTGATTGATGCTGATATGCAATTCACAAATCAGTTGACTGCCCGTTTTGAATATAAGAAATCGCGCACATTAAGTCTAAGTCTAATTGACTTCCAGTTAAGTGAAAACCGATCTACCGAATTTGTGATTGGAGCTGGTTGGAGAAAGAGGGGTATCTTCTCCTTCCTTAAGTGGAAAGGCAAGCCAATGGATAATGATGCCTCCTTCAGGTTAGATTTTAGTGTTCGGGATGATATTACTTCAAATAGCCGTTTAGATCAGGCGAATTCATTACCGACGGCGGGACAAAAAGTAATCTTTATCAATCCATCTATCGATTATGTGATCAGTAACAGGGTGAATATTAAACTCTATTTTGAGCAGCGAAGGGTAGAGCCTAAGATATCTACGGCGCCACCGATAACGAATACGAGAGGTGGGGTGCAGATTAGGGTGTCGTTGGCGCAGTAAACTATGGCATAGGGCTTAAAGCCTAAGGCCTAAAGCTGGATGCTGGATGCTGGATGCTGGATGCTGGATGCTGGATGCTGGATGCTGGATGCTGGATGCTGGATGCTGGATGCTGGATGCTAATAAATTCGACTAAAGAAGATACGAAAAAACCCCGAAAATTCGGGGTTTTTGCTTTGTATGTTTGTTGAAATATTTGTTCCTTTTCTCTTGTTCTATCTTGATCTTTCTAATTAATTGAATGGCTGTTAACCTTAAACCTTAAACTTTAAACCTAGAACCTTAAACTTAAAACTTATAACTTAAAACTTCCTACCTACTACCCTTCCGCTGTTTTCTTCAGCAGCAACACATACCCACATAATTTCTTTTTATTCTTATTCACCTGAACAGGTTTTATCATGTGGTATTCTGTGAATTTAGGTATGAAAGGGTAGCTGATAATATTTCCATCAACATCGCCCCATTGGTTCTTTTTGTAAAAGACCTGTTTTTCGCTCCAGTCGAACATCCTTACTTCATAGAGACGTGAACTTGGATCTCCAATAAAAACGAATTGGTATAGAGTGCCTTGGGTCATTGGGAGGATGATAGGCATTTCATATTCACTTTCCATGGTCATACCTGCTTCTCGCAAAACAACAAAACCCTGACTGGAATATAGTTTCTTAAGGCTGTCTACTGTTTGTTGGTAAGGGTTGGCGTCGCAACTTTGTTTTCCTCCATCATTTTGTGCTATGGTAGAAGTGGCATTAAGGAGAATAAAGCAGGATAAGAATATTTTGCACAGTTGCTTGAGCATACAACGGGTTTTTTAGGGATATTTCGGACTTAAACTGGGTACTAAAATAATCAAATCTTCCTTTAGTACAAACGGGCCCGAAAAGTTTAATATTGCCTATAATTTACGTGAGTTATACCCATTTAAGTGGTTTTGTTTAGGTAATAGGAGTTTGCCTGAGATGTTGATGTGAGTACCAGGTCGTTAATGCACACATGGGCAGGAAGGCTGGTACAATAAAATGCCACTTCAGCTACATCTTCTTCCGATAATGGTTTATAACCTTCATAGACCTTGGCAGCCAATGAAGTATCTCCTTTTAAACGGACCAATGAGAATTCTGTTTCAGCAGCACCGGGGTGAATGGCGGTAACCTTCATCTGATGCCTCAATAAATCAATCCTCATTGCCTGAGATAAAGCATTGACGGCGTGTTTAGTAGCACAATACGTATTGCCTTTTTCATACACTTCTTTGCCAGCGGTGGAACCAATATTGATTATATGTCCACCCGGACCTCCTGAGTCTGATGCTGCCATCATAAAAGGTAAAACGGCTTTTGTAGTATATAATAGCCCTTTTACGTTGGTGTCGATCATCAAATCCCAGTCGTCGAGGGAGGCTTCTTCAAAATAATCCCTTCCTGCAGCGAGGCCGGCATTATTGATTAATACATTTATTTTTCTCCATTCTTCAGGCAAACTATTGACAGCTAAAAAACTTGCTTCTCTGTCGCGAACATCATAGCATAATGTATAAACGGCATTATTATATTTCGAACTTATTTCCTTTTGCAGAAGTTC
This sequence comes from Chitinophagaceae bacterium, assembly GCA_016721085.1. GTDB lineage: Bacteria > Bacteroidota > Bacteroidia > Chitinophagales > Chitinophagaceae > Endoryza. The sequence goes on along the minus strand of JADKJI010000063.1, from coordinate 16,610 downwards.
GAGCCTATCGTTTCTTCTTCCTGTTATTATCAAATCGTATCCTGCTGTTGCAAATCGAAAGGCCATTGCTTTTCCGAATCCGGATGTAGCTCCAGTGATCATTATAATTCTAGACATAAACTTCTTTGTTTAACTTGATTGCAAGCTACTTGAATTCAGTTGAAATTTCTTTTAGAAAATAACTGTAATAGGTGAATACGATCGGATGTTTCAACAGAACTTTTTTGAAATGTTTAGCGTATCAGAACAGCCGTGCCTCTTTTGACTATTGTTTTACCAGTATAGTCAACACCCTGAACCATCCAGATGAAAGTTCCTGAATCCTGAGGTTTTCCTGCTATGGCTCCATCCCAACCAGCACCGGATGAAGTAGTTTGATAAACAAGCTGCCCCCAACGATTATAAACCCTGAAGTAATCAAACTTACTGATACCAACGGGAATGGGTCTTAACACCCTGTTTTTACCATTTGGCGAGAATGCATTTGGCACAAAGATGTCGGGTAAGGTTTTGAATACTTTTATGGCAATGGTATCAAATGCCGAGCAACCAAGTTCATTGTAGACTTTTACGATATATCTGAAATTGTCACTAAGTCTTGCTACAGGATTTGCTATATCATTCCTGTTTAAATAAGTTGAAGGAGTCCATTGATAAAATGGTGCGCCAGTTGCTGTTAGTTGCAAGGGTTGATTAACGACCACAACGGTATCATTTCCTGCAAAAGCATTTATCTTTTCCCTAACTGTTATTTTAACTGTCGAAATGCCTGGTTTAGGGCATCCTAGGGTATCAAATACTGTTAGACTATAGATTGTAGTTTTTAAGGGGTAGGCGAATGTTGTGAGAGAGGATGGATTGCTTAAAGAGGCCGAAGGGCTCCAGGTGAATCGATACCCTTTTATTGTTGCATGCAAAGTGGCTGTATCATCATAGCAAACTGTAGAGTCGCTGCCTGCGAATGACAATGGGTAAGGTATTGTTTTTATAGTAACCTGATCTGTAGCGCTGCATTTTCCAATACTGCCTAAAAGTTGATATGTTGTAGTGGCTGTTGGGAATGCAATTGGATTTCTTACGGAAGGATTGTTAAGGGTGTTTACAGGTGTCCAGGCAAATTTCACAGCATCAGTATTTGGTCTTAGTATTACTGAATCAGTCAGACATATTGTACTATCGGCACCAGCATCTAATGTAACGAAATCAACAACCCTTACTTTTACCGAATCTGAATTTACGCAGCCATTGTCGTTCATGTTGACTTTGTAAGTTGTAGTTTGTTTTGGAAATACAAATGGTGAAGGAGTAAGGGGATTGATGATATTATAGTTTGGTAACCATTCATATGTGCCTGGTCCGTTTATAACCAATTGAAGGGTGTCAATACTACAAATGATAGTATCCCTAAATGCGAGGTTTACTGTTGGGCGAACCCGAACGTCAAGGTTCTGATATACTGTGTCAATACATCCTTTGCTGCTGGTTACAATGAAAGTTACTGGCTTTAGTCCGACAGTTGAATACTGCCAATTGAACGATTTCTTATTTGAGGTATCAGCTATTGTAGTTTCATCGCCCAATTCCCAATGCCAACTGTCAACTACCCCATAGCGGGCTTTTGTAGTATCATTGAATACGAAGGGTTGAGTAACACAGGAACCAATAGCAGTAAATCCGGGATTAAATCCGGGGAATACTTTTACTAATCCTTCAGCTGAATCGGTACATTGTTCGCCTTTATTAATGATCAGTTTTATTTTATAAACTCCTGTATCGGCATACGTGTACGAAGGTGTTGCCAAATGAGATGTGTCGTTGTTGCTATTCAATACTCCAAAATCCCATGTGTAGGTATGAATCAATGTTGATGGTGGGGACTCGTTTTGAAATGTAAAAGAGAAATTATCGCAATTAGGATAGACCGGTTTTAATAAGGCGGCTGCTAAGTCGCATTGCTGGTCAACTTTTATGTTGAAGTCTTTTCGGTGTTCGCTTATTACAAGGCCATGTCTCCATTCTTTTACGCTCACACAGATTACATAATCGCCACCTTTTGGTGCAATACCTTTAATCAATCCTGTTTTTCTGTTAATAGTAACTCCGTTGCCCAGAGGGGTTTCTCCTGTAAATCCACTTGTATAATTAACAAATCCTATTTGGCTTGGAGGAACGGGGTTGATTATACCTCCTCCTGAGCCTTGCGGTGCCGTGTAGGCATCAATAAATTCATAAGAAAGGGAATCGCTATCGGGATCGTCTGCACTGAAATCGAGTGCGAATTCTCTAAACTGGCATATCAGTACAGTGTCTTTTATGGCAAAGGTGGGACTTGAATTTGTTTGATTTCCTAATACATTGGAACCTCCAATAAGACTGGTGTAGGAGGATCCAATATTATTATTGGGTGCAAGGTTTACAAGATCGTTAATGCGACAGCATCTTTGGAAAACCAATTGGTAGCCTGCTGGTTGATGTGGCAGGTCCATTATCCTGGTATAGGTCCTGAGCCGATAACAAACCGGAGAAGGATTGTTTATACAAGGGTTTGGAGCCCCAAGAGTAATTGTTTGATCTCCGCTTAGAGGGAAAGTGAATGGAGATCCTGTAACAGGTTGTTCAGCATCAGCTGTGAAAATGCCGATGTTTACATCCGGATCTAATTGTTGGCCAGATGCGCCACAATCAAGGAAAAGCCGGAGTGTTATTTCAAATCTGTCAGTTCCAGATATAGAGCCAGCTCCCAGATACTTATAGCTGAGTTCACCGCCCTTTATATGTCGGGCATAAACATGACCCTGAAGGGCCAACAGCAGTATACAGATAATTGGCAGTCGTCTCATATAAGGATTGCTCCAAAAGATACGAACAATTGCAAACAGAGGTTGTGGAATGATGAAGAGAATTAGGGGGATTTGAGTAATAACGCAACCGGTTGTCTTCCAATTAACGAATCAATATAGCTGTGCCTTTCTTAATTATCACTTTCCCAGTATAATCAACACCCTGAACCGTCCAGGCAAAAGTGCCACTATCCTGGATTTTTCCAGCAATTGTTCCATCCCATCCTTTACCTGATTCGCTGGTTTGGAATACTAATTGCCCCCAGCGGTTATATACCCTGAAATAATCGATACGTGAAATTCCCACTGGAATAGGTCTCAGAATCCTGTTTCTTCCTGTTGGGGCGAAGGCATTAGGTACAAAAATATCCGGGGCAGTTTTGAAAACTTTGATGTTGATGGTGTCTAATGCGAAACAACCTTCGGCAGTAAATGCTTTTAGCGTATATGAAAAGTTGTCGTTCAGAATTGCAATTGGATTTTGAATAACCGGATTGTTTAAGAATAATGGAGGTGCGCATTGGTAGAAATCAGCACCGGTTCCTCTTAATTGAAGAGGTTGGCCAACTACCACAGCAGTGTCTTTTCCCGCGAAAGCAAGAATTTTATTCCGTACAGTTACAGTAACTCTTGAAACACCAGGTTTTGGACAACCCAATGTATCGAATACACTTAGCGTATATACGGTGGTTTGCAAAGGAAAGGCCTGTGGAGTTAAGCTATTGGTAGTACTTAATGTACTTGTGGGACTCCAAACAAAACGACTTCCATTCATTGAGCCAAAAAGTGTTGCTGTATCTTCATAGCAAATGGTTGTATCTGGTCCTACTAAAGAAGATGGATAAGGAACTGTTTTTATCGTGATATCATCTTCTGCAAAACATTTCCCAATGATTGCCCTTACCCTATAAGTTATTGTGTTTTGTGGGCTGGCTAGAGGGCTCTTAACAGTAATGCTATTTAATCTGGTAGAAGGACTCCAGATATATTGAAGGCCGTCGCTGACTGGTCTAAGTTGGATAGTATCTGTTTGACATATGGTAGTATCTGGGCCGGCGAATAAGGAGACGACATCAACTACTCTTACACGAATCGAGTCGTTGTTTACACAGCCGTTTTCATTGAGCTGCACATTATACCATGTAGTTTGTTTCGGGAATACTAACGGTGTGGAAGAGCCGCTATTGAGAATGTTATAGTTAGGTGTCCATGAAAAATACCATTTCCGGTTGCCCTTAGTTGCAAAGTGTCAATAGAACATATCAGGGTATCCTTAAAAGGCAGTCCTATTGGTGGTTTGTCACGAACTTCAACTTGTTTTGTAACTGTATCGATACAGCCCTTGTTGCTTTCAACAATCAATTGAACAGTCTTGAAACCTATTGAGCCGTATTTCCAGGTGGGGTTCTTGATTCTTGATGTATCTGCAGTTGTAGTTTCATCACCGAAAGCCCATCTCCATTTACTGGCTGCTCCATAGCGGGAAGAAGTAGTATCTGTGAATTGCAATGGTAATAAAACACAGGTACCTGTTACAGTGAAGCCAGGAAAAAAACCAGGAAACACCCTGGCCTTGGTGGTGGTGGAGTCAACGCATTGTCCTGCTGCTAATATAACTTTAAGTTTTACAGTATACACACCCGTGTCGGCATATTGATGACTAACTCTTCCCTGAGGATCGCTTGTTGTATCTGGATTTGAACCATCACCATAACTCCAGATATATCTGGCGCCCGCAGGATTCAATTGTTCGTTCCTGAAACTGACATTAAAGTCGTCGCAATAAGCATAATCAGGATTCAATAGTGCTTTTAATGGAATACAGTTTGAAACAGAAACATGGATATCTTTTCTATGAACGTTTATCAGTTTCCCATTCCTATATTCTGAAACGCAGGCTGTAATTACATATTGACCAGTAATGCCCGGGGCAATACCTGTTATCAATCCTGTAGATGAATTTATTGAAGCTTGTCCGCCAAGTGGAGTAGACCCACTAAATCCCCCATTATAACTTAGAGGTACATAAGGTGGTGGTGCTGCATCATTGGGATTGGGTGCTGATGCTGTTGCTCCTGTAAAGGCGGTGCATAATTGGTAAGATAGAGAATCGCCATCTGGTTCATTAGCTGCAAAGCTATAAGTAAAACTGCTATTGGCACAAATGGCCGCAACGTCGTTAGCAACGAATTGAGGACTACTATTTTTGTAACCGGTTGGAAGTATATTATTTCCTGGAATATCGCAGGTATAAGTAGCACCAACAGCATTACTTGGGTCAACAAGGTTTACTATATTATTGATGCGGCAGCAACGCTGGAATGAAATTGAGTATCCGCTAATATTATTTGTAAGGGTAACAGTTACTGAATACCACCTAACTCTATAGCAAACATCGGTTGGCGGGTTTCCAATACAGGGATTGGAGGCTGGGTCAAATTGCAAGAATTGTTCATCTGTCATCGGAGCAATTACAGATGCGCCAATTTGGGCATTATTAGCCCTGTCAAATATGGTTAAAGGAACCCTGTCGTCAAGTTGACCTGGATTTGTTGCTTTACAGTCGATGTATAATTTCAGGGTCAATTGGTAGCGGGAAGTTCCTGCGGTAGTTCCATCGCCCAGGTATGCATAGAATAATTCACCCCCTTTAATGTGTTCAGCAAGGAGAGGGGAAGCAAACAGCAGCAAAACGATACTTATGGACAGGATTTTCTTCATTCAGCTCAGCTATAACGCCATTATCTTTCTGTGATTTCAATTTCTTGCAAAAACTTTTCCAAAAATGGGTTTGCAAGGCTAATTTCCTCTATCATACCCATATGTGCCGCATTTTCAAGTATCTGTATGTAAGATAATGCCGGCAAATGGCATTGTTGGAGACCTTGTTCCAGTGGCACAGCTTTATCAAAAACACCCATGATGAACATAATCGGACCTTTAAAATTTTTTAAAACACTGGTTCTATCAGGTCGGTCCATCATGCCTTCCAGATAATGTACGAGTGATCGGGCTGAAAAGTTGGAATATTTCCTGGTTATTTCCGCCACAATTTCAGGGTTTTGAGAACGAAATCCATCTGAAAACAAAGCAGGAGTTGCCTGTCCGATGAAAGGAGCCGATCCATTAGCCTCAATAAAGGCAATGCTTTTCTTTCTTGCTTCCTTTTTCTTCTGAATCAGCAAAAGCTGATGAATGATAAAGACCAAATGCTCTTGTCCATTCAGGGAATTTTTCCGCAAAAGCCAGGGAATATAACCTCCATACTATGTCCAATCAAAATGAAACCTGAATGTCCATCTATTACAGATGGGTTGTTATCGGGATATTCTTTCTCGAGGATAGCTTTTATACATTCTGCAAAAAAATCCATGGACCAGTCTTCCCTTTCGTCGGATTGGTGTTGGGATTGGCCGCTGCCTGGAAGATCAGGAATAATCAATTGAAACTTGTCTTTAAGAAGGGCTATCTGGCTTTCCCAAATTTGACTGTCTTCTCCAAATCCATGTAATAGTATTACAGGTGTGCCTTTGCCTATTACTTTATAACTAATTGTGGCTTTTTTGTAATTCAATAAATGATGCATACTTCGAAGTTAATTCAATGTTAGTGCATAAAGATGATGGTTGTAACCATTTATGCTTTACTTATGAAATAACTCCTTAAAATTATGATACCAAGAATTGGGGCAATTGCAATATTGAGTTGTTGTGGTATGAAAAACCATGATACCAACAGAAGGATGCTAATAATAGAAACAAAGTGGAAGTACATCTTAACTACAGGTCTCTTCCAGCTAAGGAATGTAGCAATCAGATGTATGGGAAGAGCCCATATCAGGTTATAATTTGCAGCACAGTCCTGATGGTCCGTTCCAAACCACATGAATAAAAACAGGCAACCTAACAGGCCAAGAATAAAAAAGAAAATTCTGTCGAATACTGATAAGATGCTGGCAGTGATTCTTTTCTTAACTAATGAGAGAATCAACAGCAGTAAAAGTATTCCAGTGAAAACCCATTCAGGCTTTATGGGGCTTTCAGGGACTATGGATGGAGCTTCTAATAAGATAGAAGCTGAGTAGCGAGGTTTTCCCATTTATGCTTGCGCTATCAAAGCCTTTCAATAGATAATCTGGCAGGAACATAGCTTCTTCATTCGTCACTTTTCTATCAATTCTGCTTCCTAGTAATAGGTCGATTCCGAGTTTACTCCAATAATGTTTTCCGCTGTCAAGATATTCGTGAATAAGATTTCGGAAGGTTGGTTTTTTTTCTGGTAGAATGTTTTTGAAAACAACTGGCGTGAGGGTATTTTTCCTGATAATTTCCCTGGCTCTTGTGGTGCAATTATCTAATAGGAATTGATACTTGTAATACCTGTTCTGTTCCTGTCCGTTTAATTTGAGTGCTTCAAATATGGCTTCCTTTTCAGCGCAACTTATTTGCAATAGCTGCTCCTTGATTCCTCTTTTCTCATGATAATAGGCATTTCTGAAATCTGTATAATATTCAACAGATAAGGAATAGGGAAGGCGACCTCTAACAAATTTCATGAGGAAGTTAGGGTCGTCGAAGTCGAATGTGCCGTAGTTGAAAACAATATCAAAAGCGGTATCACGAACTCTTATAGCTGTATGTCCGAAGGTGGAATAGAGTTCATCTCCAGGACTGCAAGTAAGTAAGCTTATTTGTAAACATCAAGCCTTCAGCCTTAGGCCTTCAGCTCTAGGCTAAAAGCTACCTGCTGTAATTAGGCGCCTCCCTCGTAATATCCACATCATGCGCATGACTTTCTTTCATACCTGCGTTAGTGATTCTTACAAACTGGGCGTTTTGCAAATCTTTAATTGTACCTGCTCCGCAATATCCCATACCTGCACGTAAGCCACCTGCATATTGGTAAACGATTTCGCTGAGGTTTCCTTTGAAAGCTACACGGCCTTCAATTCCTTCTGGTACGAATTTCTTAATATCATCTTCCACATCCTGGAAATAGCGATCGGCACTTCCCTGGTTCATGGCTCCTATTGAGCCCATGCCACGGTATTGTTTGAACTTCCTTCCTTCATAAATGATGGTTTCACCTGGACTTTCTTCTGTTCCTGCAAATACACTACCCATCATAACTACATTGGCTCCGGCTGCAAGAGCTTTCACCAGATCACCAGTATAACGAATACCACCATCCGCAATAAGTGGGATTTTTAATTTATGTAAAACAGAAGCCGCTTCCATGATAGCAGTAATCTGGGGAACACCTGCACCAGCCACAATACGTGTGGTACAAATGGAACCTGGTCCGATACCTACTTTAACGGCATCTGCCCCTGCTTCTGCTAATGCTTTTGCACCAGCAGCAGTTCCAATATTGCCAGCAATTACTTGCAATGATTTGAGATTTTCTTTAGATTTTTCAGTGCATCTATAACTCCTTTGCTATGTCCATGGGCACTATCAAGCGTCACTACATCAACACCTATCTGTTGTAAGGCACTTGCTCTGTCTAATAACTCTTTGGTGATTCCTAAGGCAGCGCCTACTAACAATTGCCATATTGATCTTTTACAGCATAGGTGTGATTGTACTTTTTGTATATCACGATAAGTTATCAATCCTACTAATGTGCCATCTTTTTTGATGACAGGTAATTTTTCAATCTTATACTGGCTGAGAATTTTTTGAGCTTTTTTCAGATCGGTACCTGCAGGTGCTGTAATGAGGTTGGTTCGGGTCATCACTTCACTAACAGGCCTTCTGCTATTTGTTTCAAACCTCAGGTCGCGATTGGTGAGGATACCAACCAATTTATTGGTCATATCTACAATTGGAATACCACCGATCTTGTTTTCTTTCATCAGTTTCAGTGCATCACCGATAGTAGCTTCTTCATGGAGAGTGATAGGATCTGTAATCAGACCACTCTCACTTCTTTTCACTTTTCGTACCTGCTCCACCTGCTTTTCGATACTCATATTCTTATGCAGAATACCGATGCCGCCTTCTCTGGCAAGTGCAATAGCTAGCTGGGCTTCTGTAACAGTATCCATAGCTGCAGACAGCAAGGGAACGTTCAGTGTTAATGTTTGTGTTAATTGGGTGGAGATATTCACTTCTCGTGGCAATACCTGAGAGTAGGCGGGCACCAGAAGTACATCATCGAAGGTTAGGCCTTCACCAAAAAATTTACTGGAAGCGGATGATTTTTTACCGGGAGAGATAATACGTGTTGCCATGTGCAAAAATAGGGTAAGCGGGGATTATGCTCCAAATGATTTTTAAAATAATCGCTGAAAGCCTTTGTGGTACTGTGTTTGCAGTTTTTACAGCCTCGTTTTTTTGTACCTGTTTTTATTGAAATTTATACCAAACGATACATTTTTCCCGGGGCGGATTGTATGATATGTTGCATTTCCAGCGATAATATTGCCGCAGCCAAGGCGCTACTGCTGAGCCCTGTTTGCTGTTGAATACTGTCGATGGGTACTTGCCCCAGATTATTTATCAGGTCTGTTATGGCTTTTTCTTCATTGGTCAATTGTACAAACAAACTGATTTGGGGTCGTGATTTTTAGCAGGTTGGTCATCCCATCCTAATAAGTTGATGATATCGGCAGCTTCCTGAATGAGGACAGCTTTATTGTTTTTTATTAGTTTATTGCAACCTGCACTTTTTGTGTCTATAGTTTTTCCCGGAAAGGCAAATACATCTTTATTGTATCCATTAGCTAATTCGGCTGTGAACCATACTTCCCCCTTTTCACCAGATTCAATTACAATAACAGCATCACACATGCCAGCAACAATCCTGTTTCGGGTAGGAAATGATGTTTGTCTGGTGGTTGATTAGACCAAATTCTGTTAGTAAGCCTCCTCCTGCATGTGTACCATCTCTTTTGCCAGAGAGCGATGTTGTGGGGGGTATATTGTATCCAGTCCATGTGCCAGTACCCCAACCGTTGGCAATCCTTTTTTCAAAGCATTTTTATGGGCCAGTGCATCAATCCCGAATGCTAATCCGCTAACGATCAGGATTTGTTGGGAGGATAGATCTGTTATCAGGATTCTGTCAATTGTTTCCCATAGTCTGAATGATGACGGGTACCTATTACTGAAACAATCTTTTGACTGTTGAGATCTGCCGCCCCTTTATAAAACAGCAGGGTAGGAGGATCGTAGCAATTCAATAATCTTTTGGGGTATTCGGGGTCATTTATAAAAAGCGGTTGTATGGCATGTTTAGTAAGGAAGCCAACTTCTTTTTCTGCCTCGATAAAGTTTTTGTACGATTTTATGCTTCTGGCCCTCACTTCCCCAATGCCATTTATTCTTTCCAAATCCGTTTTTTGGAATGGAATATGGCTTTTGCTGAACCAAGTTCTTCAATCAATAGCCGGGCTTGTACACAACCTACTTGTGGCACTTTTGTGAGTGCAATCTGATACAATAAGTCGTCCGTATAGTTTGTTTTCATTACGGGGACAAGTTACTGTGAGTGCGGAATTGTTGAGAGAGGAAAAGGGGTGGGGTACAACTGTAAAATACAAATTTGAAAATCAGGGAATTTGATCCGCCGCGGCGGATGAAAATGAACAGCCAATACAATTCACCACAGAGTCGCAGAGATGCAGGGATTAAGGGTTTGAGAGTTAGTTCAAAAGGTTCCAGAAGTTTAATAGGTTCCAAAGGGCCTACTAATAATTGGCAGTTCGGAATTTGGACAATATAACCGCAGAGGCGCAGAGACGCAGAGGAATGTTGACTCGTCCTAAAATAACTTTACACTTGTTAATAGATAATCCTGTAACAGGTTTACAGTACAATGTTAATACTAAAATAGGTTTACATTTTAAGTTTCCTCCATTATGACCTCCCTTTTTTTGTAATAGTTTTTCCAGTGTCGTTTCAGTTTTCCGGATTGAGTATGTGCTAGGTACGGAGTGAGCATATCGCAGCTGCTGTGGGGCCGTAGGGTATTGTAGGTTACAATAGCCTTAGCCACATCGGCTTGTGCAGGTATTAAGTCAACGTACTGTTGTTGTAATAATTCACCTTTCAATATTCCATTTATTCTTTCAGCTATCGCGTTTTCCCGGGGATCTCCTTTCTCCGTCATACTTATTTTGATGTTATGGGCTTTTAATAAATCAACATAGGCAAAGCTGCAGTATTGAGCTCCTCTGTCGGAGTGATGGATAAGAGAACTGCAATCAGGGCAACCTTCAAGAGCCATTTTAAGAGCGTTAATACATCCTTTGTTGTCAAGGGAACGTGATAAGTAAAATCCAACTACTTTCCTGGAATAAGCATCCGTTACCAGGCTTAGATACGCAAACTGGTTGTCAAGGCAGATGTAGGTAATATCACTCACCCAGAGTTGATTAGCACCTGATGGCTCATATCCCTTTATGAGGTTAGGGTACTTCTGGTACCAGTGCCTCGAGAAGGTCGTCTGAGCCCTTATCCTGCGCTTTCTGATGAGAAGATTATTCTCTCCCAGCAGCCTGAATAAAGCATCCCTGCCCATCTTGATCCTGTGCTCCTTCATAAAACCAGCCAGTAGTAACATCAGTTTCCTGGTACCTATTCTCGGTTGTTGCTTCCTGTGCTTTTGCACTTCAGCAATGATAATGGATGCCTCAACATTTTCCTGTTCAATATATCGCCGGTGGGAATGAAAAGCTTGTCTGCTGTAACCAAGCAGCGTGCATAGCGATGACAAGCAACGCAAATTTTCACTACGCCTTACTTTTTCAACGGCTTGGTACCATACTTTTTTCTGATGGGAATTTTTAACTCTTCTTCCGCTATGTCAATGATAGCGGTAAGGAGCTTGTTGCGTAACCGCTCCTTGGCCAGTTCCTTTTGAAGGGCTTCCACATCGTTGGGAAGTTTGTCAGTAGATTCTTTCTGCTTCATTACTGACAAATGTACTGTTTTCAATACTCTTGAAGCTGACCGGCCCCTTCCTTGAAAATCCATGACCCACCGATTAATCGCCGAACGGCTGACGCCATGTTTTTTTGAAAGGGCCCGATACCCTGACCGCCCCAGTAGATACTCATTGATGATCCGTTGCTTTTTATCCATGATTTACACTTTTATGTGTAAACCTATTTCAGGACGAGACATTCCTCTGCGTCTCCGCGTCTCTGCGGTTAAAAAGCTTATCAAAAAACCTGCCAACAATGAGTAGGCCCTATGGAACTTATTGAACTTCTGGAACCTTTTTTGAAATCCAACTTATTAACCTTCCATTACCTGCTTAGAATCTTCAACTCCGTCCTCCTGTTCTGCGACCTGCCTTCTTCAGTTGTATTAGGGGCAACAGGTTGATTGGCACCATAGCCTTTACTGCTTAAACGTTCGGGTGCAATACCTTTTAATGCAAGATATTTTACTACTGATTGGGCTCTTTTTTCGGATAGCTGGAGATTGTCAGTTGCTTTACCAATATTATCAGTATGTCCACTGATTTCTATCTTAAGCGTTGGATTGTCTTTCAGTAGTTGAACTACTTTATCAAGTTCGGTGGTGGATTCAGTCTTAAGTTCAAACATTTTGCTATCGAAGAAAATGTTTTTAAGAACAATAGAGGCATTCAGTTCGATGGGTTGTAAAGGGATGTCAACATTATAAGTGATATCAGGGCTTTTCTGACTCATTGGGAAATTGGCTGAATAAAAAAGGTATCCTTTGCGGTTCACATTGAAGGCATAGTCTTTGCCAATCGGTAATGTTATCAGGTAATTACCGTTTTCATCTGTTTGAACTTTGCTGGATATTTCCTTTCCTGATAATTCCGTTAATTCAACAGCTGATGGAAGTCCTTTGCCGGTTTTCTTATCGTATACTTTACCTTTTATCCAGACAGTTCTTGAAGGACGAATATCGCTTCTCAGTTCGAACGTATACAAGTCCAGATTGCCATGACTATCACTTCTGTCGCTTGCCAATAGCCTGTTTTACCATCAGCCGCTATAACAAAGCTCCTCGTTTTCGATGGTGTTTATAGGATACCCAAGATTTGTTGGACTGCTCCATGATCCTTTTGGTCCTTTTTGGAGAAGAAAAGGTCATCGCCACCATAACCCAGATGCCCATTCGAAGTGTAGTAAATCGTTTGGTTATCGGCATGGATAAATGGACAGCTTTCATCGCCAGCAGTATTGATAGTGGCACCAAGATTTTCAGGTTCACTAAAACGACCATTTGGTAAGCGGTGACAGATGTAGATATCACTACCGCCATAACCACCTGGGCGACGGCTAGCAAAATAAAGATCTCGTTTGCCGGGAGAAAGGGATGGGGCAGATTCAAATTCTGTGGGACAAATATAACCGAGATTTTCGGGAGTGCTCCAGCCTTCATTTGTCTGATAAGAAATGTATAAGTCGTAACATCTTCCATCTGTAAGATTACAACCAGTAAAAAATCACCGTATTGTCCATCTTGCGATATATTCTGAGCGCCCTCATTCAATGCTGTATTTATATTGCCTTCCAGTGGTTGAGCCTTGCTCCATTTTCCATCGGGTAATAATTTGGATCCGAAGAAATCTTCGTTGAAATTTTTCACTCTTCGAGTGAAGATGAATTCTTTGCTGTCGAGGGTGAGCGTTGGATAATATTCAGAAACAGCGCTATTGATACTATCGCCCATATTGATAGGCTTAAAAAGGTATTGCTCCAGGTTTTTACCTTTTGGATAATCGATACCGAATTGATAGCTCCTTTTTCTGAATTCACCTGCTTTTATGCTTTTTTCATTAAGGTTCGGAATCGATAAGAAATCATTGATGGCCACAATGGCTTTTTCAAAATCTCCTTTGCCCGCGATATTTATAGAGAATGGGAGGTTGTAGTCTTTGAAGTAGATACTATCAATACTCTTTGCTTTTTGATAATAATAAATTGCCGAATCATATGCCTTTTGTTCCCCGAACATTCCGGCAATAGATAGATAACCATCTGCAAATCCCGGGTCGATTCTTACAGCTTCTTCCAATAATTTTATTCCACCTTTAAAATCATCATCCTGAGCTCTTGCCATTGCTTTTTCGTAAAGAGCTGCTGCTTTCTTATTGACCTTCTCTGGGTCGTATTGACAATAGGTTGTTATGCTTATGAGGCAGAATGATATAAGGGCAGCGATTGCTTTCATTTCTTCAATTTAGTACAAATAGTGCATTCAATACTATGACGTAAAAACGCCATTTCGAGGATGAACTTCTTAAAAGGTGATAATTAGCTTTTATGTTCAGGGTACATTAATATACTTATGAACCTGAAGGGAGAGTTCCCAGCGTGGATTTGCTTTGATATAATCAATAATCAGAGGGGGTAATGTCTCTTTTTATCCCATTCTGGCGCTGAGTACATTTGTCTGCGTTTACCAAGGCTGCATATTTTTCAGCCCACTCAAAGTCGGTTTTGTTAAAAACCACGACTTTTAATTCATGAGCAAGTGGTAATATACCAGGAAGGGGTTCCTTGAATTTTTTGGTGAAAGACAGATCCAATCCCCATTACCACTCAGAGGTGTGAGCCAGGGTTTCTATATTTGTTTAAAACCTGCCAATTGAAGGGCATCTGTCAGTGTTCAAGATCATGCATCAATGGTTCGCCACCTGTTATTACAACCAGTTTGGCAGCTGTTTGTTTTACTTCCTCCACTAAGCTTTCAATGCTTCGTTTCGGATGTTTTTCAGCATCCCAACTTTCTTTTACATCGCACCAAACACAACCAACATCACAACCACCGAGGCTTATAAAATAAGCAGCTCTCCTTGATGGTATCCTTCGCCTGCGAGTGTGAAAGATTCCATTACTGGAAGTACAGTACTGCTCTCTTTTAAAGTTGTTGACATAAAATTTAAGATTGGCTTCCTGTTGCAATCAATTCTTATCCTGATATGCCCAGTATTTTTCATCAATGCGGCAATAGTCATTGGTCCCACACCACCAGGTACTGGTGTAATGTAAGAACAAAGTGGTGCCGCTTCATCATTTAACATCCTTTCAGTGAAAGGCTTTTTTCTTTGTGGTATCTTCTACTCTTGTAATTCCAACATCAATAACTACTGCTCCTTCTTTGACCATATCGGCTGTAACAAATTCCGGACGACCTAAAGCCGCTACCCAGAAAAAAAAAAAAATATCGGCTTCCTTACAAATTTCTTTGAGGTTCTTTGTATGAGAATGGCGAGATGGTTACAGTGCAATTACCTGGCTGTGTATTGGCGCTCAGTAAGATGCTCATAATAGGTCGTCCTACGATATTGCTACGTCCAATTACCACAGCATTTTTCCCTTGGTGTCGATTTTATAATGTTCCAGCATCAGCATTACTCCATGTGGTGTTGCAGGAATAAAAGTTGGCAAACCTTGCACCATTTTACCGACACTTACGGGATGAAATCGATCTTCGTAGATGCATCAATGGCGTTTATTACTTTTCGTCTGAGATATGTTTAGGAAGTGGTAATTGTACCAGGATGTCATCTATATCAGGATCATTATTTAGTTCTTCGATGGCGGAGGTAACTTGAATTCACTTATGCTTCTTCTAATCGAATCAGGGTAGATTTGTAACCAATTTCTTCACAGGTTTTCACTTTGCTGCCAACATAAGTTTCACTTGCTCCATTTGAACCCACCAGAATGGCGGCCAAATGTGGCACTTTTCTTCCTTCGGCTACTAATTGACCTTTGTTTTATCTTGGAGTTCGTCACGGGTGGCTTTTGAAACCAGGTTACCATCTAAAATTTGCATGGCGCAAGGTAGGTTTACAACACAAACCTTCCCAAAAGCACCTAATTAAATTTGGATTTTTTTCTGGTCCAACATCCTTTGCTAATTTTTCGCTCTAAATATCGCGTGTATGAAGGTTTTGTGTGTAGCAGGGATATTTTGGGCGCAGGGCCTATTGGGTCAATCAATGCATCCTTTTTCAGTTCCAGTTGAATCTGCAATGCTGGTTACCGACCAGTTTTCAGATCCTATAAATTGTTTCCAGCATCCGGCAGCTTTTGCCCAGCAAAAAAGCGTAGCCGGTATTTTATTTTCAGAAAAGCATTTTGGTCTTCAGGAATTAAACACTTTTTCAGCAGTTATTGCTTTCCCCGCTTAGCCATTCTGGAGTGGGTGTTCTTTGAACAGCCGGGGAATGGAAGGATTCAGGGAAGGGTTTCATTAGGCTATGCAAGGCATTTGAAACTATCACTGGGTGCTCAGTTCAATTATACCAGTATAAATGCAACAGGATATGGTAATTCGTCAGTTATTTCGGCAGGTGCAAGTGTATGCTGGTGGCTTTCAAATAAATTAATTATCTAGCGTAGTATCAACGATCCCGGCAATCCTGAATTCAGTAAATCGGAGGAACGATTAGCTTGGGTATATAAAATGGGATTAGGCTGTGAGTTGTCTGACAAGGTATTAATTGCTATTAATTTAAAAAAAGTACAGGAGCAGAAAGCCTCTGTAGAATTTGACCTTATTTATAAATTATTGGAACGTTTCTATTTCAGGGCTGGTTATTTAACGGAAGGGGGTGTTCCTTATGTTACTGCAGGTTGGAGTTGGAAATCTTTCAGGATGGAGGCTTGCACCAAATATCATATTCAACTTGGATTCAGTCCCGGCCTATTACTCCTGTTTTCATTACAAAAGAAAGGAGCATGAAACAGTTGCTATATTTTCTGACATTTTTTTGCAGTGCATCAATTGTCATGGCACAAGAAAACAGTGGCTTGAATGAGAGTATTGA
>JADKJI010000062.1 GCA_016721085.1 Chitinophagaceae bacterium | reverse complement strand
GCTCCTTTACTACTACTTTTTACTATCCATTTTTGCTCATCCCCATCATATTGAAGTGTCACTATTCCCTTGTTTACTATAACAAGATCAGCATTGGTGCCCGTAACAATCTGTTCTGTAAGTGAAGAGCCAGCATCTTCATTATTCAATTGCATGGAGAAACCGGATCGGTTGAAGAGAGTGATCACTCTTCCATCAACACCAGCCAGTAAACTTGCAATGGTAAAATCTGCTGTTGGTCCAGTAACCCTGTAATAATTCGATCTTACAGTGAGTATATCGAAAGAGTAATTGATGCCATCTGCAGCAGTAATGGGGTTTGTCCTGAATATGACATCGCCGATAACATCCAATGCGGCTTCAGGATTTGCGTTGTTTATACCAACGTTCTGACTGTAAAGGGAATTCCAAAATAGCAGAATAGCAGCGATTAAGGCAAATGTTTTTTTCATGATAATCAGTTAAGGCTAAATGAATGATTGGCTGGTAAAATTGATTGGTGGCTTTTCCTGTTTGAAGGATGGATGTATTTATAGCAAGGCGGAAATGAACCAGAATTCTCATCAAATTAGCTTTTAGCTTCATGGCAGAACAGCCATTTGAGTAAGTGGAGATGGCCTTTGAGCAGGTGGGTCAATTTGCTTTTATTCTGGGCAGGGCGATAGAATACGGGTAGGCCTATGGCAGATATAATTTTTTCTTTTGAAAGAGACCCTATTACTTTGCCTTTTATCCTGCTTGTTATGATTAAAGAGAAAATCCTTGTAATTGGTGCTTCCGGACAAATTGGAGTGGAACTAACCCTGGCACTCAGAAAGATATATGGAAATGCCAATGTAGTAGCCAGTGACCTTAGGGAACAGAACCCTTTGCTGGAAGGAACGGGGCCTTATGTTAGCCTTGATGTAATGAACAAAGAGATGTTGCACGTTCAGGTGATAAGGCAGAATTTCACCCAGATTTACCTTCTGGCGGCCATTCTTTCTGCAACAGGAGAAAAGAATCCTAATCTGGCCTGGAACCTGAATATGACAGGCTTATTAAATGTACTCGATATAGCCCGTGAGGAAAAGATCCATAAAGTTTATTGGCCTTCTTCTATAGCCGTTTTCGGCCCCACTTCACCCAAAAGGGATTGTCCTCAACAGACTATCATTGAACCCACCACTGTGTATGGGATCAGTAAATATGCCGGGGAGTTTTGGTGTCACTATTATCACCAGCGTTTCGGAGTAGATGTTCGAAGTCTCAGGTATCCCGGATTGATCAGTTATAAATCAGCCCCAGGTGGAGGAACCACAGATTATGCTGTTGAGATATATCATGAAGCATTGGAAAACAAGAAATATCAATGCTTCCTGAAAGAAGATACTTATCTGCCGATGATGTATATGCCCGATGCCATCAGGGCCACTATTGAATTGATGGAAGCCCCCGCTGCTAGTATCGGTGTTCGTACATCTTACAATCTGTCTGGCATGAGTTTTTCTCCAAAAGAGATTGCTACAGTGATTGAAAAGCATATCCCCGGATTTGTAATGCAATATAAACCAGACTACAGGCAGGCCATTGCCGATAGCTGGCCCCAAAGCATAGATGACAGCGTTGCCAGACGCGACTGGGGCTGGAAAGAGGAATATAACCTGGAAAGCATGACCAAGGATATGTTCATCAATCTGGAGAAATAGGAGTTTCGATTATGATTATCCCGTTTTATGGAGTAACTTTAAGTTAGCAGATATTCATGCGACGCATCTTATCCTCCATATTATCCCTGACTGTATTCTTGTTACTTCAATATGGTAACATAGCTACATATTATTATTGTAAATGGCAGGCTGAACAACAGCAGCCACTGGTAGATTGCGGATGCGAGGTACATCTCGAATCCGTTTTTGGAGGAAGTCAGCATCAGGATGGAATAACTTCCCCTGATATTAAAGTTCAGGGATTTGATTATACAATATCCAAAAGCATACTGGTTCCATTTGCATCCAATAGCGATATTGTTTTTGATGAAGAAAATTATTGCGATGCTTTACTTGATGGTTTTTCTGTTCTGCCTTATCATCCTCCGATAGTTTAATTTCCTTTCTTGCTGAGAGTTCTTACTACAAACTCTTTCATTTTTATTGCTGCTATTTGTTGCGTAACTATTCGTTAGGCAATTAAATGGGCAGTTGTATTCTATTCTATCTTATTTAATCATCTGCAATCTATTATATGAAAAAGATATTATTTTTTCTGCTATTCGCATGCGCATTAGTTTCTGTTGCCGCTCAAAACAAGGTTACTATCAATCAAAAAGTAAAAGATGCTTATGGCTCAGAGATTCTGGTTGGGAAATGCACCCGTACATCGTTATTGATGACTCCATATGCTGGGTGGTTCCAGAAGAATTATGGAGATTATGTAGTTGATACCGCCACATGTGTTTTCATAAGACCTCTTTTGCAGCATAAGAAGTTCACCATTTTCATGGGCACCTGGTGTGGTGACAGTCAGCGTGAAATTCCCCGTTTATTGAAGATGCTTGATTGTTGCGGCGTACCCGAAGAAAGGGTTGAAATAGTGATGGTAAGTAATGCTTCAGATAGTTATAAACAAAGTCCACAACATGAAGAGGCTGGAAAGAATATACTAAGGGTTCCAACTATTCTTGTAGAAGAGCATAATAAGGAGCTTGGAAGGATTGTGGAGTATCCGGTGGTGTCGTTGGAGAAGGATATGCTGCGGATATTGAGACTTGAGGGGTATGTTCCTAATTATTCTAAGCAATAGGAAGAGGGTAAAATACAAATACATTTAACCGCAGAGACGCGGAGACGCAGAGGAAAAGCTCCCTCCCTGCGTCTCCGCGTCTCTGCGGTTAAATTGTCTTGATACGAAAGGACTCTCAGCATGATTTTCGTTATTATTGTAATATGAATCAATGTATAAAGAGTACTATTTTTTTATTTCTTATTTTTCATTTATCAAATCTCACTGCCCAATCAAAATTGGCAGAAGGCAAATGGCGTGCAGTATTGATTAGAGAAGATAAAAACGAAGTGGTATTCAATATGGAGATAAAAGGGCAGGAAAGAATACCCAGCTTACTATCAATAATGCCACTGAAAAAATCAAGCTCATCAATTTCAAACAAAAGGGAGACTCTGTATTTTTTGAGATGCCGGTGTTTGAATCAACATTTAGCGCAAAGATTGGCAAGGATGGCTCATTGATTGGCGAAATGGCAAAGGGCACTACCGGTAAAACCCAATACTGGCCGTTCAAAGCCTGGCCGGGGCAATCGTATCGATTTACAGTATCAAAACCTGCCAGATATAATATTTCTGGTAGATGGGAATTGGCTATTACCCGTCCCAATAAAACCATAAGGCCTGCAATGGCGGAATGGGTACAGAAGGGGAATAAGGTAACTGGAACTATACTTACGCCCTCTGGCGATTACCGATATCTAGATGGGGTAGTGAATAGAGATTCCCTTCTGATGTCGGTGTTTGATGGGTCACATACTTATTTATTCAGGGCATTGATAAAGGATAACAATTCCATTTCAGAAGGGGTTTTTTATTCGGGTATAGCCGGCGTGGAAGAATGGAAGGCTAAAAGGAATAATGACTATGTGCTTCCAGATGTAGGTAATACTCCAGAAATGAAAGCTGGATACACACATCTTGATTTCAGGTTTTTAGATGTTGACAGTATTCCGGTTTCAATTACAGACGACAGGTTCAAAAATAAAGTGGTGATTGTGCAATTGATGGGAAGCTGGTGTCCAAATTGTATGGATGAAACAAAATTTCTGAGTGAGTATTATCAAAAAGGCAAAAACGAAGGAGTGGAAATTGTTGCGATTGCCTATGAAAACAGTACGGATTTCAAAAGAAGTCAGATAAGTGTTAGAAAATTCCAACAACGATTTAATGTAAAATATCCAATGTTGATTAGTGGCGTATCTGTTACAGACTCTTTACGTACAGAAAAAACTATCCCTCAACTTACAACTATCAAAGTATATCCAACGACGATTTATATTGGGAAAGATGGTACAGTAAGAAAATTACATTCCGGATTTTATGGACCAGGAACTGGAGAACACTTTGAAGCCTTTAAGAAAGAGTTCTATCAAACAATTGCTGATATGTTAAAAGAGTAGAAATTATTTTGATTTCTTTTTGGCAAAGATCTTATTGAATGCTTTTATGTAATCAATATCAGAAGGCTTGCCCAGTGCTTCATAAACTTCTTTGTAACATTCTTTCTCTATGTCTGATTTATCTTTCTTTGTACTGGCATTCATTACCACTTTTATGATTGCATCCATTTCGTTGTTGGTATCAAAATAAGGTTTTAGCTCAATAAGTGATTGGCTGCTGTTATCTGTTTTAGAGAAGTAGCCCAATGTGAAACTGGCATTTTTGGGATCACCACTTGTTTTGAAATCTGCTGAATTAATAATCAATGTGTCTGCTTTAGTTGTCAGTTGCTTTACTACTGCTGGCTTATCTTTTTCTGCTACCTGAAGAAAAAACCTGCTTCCATCAGAAACCGGATATTGTTCTTTGTCGAACAAGTATTTGTTTTGAGGAGCGATTCTGTTTTTATCGTTATAGCCTGATTCTGTTTCAAAAGCATCAGGGATGGTTTCAAAGTTTCCAGCACGACCACTCAGGTATCCTTCTTTTGATTTCAGATGCAGGTTTGATTTCAGAATTTCAATAACAGTACTTTCTTCAGTATATGTTTGCGGGTTGGCTTGCAGAACATAGGTTCCTTTACCTAATACTATCAGGCGCACAAGGTCGGAGGGACTGGAGAACTGTAGTTTGTCATTGTCCGACATCTTACTACCTGTCTTGAGTATTTCACCATTTGTAAGGTTCTTTACCTTCCCAACAACTTTTGTTACAGTGTATTGAGCGGATACGGTAAATACCGATAATAATAATCCGGTGAATAATAAAAGTGTGCGCATAAAATTTTATTTTGATCGGATAAAGTAAAATTGACCGCCTTCATTTCCTTCTTTACCAAATAAGTTCAACTCCGGTTCTTTGCCTGTCTGGTTACGTACTCCATTAAATATAAGATTATAGAGCATTTTTACGGAAATATATTTCTCCTCATTTTCTTCAAGACTTTTCAGCAACATTGAGACAAAGACGCTTTTTTCGGGTACTTTTTCCAAGCCCCCGCTTGTCAAGATCTGCCTGCTTTTGAAATTGTATTCCTTGTTTTTGGGTAGTTGTGGCATTTCGTTTTTGTCATCGCCCGACCTCATCGCCGCACTATAACAAGCATCAGACAGGAGTAGTATATGTCTGGCCTGGCAATCGTATACCAGCTCGTCTAATTTCAGATTAGAGATATAATCGACTTCCGGTTTAGAGGCATTCAATGGAACCCAATAGCCAATCAGTTGATTGCCTTTATTCTTGTAAGTGCCATGACCTGCAAACATTATGATAAGATTGTCGTTTACTGAAAGTGTTTGCATTTTAGCACTTAGCCCTGCAATGATATCTGCTTGTCCTTTGTCATAAATTTCAACAATGTTTTCTTCTTTATAACCGTAAGATTCCATCAGTACTTTCTTATATGCCTTTGCTTCAGGGATTGTATTGGGAAGCTTGGCCCATTGTTCTCCTGAATAATCACTACAAGCAATAAGTACAGCATGAAATCCAGGTTTGGAAGTTGGTGGAATGGGAGGTATGGAAGCAGTAGCTTCTACTGAAGTTGATTTAGTTAAATAGGAATAATTCAGTTTTGAAATCTTGCCTAGTTTGTTTTGACTTTGGATTGTAAGATTACCTGTGTGTTCTTTTACATCTATTGCGAAGTATCCATCATCATTCAGTATGCTGGCATTGACCCCATTAATTTTTACCCAGCTAATACCACTAAGGTCGGTCACCACGCCACTTACAAACAAACTACCTTTTCCTGATAATTCTCCGCTTACTGTGCTGTCTTTTATGATTTCAGGTGTTAAGATTTTGATGATTGGAGCGGCATTGGCTGCCATTTTCTTTTCGTTCACTTCTTTTGTAAGTGAGGCTATCTTATCACTTAGTCCATTCAATTGCGGATTTATCAATTCAGATTTCCTGTAGTACACGAGTGATTTCTCGGCTTGTCCCGCTTTTTCATAGGCCCAGGCAGTTCTATATAGAACATTTCCATATTCAAGTGATAATAGGCTGTTACTACCTTGTCCGGGGTTTACTAATTTATAATCTTCCAGCGAAGCTGTTAATAGTGGAAGTGCTCCGGAATAATCTTTCTTGCTAAGGTGATCAGTACAAGCAGTAATATAGCTTTTCAGGAACCTGTAATTATTGGATTCGTCAATATAGGCAGGTATTTTCTTTTCCTTATAATCAGCATATAAAGCTGATGCTTTATCAAATTGTTCAGCAGCTATATAAGATAAAATCAGGTTCACCATTATCCGGCTATTAGCTTGGCTGTATGCCTAAGGCTTTTTGATAATCTGCAATTGCTTCCTTGTAGCGGTTGGTATTATAGAGAAGAAGTCCTCTGTTGTTTAATGCATCAGGATAATTCGGGTCAACTACCAGGGCCCAGTTATAGGCATTGAGAGCTGAATCGGGTTGTCCTCTTTGTGTACAAACCATTCCATACAGATTTAGTGCAGAAGGAGAGCGAGGTACGATGGAAAGAGACTGAAGTACATCTTTTTCTGCATTTTGAATATTACCCTGATAATAGTAAGCTGTTGCTCTTACGTTAAGTGCCGGTGTAAATCTGCTATTGTATCTAAGGGCTTCATTAGAATACCTTATGGCGGAATCGTATTGAAGCGCCTGATTGAAGGCGTTTGCCAAATTGAACCATCCCCCTAATTTTTTTGGTTCAAGGGTTACGGCTTTTCTGTAATCTTCAATGGCTTCTTGTCTTTTGCCTTTTGCTAGAAATGCGTTGCCCCTATTTGTAAGCGCATTTACATTTTTAGGGTTCCACTGAAGGATAGTGTTATAATCTGCAAGGGCTGCGTCGTATTCTCCTTTCGCATAATGAATATTTCCCCTGCTATCGAAAGCTTCCTGATTTTTTGGTTCTCTTTTGATTACTTCATTGCAATCTTTTAATGCCAGGTCATATTGCTTTAACCTTAAATAGGCTTCCGATCTATTGATTTGTGCTGTAGTGAACATTGGATTCAAGCGTAAGGCTTCATTAAAATCTTTTAAGGCTGGTTCTGCTTTGTTTTGGTCAAGATAAACCAGGCCTCTGTTGTTGTAGGTCATGGTGTCTTTAGGATCCAGATGCAAGGCCTCTTCAAAGTCGGCCAACGCTTTTTCATAATTTGATAATTTGGAATACAGGTCGCCCCTTGTTCTCCAAATATTAACAACAGTTGGATTTATAGACAGGGCTTTAGTAAAATCTGCTATTGCTTCTTCGTTCCTGTCGAGTGATTTATAAGCGTTTCCTCTGTTGAAGTAAGCAGCATAATAAGTTGAGTCGAGTAAGACTACCATGCTATAATCGCTGATAGCCATTTCGTATTGATTGCTGTAATAGTAAGCATTTCCTCTATTGTTACGAGGGTCAAATGATTTTGGATTTATATTTAATGCCTCTGTGAAATCTGCAATAGCTAAACTAAATTGGTCATGATCCAGATAATAATTGCCACGATAAGAAAGAGGAAGAACACTTTTTGATTTCAGATTTACAGCATCGTTTAAGTCTTTCAGCCCTAATTCATTCTTTCCCATTTTAACATAGCACTGTCCTCTGCTTGCCAGCGTAACAGCATCTTTCGGTAATGCCTTTAAAATAAAATTGTAGTCTTTTAATGCTTCATCAAATTTTTTCAGTTCTAAATAGGCATCTGCCCTGCTGCCAATAGTTTCATAATCGGTAGGAGTAAGTTGAATTATTCTTGAAAAATCGCTGATGGCAGCATTCCAGTTTTTTAAGTTATAATATACCAATCCTCTATTGTAGAGGGCATCCAGGTTATCGGGTTCAGATAAAAGTGCTTGCGTAAAATCGGCGATAGCTTCTTCTTGCTTATTCTTGTTTTTGTAATAGAGTCCCCGGTTTACATATGCAGCTGCGTATTTCGGGTTATTCCGAAGTGCTTCATTGAAATCCTGAAGGGCGAGATCGTATTTTTTCTGGTTATAGTAGGCCATGCCCCTGGAATTCAGGTAATCTGGTTGGCTGGGATCAGCAGCTAGTCCTGCTGTAAAATCTATTATGGCGAGGTCAAGTTGTTTGGAGTAATAATAGCACATTGCTCTAGTGTAGAGCGTTCTTTGAAGTTTTGAGTCATACACTAATGCAACAGAAAGGTCGATGATGGCTGAGTCGTATTTTTCACTCCAATAATAAGCCTCACCTCTGTTTCTCCAGGCCTTTGCAAATTCGGGATGTAATGAAATGGATTCTGAATAATCGTTAATGGCAGCGGGGTAGTTTGATTGTAGATAGTTGATCAATCCTCTCCAATACCAGGCCATTGTGTCACGGGGTAATAGCTGTAATACTTTAGTAAGGTCTATTTTGGATGAGTCTAATTGCTGTTTACCCATGTATGCATAGCCTCTTTGTTTTAGTGCATAAGGGTTTCCAGGGCTTAGTCTTAAGGCAGTTCTGCAATCGTTTAGTGCAGCATCAAACTGGTCCTTGTCATTATAGGCACGACTGCGATTGATATATCCTGCTGCGCTATCTGGTTGCGTACGAATTTGGATAGTAGCTTTTGCAATTCGAACATCCGGACTTTCTTCCTGTGCCCAGGCAATATTTTGAATGAACAGTAAAAGACATATGATGCCAGTGTATCGCATAGTAAGGTTTTGGAAACGACAGGGGGCTGCCGTATTCGACAAGTTAAAAAATACTTTTAGGATTCCGCTTCTTCTTTCTTTTCTGGGAGGTATTTCTTTTGACGTATATACTCTATCCCTGACAAAATCAAAGAAGGCAGGAATAGCGCCATCTGAATATCAAAAACCAATAATGCGATTAATGATAACAAAAACATACAGCCAAAATAGGATATGTAACTTTTAAGGAATTTCTGCAGATAACTGGAAAAGAAGAATTTGAAATTTATCTTGATTTTCGGGATTTGGCTAAACCAGGCAAAATAACTCAGGAATGATAGAACAGCCATCAAAATCAACAGATAAATAGGGCTGACTATATGATGGTTATTCAGTAAAGAAAGATAGATATTCGCCAATATAACCGAACCTGCCATTTTGCCAACAGGGGTACTATGAATATCCCCTTCAAAATTTCCAATAATCAGAATCTTGTCTTCAAAGAAATTTACATAATTGGATGGATTCCCTTCCATATCTAACAGTACTTCTCCCAGATTATAAAACTGGGATATGGCGGTTTGTGTATTCGCCCTAACTTCTGGCTCGGTAAGGTAATAATGAGGCCAAATGGCGGAAAGGCAAAGCTTTCCATTACAGGTGGCAAAAAAGAAATAGTCTTTGTACACCGCATTGTTCACTTTCTCATGTAATACGATTGGTATCGATTTCAACGTACTATGGTTCAGGACCCTGAATTTATTGAATCCGGACCCAAATGTTAAATAATCCGAGTACGCATAGTTTGAAAGAAAGATAGGGTCTTTATAATTTCCCTCTTCATCTTTCACTACTGGAATCATTAAGCGCTTATTCCTTGTAATAGTAGTCTCTAATAAGCTATCTACAGAAAGATCGGTTGAATTGTGATAATAGAATTGCAGGTCAAGTACAGTATAAATGGGTGGATTAGTAAGCTGGTTTATCTTTTGAAGGAACTGCTGTAGCTTGGCTCTGTCAGTAATGGTTACATTTCCGTACTCAACACTATCTTCCGTTAGTGCCAGGTCTTTCCCGGTATTTATAAAAACGAAGGCCTCCTTTTTTGAAGGAGCGGGTGGGAAGGCCATTCGCTTATACTTCAATGCCTTTTTGAAAAACCCATCTTCTACAGACAATGAATATTCATAATTCTGATAGATCCAGGTAATTATTAGAATGACCAGGCCACTCAATATCGAAAGCAGGATCTTTTTTGCCATATAAGTGGATAGTAGGTTTTGGGGCGGATTAAAAGTATTGAAAAAAGCTGAGAAAGCGGGGGGCTGGATGCTGGGATGCTGGATGCCTAAGGCTTAAGGCCTAGGGCCTAAGGCTTATTCAGAGATCAGCCCGAAAATCAGGCTTCGAAAGTCATTTCCCGTAAATCACTAAAATTTATTGACTTTCTCTGCACTAAGCCTTAGGCCCTAGGCCTTAAGCCTTAGGCATCCAGCATCAAGCATCCCGCATATTTCTTACATTCACACTAATTATGCAACCCCTTAACCTCGTCCTTTCCTCAGCCACAAAATGGCTCCAAAAGCTCGTATTCGGGGTGGGATTTTTGTGCTTGCATTTAAGTTCTAAGGCCCAAAAGCCTCAACTTCAATTGCCATTAGGACATACCAGCATTATCTCGGCTATGGCCACTAGTCCTGATGGGCTTACCATGGTTAGCGGTTCTTGGGATAATACGGCTAAAATATGGGAACTGGGCAGTGGGTTTCTGTTGCATGAACTCAAATCGCATACTGCCAGCGTGTTATCTGTTGGGTATAGCGCCAATGGGAAATGGATTGTTACGGGTTCAAAAGATAGTACCATTTGTCTTTGGTCTTCCAATGATGGACGGCTGATCTGGAAAAGCAAACCGCAGCCAGATTGGATTACAACTGCAGTATTCGGTGCCGATGACAAGACGATTATTTCTGGTACAGCGGATGGTTCTGTTCTACTCTTTGTCCATAACAAATGGAGAGAAATTACAAGAGGATCATTCACATTCAAAATGGGTCAGCGCAATTGCAGTAAGTAAGAATAAAAAATACTGGGCCAGCAGTTCATGGGATAGCACCCTTTCACTTCATGAAGCAGATAAATTATCAGGCACCTATAAATTCAAATCACACGAAGGGAGACTAAGGACTATCACTTTCTCAAATAATGACAAATTCATTTTGGCTTCTAATGACCGGAATAGTATTTATATATGGTCAGTGTCAGATAAAAAATTAGTCAATGAATTAAAAATAAATGGAGGTATTCCCAGGGTGATGAAATTGAGCGCCGATGGCAAGATGATTTTTGTTGGCACTCATCTGGGAATGATAAGTGTATGGTCAATTGCCGAAGGAAAAAGAATAAAGGAATGGCAGGCTCACGATGGTGCCATTAACGATATGCTTTTTAGTAGCGATCAAAAATATTTGGTTAGTGCAGGGGCCGATTCCAAAACAGTAGTATGGTCATGGCCTGCAAGCAAACTTGTTTATAACCTGAATGATAACCAAGGGGAAGTTAACCTGATTACAGCCTCAGCTGATGGTAAAAGATTTATCACTGCTTCTTATGATAATGCAATACGCGTTTGGAGCTATTATGATGGGAAGCGTAAAACGGTAATGAGTGGACATAGCTTTTGGGTTAATAATGTTAGTTATGATTCTACAGGCTCGCAGATCGTAACAGCTTCAAATGATAATACTGCCAGGATTTGGACTGCTGAAGGAGTATTGAAACAAACGCTAAAAGGACATACAGACTGGGTGAATACTGCTGTATTCAGCAAAGATGGGAAATATGTATTAACATCCTCAAATGACAGAACAGCTAAGCTATGGCAGGTTTCAGATGGATCTGAATTAAAAACCTTCAATGGACATGATGATTGGGTTACTTCAGCTGATTTTAGTCCGGATGGGAATTATATTCTTACAGCCTCGCCAGACAATACTGCAAAAATCTGGCTTCGTACCAATGGTAAATTGCTATTTGATCTAAGAGGACATAATGATTGGATTACGAACGCCTCTTACAGTTCTGATGGGAAATGGGTTCTTACATCTTCCATTGATAATTCAGTTCGTATATGGGATGCAACTACAGGAAAGATCCAAAAAGTTTTAGAAGGGAAAGAAGATTATATTCGATACGCAGTATTTAGTCCTGATACAAAATTGATTGTTACAGCATCAAAAGATAATTCTATAAAGCTGTGGCAGCGAGAAAGCGGAAAGGTTTTGTATAATTGGAAAGAGCATACCGATTGGATCAGTAAAGTCATTTTCAGTCCCGATGGTAAATTAGTTGCCAGTATTTCCCTTGATAATACGATTCGAATCTGGAGTATCGGGGAAGGGAGATTGAAGTATACACTAGAAGGTCATACCGCTGGCGTAAGTGATGCGGTTTTTAATATTGATGGAACTCGGTTGCTCTCCGCTTCATGGGATCATACTGCAAGAGTATGGAATATGCAAACTGGTGCATCTTTATTTGTATTGAATGGTCATACAGATATTTTAAACAGTGTCATGCTTAGCCCTAATGGAAAATTCATTCTTACCAGTTCTGAAGATAATACAATACGGAAGTGGAGTGCAGGCAATGGAGAGTTACTTTATAGTTTCTTTTCTGTAGATGAAAGTGATTATCTCGTAATAGACCCAAAAGGCAGGTATGATGGCACAGCAGCCGCAAGGAAGTTATTATACTACGTTTGCGGCAATGAGATTATTGATTTTGAACAGCTAAAGAATTTGGCCTGGGAGCCAGGATTGGCAGAAAAATTATCAGGACAGCGAACTGAACCAATAACTGCACTTAATACTGAGGAGTTACCTCTTTGTGATTTTACACCTTTAGTTAAGGAGTTGGGGTTCTCTAATGGGAAATATCATTTTTCAATTCAACCAAGAACCGGGGGATTAGAAACGGTAGAGTTATTTGTAAATGAAAAGGGAGTGAAGTCGTATACTATAGCTTCATTGGTTAAGATTGGGCAAGGGTATCGGTTAGATATTCCTGCAAGTGAAGTGCAATCTTTTTTTGTAGCTGGTGAGGAGAATGTAATTTCAGTAAAAGCTTCAAGTAAGAATGAAACTACTTATTCTAGAGGGGCAAAGATCTCTGTAATTGATACAAAGAAAAAGCCCAACCCAAATATGTATATCGTATCTATCGGCATCAGTAGATACAAGTCGGATAAGTTACAGTTGAAATTTGCTTCAAAAGACTCACGGGAATTAGGTTCCGCACTTTCAAGCGCTGGTTCAAAACTACTTAATACAGACAACAAGCAACATGTTTTCAATTATATCCTCAATACAGATACCAGCAGTAAATATTGGCCGAGCAAAAAGAACATACAAGCTGTAATGGATAGTATTACCCGAAAGGCGAAGCCAGATGATGTTGTAGTAGTTTTTTTTGCAGGACACGGAATGTTATATAATACTGGCAGATCTTTCTATCTTCTTACATCAGATGCATCCGGATTCGATATTGAGGGAATAGAAAAACAAGTTGGAGTAAGTGCTGAAGAATTAAATCAATGGATGTCTGGCATTAAAGCCAATAAACAGGTTCTTGTTCTTGATGCCTGTAACAGTGGCAAAGTGATTCAAAGAGTTAAAGATGTAATGGGGAAAAGGGAAGTGCCGGCCGATCAACAACGTGCACTTGAAAGGTTGAAGGATAAAACAGGAACTTTCATATTATCAGCTGCTGCTTCTGATCAATCGGCTTATGAGACAAGTTTGTATAGGCAGGGGTTATTAACGTATAGTTTGCTTACAGGGTTGAAACTAGGACAAGGCTTAAAAGACAATAAATTCATTGATGTAAATAAGTGGTTCAATTTTGCTGCAGACAATGTAAAGATTTTAGCAAAGGATATTGGAGGTCGACAAGACCCTCAAATTATAGGTAATGGCAGTTTCGATCTTGGATTGGTTGATCAGGAAGTTTCAAACGGCATCCATTTATCAATAAGGCGAAAGCTATTCCGTGAGTCGCGATTCATACAAGACGAACAATTGTTGAATGATGATCTTGAGATTGCTGATATTTTCGACAGGGAATTGGATAATCTTTCTCTTTCAAGCAAGGAAGTGCCCATAATATTTGTTGCCGGTAATAAATTGTCTGATGCATATTCTGTTCGGGGCAAGTATGAAGTAGTTGGCGATACTATTTCATTGCAAGCCTGGGTGGTTAAAGGAAGTAGTGAACGCATTCTGTCACTACAAGCAAATGGTGTTGTAGCTGATAAGGACAAAATGATTACCGGGCTTGTTGAAAAGATTCGTGTTTATTTCGACACTCATGAATGAAACCCTTAAATTGTATAATGATAAGGATCGCTTTCATATCTGTTCTATTGCTTGCATTGCTTTCAAAGGGGCAATCGCAAACCAAGAAAGCATTGGTGATTGCTATTGGAAACTATCCGGCTTCTAGTAACTGGCCTGTTATTTCAAGTAATAATGATATCCCTTATATGTTAAAGACGCTCCAACGTCAGGGGTTTGAATCAGGGAATATTACCATTCTAAAAGATAGCGAAGCAACAAAGGCTGGTATTGAAGCAGCACTAAAATCGTTTGCAAATAAATTGCGGCCCTCAGATGTCGCTATCATACATTTTTCTTGTCATGGTGCCCAATTGCAGGATGATAACGGCGATGAATCTGATGGATTGGATGAAGTACTAGTGCCTTTTAATGCCGTTTATACTGGTACCACTGGAGACCTAACAAAAGATTCTGCAAATTATTTACGAGATGATCTTTTTGGAAAGTATGTTAGGGAATGCAGAATGAAATTAGGATCGGAGGGAGATTTGCTGGTTTTGATAAATGCTTGTCATTCCGGAACCATTACAAGAGGAAGTGGAAAATCGAGAGGAGGCAAACCTGCCATTCTTGCAAAGAATGCTCCAGATTTATCAGATAAGGGGCCTGATAAATTGCAACAATTTAAAGAAGGTGGAGAGTCGGAAAGTAATTTGGCTACATATATAATTTATTCCGCAGCCAGTGCCAATGAAGTGGATAAGGAAGTTACAGATAATGAGCAAAAGCCAGTAGGTTCTTTGACCTATGCAATATCAGCAGCATTAGAGCAATTACCTGAACATACATCATACCGAAGCCTTTTTGCCAGGATACAATCAATTATGCTGGAGAAGTCATTAAGACAACATCCAGTTATGGAAGGGAATGGTATAGACCGAACATTATTTGGTGGTCGATATATAGAACAACAATCGTTTAGCGAAATAGCAAAAAGGTTGACTACAAGGGAATATATTTTGAAAAAGGGTTCTCTGGCTGGATTGGATGTAGGCGCTAAAGTGGGTGTATTTCCTGCCACCACGCAAAATATACAGGGATTAACGCCAATTGCTTCAGGAATAGTAACTGCTGCTGGTCCTTTTAGTTCTACCATAAAGTTAGACGCTGATCCAAAATTGGCTCAGATCACTGCTGGTTGGGTTTTTGTAACTGAACCTGTATTTAAAATACCCATAGCGGTCTTAAAAATTGAAACTAAACAAGTATCGAAAGGCAGTAATGTTGTTTATACTGATCAGGAGGTAGAAAACATTACTAAACAGTTATCGCCCAACCCAGTAGTAACGGGAGATGCTTCTGCAGACTTATTATTGAAGAAGAGTAGTCGTCAAGATTCATTAATAATGATTTCAAGTGGTTTGGTTTTTTCAGTAAATGAAGGGGGAGTACAATCAAGAATAGAATGGTTGAAAACTGCTTTGCAACAATATTCGCAGTATGTATTCATCAGGGATTTGGCAATGATAGAAGCTAAGTCTGGATTAGAAGTTAAATTGGTGCCCTATAAAAATGGTGAGCCAGATACAGGAAAAGCTGTTTCTTCCAGCAATATGGAACATTACAAATTTTCAGTAAAGGATACAGTTGTATTATGGGTTACAAACTATGGCAAGCAGTCATTGTATATAAATATTCTCGACTTATTGCCTGATGGTAGTATACAGCCTATTTTGCCTAACAAAGGACAGAAAATATTTCCTGAAGACCTGAAGATTAGGGCTGGCGAGTCAAAGATATTCACCAACTACACTATCTCTCTCGAGCCTCCTTATGGTACAGAAGTCTTTAAGATTTTTACATCTCGAGGAGAGATGAATATGGAAGATCTGGTGATTACCAGAGGAACTGGAACCAGGGGAGCATCAACTTATATGGAAAAGCTTTTTAAGAAATCTTTCGGGATATTGGAAAGAGGGGATATGAGTAATACAGGACTTCAGGAAGGATCGGCTTCGAGTTTGATTTTTGAGATTGTGCCTGCGAAGAAAAAGTAAGGTACCATGTTATAGTATTCTAGACTGACTTTTATTTTTTTTTCACCGCAGAGACGCGGAGACGCGGAGGAACGCCCCCTGCGTCTCCGCGTCTCTGCGGTGAAAAGATCCAGGTCAATCTACAATTTACCAGTAGTAACCACCCCTTTCACCTTATCCCCAAGAGCATCAATTATTTTTCCGCTATTATCAACCAGTATCTTGGTTACAAATTTATCTTTTGAACTTTCTCTTACTTTAACCTCTATAGAATAAGCGCCTTGACTGAAACAACGCGCTGATTCATTTTCTCCATTGATATAATAACCAAAGGAACGGGGAACTATGAAACTCTTTCCTTCAACAGGTTGTCCTTTTAAATTATTATAGTATGAAGCATACCCTTCTACATTTTTATCTAATGGGGCATTGCGAAGATTCAGATAGAATTTACCCAATTCAACCTTATCGAATAATTGGCCGCGATCGTTTACATATGAAGTGAGGAAAGTGATCTCAATATCCATATTGATATTGTTCTTTTGGCCACTGGTGATTTTTGCTTTTGTATAGTTAAGCTTCAAATCTTTTAGCTTTAATCTGAAGATGGAATTATTGATGATCTCGTTTGGCTTTGTAGTATCCAGAGCAAAATCAGCTTTGAAGGCAGTATCAGTAGCACCATTCTTATTTGTGAAAGTTCGAACTAAAGTGAATCCATTGAATTGCATACCTACCGGATCAAAACAGCTCTCTGTTGAAAGCTGGTCGTAGAAATATAATTCGGTAAGGGCGAATGAATAGTCGGCAATATATTTCTTCCTGTCGTTGGCAATCATTTGTTTGATAGCACTTGTTGCTAATGAAACAGCACCTCCAACCAATGGTGTAATAGGTAATCCTCTTGATAAACTACTGGCCCTGTCTGCCATAGTAGGGATATCCTGTTTTTTTAATGCGAGATAGTTGATGGCATTCGGATTCTCCTGTACCTTCATTTTTGCGTTCTCATCTTTTATGGCATATCCATATTCGGTGCTTTTGCAAGCAGCTATTAAAATTATCAATCCACAAAAAGGGAGAATAAACTTAAATGGGTTATTTCGAAATGTCATCGTTTCCAGGTTTAGTGTTTCAATTAAATCATTTGACCATATCCTCGTTTTTCGTAGGAGGAGTGGGGTCTTTTTTTTCAAAATAAGATTGTAGTAAAGGGGCTACTACCGGACTTTTCCATTCATCTTTCCATTGGTCAAGGTCGGGATATAATGGAGTTTTATATTTCAAGCCATTCAATAAATTGGAAGGCGAATATTTGGGTTCCAGTTTTTCTCTTTCTACACAGCTGTAATGAATTTTTTCATTTCTAAGCATATTATATTCCAGTAAACCGCTGTTTTCGTCTTCATCTAATGTGCCTATCTGCGATTGATTAATCTGACGTGTGAATTTTGGAAACAGATTGTAAAAACCTGTCCTGGAGTTGCGTATTTCTCCTGTAGTATTCGGTTTTATCTTTTCATTAAGATATGATTCCTTGAAACCAAGATTCGTAGCCCGGGCTTTTTGAATCATCCAGTCAAGGGTGATATCACTTAGTCCGCTATCAGCATAGCCTCCACCAACATTACAATGAGAACCGGGGAACCATACTTGTTCCATTACCTGCTTTATATTTTCCTTTCTCACAGAATTACTCAATTCCCACAATGTAGGTTCAAACATGCCTCTTTTTTCGTCAAGGGCAACAGCATGATAGGCATAGTCTACATCACTACTCAGTTTTACGTCATGGAACTGATATTCTTCATTAAACCAGTTCAGGGTTTGAATAGGAACACCTAAAGACCCTACGGTATCCCAAACTCCTATGAACCGAATTCTTGTCAATTGACTATAGCTTTTTTTGAAGGCAACCATTAGGTCACTATCAGGATGTGTAATGGCATTCCTATCCCTATATAAACCAAAAGCTTCGTCAACCAGATGAAGGAATTCCGGCTTCATCACTCCGCAATTCCTGATTAGCCCCATCAGGCTTCGGGCCGTATAAGCACCCCTGCTGAAGCCGAAAAGGTATAATTCATCACCCGGAACAAAATTCCACATAATGAATTTGTAGGCGTCTTTTATATTTCGGTCGATACCTTTACCTGAAATACCACCAAATAATTTATCCTTCACTGAAAAGCGGGTGCCAACACCCTGGCCATAGTACTTAACTTGTGGCATACCATCTTCGCCAATATTGTTCAGCGCTTCGTACATTTTAAGTACGTTAGTCTTCACTTTTTTACCTCTGTCAATAGTACCAGGCTTGCTCCAGGTGCCATCACAGCAAATGACAATACGTTTCATAACTAAATTCTTATGTGTAATTGGAAGAATAGGAAATTGTAATTCGGGGGGTAGGTAGGATTAGTTCTTAAATGTAATATTTTCCAATGAAATGGAGCAAAAAGAATGGACGAAAATATGCTGTGAGGGTACCTGCTTAATAGGCCGCAGCCTGTATTCCTATCCTGACACCCTCTTTATTAAAAAGTTTAATTTTTTGAGGATCAGAAAGCAGCGGATTTGTATGATTGAAATGGATAAGTACTATTTTTTGTTTTATCGAAGCTCCGGCATTCTTGAATAAATCCATCGTTTCCCGAACAAATGGATGTGGTACTTCTGTTATATTTCGATAGGCTAATTCTTCAGCCGAATAAAAAGTGGCATCTAAAAAAACAATGTCTGCTTTTCTTACCTCTTCAACTATGTCCCTATTGAAAAGCGTCCATTTATTGATATCAGGAATAAAAAGATATTTCTTTTTTCCTGCTTGTATTGTAAATCCAGCCGTTTCTGAGAATTCATCCCGGTGTGGTACTAAAAATGGTGTGATTGAGATAATTGAACTTAAAAACTCTGGCTTATCAGCTGTTAATTCATGGATTGCAATATTTTTCAACTGCACCAATTGGCTCCATGGCCCATTCGTTTCCAGATAGGATTTCATTTTGGACATTACGTAAACAGGAATCTCTTTTGCACCTAAAGCTTCTCTTCCCAGATAGGTCAAGCCGGTGTAATGACCCATATGTGCATGCGTGATAAAAATACCCTCTGGCAAATAGGGATACTTACCTAAGGTTTTGTTTGAAAAAAGTTGCAATTGTTCGGTTATATTGGGAGTGGCTTCGACCAACCACCATTTGTTTTCTGTGGGACTAACGATGGCCAGGGCAATTACATTTCTTGATTTTGATTTATCGTTTATTGCAGGCTGGCAGCATTTTCGCTGACAGCCAATATGCGGATACCCTCCATCTTGTGTGATACCTAAAAGCATCACATATGGCATATTTTCTTTTTGCGCAAGAACTGCAATAGGTAAAAGGACGACGAATAACAGTATAAGCCGAATTCTCATTTTATCTTATTTAGGATGTCAGTCATCATATCGACCTGAATTTTTTGGATCTCGATAAGTTCCTGTTGCTGATGCATTATAAGATGATCTATTTTTTCGTGAAGTAAACGAATTTCCATTTCAGACTTCAGGTTTATCATGTAGTCTTTCTTGGAACGTTCCCTGTCTTTTTCTTCCTGACGATTCTGACTCATCATAATTACAGGTGCTTGTAATGCTGCTATGCAGGAGAGTATCAGGTTTAATAGAATGAAAGGATAAGGGTCAAAACTTTTATTGGAGAACCAAATAACATTCAAGCAAATCCAAATAAGTATGAAAATACCAAAAAGGATGATAAAGGTCCAGCTTCCTCCAAAACTGGCAACATGGTCTGCTAGTTTTTGTCCGTAAGTAAGAGTTGTTGTGTCTTCGGATTCTAATTTATCAGTAATGGATGTTTCTTTTTTTAATGAATCGATCACTGTTTCTTTTAATGAAGTCAGTTCTCCCAATTCCCGGGTAAGATAGTCGGAGAGATATTTTTCCCTGTAGAAATTGAGCTCGCTTATTGAGCAAATTTGGTTGACATTGAAATCGGGATGATCTTTTTGGATTAGGTCCAGAATTGGCTTTCGAATTATGTTGCCTGCAACTTTTTCTTTAGAAGGGAACTCGATATTTGAAAGGTCGCTTTTGAAAGTATCCATATATGTACGTGTGTTATGCAAAGGTATATGGCTTTTAACCAACACTCATGTTAACACCTCGTTTTTTAGGATAGCAGTTTGTATTCCTGATTAGGAAGTAGCGGTATCGCTATCGTTTTCAGGCTTTTTCCTAATAGCTGCAACGAGAGAATGCGATAGAAGCAGGAGGGCGCCAGTTGTTACAAAAACATCAGCAACGTTGAATATGCCGGTTTGGAAACCTGGTACCCCCAATAAAATGAAATCAGTAACATGTCTGTCAAAAAGCACCCTGTCAACCAAATTGCCTATACCACCTGAAAAAACCATCACCCAGGCCGCCAGTTGTATCGTCGGTAGTTTTTTATAATTGCGGAGAATGTAATATGCGAAAGCGGCCATTGCTAAAAGGGGTAACACGGTTAATGTCCAAAAGCTTAGCGAATCTGACCAATCAGCTCCCATGCTCATAAAGGCCCCTTTATTTTCGACATATACAAGAGTAACCGTTTTGTTTAAGTACTGGATCATCTCCTTTCCTTTTAGGTGTTCTTTTGCAAGGTTTTTTGTAACCCGGTCGCACCCAATGCAAGAGAGGCTTAATAAAAAAACCAAAAATAACTTTGAGCGGGATGATAGTAGCATGCTTGAAATTGTGCTTAAAATTAACTCTTTTAGGAAGGAATTGGGCTCTATTTTGTTAAAGTTTATAAGCAGCTTTTACCAATAAGTTTAGGCAAATTCCTGCATACAGCCCCTGTATCACTATTTTAGAATATGGATTGCCAATATTTAATATGAGCTAGCAGTTTTGGAATAAGTTTTATATTTTTAGAGGCGGTCTATTACAAAATTGTCATATGAAAAAAATCAGTTTTTTACACGCTTCCTTAGCCTTGATATTGCTTGTAACTTCTGCTTCCTGTAAGAAGGGGGGTAGTGATTCTGGAAGTAATAATGGCGCTTCTATTTTCGATGTTACACAGGTTAGGATTACTTCTGCCAGTATTTTCCGCTTCGATGTATATCTGGATCAGGTAGCAGGTTCTGATGTTACAATTGCCTATACCACAGAAGCTGGAACGGCTTTAGCGAATAAGGATTTCAAACCAGTTTCAGGAACCCTGACCATTCCTTCAGGAAAAAGACAAGGATATATTGAAGTTGAAGTTACTGGCGACAGTACACGTAAAGCTTTACAGACTTTTTATGTTCAATTAAGTAGTCCCAAGAATTGCACCCTTACAAAAGCAAAAGGAATTGGCAATATCAATAATTCAAATGGGTTGTATTATCCCGTTGATAATGCAGGATACACAACACCACTTACTTATCCAGGCTATACACTTGCCTGGAACGAAGAGTTCAATGGAACTGCAATTGACGCCAATGCATGGACCCTTGAAACAGGAAATGGAGGATGGGGTAATAATGAATTGCAGAATTATACGGGTCGTTCAGAGAATGCTTTTCTATCTGCTGGCAATCTAGTTATTGAAGCTCGTTCGGAAAGCTTTGGTGGATCTAACTATACTTCTGCAAGAATGATCACTAAGGGCAAGAAGGTTTTTAAATTCGGAAGGATAGACATCAGAGCTAAGATGCCAAAAGGCCAGGGAATATGGCCTGCCCTTTGGATGCTCGGAAATAACATTGATGCTGTAAGCTGGCCTACCTGTGGAGAAATAGACATCTTAGAGTTACTGGGACATGAACCCAATAAAATTTACGGAACCCTACATTGGTCTACAGGTGGCTCAAACCATGCATCCAAAGGAAGCAGTTTCATCTCCACAACAGGTTCTTACGACCAGCAATTTCATGTGTACAGTTTGATTTGGAAACAGGATGTTGTAAAAGTATTGGTGGACGACGTTGAATTTACTCAGGTAACAAAGGCCGATCTTGGTGCTGCAACTTATCCTTTCAATGCCGATTTCTTTTTCATCTTTAATATAGCGGTGGGCGGTAACTGGCCAGGGGTACCTAATACAACTACGGAGTTTCCGCAGAGGATGGTGGTGGATTATCTGAGAGTTTTTCAATAGGAGTGAGAAAAATCAAAAGTTTAAAGTTTAAGGGTTTAAGGTTTAAGGTTTTCAAATTCGAAGAGCATAATCGAATGTAAGAACCTTAAACCCTTAAACTTTAAACATATAAAGTACAACTTACAGCGGCCTAATCCAAATATTCCTAAACGCCGTCGGATTACCATGATCCTGCAAAATGATAGGTTCTTTACTGCTATGTTTTTCGTAAACAGCTAATCCTATATATTGGGAGCCGCCAGCAAGGGTAGCATTGTTCTGAACTAATACACCATTATGGAATACGGTGATGCGGGCTTGTGATTTTACGGAGCCATCTTCATAGAACTGGGGTGCAATGAAGATCACATCATAGGTTTGCCATTCGCCTGGAGGGCGGGATGCATTCACCATTGGAGGGAGCTGTTTGTAAATACTTCCAGCCTGACCGTTGCTATAAGTACGGTTATTATAACTATCAAGAACCTGGAGTTCATATCTGCTCATAAAAAAGATACCACTGTTACCTCTTCCCTGTCCATCTCCTTTTACTTCAGCCGGAGTGCGCCATTCAATATGAAGCTGACAGTCACCAAAACCGTCTTTAGTATAGATTTCGCCTGTGCCACCTGCTACTACCAGGGCGCCATCTTCTATTTTCCATTTTACCGCTCCACCATCTTTTGCGCGGAAAGCAGAAGCATCTTTGCCATTGAATAATATGATGGCATCGGCTGGAGCGTCGGTAGACGTTTTACCCGGTGTTACAATTCTGGGTTCTGGAGTCCATTGTTCTGAAAGTTTTGGATCTCCGTTCCTTAGCTGGGTTTGCGCCATTGTTGCCAGGGAAGAGCCTGCAAGCAATGCAGTGAAGAAGAGGCTTGTACGCTTCATGTTCGTCAATTTATTGATAATGTAAAAAGTTAAGGTAACATAAATTTCAACATTAAAGACTGTTGCAGGTAGTTTTTAGGAAAATCGATTTTTTTCACGCAAAGACGCAAAGGGATACTATTACTATTCAAGACTCTGAACGATTTTTAAGAGGCAAAGGGTCGCTGCGCGACGAATACAAATACAAGGCTAAGTAGTCAAAAGAGAATACAGTCTCTGCGACCTCAGCGCCTCTGCGTGAGATGGCTGTTTAAGAGTTTCACGCAGAGGCGCTGAGAACACAGAGGAATACAATCCTTACGATTCAGCTTTGAAAAAAGCTATTCGGATTCAAAACTTAAAACTTATTACTTAAAACATACAACTCCATTTTATCACATTCCATCCTATTACTTTTCAATAGTGAAATTTGCAAACTCTTTTAGGGGTAGCTCTTTTGTTTGAATATCCTCTACGATGGCCCTGTCTGGTCCAACAAGGCACCAGATGCGCAATGCATCTAATGCATCTTTTTCTCCAGTTGCTTCAATAAAAACGCTGCCATCTGGAAGGTTTTTAACATATCCAGATAACCCGAGAGATAAGGCCTTTTCACGGCAATAATATCTATACGATACGCCCTGTACTTTCCCTTCGATTGTATATGTTCTGGTCAGCCTCATAGTTTGTAATACAGAATCATTAGCAAATATTACGCTTCCAGGAGATGGAATCCGTAGGGTTCAATAATCAAATACTCATTGTCATGTCCAACTTTCATTTCTTTACCTGTCCAATGGTCGAACAATTTATTAGCCGCATGGCCATGTTCTTTGAAAGCATACCATGTGAGATAGGCCGTTTGCGGACTGAAATTAAAAATAGCATATAGCTTTTTGTCCTCATAAGTCCTGAGGTAACCCGCCACATGAATATTATGTGGTGTCATCCATGTCAGGTTCTTATGGTCGGCCACTACCGGCAGATTTTTTCGTATGCTTATTAGTTTTTGGGTGCCTGAGAAAATGATTTCTTCAATGCTTCCCTTTTTATCGATTTTGCTGTTCTTATTCCAATCAATCAAAGGACGATGCATCCATCTGTTATCATAACTTTTTCCTGGGTCTGAGAGATAGCTATAGTCGTTTGTATAGCCTAATTCATCGCCATAGAAAAGCATTGGAGTACCGCCGAGGAAAAAGCAATGGGCTTGCATCAATAATATCTTTTTGATGGAAGTAGCTATTGCAGCAGGATCGTTATTATTTATTGCTTTTTCCAATCCGCATAATGATGCCAAAGAACCACTTATTCGGGCATCGTTTGTTTTTGGATTTACGGAGAACAATGCCCCGATAGCAGGTGTATTTGGATGGGCCCCTGAAAAATAATCCTTAAGGAATTTACGATGATGGAAGGCTTCATATCCTGCATGTGCTATCATATAGTCATCATACCCCAATCCTATATCATCATGGCATCTTGTATACGTTATCCAGGAACTTCCAAAAGGTTTTTGAAGTATTTCATGTTGGGCTGCCAACATCACTTTGGTATCACCAGTTGCCAATGCATCCCATTGTAAGGCCATATGGGTGGCATTATAGGCATAATCGCATTCCCTTGCAGTATACAAGCCAGTACCGAAGTATTTCATGATTTCTTTTGGAGCAACAATAGCTTCACCTAATAAAGCCATTCCAGGAGCAGCCACCTGAACACATTGTTTTATGAGTCGAAGTATGGTATGCGCTTGGGGCAGGTTCTGGCAGGTTGTGCCCAATTGTTTCCAGATAAAGGCAGGAGCATCAATGCGAAGAATGTCAACGCCCAAATTAGCGTAGAAGAAAATCGTTTCCAGCATTTTTATAAATACTGCTGGATGGGTATAGTTTAAGTCCCACTGATAGCTATGGAATACCGTCATCACCCATTTCCCGATCTCTGGTACGAAGGTGAAATTACCTGGTGAGCTTTCCGGGAATATTTCAGGCATGGTAGCGTCGAACTGATCGGGTAATTGCCTGTCGGGATACATATAAAAAAACTGCTGATACTCAAGATCACCTTCTTTTGCTTTTTTCGCCCATTCATGACGGTGAGAAGTATGATTGAGTACGATATCGAGCATCAGGTACATATTCTTCCCGTTCATCTTTTCCTGTAGATGAAGGAGGTCGTCGAGGGTACCGAAACGACTGTCTACTTTTCGAAAATCGGAAACAGCGTAGCCGCCATCGCTTTCGCCTGATGGACTTTCAAATATCGGCATCAGGTGGAGCAGATTTACGCCTAGTTTTTCAAAATAGGGTAGTTTTTGCTCCAGTGATTTAATGTTTCCACTAAAACGGTCAACATATAAACTCATTCCAGTTAGTTCATTGCTCAGGAACCAATGACCTTGTTGTTCTTTTGAAACATCTCTTGCTTTCAGCACTTCAGACCGGCTGATGAAAGCTTCTGTAATGGTGTTAATCAATTTTGGGAATAAGGCAGCCCCTTGTGGGTGTTGTCCATAAAGTTCACGATACAAGGCATCAATTGCTGTTGCGTTGGCAATGAATCTGGTATAGAACAGGTTATCAGAGCCTGCTACGGCAATGTTTTTTTCTTCCAGAGTAGCATGTAACTGCTGATGTAGGGTATAGTTGTACACTGTTTATAGTTTTACCGGAAAATATCGTTGCTTAAATGTTTAAAGGCTTCCATCGCACCCATGTATTCACAGGTACGTGCACCCGCTTTATTGGAATTACCAACCAGTCGATGCCATTCCTCAGTACTCAATGCCTGAATGGCGTCAAGGGAAAGATTACTTAGTTGATATAATAATGCGCCAACAAAAGCATCACCTGCACCAGTAGTATCCACGGGTTTAATGGAGATGCTCCCAATAGTAGTGCTGTTATCTTTATGTCTTAGCAATGTGCCATCTTTTCCTAATGTTATAGCAAATACGGCATTTGTCTTTTGGGATAATGAAGCGGCAGCTGAAGCCACATCTTTACAGCCTGTCAGCAGCATAGCTTCTTCATCACTTACTTTAAAGAAATGGCATCTTTCCAGGTAATACCAGGATTGTTCTATAAAGCTGGCTTGCTTATCTCCAAAAAGAAGATTGCGATAGTTTGGGTCGAAGCTGATGAATTTCTTTTGTTCAATGGCTTTTGTGAGAAGCAGCTTGTATGCGTCTTGTAAAGGTCCGGGTAGAAAGGCGGTTGCCGAACCAAAATGAAGGATGCTGTATTCTTCTAATGGAATTTTATCGACTTCATTGGAATGAAGCATGCTGTCTGCTCCTCTGTTAAAATAGAAATCCCTTTCCCCATTTTCCATCAGAGATACAAAGGCAAATGTTGTGAATGCTTGTGTATCCTGCAACACCCATTTCGTTCCCACTTTAAAATCATTCATCACTTCGATAAGATGTTTACCGAATGGATCGATTCCAACTTTAGCAGCCAGATCGGCTTCGCCACCCAATGCAGCAATGGCAGCTGCTACATTAGTGGGTGCGCCACCAGCTTTTTTCAGAAAGTGGTCACCTTCTGAAAGTGATTTGCCTTTATCTGTACAAATCATGTCTATCAATGCTTCTCCTACACAAAGAATTTTCATAATTATTCTTTTTTACAGAACTATTTATTAGT
This sequence comes from Chitinophagaceae bacterium, assembly GCA_016721085.1. Classification (GTDB taxonomy): domain Bacteria; phylum Bacteroidota; class Bacteroidia; order Chitinophagales; family Chitinophagaceae; genus Endoryza. The sequence continues at coordinate 160,871 of JADKJI010000062.1, read as the reverse complement.
GTCCTGCACCCATCGATGGTTTTATATCTCCATCAGGTTTGCTGTTTTTTATAAGTGTTGTTGCAAATGCAGCAACTATCAATAAGATACCAGCAAAGCTGATGGCTTTACCCGGATCATTTTGAAGAAAATGCTTCAATACATAGCCAAAGCTTAGGTTTTGAAGGATCATTGGAATAACAATCATCATGTTAATGATGCCCATATACCCCCCATACCTTTCTTTTGGGATCTGGTTTACTACCATCAAGTAGGGTACTCCCATCATACTGGCCCATGCAATACCGAATCCTGTCATAGGTGCAAAAAGCATGTATTTGTTTTCTATATGTGGGAATATGATAAGACCAATACCTGCTAAAAGCAAGCAGCCGATATGTACCAGTTTTGGGCTGTATTTTTTTGCTAATCCAACTAATGCAAATGCCGATAAGAAGGTAACAATATTATACCATCCATTAACTAATCCTGTCCAACCTACAGCTTCTTCATATAAAGTCTTGTTGGCAGTTGGCGTTGTGTGCCATACTGATTGTGCAATGCTTTTGGCAGCATTCTGCCAGTAACAAAATAAAGCATACCATTGGAAAAGGTAAACCAATGCCAGTTGCCACATTACTCTTGGCATATCGAGAATCGCTTCTATGATTTCAATATTCTGAGCGAATATGAAGCGTAACACTTTGTTTTTCTCTGTAGCGGTGATTACTGATCTTAATAAGCCTTTTATAAAAAATGAAGGAATCAGTAATAGCAATAAAATGGCATAGGCAAATAAGGTGCTTATAATTGAAAGAAAAAACTGGAGTACCGGATGGGGTTGTCCTTCATTCTTCTTCCTAAGAGCGGCTAACTCTTCATCTGTTGGTGGAATTTCCGGGGTTTTATGCATACTCCACCATACAGAAGTAATAGAGCAAACGGTTCCTAAGAAGAAAGAAGCGTATACCCAATAAGGTAAGGAGCCTGAATGACCAGGTATTTTCTTCTGGAAAATAAATAAGGAGATATTGGCAAGTGTGATCCCTAAACCTGTAAAGAAGCTTTGTGAAAGAAAGCCAGTGGCGAACTGTTCTTCAGGTAACTTATCCGCAATAAAAGCTCTGTAAGGTTCCATTGCCGTGTTATTGGCTGCATCCAATACCCACAAAAGTCCGGCGGCCATCCAGAGACTGCTACTGAATGGATAAACAAATAAACAAAGGCTACAAAGTAAGGCCCCTATAAAAAAATAGGGTTTGCGACGACCAAACCTTGGGTGCCAGGTTTTATCACTTAATGCACCAATAATGGGTTGAATGAGTAAGCCAGTCATAGGTCCAGCCAGATTCAAAATCGGTATCTGGTCTGGGCTGGCCCCCAGCATATCATAAATCGGATTCACGGCACTCTGTTGCAATCCAAAGCTATATTGGATGCCGAAAAATCCTACGTTCATGTTTATGATCTGCAGGAAACTGAGGGTTGGCTTTTTTAACGTCATAGCAATCGCAGTTGGGTAATGGTTCCTTTGGCAAATAAGGTTGAAAATTACTTCCTTATAGCGATTTGAGAGCCGGAAAATGAAGAATTTAGCTGCAAACGTTTGCAGCTAAAAGGTAGCAATTTATAATCAGGAAAATATTGAAAATGAAATGGATAGGAGCTTAATTCACCAGTTTATGCTCATAAGCGTATTTGATAAGCCCAATTACCCCGCTAGTCTGGGTTTTCCGGAAAATGTTCTTGCGATGGGTCTCTACGGTTCGTTCGCTTATAAAAAGGGTTTCGGCTATCTGCTTATTGCTATATTCTTTTTCTATCAGCTGAATAATCTCTATCTCCCTTTCTGTTAGGTGGGTCACTTCATTCTCTTTTTTTCGAACGCTGGCCCGGGTCATTTCCTGCAAAACCTCTTCGCTGAAATAAATGCCGCCGGCAGCAATTTTTTCGAGAGCCTTAAGTAATTCCTGCTGGCCTATATTCTTTAATACATAGCCGGCAATATCGGCATCTTCAATCATAGCATTCACGATGTCGCCCTGACCACTCATTGATAAGGCCAGTATCTTTATTTCAGGGAATTCTTTTTTTACCGCCTTGGCTAATTCAGCTCCGTTCAATCCGGGCATCATTACATCAGTAAGAAGGATGTTGACGGGTTCTTCCCTTAGTTTTTTGGGAACGGAAACAGGGTCGGTAGTGGTATAGGATACTACAATAGAAGGATGTCCTTTTAATAATGATAGTAACCCATCAATTACAATCTGATGGTCATCTACAATGGCCAGGGTTATTTTTTTCATACAGCCTTAACTACTTTAGTGATCAGACGGATTGTGAAATTTTAAAAGTCATATAGCACTGTTAATATAGTACAATTTTTTGTTAAGCAGTCATGGCAGGAATATGAATTGCCACCAATGTACCTTTCCCAGGTTTGGAATCAAATTCAACAGATCCTTTTAGGTATTCCACCCTGGTGCGGATATTCTTAAGTCCAATTCCTTCAAACTTACTGTTATCTTTTGAGTCAAAGCCTTTCCCATTGTCTTCAATGGTAGCACTGATGCCTTCATTGTCTTTTATCAATGAAATATCAAGATGGTTGGCTCCGGAATGCTTGATTACATTATTGACGCATTCTTGTATCACCCTATATAGTACCGTTTCTGTATTGCTATCGAGTCGCTCATTTAATCCTTCACTTGATAATTCCACTTTCAATACACTGTAATCAATCTTATCGATGAATTCCCTGATAGCGGCAGTAAGCCCTGTTTTCAGAAGGGCATTCGGCATCATATTATGTGAAACGGAACGTACTTCCTTGCAAGATTCATCAACCAGGTCAATGATCTTTTCGAATTTAAGTTTCTGTTCAGGATTAGTGAAAAGAATTTCATTCTCAAAAGCCGAGAGATTCATTTTGGCAGCACTCATTATTTGTCCAACACCATCATGTAAATCTTTTGCAATTCTTTGTCTCTCTCTTTCTTCAGCTTCCAATACTGCTTTTGTAGCTAATTCCTGTTGACGGATATTTTCAGCCTGGCGGGCGGCTCTTATTTTCAGTTGTTGCCTTCTGAACCAGGACCAGAGTAATAATACTCCCAACAAGGCTAAGATTATTATTGCTGCAAGCGTAATATTCTTTCGTACTAATTCAGATTGCTGCAATTCCAGTTCCGATTTCTGAAGTAAGATCTGTTGTTCTTTCTTTTCAGTTTCGTACCGTGTTTGCATTTCTGCTAACGCTTTTGGGTTAGCATCGTTGTAGATACTATCTTTCAGCTCGTTCAGTATCTTATATGTTTTCAAGGCATTTTTAAAATCGCCTTTTGTTTCATAATTACTAGCAAGAGCTGAATATATCATTGGGAGTTTTGCTTCCAGATTATTCTCCTTTGCTATTTTTAATGCTTTCACTGAAGTGGCAATCCCTTCATCGGTCTTACCCATTCGTGCATAAAGCGATGATATTTCAGCCAGGTCAGAAACAATAAAGAAAGGATCACCTGCTTTCTCTCTGATAGGTTGTGCTTTCTGGAAGTTTTCAAGGGCTTCTGCGTATTTGCCCTGTTTTTCAAAAGCAGTACCCAAAATGAAAAGGCCATTAGCTTCCCCAGCTACGTCTTCATTTTTCCTTGCAAATTCAATACCTAATTGTGCATACTTTTTGGCGCTGTCCAATTGGTTTAATGATCCAAAACAGGAGGCCATATTGTTATAGAGTACTCCTCCGCTTTTGATTGTAGTAATGTTATATTTTCGGATTGTTTCAAGAGCTCCTTTGATACTCTGAATAGCTTTTTCGAATTGGTTTGTTTCCATCATCACCCATCCAATATTCGCCTGAGCCCTCACTTCGTTGTATGATCTCCGATAGATTCCGCGATACGGAGGGCTTTATAAAAACGTTCCAGTGCCGCTTTTTTCTGGTCCAGTTTCATTAAGCAGATTCCTGAAAGTGAGTAATGCTGTGCGGTGATGGAATTGTTCTGATGGCTTGCTTCAAGCTGTTTAATGGTTGCATCTATTATCTCGAGCGACTTATCTGAACTGCCATTGATATTATAATAGTAGGCGATATTGAGAGCTGCTCTTGCCGATTGTAATGTATCGTATTTGCTTGCCAGTTTTTCTTTTGCTTTTGTAGCATAGAAAAAACTTGAATCGGTATTCGATACTCTGTATTCATCGCTGATCTTTATCAGCCATTCAATTTGATTGGCGGGAACGGTTTCCTGTATCAATAGCTTTTTGAGACTATCAGCTTTGCTTTGTGAAAACAAGCTTGTAATGGATAAGAGCAGCCATCCTGCAATAAAGATTCGTTTCATACCAGTAGCGGTTTAATGAACATTAAAACCCAAGAACATCACTCATTGTGTAGATTCCTTTTTTACCAGCAAGGAATTCAGCAGCCAATACGGCTCCGGTGGCAAAGCCTTTTCGATTATGGGCTGTATGCCTTATCTCAATATCATCAATGGCGCTGCTATATGTGATAGTATGGGTACCAGGAGCCGGATCGATCCTTTTACTGATAATTGATAAGTCATCTGGATTTACGGCTGCCGTATTCACCCAATGCGTTTTGTTTTTTATAGAAGCCAGTACTTGTTCTGCCAAAGTAATAGCTGTTCCACTTGGAGCGTCTTTTTTCTGTGTATGATGAATTTCTTCAAGAGCAACATCATAATCCTTATGCGGAGCCATCAGTTGCGCCAGTTTCTTATTGATTTCGAAAAATATATTCACACCAACGCTGAAATTACTTGCTACTAAAAGGGCGGCACCTGATTTCTTACATGCTGCTTCAGCATCCTGTAAATGCTGCAACCATCCTGTTGAACCCACTACTAATGGAATACCTGCTTCCATACATTTCATCACATTGCCAAAAGCACTTTCGGGTCCAGTAAATTCAATAGCTACATCCGCTTTTGAAAGATTAGCGGCAGTTAAATCTGCAGCATTACTAATATCAATTGTCAATACAATTTCATGTCCCCTTTGCAGGGCAATTTCTTCTATGGCTTTTCCCATTTTTCCGTAACCAATCAGGGCAATCTTCATGTAGTGAATTATTTTAGTTCAATAAGTTCAAAATGTTCAATAGGTTCAATAAGTTCTTAGGTGTATCTCCCAAACAAATAGCTACTATTAAGTTTGAATGTAACCCATAGGAACTTTTTGAACTTCATGAACCTATGGAACCTCTTGAACTTACTTAGTTTGTGAAGTTATGGCTTTTGACGATTTCCCACCCAGCGTAAATACAAAACTCATCCCTGCAGTTGATGAACCCTGTAGGATGGTGGGTCTAATTTGTAGTGAGAGGTTGTCGCTGATGTCGAAGCCTTTTAAATGGGCATCAACAGTGGCGTCTACAACATTCAGTCCCCAGGTAAGTATGATGAAGAGGATGGAATAATCCATATCCCGTCTGAACTGGTTGCGGTAATTTAACAAAGAGTTGAGACCATTGGGGAGGAGAAGAATGCCCAGAGTTTTTCATCAATCCTGTTCCGGTAGTTGGCGGTATCTGGAGGATCAGATGCCAGCATTTTTGCAGCTTTCCGGGTTTCATTATACCATTTCTTATTATAGAAAAAGGTATAAGTTGGAACCCCAATGGCACCATATACTATTGGGATCTTCCAATATTTTTTATTGTAAGCCTGTCCCCATCCGGGAATGATGGCTGAACGTATAGTCGCTTTCCTGGGATTGAATCTTGCCTTATAAAGACTGTCCTGCCTTTCTAAAACGGAAGGCTTTGGCAGGGAACCATTCACTACAACTGTATCTTGTTTTTGGGACAAGCTTACAGTGTACTGTAAAAGAAAGGCTAAAACTAAAATGAAAACACGTGCCATACTTAATTTGCTGTAACACCTACCAGGTCGAGTACTTTATTCAGGTCGTCTAATGAATAATATTCGATTGTAATACTGCCATTTCCTTTCTTGCTATGCTGCAGTTTTACGCGGGTGCTGAAATGAGCAGCTAAATTATCTTCAATTTTTTTGTAGGCTGGCGGTAACTGGGCTTTTACCGAATTTTTAACAGGGTCAGCTACTTTATAAAGTTTACGAACCAGCTCTTCTGTTTGTCTTACAGATAACTTTCTTTCCACCGTTTCATGGAATATGAAAAGTTGCTTATCTATGGTATCTACGTTAATTAAGGCTCTTGCATGTCCCATGCTAATTTCACCTTTTCTTACTGCTACCTGGATATCTGGCGGCAGACGAAGCAAGCGAACATAGTTGGCAACCGTACTTCTTTCCTTACCCATACGCTCAGCCACTTGTTCCTGTGTGTGGTTAAGTTCATCCATCATTCTCTTATAGCTCAATGCTATTTCCATGGCATTAAGGTCTTCCCTTTGCAGGTTTTCCAATAAGGCCAGTTCCAATAATTGCTGGTCATTGGCTTGTCTAATGTAAGCGGGTACATCATTAAGTCCTGCAATTTTTGCAGCTCTCCACCTTCTTTCACCCGAAATCAACCTGTAACGGCCATTGGGTAATTGAGAAACAGTTATAGGCTGAACCAGGTCATGCAATTTTATAGAAGCCGCCAGTTCCTGCAAAGCCTGTTCATCAAAATCACGGCGGGGTTGTTTAGGGTTGGTATCTATATCGGTAACGGCAATACGCTGCATAGAAGTCACAGCCTCTACTACAGATGTTTTCAGATTGCCTGTATTGGTCTTCAAATCAGAATCTATACTTTGTAGCAAGGAGCGGATTCCTTTGCCAAGCAGTTCGTTATTTTTCTTGGGGGTTGACATGCTGTTCGGTTGTTTAATTTTTCATGGGTTTCATTAGTTCAATAGGTTCCATTTGTTCCATAAAATCCATAAGTTCTGAAGTGGTACTGTATAAAAAAATGTTAGCCTTTTGTTTTGATGATGGACCTGAAAACCTATGGAACATCTTGAACTTCTGGAACCTTTTGAACCTACTCAAGTATCCTATCTTCCTGACTAATCTTCGTCATATTATTCTTCTGTAAAATCTCTTTTGCCAGATTCAGGTAATTCATAGATCCTTTGCTTTGGGCGTCGTAAAGGATTACGGGTTTACCTACACTGGGGGCTTCGCTGATTTTTGTGTTACGATGAATGATGGTACTGAATACCATTTCATCGAAATGCTTTCTTACTTCACTTACCACCTGGTTACAAAGACGAAGGCGACCATCATACATGGTCATCAAAATTCCTTCTATCTGTAATTCGGTGTTCAATCGGCTCTGAACTATCTTGATGGTGTTTAATAATTTTCCTAATCCTTCCAAGGCGAAGAATTCTGTTTGTACAGGTACAATCACTGAGTCGGAGGCAACGAGTGCATTCACAGTAATCAATCCGAGCGAAGGTGAGCAGTCGATGATTACAAAATCATAATCATTCTTAACCAATGCCAGGATATTCTTGAGAACCGACTCCCTGTTGGGATGATTAATCATTTCTATTTCTGCACCTACCAGGTCTATATGAGATGGGATGACATCGAGGTAAGGGATATCCGATTTAAGGACCACATCTCGGGCAGGGATGCTGTTAACCATGCAGTCGTACAGGCTCTGCTGTATATTATGCAGATCGAATCCCATACCGGTGGTGCTGTTTGCCTGCGGATCGGCATCAACCAGTAGTGTCCTGAATTCCAAAACGCCTAAACTGGCGGCCAGATTAATCGCTGAAGTGGTTTTTCCCACTCCTCCTTTCTGGTTAGCTACTCCTATTACTCTTGCCATACCCAAAGCCGCTGCGGGGCGGTGAATTTTTTATAGTGATGAATCAGTTCAGTATCAAAGTATAAGGCTGTTCCCGATCGGTACAAGGTGCAGTTTGGCACCAGCAGTACTGAAGGCCTCTACGGCTTTTTCATGGTCGATCTTGATAAAGCCGAAGGTATCGAAATGTACACCAATTACGGTATCACATCCTATCCATTGTGCACATAATGCAGCATCAGCAGCGTCCATGGTAAAGTTGTCGCCAATCGGTAAAACGGCAAAATTTAGTTTTGCCCAGCGGGGAATCAATTGCATGTCCATTGTAAGGGCGGTATCGCCACTATAATAGAAGTTCTTTTCTTCACTCATTACAATGAAACCCATAGGGTTACCACCGTAACTGCCATCTGGTAAACTGGAGGAGTGTTGGGCTACGGTACACTTAACGGAGAAGTCGCCAAAGTCCCATTTTCCGCCTGTATTCATCGGATGGGTATTGTTTACCCCCTGCTTATTCAGCCATTCATGGATTTCCCAGTTACAAATAACCTTGGCTCCAGTCCTGTTGGCTATAGCCGCACAATCTGCAATATGGTCAACATGCCCGTGAGAAAGCAGGATATAATCTGCCTCAATACTGTTTACATCCACTTTACCCTTGGCAAGTTCATTATAGGTGATAAAAGGGTCGAAAACTAACTTCTTACCGTTTACGGTAATTGAAAAGCAGGAATGTCCGTAATAAGTGAATTGCATATAGTTTTGTTGAAAGAGGATTCGTTTGGTAACGGATCAGATAGCTGTTTCTACTTTGCCCTAAACCTTTTACCTTGCCTCTTTTTTTTGTAAGACGGCAAATTTACGCTTTCGCCTTAAAATAGGGCAACCAAATCATAATCCCTTTGTTAGTTTGTTACCATGAATCAGAACTATCTCATCATATCAGGAACCAACCGGCTGAACAGCAACACTATCAAAGTGGCAAGACTCTATCAGGATTTATTAAAACAGAAGGGGGTTGAGGCTAATTTATTCTCTCTGGAAGGCTGGAAATGGCTGGAAAGGAACAGGGAATTTGACGAATTTCAATCTCATACCCTTCAGCCAGCCAATAAAGTTATCTGGGTGTTACCAGAATATAATGGCAGCATCCCCGGGGTATTGAAGCTTATGATTGATATCTCCAATTACAAACATACATGGGATGGGAAGAAGTCTTTGCTAACAGGGGTATCTACCGGAAGGGCGGGCAATTTGAGAGGATTGGAACATATGACTGGCATACTGCATTATCTGCAGATTGTGGTTCACCCAAATAAGTTGCCGATATCGCAGGTCGATAAATTACTTGATGCAGATGGAAACATATCAGACAAGGGAACTCTTGCTGCCATTAATCAGCAATTAGACGACTTCATCAAATTTTAACAAACGCGGCTAGCCGCTTATTATAATATTTACTTTCTAAAAATAATTTATGCGTAATTCCGGGTTCTTATGGATCATAATTGGATTGATAGTGCTATTGGATGTGTACATATTTCAGGCTATAAAAGTTGTGGCTCCCACTGCTCCTAAACTTCGTACCACCCTGTTCATTGTTTATTGGGTGGTTGCGGTAGTAGCCCTCGGTATTATGATAATGTTGCCGAATATCAATTATGAAGCATGGCCAAAAGCAGTTCGTACATATGTGTTTGCTATTATAGTTGGACTTTTCTTCTCCAAACTTGTAGCCTCTATGTTTTTAGCAATGGATGATATACGAAGGGGTTCTATGTGGATACTGGGCAAATTATACAGCAATCCAACAGTAGCTATAAGCCAAACATCAGAAGGAATTACCCGTTCAACTTTCATGAGTTGGTTGGGATTAGCAATAGGAGGTGGATTGTTTGGAACATTACTATATGGTTTCAATAATAAGTACAGGTATCAATTGACTCGTGTAAAACTGGCTTATGATAATTTACCTTCTGCATTTAAGGGATTGAAGATTGTACATATTTCGGATATACATTCAGGTAGTTTCAATGATGAGCAGGCGGTTCAAAGGGGCATCGATAAGATATTGAAAGAAAAGCCAGATCTGATTCTTTTCACTGGCGACCTGGTAAACGACAGGCATACGGAAATGACTGATTATATTTCTCATTTCAGTAAGCTTAGTGCGCCAATGGGTGTATTCTCTACTTTAGGCAATCACGATTATGGCGATTATGTGAGGTGGGAGAGTCCGGAGGCGAAAGTGACCAATCTGGAAAATCTCAAAAAAGTTCATGCAACAATGGGTTGGCGCTTGTTGATGAATGAGCATGTGGTGCTCGAAAAAGGCGGGGAAACGATAGCATTATTAGGTATTGAGAACTGGAGCGCTAAGGGAAATTTTCCTAAGTACGGAAAAATGTCGGAAGCCTATACTGGTTCTGAGAAACACCCATTCAAGATATTGATGAGCCATGACCCAAGCCATTGGCAGGCGGAAGTAAGGAAATCGTACCCCGACATAGACCTGATGCTTTCTGGCCATACCCACGGTATGCAATTCGGGGTTGAAATACCGGGTTTCCGATGGAGCCCTGTTCAATATATGTATAAGCAATGGGCGGGTTTATATGAAGAGGAAAAGCAGAAACTATATGTAAACAGGGGCTTTGGCTTCATAGGCTATCCGGGCAGGGTAGGCATACTTCCAGAAATAACTGTAATAGAGCTGGCCTGATTTTAAACCTTTCGCAATTTTGGCCTTCAAAGGGTCGTTCTAGGGGCAGTCATTGCCTTTGGAGTATCCTAAGCTACCTCGATGAAGAAAAAAATTGTATGTCTACTTATTGCAGGCCTGTCCTTGGTTTTTTCCGTTACTCCAGTAATGGCTCAACAGACTAAGATCGATTCCTTGTTCATGAATAAGGATACGACGGCTGTATTGGATTCTTTGATGGCCGATTTCGATCTTTTCCTGGATTCTTTAAGTAAGCCCAAAAGCATGTTTTTTGTAGGTCTTGGAATGGGCACCGGATTTTTCAGTTTTGAAAATAAGAATTCCGTATTCGTAACTACTGAAAAGAAAATGATATTCTCTCCTTCAGTGGGCTATTTTCATAAATCCGGAATTGGTTTATCCGCAGTTGGTTTTGCAATGAACAACAACAGCCAGTTTTCCTTTTATCAGTTTGCAATTAGTCCTTCATATGATTTGTTGAAGAAAAAATTCAGCACTGGTATCTCTTATACAAAATATTTCAACAAGGATTCTTTGTCTTTCTATACCACTCCCATACACGATGAACTGTTTGCTTATTTCACTTATAAGAATTGGTGGTTACGTTCAACTATAAGTATGAGTTATGGATGGGGAAGTAATACCGAATTTGAAAAGGAAAAAAGATTGATTTGGTCACGACGTTTGCAACAGTACCAGAGTTTATATATAACGGTGAAGAATGAAGAATCTGTACGCGATTTTTCGCTTACTGCATCAGTAAGAAAGGATATTGACTGGTATGATGTAATTACTAAGAAGGATAATATAACAATTACTCCGGTATTGATGCTTAACAGCGGAACACAGCAATTCGGATTCAATACTTCTTATACTTATAATGTAAATGCTATTCGTACCAATTCACTTCCAAGTAATAATAATGCATCGGCATCAACCGATTTTGCTTTACAATCTGCCAGTGCTGTTTTGAGGGCAAGCTATATGAAGGGTAAATTCTTATTCCAACCTCAGGTGTTTTTTGATTATTATCTTCAACCTACCGATTCCAATCCTTTGAATGTTGTCTACTCTGTTAGTGTTAATTTCGCTTTTTAATTTATTTAAGTATTTCTTCACTCAGCTGTTAAGGGAAATTAACAGGCAATGTTGTTGCTTGGCACAGTACTTGAAAATTATTTACACGAATCAAATAATCAATGAACATGAAAAAGAAATTCCTGACCGTATTAGCAATGGCTTTGATGATTACTGGTGCTTCTTATGCACAAGGATTTCACCTGGGTGTAAAGGGTGGTGCCAATCTCGCCAAGATCGACAACCAATCTTTTAAAGATGGTTTCAAGTTCGGATATAATTTCGGTGGATTTGCTGAAATCAACTTCAGTAAGAGATTCGGTATACAACCTGAAGTATTATGGAGCCAGACCAACTATCAAACAGCAGCCAATATAGGTGAAGTGGTTCCAGGCGCTATCAGTGATGTGAATGTAAAATTGGATTATCTGCAAGTACCTCTCTTATTAAGTTATCGTCCTTCTAAGTTAATAACCTTTCAGGCAGGTCCACAGTTTGGAATATTGATCAATCAAAACAAGACCTTCCTTCAAAATGGTCAGGAAGCATTCAAGAAAGGTGACTTCGCATTGCTGGGTGGTGCGCAATTGAACCTGGGTCCTATAAAGGCCGGTGCCCGCTATGTAGTTGGATTGAATGATGTGGCTGATATAACAACAGAAAGCCAGTGGAAGAGTAAGGGATGGCAGTTGTATGTGGGATTGAGGATATTGTAGGAAAGTAGGAAGTAGGGGAGTAAGGAAGTAGTGGAAAGAAATGTCCTGATTAATAATACATTTTACCGCAGAGGCGCGGAGACGCAGAGGAACTTTTCTCTGCGTCTCCGCGTCTCTGCGGTTATTTTTTTATGAGAAAAGACATTAGCTGGTAAATCGGAAAAACGGGAAAGCATTTTGAAGCTCCAAATTTCAGACTCTACTTAAAACTTACAACTTACTACTTACAACTCTTGGCATCAATCTTGACCTATAACCCACCTGTCCACAAACAGGTTTTTTTTGGCCAGTATTGTGTTATTTTGTCACAGATTAATTTATATGAAAGAAAAGAGTTTTTATTTACAGAATGAGGAGGAAATGGACTTCATCCCTATCATTCCTATTAACGAACAGGAAGGTGATACTGGACCTGAAGTAGTGATTCCCAATGAATTACCGCTTTTACCCCTTAGAAATACCGTTTTATTCCCAGGAGTTGTGCTTCCCATTACCGTTGGCCGCGACAAAAGTATCAAGGCTATCAACGACGCGTATAAGGCTGACAAGTTGGTGGGGGTAGTGGCGCAGAAAGACAGTAACGTGGAAGACCCCACAGTAAATGATTTGGAATCTATCGGCACAGTAGCAAGGATTGTGAAACTGATAAAAATGCCTGATGGGGGAACAACCGTAATTATCCAGGGAAGGAAAAGATTCCAGATTGGTACCATCATATCTGAAGATCCTTATTTCAAGGCCCAGATATTATTGTTAGAGGAAGAAACTGCTACGCCTTCTGAAGATTTTGAAGCGTATGTGGCTACAATAAAGGATCTGGCGGGACAAATCATTCAACTCTCACCAAATATTCCCACTGAAGCTTCGATAATTCTCAAGAATATCGAGAACCCTTCTTTCCTGATTCACTTTGTTGCCAGCAACCTTAATACAGGATTAGCTGAAAAGCAACAACTGCTTCAACTGAATAACCTTCAGGAGCGTGCTGACTTACTCATGCAGTTATTACAGCGCGAATTGCAGTTTGCTGAATTGAAAAACAAAGTGACGAATAAGACTAAGACGGAACTGGATAAACAGCAACGCGACTACTTCCTGCAACAACAGATGAAAAGCATCAAGGAAGAATTGGGTGGTGATGCAAATGAAAGGGAAGTAAAGGAATTGGCGAAGAAAGCTGAAAACAAGAAGTGGACTGCAGCCGCTAAGGAAATGTTCAAAAAAGGAATCGAGAAATTGGAGCGTATGCATCCAAGTACCCCTGATTATTCAGTGGTGTATAATCACCTTGATCTGATGCTTGATCTCCCATGGCAGGATTATACTGAAGATTCCTACGACCTTAAGAAAGCAAAGAAGGTGTTGGATAAAGATCATTATGGAATGGATAAAGTGAAAGAAAGGATTCTGGAATATCTCGCTGTTTTAAAACTGAAAGGAGATATGAAGAGTCCAATACTTTGTTTTGTTGGTCCTCCCGGTATCGGTAAAACATCTCTAGGCAGAAGTATTGCCGCTGCCATTGGAAGGAAGTATGTGCGCTTGAGTTTGGGTGGCCTTCACGATGAAAGCGAAATACGCGGCCATCGTAAAACTTATATCGGTGCCATGCCAGGAAGATTATTGCAATCGATTAGAAAAATCAAATCTTCTAATCCTGTAATGATATTGGATGAAATTGATAAAGTAGGAAGCGATCAGAGAGGCGATCCTTCTTCTGCATTGCTGGAAGTTTTGGATCCTGAACAGAACCATACTTTCTATGATAACTATCTGGAATTGGAATATGACCTTAGTAAGGTTTTGTTCATTGCAACTGCTAATAATCTTCAGAACATTCAACCTGCATTGAGAGATCGTTTGGAGATCATCGATTTAAATGGATATGCGGTGGAAGAGAAGATGGAGATTGCAAAAAGACACTTGGTGCCAAAACAGAAAGAAGCGCATGGACTGAAAGATTTCACATTCAAGATTGGCGATAAGGTACTCGAGAAAATCATCCAGGATTATACAAGAGAAAGTGGTGTGAGGGAATTAGACAGACAACTGGCTTCCATCATGCGCTATGAGGCAAGAGAGTATGTTATGAAGGATAAAGTGAAAGCGATACTTACCGGAAAGGATGTTGAAAAGATATTGGGTAAGCCACGATATAGCAATGACATGTATAAGGTGGCAGTTATGCCTGGTGTGGCCGTAGGACTAGCCTGGACCTATGTTGGTGGTGATATCCTATTCATTGAGACCAGTCTCAGTGAAGGCAAGGGGGAATTGAAACTGACAGGTAATCTCGGCAATGTGATGAAGGAAAGTGCTTCAACAGCCTTATCTTATTTACAGGCGAATGCAAAGAAACTGGATCTGGAACCCGACTTCTTCTCCACCAAATCGATACATGTGCATGTACCGGAAGGTGCAGTACCTAAAGATGGTCCGAGTGCCGGTATAACGATGATGTGTTCATTGGCTTCGGCTTTAACAGGTAGAAAAGTTAAACCGTTTTTAGCTATGACGGGTGAGATTACACTTCGGGGTCAGGTGTTGCCTGTTGGAGGAATAAAAGAGAAAGTGCTGGCAGCAAAAAGAGCTGGAATAAAAGAGATTATAATGTGCTGGCAGAATGAAAAAGATATCGAATCAATAGACCCTGGTTTTATAAAAGGCATTCAGTTTCATTATGTAAAGACCTTGCAGCAGGTGTTGGATCTGGCACTTGTATAAAATTGGATTCAGTTCAAACAAAATTACAACCAGCCTGTTATTTATTAGTGTCATTTTTTTCATGTTGGTTGTTTTAAGGGTTAAATGATCCCCCATTTCGATGGGGGATTTTTTGTTTAAACAAGTGAATACATAATAAAATTATTTCTCATTTATTGTTAGTGAAGGAGGTGTTCTTGGTGAAAAGGATTGATTAATTTAGCCCTGTGGTTAAATGCGGATTATTATTCAGCTTACTTCTTCTATCATTTTATCTTCAGGCACAAACGCTTGGGGGTAGTAGCCAGTATAATTTCCTGAAAGCAGCGGCATCTCCACAGTTATCTGCACTAGGAGGAATCAATATAAGCCAGCAATCGGATGACATAGGATTGGCTTTCCAAAACCCTTCACAGCTTCAGGATAAGATGAGCGGACAAATGCAAGCCATTTTCCATTCCCTGCCCGGCGCAATTAAAAACTACAATCTTATAACGGGTATCGTCATAGGAAGCTCAATACAAATTTCGGAATAGGAGTTCAGTTTTTCGATTATGGTAACACGGTACAAACGGATGCGGGCGGCTCTGTATTGGGAAATTTCAGACCAACCGATTATTCAATTTCACTGATGGCAAGTAGAACGTATATGGAGCGCTGGCGCTATGGGGCATCTCTTAAATTCATTCATTCCTCTTACGGTATTTATCGCTCAGCGGCAGTGGCTTTAGACGTCGCAATTACCTATACTGATACAGCCCATTTATTGCAAATGGCATTTGTTGCGCAGAATATGGGCACTCAAATAAAATCGTATGATGGCACTACCAAGGGTGATCTTCCCTTTGATATACGACTTGGCATTTCAAAGAAATTAGCTAAGGCTCCTCTGCAGTTTTCATTAACGCTTCACCAATTACAGAATCTGAATAACAGGTATGCCGACACCACCGATACTAATCCAAATGGGAATGCGTCAGTTTCAAAAGGTTTTGTTGATGGTGCTTTCAGGCATATCGTTTTAGCCACTCAGTTGTTTATTGGAGATAAGATAGAAGTGAGTGCCGGCTATAATTACCTGCGAAGAAAAGAACTCAATATTGGCAATGCCGGAAATGGGTTGAATGGGTTTTCATTAGGAATAGGAATTATCCTCAAGAAGTGGCAATTCAGGTATAGCAGGGCTAATTATCAAAACAGTATTGTAAACCATCAGGTTGGATTAACCTTCTCCTTTTCCAATTTCAGTGGGAAAAGCAAATAGTGGTACTGGAAAGAATTACTTTTCTATCTATTTATTCGGTAATGCTATTTTATCAATCAATAAAATAGTAGAATCTTTTTGTAATGGAAATTGCTGATTAAATAGTTTATTGAAAATTACCCTGAACTGATTTACTGAAGTAATACTATCGTAAAAGCCAGTGTAGTTTTTGTCGGGATAATAAACTGCATTCAGGTTTCGGAAGAATTGGTTGTATTGAGTAGAATTCTTTGCTCTGTACCCGTGATCGCTCAGAACAATTATGGTGGCTTTTGGGTCGTTGTGCTGTATAGTATCAACCAGTTCTTTTATTTTCTTATCTGTATACAAGACATATTCCAGATACGATTCGGGTGGGTTGCTTGTATATTCATTATAAATTGTCGTCTCATCTTTTTCTACTCCATCCTTATCGTAGAAATAAGGTGGATGGGGCAGATAGAAATGGGAATAAATAAATCTTGGCTTGGCACTTTTTTTACTTGAGGCCTGTATAGTCAGGTCATGAAACTTTACATTATTATCACGATGTTTCAGGAAGTGATTTTGTTTAAATAAGTTGAAAGGAAATCTTGTGATCAGTAACCAACCGATATCCTTATTCAGATGAGCAAACAATGTGCGGTCTGAAAGCAGTTTTGTTTTTAGTGGCAGGAAGGATTGATTCACCATCGAAGGATTTCCTGCCAAATCAAATACAGAATAATTCACTATCTCATATCCCTGTGCATCCAGAAGCTTGATAGCTTCGTTATCCCTTACCAATAAGGTACTGTTGGCATAATCTTCAGCAGTAACAGCTTTAATATCTTTTATGCCAGAGATATACGACATATTGAAGGCTGAAGCCATTGAGAATGCAGTAAAGTTATAGTTCGATCTGCTATGGAATTGCACCTGGAAGCCGCGGCTTTGCAGGAAACTATCGATATCGTTATTGAATCCGTATTGTTCCTTTAATGAAAGAGGGTTGCCATATTCATCAAACAATAAAAGATAGATATCGTTCTTTGTGCAGGTGTCACATACCTTATAGCTGTTCTGTTTCCCAAAATCATACACTGAAAATCTATTGCTGTTATTGGGGTTTGTAGTTTTCCAAACGGCGGTTCCAAGATCGAGCAAAATATAAATCAGCAATAATGAATTGAGATAAACACTAAAGCGATGGAAAGGCTTTTTTGTTTTCTTGAAATAGATAAACAAAATAAAGAGAATAGACAATGCCGCTGTTAGAAGGAAACTATAACGGGTGAATAGCCTGATGGGAGAGTGCTCTTTCAGGAATTCATGCATTGCTCCGAAAAAGAAAAAGAACGACATCCAGAACGTGGTGATAAGTGCTGCCCTGTTCCAGTTACGGAAAAATAAATAGGAAAAAAAAGCGATACTGAAAGTGAGTCCCCAGTAAGATAATAATAATAACATGGCTTCCTTCCAATCAATAAAGCCAAGGTTTTCTACAAACCCATGCATTACAAAAAAGACCGGTAAGAGGAATAGGTAAAGCGGGTATTTCTGAATGATTCGCAACATGATTATTTTCTCTTCATATAATAAAGCACCCGCATTGTTCCAGGCACCTGTTCTTTGTTTTCAATAGAATAATATTCGGAAAATGATTTCTCGAATATTGTTTCGGTATAATCAAGAAATGTACTTTCTCTTCCTTTTAGCATCTCCTTTGCCTTGTCGTCGTTATTAGGTACAAACTCAATGATAAGTTGCGGAGCTATAGAGGCAAAGAAGGATGCTTGTTTTGTTAATGGGATGTTTTTTGAAATCGCCAAATGATGCACTAAAGCCAATGCTAAAACCAGATCGGGATTGGCTCTCTCAAAGAAAGAGCTTCTTTCGGAATTATTGAATCCTATACTGGCACTGGGATTAGATAAGTCTAGTACAACAGGGTAGATATTTCTCGCTTTTTCTTTCTTAATAACGTTATATAAGTTATTGATACATTGACTATCGAAATCTGCAGCAATCACTTGCTTGCCTTTAGCTGCTAAAAGTTTGGAGAAATAACCATCATTCGCACCAAGATCAAGAACTGTATTAAAATTAAGTGGAGATACAATCTTCTGTATCAATTTCTCTTTCGCTTCCAGATACTCTTTTCCTAAAATGGTATGGTCATAATAATCGCTCCAGGTACTTGTTGTTGTATAGCCGGATTGAAGTGATTGTATTGATGGATTCAAGATGCTGTAGTAAGTTCAGCATCTTGGTTTTACTGAATTCGATTTTACGGGGTGCAGAAGTACTTGCCTGTTTCTTTACATTCTGTTGTAATAATACATGCAGTCGAACTCCCAGATTCCATCTGCTTTTCCATGGTAATAACTTGGCGGTTATATCACCAGGAATGCCGTTGATATAGTGAGAAAGCAAAGGAATGAAATCAGCTTTTATATAATGTTCCAGATATAAAGGATAGAGGAAACATTCACAGAATTGACGATAAGCCACCCATGGTTGCTTTTCATCATACATTTCCCATGAAAGCGTATCGATAAAAATGGGCTTCCCATCTTTAAATTGAATATTGAAAGGAGTAGCATCTTTCAAAATCATTCCCTTTTCAATAGATTTTTTTGCCATTGAAAGGGTTAGAAGAGCAGCGTCTTTCAATTGATCAAAACTCCATTCGTAGGGATAGGAAATAAATGGAAGTCGCTCCAGCTTAAGAGTGGTATACCATTCAGTAGTCTGAGTAAGGTTTTCACTTATCTCTGAATGTGCAACCAATGAACCTTGTTCTGTAAAAAGTTTATAGAGGCCGCTCGACATGAAAGCGTCATACTCTTTTTTATAAGAGATATTTACCTGCCGGTACAAATTTCCGTCCGATTCAAATATGAAACCGGCCGGATCCTTAAAGGATGCCGGATGAGGTACTGCCTTATTCATTGGGTGTTTCGTTCGTAGGAGGTTCTTCTTTCTTTGATTTGGAGAAGAATGCTTTCACTCGCCACCATAGGGTCTTGAAATAAAACAATCCCCCAAGTATGGCGGCTATTATCACCTGCACCAGATAACTGCCACTACCCGGATCAACATACAATAAGATGGTATTAACTATCACAGGTAGTTCAGATTGGTTTTAGGTGATAAAGTTAGCAATGTTTCATACATAAGTTTGATCGTGTTTTCAATATCATCCTTATGTAACATTTCTACAGTGGTATGCATATAGCGCAGTGGGATAGATATAAGAACAGAAGGACAGCCATCATTTGCATAAGCAAAAGAATCGGTATCGGTACCAGTGCTGCGACTCAGTGCGCGCCATTGTACTGGAATCTTTTTTGATTCGGCTACTGTTTCAACAATGCCTAATAACTTATTATGAACAGCAGGGGCATATGATAATGAAGGTCCTTTGCCACATTGTACATCTCCTTCAATATTCTTATTAATTAATGGCGTACTTGTATCATGGGTAACATCAGTTACTATCGCCATATTCGGTTTTATTCTACGGGCAATCATTTCAGCACCACGAAGACCAATTTCTTCCTGAACCGCATTTACTATATATAAACCGAATGGTAATTTCTTCTTGTTCTCTTTTATCAGACGGGCTACTTCTGCAATCATGAATCCACCGATACGGTTGTCGAAAGCACGACCGATTAAATTGCCATTTGCTAATTCATCGTATCCATCCTGATAAGTAACAACAGCCCCAATATGAATTCCCAGTGCCGCCACTTCTTTCCTGTTTCTGGCACCACAATCCAACCATAAATTATCGGTACGGGGTTGTGCTTCTTTCTGGTCAGGTGTACCGATACGGGTATGGATAGCAGGCCATCCGAATACCGCTTTAACGGGTCCTTTTTTACCATGAATGAATACTCTTGATGCAGGCGCCGTTTGATGGTCAACACCACCATTTCTCTTTAGATAGATAAGTCCATCTGCAGTGATATAATTTACAAACCAACTGATTTCATCAGCATGAGCCTCTATGACAATCTTGAACGGATGCTCTGGATTTATTACTCCCACTGCGGTTCCATAAGGATCCACATAATGGGTGTCGATATAGGGTTTGAGGTATTCAATCCACAGTTTCTGTCCCCAGCTTTCAAAACCAACCGGAGAAGCATTGTTGATATAATTCCGCAGGAATGTTAATGAGGAATCTTTCAGAATTGACTTTGAACTTGCCTTCGGACTCGCCTTTTTTGCCATAGCTAATGTGTTATTGGGTCAAAAATAATCAAAAAGGAAGGAATATGGTAATAGCTGACGACAGAAGCATCAATCCATCGAGCACAAAATAATAGAGATAGTCGGAAAAGTCCTTTTTGGCTCTTTTATAGAGTAGTGCTGTAAGGGCTCCTGGTAAAAGCACAACCAATAGGATATAAGCTGGTACGCCATAATTGATAAGTGCGATGGTTGAAGTGCTGAAAACTACTAAGGAAAACGAAAAAAGCCTGTCTATTCCTTTCTCATTAAACCAGGTAATTAGGCTTTTGATGCCTTCTTTTTTATCTGTTTCCCTATCTCGCCAGTCGAAAAGGATGCAAATAGCATAGATGCCGAAAAAGCGGCTTGTACAGAATAATAGTTCGGGAATATCAAACCCGTTTCCACTGACCCAGATGGGCAGGGCAGTGGTTACATACATCCAAACCATTGCCAGGAAGATGGTTTTGCCATAAGCGAATTTCTTTAGGTGTATGAAGGGCCAGAAGGGAAGTTTGGGGGCTGAATAGAGGAATGTAAGTAATATGGAAGGCAGAATGGCTGGCCAGTATTTTAAAAGGGGATATGCCCACCAGGCACTTCCAATGGCGCCAACCAATATCAATACTTCATGAACCCACCTATTACTGATACTCCATTTTGAACGGTTGAGTTCGGATGCTGAAAAGGGAGTCAGCCACCAATGGAAATTATAGCTGCAAAGCGTTGCGAAAAATATGAAATATTGAAGATTCCTCTCTTCATTTGCTGGTAATTGAAGCAGTTGGAAAGTCTGGTGAGCCATCAGGCCCGCTCCGAAGGATAAAAATAGACTGGTGAATAGAAAACCATCGGATAGTCTTCTTAATAAAGACTTTAAAAACAGCATGTATAAGTTGGGCGGTTAATTTCTACTTACAACAATAGCGCTGGTGGAAACAGTATCACTTACATTTCCTCCAAGGTCTCTGAGTACAAAACGAATAATAAGGCTATCATCTTCATAAACGGGTGGATTGCCACCAAGGTTAGGGGGATTGATAGCGGATACCAAGTGATTCTGATAAGAGAGGTTTATACGGATATTTCCTCTGGAAGTGCGGTTGAACTCTGCCACTTCTAATGAAAAAGTATCACGAATGGTAGGAACTACTTTCTTATTGGTGCGGATTTTTTGAATAAAAAGGGTGTTGCTGATATCGCCTTCCTTATCTGCAAATTCCAGTTCTGCACTAAAGCCACCACCGCTGGGAATAAAACTACCGCTGGTAGACTTTAATTTTATAGAGGGTTTGGTAGCCAGCTTATCTTTGCCACAGGCTACTACGAGAATTAATGCGGTCGCTATCAGCAGGTATCGGCGCATAGAAAGATTTATTAAGTACAAATGTAACGGGTAGACCCGGAACTTAGGTATATGGACTGTGAATTTGAGCATAAAATTTTTACTGCCGGGGAAAAGGGTTTTACGGCCCTGGCCCTCGAAACCTTTCATTTTCAGTACCGTCATAATGCCGTTTACAAGGCATTTGTCGATGCTATACATACGGATATTGCCGCCATTCAGTTGGTGGAGCAGATCCCTTTTTTACCCATCAGCTTTTTCAAGTCACAGGCAGTTACAGTGGGCGACTTCGTACCGGAAGTCATTTTTGAAAGCAGCGGCACCACAACTTCAATCAATAGCAGGCATCAGGTAAAAAAACTAGCTATCTACCTGGAAAGCTTTAAAAAAGGGTTTGAAAGGGAATATGGCAGGGTTGAAGACTTCTGCATATTGGGACTGCTTCCATCCTATCTGGAACGCCAGCATTCCTCCCTTGTTTTGATGGTGGATCAACTGATTAAAGACTCCAAACATCCGCAAAGCGGATTTTACCTGTATGAGCATGAAAAGCTGGCTGATACATTAAAGGAATTGGAAGCAAAACAACAACCCACTCTATTAATTGGTGTCACTTTCGGACTTCTCGATTTCGCAGAAAACTTCCATATACCATTAAAGCATACCCTGATTATGGAAACGGGGGGTATGAAAGGAAGAAGGGAAGAACTCACACGCTTCCAGGTGCATGAGATATTAAAAGCATCTTTCGGGGTTGACAAAATCCATTCTGAATACGGAATGACAGAATTGCTATCCCAGGCCTATTCAAAAGGGGATGGATTGTTTGAATGTCCGCCATGGATGAAAATACTCGTTCGGGAAGAAGACGATCCCTTTTCCGTATCCTCTCAATCTTCATCAAGAGGAGTTATCAATGTCATCGACCTCGCTAATATATATTCCTGTTCTTTCATTGCCACTGATGATGCCGGGCGCTTACACGATAACGGTATGTTTGAGGTGTTGGGTAGGGTGGATAATAGTGATGTGAGGGGGTGTAGCCTCATGGTGGTGTGATAGGTTCCATAGGTTCAATAAGGTTCCATAGGTTCCAGAGGGCTAACTAATAGCAGTTTAAGTTTTTGTTTTTTTATAACAGAGAGGCGCAGAGGCGCGTTTCTGCTCTCCTCTGCGTCTGCGGTGAAAAAAAAAAAACAATCTGCTGACTGCATTAGTCGGCCCTTTGGAACACATGGAACATATGGAACCTATTTGAGGCCTTCAACTTTAAGTTTCGAACCTGTCACAGAGCTTTCCATCGCAAGTTCAATCAACCTAACTACATTATACCCATGCTCCGGTTTTTCAGTGAGTGGAGCTCCGTTTACTAGAGAGTTATATAGGTTTTGATAATAGATACCGAAGTCGCCTTTTTCAGAAGGAATGCGCTTCTTTATGATTTCACCATTTAATTCGGTGTGCAATAATCCATAGTAATCTTCAGGTTCTAATCCCCAGGTAGGATCGGTGGGCATTTTACCAGCACGCGCATCCATATCTTGTGGATCATCGCCATATTTTATAAAGGAGCCTTTTGTGCCCTGGATCATTATGCGTGGTCCTTGTTCCCTAACCATCATGCCGGCTTTCAAACTGGCTTTTACATTTCCGAAGTCAAGGTCTATATCGAAATAATCATCTGCTTCTGTACCGGGTCGCTGGCGACGGATATCGGCATAGATCGAAATGGGTGTTCCAAATAATGTCAATGCCTGATCGATAAGATGAGCGCCAAGATCATATAGGATACCACTACCGCCAACAGGAGTTTCTTTCCAGCTGTTTTTTAACTCCGGACGGAAGCGATTGAATTGCGCTTCGAATTCCCAGACTTCACCAAGCAATTTCTCATCAATCACTTTCTTTACAGTTCTTGAATCGCTGGCGTATCTTCTGTTCTGGTATGGACTTAATATTTTACCGGTCGACTTAGCAAGGTCAATCAACTCTTGTGCTTCAGCCGATGTAACTGTCATAGGTTTATCAACTACTACATTTCTTCCTGCTAATAAGGCCTGTTTCGCTAATGGAAAATGGCTGAAGTTGGGAGTTGTGATTACTACCAATTCAATGGATTTATCTTCCAGCAATTCTTCCATACTGCGAACTACTTTCACCCATGGATATCTTTCCTGGCTTTCGTTTTTGTTTCTTTCCAATACCGCTACCAATTCATATTCGGGTAAGCTGGCAATGAAAGGAGCGTGGAAGCATTTGCCTCCTAAACCATAGCCTACAAGGGCGGTGCGTATTCTTTTTAAAGTCATATTGCAAGCTAAGGAATTAATATATTTGAGAGGTAATTTGAAAATTTGATAATTTGAAAATTTGAGAATGCAAATACATTTTGACCGCAGAGACGCGGAGACGCAGAGGAAAGCCCCCCGCGTCTCCGCGTCTCTGCGGTCAAAAAATAAATAAATTAAAAGGCCCCTAATGAACATTTAAAACTTTTGGACATGGAAAAAGAGTTGAGAAGTAGAGGATGGTTCGGTAAAAAAGGTAAAGACGGCTTTATCTATCGCGCCTGGATGAAAAACCAGGGAATACCGGACTTTGAATTCCAGGGAAGACCCGTTATTGGTATCTGTAATACCTGGAGCGAACTTACTCCTTGTAATGCCCATTTCCGGGAATTAGCTGGAGAGTGTAAAGAGAGGGATATTGCAAGCAGGTGGATTTCCAGTGGAGTTCCCGGTGATGTCGTTGGGAGAAACGCTGATAAAACCTACGGCTATGCTATACCGTAATTTGGTGAGTATGGATGTGGAAGAATCGATACGGGCGAATCCAGTTGATGGAGTGGTATTGCTTTGCGGATGTGATAAGACAACACCGGCATTAGTGATGGGTGCTTGTAGCGTAGATATTCCAGCTATTGTTGTTTCTGGTGGTCCCATGCTTACTGGGCATTATAAAGGAAAAGAAATTGGCACCAGTGATGTATGGCGTTTCAACGATGCCATCCGTTCCGGACAAATGAGTGAAGCGGAATTGGGAGAAGCAGAAGCAAGTATGTGTCGCAGTCGAGGACATTGCGCTGTAATGGGTACAGCCTCTTCCATGGCTTGTATGGTAGAAGCATTAGGACTCACATTGCCAGGAAATGCAGCAATTCCAGCTGCTGATTCAAGAAGAAAAGTATTGGCGCAATATTCCGGATTACGGATTGTTGAAATGGTGAAGGAAGATTTGACTCCTTCGAAAGTTTTGACAAGAGCAGCTTTTGAAAATGCCATCAAAGTAAATGCAGCTATCGGTGGATCTACCAATTTTGTTATTCACTTATTGGCTATTGCAGGAAGAATAGGAGTGGATCTTACCCTGGAAGATTTTGATACCTATTCAAACGATATTCCATTACTGGCGAATATCCAGCCTTCGGGTAAATACTTTATGGAAGATCTTTATTATGCTGGTGGATTACCTGCGGTGATGAAAGAACTTTTAGGATCATTGAATAAAGAAGCGATTACTGTAACTGGAAAATCTGTTGAAGTAAATGTTGGTGATGCTGAATGTTATAATCGCGATATAGTGGCTACAACAGCCAATCCTATCAATCCTGTTTCGGGAATCATAGTGTTAAAAGGAAATCTTTGTGAATCAGGTGCCGTAGTGAAACCCTCTGCTGCCAGTGCCCATTTGATGAAGCATAGTGGAAAGGCAGTAGTGTTTGAAGATATAGATGATTATAAGGCAAGAATCGATGATCCCAATCTTGAGGTTGATGAAAGCTCGGTGTTAGTATTGAAGAATGTGGGTCCCATGGGCTATCCTGGAATGCCTGAGGTTGGTAATATGGCTTTGCCTAAGAAATTATTGACACAAGGGGTTACTGATATGGTCCGCATATCTGATGGTCGCATGAGTGGCACAGGCTTCGGCACTGTTATATTGCACGCTTCTCCCGAAGCAGCAGCAGGTGGAAATTTTGCTGTTGTGCAGAATGGAGACATCATTGAGTTGGATGTACAGAACAGAAGTCTTCAACTAAAAGTATCACAAGCAGAACTCGATGAAAGAAAGAAAACCTGGAAATCGAAAGCTGCTGATCCGGGTCGTGGGTATGTAAGTTTATATGTAAGAACCGTTGAACAATCGCATTTAGGTGCGGATCTGGACTTTTTGAAAGGGGGGAGTGGGAGTGTGGTCACCAGAGACTCGCACTAATGCATTTTGAATTTGAAAATTTGGTGATTTGAAGATTTGAAAATGGAACAGCCAAATACAAATGAGGAAATTAGATGATGTGGAAATTTGGAAATGGAACAGCCAATACAAATACAATTTACCGCAGAGAACAGGAGAAATACAGGAGGTTTCGCAGAGTCATTCGGTTACCATTAATTAGAAATTATCAATAACTCTGCGCTAACTCTTGGTACTCTTGTTCTCTGCGGTAAATTGTATTGGCTGTTTCATTTTCACATTTCCTAATTTGTATTTGGCTGTTTCATTTCATCCGCGGATCAAATCATCAAATTTTCAAATTCTAACGCGCATCTTATGGATACACTCGGGTTCTCCTTCCAAACCGCCCTCATCACCGGCGCCGGCCAGGGCATCGGTTACGAAATATGCCGGCAGTTGGCATTGTCTGGTGCCAATGTAATATTGAATGATGTAGATGAGGCACTTGCAGAGAAGGCCGCTGAAAGTATAAGAAGAGAAGGAGGGAATTGTGAAGCTATGGCTGGTGATGTTGGAGATACAGGTTTTATTAGAAAGATGGTGGATGATATTGTGAAGAAGTACGGACAATTGGATATTGCCATTGCCAATGCAGGAATTACATTCTTCAGCGATTTCTTTGATTATACACCCGAATCGTTTTCTAAAGTGATGCAGGTGAATATGGCTGGAACCTTCTTCCTGGCACAAGCAGCCGCTAAACAGATGAAGCAACAAAAGGAAGGAGGCAGTATCTTATTCACTTCTTCTGTTGTGGGACATCAGGCGCATAAACAACTGGCTGCCTATGCTATGACAAAAGCCGGTATTGAAATGCTTGCAAAAAATCTCGGTATTGAAATCTCTCAATATGGCATTAATGTAAATACGATTGCTCCCGGTGCAACTTTAACTGAAAGAACTTTGGAAGATGCCTCCTATAAACAAGTATGGTCGCAACTGACGCCGATGGGTCGTCCGGCAACCACTGCCGATATTGCAAATGCTGCCTTGTTCCTGGTGCATAAAAATGCCCGGCAAATTACCGGGCAAACAATTATTATTGATGGTGGTTGGACAGCTATTAGTCCTTCTCCTTTTTAGGCTTTCATAACCGGTAAGGCGGAAAGCTTTTTGAATTCAACAATTGCATCACTGAGGTTTAATTTATTGTATTCGTCTTTTTTTGTTTTAAAACCACTCAAGGCACAAGGCCACAGGAACACAAAAAGAAAGTCTGGGAATGCTAGTTTAATATTAAAATTTTACGCCACCAGAAGAACCCGAATTTATACAACGGATTCTTTGAATCATATGGAACATCTTCCTTTTGATTACGAACTGCTTCCATTGATGAAGGTAATTCCAGAGGAAGCTTACCACCTGGTTTTACTTTCCCGAATATCACATCGAGTACCGCTGCATCACTGGCACCGAAATCGGCGAACAACCCTTTTGCTAAAGAGCTTATTTCAGGAATTACTGCTGGACGGTCAATATAAATATCGACAATGGTTGGAACTGTTTTCAAAAGTTGAATGATGGAATCTTTAAGGGTGCCTTTGAAATCAAGATCGCCGTGGTGAAAACCTCTTGCCATAAAATTCTGTGATTCTACAGGAACCCATGGAGTATTCAAGCGAAGGATGGCAAAGTCTGCTTCTTCAGGTTTGTTCACAACAGTACCATATTGTGCCGCCACTTGTGGATCTACATTACGAACGTAAATCTTCCATTTACCTGTTGCCAGTGGCAATACTTTATTATCATTCTTCAACAAAGTCATAGCACGACGTTGTGCCATCTCTGCTACTTTTTTCCATTCTGCTTTTCCAACAGTTGCAATCGCATTATCAACAACCACATAAGGATTATCGAACAATCCTAAAATGAATTTCTGACGTAATACCCTGCGAACTGATTCATCGATTCTTTTCTCAGAAAGTTTTCCTGATTTTACGAGGCTGATGATATGTTCAGGACAGCTTTCTCCACCGAACTGGTCAACACCTGCGTTGATAATTTTTTGAACTCTTTCTTCAGGTGTCAATTTTTCAACGCCCCAGGCACGTGCTGGCCAAACAACTGGCCCCATACGTGTATCTGTAACCAATCCCCAGTCTGTACAAACAATTCCATCATAGTGATATTTGTTTCGTAACAATCCGGTGATGATGTCTTTGTTATAAGAGAAACCAACATTCTCACTGGTTTGGTCGGTAGGTATTCCATAGTAAGGCATGATGGCAGCAGTATGCACTTTGAATGCCGCTTCAAATGGAATAAGATGATAGTTGAAATTATTTCCTGGATATACCTGTCCTTTCTGGAATTCAAAGTGTGGGTCCAGACCTTCTTTTTGAGGGCCGCCACCGCTGAAATGTTTGGTCATGCAGGCAACACTTGTTGCACCTAATTGATTTCCCTGGAAACCTAGTATATAGGCTTCAATCATTTTAGCAGAGAGTTTGGCATCTTCTCCGAATGTACCGCTGATACGTGGCCAGCGGGGTTCGGTGGCCAGGTCAGCCATTGGATCAAGGGCTCCTCTGATACCGACGCCTATATATTCCTGACGGGCGATGTCGCCGAATTGCTGCATTAGTTTGGCATCACCGATAGCTGCAAATCCCATTTGCTCTGGCCATTGAGTGAAGCTATTGGCAGCCATGGCAAATATGTTGTTGCTGAAATAATGACGAGGATCGGAATAAATGGTAACAGGAATACCTAATCGTGTTTTCTCTTCTGCATATTTCTGGATGGCATTATAACCGATAGCCAATTCCTTTACATCTGGAGCCTGCCAGTAATTGAAGTGGTTCATTTTCTTGTCACGCATTAATTCAACGCTTGAAGGGAGACGGGCAGCAAAGCCCTGGGCTCCTTCCTTCTTTTCTATGGTGCCATCTTCATTGATTAGGGTTCCATTGATGAATAAAGAACCTGCTTTTTCTTCCAGGTTCATCTGGCTAAGCAGATCTTCAACGCGTTTGTCTACGGACTGAGATTTGTCTTCATAAACATCCATCTTCCCGTTCTTATTCAAGTCGCGGAAAGCGGATTTTCCTTTTGGAGTTGCAAAGGATAAGAAGAGGAAAAGGGCTACTAGTCCGGTAAGTGCCCAGGTAAAAGGCCTGAACTTTTTCATATAAGCAAGTTATTAGGTGAAATGAAACAGCGGAAACGACCTTGTCATTTCCGCTGTATGAATGTACGATTATTGCTGCATTCCTTCAGAAGCTCCCTGCATGCCTTCTCCCATGCTCTTCAGGTTCTTTCTCTTGAAGAGGGAGAGATCCATCTTACCAAATCGGTAGCTGAAGGTCAATCGGATCATTTGAGGATCTCTTAAACGATAGTAGTTCTGAGTGAAATAGTTGTTATAAGAATACTGCTCCTGGATACGGGTCCTGAATATATCGTTGAAGCTCAAAGTAGCAGAAGCTGCATTGTTCTTCAGGAAACTTTTCTTCACAGCTATATCTACTCCATAGGTTGGTTTGTTATATCCCTGCGCTGCACTTTGTGATTGGCTCATAGGGGGACCGAAACCGCTGTTCTGGTTAACAGGAAGGTTGGTCTTTGATTGGTACGTTCCAGAAAGCTGAATGCTGAAATTAGCAGGCAACTTGAAATTGTTATTCACCTTTCCAAACCAGCTCCATAATGCATCTTGAGAGGTACTACCACTAATATTGTCTGTATTGATCTTGCTATTGTAAACATTGATATTGCTGGTAAGATCCCACCATTTTGTCAATGGATTGGTAGAAGTTACTTCAACGCCTGTGGTATAACTTGAATTGGCATTGATGAAAGTGCTTACCAAAACATCTGAACCAATAACCGGATCAAATTGCTTCTCCTGGTAACGGGTGATGAGGTTGGTTGTGTATTTGAAATAAGTAGATGCTAACAGGAAATGGTTTCCTTTGAATGTCTTTGAATACGACATCTCTACTGAGTTTGTAAATTCTGGAACAAGGTTTGAATTACCCTTTGTTATATTCAACGGATCGGTATAATCTGTGAATGGTAACAATTGGAAGAAATTCGGACGATTGATCCTTCGGGTATAACTCATCTGTAATTCCTGTTTGCCTTTTAGTTTTTGGCTAAGGAAGATAGATGGGAATAAACTAACAGGATATTTATTGCTGAATTTCTCTCCCGTGTTGGTGAGTTCACCATTATATTCAGAACTTTCTGCCCTTAATCCAACTTTGTAACCGAAATCCTTGATAGCACTGGCAAATGACACATACGCAGCATATACATTGTCGTTGTTCTTATAGTTGCTGGTGGCAGAAGGCACCAACACAAACTGGTTAGAGATAGGATCAAGTATATAATTGAAATTATCGTTATTCAATTTTCTCAATTGGGCCCTTACACCGGTTTCCAATTTTGTGCTTCCTTTGAAAGGACGAACATAATCTGATTGAATGGTCAGGAACTGGTTAGTACCGCTATTAACCATATTTTGTTTCATAAAACCAGTCTTTGGACCAGTGCTTGAAGAGAAATATTCTGTATTGTAATCGGTATGTCCTTCGTTTTTCCCTGAGAAGAAATTCATGTCAGCAGTAAGCTCTTCACCTTCTCTTGGGAATAATTGTTTCATCCCCAATTGGAATCCATTTGCATTAAAGCTTCTTTTACCAGTCGATACCCTTTCACTATAACTTTTTAATGTACCGGAATTATAAAGTGAGTCTGTGCCAATCTTGATAGTTTCTTCCGGATTAAATTCTCCATGAACTTTTATAGCGCCTAAAGAAATAGTAGTTCTGTTTGATAAGAAATAATCAAATCCAAGTCTTCCGAACTGGAAGCCACCATTCATATTGTTCTTGTTTTCCTGATTGATCATTGTTTCAGGAATACTTCCGAAGTTTAGTCTTTCAGTAGTACCTGTAGTCTTACTTTTCATCTGGTTAGCGTTGATGCTGGCAGATATATTGAATTTTTCCTGGCGAAGATTGATATCTCCACCACCATTTAGGGCACCATATTTATCTACACCTGCTCTCAGGTTTCCATTATATCCAGTCTTCTTATTTTTCTTCAGTACTATATTCAGGATACCTGCATTACCACCAGAAGCATCAAATTTTGCAGAAGGGTTGGTGATTACTTCCACACTTTCAATAGCGTCGGCAGGAATCTGGTCTAAGGTGAGGGTAGTAGGTCTTCCGTCAATATATAATTGCGGAGGTGCATTACGGAGTAATACATTTCCATCGATATCCACTTGTACACTAGGTACGTTTTTCATGATATCCAATGCAGTTCCACCAGCACTAACCAGGTTTTTCTCAACATTGAACACTTTCTTATCGATATCCATTTTCAAAAGAGGCTTACTTCCTGTTACAGTTACAGCCTGCAATTGTTTTACATCTATATTCAATTTGATATTACCCAGATCCTTTTCAAATGAATTCAATACTCCATTCAAAGCATTCATACTCGCAGCCGGATCTGAACTGGTTGGTTGTCCACCGCCTGCTGGCATTTTCATTTGGAAAGCAACTGGACTTTCATAACTAACAAAGCCAGTAGCCGATATTTTTATTTTCAAAGTAGCCATGATGGGGAGCTCTGCAAAGCTGAATTCACCATTGGCTTTTGTAACGATACCTTTCAGTAATATTTCCTTTCTCTTTTTAGAAACAGTATCAAATTTATTTTGAAGTAATACTACAGAAGCACCTTCCATCGGCTTACCAGCCGTATCGGTTACTTTACCGTAGATATGCCCCATATTAGGTATTTGCTGTCCACCTTTACCACCCGCCGGCGCACCAGGAAACTGAGCCCAGCTTGTTAGCGTAGTGAGGAACAATACAACAATAGCGAGTGTCTTTTTCATTTGTTTGATTTGTGGTGTAAAACTAACTCGGGATGGCTGCTGTTTGGGGGCAATTGAGACGAATTGGGGAAATGTTGCGACAAACGATAGCCGGGTTCAATAAGTTTAAGAAGTTCAAAAGGTTCCAAAGGGCAGAGTAATTGTAAAAGGGTTTATTTTTTTTGTTTTTTTACCGCAGAGACGCGGAGACGCAGTTGTACTTTCCTCTGCGCCTCCGCGTCTCCGCGGTTATTGTATTTTCTGTACCATTTAAAAGTACCAACCGCTTTTCGACCCATGTATTCAATCCCAGCTAATCAAAAAAATCCCACAAATCCCAGTCAAAAAAAAGACTGCCTCTGGAAAGAGACAGTCTCGATTCTAGTCACAGAATCTTAATCAAAAATCAACCTTTCTTAGTCTTTTTATAATATGACCAGTAGCCATCATGACCTTCCAATACGATTGTTTCGTCGGCATTTTCCAATGTGATATAATAAGTAGTATCATCATTCAAAGCCAGTTCGAAAAGGTCAGATACCCAATAGTCGGCATAATTTTCTTTTACATCTTTCAATAAAGACAATGGTAATTGACTGGTAGAGATATTACGAGAAACACCGATTGTTTCACCTAATGAATTATAATAGGCAGTCAGGTAAACACCATCTACTTTAAAACTTGCTTTAAACCAATTGGCTCCTTCTACCCAGCTGATTGCTGAAGCATTTACATACTCCTGGTTGAAAGCAGAAAGTACAGTTGAAGGAATGTCAGTTTTTGTGTTTGCAGAGGCAGTACCAAAAGATAAGGCTGCGATAAGGATCAGAAGGAAAGTTTGCTTTTTCATATATAATCTTTTAATTGTTATTTATTGCTTGTTTGACGATGTAAAAGTAACTCGCCCTGTGCCTGTATATGGGCAAATGAGACGAAATGGCGAAATGTTGCTACCAAAGAATGGAATCAGGAGAAACTAGTGAGAAATGACTGAAAATCAAGGTTTGACTATTGACCCAAACGGCCTGTAAATGCCTGGATAGCGTCTTTATAAAGATCGCTTACGGGTAACTCATGGGTGCCGATGAATACGCTTGTCTTGCGAAGTGAGGTGATTTGATCCTTGTTTACGATGAAGGATTTATGGATGCGCAAAACCTGTCGGCCGGTAATTCTTCTTCGACAGATTTCATGCTCATACGGGTTACAATCGGCTTATTGGGCTGGCTTTTGAGATTGATCTTGATATAATCTTTCAATCCTTCCACCCATAATATATCGGATAGAACCACTTTCAATAAACTATAATCAACGTTTACGAATATATAGTCGGCTTTTGGAGTCGAAGTTGTAGTCGGCGAAGGGTCTGAAACAGCATTCCTTAACTGGAACAATTCTCTTGCCTTATGACAAGCTTTTACAAACCTGTCTAGTGGTACAGGTTTAACGAGATAGTCCACTACATCGAGGTTATAGCCTTCCAGTGCATATTTTTCGTATGCTGTGATCAATATGAACAAAGGCTTTTTAGCCAGACTTTGGATGAATTGCAATCCTGTGAGTCCGGGCATTTGTATATCGAGGAAAACAAGGTCTACCGACTCTGTTTCCAACACTTTCATGGCTTCTATCGGGTTGCTGCATGCGGCCACCAATTGCAGGAAAGGAACTTTGCTGATATTGTCTTCAAGCAATTCCAGTGCAAGGGGTTCATCGTCTATGGCCAGGCAACGCAGCATCAGGAAAGTTTTAGTTGAAGGGATGTGGTGAACCAGCCATCATTTTTATTGATAGATAACTGGTGATTCTTTCCATATAACAACTGCAGACGGCGCTGCACATTAGTTAATCCTATTCCGGAAGTCTTATCTTTTATTTCAACACTATCTGCCTGAAAACGATTCTTTACATCAAATTTCAGGGTCTTATTTTCCACCTGCAAAGAAATATCTATCTGTGGATTTTCTATAAAGCCAGTTCCATGTTTGAAGGCATTTTCCACGAAGGGAATCAGCAACATAGGTTCTATTTCATAGGCTGAATCGCTCTCACGGAAATTGACATTTATCTGGAGATTCTTGCCATATCGTTGTCTTTGTAAGTCGATATAACTTTGCAGATAATCCATCTCTTTTTCGAGGGAAACTTTCTCACCATCGGTTTCATAGAGCATGTAACGCATCAATGAAGAAAGCTTTATAAGTGATGGTTCCAACTGGTCAGATTGCTTCCTGGCTAAAGCCACCATATTATTCAAAACGTTGAACATGAAATGGGGACTAACCTGGCTTCTTAAGAGTGATAACTCAGTCTTCAGATTCTCATTTTCTTTTTCTTTTGCCAACTGGTCGGCAACCATTCTATCACCTATCAATCTATATGCGGTACTTACCGCCAACATGAATTGGTATATAAAAAAGGTGAATAAGAAATGAACCCTGAAATTGAACTGCCAATGGTTCTTCAATAAAAGTGCATTGCCCCAGCCAATACCAAGATAAACTCCAAATAATACGATATGAGCTGCAATGAATAACCAGAGTTTTCTGGCATTCAGAATCTTAGGCACCAAAACCAATGCATTCAGGTAAAATAAAGCTACCCAGAAAAGATTGTTGACAATATAATAAAGTGTAACTCCGTCATCTGAGTTACGGTCTGCCGGACGTTGGTCGCCAGAAGCTGGTCTTAACAGGAACGGCATTGAAAATAGCAATAGCCAGAATGTACAGTGCAGAAGTACTGTCACCCATTTATTACTATACCATGCTTTTTTCATGCCGGCAAATTAATATCTTATTTACAGAAAAGGGATGATTTGGGGTTTCTTGCGACGAAATCCCCTTTTTTGTAGACCAGTTGGAATTCTTTAATCCCGGATCCATCTGATTTTATCGGCCAGGGCACCAGGTGTTCTTTTTGCGGATGGTGTTTTTATATAACCGAGATAGAAAAAGCCCATCAGTTTATCTTCAGGTTCTAATCCAAATAGTTGCTTTGCTTCTTCTTTATATGTAATACCTCCCGTGCTCCAGTAACCACCAATACCATAAGCTTCGGCACTCAGGTAGATAGATTGAACCGCACAGGCCACTGCTGCAATCTCTTCCATTTCCGGTACAGAATTATTACGCTTAAGGCCTATTGACAGGATATGAGAACATTTCATTGGGGTCGTCTTCAGTCCTTCAAAGGTTTTTTCTTTGAAATTTTCGCCCGCCAATTCCTTATATAGTTCAGATTGTTGCTTTGCAAATGTTTCCAATCCTTTTCCTGTAAATATGTGAAAACGCCAAGGTTCAGTAAGTTTATGAGTTGGAGCATTGTTGGCGTTTTCCAATATCTCAAGTATGATTTCGTCCGGAATCTGTTTACCCTGTTCAAATTGTCCAGCAAATACACTTCTGCGGTTTCTTATCAATTGATCCAGTTCTTTAGGAGAGATGTTCATGTGTTTTATTCTGTAATGTGATATAATACTATTGCTTTTTCCAGGTATTTCTAATTATACGAAGCCAGTTGCCGCTCCTGAACTTTTCTACATCCTCTTTTGAATAGCCGCGTTTTTCCAGGATTTCAGGGAGTCTTTGTACATCAACAATGGTGTCGATATCATACGGACTTTGTTCTCTTCCATAACCTCCATCCAGATCGGTACCGATACCGATATGGTTGCAGTTGCCAGCAATCTGACAAATATGATCAATATGGTCGGCTAATCTTTCCATATTGCATTTCATAGATACCGGATCCGATTGTCTTCTTATCCAATTCGGAACAATCATCCATGCATCAAACGCTGCACCGATTACCGCATCTCTTTCTATCAATGCTTTTATCATATCATCACTGAACTGGCGGTTATGATCTACTATTGACCGGCAATTATTGTGACTGGCCCAAACGGATCCATTGAAATTATCCAATGCTTGCCAGAACGCATCATCACAAAGATGGGTTGCATCAAGTATTATATTCAATCGCTCCATCTCTTTCAGCAGATCGAGACCATTCTGTTTCATTTTTCCAGTAGCATCTGTACCATTGGCATAACGGCCAGGGCCATAGTGAGCAGGACCCAATGCCCTCAATCCATATTCATAGGCTCTTTCAAGATGATTTAGTGTCACAATTGAATCGGCACCTTCAAGACTCAATATATAGCCGATGGGTTTTCCCTCATTCGGACTTCCATCATTCCATATAGCTATTTGTAATTCTAATGAACGAAGGTCTTTCACCATAATCATTTCACCCTGTTCTTCCATGGCTTTGTACCAGGCTAGTTGTCCCTGTGTTTGAGCCCATGCCTGCTCTGGTGAATGCCAACCAGGAAGCGGATTGTCGGGAGCAACATAGCGGGCAATTTGTGTTGCCACTACCAATCCCATATCTGCCTTCCTGAGTTCAGGTAAACTAACGGTATTCTTTCCACGATCGGTTTTATCAGTCATTCCTTTCTCTCTTTCACGAATGGCAGCAACGGGCTCCCGTAAATCACGGTTCCATTCGAGGGCGTTCATGGAGAGGTCGAGGTGGGCGTCTATTGTTAGCATCGCAACTGTTTAGGTTCAAAAGGTTCAAGAAGTTCAAGAGGTTCCAGAGGGCTGACTAGCTTCTGAGAGTTTTTACTTTTTTTATTTTTTTACCGCGGAGACGCAGAGACGCGGAGGAACGCCCTTGCGTCTCTGCGTCTCCGCGGTAAAATGTATTGGCTGTTCATTTTCAAATTTTCAAATCATCAAATTTTCAAATTAGATAGTTATCACCCTGTCCCGTGCCACATTCCTCCAACTCCCACTAACTTCCCCATTCTCCACAGTATACACTTTTTCATACAATGCCACTGTTGGACAAATATGATAAGGGATACCATAGAAAATATCTCCTGTCTTAAAATTATGTCCCTCTTTGGTTTCAAGTACGAGATGCTCTTCACTTTGTCCAACGGGTGTAAGGCCTTCTACATTCAGGAAAGAGATACGTTTGCCGATTTCATTTTCAGCGGCAACAGATTTATGTCCAAGGTCGGTACAGATTCTGGTGGAAGAGGGGAGAGATATAACTCTTGTTACAAGGACTGCTGCCGGAAGAAAATCCTGTTCGGGACAAAGATCACTATAGCCTTTATCCCAATAAATAAATGTACCCGGACTGCATTCCACTTCTTTTCTTTTTGCATGAATTGGGAATGCCGGAGAGCCACCGGCAATAATAGTTTGCAATGGTAATCCCATGGCTCTTATTGCTGCAGCCATCTTCTCAACCTCTTTGAATCCTTCGTCACATTGTTTGGTTCTTTCATTTATGTCATTACTTCTCAAATGACCATCATAAGCATGAAGCCCCATTGGTTGTAACCCTTTACTATCAGTAATTTGCTTATATAACTTTAAAACTTCAGGACCTGGTTTTATCCCAGTCCTGTTCATACCAACATTCAAGTCGATATATACAGGCACTTTTAATCCCGCTGCTTCAAATGTTTTTGATTGTTCTTCTGCAGCACTTGAATTATCAGTAAGGCA
Organism: Chitinophagaceae bacterium; assembly: GCA_016721085.1. Taxonomy (GTDB): domain Bacteria; phylum Bacteroidota; class Bacteroidia; order Chitinophagales; family Chitinophagaceae; genus Endoryza. Next base: position 123,504 of record JADKJI010000062.1, on the reverse strand, counting down.
ACTATATTTTGTATCTGTATATTTTTTAATCACCTGAATAAACCGATCCAGTTTTGGTCCCAATGGTTGATAAGCAAGTACTACATCTTTTGCTTTCACCATCCCAAGCAATTCCGCTTCGGCAATGGTAGCGCATTTGAATTTTGTAATACCGGCATCAATCATCAGTTGAATGGCTTCAGCCGATTTATTCGTCTTTACATGTGGTCTTAATCTGTTTACATCTCCCACCATCTTGATGGCAGTTTGTATATTTCTTTTCAACCTATCTGGAAATACGAAGAGGGCGGGGGTGTCGAGGGAGGAGGGGGAGAGGAGGTAGTACCAGGCCATGCAGGGGAATTTGAAAATTTGATGATTTGAAAATTTGAAAATGTCGAATATGAAAATGAAAATTTGGGAATTGAAAATTTGAAAATCTTTTAAAATGAATCCTGCCAACTAAATTGGCATTTTCAAATTTTCAAATTCCCTAATTTTCAAATTTCAAACACTCCCTCTATCTCCACCGCCACATTATTCGGCAAACTTCCCATCCCCACAGCGCTTCTAACACCTTTACCATTTTCTTCTCCCCATAATTGTACAAACAATTCACTGCAGCCATTGATGATAAGGGCATGTTTTGTGTATTCGGGAACGGCATTCACCATGCCGAGTATTTTTACAACTCGCTTGATTTTGTCGAGACTGCCATAATGATTTTTTACTGAAGCTAATATTGCGAGACCGCATTGAAGGGCTGCTCTTTTTGCTTCTGTATCATCCACTTCATCACCTACTTTGCCAACAATGAATGTTCCATCGGTATTGATGGATACATGGCCTGAATAATAAAGCAGGTTACCTACTTCCAATACTGGTTTGTAGATTCCTTTCGAGCCGGGAAGTGTTGGCAGGGTATAGCCAAGATTAGCGAGTTTTTCTTCTATAGAAGGCATATGATTCTTTTTTGTAAAGTTAATCAAGAGGAAGGAACCACCAATTGTAATAATAGAACACCCAGTAAACCAACTATTGCTACAATGGTTTCCATGAGTGACCATGACTTTATGGTGTCTTTTACAGTAAGGTTGAAATATTCCTTGAACATCCAGAAACCTGAGTCGTTAACGTGTGAAAACATAAGACTACCGGCACCGATAGAAAGTACCATCAGGTTAGGATTCGTGTTCGTGGCAGCCATTACTGGTGCCATTATACCAGCGGCAGTAAGTCCGGCAACTGTTGCCGAACCCAGACAAACCCTAATTACTGCGGCAATCAGCCAACCGAGAATCAATGGATTCAATTTCCATTCCTGTAATATGGAACCAATAGCTAAGCTTACACCACTATCGATAAAAATCTGTTTTAATGCGCCTGCACCTGCAACTATCAATAATATCAATGCCACATCTTTTACGGCGTCGCCATAGAAGTCCATTATTTTCTTAATCGAATGTCCATTGGCAACACCCAATGAAATGGTTGCCGTAAATAAAGACAATAACATCACTATAACCGGATCTCCAATGAATTTCAGAAACGATGCAGCAGGTCCAGTTATTGAAACTATGAATGGTAATGAAGTGGTTATGATTAGAAGGAATACAGGCAACAGAGAAGATATAAAACTATTGAAAGTGCCTGGCAGTTCATTGTCTGGAATATGTTTGGGTTGAAATGTCTGAAGTGGAACCGATGGAATTTTCTTTAAGGTCTGGGCGCAAATATGGGACCTGCAATTATGATAGCCGGAATAGCAATGATTATTCCATATAGAAGTGTCAGCCCAAGATTGGCGTGAAACTGCGTCACCAATGCAGAAGGAGAAGGGTGGGGAGGAAGAAAGCCATGTGTTACAGAAAGTGCAGCCAGCATTGGTATGCCCACATATACTGCTGGTAATTTGGTTTGATAGACAACTGAAAAAATCAAAGGAACCAAAAGAACAAAGCCTACATTATAAAACAAGGGGATACCTACAATAAAACCCGTTACCATCATAGCCCACTGAAAATACTTTTCACCGAAAGTCTTCATTAGAACATTCGATATTTTCTGAGCAGCACCTGTTTCAGCTACTATCTTACCCAGCATGGCACCCACACAAATGATGATGACCAGTTCGCCCAGCATATCACCGATACCTTTTTTTACAGAAACAGTAAGTTGTTCAACTGGAATACCCAGCCACCAGCCTGCAAGAAGTGATACAACTAAAAAGGCGAGAAAGGGGTTCAGTTTCACCCAGGTGATGAGCAATACCAGCAGAATGATGCAACAGGCAACTATCAGCAGACTCATGGCAAGTGTTTTGGTAAGTGGTTCCCGAATGTAAGTAATAAAATGAGTAATTTTAACCCTGAATGGAAAAGAAACCAACAGCTAAAAAGAAATCACTTCTTAAGCGACTATTATACATAGCCTATCTTTTTATAGCCGTATTTATCTTGTTGGAAGTAGTACTTCGCCTGTTCGACCCTTTTCATTTGAGACTAAAGGGCGATAAGATAGTGTTGCCTGTAAATCAACAGTTACAGATCGATAATAGCATAAACCCCCGCCTGGAACCCCATATCACCAATACAAGAAATAGCATGGGCTTCCGCGGACCGGAATGGCCTTCTTCTCCTGATAGCAGTTTGACGATGATTACAGTGGGCGGAAGCACTACGGCTTGTCATTTTCTGAACGATACTAAAACTTGGCCATGGTTGCTTGGTAAGAAACTGGAAGATTCCTTCAATCATGTTTGGATGAATAATGCCGGTTTAGATGGACATTCCACATTCGGACATGAAATTCTCTTGAACGATTACCTGGTGAAACTTAATCCAAAGGTGATTTTATTTCTTACAGGTATCAATGAAATTGAGAACGATGAACCTTCTTTTCATGATAAGATGAATACAAGAGGGGCTTACACTGATTTCACGCATTATATATTTGAAAACAGCGAAGTGCTGAATCTTTTCCTCAATCTGTCAAGAGGTTGGAAGGCACAAAAGATGAATAATACCACAAATGCCTTAATGCCTTTCAATGATCTGCCGACACTACGACTTTCTGATTCTGTAATAAATGAAACCTTACTTCTGCAAGACCCATATCTTGAAGCTTATAGAAAAAGATTAACTGGTATTATTGATACTTGTAAGAGCCACGGTATATTACCTGTGATGCTTACACAACCTCTATTATTTGGTAAAGGAGTGGACCCTTCAACAGGAATAAATCTCGAGGAGCGTGAGTTGCATGGACACAGGAATGGTAAACTGGAATGGTTGGTGCTGGAAAAATATAATGATGTGATGCGAGAATTATGCAAGGAAAAAAAGTTCCATGTATCGACCTTTCAGCACTGATGCCAAAGAATAGTATTTACTATTATGATAAGGCCCATTTTTCTAATGAAGGGGCTGTTTATCTGTCTGCATATTAAGCGAACAGCTTAAGCCGATATTGCAATCGCATTTCCCTTCTTTCAAAAAAATAGGGGTTGTGGAATTAGCATTTCCGTCCGCCGACGTTCTTTTGTATGTTATTAATTATTCCCAACCGAGGGGATTAAAAAACCTTCCAAACCTACCGCAATAATTCTTAACCTCCATAACTTATTATTCAAATTTTAATTGACAAAAAAAAATCTACTTTTAGCATTTCAACGAAGTTCGTAGCAGCTAACTATATGATTTATTGTTGCTGCTGTTGTTGTTGCTGATGGGAATTGTATAACTCGGCTATAATTTTTGCTTCCGCTGCGGCTGCATCTAACTTCTCTTGTTTTTCCATCTGAACTTGTGTTGTTTCCTGGAATACATGTCCATCTTCATAGCCTACAGAAACCAATACATATAATTCTTGTTTGGCAGGACCTTTGAAACTACCTTTTACTGGCGTGCAATCACTGAAATTGCGGCCAACAGCGAGCTTCACGTGATTATTTGTAACCCAGATATTATTTGTTGGATCAATACCCGTCCAGCCACTGCCCGGAATCCATGCATCTACCCAGGCGTGCGTGGCACCTTCTCCGCGCATACCATTTTTATTGGGACAGATATAACCACTAACATAGCGGCAGGGGATAGAAAGGGTTCTTAGTATCTGGAGAAGTATATGTGCGAAATCCTGACAAACTCCCTCTTTATGTTCCAATATCTCATCTACCGTTGTCTCAATTGTTGTGATTCCCTTTGTATAAGTGAAGTGCTCGAATATATACGCATTAGCTATGGATACCACTTCCGCAATACTTTTTTCAGGAGAATAAACCTGCTTACATATTTCTTCAATAAGGTCTTGTCTTAATATGGTATCAGGGCGGTTCAATTCCATCAATGGCAATTGGTCCCTTACTTCGTCGGCTAATTGTTCGAATGTGCTGATGAAGTTCAGGTTGAAATCGGCTGGTTGAGTAGTTCTCACCAGCAGTTTGCTCTCAATAGTAAGTTCAGTATGCGATTCAACCAAGCTGAATTGTCCTGTCTTATTTCCCCAGTAGTCTGTGAAAATATGCATCTCCGGGTGGTTGGTAATATTCAGGTCGTGCTGAAGTACTTCCTGCTCCGGACATTGCAAAGGGAAGATGCGGATTTCGTTGACGCTTTCAGATACGGGTCGCTCGTATTGGTACTTGGTGATGTGATGTATTTTGAAAACAGACATGGTGCAAACTTAAGAATAAGAGAAGAATGATTGGCTAAGCGATCTCGAGAATTGTAAAAGGTTTCCACGGGTTTCACCCAAATATTCAGGCAGTCCGCTTCTTTTGATCCATTCGAAGTCTGCAAATTCAACATGACTATACAAACGACCGAATTGTTTCAAAAGGGAATATTTCTCAGAAGGATTATTTTCCTTCACCACATCATCCAGGTATTTCTTTATACGAGAAAGACTATACATGATAGAGTGGGGGAATTGCGGATTAAAAATAACCTGATGTGCTACATTATAATTATAATCGGTACTTCGGTAATTCTTCAAATGGAATTCATAACCGGAAAGGGAAAATAGCAAACCTCTCCAATAAAGAATATCCTTGCTTTGGCTCATGTCATATTCGATGGTCTTGTATTGTTTGTCGATCAGTTCAATGGTCATCAAACAACGTTCTATGTATTTCCCCAGGTTCATAAAGCTCCAGCTCATGCCTCGGGGCATCGTACTATCAGTAATGCCAGTATATAAAAGACAGTTTTTTAATAAGTGTTCGATTGTACCAATGTTATCGCTGCTATGAAGTTGTTCAGCAGTCTTTGGGCTGTTGATTATATGATACATATGGTTCACTTGCTCCCAAACTTCTTTTGTAACGTGGTCTTGCATGCCACGAGCATTCTCCCTGGCTCTGTTAAGAATCACTTTTAAGGAGTTAAGGTTTTTAGCATCAAGTAATAAAAGGTTAACGGCCTCTGTATGATTGTTTTCAAGCAATTCAATGGAAGCCTCTGGTAAACCAGTAAAAATATTTAATAAGGGTTTCCAGCTATTCATACCTGTTGGACCTTTGTCGAGCGATAATACATAGCTCGTATGTAACATACGTAACATACCCTCAGACCTTTCCAGGTAACGGTTGAGCCAAAACATTGAATCAGCAATTCTACTAAGCATCTTCTTAATTTTTTGTCAGGCTATTTTGTGCAGTCCGGAAGACCGCAAGTCCGAAAGACCGGAAGTAATACATCCATTAATAGCTGACATATTTTTAATCGTTAAATGAAATATTTTTTAATCCCATCCTATCCTCCTTTACTCCTCCCTAACTTCCCTACTTGTATTTGTATTCTCTTCCGGTCTTCCCGACTTTCGGACTTCCGGACTCCTCCGACTCCCCCGACTTCCGGACTTTCCGACTCCCAAAAACTCCGACTCCCCCGACTATCACTCTACCACCCAAGTATCCTTACTCCCTCCCCCCTGCGAAGAATTCACCACCAACGACCCTTCCCTCAATGCCACTCTCGTTAATCCACCTGGAACAATTTCAATTCCTGATGGACCGCAAAGAGCATAAGGTCTTAGGTCAACATGTCGGGGTTGTATCTTTCCGTCTATAAAGCAGGGAACTGTCGATAATTTAATGATAGGCTGTGCAATGAATTCCCTAGGGTTTTCAATTACTTTCTTCCGGAAGTCTTCTATTTCTTCTTCGGTAGCCTTGTTCCCCATCAGCATTCCATAGCCACCAGATTGGTTGGTGCGTTTTAACACCATCGATTCAATATTCTTGAATACATGATTTCTGGCTTCCTCATCATTCATATGATAAGTTGGAACGTTCGGCAAAATCGGTTCTTCGTTTAGGTAATAGCGTATCATAGCTGGCACATATGCATAAACAGCTTTGTCATCAGCTACTCCATTTCCAACAGCATTTACTATCGCTACATTTCCTTTTCTATAAGCTCCGATTAATCCAGGAACACCCAGAGCGCTATCGGGTCTGAAAGTTAATGGATCAAGGTATTCGTCGTCTATTCTCCTATAGATAACATCCACCTGGTCAAGACCATGGGTTGTTTTCATATAGACTTTATGGTTGCTAATAACAAGGTCACGTCCTTCCACCAATGGAATTCCCATCTGACGGGCAAGGAAAGTGTGCTCGTAATAAGCCGAATTATATACACCAGGTGTCAGGATTACAGCAACTGGATTACTTACAGGTCTTGGCGAAAGCGACAATAATATAGAGTGAAGTAACAGTGGATAGTTATTCACCATTTTTACATGGTTTGTAGCAAGCTGATCAGCGAATATCCTTTTGGTTACTTCCCTGTTCTCAAGCATATACGATACACCTGAAGGCGTACGCAGGTTATCTTCCAGAATATAGAAACTGCCATCTTCTCCCCGGATTAAGTCTATGCCGGAAATATGTACATAGATATCATAGGGCACATTGATGCCGAATACTTCCCTTGTGAAGTGAGGACATGACCCGATAAGCCAGGGTGGGATCACTTTATCTTTCAATATCTGCTGATCGTGATAGATATCTTTCAGGAAAAGGTTCAGGGCTTTTAACCGTTGCTTGATACCTGATTCTATTTTGGCCCATTCGGCCGAAGTTATAATACGGGGGATTATATCGAATGGGAAGATACGTTCAATGCCTGCATCGTCGCTGTAAACAGTGAATGTGATACCCTGGTTCATGAACAATTCCCCAGCCTGAAGATCTTTCTGTTGTAATTGAGATACAGATAATTGGCCAATAGCATTCAGCAGGGAACGGTAGGGCTCCCGGATAGCATCGGGCCCCATCATTTCGTCCCAGGTATGAGGGCGGGCATATTGAGCCAGCAGTTGTTCACCAGTCATAGCAGTTGGTTTAAATAAAAAAGGTTGCCGGTCCTAATTCGGACTAGCAACCGTGGCTCTCAAATTAAGGAAAAAAGTGATTGATAAGGCATAAAACCTTATCAGAAGCCCGATATTTTTTTTGACTGCTATATTGTATGTATTACCACAGGGGAACGACTGGAAAATTACTACAAGAATATCCTATTCTTTTCCATGATGCTTCTTATTACCCCATTCAATTTCATAGCTTAAGCCAGCCAGGAGGAATTGCTGATTAATATGTCCCCAGGTATAAACATATTCTATATGTGGAGACCAATGACCTACTTCCCAAAGCATTCCGGCACCTGTATTAAAAGACCAGAATCTTTCATATAGTTTTTCGTTGAATTCCCGTGCAACTTCTTTTTCTGAAGTATGGCTAATGCCTGTTACAGGATAGAATTTCCAGTTATGGTGGATAGGAATCAGATAGTGAAAATTGAAATCAATATCCCAGGCTGAAAGTGTTATATCTTCTGTCCCTTTCTTTCTATCGCTTGGGAAGAATCTGTTTACTTCAACACCTCCCACTATTTTCTCAGAAAAATGGTAGAAGGCGCTTACATTCAATCCATTGATATGGCTATGCATATTGCGGATACCTGCAAGGTCAATACCTATTTTGTTTTGGGCATTGGCCCCGGCTATTATCAGGAGCAGTGAAAGCAGTGCTGCCAAGCTCCCTTTGATGGTTGATTTCATGCCACAAAGGGAAAGTTCATCCGGAACTTTTCAAATGAGCAGGGTTTGATTTGGGTTTGATTATTATCAGGTAGATAGCGTTTCTTCAGATATAACCGTTAGGATAAGTGTTTCTTTATATTTTCTTAATAAGTTTGAGGTCAATGATTCTCCCCACTACTTAAAATTGATGCTGAATGAAGTATGTTCTAAAACTTGAAGAATTGGCTATGACGGCCCTGGCCATTTATTTTCTTAACCAACATTTATTGGGACTATCCTGGTGGGTTTGGGCCCTGCTGTTTTTTGCTCCAGATATTAGTATGCTAGGATATCTAATCAATACCCGAATAGGGGCAGTATGTTATAATATATTTCACCATAAAGGGATTGCAATTATAGTTATTGCAATCGGGTATATAATGAATGTGGAAATTTCATTAGCAATTGGAATTCTTCTTTTTGCGCATTCTTCATTTGACAGGATATGGGGTTATGGATTGAAGTATGAAGATAATTTTAAGAATACGCACCTTGGCATGCTCTAGATCCACTCTTTTATAAGTTTCAATCCTATCTAATGATCATGCAGTTGTTAGAAAATATCTAATAGAAGGGCTGTTAATACAATTGCTGCATGACCCATTAGAACCAATCTTTGCCATAAGGGCCTTTGTGGGAAAGGCTGTTTGGAATCGAATGGATCAAATACAAGAGCTAATCCGATAAATATTATAACATTTGACCATTCTTTTAAAAACATAAAACCAATACCCGCTATTACAAACGCAATATAACCGTACTTATTAAAGTTGTAATTGGTTTTCTGTGTTGTTACTTCTTTTTCCATTTTTTGACTTTTTACTTTTGAATTTTAACTTTTGAATTTTTTCTCACTCCCCATTCTTCAACATATCAATATTCTGTTTCAAGACATCCGCGAATTGACCAAACGCTTTTTTATTCATCCACTTGGCGAAATAGTGACATAAAGGAACCAGTACAATGATAGAGATAACTAGTGCAATTAGTACTGCTGGTTTGCTCATGAATTGTTCAATAGGTTTTCCTGATCCAACATACCCACCCAACATAAAACCACCAGCTGCACTTATTGGATAAATTATCAATCCTACATTTTGTTGAAGCTTTAGAAATTTTGTAAGGTTTGTATAGTGCTCTTCCATTTTTTCCAGCACCGAATACCCGGAATGCTTTGATTCCAATTGCTGGTATAATTGCATTGCTTTCGCAACAGCCCAGATTGTAAATCCTAATACAATGCCAAGACATATGAATAACTGCCATAAAGGGAATCGCACCAATATCACTATGTAAATGCAGCCTATCACAATTCCGAAAATGGAATTGATGATGAGATTTTGTTTTATTTTCTTTACGGGATCTTTCGAAGGTAATTTGCTGATTACCGGAAGCTCCAGCAAAGCCTCCAGATCATTGTCTTTTTGCTCATCCGCATTTCTCCATTGTTCATTAATATTCATCATCACGGATTTAAAAGATTTGCTAATTGTTGTTTGATTCGGTGCAGTTTCACTGCCACATGGTTATTACTGATACCCATCACTTCTGCAATTTCCGGGTTGTCATATCCATCCAAATGCATGGAGATGATCGCCCTGTCGGTTTCTGCCAGTTTTCTGATTGCCTGTTGCAGCCGTATGGTATCCTGTTTTTCTTCACTTATATTTTTTACTGAAACAGGAAGGTCTTCCAGTGATTCCTTAAAGTCGATCCTTGAGTTCTTTCTTTTTTGGGTAAGGATGGTATTCAGGCAAATCCTGTAAAGCCAGGTACTGAATTTCGCTTCGCCTCTGAAACTGTCGAGTGATTTCCAGGTTTGAAGCAGCACTTCCTGATATAAGTCCTTCTTCTCCTCAGCATCATAAGCATACAAACCCACAAGTTTGTATATGATGCCTTGGTTAGCCCTTATTTGTTCTAAGAATGCCTGTTCCGTCACAGTTTTGGTTTAGTTGAGTTGGAATGATTACGCTTGCTAAACTTTGTTTTCTCTCAAAATGTTCGGATCTGCATCCTCAATCTTGTGTACTGAAATCATTTGTTGCAACTGGGGGCCCCAGATTACAGGAATTTCAAAAAAAAGTTAGTGGTGGGGGGAGGTGTTTTTGAAAAGAGCCTCAGATTAATCAATGACTTCCTGTAATTCAGATTGTTATAAACATAGTCAGAGAGACATTATTTTGTACCCAATCTCTCGTCAACTAAATAAAGTATAGATTCATAGTTAGATTCCGTTGCTTCAGTCATAGCCAACTCGCAGGTCTTAGTGGTAGAATAGTAGCCGGTGTAAGTTTTCTCTTTCACTTCCAAGGCTTCCTTATTTGTTGCAGAAGCAGTCAGTTCAGGAATCATAAAGCCGCGGTCGCCAGCCATTCCACAACAACCCGTATGTAATGGGATTGTTACTTCAGCAGCATAGTGACGAGCCACTTTTTCGAGCATCCATCCCGTGTGCATTTTTTCTAGAGAACAAACAGAGTGTAAAACAATATCACCCTTCCTTATAATATTCTTGCTCTGAGGCACAACTCTATGGTATAAGAACTCAACAGTGTCCCAGACTTTCAACTGGTGGTACCTTTTTTTATTCTCATCCGAAAGTACAGGTAATAAATTCTTCAATGTAAAGGCGCAGGAGCTCACATCAATCACCACCGGCCATTTCCCCATTTCTGAACTCTTCCATAATTCATCTATTATCTCATTAGCCTTATATCTGTAAGCATCGGCATATCCTTTCGATCCAAATAACTGACTGCAACATTGTTGCCTGATGTTTGAAGGAATGATAACATCTATTGAAGTCTTATTGCAAACAGACATGAATGTTTCCATTATATTTTTTTCCTTTCCTTCATAACTGCCCATTAAGCGGGATATGCAGGATGGGAAATAAACAATGGTATTTTCTGTGCTGTTTGATCTGGGTTTTATTTTTTTAGCCCACCCCATATCAGGAGGCGCTAATAAAAGGTTCGACCATAAAGGAAATTCACCAACTCCTTTTCTAATGAATGATGTTAGATTATGTAAGCTGTTTTTGCCAAATATCTTATTGATGGCTATACCAGCTTTCAGGAAGAAACGAACCGATTTTTCAACAAACGAGAAATGCCTGGCTATTTGTAAAGCAATAGAATTTGAAAAAGAGGAATGCGATTCCCTTCTTAAGCGTTTAACCAGATCACCCGTATTTATATTAACCGGACAAGAACCTGCACAGAGTCCATCCACAGCACAGGTATCGATTCCTTCATATTGAAATTCACCTGTAAGTTCCTTCACACCGTTTCGATCACCTTTCTTTTTCATTGTTTCCAATGCTCTTCTTACAACAATCCTTCTTCTTGGTGAAGCAGTAAGGTTATGGCTGGGACAAACTGGTTCGCAGTATCCACATTCTATACATTTATCTACTTCTTCCTCAACCCCCGGTAATTCTTTCAGGTCGGTAATATGGGCATTCGGATTATTATTGATGATTACACCGGGATTCAACAATCCTGAAGGGTCAGCTAATTCTTTTATCGTTTTCATGATCTCATAAGCCTCACCTCCCCATTCTGTTTCAACAAATGGTGCCATATTCCTGCCAGTACCATGCTCAGCTTTTAGACTACCTTCATATTTATCAACTACCAATACAACAACTTCCTTAATAAATGCATCGTAACGGGCAATCTCTTCTTTTGTAGCAAAAGCCTGTGTAACTACGAAATGAATATTGCCATCTTTTGCGTGTCCAAAGATGATAGCATTATCGTAATGGAATTTTTTGAAAAGCAATTCAAGATCACAGATAGCGTCGCCTAAATGCTGTACCGGAAATGCCAGGTCTTCCAGGATTACTGTTGTGCCTCTTTTTCGAATAGCCCCAACTGATGGGAAAAGTCCTTTCCTTATCTTCCAAAGAAAATCCCTTTCTTTTTCATTCTCTGTAAATGTGGGAAAACGTAATAATGAGAAACGAGAGCAATCCTGGAGGAAAGCATCTACCTTATTATGTAATTGAATGGTATCGGTTTCCTGAAATTCTATCAATAAGGCAGCGGCTTCTGGTGGAAGTTCTTTTAGTATAGGGGCTATTCCTTCTATTGATTCAACTGCTCTTAAGGAGGCCCGATCCATCAGCTCTACCATCATTGCGCCATATTCAGTAAGTGGTACAATAGCTTTGCAAGCTTCTTTCATGTTTGGGAAATATAGAAGGGCTGTAGATTTGAAAGATGGATCAGGAATGGTATCAAGAACAGCTTCAGAAATAAAACCCAAAGTTCCTTCAGCACCGATCAATAAATGCGCAAATATATCGAGTGGATGTTCAAAATCAATAAAGGCATTTAATGAATAGCCGATAGTTGTCTTTGTAAGATATTTCTTACGGATTTTATTGTGAAGCGTTTCGTTCTGTAGTATTCTATTCCTTAAAACCATTATGCCAGCATAAAGTGAGGCGCATTCAACTTCAAATCGGGTATAATCTTCTTTTATTGCAGTTGAAAATACTTGTCCATTTGGGAGAATGAAACGAATGCTATTGGTAGTATGATAAGAATTGTAGGCAGTACCACAGCACATGCCACTAGCATTATTAGAAAGGATGCCACCCATCATAGCGGCAACGATACTTGAAGGGTCGGGACCTATCTTCCTGCCATATTTTCTAAGACGTGCATTTACCATGGCACCAGTTATTCCTGGTTGCACGGTTACTTTCAACCCATTTTCAGCAACAGCTATCTTGTCCCAATGCTGGCTGATATCTACAAGAATGCCATTGGTTACGGATTGACCAGATAAGCTGGTACCACCGGCTCTAAAAACCAGGGGCTTCCCAGTTTGTTGAGAGAATTTGAAAAGGGATAGTATTTCAGTTTCATTGATGGGTCTTACCACTGCTTCAGGGATGAGCTGGTAAAACCCGGCATCTGAGGCAAAGGAAATCCTGTCGATTAGTCGGGTTAGAACTCGTTCCTTAGGTATGATATTTAGTAATTCCTGCATATGCTGTCTGCAAGTTAGAAAAATTCGGAATGTAATTAGATAACCGGGATGGCGGAAGGGTTTTTAGATTGATTTTATATGCATTTTACCGCAGAGACGCGGAGACGCAGGGATAGAACTTAAAACTTACTACTCTCTTTGCTCTCAGCGTCTCTGCGGTGAAAAATCACGATGGTTGTGCTTTACACAAGATGACATCCTGTTTCGGTTGTAAAAAACGGTATTATTTTTTCTTTGAGTTTAGAATGGTTGTAAAATGAAGTTGTGTTTTACACAAGATGTCATCTCGATTTTTTACACAAACGATTGCAAATTACTTTTTCAACTCCTTCTCTATATACAAAATATCTTATACGAAAATTTATTTTCAGTTAAAGCAACCAATCAAGATGAAATGCAAGTATGTTGATTACGTTGTAAACCATATGCTACGCAATGGTTTGCGTAAGTTATCGCCATTATTTTTTTTGGTATAACTCAAGTGTAAACTTGAAACCATAATTGAAGAGAGTCAGTTTTGGTAATCGCCGTTTTGTTTATGCATTCCTGTTTAAATGGACTAAAAAGTTCATCAGATATTCGTATGTCCATATGAGTTACTTCAATAGTTAGTCAAGTTAAAATTAGAGGGACAGTAGGTAATTATCAGCTATAGTATGTTTATCTAAGAGTGTAACATTAATGGCCAATTCATTTTTTAGCATTTCAACTCTATTATTCACTGTTTCTTCAATTATTTTTTAAAACCAAATTAACGCAGATGAAAAATTGTAAAAGACGCATTATCCTAATGCTCGGCTTTTTATTGGTCGGCAGTATGATGATGGCTCAGCAAGTCAGAAAAATTTCCGGAGTTGTCCGGGATGGAGCAGGTTTACCTCTTTCAGGAATAACAATTCAACTCAAAGGCAAGAATGTTACCACCACTACCGATGACAGGGGTGCCTTTTCAATTTCAGCTCAGGAATCTGATGTGATGGTGCTTACAGGTGTAGGATTTGTATCACAAGAAATCAATGTTGCAGGATTTAAGAATTCTGATATAACTATGACGGTTTCGAGAAATACATTAAATGAAGTTGTAGTTACTGCCTTAGGAGTCACAAAACAGAAAAAAGAATTGGGATATTCTGTAACTACAGTAAAAGGTGCAGATCTCTCTAAAACTAATGAATTGAATCCTATCAATGCATTACAAGGTCGTGTTGCCGGTGTGCAGATCGATCAGGGCGCTGGTGGATTGTTTGGTAACTCAAAGATCCTGATTCGTGGTAATTCCACATTGGGTACAAACAACCAACCCATTTTTGTTATTGATGGAGTTATAATGGATAATGATGTGTTCTCAGGTAATGGCCGAGATTTCGGTAATGACCTCAAGAACCTTAATATGGATGATTTTGAGAATGTATCCATACTTAAAGGTTCTGCTGCTGCTGCACTATATGGTACAAGAGCGATTAATGGAGTGGTATTGATTACTACCAAAAAGGGATCTCAACGAAAAGGAATCGGTGTTAGTGTGAACCAATCATTGACAGTTTTCCAACCATTTAAAGGGCCAACTTTCCAAAATGAATTTGGTGGTGGTACTGTTGGTGCCTTCTTTACAGATAACAGGGAGCCAAACTACAAGCCAGATGAAAACTGGACAACAAAGGTTTTCCCTATCGATCCAGTTACTGGCAAACCCTATATCGATCGTCAGATATATAGGGAATTGGAAAACTGGGGTCCTCGTATGCTTGGACAAGAAGTACAGAACTACGATGGCACTATGACCAAATATTCTCCCCAGCCTAATAACTTCCTGGATGCCTTCCAGAACGGCTTCGGATCTAATACGAATGTTGCGATGGATGCGGGAACAGATCGTTCTACTTTCCGTTTCTCTATAATCACAACGATTCAAAAGGTATTTACCTTAATAATAACCTTAACAAAAACGCTTTCGATCTTCGCGTTACACATAAGATCAATGACAGGATCGATATCGATATCAGTACATCTTATACAAACCTGAATGGTAAGAACCCTCCGCGTTTAGGTGGATTGGATGCCTTCGGTTCATTAGATCTTGGACATATGTTCACCTGGGTACTTCCAAGAAACTATGATACCAAATACTGGATGCAGAAACAAAACTACACCAGCATCTTTGGTGGAGCTCCAGATCCAAGTGCTTCAGATGAGCCAAACAAAGCTCCTGAATCAAGATTCTGGTATACCTTATATAATGATAACTATACCCAAAACGAACAATTGCTTAGAAGTCGCGTAGCTATTAATGTAAAATTGAATAGCTGGGCCAAATTGTTGTTGGAAGGGAATATCAATAATATCTACCGCAAATCTGAAACCAAGGAATTGGGACAACAAAGGAACTATGCAGGTGGTTTGTATGGAATAGGTTTCAATACAAAAGAAAGCCAGTTCATGAAGTGGATGGTGATGATGAATAAAGACATCAATAAGGATCTTGTCGTTTCCGGTTATGTAGGTGGTGAAATGCAATCGTACAAGACTACTCTTTCACAGAGTGTCACCAATGGCGGATTGAACTATCCCGGTAATTTCTTTATTGGCAATTCTGTAAACCCGCCTAGTGTTAGTGCAGGTATTCAGAATAGAAAGAAGTTTAACTCTTTATATGCAAGTGCTGATATTGGCTATAAGGACCAGCTTTTCATTCAAGCCACTATGCGTGGTGACTGGTCGTCAGCTCTTACCTATTCTAATGGAACAGGAAATAATTTCTATAACTATCCAGCCGTAAGTGCCTCATGGATTTTCTCTGAAACATTTAAATTACCTGAATGGATAAGCTTCGGTAAGTTCAGAGCGAATATTGCTGCATTGGGTGGAGATACTGATCCTTATACATTGAATCCAGGATTCTCTTTGAATGGTTTCAGTTATGCTAATGGTGGTACTGTTCCGGTTTCAACTTATTCTTCCAGCGTTGTGTTGCAGCCAGGTATAAAACCAGTTCGCAAAATATCAAAGGAATTAGGTCTTGATATGCGCTTCCTCAATAACCGTATCGGTTTGGATGTGAGCTTCTACCAGGATAATACCAAAAACCAGATTCTCGACATTACCGCACCAATTGAATCTGGTGTAAGCACCATCAAGATCAATGCAGGTAATATCCAGAATAAGGGTATTGAGATTACTTTGGATGGAACTCCAATTAAGACAAAGAATTTCTCATGGAATTCATCCATTAACTTCTCCAGGAACCGTAACCTGATTGTATCGCTCTACCCTGGTCGTACAGAATATAACCTCGGCGCTGATATTGCTGAAGTAAGTACATGGGCAGTGGTTGGTAAATCTTATGGAACCCTGCGTTCACTAATCAATTCAGATCCTTATCAGGCAAAAGATGGTAGCGGGAATAATATAAGCGATCCTAAGAACGGTTTGCCTATTCTGGCTTGGAGAGGTGATGCCCGCGCTGCTTTCCCTAAGAGAAGTAACTATTGGCAGGATGTAGGTGATATCAATGCAAAATTCCGTGCTGGTTGGGATAACACTTTCCGCTATAAGAATCTTTCTTTGAATGTTCTTATTGATGCCAAGATTGGTGGCGACTTCGTTTTAGCAAGTTATCGTTTTGCTACACACACTGGTGTGATGCCGAATACACTTTTTGGTCGCGATGCTGATCATGGTGGTATTACATGGACAAGCAAGTATGATGGTAAGACGTATGACGATGGTATCATCGTTTCCGGAGTATTTCCTGCTGGACAAAAAATTACTCAGCCAAACGGATCACAAGTTGACGTAGGTGGAATGACATTCCAGGAGGCATATGATAAAGGATATGTAGAGCCAACCCATCTTCCTCAGTTTTCATATAGATATGGATCATCTTCTACAGGTGTATCTGATTATTGGGTAGTGAAAAGTAGCTGGGTATCTCTTCGCCAGGTAGCTCTTACATATAATTTCGATGAATCTGTATTCAGTAAGTTGAAATTGCATGGACTTGGGGTAAGTATTGTGGGTCGTGACCTTCTCTATCTCTATAATTCACTTCCTTACAATTTTAACCCAGCTTCAAACAACTCTAACAATACAGCCTTTTCTGGTGAGAACGGATTCTTGCCTATGACAAGATCAATCATGTTCTCACTGAGAGCCAACTTTTAATTAAGGATACAGCTTAAAAATATTTTTATGAAAATGAGTATAAATTTTAAAAACATTCAATGGGGAGCAGCTGTAGGAGTCCTATTGTTGTTGGCGGGTTGTAAGAAAGACTTCGCCGATATCAATACCAATCCTTCCAATGTAACCACCCCTGAAATAAAATTCCTCCTTTCTTTCTCCGAAGAACGAATGGCTACCTATCAGGGTACAGAATGGGTTTGGGAAGGATTCGAGCAGACCTACCGTTTCACCCAGCATTTTACCATGAGCCCCTATGAGCTCACTACTAATGTGAACTCAAGATATGGTGCATATTATGGACAAATACTCCCTAACCTGGCTGAAATAAGAAGGCAGATTGATCTAAAGGATAATAAGGCCGATTATGCAAAAGCAAAAGCGGTTACATATATCCTTGGTATCATGCAAGGGTTAAAGGTTACCGACCTCAATGGTTCTATTCCATATACAGAAGCAATGAAAGGCCGTTACGATGGTGTATTTAGTCCGGCATTTGATAACCAGCAAGCACTTTTCACAGCATGGTTAGCTGAGCTGAATACGGCTATCACAGATCTTACTGCAGCCAGCACCAGCTCAACTGTTTCTTATGGCACATCCGACATCATTTATAAGAGTGATTGGACTAAATGGGCTAAACTTGCCAATACATTGAAACTGCGCATTGCAGCAAGATTTGAAAACGAAAATGCTGCAAAGACAGCTGAAATTGCAAAGGAAGTGGCTAATAGTCCTGTTGGTCCACTACAGTTAAGCGATGATGATGCTGTTTACAGCAGCCGTGATTATGATGCTTCCGGCGGTGCTATTAACTACCGAGATATAAAGTATGGCTCTACCGCTTTGATCAATTTCATGAAGAAAGTGAATGACCCAAGAACTGGTGTTTATTTCAATCCAAATGATCTTGTTGGAAGTTTTAAAGACACACTTACAAAGTATGCTTCTACACTGCCCGCATTTATTGATATCAACGATCCTCTGATTCAATTCCAGGGTGGTCCTGTTGATTGGACATTAAATGCTCCGCAACAGAACTATTTCAGGAATGCGTTTGTAGTTAGTCCTTTGAATAAGTACAATCTTATCTCTACTATCAACAGAAGGTTCTTTGCTCCAAGATGGGATGGTACTACAACGGGCACTTATACTGAACTTTTAGCAGGAGCTGCTGAATCTTGTTTTCTTATGGCTGAATTCATCAAGAAAGGATATGCTACTGGCGATTTCAATGCCTGGTATAATAAAGGTATCGAAGCCTCTATCAAGTCTATGAATACTATTGCCAAAACTGCAGGTTCAACAACGGCATTCTCTGGAACAGGTGCTGCTGAAATTTCAGCCTATCAGAATAATGCGCTCGTTAAATTGAATGGCACAAATGATCTGGAAAGAATCTACGTTCAGCAGCACGTTAACCTGGTGCGTGAACCGAATGAAGCATTTGTGTTCTGCCGCAGGACAGGGTATCCCAAAACTGGTTCAGCCTATTTTGGAAGGGAAGTATTCAATGAGCCTATCCCTCGCCGTTTCTGGATCGATGATCCGGGCGAAGTGAACAGAGCTAATTGGACAGCCGCTTATTCTGAACAAGGATTTACACCAAATGTAAAAGATGCCTTATCGCTTTCGAAAGAAAGAGTATGGTACGATAAGAAAGCACCAGCATTTGGTGCCGGTAATTAATGCTATAAGTTTTATTTGGGTCTTTATAGTAAAGAAGCTGCCTGGAGACGGGCAGCTTTTTTTTTGTTATACCGGGAAGGACGAGAAGTTTTTTTTATTGATTTTATTTTCATTTTACCACGGAAACACGGAGATGCAGGGAAAGAACTTTAAACTTAGTACTCTCTACGCCTCAGCATCTATGCGGTAAAAATTACGATGGTTGTGTTTTACACAAGATGACATCCTGTTTCGGTTGTAAAAAACGGTATTATTTTTTCTTTTAGTTTAGAATGGTTGTAAAATGAAGTTGTATTTTACACAAGATGACATCTCGATTTATCCAAAAGTTTAATAATGAAACCCTTCTATATCTTTGTTAGTATTCTTGCCCTTCTTGCCTCGAGCCCGGTAAAATCACAGGTGCTTTATGTTTCGCCACTTGGTAACGATAAAAATCCAGGTACTAAAGCAAAGCCTATAGCCAGTTTTGCAAAAGCCCAGCAATTGGTCAGAGCATTAGATACCAGGAGCAAGGTAAAAGTCATTTTTGCCAAAGGCACTTATTATCTCCCGGAAACTATCAGGTTTACAGAAATGGACAACAAAGCTTCAGTTGTCTATACTTCGGAAAAAGAAGGTGACGCTGTAATAAGCGGCGGAAGCTTATTAAAGTTAAAGTGGACTTTCTATGAGCGTGGAATATATAAAGCATCGGTTCCTCCTAATACAGTAATTGATCAACTCTATATCAATGGTGTTAGACAACGTATGGCGCGATTCCCAAATGCCATTTCCGGAAAAAATGTTTTGATGCATGGGATCTTAATCATGAAGCAAAACCGGATTCCATGTCTGATGCCCTTTCTTCAAAACATATTGCTCAATGGAAAAATCCACAGGGAGGGTATATTCATGGCATGCATGCTTATCTCTGGGGAGATATGCACTGGTTGATAAAAGGAAAGAATATTGATGGAAGTTTAATTGAAGAAGGTGGCTGGCAGAATAACCGTCCTTCTCCCAAACATCCTGTATTCCGTATGGTTGAAAATATTTTCGAAGAGCTGGATACAGAAGGTGAATGGTTTTTCAATGCAGGCGAAGGAATGCTTTATTATATTCCTTCAAAAGGAATAGATATTACTAAAGCAAAAGTTGAAATTGTACGATTGAAGCAACTGATAGAGTTTAGTGGAAGTAAAGAGCATCCAGTAAATAATATAGAACTGAAAGGATTTGTATTTCGACATACCGCCAGAACATTCATGGAGAATAAGGAACCTTTGTTGCGATCTGACTGGACTGTTTTTCGGGGTGGAGCAATATTTTTCAATGGAGCAGAGAACTGCCGGATTACTGATTGTGAATTCGATCAGGTAGGAGGGAATGCTGTTTTTGTAAATAAGTATAACCGCCATATTTCAATCAAAGGTTGCTATATCCATCATGCTGGTGCTAATGGTGTTTCTTTTGTAGGTGATCCAACAACAGTCAGGAGTCCTATATTCAGATATGGCAATCAGAACTTCCAAACTATGGATCGAACACCTGGTCCTATAGGTGATAATTTTCCTGAAGATTGCCAGGTGGAAGATTGTCTGATAACAATGACAGGTCGTGATGAAAAACAGACGGCACCTATTCAGATTTCCATTTCACATAAGATTACTGTAACTCACTGCTCTATTTACGATGTGCCAAGAGCTGGAATCAATATCAGCGAAGGCACTTTTGGTGAGCACATAATTCAGGATTGTGATATTTTCAATACCGTGCTTGAAACTGGTGATCATGGCAGTTTTAATTCATGGGGCCGCGATCGTTACTGGACACCCGATACCCGAGAAACAGATAAGGAAGTAGCAAAAGAGCCAGGGCTGCCATATCTGGATATGCTCGGTCCAAATATACTTCGTCATAATCGCTGGCGTTGCGATCATGGATGGGATATAGACCTTGATGATGGATCATCCTGGTACCGTATTTACAATAACCTGTTATTGAATGGTGGCTTGAAGATGAGAGAAGGGTTTGATAGAATTGCAACAAACAATATCATCATCAATAACGGACTTCATCCACATGTATGGTATTTGAACAGTGGCGATGTATTCAGTAAGAATATAGTCTTTAAGGCCTACCAGCCTGCAATTATGGACAACTCCATTCCTGCTACCGGGAAATGGGGGAAAGAACTCGACTATAACTTTTATGTAGGAGATAGCTCAGAAAGAAAAAAGTTTATTAAGAACTCTTGCGACCTAAATTCATTGAATGGCAATCCGTTTTTTATTGACCCAACAAAGGGAGATTTCAGAGTCAATACAAACTCCCCAGCCTTAAAAGCAGGGTTTGTGAATTTTTCTATGAATGATTTTGGTGTAGTAAAGCCATCCCTCAAAGCCATTGCCAAGCAACCCAAAATACCCCAATTGCTTTCTTTAGCTAATAATCAAAAAGGGCCGAGTCATCTACAATATACATGGATGGGTATTTCTTTGGTTGATCCGGTAGGTGATCAATGGTCGGCCTATGGAGTAAGCTATTCTTCAGGTGGGGTAGCATTGTCGAATGTTTTGGAAAACTCACCCGCGTATAAGTTGGGATTTAGAAGTAATGATCTTATTCAGGATATAAATGGATCGCCTATTCCAAATTCAACTGAATTTAAAAACTTCTTTGATAAAAATACAGGAGTGAAAGTCTATTCAATTGTGATCATTAGAAAACAACAGTCATTACATCTAAAAATAAATCAGGAGTTGCCAAGAGTAAATTGAGGGCATTTCATATTTAGTTCTATGTCTCTATGTGGTATGTATTCTTTTAACACATAGGAACATAGGCACATAGTCTGGTTCAAAATCTCCTACTGTATTCTATGTTCCTATGTGCCTATGTGTTCATTTTTTTCAACACATAGAAACATAGTACATAGTTGTACATTGGAAATTAGTATTCAATATTTTAGTTAAGATTTTGATATCAAGTTGGGAATGCAATTTCGATGATGGCCCCAACTATGTCTGCCTATATTCTATGTATCTATGTGGTATGTATTCTTTTAACACATAGGAACATAGGCACATAGTCTGGTTCAAAATCTCCTACTGTATTCTATGTTCCTATGTGCCTATGTGTTCATTTTTTTCAACACATAGAAACATAGAACATAGTCGTACATAGGCAATAAGTATTCGATGTTTTTCTTAAGCTTTTGATATCAAGAATGGAACGAAATTTAGGTTATGGTCTCTACTATGTCTGCCTATGTTCTATGTCTCTATGTGGTATGTATTTTTTTAACTGGGATTTTTTTGATTTATATGATTAACTGGGATAGGATATAGCTACTTGTGAAGTGAGGAGGATTTTTTAACACATAGGAATATAGGCATATAGACGAGTTCTAAATCTCCTTCTGTATTCTATGTTCCTATGTGCCTATGTGTTTTGTATTTTTAACTAGGATTTTTTTGATTTATATGATTAACTGGGATAGGATATAGCTGCTTGTGAAGTGAGGAGGATTTTTTAACACATAGGAGCATAGGCACATAGCCTTTTCCCAAATTCAATTCCAACTTTAATCATTTGAATTCTAACAAAGGTATTTCCTCAAACACTATCCCCTCATAAGCACTTTTTATTCCAGCCTCAAAAAAACATCCCAGATTACCATTGGGCAAAACTACCAGATTGGAATAAGCTGCGGGACCTTTATACACCAAATATTGCTTTGGCCAAGTCGCGCCATTATCGTACGACAATCTCACTATCATATTAGTCCTATTCGTTGTGCTGGCAGGATTAGAAAATGCCAATACGGGTTTCTTCCTTTTAACAGTAAACGAAATCAGGCTTGCTTGACAAACAGGTTCTATCAAAGTAGTATCTCCCTTTAATGAAGACCAGTTGATTCCTCCATCTTCGCTGGTAGCTGTTTGTCGGATACGGAGAGAATTGTAATTCCTCATATTCAATAATAGTTTCCCATCAGGCAATTCAGCAACAGTACATTCATTCACCATATCTTCATTAGTGCTGCCACCCAATAGCCAGGTTTTGCCATGATCATCTGAATAAATGGTATGCGAATAATATTTTTTTGATATGGCTTCGATATGATCGCAGGGGATAATAAGCCTGTCTTTATATTTTTTTGACCTCATCTGTATACCATTTCCAGGTCCGGTAGCATACCATGTCCATTCAGGCTTTTTTACTGTAGAAGTGATTTCTTTTGCCACAGACCAACTGGAACCGTTATCGGTAGAAGAAAGTACGTAAATCCTTCGCGTATCCTTACTGCTACCATTTATGATCTGTGGTTCATGATCAGTACCAAGATTCCAGGTGGAGAGTAACCAAATAGTGCCTGTCTTGCTATCAAGTACTGGTGCAGGATTGCCACAGGTGTTTTCGCCATCATCCCAAATTACAGTTAATGCCGACCATGTTTTTCCTCCATCATCCGATTTTTTCATTACAAGGTCAATATTGCCAGCATCACCACAGTTATTCTTCCTTCCTTCGGCAAAAGCCAGTATGGATTTTTTGTTAGATGAAATAATTGCAGGGATTCGGAAACATTGGTAGCCATCTTCGCCACTTTTGAAAATATGATTCAGCGTTTGAGAGAATGACTCATTATTAAGGAAAGAAAGATTGAGGACTAACAGTACCTGTATAGCTGATCTGAGTTTAGAAATATTTATATACTTCACAGCGAGAAATAGTTAAATGGGTGATTAGTTGCTATGCCATCAAAATCTAGCGAAAAATAGTGATTTTCTAGCCTGCGAATTCCCAAATGGATAATATGTGGTAATTATTGGATAATTTGGGATAGAGCTATAAAAAAGTATAGTGACTTAACTCTCTGAGAATCTCTCATCAATTCAGCTACCCCCTGAAACTCATTTTGCCAAACTAATATTTTGTTTATGTCAATCCATGCTGCTCCAGTTAATCAAAAGAATCGGATACTGGTATTAGATTCATTAAGAGGCATTGCCATACTGGGGATATTATTGATGAATATTCCATCAATGGCTTACTCCGTTATAGGGCATGATCCCTCAATAATGAATGAGTTTGGGACTATTAACTATTATATATGGTATTTCGTAGATTGGATTGCAGATAGTACACAACGGGCTTTGTTTAGCCTATTATTTGGTGCTGGCATTCTTTTGTTTTTGAGTGGTAAGGAAAAGAATAATGATAGCGTGTCTCCACTGGATTACTTCTTCAGAAGACAATTATGGCTTATATTTTTCGGTCTGATTAATATTTACATTTTCTTGTGGAGGGGAGATATATTATTTGATTATGGCTGCTATGGTTTTATTATGCTTGCCTTTCGACTTTGGGAGCCCAAAAAACTTTTATGGGCAGCGGGTATTTGTATGGTTCTTATGCTTGCCAGGGAAAACCGGGATCTGTATTTGGAGAAGAGCGTGATTTCGAAAGGAGAGGCTATTGAAAAAATGGATACAACTGTCACTAAACTAAATGCTAAACAGAAAGCACAATTGGAGGCCTTGCACGAGTTGAGAGAAAGTAGCTCAAAAGCAGCTAAAGTCAAACGTATGGAAAGAGCTAACAAGATAATGACTGGATCTTATGGGGAGATTTATGAGTTTCGCACCAACTCCTATCTTGATACTATTATACATTATACATATTTTTCTATCTGGGAAGTACTGGAATTCATGTTTTTGGGAATGGCATTTTTTAAGATGGGGATTTTGGCCGGTGAGAAATCCATAAAATTCTATGCTATTATGGCTCTGCTCGGGTTGGGAGTCGGTGCACTAGTTAGTTATTGGCAATTTCATCCAACAATAGAAAATGGATTCAATAATTATCAATACCTGAAAAATGTTGATATAAGTTTTTATGAGATTGGAAGAGTTCTTCGCTCACTTGGAGTATTTGGTTTCCTGATGTTCTTATACAAGTTGCCATGGTTTGATTGGTTCTTTAAGTTAATGCGGCCAGTTGGGCAAATGGCTTTTACTAATTACCTCACTCAATCTATTTTTGCCGCTATAATATTCTATGGAATAGGGTTTGGTTACTTCGGACAGTTACCCCGCTATCAGGTATATTCAATTGTATTGGCAATATGGGCATTACAGATTATCTGGAGTCATGTTTGGCTGAGATATTTCCAGTACGGTCCATTTGAATGGGTATGGAGACAATTGACGTATTGGAAAAGGTTGCCAATACTCAAGAAGAAAGAATGATTGTTTCTGTTATTTATATTTTGAAAATGGTAAATTACTGGTACCAAAACCTGTTTTATGAAATATCTTTTAATGCTTTTATCAAGTTGTATTTTCTATGCCTGCACTGGAACTGCAACAGACTCAACCACCACAAATGCAGATACTTCAAATAAGCAAACGAAAGAAACTGTTTTGATTTCTGAAGAGGTTTCCGAACCAGATCCTACAGATCCTGAACCATCCGATTCCATTCCTGCTTCCCGATATGGCGAAAATACTTCCAGCAATATAACTGCTGAGATTGTACGTACATCACTTAATAGCCTTTTCAAAGATGACCTTAGTAAAGGTCTTATAGATTCCTTCAGCCGTAGGTTTATATTTTTCGAATACGATTTGAATTCTGACGGACAGAAAGAGATATTCACTGGACTAACCGGCCCCTATTTCTGCGGAACTGGCGGGTGTACTTTTTATATATTAAATGCTAAAGGGGTTACTGTTTCTAAATTTACAGTCAGTGATTATCCTATAGTTATCGATAATAATGTCACTAAAGGATGGAAAGACTTATTCATCCAAACAGGGGGCAAGTTTCATATCATTAAGTATGATGGTAAAAAATATCCTTCTAATCCTTCACTTCAACCTCTTTTAAAACTAATTCCTGGAGATGGATTGCCAAGGGCTTTGAATTATATGGCAGAGCCGTATCCGTGGTTTAGGTTTTGAGGAAAGTAAAAAATCAAAAGTCAAAAATCAAAAGTCAAAAGTCAAAAGTCAAAATTGAGTGACAGCCTGTTATTAAGCAGGCCCTACTATTTTCATTTTTTTTACTTTTTACTTTTGATTTTTGAATTACTTAATAAATATGAGATTAATTAGAGTGCTTTTGTGGACTAGTATTATCTGGCCTTTTTTTACTATACTCATGCTGTTCGTGTGTATCGTTCTGGAGAATGCCAATATTGTAGCTATTTATCATGGAAATTATCGACAAATTGAAGATTCTTCTTGCATATACTTCTCTATCAACCTGATTATCTTGTCTTATCTGTTTGTTTCGTTTTCTTCTCTTTTAATCTTAGTAGGATTGTTTGTAGAGAACAATATTCTGTCTAAAAGGATTATTGTTTCTTATGTTATAGGATTACTATTCTTTTTGATTTTTATCTTTTTCGATTTCTTCAATATTGTTGAATGGCTTTTCGGCGAATGAGTATATACATCGAAACCATTCTCCGTCTCTGGCACATTTTTACTTTTAACTTTTGAATTTTGTAGGGGTTTACAACCGATTCTTCTGTTTTTTGAAACAAGAGGTTGTATAAGGTCTCCAACCTTATAAGGTTGGAGACCTTATACAACCTCTTGTTTAGTAAAAATCAATAAAATTGAAATTCAAAAGTAAAAAGTCAAAAATGGAGCATTTAGTGTAACCCCGTTTTTGACTTTTGACTTTTGACTTTTGAATTTTTACTTTTATAGCCTATACCCAACCTTTATCTCATACAAGCTCGGTTTCACGCCAATAAGTTCCATATTGCTAAATGATCCCATTAGTTTCCCGACAATGGAAATATCAAACCTTTTATTCAGTTGATACCCAGCGAGGGCGTGAACACCAAACCAGGTTCCTTCAAAAATAAGTGGGTCCTTTTGTGTCCGGGTGGTACCAGCAGTGGTATCCCGAAGGGTTAATACATTTTCCTTGTAACTTGAAAAATTGCCCGATACTTCCAATCCTGCATAGGCAATATTTTTATCCGATCTCCAGAATTGATAAATCAATCCCATAGAAGCTTTAATGGTCGACATTTTCAATGTATACCTTTCATCTTCCGCTGTATACCCTCCATAGGGCCGCATATAAGAACTCTGGTATTGGGCAGTATAATATTCCGCTTGTAATCTCAGTAAAGCGGGTCCACCTCTTCTGGTGCCAAAATCAGCACCAATAAAGAAAAGCGGTGAAATCGATGACTTGATGGAGTGATCAGCTATCTTGGTTGGACCTGTTACATTAATTGTTGAGTAGGCCATACCCGTTCCTGCAAAGAGTACTGGCTTTACTCTTTCATGTTTCTTAGGAGGGGTATTTGTGATGTAATAAAAAAAGTTGGTTAAGTCCTTCTCAACATAGTTCAGTTTTGCCAAAGCGGCTACTACAGCGGCATCCGATCTTTTTTCTGGAAAATAGGTAAGCAACTGGTTCTGGAAAACAGAACGGTTAACGATTTTAGAATAGTCTGAGGAAAATGTTACTGAATATATTAATTCATCAAATTTGCCATTGCCTTCCTGTACAAAAAAATGGTATTTGAAATCCTTCAGAAAGTAAAGACCGATTCTTTCGTTTCTAAATAATTCCCTCAAAAACACCGTGGTATTTACGGTCGGTTTCTCCGGTGAATTGTTTAAATCCGAAACACTCACAGGTTTCATGTCTTCTGTTACATCAGCTCTTACAAATTTGTCTTTTCCAGTCACTTCGAAAGAGATGAGATCAGAGATGGTGTACACAACAACAGTACTTTCGGCACTTGTTCGGAATTTGATCTGTTTTGGATTGATATCCCACCCTTTATAATCTATAAAACCCTCCACGGTTTCACCAGAATTTTTTTTGATACTCCCTGGCAAATAGTTCATTTGGGCAGTTACTGAAGAAAGACAGAAAAGTGTGCAGCAGATTATACCTAATTGTTTCATATAAAGGATTGTGTTAGAATAAAACCAGAATTTATCGATATCAAATTCAATGATATAACATTTATAAATAGCCGTATTATTATAAAGGTATAAAATATATCCAAAAAGGCCAAATTAATACATAACGGGTAATTAGAAACGAATAAGCAAAAGCTGGAGAAGGAAGTGCTGGAGCGAAAGGACTAAAACTAACAATTCTAGATATGCGCTCAATTGGAATAAGCAATCGTGAGGGGCATGAGTGGTAGAAGTGCTTGATTGAACCAGTTGAGGAAATTTAAAATTTGAAATTCAAAAGTTAAAAGTCAAAAATGGAGCCGCTAGTGATTCCCCATTTTTGACTTTATACTTTTTAATTTTGACTTTCAAAAGATTTTACAACTAATTCTTCAGCATTCAGGCAACTGGAGGTTGTATAAGGTCTCCAACCTTATAAGGTTGGAGACCTTATACAACCTGTACTTTAGTAAAAACCAATAATTATATGAAGTAAAAAGTCAAAAGTAAAAAGTCAAAAAGGGAGTCTATAGTGTATCCCCATTTTTGACTTTTAACTTTTGACTTTTCAATTAAAAAAAAAGACCCAACATACGTTGAGTCTCTAAAAGTGCCCAGGACTGGATTCGAACCAGCACATCCTTGCGAACGCTGCGACCTGAACACAGTGCGTCTACCAATTTCGCCACCTGGGCTTTTTTTAGTTTAATGTCCAAAGTCGTTTAATGGTTCTTCGGTTTCTAACTAAGCAATTCAGGTTGCTAACAACTTTCAAACTTTCATACCTTGAACCGTTAACTTCCTCATTCAGGGGCTGCAAATATAGCTGAAAACCAAAAACCTACCAAAGCAGCCAAAACTTAATTTTTCGCCGTTGTCGACTGGCTTCTCCAACCTATCAGCAATACCCCGATGATTACCAATACGGTACCTACAATTTGAGCCATAATTATCGGCTCTCCCAAGATAAAATGCGCTTGTAATATGGTCGAAACCGGCCCAATACTTGAAATAATCGCCACATTATTAGATCCAATTCGTTTCATTCCATTAGATATCAGGAAAGAAGGCAGGATAGTTGCGAAAATGGCAATGGCAATACCAAATCCCCAGTAGCCAGGGCCTGATAGACTTTCCAATTTCCCATTGTTCTGTATCAGGAAATGGATAAATATTCCCGCAGTTGCCGATAACATGGAATAGGCAGTAAAACGTGTCGCTCCTAGTTTCGGTATTAACCTTCCGCTGCCTGCAGTATAAATAGCAAAAGTTATGGCACATAAAAACACCAATCCACTTCCCAAATAAAAACCCGCCTGCGAATGATCCAGCTTCAATTCTCCTGCATATGCAATGGCAATACCAGTATATGTAAGACATAATGCCACCCACTGCAGCTTATTGATCTTTTGTTTGAATAGTATGAGATTGATGAAAACCACAAACGTGGGGTAGAGGAATAATATCAATCGCTCTAATCCTGCCGATATATATCGAAGCCCTTCAAAATCCAAAAAGCTGCTTAAATAATAACCGCAAGCTCCCACCAATAATACCTGCACCCATTCCTTGTTTGTTAATGATGCTTTGTTTTCATTTCTTCCCGCTAACCAGGCCGCCACCACGTAAAAAGGTAACGAAAATACCATCCTCAATGTAAGCAACGATAATGCATCAATCTTTATATCTGCAAATGCCTTCTTAACTATCACTGCCTTGGTGGAAAAAAGGATGGAACCTGCGAGGGTGATCAGGAAGCCTGCAGCGGAAAGTTTGGTAGAAGGTGCAGGCAAATTATTTTAAGTTTAATGGGTTAATATGTTCAAAAAGTTCAATGGGTTCAAGAAGTTCCATAGGGCTGACTAATGGTAAGCCTTATGTGCTTTGTAATTTTATAACCGCAGAGACGCAGAGACGCAGAAGAATGCTCCCTGCGTCTCTGCGCCTCTGCGGTTGAAAAAAACTTAGAGCATTAAAACTGACCGCTTTTACACAGCCCTAGGAACCATTAAACCCTTGAACTTTTGAACTGAACTAGTTAAACGATACATTAAAATCTCGCAGCGCATCATTCAAACTCGTCTTCAAATCCGTACTCGGCTTTCTCTTTCCTATTATCAATGCACATCCTACTCCGTATTCTCCCGCAGGGAATTTCTTTGTATAAGATCCGGGAATAACAACACTTCTTGCTGGTACTCTTCCTTTCATTTCAATAGGCTCAGCACCACTTACATCAATAATTTTTGTTGATTGAGTTAATACTACATTAGCACCTAATACCGCTTCCTTCTCTACAATCACTCCTTCAACTACAATACAACGACTACCGATAAAACATCCATCTTCTATAATTACTGGACTCGCCTGTAAAGGTTCCAATACACCACCAATGCCAACACCACCACTCAAATGAACTCCTTTTCCAATTTGCGCACAGCTACCTACAGTAGCCCAGGTATCCACCATCGTACCTTCATCTACATACGCACCGATATTTACATAGCTTGGCATCAATACTACATTACGTGCTAAGAAAGCTCCATAACGCGCTACTGCATGAGGTACAGCACGTACTCCCAAATCAGCATAATTCTTTTTCAATAACATCTTATCATAGAATTCGAATGGAGCAACATCCCAGGTCTGCATCTGTTGAATACCGAAATACATTAGGATAGCTTGCTTTACCCATTCATTTACCTGCCAGCCATTATCAGTAGGACTAGCAGTACGTAAACGGCCCTTGTCCACTTCTTCAATCACGGCCCTTACGGCATCACTATATTTTGTGTCTTTCAACAGTTCCCGGTTTCCCCAGGCTTCCAGTATCAGGGATTTCAATTCCATTGCTATATTTTTTGCAAAAGTAGGCCTCTCACAGGGAATGATTGTTATTGGGGAACAATTGGTGATAATTTTTTTCTTGTGCCTAAATGGAGTAGGTTTGACTAAAACCTACAGGTATGATTGCCCTGAAGGAGGTCACAAACCCTAAAGAACTTTCCCTCTTTATCTTTCTCCCTAAACAGCTCTATAAAAGCTATAAGGAATGGGTACCGCCATTATATGGCGATGAAAAGAAATTCCATTCTCCCAAACATAATGAAGCCCTTGGTTATTCAGATACTATCCGGTATATCGCATTTAAAGATGGCGTTCCGGTTGGAAGAATCATGGGAATCATCAATAAGAAATATAATACTGAACATAAAGAAACTACCGCTCGTTTTTTTAATCTCGACTGCATCAACGATAAAGAAATAAGCAGCCTGTTGATTAAAGCCATCGAAAAATGGGCCATCCACAAGGGAATGAATAAAGTGATTGGTCCTTTTGGTTTTTCTGATAAGGACCCGCAAGGTTTAAAAATTGAAGGGCATGAAAACCTCGCTGTTATTTTAACACCTGCTAATCCACCATATCTACAACAATTGGTAGAAAACGAAGGGTATACAAAGGAACTAGATTGCCTTTCATACAAAGTGAATATCCCGGAACAATTACCAGAGAGTTATATTAAAATCTGCAACCGAATCAGAAGCAGGGGCTCTTTTACATTAAAAGAATTCAGCAGCCGAAGTCAATTGAAGCCATACATAATGCCAGTTTTAAAACTGGTGAATGAAACCTACGGACATATATTCGGATTCGTTCCTCTGTCGGAAACAGAAATCGTAAAACTCGCAGCTCAGTATGTTCCCATATTGGAACCAGATTTGGTGAAACTGGTGTTGGATAAGGAACAAGTTCCTGTGGGCTTTGTTGTTTCC
Organism: Chitinophagaceae bacterium; assembly: GCA_016721085.1. Taxonomy (GTDB): domain Bacteria; phylum Bacteroidota; class Bacteroidia; order Chitinophagales; family Chitinophagaceae; genus Endoryza. The sequence continues at coordinate 91,862 of JADKJI010000062.1, read as the reverse complement.
ATGCCTGGTATGACAAAAGGGTTACAACAATCAGGTGGATTATTATTTCCTTTTGGTTTTATACATATATTAAGCGCAATGAAGCGAACCCAACAATTGGTTTTGTTGTTAGGTGCTGTTAAGCCAGGAAATAGGGGAGTGGGTGTTACTGCCTTGCTTGCGGAAGCACTGATGCGCGATGCCCGTAAACGAAATATGACAGTAATTGATAGTCACGTAATTTTGGAATCGAATCACTTAATGCGGGCAGAAGTGGAGAATCTTGGAGGAGTCATTTATAAACGCTTTCAGGGTATATCAAAAAAATATATAACAAATGTCTTTTGAAAACGATATAGTGGAAAGCCTGAATGTGCTAAGAAACGGCGGCATCATTTTATATCCCACAGACACCATTTGGGGTATTGGATGTGATGCTACCAATGAAAAAGCTATTCAGCGAATCTATAAATTGAAACAAAGAGAAGAATCGAAAAGCCTTATTATCCTATTAGCTGATGAACGGTCATTGATGCAGTATATAGCAGCACCCGATCCTGCTGTTTTTGATTATCTCGAAACTTTGCAACAGCCAACTACTATCATATTTAACGGTGCCATTGAGCTTCCAGATAATCTCATAAACAAAGATGGCTCTATCGGTATCAGGATTGTGAAAGAAGATTTTTGCCGTCACTTAGTAAAGAGGTTAGGACATCCCCTGGTTTCTACCTCTGCAAATATTTCTGGAACTCCTTCTGCCGCTACCTTCAGCGAAATTAGTCCTGAAATTATTGAAGGTGTGGACTATGTAGTGAAGTATCGTCAGCAAGAAAACAAACCGGCACAAGCTTCAAAAGTGGTTAAATGGGAAGATGATGGCACATTGACAGTGTTACGTGGCTGACAATTCCTTAGTTTTGCCGCGCATGCAGAAATTTCTCGTTATACAAACTGCTTTTACAGGCGATGTAGTGCTGGCAACCGGCATTATTGAAAAATTGCACCATTCCTATCCCGATGCCCGTATTGATTTTTTGGTAAGAAAAGGAAATGAAGGGCTGCTTAAAGATCATCCCTATCTTAATGAAGTTATTGTTTGGGATAAGACAAAAAGTAAACTCAAACATCTTTGGGAAATACTCAAGAAAATACGTCGGGTACATTATGACACTGTAATAAATGTACAACGCTTTGCCGCAACTGGTATACTCACTGCTTTTTCCAATGCTAAGATGAAAATCGGGTTTGATAAAAACCCATTAAGTTTCCTTTTCACGAAGAGTGTGAAACATATCATCAGTACTGCAGATCAACCACTTCATGAAATAGACCGGAACCAATCGTTAATAGCCTCTTTTACAGATGCACATCCATCAAAGCCCAGATTATATCCATCATCAAATGATGAATTGAAAGTTGAAAGGTATAAGAAGGAACCCTATATAGTTGTTGCTCCAGCATCAGTATGGTTTACTAAGCAATACCCTGTAGAAAAATGGATTGAGTTCATCAATCTTGTTCCAGGCAATTTGAAAATATACATACTTGGTGCCCCAAGCGATAAAGGTTTAGGAGAAACAATTATCAAAGGCACAACAAACAAAAACGTTTATAATCTCTGTGGTGAATTAAGTTTCCTTCAATCTGTAGCTCTACAGAAAGATGCAAAGATGAATTTCGTAAATGATTCAGCTCCCATGCATTTCGCTTCATCAGTAAATGCACCCGTAACTGCTATCTATTGCTCTACACTTCCTTCCTTCGGCTTCGGTCCTCTTTCCGACCAAAGTAATATAGTAGAAATCAAAGAAACTCTTTCCTGCAGGCCTTGTGGGTTGCATGGACATAGGGCTTGTCCGCAGGGGCATTTTAATTGTGCTTGGAAGATAGAGAGTCTGCAGTTGTTGGAGTTTGTTTAGTCCGGAAGTCGGAAAGTCGGGAAGTCCGGAAGAAAATACAAATACAAGTAGGGGAGTTAGGTAGTAGGGAAGTAAGGGAGGAGACGTTCAATAGGTTCAAAAAGTTTAATAAGTTCCAGAGGGCTGACTAATTATTGCATTTTGGTCTTTATAGTTAAATAACCGCAGAGACGCGGAGACGCAGGGAATACACCTCTGCGTCATTGCGTCTCTGCGGTTATCTATTACCAACAAATCAAAAAAAAAATTAGAGAACTCCTCCCATACTTCCCTACTACCTAACTCCCCTACTTGTATTTGTATTTTCTTCCGGACTTTCGGTCTTTCGGTCTTCCGGACTTTTCAGCTTGTATTTTCTTCCGGACTACAACAAATGACTCTCCAACAATCAAACCCCGCGGACTTAAATATCAAACTCTCCAAAGCACAAACGCTTCGGACTTCCGGACTTTAGTTCTCTCCTAATTCATACCTTTGCCGCATGCAAATCCCCTGCACCGAAAAAGAACTCTTTGTCTTCAAAAAAATAGCCCACGCTGCAGCTGCCAGGGGAGTGGATGCTTATTTGATTGGAGGATTTGTGCGAGATAAGATATTAGGCCGCCAAACAAAAGATGCAGATATAGTTTGTATAGGAGATGGTATTGCACTGGCCCATGAAGTGGCTTCGCGATTTCAACCCACACCTACAGTTGCTTATTTCAAAACATTTGGTACAGCTCAGTTGAAACTCGACGACTGGGAAATCGAATTCGTTGGCGCCCGGAAGGAAAGTTATAAATATCATAGCCGCAACCCGGAAGTTGAACCAGGTACATTGACAGATGATCAGGACCGTCGCGATTTTACAATAAATGCATTGGCTATAAGCCTCAATGAAAAGGATTATGGAACACTCCTTGATCCTTTTAATGGTATCGCCGACCTCGAAAGAAAGATTTTGAAAACACCGATGGATCCGGTTCGTACTTTCAGTGATGATCCATTGCGTATGATGCGCGCAATCCGATTCGCAGCTCAATTGGGATTTACGATTGAAGAAAGCACCTGGCAGGCCATTAAAGATAATGTTGAAAGAATACGCATCATCACACAAGAACGCATCACCGATGAAATGAATAAGATGATGCTTTGTAAAAAACCATCTGTCGGTTTCGACTTATTGTATCAATCAGGCCTGCTGCATATCATCTTCCCTCAAATGGTTGATCTGGCAGGAGCAGAGAACAAGGATGGTCATGGACATAAAGATAATTTCTATCATACGCTGCAAGTGATGGATAATATAGCTCCCACTACCAATGATCTCTGGTTGCGTTGGGCAGCGCTGTTACACGATATAGGAAAACCTGCTACAAAAAAGTTTGAAGTAGGGCATGGTTGGACATTTCACGGACATGAAGTAGTAGGAGGTCGTATGGTAGGAAAGATCTTCACAAAGTTGAAACTGCCACAGCATGAAGCAATGAGGTTTGTTAGAAAGATGGTGGAATTACATCTTCGACCCATTAGTTTGACAAAAGAGAATATTACAGACTCAGCAATACGAAGACTTTTATTTGATGCAGGTGATGATATCGATTCACTGATGTTATTATGTGAAGCGGATATCACATCCAAGAACAAGCAGAAAGTAAAGCGCTATCTCGAGAACTTTGAAATGGTAAGACAGCGCCTTAAGGAGGTCGAGGAAAGTGATAAACTCAGGAACTGGCAGCCACCCATTTCTGGTGAATTGATAATGGAAACTTTTGGATTATCGCCCTGCCGCCAGGTAGGCGACCTGAAAAATGCCATCAGGGAAGCTATTCTGGATGGCAAGATTGGGAATAATTATGAGGCTGCCTATCAATTTATGCTGGAACAGGCGGCCATCATGAATATCCGAAAGCCCGAATGAAGGGCAAATCAATGATTTATCCTATTTTTGAACCGTTGCTAACCCGGTATCATTTTGGTATATGAAAGAGAAGTCCATAACTGGACGCAACAACTAATCAGTACTCATAATATTATAACGACAAACCAGTAACAGTATATGGCAGTTCTCAAATTCAGGATCTATTTTGAAGAAGATGATAGTGTTTATAGGGATGTAGCGGTGAAGCATACTCAATCTTTCCTGCAACTGCATCAGGTGATCCTTAAAGCCTATGAATTCGATAGTAAACACCAGGCTACATTTTATCGCAGCAACGATAACTGGCAAAGAGGAAGAGAGATTTCTTTGGAGAAATACGATAAGGAATACAAAGCCCCACCATTATTGATGGAAGAAACAACCATCGGTTCTGAAATAAAGATCCCTAACCAAAAATTCATCTATACTTACGATTTCGTAAAAGGATGGGCTTTTATGGTGGAATTGATCAATGTTTCCAAAGAAGAGAATGCAAAGCTCGATTATCCTGCAGTTGTTCGTACAGAAGGAATAGCACCATCACAATATGGAACTAAAGGATTAGTAGGAGATAAGCTGGCCGAAATGGAAGAGAAATATGACCTTACCGCTGGAGCCGAAGGCTTTGGTGAAGAAGGCGAATCTGATGATTCTGAAGATTCCGAAATGGAAGAAGAAACCGGCGAAGAGGGCACAGAGGAAATCTGATAAGCTCTTACTATATACTAAAGACAGTCGCGCTCTGTACAAGCGCTAATTCATGTCAAATAAAACCTGCATCATCATCTCAGGTCCCACGGCAGTGGGAAAAACAGCCATGGCTGTTGCCTTAGCGTTAAAGTATAAGACCTCCATCATTTCTGCCGATTCCAGACAATGCTATAAGGAACTCACTATAGGAGTAGCAAAACCTTCGAAAGAAGAATTGGCCCTCGTTCATCACTATTTCATCAATTCCCATTCCATTCAGGATGAGATTACCGCAGCTGGCTTTGAAAAGTATTCATTAAAGGCAGTTGAAGAAATCTTTGATAACAATGACCTGGCCATAATGGTAGGAGGTACCGGACTCTATATAAAAGCTTTTTGTGAAGGACTGGATGCTATTCCTCCCGTTGACCCTTCAATAAGGGAAGCCATCATTCAACAATATGAAGAAAAGGGAATACTGTGGTTGCAACAAGAACTGAAAGAAAAAGATCCCAACTTCTTTCAAGCTGGCGAAATCCAAAATCCACAGAGAGTGATGAGGGCTTTGGAAGTGATGCAGTCCACCGGGCATTCTATCCTTCATTATCAAAAAGGGGATAAGGTGGTACGGAACTTCAATATCATTAAGATCGGCCTCACAATGCCCCGGGAAATGCTATATAGCCGAATCAACCTTAGAGTTGAAAATATGCTGGAAGAAGGGTTGATCGAAGAAGTGAAAGGCCTGATCCCTTTTAAACAGCTTAATGCACTTCAAACAGTAGGCTATTCGGAACTGTTCGATTATTTTGATGGCAATTGCACCCGGGAAACAGCCATCGATGCCATAAAAAAGAATACCCGTCATTATGCAAAAAGACAGGAGACATGGTTCAGGAAAGATGCAGATATCAAATCCTTCAACTTCGCTACTGAAGAGATGCTGATTAATTATCTCGATGAGAAACTGAAAGACTTACGATAAGTCCCTGCTTTAGTTTCAATTACAATGTTTGATTTTCCACTTAGAAGAAAATAAGATTATCGAATAGACTATTGTAATAGATGCTTTTATTACAGGAACAGTGGTTGAGATGACAGACCTTTATTCTCGCAAACCATCTTGTACTCATGAAGTCCATTTGAACCAAAACATACTATGGGAAACATATCATTCATCTAAATGAAAAACTCCTCAAAATAAAACCCCGTTGTTTAACGGGGTTTTTTAATATCTCGAATTGCTGGGATTTTTTTTGATTTATTGGATTAGCTGGGAGATTTATGTTTTCAGTTACGAGTTTCGAGTTGCGGGTTTTGAATAGTTGGTTAGTCTCTTTCATGCACGTAGCCAACTTAAAACTCATTACTCATTACTTAGAACTTAAAACTTATCACTTACCACTTACTACTTACCACGTACAACTTCTCAGAACTTCACCCCAAACGTCAACAACACATTCCCTCTCGTATCTTTTACATTCGCAAATGTGTTTGCTTTATCTGATAACCTGTATGGGAAGTTCACATCTTTATTCATGCTGTGTACATAAGTAAGGTCCACGAATATTCCTTTGTTACGATAACCCAGTCCACCACTCATATTCATTCGGTTTCCTTTCAAGGCAGACTCTTTATATGGGTTGCCGAAATAGTTGAAACCCAAACGAGCCATGATGGTGTTGAATTTCAATTCACCTCCCACGCGGAAGTTGAAAGTGCTTTTGTAAGTTGCTTTGATAGCCTGGTTAACTGCATCGAAATAAGTGGCACCACTCTGCTGTTCAGCCGGATTGAACTTTGTTGAATGTCCGGTTACGTACTCAACATCAGCAGTAATGAATCCTTTCTGCTTGGTAACATCTTCCACTTCATGAATTACGAATGATCCACTCAGGATGAATTTCCAGGGACTTACAAAATCGAATTTGTTTTCAGTAACAGGGAATGATGCTAACTGCACACTGTCTTTACCAGCTGGAAGATTGTATTTTGTAGCATAGTTCTCCAAATCAGTCACCATCTTTGCAGATGTGATATTCTCGTTTATACCATAGAGACTTGGTGTATGGATTGCAACACCGATCCTGAATTGTTCCATTGGCTTAACAATCATTCCTAATTTCAAATTAACACCAATACCTTTTTGGTTCAGCGTTTCTTCATAACTGGCATAATTGAAATCATTGTCAGTATTTCCAGTTGCGTCGGATTCTTTTATAAAACTGGTTTGTGTATAGTTGAGGATAGGTACTCCTAATCCAAGACCGAAATACAATTTATCATCCATATTGGCATTTTCCTGATTCAATAAGCCTGGCTTTTCACCCTGACCATATATTGTAGCGCCACCACCTGGTAGGTTAAATGTATCAATCAGGTATTCATAAACTGCCATTTTTGTGGGAAGAGAAATCAGATTGGAATTTCTCCAGCTATCGTTTGAAAGAGAAAGACCTGAAGCAGAGAAGTCCAAAACATATTGCTCAGAAAATGAGCTGAAATCATTCTGCCCTTTGTAATAAGTATTTGAATTGAAATTGGCCGTTCTGTTCACTGCAATACTGATGGCATTACTTCTCCAGCGACTATAGCGGTTTGAAAAACCGAATACAAAACCTGATGTACCGAAATTGAATTTATTGAGGTTATCAGCCTTGGCGTTAGTGCCTCTGAAATCACCCTTTCCTCTTTGGAAAGTAAAGCCGGGTGATAATACAAATTCGCCAGTCTTATATAAACCTAAACCAGCCGGATTCACAAAAGTTGCTGTTATCTCACCTCCTAATGAGGCCATGGCACCACCGATGGCCTGGTTACGCGCTGTTCCTGATGGATTATTCCAACTCATTCTCAACGCATCTTCAGGTATCTGTGCAAACAATGAAGTGGAGAGAAATAAAGCAACCAGGATAGATAGATTTCTTTTCATAAAGCCTGTCATTTAGATAATAGGATGCTATAAAAAGAGGAAATTAAATTCAAGTAAGCTCAAATTCAATTTCCTCTCTCAAAGATTTATTCGGTATCAATAAGTGATAATTAAAGACCACCTCTTCTGCCACTGCTGCTACCACCACTGCTACTTCCAGAAGACGAACCTGAAGAAGAACCAGAAGATGATGAACCACCACTAGAAGATCCAGTTGAAGATGGTGTATAACTGCGGGTAGAGGATCCGGAATTAGAAGGCGTATAGCTATTGTTACCGTTATTGTAACTGTTGCTATTGCTGCTGAATACTTTCTTAAGACTGTTTCCTAAACTTCCGGAATTATTATTAGAGTTATTATAACCTCCACCTCCAACACCTGAACCAGGTAAACGAACACCAGCACTTGTTTTGCTGAAGGTGCGGTTATTATTGTTATAATTGGTATTTGTATAGCTGCCCAGGCTGAACTTCCTCACATTGTTATACATGTTCGGATTGCCTTTCGGATTCACCACAATTACGTTTCTGCAATATGGATTATAATAACTGTTCCAGTTCCAGTATCCATTGAAATAGCTGTTCCAGCTGTAGTTAAATGGACTGTAGAAGTTGTTGTTCCAGCTACCATAACTGTTCCAGTCATAATCATCGAAAGCATTCCAGCGGTAAGGGTTTCTTACCCGCATGCGAAGCCAACGGTCACTGGCTACATCACTCTCGTAATTATTATATCTGGGCCTGTCGTCCTGACGGGTCTCCACATATTCTTCAGCATCACGGCCAGGAGAATAGTAGACATCGTCCGGTGTTTGGCCGGATTTATACGCTGTCGAACAACTGCTGATGGCAGCAGCGGCGAAAATCAGGAGTAGAAATCTGGACTTCATACAAATGGTTTTAAAAGTTTTAGACGCGAAATACTACTTTTGCGTTCCGGTATTAAAAGTACAATAAAAAGACAGCCATCAAAACTAAAATATTGCAGCGGTATTGTTAAAGTTTATCAAACGCCCGACTGCCATAAAGCGGTGGTTTACAATCATTCGAAAAAGAATATCATGAGCAAGGAAATTACATCAAGGGAACAGGATTATTCCCAATGGTACAACGATCTGGTTATTAAGGGGGCACTGGCAGATTATACTGCCGTTAGAGGCTGTATGGTTATAAAGCCTTATGGCTTTGCACTTTGGGAGAATATGAGGGATGCCCTGGACAAGATGTTTAAAGACACCGGACACGTAAATGCCTATTTCCCGCTCTTTGTTCCCAAAAGCCTTTTTGAGGCAGAAGAGAAGAATGCAGAAGGTTTTGCCAAAGAATGTGCTGTAGTTACCCACTACCGCCTTAAATCTGACCCCAATAAGAAAGGCGCCCTGATGGTTGACCCCGATGCCAAACTGGAAGAAGAACTGGTGGTTCGACCAACCAGCGAGGCCATCATTTGGAGCACTTATAAGAACTGGATCCAGTCGTACCGCGACCTTCCAATCCTTATCAACCAATGGGCTAATGTGGTTCGTTGGGAAATGCGTACCCGTCTCTTTCTCCGCACCGCAGAATTCCTTTGGCAGGAAGGGCATACAGCTCACGCAACCGCTCAGGAAGCAGTGAAAGAAGCTGAACAAATGCTCGAAGTATATGCAGATTTTGCTGAAAATTGGATGGCATTGCCCGTAATAAAAGGGGTGAAGTCGGAAAGCGAACGTTTTGCCGGTGCCGTAGACACCTATTGCATCGAAGCACTGATGCAGGATGGTAAAGCTCTTCAGGCAGGTACTTCCCATTTCCTGGGACAGAACTTCGCCAAAGCATTTGATGTAAAATTCTCTGACAAGGAAAATAAACTCGATTATGTATGGGCTACCAGCTGGGGCGTAAGTACACGTCTTATCGGTGCTCTCGTAATGGCACATAGTGATGATGATGGTTTGATTCTTCCTCCACGTATCGCACCTTTCCAGGTGGTGATTGTTCCAATTTTTAAAGGAGCCGATCAAAAAGCCCTGATTGATGCACGAGTGACTGAACTGGTGAAAGAATTAAAGACTGCTGGTGTAAGGGTAAAATATGATGATAATGAAAATGCCCGCCCAGGTTGGAAATTTGCTGAATATGAATTGAAAGGAGTGCCTGTTCGCGTAGCCATCGGTGCCCGCGACCTGGAAAATAATACAGTGGAAATAGCCCGCAGGGATACAAAAGAAAAAATGAGCGTATCGATGGATGGATTAAGCCAGCGTATCGTTTCACTTTTAGATGAAGTACAGCAAGCTATTTTCAATAAGGCTAAAGATTACCGTGATGCACATATAACAAAGGCCGACACCTGGGCGGAATTCGAAAAGATTCTGAATGAAAAAGGTGGTTTCATCTCAGCTCATTGGGATGGTACCCCTGAAACCGAAGCCCGTATAAAGGAATTGACAAAAGCTACAATTCGCTGTATCCCTATCGATAATGTTATGGAAGAAGGCGTTTGTATACTTTCTGGCAAGCCCAGTAAGCAAAGGGTGCTTTTTGCCCAAGCCTATTAATTAGTATCAGAACTTAGTATAGCTGTTACCGGTATCGGTAGCAGCTTTTTTTTGCCTTTTTTTAGGGCTTGGAATATGATTTTTGAATTGAAAGTTTTACCTTAAGCATTCAACCAAAACAACTATTATGGAAAACAACGACAGTAGCTTATTTGAACTACAGATCGATCAGCCTGTTTCAAACTACCTCTCAGAAACAGCAAAATGGGGAAAATTCCTTGCTATAATGGGTTTTATAGGGTGCGGTTTATTTTTATTAGTAGGCATATTTGCCGGATCCTTAATGGCTTCATTAAATACATTAGAAGGTGTAGGAATGAGCTCATCTATAATGATGGCAGTATATATTGGATTAGCCTTGCTATATTTCTTTCCCTGTTTATATCTGTTCAATTTCGCTTCCAAAATGCAGAAAGCACTTCGCTCAAACGATCAAATTCAATTAACGGAATCATTTAAGAACCTGAAGAGTTGTTATAAATTCATGGGAATACTAATGATCATCATATTGGCATTATACGGATTAGTCTTTATAGGTGGAATCATAGCAGCTTCTATGCAATAAGAATTTCACCATTGTACACATTCTATTGTGTAGTATAGAAATTATAATCTTTAAGCAGCGTCTGCAGGAAATCTAAAGAGTCCTGGTCGCTGCTTAATTTTAATTTAGACTGGATGCGCGAAGCAATCCGTATCGAAAGGTCGTAGTCGTTTTTCTTCTTCACATTTTCAATAATACTCTTAAGCGTATTTATATCCCTGTCGCTTAATTGCATCACCTCCGGATAACGGGGCTGGTAAGTCGATTCCACTTCTGTAAACACAGTGTCTTCCCACGAAGTCCTGTTCTTCAAGTCTATAATTATGGTCCCAGCCACAATGTCGCCTATGCGCTGTGACTTCTGGGTGAATATAACGCAAAATAATCCGCCAAAAAGGGCAGGGAAGGTCCACCAGGGTATTTCTGTTGTAGCAATCAAACCGAGCAGGAAAATGGGAAAGTCAAGAAGTCGAAACGACCACCTTAAAAGGTACTGGCCAATACTGGGTTGTCCCCCTTCTGCCGTAATCACTTTCAGGTTCAGGGCCATTTTCCCAAGACTACGGCCATTAAAGCTGATTTCACTGATAAGATGATAAAAAAGTACTGGCAGACTGATAAAAAACGATTTCAGGTCCATCGAGAAAATCCAAATGAAGAAAGTCTGTTGTTGGAATAAAGCCCCATTACTTTCATATAAAGCCAGCAAGCCATAAGGTCGATAAGCCAGGCAAAAAGCCGCTTATGGAATGGGGAGATGGGGAATTCCACTTCAATATTAAAGCCCGTATCGAGTTTTATCAGCGACATATTTCTATAATAGTTAAAATTCGGTGCTCCGGTATAGAAGGTTCAGATTTTTACTGCTATATTTATCCATAAAAATAGCAGTTCAGTTTCAATAATACTATTTATCCAATAATAAAATAATTGCCGGTGCGGGAAGGATTATTTATCAGGAAGAATATAGAAAAGTGGAAGCAGTACCAGTATGAGAAAACTGCCGACCCTGATGAAATGGCATCACAGTTTACTGAACTGGTCAACGATCTGGGATATTCAAAAACGTTTTATCCCCAAAGTAAGGTTACAACATACCTGAATGGGTTAGCATCTAAGATATATCTCGGAATCTATAAGAATAAAAAGGAAGAGACTTCCCGTATAGTAAGGTTCTGGAAAACAGAGCTTCCTCTCTTAATAAAAAAACATCATCTGGTTGTTGGATTAGCTTTTTTAATCTTCATTCTTTTTGCCCTGATGGCAGTTTTTTCTGCCTCTCATGATGAAACCTTCATCAGAGGAATCCTGGGTGATGGGTATGTAGAAATGACAGAAGACAATATTGCAAAGGGCGACCCTTTTGGGGTTTATAAGGACGAGAATGCCACCTATATGTTCATACGAATTGCCGAAAACAATATCCGTGTATCATTCCTTACATTTATTGCCGGCTTCCTCTTGTCAGTAGGCTCCGTTTGGTTCTTATTGGTTAACGGAGTGATGGTTGGTGCCTTCCAATTTTATTTTTTCACAAAAGGATTAGGGTTTGCTTCGGTATTGGTGATTTGGATTCATGGTACCCTTGAAATTTCTTCTATCATTCTGTCCGGAGCCGCAGGAATCATAGTCGGTAACAGCATTCTGTTTCCCGGCACCCATAAAAGATTGCACTCACTACAGTCAGGCGCAAAAGATGGATTGAAAGTCCTGATCGGGGTCATTCCTTTATTGATTATAGCCGCCTCCCTTGAAGGCTATGTAACCCGCTATTCAGATATGCCAAAAGCAATCAGTATTTCTATCTTGCTCATCTCATTCTCTTTCGTAGTATGGTATTTCGGCATCTATCCGATACGCTTGTATAATAAAATAAGACAAAACGGGGTGGAGCCCAGGAGCAGTGGCGTATGAGGAGATTCCAACTGATATTATATTCTACAATAAGAAAAGCAGTATCCATTGCTTTCCTGTTATTTATATTCCAAACTGGACTAAATGCTCAGGTTGCCCCTGCAGACACTACATATCAAAATCCTGTTGTTGATAGTGCTACTGGGGTGGTGCAAGATGAAGAAGTAGATTATTCAGATGAAGACTATTCCGACACTGCCACCGAAGTTCATGAACCCGATACCGTAACGTTTCGAGCAGTACCAGATTCTGTAGTTACAGCTTTACAGAAAAGAAAAGAGTTTGAATATGCCAACGATCCTGCATATTGGATGAAGAATAAGAAGAAGGAAGATTCCGAAGCAAGAACAATAGGGTTTCTGGAATGGCTGTTTTATAACCGTGGCGTAAAAATAGCCATGTATATCTTATTGGCAGCTGTGTTATTGTTTGCCGTATACAAGATTATTATTAACAACAATCTTTTTTACCGTAATGCAAAAAATAAACTTGCAGCGACCAATGTTGAGGAAGGGATAGAAATGGAGACTGATCTTGAAAGCAAGATTGCAAAAGCCATTCAAGTGAAGGATTACCGGAAAGCAGTAAGGTATTTGTATGTGAAGTCACTCAGGGAACTCGATCAGAAAAACCTGATCAGGTACCATGCCCAATCTACTAACTACGATTATCTGGCCCAGGTTAGTGAATTCAAATTCGCTGGTAAATTCTCATGGTTAACCCAGGTATACGATTATGTATGGTATGGCGGTTTTGAAATGTCTGACGATCAGTTTGATAAAGTGATGAAAGATTTTAATGACTTTTTTAAAGAGGTAGGAGCTTGGTGAAAAATTTTTCCATAGCATTGTTTGCATTGCTTGTTGGCAGCTTCCTGCTAACAACAGGCTGTGGTAATTCTGGTAAGCAGATCAATGAAAGGGTTACCCTATGGCGTAAGGATAAGATTCCTTATGGAACCTTTTATGCTTATGAGGAGTTGTCGAGAATATTTCCAGACGCTGAAATAGTGATTGATAAAGAAGGGGATAAAAAGAAAAATTTATTCGGTATAGGAGATAATAATCTTGATTACAAAGTCGCATTACACAAAGGCAAAGTGGCTGATATCATCATAACGCCTACGGTAAATATGGAAGCTGAAGATCTGCAGCGCATGATGAACTTCGTGTATAGTGGTAATAAGTTATTTATTTCGGCTTTTGAACTGAGTCCTTTGCTTCTTGATACTCTAAATTTGGATACTCATTATTTCCGGGCTTCAAGTAATTCTTCCGACTCACTTAAAGTAAGTATCCTCCATCCAAAAACCTATGATAAGCAATCCTTCACTTACCCTGGTAAAACTTATGACAACTATTTTACCTCACTGGATTCTGGCTATACAACCATATTAGGATGGAATGAAGATGGACTGCCAAACTTTGTAAAGATTTCTTACGAAAGCGGGGGAGCTATTTACCTGCACCTGGCGCCAATGGCATTTACTAATTTCTTCCTTTTGCATAAACAGAATAAGGAATACTATGATCAGGTTTTTTCAAATATTCCTGTTGGTACTGAGTTGGTGAAATGGGATGAAACATTCCGTAATAAATCCGCTAATTCCGGAGGATCAAGTAGTACTTCCAGGATATTCAATTGGATGATGAAGCAACCTGCATTAGCGATGGGTTTATGGCTCTTGCTCGCGCTATTCCTGCTGCTTTTTATTTTTGAAGCAAAACGCAAGCAACGACTCATTCCTGTTCGACCACCACTTAAAAATACCTCACTCGATTTTGTAAAAACAATTGGACGTTTATATTTCCAGAGAAGAGATAACAGGAACCTGGCTATAAAAATGACAGCCCATTTTCAGGATTTTGTGAGAACAAAATTTGCCATCCCTACTTCCAGAATGGATGAGGCATTTGAAAAGAAATTGGCTTATAAAACTGGAATTGATGCTGAAATAATAGGTGATATAATTTACCAAGCGAAATATCTGGCAGATCAATCATCGGTTACCGACAACGAATTGCAGCTATTCAATAAACAATTAGAAAATTTTTATAAAAAAGTATAAGATGGAAGAAAACTTTTTTGAAGAAAGGACCGACCTCAGCGAATTACAATCCGCAGTACAAAGCCTTAAAAGCGAGATTGGGAAAGTGATTGTAGGACAAGAGCAGATGGTTGATCTGCTTTTGGCGGGAATTCTCGCAGATGGTCATGTATTGATTGAAGGTGTTCCAGGTGTTGCAAAAACACTCACTGCAAAATTGCTGAGTAAAAGCATTTCAGTGGGTTTCTCCCGCATTCAGTTCACGCCCGACCTGATGCCAAGTGATGTTATCGGAACTTCTGTATTCAGTCCGAAAGACTCTGTATTCCATTTTAAGAAAGGACCGGTATTCAGTAATATAGTTCTGATTGATGAAATCAACAGGGCCCCGGCAAAAACACAGGCCGCTCTTTTCGAAGTTATGGAAGAAAGACAGGTGACGGTTGATGGACAAACCTATCCTTTAAGTTTTCCATTCATGGTGGTAGCTACTCAAAACCCGATTGAACAAGAGGGTACTTATCATTTACCTGAAGCGCAATTAGACCGTTTCTTATTTAAGATAACTGTTCAGTATCCAACATTGGAGCAGGAATTCAAGATAGTCTTGAGCCACCATCAGGCCGGATTGAATGCATTGATAAACGAAGTAGGAGCCGTTCTTGAAGCAAGTCAATTAGAGAAATTACGTGAGAAAGTAAGAGGTATTCATGTAGAAGATAAACTGATTACATATATCACTTCTATAGTTGCCGGAACAAGAAATCATAAATCCATTTATCTCGGAGCCTCACCAAGGGCTTCTATTGGGATATTGAATGGATCTAAGGCATTGGCAGCAATGCGTGGACGCGACTTTATAACTCCGGAAGATGTTATCTACATTACTCCGGCAGTATTGAGGCATCGAATTGTGCTGAGTCCAGAAAAGGAAATGGAAGGCGCCTCACCTGATGATGTGATCACTCAAATTGTACAGAGTATAGAAGTACCCCGTTAATTCCAATGGTAAGATTGTATAACAGATTATTACGCCCCTTATTCTTCAGCAAAAGATTCTATCTTTTGCTGGGAGGAATTGCTGTGTTGTTTTTTATATCGTTTGCTTTTCCTTTTTTGTACATAATTGCAGAGTTTGCATTATTTGTATTAGGAATTCTATTCCTGATTGATTACTTAAGCCTCTTTTTATTGAGGATGCCAATAGAAGCAGAGAGATTATGTAAGGATCGGTTTAGTAATGGTGATGAAAATCCGGTAAGCATCAAGACAAAAAATAAGTATCCATTCAGGGTAAAAGTTTCAATCATCGACGAATTGCCTGTTCAATTTCAGAATCGTAAATTTTCTATCAAAGGGAAATTGGATAGTAAAGAGGAAAAGAATTTTGATTATTCACTTCGCCCTGTAGAAAGAGGAGAATACCAGTTTCACGATATTCATTTTTTTGCAGCTAGTCCCTTGAATCTGGTCGTAAGAAGAATAACAAAAGAGGCAGAACTTACCATTCGTGTTTTACCGTCTTACCGGTTATTACGTCAGTTCGAATTAAAAGCACACACAAGCAACCTCACTGAAGCAGGGTCAAAGAAAATAAGGAAGATTGGGCATAGTCTCGAGTTTGAACAGATCAAAGAATATGTAACTGGCGATGATATAAGAAGCATCAACTGGAAAGCAACCGCTCGCAGAGCCCAATTGATGGTTAATAACTATACCGACGAAAGAAGCCAGCAGATATATTGCATCATCGACAAGGGACGGGTAATGAAAATGCCATTCGAAGGCATGTCGTTATTGGATTATGCTATCAATGCAACTTTGATTTTGTCAAGAGTGGCATTGATAAAACAAGATAAAGCCGGACTAATTACATTCGATCAGCATATAGGAAATTTTTTGCCAGCTGATAGAAAAGCCGGACAAATGACCAACATCCTCGAAACATTATATAATCAAAACACCCGTTTCCAGGAAAGCGATTATGAAAGGTTATATGCCTTGTTACGAACAAGGGTAACTCAAAGAAGCCTTATTGTACTCTTCACCAATTTCGAATCATTAACCGGACTACAACGTCAATTACCTTATTTAAGGAGTATTGCCCGCAATCATCTTTTATTGGTCGTCTTCTTCGAAAATACGGAGCTTCGTCAAATGACTTCTAAAAGCAGTACAGATATAGAATCCCTTTACACAAAAACCATTGCTGAAAAATTCATCTACGAAAAAAGACTAATCGTTAAGGAGCTACAACAACATGGCATCTTCACCATTCTCACAGCCCCAGAAGATCTTACGATTGATACAGTGAATAAATACCTTGAGTTAAAAGCGAGGCAGGCGATTTAGTGGGGAGAGTCCGGAAGTCCGCAGCGTTTGATATTTGGAGAGTCTGATATTTGAGTCCGCGGCGTTTGAATTTCGTAGAGTCCTAATTTTTAGTCCGGAAGAAAATACAAATACAAGTAGGGAAGAATGGTAGTAGGGAAGTAAGGTAGGAGAATACATTTTCACATTTTCAAAGAAATAGCCAGAGGCCGGAGACGCAGAGATGTATTCCCCGCGTCTCCGCGCCTCTGCGGTTAAAAAACTAAAAAAACCAAAATGCACACAATTCATCAAGCCCCCCGACGCGTCGGGGGAACTTATTTGACTTTTTGAACCTATTGAACGTCTCCTCCTTTACTTCCCTACTCCCATTCTTCCCTACTTGTATTTGTATTTTCTTCCGGACTATAAAAAATGACTCTCCAAAATTCAACCCCTGCGGACTCAAATATCAGACTCTCAAGCAATCAAAAGCTACGGACTTTCCCGACTCACAACGCTATCTTTGCACAAACAAACTCAAAAAATGCCCTCAATCTTCGAAGAAGGAAAAGTGCTACTGATAGACAAACCCTACGATTGGACATCCTTCGATGTAGTTCGCAAGCTTCGCTCTCAAATGCGTATCAAAAAAGTGGGCCATGCAGGTACACTTGATCCCCTGGCAACAGGATTATTGATTCTTTGTACAGGAAAGTTTACCAAGAAGATCAATGAATACATGGCAAAGGAAAAAGAGTACGCAGGTACTTTTACCTTAGGGGCTACCACGCCAACTTATGATTTGGAAAGTCATCCTGAAAACCAACAGGACTATTCCCATATAACAAGAGCTCAAATGGATGAAGCTACTAAACAATTCACCGGTGAAATAATGCAGGTACCTCCTGCCCATTCGGCAATAAAGAAAGATGGGAAAAGGGTCTATGAATTAGCTCGCCAGGGTATTGAAGTGGTACTAGAACCACGAAAATTGACTATTTATGAATTCGAAATAACTTCTTTTGAAGGTCCGGAAGTAGGCTTCAGGGTAATATGTTCAACAGGTACCTATATACGTAGCCTGGCGCACGATTTTGGAAAAGCGTTGGGATGTGGTGCTCACCTTAGTAATCTTCGCAGAACTAAAATCGGAGAATTCAGTGTTGAGAATGCTATGACGATGGAAGAAGCTGAATTGTTTATCAGCAATAATCAACCTAAAAAGGATAGTTGATACCTAACTGGAATTGCCCATTCAACAATCGCAAATCATACAACCATCCGCCTTTGATATCCGAATATCTTGGATTCTTTATTTGATAAGCCCAATCAAATCGTATAAGGAAGAAGTCGAAATCAAATCGAATACTGGTTCCTGCACCAATCGCTATATCTTTTCCAAGACGGCTAAGATTGAAAGAAGCTTCTGGAATTTTTTGTGTGGCAGCAGCATCGCTATATTCTGTACTCCATATATTTCCTATATCTGCAAAAAGGGCGCTTTTCACTTTTATACCTGCAACTGTAGTCAGGTCAAAACGGTATTCAATATTCGCTTCTAATTGAGTATTGCCAAATCGGTCGTTTGATTGGTTATTTGTAGTATCGTATAGAATTGATGATCCCGGACCTAATCGGCGAACCTGCCAGGCTCTCATGCTATATGGTCCTCCAGCAATATATGCTTTGAAGAAAGGAAGGTTTCTTTCTGGCTGGTCGCATTTAAATCCATATACGAAACCATGTCCGGCAAAAGCCCTGAAGGCCCAGGCAGACTTCTTATAATTGATGAAGTGTTTGTATTCCACTTCGGTTTTTACAAATCGGAAAAGATTATTTCTCTCAATAGATTTCACCAAGCCTAACAAAGCACCACTCTCTTCCACTCGTATCTTAAGATTCGAATAATGATTGTTTTTCTTCCATGCTGTACTCATAGCGCCAATCATTCCCACAACAAATCCATCATTGAATGCATATTGGAGAGAAGGGATATTGGCAATCAATTTATCCAGACTGTCTTTCTTGTTGAGATTGGTATATTCAATATTTAATGGAACGAATTGCCAGTTGATTTTTTTTGATGTCCACTCATATCCCCATGATGTATTCAAAGATGCAACGTCATATATCTGCCTCCTGATAGTATAGGCTCCGTTGATATTAAATACAGTTCTGTCGTTCGTGATATTCTCTAAAGTAGATTTCTTTAATCGGAAAGGTAGTATCAGGTTAGGGAAATAAATGGAATGAGATAAGTTGGTCTGCAACGTTTGGATGAAATTCGAACCGAACTCTACTCCATACCGAGCATTGGTACTGGTCTGGATAGATTCTCTATAAGCATTCCTGTTAGATAATGAGAGGTTTACACCAAGTCCGAAAAACTGACTTGTTGTAAGATAGTCCGCAATATTCCGGCTCGCTTCAAGATCTATCTTCAGATTTCTTTTGAGCGCAGGGTATAATTTTATCTCTGTATCCAGATATGGCACACTGTCATATCTTTCTTTCAGACTCACATCTACACTTTGCCAGGCACCCAAACGGTTAAAGGTATTCACGGTTCTGTAATAGTCCTTTTCATTATACCGGGCTCCTGGTATCAAGTGGACATTCCTTACAATAAATGGCAACTTAAAACGGTCGCTGCTACGATAGATATCAATATTCCCGATTCTTGTAAATACATAATTCATGACTGAATCCTGTAACAAGGTCTGGTCGGGATATACCTTTACCGTTCCAATATAAAACTGCCTGAGGTGGTTTGTATCTGCATCAGTACGTTGTTTGAAAACTACATTGATTGTTGGTTTGTCCATTTTCTTTCGTAGAGAATCGAGTAAGCGAACCTGTTCAAATGGGTCAAGTGTAGGATCTATCAGGGCAGCTACAACCGTATCCACTTCTGCATAAATATCATCCCTTGCCCACTTTGTAATAACCATTGTAGTGGAATATCTGTAATAAACG
Organism: Chitinophagaceae bacterium; assembly: GCA_016721085.1. Lineage (GTDB taxonomy): Bacteria > Bacteroidota > Bacteroidia > Chitinophagales > Chitinophagaceae > Endoryza. The sequence continues at coordinate 72,105 of JADKJI010000062.1, read as the reverse complement.
GTCTATTTCATTAGCAATATCGGGGCTTGAAAAAGCACCATTTTCTTTTCAAAAGAGATTCCGATTTATTTTTTAAAGCTAATGATTGCAATTCTGGTGTTGTGAGATCATAGCCAATAGAATCCAATCGTGTCTGTTTGCCAGGTGCTACTTTAAAATTGACTGTAACCCTTCTTTGTGTAGCGCTAACTGTATCTATCAAAAAAGTATCCTTTATTGTTGGGTAAAAAAATCCCTGATAATTCAATAAGGAAGTCATGAACCCTCGTGATCGCACGATATTGATGGTGTCAAAGGAAGGGGGACGAAATACCCTTTTGTATACTCCGGCATAGGAAATCGTCCTTACTTTCAGGCTATCGTCAAGTTGGTTTTGAAGTTTTGCTATCAATTCCTGTTTCTCAGCAGGAGAAAAGGAGCCGGAGACCGAAATATTGGTCTTAAATACAAAAGGCTTGGTTTTCGGGTATTTGGCCGGGGTAACACAGGAACTCAGGTATAGCAGCAAAGTCCCGGCAATCAGGCTGTGTAAGAGAACTGTAAAAAAACTAACTTGCTTGCCTGGTAACATAAATTAATAAACGTACTACGATGCTGGTTAAATCACAGGTCAAATATATTCAAAGTTTAAGCCAGAAAAAAGTTAGAGACGAAGAAGGGCTGTTTGTTGCAGAAGGTCCCAAGATTATTAACGATTTATTAGACGCCGGGAACCTCTTTTTGCACCAACTCTTTGCAACAGAGGCTTGGTTGCAGGTAAATGGCCCTACCGTAGGACTTATTGATAGTCGTCAGGTTATTCAGGTAAACGACAAGGAAATGGAACGACTCAGCTTTTTGAAAACCCCACACGAGGTTTTGGCTGTTTTTAGGAAGCCGGTTTTCAAGGGTCCCTTGAAATTTGAGGGTAGGTGGACCCTCTTACTAGATACTATCCAGGATCCTGGAAATCTGGGTACCATCATCCGGTCTGCCGATTGGTTTGGTGTGGATCAGGTGGTTTGCAGCGTAGAAAGTGCTGATTGGCTGAACCCCAAAGTAGTTCAGGCTACCATGGGCAGCATAGCCAGGGTTAGAGTCGAATATCAGGACCTCGCTTCTATTCTTGAAAGTAATAAGGACGTCCCCGTTTACGCAGCAGTTTTAGAAGGAACGCCGCTCGATAAAATGAAATCAGGTAAAGAAGGGATACTGATAATAGGTAATGAATCAAAAGGAATCCATCCTTCCCTTCTTAATTCATCAATAAATAAAGTGACAATCCCCAGAAAGGGAGGTGCAGAATCGTTGAATGCCGCAGTTGCTACAGGCATTTTTTTGTCGCATCTTACCTGAAACGGATGGCTATTACAGCCTGTACTTTTTTTACGATTAATGTTGGAATCAGTAAAATCAGAAGACAAATCAACAAGGTGCCCAGATTGAGAAAAAGTACCTGCCACCAGTTGATACTAACAGCAGCTTTTGAAATATAATAAGACTCTTCTGGTAATGTTATGAATCCAAATCGCTGCTGCAGCCAGCATACTAAAAGACCCAATATATTTCCGATGAGCAAACCTGTTAGTGTGATATAACCTCCTTGTATCAGGAAAATTTTCTGAATGGTGAAATTCCCTGCTCCCAATGCCTTTAATAATCCTACCATCCTTGTTCTCTCCAATACCAAAATCAACAAACAGGTTACCAGGTTCAATAAGGCAATAATGATCATGATGAAGATTACAAGGTAAATGGTCTTGTCTTGCAATGCCAACCAATCGAATATCGAAGGGAAAACTTCCTTTATAGTTTGACTGCTCAATCCCCAAGGCAGATAAGGAACAATATTCTCGCTAACCCTATCCATCTCCTTATAATCATTCAATATAAGCTCATAACCACCTACCTGGTTTTCATTCCAATTATTAAGTCTCTGGATCAGTTTCAGATCTCCTATTGCAAAAAGCTTGTCATATTCTTCAATGCCTGTTTTGAAAATACCCGCTACGGTCAGCTTTCGGGGACGGGGAGATTCTCCATTGGGCTGTATAAAGAAAATAAGAACCTGGTCGTTTACTTTCAGATTTAGCTGATTCGCCATAGAGGCCGAAAGGTTTATTTCGTTGCTATAGCCACTATCTGCAAAATTTATCCAGCGTCCAGCTATTAAAAAGGATTGCAGGTTCTTAAAAGCATAATCTTTTTCCACTCCCTTAAACAATACTCCTTCAATAGTCTCGCTGGTTTTCAGGATGGCATTCTTTGTAGCAAATGCCTGAACCGATTTTATAGAAGGATTTATTGATGGCAATCTGTTTACCGAGTCATTCTTCTGGATAGGAATCTCTTCAGCAATCGAAACCTGCAAGGCATTGTAATCCTGAATTCTTACATGACCGAAAAAGCTGAATACCTTTTCGCTGATGGTCTGCTGGAAACCATTGGCAAAAGCCATTGTTAAAAGCATCACAGCCACACTGATAATCGTGGCTCCGATTGATAACCGGATGATAAACCGCGAAAAGCTTCGTTGCGGATTGAAGGCTATACGGTTAGCTATGAAGGAGGCGATATTCAACCGGCATGATTTTAGTTCATCAAAAATAGCCGCAAAGAGGCATCCCCGGAATTTTTTTTCTCCAAGCTCAATTTTGGGAATGCTTTATACAAATTGGTGGTACTTTTAAGACATGAAACGATTCTGGATATACCTTCTTATCCTGCTGCCATTTGAACTGGTAGCCCAGATACCTGAGGCGGTCTTCAATAACCGTATCAAAACAACTCAGCTATACCCTTATGGTAATCAGATTGGCTATCCCGTCTTACGATTGAATGGTTCCGATCAGATGGAACTTCATTTCGACGACCTCGATGGAAACGTAAAAAACTATTCCTATACCTACCAGCTTTGTAATGCCGATTGGACACCTGCTATGCTAAGTCAGTTCGATTTCATAAAAGGATATTCTTCTATTCGATTAACAACCTATCGCATCTCATCCATTGCATTTACCAAATACACCCATTACCAGGCCGTATTGCCCGATCGTAATTGTGTTCCCAGTCGTTCGGGTAATTATATACTCAAAGTGTTCCGTGATGGAGATACTTCGAAACTGATATTCACTAAACGTTTCCTGGTGGTGGAAGAGAAAGCATCCATTGCTGCTCAGATTCTGCAACCTTTTAACGGACAGCTATTTCAATCGCACCAGAAAGTTCAGCTAAAAGTGGCCATCAGTGAACAACTGAATGTGGTTAATCACCTGCAGCAGATGAAAGTGGTGATATTACAAAATAGCCGCTGGGATAATGCTATTACCGATTTACGACCCACATTCTTTACCCGGAATTCAATGGAGTTTAATACGGAAAATGATTGCCTTTTTCCATCGGGAAAAGAATGGCGTTGGCTCGACCTGCGAAGCTTCCGTTTGCAGAGTGACAGGGTTTTAAATGCAAATTATTCAACTACTGCTACAGAGATATTTGTAAAACCAGATATGGATCGTTCCAAACAACGTTTCAGCTTCTTCGGCGATGCGAATGGTCGCTATAGTATCCAATGTACCGAAAGTATCAACCCGCTCTGGCAGGCAGATTATGCTACAGTGCATTTTTACTTCGTTCCGCCAAATAATGTTCCTCTCAATGGGAAGGATGTATTCATCACCGGACAACTTACCGAGTATAACCTCAGCGATCAGGCGAAAATGATTTTTAACAAGGAGAATGTGGTGTATGAAACCAGTCTCTTCCTGAAACAAGGGTACTACGATTATGCTTATGTAACAGTTAATCAGAACGACCGGAAAAGAATCCCATCCTTTGAATTCTCAGAAGGTAATTACTGGGAGTCAGAAAATAATTATACGATACTGGTGTATTATCGTCCATTAGCAGGAAGAGCTGATGAACTAGTAGGGTATACTGTGGTGAATTCGATGACGGGGAGGCCGGGGATTAGGAATTAGAGTCGGGAGTCTATAGTCGGGAGTCGGGAGTTGTAAGTAGGGAAGTAGGGGAGAATGGGAGTAGGGAAGGAGGTTGGTGATTTAAAGTATTTTATTATGATGAAGTTTGGATTTTTAGTAGTGATGAGTGTGGTTTCTTTTTGTGCTGTAAAGGCGCAGAAGGTGGATAGTCTTTTCTTCAATTTGTATACAGATAGTTTGAAGAAGGGAGTGTATAACTATATTAATGTTGATGCGAAACTGGCGAATGGGTCATGGTTGCCAATGACTGAAAAGCAATTGATGTTTTCATCCAGTGCTGGTACTTTCGATAGAAATAATCTGATTATCGATACTTCTTACAAAGGCGAAACAGTTAAGATTAAAGTAGTATTGAAAGCTGATCCTGCTGTTTGGAAAGAAATAACTGTGTATCTCAAGAAATATCTGGTCGAAGAAAAATTGCCATCGGCAGAGGAAGTAACAAGACCCCGGCAGGGAGGAAGAAATAAAAAAGGCGTTCTATAAGGAACGCCTTTTTCTATTGAAGTCATTATTCATTACATCTTCTTTGCATCTTCCAGGAACTTAGCCAGACCGATATCAGTCAAAGGATGCTTGAGCAATCCCAGAATTGAATCAAGTGGACAAGTACAAACATCAGCACCAGCTTCAGCACAACGAACAATATGGAGGGCATTGCGGATAGAAGCAGCTAATATTTCAGTCTTGAATCCTTGGAGAGTATAGATATGAGAGATTTGCTCAATCAATTGGATACCATCCCAACTGCTGTCATCAATACGGCCAATGAAAGGAGAAACATAAGTAGCTCCTGCTTTTGCTGCCAGGATAGCTTGTCCTGCAGAGAATACCAATGTGCAGTTAGTCTTGATTCCATTCTCAGAGAACCATTTAAGGGCTTTGATACCATCTTTAATCATTGGAACCTTCACCACGATATTTGGGTGGATGGCAGCGAATTTCTTTCCTTCTTCCACCATGCCGGCGAAATCGGTTGAAAGCACTTCTGCACTTACATCACCATCTACCATTTCGCAGATAGTTTCATAATGCTTCATGATTGCGGCTTCCCCTTTGATGCCTTCTTTTGCCATCAGTGATGGGTTGGTGGTTACACCATCAAGAATTCCGAGTTCGTGTGCTTCTTTGATTTGGGCCAGATTGGCGGTATCAATAAAAAATTTCATATACGTAATTTGAAAATTTGAAATTGTGCTAATTTGAAAATTCATGTCCCGACTTTTCGGGATGAAAATTGAATTCCAGGATTATGGACATATTACTTAATGAATCCAATTGTAACATTAATGTAAATGAGCCAATCTGAAAACATTTTCGGATTTCAAATCAGCTCATCAAAATAAGTTAAAAATGGCAGGCTACTCACATCGCACCGCTACAACCGCCTATCCTTGCTGCCTTCCGACCCTGGGGAGGTTCAGCAGGAGCTGGTCGTGTAAGACCTGCCGGCGCGAAGATAAGGAAAGTATAATTTGAAAGTGTGCTAATTTGAAAATTTGAAAATGAACAGCCGAGCAGCCAACAGCCAATACAATTAACGGCAGAGTCGAAGAGACGCGGAGGTGAAGCTTGACATTTGTGAACCCTAATTAATCAGACTTTTACCGTCACCCCTCCGCGTCTCCTGCGCTCTGCGGTTAATTGTATTGGCTGTTCGGCTGTTTAATTTTCAAATTTTCAAATTAGCACATCTTCAAATTCTCAAAAAAAGAAACCCCCGCCTTTTGATCAGCGAGGGCTCTTTGTTGCTTGTCATGTCAGTGAACCTATTTTATCTCAAGAAGAGCATTTCTCTGTACTTAGGTAACAGCCAGTATTGGTCATCAACCAACAATTCCAGCTTGTCTACATGATAACGGATCTGGTCGAAGAAGGTATCTTTCACCTGGCTTTGATAAGCGATGGCCATAGTGCGGGTATCAGTCATACTGTTACAAACCTTGCGGGCTTCGATCATTTTCTCAACCAGGTCGCTTACTTTATTAGTGTGTTCAGCGATTTTGGTCAGGATCTGCTTTTGGTTTGCTACGGCGCTATCTCCCAATCCAACTTCTTTCAATCCTTTGATATTGTTGATCAGAACGTTCATGTATTTAACGGCAGATGGAACGATATGGCTGGTTGCCAGTTCTCCCATGATGCGAGCTTCAATCTGAACTTTCTTAATATATTTTTCCAACTCAATTTCGTGGCGGGCTTCCAATTCCACGTGAGTAAGAACGTTATTGGCTTCGAAAAGGTGCTTAGCCTTATCAGTAACATATGCATCCAGTGCAAGTGGGGTAGTGCGTACGTTTGGCAAGCCTCTTCTTTCAGCTTCCTGATGCCATTCGTCGCTATAACCATCTCCTTCGAAAAGAACTTTTTCGCTGGAAACGATATACTCGCGGATAACATGCATGATTGCGATTTCTTTCTTCTCACCTTTTTCAATCAAGGCATCAACATCTTTCTTGAAAGTTTTCAACGTTTCAGCCATGATAGTGTTCAGGGCAGTCATTGCATTAGCGCAGTTAGCTGCAGAACCTACGGCACGGAATTCAAATTTGTTTCCTGTGAAAGCGAAAGGAGAAGTACGGTTACGATCGGTATTATCGAGTAACAGTTCTGGAATGCTGCGGTGAAGATCCAGTTTAAGGATGGCTTCATCTTGTTCATCGAACTTACCACCTACACGCTGCTTAACATCATTCAATACTTTAGTGAGGTATTGTCCAATGAAAACAGAGATGATAGCAGGAGGCGCTTCATTAGCACCCAAACGGTGGTCGTTACCAGCTGATGCAATAGAAGCACGTAAGATATCTGAATAGTCATGTACCGCTTTGATAGTGTTTACAAAGAAGGTAAGGAACATCAGGTTGGTCTTTGGCGTTTTACCAGGTGCCAGAAGGTTTACACCTGTATCTGTTGCCATACTCCAGTTATTGTGCTTACCGCTACCATTGATACCAGCGAATGGTTTCTCATGTAGCAATACACGCAATTTGTGACGGCGGGCAACGCGATCCATGATGTCCATCAGCAAAGTGTTGTGGTCAACAGCAACACTTACTTCTTCAAATATTGGGGCGCACTCAAACTGTGCAGGAGCCACCTCATTATGACGGGTACGTAAAGGAATACCCAGTTTATAGCTTTCAGTTTCGAAATCCCTCATGAAAGCATAAGTACGCTCAGGAATAGATCCGAAATAATGGTCTTCTAATTGCTGACCTTTTGCAGGCGCATGTCCGAATACGGTACGGCCGCTCATTAACAAGTCAGGACGTGCATTGAAGAAAGCTTCGTCGATAACGAAGTATTCCTGCTCCCATCCGAGAGTAGCGCTTACTTTAGCTACGTTCTTATCGAAATAGTTACAAACCTCAACAGCTGATTTACCCAAAGATTCGAGTGATTTCAACAATGGAGCTTTGTAGTCGAGTGTTTCACCTGTATAGGAAACGAAGATGGTAGGGATACAAAGAGTTTTACCATGACCGATCTCCATAATGAAAGCTGGAGATGAAGGATCCCATGCTGTATAACCGCGGGCTTCGAAAGTAGCACGGATACCACCACTTGGGAAAGAAGAAGCATCTGGCTCCTGCTGAATAAGAGCAGCACCATCAAACTCCTCTATTCCAGTACCATCACTTTTAATGGTAAAGAAAGAGTCATGCTTTTCAGCACTGGTGCCTGTAAGTGGCTGGAACCAGTGTGTATAGTGAGTTACGCCTTTGCCTTCTGCCCACTGGCGAATACCGGCAGCAATCTGATTGGCTACAGTACGGTCAATTTTTTTACCGCCCCTGATAGAATGAACCAGGCTCTTGTAAGCCTCATCACTCAAAAACTCACGGGCTGTCTTAATCGTGAAAACGCTATCACCGAAAATTGCGGTGATCTTGGCTGAACCAGTTACTTCAACCTCCTTAACCTGTGTCGATAAATCGTTGATTGCTTTAAAACGTAAATTTTCCATTTTGTAAATTTTTTCGTGAAGCAAAGTAATGGGAAAATATCCGTTTTTGGGGAGAAAAATATCGAAATCTCAAGTCCAAAACCTCAAAATGTGGACAAAATGGGTGTATCGTTTTAGAAAATCTTCAAAAAATGCCGAAAAATGGCCAAAATTAAAATATGTATTATTTTTTTAATTTAATCAGTTTTTGCCATGAAATGCCCGTTATAAAGGCTATTACAAGGAACCATTCGCCCGGTATTTTATAGCGGATAATAGCCCCGGGAAAAGGGATGGTGTAACCGATAAATATGTACAAGGTGATGGCAAAAATGATCGGATAAAATAAAAGAGGTCTTGAGAAATGTAATGCTGCTGATCCCTCATTTTTCCAGAAACACAAAAAGGCCAGTATGAATAATAATAAGATATCGATGGCGGCCACCCCTTGTAAAGACCCTTTCCATTCCCATGCATAGGGTCTGAAGAAACTATTATTGATGGCCTGTGGTAAAACTTTCAGGTAACTTCCAACAGTAGGCCGCAAACTATCCAGTTCGTACCTCGTATTGCCTTTTAATCGTAAGAATGCCGCTTGTCTTTCTGAAACTATACCTGGCAGGTTCTTTTCTGCAGAAACAAAAATGCTTCCAAAAAACAAGATGGCCGTTATTCCATAAACTATGGCTACTACAGGAAGTATTTTTTTCCTGAATCTTACTGTTATGAACCAGCAGGTAAGAACCGGTAATAATAAGAATAATAAAACGCTTCTGAATACTATGATGCCGGCTATGCCAATCAAAATATAAAGCAATTGTTTTCCTTTTCTTCCCGATACCCATTGATGAAAATTAACCAGTAGCAATACAAGGAAAAGCATGAGATAGCCATCTCCTCTAATACCGCTAAGCCAAAATAAAAGCGAGGGTACCAGAAATATGGTTATATAAAGAGCGGTCTTTTTGTTTGGAAACACTTCTTTATAAGTCCCATATAACCATAGCATCGGCCAAAAGCTTATGAAATTATATAGTACTACGTTATTATAATAGTCACCTCCTGTTATGAAATGAAATAAGGCAAGCGGTTTTGTAAGCAATGCTAATTCCAGTTCCGAAAGATAGAAATACCAACCTTCGCCGATAGTAGGATTTCTGCTGAACGCAGGTATCGGATTGAAATCACTGAAGAACTGCCCCGTATCGGTTACCAGTTTCTGGTATTCTCCTTCAGCCAGGCTATTGAAATACCAGGTGTCATCTCCTTTATAATAGGTATAGAAAATATAACCATAAGCAACACCCAGCAAAACCTTAAGACCAAAAGCTAAAGCCACCTGTTGCCAGGAAAGATCCAGGGAATGAGATTTACTCCACTTGTAATAGATCCAGGTGAATAAAATATATAATATAGGAATTAATACAAAGGGTGACATAGCCTGGCGATAGCTTACCCGTTTCTCGGGTTACCCAAATGTAGAAGTAATTATTTTAATTAACCAGTTTGAAGTCATGGTTGCTCTTTCAGAATATAATTAAGAAGAACTGTGGCTACAAATCGATTTGTTTTTTGAGTGAAATGGCAATAGTCTACAAATACCTGTTGATGTAAAGTGTCCACCTCATTTAGTATAGCCATTGAAGAATGTCCGATCGTTTTTCCCTTAAACTCATCTCTTAGTTTTATCAGGAAGCCATTTTTCTGTTCATCATTCCATTCAGTAGAATAATAAGAGTAAAGTGCCTTTTCTGTACTGTCTAACAATGAAGTATTCCTGAAGAGAATATGTGGCTGTAATAAAAGCAGGTGCTTTTGCTGTTTTTGGGTAAGTGCACTATCGAATTGGAGCCACTCTTTATAATATGTTTCTACAGCATTTGAGACACCCTTTGAAACAGTATCAGCTTTAATAGCAGCCGGACCTACTTGAAGCCATTTCCTTCTTTCAGGGTAATTGTTGCTGGCAGCTGTTTCTAAGCGGCCCTCTGTTTTTCGATGAAAGACATATTGCTTCATACTGTTTACAAATGCACTATGCGATGTAAGAGGTATGATCCATGATAGAGGGAATGACTTTGTTGGATTCATCTCCCAGTCTTTTTTTACGATCGATAGCACAGAGCTTGTATCAGCAAGAGTGGGTGGATTGTTCTGCCCATCTAGCGATATCACCCAGTCAGGATGTATCTTTTTCAGCAACATCTCGCATCTAATCCTTGATTGTTCAATGGTGTAGCTGGAGTTAGCTGCATTGAAAACCCTTACTTTTCTGTCGGGCATTTTCTCTTGTAATTGCTGTTGCAGGTACCAGGCAATGGTTTCATAATAGGGATGGTCGGTAGTGCCTGTTATATCGAGCCACACTCCGTCATTATTAGAGCCCATTCCTTCCATAGTGGAGGCTCCCAAAAGCAATACCCAAAAATCATTGGACTTCTTTTCAGGTATCAATACATCGCCAGGAACAGATTTCATTCCTTCTTCGTTATACTGAAACCGGTGTTGCTGATCAAGGTAAAATGGACGATTACGGAAAATGAGCAGGCTATCATCTTTCTGGATAGTGTTGCCTTGAATAAAAACCGTTGTTTTATAGTCCTTATTATTTATCCAGAAAATGATTCGGAATACAGCTTCAATTGCCAGTAGCACAAGAAAGCTGGCAATAATGCTATAGAGTATTTTTTTTGGTAATGGCCATTTACTCATGATGGAATTGCTATAGTAGGGAGCTTTTTCAAAATTACCGTTGCCGCTTAAATTCAACAAGCGCTCCTAATTAAGTATCAAATCTATACATTTGCATTTATACTCTGTAATGCCCGAAAATTTATCTGCATATAACCGAATTGCTTTTGTTTCTAACAGCGCCTGGTCTGTCTATAATTTCAGGATAGAAGTGATTCGCCGGCTCCTGGAACAAGGCTTCGAAGTTGTGGTTATAGCACCTGATGATGAATTCTCCCAGTTATTGGTTTCCGAAGGATGCCGGTTCGTCCCCCTCTCTTTTAATAATAAAGCAGAAAACCCTTTCCAGGATCTGGCTTTTTATGCAAAACTCAAGAAATTATACAGGGAAATAAAACCCGATTTCATTTTCCATTATGTTGCCAAGCCGAATATTTATGGGTCATTGGCAGCATCAGCATTGGGTATTCCATCCGTTGCCGTGATCACGGGATTGGGCTATGCATTTGCAAAGAAGAATTGGCTTTACTGGGTAGTGAAGCAGTTGTATAAAAGGGCATTGAAAAGAACCCGTGAAGTGTGGTTCCTGAATAATGAAGATGCCCGGGTATTCATCAATGAAAAGATTGTTGCTATTGAAAAGATGAAAGTGTTGCCCGGCGAAGGCGTAGATACGCAACATTTTGCTCCAATTGAACAAACCTCCATAAAGAAAGAACGGCCTTTTACTTTTTTAATGAGCGCCCGCTTATTGAAAAGCAAGGGTATTGGATTATATGCCGATGCGGCGCGAATTCTTCGTAAAAAGAACTACGATGTTCGATTTCAATTAATCGGGTTTTTTGAAAAACATCATCCCGATTCCATTACCCAGGAAGATTTGAATCGTTGGGAAAAAGAGGGGCTGGTTCAGTACTGTGGTTATTATCGCGATGTTCGGGAGTACCTGCAAGCAGCCGACTGTTTCATTTTTCCTTCTTTTTATAATGAAGGGGTGCCCCGTAGTTTGATGGAAGCTGCGAGTATGGAATTGCCAATTATCACTTCGTTTAACAGAGGGTGCAAGGAGGTAGTGTTGAATAATTCCACCGGGTATATCTGTAATCTGAACGACCCCTTCGATTTGGCCGATAAGATGGAAAGGGTGTTGAATTTAAGCGAAGACGATCGCACCCGCATGGGACGAAACGGTCGGATGCTGGTGATCCGGAAATTCGATATTGCAAAGGTGATTGAAGAATATATTGAGATATTGAAACTAAATGCAGAAATAGTCTCCCAAGTAAAATTCTGAAGGTCATTGTCTAAATAAAAATAACGCCCCCCTACATTTTTCTCAAACTGCTCCACCCAATTATACCTCGTGCTTATTACCGGAATATGACAAGCACAATACTCTAACAACTTGGTCGAAGTTTGCTGGTTAAATGGCACTATATCCGGTATATAATTCAATGCAAACCTCGAACGTAATATATAATCACGCACCTGCTCCTTCTGTACCGGTCCCTTGAAATGTATATTCTTGTAATCAGCGAATTTCTGCTTCAGATCATCGTACTGATGGCTCAATATCAACAACGATTTATCCTTCATCAATTCATTAAACTTCCCCAGCAGATAAGGGATATTCCTTGTAGCAGAAACATCACCTATATAAATAAAATCATATTCTTTGGGTAATGTGGGAAAGCCACTTAGCCATATATCCGGGATGCCCAATTCCCGAAATCCAAATGGTATGGTATCATGGAAACCAAGACAATTCTTCACAAACTCATTCTGGTAAATCCGAAAATCGGGCTGCGTGTTGATGAAGCTCTTTACCCAATCCTTCCACTTCCTGAAAGGTGGGAGGGAGGCAGAAGGGTATTCATGGATTTTATAGATTCCTTCCTTAGGACTACTAATATCTGTGCCCAAAAAATACCATTCAACGTCGCGATGTATAATACGCAACTCATCCGGTGTCACTACTTCCGTATTGATACCATATTTCGCGAAAAACTGGCGATACCCATATAATCCGGGCAAAAAGGCCTTATAATTATGCACAAAAGCAATAGTCATCAGCAGTAATAATAGGAATAAAATTATAAATAAGATTGCACAGTGGTTCGTACTTTTGCGCTTTCTTAGTAGTTCCGACAAAAAATATTATGGAAGTAACCCTCAAAACTGCTCAGCAGCTCCGACTTACAGAAGAAGAATTTGAATTGATTAAGCAAAAATTGGGGCGCACACCCAATTTCAATGAACTCTGCTCCTTCAGTGCCATGTGGAGCGAACATTGTAGCTATAAAAACTCCATCAAGTGGTTAAAGACACTTCCCCGCGACGGAAAACGTATGCTGGTGAAAGCTGGTGATGAAAATGCCGGACTGATGGATATCGGTGACGGATACGGTGTAGTATTTAAAATAGAATCTCATAACCACCCATCTGCAATCGAACCCTTTCAGGGAGCAGCTACAGGTGTTGGTGGTATTCATCGCGATATCTTTACTATGGGTGCCCGTCCAATAGCCTCTCTTAATTCTTTACGTTTCGGTAACCTTACAGAAAGTAAAACACAGCACCTTTTAGCAGGTGTGGTTCATGGTATCAGTCACTACGGTAACTGTTTCGGCGTACCTACAGTTGGTGGTGAAATCTATTTCGAACAGAAATATCATACCAATCCATTGGTGAATGCCATGAGCGTAGGTATCGTGAAAAATGGTGAAACTATTTCGGCCACAGCAAAAGGAATCGGTAACCCGGTTTTCTTTGTTGGATCCGCTACTGGTAAAGACGGTATCGGTGGAGCTTCTTTCGCCAGTGCAGATATAACTGCAGAAAGTACTGAAGAATTACCAGCCGTTCAGGTAGGTGACCCTTTCCAGGAAAAGAAATTATTGGAAGCTTGCTTAGAAGTGATAAAGACAGGTGCCGTTGTAGGCATGCAGGATATGGGCGCTGCAGGTATCATCTGCTCTACTTCAGAAATGAGTGCTAAAGGAGAAGTAGGTATGCGTATCGATCTCGATAAAGTACCTACCCGCCAAAAAAATATGAAAGCCTGGGAACTGCTTCTTAGCGAAAGCCAGGAAAGAATGCTGATGGTAGTGGAAAAAGGTCGTGAAGCAGAAGTGACTGCTGTTTTTGAAAAATGGGATCTCCCTTGTTCTGAAATAGGTGAAGTTACAGCTGATGGACTTTTACAGTTCTTCATGAATGGCCAATTGGAAGCCGTTCTTCCAGCTTATGAACTGGTTCTCGGTGGTGGTGCTCCTCAAAACAGCCGCGATTATATTCGTCCCGATTATTTCGATAAAATCGAAGCGTTCAAACCAGAAAGCATCGAAGTTCCGGAAGACTTAAAGGTAGTGGCCGAAGCCCTTACTTCTATTCCGAATATCGCATCAAAAAGATGGGTATATGTTCAGTACGACAGCATGGTTGGTACCGTTAATGCCTCCACGAATGCGCCAAGTGATGCCGCTGTTGTTATTGCAAAACCTACAAATAAAGGATTAGCACTTACAACAGATTGTAATAGCCGTTACGTTTATGCTGATCCTTACAAAGGTGGAATGATTGCTGTTGCAGAAGCAGCCCGAAATATTGTTTGCAGCGGTGCATTGCCATTAGGTATCACCAACTGTCTAAACTTCGGTAACCCTTACGATCCAGGAGTATATTTCCAATTCGTAAATGCTATCAAAGGAATGGGTGAAGCTTGTGTGAAATTCGATACCCCGGTAACAGGTGGTAATGTGAGCTTCTATAACCAGAACCCAGATGGTCCGGTTTATCCAACACCAACAATCGGTATGGTGGGCTTACTGGATAATGTGAATAAGAAGATGACAATGGATTTCAAAGCTCCTGGCGACATGATTTTCATGCTCGGTACCAGCAGACCAGATATCAATTCATCAGAATACCTGCATAAGATCAAGGGAGTGGAATTCAGTCCTGCGCCACATTTTGATCTGGAGGAAGAATACGAACTACAACAACAACTGGCTTTCCTTATCAGTAATAAGTATGTAGAATCTGCTCACGATGTAAGTGAAGGTGGATTGTTTATTGCATTACTTGAATCCTGCTTCAATCGCAATCTCGGGTTCGATGTGGTAGCAACAGATTATAAGATTCGTAAAGATGCTTATTGGTTTGGCGAAGCACAAAGCAGGGTGGTGGTTACTGTTAAGTCTAACCGCTTAGCCGCTTTCCGTAAAGCAATGGAAGGACATCCATTTGAAGAACTTGGAGAAGTGACTACAGGAAGTATTGAGGTTGACGGACTCTATTGGGGTACAGTAAATACCTGGAAGGATCGTTATGATAATGCCATAGATAATTTGCTCGCTGGTCATGAAAGTGAACATGCGCTCAGTGCATTATAATTTTTCCATAATTCGAATAGTTTATTTGTAAATAAGGAAGATGGAAGGAAAAGGATTTATAGTTGTTACAGGAGCAGCCGGTTTTATCGGCAGTTGTCTGGTAGGCTTCCTTAATGATAAAGGATACGAGAATTTATTGTTAGTGGATGATTTTTCCCGTGCAGATAAAGAACCTAATCTGGCTGGAAAAAAGTTTGTTGACAAAATAGAAAGGGAAACATTCTTTGATTGGCTGAAAGAAAAAGCGCCTTCCATTGATTTTGTTTTTCATATCGGCGCCCGTACAGATACTACAGAATTTGATTATTCAGTGCACGAACATCTGAATGTTGAGTATTCTCAAAAAATTTGGAACTATTGCAGTACTAATAATGTACCGCTGGTATATGCTTCTTCAGCTGCCACCTATGGTGCTGGTGAGTTAGGATATAAAGATGACCATGAGCTTTCTTTCCAATTGAAACCCTTGAATCCTTATGGCGTTTCAAAGAATGAATTTGATAAATGGGCCTTGCAGCAACCAACACATCCTCCATTTTGGGCTGGGTTGAAGTTCTTCAATGTCTATGGTCCCAATGAATATCATAAAGCCCGTATGGCAAGTGTTATCTGGCATTCATTTAACCAGATCAATAAAGATGGATTAGTAAAACTGTTCAGATCACATCGTCCCGATTTCAAAGATGGTCAGCAATTGCGCGATTTCATTTATGTGAAAGATTTGCTGAAAGTTTGTTACTGGTTGTTCCAGCAAACTGGAAGAGGGGGAGAGATTAGCGGTATTTATAATCTAGGCACTGGTACCGCAAGAAGCTTTAATGATCTGGTAAAAGCCACGTTTGCCGGAATGGATCGCTCACCAGTTATCAACTATATCGATATGCCGGAAGATATAAGAGAGAAATACCAGTATTTCACCGAAGCCGATATGACTAAATTGAAGAAGGCCGGTTATTCGGAGCCTTTTTATTCCCTTGAAGAAGGGGTAGGCGATTATGTGAGAAATTATCTTACTACCGCAAACTATTACTAACTTTACAGCCTCAAATTCTTGCTGCCATCCTGCTCTGCGGGATGGCAGTTGCATTAAATCGAATCATATGAATAAGAAGATTGCTATTATCGGTGGGGGTAACCTCGGGACAGCGATTGCTGAAGGACTTATCAATAGTGGCTTCATGAAGCCTGAGCATATCATTATTACAAAAAGGAATATCAAGACCCTTCACAAACTGGAAGAAAGAGGGGTATTGGTGAGTGATAATAATAAAGAGGCGGTGAAATTCGCCGATTGGATCATTTTGGCTGTAAAACCCTTCCAGACAGCTGCCGTTTTGGATGGAATAAAAGATGTAGTAAATATAAAGAAGCACCTGTTGGTGTCTGTTGTTACTGGTATTTCCCTGCAGCAACTACAAAAAGCCGTGGTTAAGAAAATTCCATTGGTAAGGGCCATGCCCAACACAGCCATAGCCATACAGGAAAGTATGACTTGCCTGGCCCATCAGGATGTTGCGGCCAAAGACGCCAAAATTATTGAAGACCTTTTCAATCAACTAGGCAAAGCAGTATGGATTGATGAAAAATTAATGGACGCAGCAACTGTTTTAGGTGCCTGTGGCACAGCTTATGCTATGAGGTATATCCGCGCCAATATCCAGGGGGGTATCGAGATAGGTTTTGATGCAGTTACTGCCAGTCTCATTGCCGCTCAAACTGTAAAAGGGGCCGCAGAACTGTTGCTGAAGAAAGGAACACACCCCGAACAAGAGATCGATAAGGTTACTACGCCAAAAGGTTGTACCATTGCAGGCTTAAATGAAATGGAGCACCAGGGTTTCAGTTCATCCCTTATCAAAGGTCTGGTGACCAGTTTTGAAAAGATAGCGAAGGATTAATAAATTATATTTTATTTTAATTTGAATTTTTGTTCAGTAATAGTTTGTATGTATAATATTTGTTTTTTTATTTCGTTCTTGAAAAGTTACACCCCTTAACCAATATCACATGAAAAACGACAAGATCAGTCGTATTGTACTGGTACTAGAAATACTGCTAATTGTTTTACTCCATATGAGTAAAGGCACCGCTTCAGATTCAAAAGAACTGGTAAACTCGAGCCAGGATCAGCCTTCACAAGCTGTCATGAGCACGGTTCAGCCCCTGACAATGGCCAAATAAGCAGTCCATTTCCCTCATTTTAAATTAAAAATGCTATCCCATAAAAGGTAGTGAGCTTTATGCTGCTACCTTATTGCCGTTATGTGCCATATAGTTGGGAATTAAGCAAATAGAAGATTTATAGCTTCTCTCCACTAAATAAGCACGAGTTTTCCCCATCGCTTTATTATCACCTTTCTCCAAAGAAAAAAGAGTAGTTTTGTATGACCTCTTGGAATTTTTATAATTGACAGCCTTACAGGCTACCTTCCTCGGGTCACTGTATCAGTAAATAACCTTATCGTAGTAGATTTTCCGGTGTTTTGGAACAGCAGCATTGGTTCCGGGATTTACTTTTTTAGTTCAGTGAACATTTTCGGTAACCAGAAATGGTTTCCGGTTTTATGGAAGGCTTAAATTATTAAATAACGCACATATTTTATGGCTAAGTACATTTTTGTAACCGGTGGAGTTACTTCATCCCTGGGTAAAGGAATCATTGCAGCTTCGTTAGCAAAATTGCTGCAGGCAAGGGGACTTAAGGTAACCATTCAGAAGTTTGACCCTTATATCAACGTTGACCCCGGTACGCTGAACCCTTATGAGCACGGTGAATGTTTCGTAACTGAAGATGGCGCTGAAACCGATCTGGATTTAGGTCACTACGAACGTTTCCTGAATATTTTTACCTCACAGGCTAACAACGTTACAACTGGACGTATTTACCAAACCGTTATCAATAAAGAAAGGGAAGGTGCTTACCTGGGTAAAACAGTACAGGTTGTTCCTCATATTACTGATGAGATAAAGAGAAGAATGTTGTTGTTAGGACAGAGTAAGGAATTCGATATCATCATTTCTGAAATTGGTGGTACTGTTGGTGACATTGAGAGTTTACCTTTCATTGAAGCATTGCGTCAATTACAATGGGAATTACCAGAAGAAGATACTGTGGTGGTTCACCTCACTTTGATACCTTATCTGAGAGCTGCTAAGGAATTAAAGACAAAACCAACGCAACATAGCGTAAGAATGTTAAGTCAGGAAGGAGTACATCCTGATGTTATCGTTTGTCGTACTGAAGAAGCATTATCTCCGGAGATAAGAAGGAAGATTGCCCTTTTCTGTAATGTAAAGCAGGAAGCGGTTATTGAAGCGGCCGATGCTTCTACTATCTATGAAGTTCCTTTGACCATGATGCGTGAGAAACTCGATCTCATCTGTATGAAGAAGATGAATATTACCCAGTATCAGGAACCTGAATTGGGTAAATGGAAAGAGTTCCTCGATAAGCTGAAATATCCTAAAAGTAAGGTTACAATCGGCTTGATTGGAAAATACATTGAATTGCAGGATGCTTATAAATCCATCCTTGAATCATTTGTACACGCAGGTGCTATGAATGAGTGTAAGGTGCAGATTGTTAATGTGCATAGTGAATTCATTACTGAAGAAAACGTTTTCGAGAAATTAGGTGCATTGGATGGATTGCTGGTTGCCCCAGGATTTGGAATGAGAGGTGTGGAAGGTAAAATTGTTGCAGTGAAGTTTGCCCGCGAAAACAACCTGCCTTTCTTCGGTATCTGTTTAGGTATGCAAATGGCAGTTATTGAATTTGCAAGGAATGTATTGGGTATAAAAGATGCCCATTCCACTGAAATGAATCCAGATACTCCAGATCCAGTAATTGATCTGATGGAAGAACAAAAGAAGATTACCGCTAAGGGTGGTACCATGCGTCTGGGCTCTTATCCATGTGAATTAAAGCCAAATACTCTGGCTCACTCCATTTATAATACTGATGCTATCAGCGAAAGACATCGTCACCGCTGGGAGTTCAACAACAAATATCTTGACCAATATGAAAAAGCCGGAATGATTGCCAGCGGCAAGAATCCTGAAAGCGGATTGGTTGAAATTGTTGAGCTTCAGGGACATCCGTTTTTTATCGGCGTTCAATACCACCCAGAGCTGAAAAGTACTGTAGAGAACCCTCAACCGGTATTCGTAAGCTTCGTAAAAGCAGCCCGCGAGTATGCCGACCGCAAAAACGCCATCAAGAACCCTCTCTTGCAAAGCGAAATGATATAGGAGAAGTTTTAAGTTGTAAGTAATAAGTTGGAGTTCAAGACTGTAGACCCAAACTTATTACTTACAACTTATTACTCATAACTTGGTTGCCCGACTCCTGACTCCCGACTACCGACTTCAGACTATAGACTACCGACTTACAGCCTACCGACTAAACCCTCCCGACTCAATCCCAATCCCCTATCTTTGCACCTCTTTAAATTTTAGCAAATGAATATGGACCGTAATACGGTAATGGGCTTTGTGCTGCTGGCCGTTCTGCTTTTTGTTTACCTTTTTGTTTCTACCAGAAATAGCCAGGAATTACAAGCTGTCAATCAAAAGAAAGAAGACTCCATTGCCCTGGTGAAAAAATACAAGGATTCTGTGGCGCTTGCTTCAGATACCAGTAAGACTCAAGTGGTAATTATCGATACTGCTGCCAATGGCTTTAAAAAAGTAGGTGTTGAAAAATTACTGGTTGCTGAAAACGACTTGTTGAAAGTGACATTCACCAATAAAGGCGGACAGCCCAAAATGGTGGAGCTGAAAAACTATAAGTCTCCCAATGGTAAACAGGTTACCATGGCAGGTTCGGCTTTCGATAAGATATCTTATACTGTTAATACAGGCGCTAATCAGTCCGCTTCCATCACTGACCTTTACTTTTCTGAAGGTACTATTGAGAAAAATGCAGATAGCAGCCAGACAATTACATTCTCCGCTACAGGCACAAGTGGAGAAGTTGTAAGTCATAGTTTCGTAATCAGAAACCACGATTATCTTATTGACTGGACACCACGCTTTACTGGTGCAGACAAATTGTTTACTCAGGGTGCTTTCAATTTAACCTGGCAGTCACAACCTATACCGCACGAAAGCGATAGACAATACGAAAGTCAGCAGACCAATATCTGTTTCTTAGAGAACAGCGATTTTGATTATATCCAAACCAAGAGCGAAAAGAAATTTGAAAAGCAAGTGCAATGGGTGAGTGTGGCGCAACAGTTTTTTAATGTCACTTTAATTGCAAAGCAAAGTTTTGGTACTGGTGACATTAAGTTTATCAGGGAAACAGCCGATTCTACCAAGATTGCCAATGTAACTACTAATCTTCAGTCTAAATTGCCATTGGGTGCTACCGCCAGTTTCCCAATGCAATTGTACTTTGGTCCTAGTGACTATAATATCCTGAAGAAATTGCCGGTGGTTGATATGGATGAAATCATTAACCTCGGACGTGATATGTATGCTTTTGTGCGTCCTATCAACAGGTTAATTGTAATGCCGGTTTTCAATTTCTTCAAAAGCTTTATCCTGAGTTTTGGATTGGTGATCGCATTTCTTACCATATTCATCCGATTGGCAACATCACCATTGGTATACACCAGTTACCTGAGTGGTGCCAAAATGAAAGCGCTGAAGCCTGAGATTGATAAGATGAAAGAACGATTAGGTGGCGACCAGCAACAGATCGGTATGGAGCAGATGAAACTTTTCAGGGAAGCAGGTGTGAATCCTTTAGGTGGATGTATTCCAGCCTTACTGCAAATTCCTATCTTCTTTGCTTTATATAGCTTCTTTAACTCCAATATTGCACTTAGAGGTCAGGAATTCTTATGGTCGCATAACCTCGCTTCTTACGACTCTATAGTTACTTTCCCGATCAATGTTTGGGGATTAGGAAATCACTTAAGCTTGTTCACACTTACAGCTGCAGCTACAAGCTTCCTGATTTCATTATATAATACAAACATGACTCCAGATCAGGGTAATCCTGCACTGAAGTATATGCCATATATATTCCCTTTCATCCTCCTGTTTATCTTCAATGGCTTGCCTTCGGCTCTTACCTGGTATTATACCGTTTCAAACGTCATAACATTGATATTACAATGGGTAATCCAGAATTATATCATTGATCACGACAAGATTTTGGCTAAGATCGATGCCAACAGGAAGAAACCTAAGACCAAGTCGAAGTTTGCCCTTAAAATGGAAGAGATACAGGAAAACCAGAAGAAACTTCAAGACACCCGTAACAAGCCGGGCAAGAAATAGGTATTCTGTTAAAGTATTTATATAAAAAGACCTGTCAGACTCTTAAATCTGGCAGGTCTTTGTTATTTTAGACAACCTTATTGAGAATCTGGCACGTCTTTTAATAATATAAGTGGAGACAATTATAACATGAAACAGCCATTATTACTTTTCGTTTTTCTTTTGGTAACTGCCACAACAGTTACTGCTCAGCGTAAAGTATCTGAACTGATGCTGAGTTACGATACACAGATATCGACAGGCTCAGCAGAACCTAAGATGGCTGATGCTTTCGACGGATCTGTTACTACGGTTTATATAAAGGGTAATATGAGCCGTAGTGAAATGACTAGTGCTTTATTCTCTTCGGCAATTATACACGATGCAAAAACAGGATCTGCTGTAGCCCTTCGTGAAGTAAGCGGTCAGAAATTACTGATACGTATGACCGCAGAAAACTGGGCAGAAAAAAACAGGAAATATGATGGTATCGTATTTTCCAACACTACAGAGTCAAAAGTGATTGCCGGATACAAGTGTACAAAAGCTACTGCAACTATGAAAGATGGTAGCACCTTTGTGGTTTATTATACTTCAGATATCATACCCGAGAACAGGGAATATGACTATATGTTTAAAAACCTGAATGGGCTCCCGCTAGAATGGGAGTTGGTGCAGGGAAAATTGAAGATCAAATACAC
Source organism: Chitinophagaceae bacterium (assembly GCA_016721085.1). Lineage (GTDB taxonomy): Bacteria > Bacteroidota > Bacteroidia > Chitinophagales > Chitinophagaceae > Endoryza. The sequence goes on along the minus strand of JADKJI010000062.1, from coordinate 50,120 downwards.
ACTGTCTAAAATCAATCTTAACCCGATTCCGGTTTCAAGATTTGATATCCCAAAATCAGGATACAGAGAACTTACTTACGAAGAAAGTAAGAAGACAAATTCCAACTAAGAAAGGAAAATTATTTACGCAAATTCATCTTAAGGTTCAGCAAATTCAAGTTGGTGCGAACAGCAGCTGGTTTTTGCAATTTACTGGTCGTTGGAAGAATATAGATGCTATTGCCTTTACGATAGGTAAGTATCGTATTTGATTGAGCAAAATTGCTTTGCTTCCTAAGGCTTAATGCATTGTTATAGCTGCGACCTGCCCTTAAAGAATATCCAGGGGTAGTTTTGAGAGCAGCAATACTTGGAACGGTGGCAGCTTTTTTCTTATCTCCGCCGCCACTACTGGCAGATGCAAGCGCCACAACACCAATCAGTGCCATACATACGATGGTTTTTTTAAGCATGTGGTTAAAATTTAGAGTAAAATTTGCCTGCATAATCTGAGCGAAAATATAGCTTTTATTTTAGAAATTTGAAACCGCTTGTCCCAAACCTTAGTATTCTCTTAACGATTGAGATGGTATTTTGTTACAGATTCCATAGAAATAGATGGAATATTTGCCCGCGATTTAGCTCATTTTACGCAAGAAAAAGGTAAAAGGTTGGCATTCAACAGCTTTTTTCGCTTTTTTTCAACAGGCGTTAATAAATAAAACTTGCGGGTTTTAGGAGTGAGGGGTATATTACAATAACCTACCGTTCAATGAAAGAAAACTCATCCCATCAGGATAAAGAAGATATAAAGGAACTTATCAAACAGTTTCAGCATCTCCGTGCCGGCCGAAGCCATCGCTTTCTGGACGAAGAATCGTTTGAAAAAATCATCGACTATTTTGATGATATAGAAGATGTTACCCAGGCCCTTGAAGCAGCAGAATTGGGTGCCGAACAGTTTCCCTATTCCTCTTCCCTCTTAATAAAGAAGGCCGACCTCATGATTGCTACCCGAAGATATCATGAAGCCCTCGAAATTCTGGAACATGTAGAACTACTGGATAGCAACGATATCAATCTCTATATACTAAAGACCGATGTTTATCTGGCATTGGACCAACAGGAGAAAGCTGTTGTGCTGCTAGAAAACGCCTTGCAACATTTTGATGGAGAAGAAAGACTTGAACTACTATTCGAACTCGCAGATGTTTATGATGATTATGAAGAGTTCGATAAAATATTCGACTGCCTTAAACTCATTCTTGAACAGGACCCAACCAATGAAGAAGCATTATATAAAATATGTTTCTGGACAGATTTTACAGGAAGGAATGAAGATAGTATAGCATTACACCAACAGATAATTGAAGAGTATCCTTATTCGGAACTGGCATGGTTTAACCTTGCTGCTGCTTTCCAGGGATTGAAACTCTACGAAAAATCTGTGGACGCTTATAAGTATGCAGTGGCCATCGACGAGAAATTCGATTATGCATACCGGAATATGGGTGATGCCTATATCAGGATGAGAAAATACCGGGATGCCGTAGAAGCCCTTGAAAAGTATTGGAACTCTCCCGTCCGGAAGATGTGATTTATGAAGCCATCGGTCATTGCTATGACCGTATGAAGAATTTTGCGCAAGCAAGGTTTTATTACAGGAAGGCTTCGCATCTAAATCAAGAAGACAGTAAACTCCATTATAAGGTAGCTTGTACCTATGTGAATGAGCAGCAGTGGACAGCTGCCATCAAACATCTGGAAACAGCATTGCAGATTCACCGCCTTCAGCCCGAATATAATCTGGCAATGGGAGAGTGTAAGATGCAGCTAGGCCAGCATAAGGAAGCCATCCAGTATTTTTCGCAAGTGGTTCGCAACAGGCCGCGAAACGTAGCCGGTTGGGAAGCCCTGATACGTTGCCTTTATCATGGAGAGTTTTATGAAGAAGCATTGGAGCAAGTAATTGCTGCAGGAAAAATGACTGACGATAAACCTGTATTCTCCTTCTACAGCACCGCAATATATTTTGCCTTGGGAAAATCAAAAGAGGCCTTACTGCAATTGGAAAAAGCGATGCAGAAAGCCCCCCGCTTACTTAAGAAATTATTGGACCTGAATCCAGCCTTGCTAAGAAATCCGCTTGTAGTGGATATTGTTGCACGGTATAAACGTAACCGATCCATCTGATTCAGGATTGGTTGATTCTTATCAACAAAAGGCAGATAATTTGTCCGTATTTTTGCGCATCTTTTAATTGGTTAAAGCTATCAGCATGAATTTTAATCTTTCACAGATTCCTGAGCGTCATAAGAAACCCCGTACAAGTGGCATCACCATGGTGATGGATAAAGGATTAAGTATTCCAGAAGTTCATCAATTCCTTAGTGTGGCTGGTCCGCATGTAGATATCGTAAAACTAGGATTCGGAACATCCTTCGTTACTCCAAACCTGCGTGAGAAACTGGATGTTTATCGTTCTTATGGAATGCCCATCTATTTCGGTGGCACCTTGTTTGAAGCCTTCCTGGTTCGTAATCAGGTGGAAGATTATATTGAAGTATGCCGCGACTTTGGCGTTAGCCATATGGAAGTGAGCGATGGCTCCATAACCATACCACATGCTGAAAAATGTGGTTATATAGAGAAACTCACCAAACACGGTACTGTATTAAGTGAAGTAGGTAGTAAAGATGCCACCCATATCATCCCTCCGTATAAGTGGATTGAACTGATGAGGGCTGAATTGAATGCAGGAGCTACTTATGTTATTGCTGAAGCTCGTGAAGCAGGTAATGTTGGTATTTACAGGGGTAGTGGAGAAGTAAGGGAAGGACTGGTGCAGGAAATCCTGACCCAGATTCCAGAGGAGAAAATAATATGGGAGGCTCCGCAAAAAGCACAACAGCTTTATTTCATTGAATTGATTGGTTGCAATGTGAACCTGGGCAATATTGCACCTTCCGAAGTGATACCTATGGAAGCCATGCGTATTGGCTTACGTGGCGATACTTTCAATCTCTTCCTTTCAAAAGATTCATCACATTGAAAAAATTAGGACTCATAGGTTATCCATTGGGGCATTCTTTCTCCAAGAAATACTTTTCCGAAAAGTTTATCAGGGAAGGTATCAGTGGATATGAATATGAAACCTACCCTTTGGCCTCTATTACAGAACTCACTGCTTTATTAGCGAGGGTTCCTGAATTGGTCGGATTAAATGTAACCATTCCATACAAAGAACTTAGTAACCGGTTATCTCCACGATAAATCTGCAGTTGTTAAAAAAACCGGAGACTGTAATTGTATCAGCATCGAGAATGGGAAATTGATTGGACATAATACAGATGTAATAGGCTTTGAGCAATCGCTACTGAATTCATTTCCCAATTTGCCCAACAAGGCACTTGTATTTGGTACTGGAGGAGCAGCAAAAGCTGTTGAATATGTTCTCCGAAAATTATCTATAGAATTTAAACTGGTTTCAAGAAAGCCAGGGGTACACCAATATTCTTATGAACAGGTTTCGCCAGAAGTTATAAGGGAAACGAAATTGCTAATCAATACTACACCAACGGGAATGGCTCCTCATATTACGGAAGCCCCACAAATTCCTTACGAAAATATTGGTCCCACTCATTGTCTGTTCGATCTTATCTACAATCCGGAAAGGACACTCTTTCTGCAAAAAGGCGAACAACAGGGTGCCACAGTTCAAAATGGTATGGAGATGTTGGTGCTACAAGCGGAAGAAAGCTGGAAGATTTGGTCCGCCGCCTCAGGGAATAGCCATTAATTTTGAAACAACCGACTCAGGTACACTTACTACTTTTCTTTCAGAATAATTGAAACAAACCATTCCTGTTTTTGCCAAAACAACGGTTTGTGTTTTTCCTTCTGTTTCTTTCTCGAATTTATAGAAGATGTCAAAGCCCACTCTGCTGAATTCTCCTGCAGTTACATGCATGTTTACCGTTTCTCCATAAAATAATTCGCCTTTAAATTCAATGGCAACATCACCCATTATCATTCCAACACCAGCAATATCTAATTCACTGTACCCATGATGCGTCAGAAAACGCATACGGGCCTCATGTATCATTGAAAGAATGGCATCATTACCTGCATGTCCACCATAGTTGATATCAGTGATGCGTACAACAAGTGATGTAGTAAAAGTATATTGGGAAGGTTGGGGTATTTTTATTCTGGCCATAGGACAAAATAAAAGGAAATTACTGATTATCCTTCAAGAGTTCCTTGAGTTCGAGTATATCGAAGAAATTGGTACTGCTAGGGATAAAGCTTGCTTGTTGCAGGATCTTGTTTCTCCACTGCTCAAACCTTGTTTTCCAAAAATTGCTGTTGCGTATAAGATAATCGATATATTCTTCATTGTCACCACCATCCTTATTAAGGTACATCAGGTAATTGGCGAATTTGGTGGATATACGTGTTTGTTCACCGTTAGGACCCGTAACAGATATATAATTGCTGGAACCTGTGGTTAGAAGATTCATATCCATAATTACATTTCCTTTTGAATCGCGTAATAATGGGGCTGTTACAGCTGCGGTTTCTGTAATATCAACAGGAGTAATGATATTCTCTTCCACTGAAGAAGAGGAATGTATGGGGTGAGGTTTTCTTTTAAATGATTCTGCCAGTGAAGCGGTGAGTGTCTTGTTATTATTTTTATTTGTCACAGCAGGTATAACCGGAACTTTTGAAGGGGTCACTGGTGCTGTTGCAATGTTATTCTTTGAATCGTTTTTCTTTTCCGGAGCAATGGTTCCTGAATTTGTAGTTACTACTTCATCTGAAGGTTTTGTAGAATTATACAGCAAAATCATAGTACTCGCTATACCAATCACTATTGCCGCTACTGCCCATCGCTTCCAGTTGATGGATATTACTTTAGCAGGAGTGTGGGTTGTATTCTTCTCTTCGAGAGATAGCAGAATGTTTTTCCAGGCATCTGAAGGTGGGGCTGCTTCAATGGTGTCAATCTTTTGACTGACAATTATATCTTGTGAATTGTACTCTGTGTCTAACCTTGCTGCAATAGCTTCCCAGTTGCCCTTTGGTGGGGACATTTCATGACGGAGAAGTTTAGTTTGTAGCACTGTTGACATAACCTTTGTTTACCGGGTATAGGATTTTTGTGTATCTGAAAGGTATTGGGCGATCTTTTTCTGCAAAATTGATTTCGCTCTGGCTAATTGTGATTTACTGGTTCCCTCACTGATTCCAAGTATATCACCTATTTCCTTATGCGAATAGCCTTCTACCACATACAAGTTGAAAACTGTTTTATATCCTGGCGATAATTCCTGAATAATTGCGAGTATATCCTTTTCAGCCATCTGGTCTAAAGCGGAAATATCCGAATCTTCAATTGTAGCTTCTTCCTTTTCACTGACAGTGCTGAGTTGGATCGACTTTTTGCGATAATGTTCAATTGACGTATTCACAAACACACGGCGTATCCATCCTTCAAAAGAACCCTCTGCTCTAAAACGGTGAAGGTTCCTGTAAACCTTTATAAAGCCTTCCTGCAAGAGGTCCTGAGCATCTGTAGCATTGGCAGCATATCGGAAGCATACGGCGTACATTTTTGGAGAAAACCTCAAATACAGCTCCTCCTGCATACGCCTGTCGCCAGCTATGCATCCTTTTATTAAGTCGCTTTCGATTATACTATGGTTGCTTTGTGGTTCCAGCTTTATGATTTTTACTTGATAAATTGACTGTTGTTAAGGGTTTCCACCTGTTCCTTCAAAAAGCTAACCAATTTATCTGCAGCTTTTCTTCTATGGCTATAAATATTCTTTTCTTTCGAATCCATCAGGGCAAAGCATCTGTCGGCACCATTGGGTTGAAAAACAGGGTCATATCCAAATCCCTGATTGCCACTTGCTTGCTTAAGAATATTCCCTTCACAAATGCCCTCAAAAAAGTACTCTTTCCCCTCCCAAACTAACGAAATAACTGTCCTGAAACGGGCATTTCGATTTTCCTTGCCTTCTAATGCTGAAAGTAGTTTTTCAATATTCCTTGTTGCATTGGCATCATCACCTGCATAACGGGCACTTTTTACGCCAGGTGCCCCACCTAAAGCTGCTACCTCTAACCCAGTATCTTCACTAAAACAGTTTTCATTCGTAAGTCGATATATAGTGCCCCACTTCTCAGATGCGTTTTCATTCAAAGTGTCAAAGGGCTCCGGAAGTTCTATATCAATACCCGCCTCCCTTAAAGAAACTACTTCTATCTGGTCCCCAACGGCTGATTGTATTTCAGCCACCTTATGGGCATTGTTTGTAGCAAATAATAACTTCTTTACAGGCATGCAATGGGTGGGTTATATATTGAATAGTTTTTTAAGACATACCCACAATTTGCTTTTCAGGATCTTACCATTTTCTGAATCCTGGTTTAGCACTTCAAGAGGAGGGAATGTAAAGTAAATCACCCCATCATATGCTTGCGATTTAAATTCAGGAAAATTTATCGGTAACCCAAATTCCTCGGGAGTAATTCCAAATAACAATAGGGCAGAAGGTTGCCAAAGGGGTCTTAGCTCGGTTATGCCTACTTTTTGAGTAGCGTGGTTGAGAATAGCTACATCTCCCAAATTCATTTTACAGGCTTCCAGAATTTTGGTTAAAAACTGAAGATGCTTATCGGGTAAAAAAACATCCTCCGGGAAATTCACCAGAATGCCTACTTTTTGTTTGTTATTACCTAAAAATCGTATGGAAGCTGCTTCTTCTATCCTGTCTATTGATTTAGACAAAGCTGAGACTTCTTTTTTCTCTACTCCCTCAAGAATGACAAGCTGACCTTTATAAAGATCAGCCATCGTTTCGGGGGCTATTTTCAATTGCTGGAAACTCACATGAAAGGATTAAGGAATAGATTTTGCCTTTTTTAGTACTGCAAAGAAAGGAAATAATAACCTGTTTAAAGAAGGATTCGGCCTTACAACCCCTGCTTGCTTTGTTTTTTTAATATATAAAGATTGCAAATACAGGATCGACTAACAATAGTTAGTAAAAATGTGCTGGTTATTTGGGAGGCAGCAACTTGTTTTGTTTCTTTGCGCTATAATTTACAAGTATGGTGAAAACGAATCATATTAACGTTACAAAGATAGAGAGGTCCAAATTGAACGATTTCCCCCTGGAAAACCCGCCTTTTGGAAAGTATTTCACAGATCATATGCTGGAAGCGGATTATGAAAACGGGGAATGGAAGAATGTGGAGATTAAACCCTACCAGCCTTTATTGTTAAGTCCATCCCTCGCAGCCCTGCATTATGGCCAGGCGATTTTTGAAGGTATTAAAGCTTATAAAGATGAGAAAGGAAATGCCTGCATCTTCCGCCCTCATGACAATTTTGCCCGCTTCAATATTTCAGCTGAAAGAATGCAGATGCCAACCGTTCCTGAAGATATCTTCATTGAAGGGATGCACCAGCTCATTGCTTTAGACAAGAACTGGATTCCTGCATTAAAAGAACATTCTCTCTATATAAGGCCCTTTATGTTTTCATCAGATGAACTGATTGGAGTTCGTCCCTCAGATAATTATAAGTTCATGATTATTCTGAGCCCAACAGGCCCATACTATGCAGCCCCAATGCGTATTTACGTAGAAGAACGTTTTACCCGTGCCGCCCCAGGTGGAGTAGGTTATGCAAAAGCTGCTGGTAATTATGGAGCAGCTATGCTGGCTACTGCTGAAGCTAAGAAAAAAGGGTACGACCAGGTTTTATGGACTGATGCCTTTGAACATAAATATGTTCAAGAGATCGGAACCATGAATGTGTTTTTTGTAATCGGCAATAAAGTACTTACGCCAGACTTATCCTCAGAAACAATCCTGGCAGGAGTAACAAGAAATACAGCCATCACCCTTTTCAAAGAGATGGGATTTGAAGTGGAAGAACGTGCCATCGGTATCGATGAGGTTATTGCTGCCTATAAAGAAGGTCAGTTAAAAGAAGTGTTTGGAACCGGAACCGCCGCTACCATTTCAATGATACGCGAGTTGACTTACAAGGATTTTGTAATGTCATTTGATACCACTACCTGGAAAGTTTCTACTGAAATGAAAGCCCGACTCGATGCTATAAGAGAAGGAAGAGTGGCCGATACTCACGGCTGGATGTATAAGATTTAATTATCGAATAAAATAGACTGTTCATCGAATAGCTGGAGGATACAAAATCTCCAGCTATTTCATTTTCAGGGTGTTATGTTTTTTTGATATACTCAAAAACCCTTATAGGCCTTTAGGGCTATTTCATTTTCAGGGTAGGGGTATTATGTTTGTGTCCTGAAGCAGCAATCAACTGCAGTCACATCTTCCAACAATCCTTCGAAAGCCAGCGCCGATTTAATCCATCTGCATTTTCCAATTCCTCTGAGTTCCATATTTCAACTATCCATTCCATTTCCTTCGAAAGATCAGTCCGTTGTTGATACTTAACCTACCCTTTATGAACAAAAGTTTTACGCTGATCTGTTTATTGCTTATTGCTGGAATTATTACCAGTACACAGTCAAAAGCACAATGCAACCTCAGTATCAGTGCTACTCCACAGGCCTCAATCTGTAAAGCCACAGGATCTATAACTGTGGCTGTGACTGGAGGAACAGGTATATATAATTACAAACTTACCGGAGGTACTTTCAGTACTGTCACTTCTTCAGCAGTTATCAATGGACTGGCTGCAGGAACTTATAACCTGGAAGTTAAAGATGTAACTACAGGTTGTTTAGCGTATAGCAATGGAATAGTTGTGGGAGGAAATTATCAGGATCCACGTTTCACCCTTTCAGTAACAGATATTACCTGTTTGAATGGAACCGATGGTTCTATTACTGTATCTAATTTACAATATGGCAAAGGGCCTTTCACCTACACAATCGTAGCCCCTTCAGTTGCAGGTGTTGGTACTTCAAATTCTACTGGTTCTTTCACTAACCTTGCTCCTGGTATTTATTATATCCGTTTAACGGATTCTTGCGGTGGTATCCAAACAAGGAACGTAACTGTTACTGCATTTAACTGGTCTATCGATAGTCGCACTGTTACCAAATTTGGTTGCGATAGTGCCGATGCCACACTTACCTTAAAAGATAGCAGAGGTAATTTCAATACTTCAGGAACTATATTCAATGGATTCAAATATGGTGTTACAAGAGCTGCTGGAGATACCACTTGGTTTAACAACCGCTCTTTCCGATTTTATAAAGGAACACTCAGAAGTTTCACGTTATTGGCCAAAGATGTATGTGGTAATATCAGGACTATCGGTTGGACTGAAACAGCAAAGCCATCTGTAGCTGCTGCAGCAACAATCAGCAATCAGGTATGTGCAGGTTTCACTGCTACTATAACTGGACAAACAAATCTTACGAATCCACAATATTGTTTATTCAATAGCTCAAATGTTCAATTGACTTGTAATACAACTGGTGTTTTCACTGGCTTAGCTTACGGTTCATATTGCATTAATGTAAGAGATAATTGTTATGATACAACCATCACCCGTTGTTTTACGGTAGCGCCTCCTGTAGCGAATGTTGCAGCTAACGTTACTACAAGTGCACTTACTTGTAATACTTTCACTGCCTCTGTAACCGGACAACAGAATCTTACAAATCCTTCTTATTGCATCTACAATAGTTCAAACGTTCAATTGGCATGTAATTCAACAGGTGTATTCACTAACCTGGCATATGGTTCATATTGTATACGTATTGTGGATGGTTGTATCGATACTACCATCACCCGTTGCTTCACGCAAAAGAAATTAGTGCCTGCTGTTGCAGTAAACGTATCTACCAGTGCTCTTGGTTGTAGCAGTTTTACTGCAACCATTACCGGTCAGCAGAACATTAACAACGGACAGTATTGTATATATGATAATAATGGTAATCAGATACAGTGTAACAGTACCGGTGTATTTACGGGTTTGGCATACGGACAATATTGTATCAATGTTATCAATAATGTAAGCTGTTATGATACTACAATCACAAGATGTTTTACTGTAAACCGTCCAGTTCCAGCGATTGGTGCTGCTATCACGATCAGCAATAAAGTATGTGCTGGATTTACAGCAACAGTAGCTGGTCAGCAAAACCTAAATAATCCCCAATACTGTATCTATAATAGCAGTAATGTATTGATTAGCTGCAATGCAACCGGAGTATTCAACAGCCTTCCATATGGTTCATATTGTATAAAGGTTACAAACAATGCCGCTTGTTATGATACCCTGATACAGCGTTGCTTTACGGTATCGCAACCTCAACCAGCAGTTGCAACTGCAGTAACTTATACGAATAAGAATTGTGCTACATTTTCTGCATCTATTACCGGCCAGTCTAACATTAATAATGCACAGTATTGTATTTATGATAATGCCAATGTTTTGATATCATGCAATGCAACTGGTGTATTCAATAACCTGGCTTATGGTTCTTATTGTATAAAAATAACTAATAATGCTGCCTGTTATGATACAGTGATCAGCCGTTGTTTCACATTGGCCCCAAGTAATTTTAATATCAATATTTCATCTACTGCTTCATGTACTATAGGATCTACTAATATAACTGCATCTTGGACAGCTACAACAGCTCCCTATACAGCTATTGTGTATAATCCAGGTGGTGTTCAGGAAGCGATGTATACTGGTAATGCCGTTTCATTTACAATGAATGGTTTGCCAGGCTTACCATTTGGCTTCAAGTATAAGGTAGTGCTTACTGATGCTTGTGGTAAGAAAGATTCAGTGTTGGTGACTCCTTTATCAGCTACCCTTAACAAATCAGTAAGTGCTAATTCAAAATGTCCTGCTGGTCAGTGGCAGAATGGTTCTGGTGATGTTGTTGTATTTAGTCAGTATAGTAATGGTGCTTCTTCCCCAAAGATTGTAAAGAAGAATGGGGTAGCGGTTAGTATCAACTATGCCATCAATACAGGAAATAATTTCACCTTCAGTAATATGGAACCTGCTGAATATATCATTGAATATACTTTCGCAAGTTGTTCTAATAAAGTATATGATACTTTCAACCTGAAGCCATATTCTTTCCCGTCACTGGCACAGTCAGCCATCTACCAGTGTAACAACAATAGCTTTGGTGTTAACTCAGTAGTATCTGGTGGTTTGTCACCATTCTCATATGAAGTAATGGGAAGTTTGCCTGCAAGTCCAAGTATTGCAGCCGCTCCTCAGAGTAGTCCTTTATTTAATATCAATAATGGAAACAATTATTCTTTGGTTCGTTTGAGGGCAATCGATGCCTGTGGTAATGCCACTATCAATGATGCCAGTATCTTGCCATTGGGTAATACAGTGATTACGGCTTCTGCTAATTGTTATTATAATAATATAAATCTTCAGGTAGATACTATTCCAAATGCCACTTATACTTGGTACAGGAAGACATCTGCGGTAGACAGTACTTTGATTTCAACCAATCAGACCTATAATATCCCTTACCTGTTACCATCAGATACTGGATTGTATGTTTGTAAAGCATCTGTAAACAGTGGTTGTCTTTCACGCATTTCTTATTTCAATCTTACTGGAAACTGTAATGGATTTTCTACACTCGCAGTAAATGGGGTGAAATTGAATGGTACTATTCAGCAAGACCAAAGCCAGTTGCAGTGGGAAACTACCGCAGGGTTCGCAGCAGATGCTTTTGTTGTTGAAAGGAGTATAGATGGAAGCAGCTTCAAATCGATTGGTACAGCAAAAGCGTCTGTAAATGCAGCTACATCAAAAAGTGTTTATTATTTCTTCTACAGCGATAAGTGTGTTACCGAATCCGGTTCAGGATCAATTTGAAGTGAAGTTTGGCAAAATAAGCCAGTCGGCTACCTACCAGGTTAGCCTCCGCGGAAGCGACGGTCGCTTGTTAATGAGCCAGTCAGTTCATATTTCAGCAGGAGAGAGCAAGCGCTTCCAGCGCCCTGCCAACACCCTAACCGGAGTATATTATTTACAAACCATAAATCTGACCACGAATGAACAAAACGTGTCTAAACTGATTTTCAAGTAGCATAACAGGGTAATAACGACAGAGCCGGGAGTAACGAACCCGGCTTTTTTTTTTAGAGGAGTAGTAAGTTTTGAGTTTTAAGTTATAAGTTTGGATGCAGAAAAAAAACACAATTGTTTGATTTTCAATAAGTAATATAAGGATGAGTTAAGGTTTTTGGAAGTCTTGAATGTATTTGTATTTCATTTTCACATCACCTCATTTCCACATTTCCACATCTTTTACTCCCATTTTCCCAAATTCCTTATTTTTTTCTTTCTATTTTTTCATTTTATGGCAAAAGCCCTTACCTTTGCCGTCCCAAAATAAAAGGTCAATAATGCCTACCATTCAACAATTAGTACGTAAAGGAAGAGAAATTATCAAGGCGAAGAGCAAGTCCAGAGCGCTGGATAGCTGTCCTTTCCGCAGAGGAGTATGTACCCGTGTGTATACTACCACTCCAAAAAAACCAAACTCAGCTCTCCGTAAGGTGGCTAAGGTGCGTCTTACTAATAAAGTGGAGGTGATTGCCTACATTCCGGGTGAAGGTCATAACCTTCAGGAACACTCGATCGTACTGGTACGTGGCGGTCGTGTTAAGGACTTGCCAGGTGTACGTTACCATATCGTTCGCGGTAGCCTTGATACGGCTGGTGTGAAGGATCGTAAGAAGAGCCGTTCTAAATACGGTACTAAACGTGAAAAAGCTAAAAAATAATAAACGCATTCAAATCTTTCAATAAATGAGGAAGACAAAAGCCAAAAAGATCCCTTTAGCCCCAGATGCTCGTTATAATGACATCCAGGTTACCCGTTTCGTGAATAACCTGATGTGGCAGGGAAAGAAGAACACCTCTTATACCATTTTCTACGATGCTATTGAGCGTGTTGCTAAAACAACTGGCGAAAACGGTTACGAAGTATGGAAAAGAGCCCTTTCTAACGTTACCCCAGCTGTTGAAGTTCGCAGCCGTCGTATCGGTGGTGCTACCTTCCAGATTCCTGCTGAAGTACGTGCAGAAAGAAAGATTTCATTGAGTATGAAATGGTTAATCAAGTACAGCCGCGAAAGAAACGGCCGTAGCATGGCTGAAAAGCTGGCTAACGAAATCGTTTCTGCAGCTAAAGGTGAAGGTGCCGCTTTCAAAAAGAAAGAAGATACCCACCGTATGGCTGAAGCCAATAAGGCCTTCGCTCACTTCCGTGTATAAGTGTTCAGAAAATCATATAGGAAAGTCCTGCCAACCGGCGGGACTTTTCTTTTTCCCCTCTTTTCCACATCTAAAATTAACCGAGCCGCTTTCGTAGAAGTTGCGCAGAAATTATTTACCTTTGCGCACCTAATTTGACGGTGGTGCCCAAGCCCGCTGAATTTGAACAAAATACAGTCACAACGGTTAGAGCATCAGTACGTTGGAAAAGGAATCAAAAAAATATCAATAACAATAATCATGGCAGACTTAAGATTTCAAAGAAACTTCGGTATTGCGGCGCATATCGATGCCGGCAAAACCACCACTACGGAGCGTATCCTCCGTTACACCGGTATGATCCATAAAATTGGAGAGGTGCACGATGGAGCTGCTACCACCGACTGGATGGAGCAAGAGAAAGAAAGAGGTATCACAATCACTTCTGCTGCGGTTAGCTGTCAGTGGAATTTCCCAACTGTATTGGGTAAAGTAACTGATAACACTAAGAAATATTATTTCAATATCATCGATACTCCAGGTCACGTGGACTTCACTGTAGAAGTTGAACGTTCTATGCGTGTACTCGATGGACTGATTGCCCTGTTTTCGGCTGTGGATGGTGTTGAGCCCCAAAGTGAAACAGTTTGGCGTCAGGCAAACCGTTACAATGTACCACGTATCGGTTTCGTAAACAAGATGGACCGTAGCGGTGCCGACTTCCTCAATGTAGTGAAGCAAGTGAAAGAGATGCTCGGTTCTAAAGCCGTTCCTTTACAGTTACCTATCGGCGCTGAAGATGATTTCAAAGGCGTGGTGGACCTTATCAAAATGAAAGGTATCATCTGGCATATGGAAACAGAAGGAATGACTTTCGATGAGATTCCAGTTCCTGAAGATATGGTGGAAGAAGCCAATGAGTGGAGAGCTCAACTGGTTGAAGCCGTTGCTGAATATGATGACAAACTGATGGAGAAATTCTTCGAAGATCCAAACTCTATCACTGAAGATGAAATGCACGATGCTATCCGTAAGGCTACCATCGATCTTAGCATCGTTCCAATGATGTGCGGTTCTTCATTCAAGAATAAAGGTGTACAAACTGCACTTGATGCTGTTTGTCGTTACCTGCCTTCTCCAATGGATATCGAATCTACTAAGGGAACAGATCCTTCTACCGGTGAAGAACTGGTACGTCATCCTGATCCTAAGGAACCATTCGCTGCCCTGGCATTTAAGATCATGACCGATCCTTTCGTAGGTCGTCTGGCTTTCTTCCGGGTATATTCTGGTCACCTCGATGCCGGTTCTTATGTATTGAACGTAAGAAGTGGTAAGAAAGAGCGTATCAGCCGTATCATGAAGATGTTCGCGAACAAACAGAACCCTATCGATTTCATCGAAGCTGGTGATATCGGTGCGGCTGTAGGTTTCAAAGAAATCAAAACCGGAGATACTCTTTGTCATGAAGATTATCCAATCACCCTCGAGAACATGTTCATCCCTGAGCCTGTAATCGCTATCGCTGTTGAGCCAAAAACACAGGCCGACGTTGATAAAATGGGTATGGCAATCGGTAAGCTGGTTGAAGAAGATCCAACACTGCGTGTAAACACAGATGAGGATACCGGACAAACAATCCTTCGTGGTATGGGTGAGCTTCACCTTGAAATCATCATCGACCGTATGCGTCGTGAGTTCAAAGTGGAAGTTAACCAAGGTGCTCCGATGGTGGCTTACAAAGAAGCATTCAAAGCTAAAGTTGAACATAGAGAAGTTCTGAAGAAACAAACCGGTGGTCGCGGTAAATTCGCTGATATCGTGTTTGAACTCGGACCTGCCGATGAAGAATGGCTGAAAGAGAATCCAGGTAAAGGTTACCAGTTCGTGAATGATATTTTCGGAGGATCTATCCCACGTGAATTCATTCCAGCTATCCAGAAAGGTTTCGAACAAGCTATGACAAATGGTGTTCTGGCCAGCTATCCAGTAGAGCACATGAAAGTACGTGTGTTTGATGGTAGCTTCCACCAGGTTGACTCTGACTCTATGTCTTTCGAATTATGTGCCCGTGGCGGTTTCCGCGAAGCGGCTCGTAAAGCGAAACCAACATTGCTCGAACCAATCATGAAAGTGGAAGTAATCACTCCAGAACAATACATGGGTGATGTTACTGGTGACTTGAACCGTCGTCGTGGTATGCTTGAAGGTATGGACAGTCGCGCTGGTGCTCAGGTTATCAAAGCCAAAGTTCCATTGAGCGAAATGTTCGGATATGTAACACAGCTTAGAAGCTTGTCTTCTGGTCGTGCAACATCTACCATGGAGTTCAGCCATTACTCACCAGCACCAAACAATATCGCTGAAGAGGTGATTGCGAAGGTGAAGGGTAAGACAAAGGTTGAAGGATAATAAAGTAATCTAATGATTATATAGAGCCCCGTTGAGAGACGGGGCTTTTTTATTGGTAAAGTGGATAACCGGGAAGGGAGGAAGTTTTTTTCTTTCCTAGGAGTTGCAAATACAATCATATTTTACCGCAGAGGCGCAGAGACGCGGAGGAATACACCTCTGCGTCTCTGCGCCTCTGCGGTTAATTGTATTTGTATTCATTGCGCCTTAAATTATAATTAGAGGTTAACCATATAAACCATTTCTTTGCGCCTTTGCGTGAAAAAAAACTAAAAAAATACTTTTCCGACCTACCGCTTTCCCGTTCCTCATTTTTCTCTTTCCCTGACCAATAAATTCAATAACTTTCTGCCACTAATTACACAGTTATGAGAAAAATTCTTTTCGTTGTAGTGCTATTGGCTTTCCAGATTGGAGTATCTGCCCAGGGTATTAAATGGACACCCGACGGAACCGGTTATTACCGTTCTGAAGCAGGAGATATTGTGATGTACACATTACCTGCCAATACCAAGACAGTTTTAGTGAGCAAACAACAATTAACACCTGCAGGACAAACAAAGAACTTAGCCGTTCGCAGTTTTTCCTTCTCAGCAGATGCCAATAAAGTGTTGGTATATACCAATTCCAAAAGAGTTTGGCGTATGGATACCCGTGGAGATTATTGGGTTTTTGATAAAGTAGCAAATACATTGAAACAAGTAGGTGTTGGTCGTCCGGTTTCTTCCCTGATGTTTGCTAAGTTTTCTCCAGATGCAACGAAAGTGGCTTATGTAAGTGACTACAATCTTTATGTGGAAGATCTGGCTTCGGGCACAGTCAAACAACTAACTACTGATGGCAACCGAAAAATGATCAATGGCACGTTCGATTGGGCTTATGAAGAAGAGTTCTTCTGCAGAGACGGATTTCGCTGGAGCCCTGATAGCAAGCAGATCGCTTTCTGGCAGATCGATGCCCGTACTACCAAAGATTACCTGATGATTAATAATACGGATTCGATTTATCCAGTAGCAGTTCCTGTTGAATATCCAATTGCAGGAGAAGCACCATCACCATTCAAGATAGGTGTGGTAGACATTACATCCGCAAGTACTAAATGGATGAATATTCCTACTGATCCAGTTTTGCAGAGTTATGTTCCCCGTATGGAATGGGCAGGTAATAGTAATGAACTCATCATCCAGCACCTCAACAGAAAACAGAATGAAAGCGAATTGATGCTTTGCAATGTGGCCACTGGTGCTTCAAAAGCTATTTATACTGAAAAGGATTCTGCCTGGATTGATATCACACCACTTTGGGATAATGATTATATAATGGGTGGCTGGGATTGGCTGAATGGTGGAAAGGAATTTTTATGGGCGAGTGAAAAAGACGGATGGCGTCATTTGTATCGTGTAAGTCGCGATGGCAAAAAGGAAACATTGATTACAAATGGCAATTACGATGTAATGGAGATTTCTGCTATTGATGAAAAAGGTGGATGGTTGTATTTCCATGCTTCTCCCGATAATGCCACACAGCAATATCTGTATCGTACGAAGTTGGATGGTAAAGGAAAGGCAGAACGCGTTTCTCCAGCTAATCAGAATGGTACTCATGATTATGATGTATCACCTACTGGAAAGTTTGCGCAACACCGATTCTCTAACTATTACACCCCTGGTGCCAGTGAAATGGTATCATTACCAGATCATTCACCCATTGGAGATGCAAAAGTGAATGAAGCAGTTGCCAAAGCAGATAAGAGTAAATCGAATGTGAGTTTCTTCAAGGTTACCACATCTGAAGGAGTAGAAATGGATGCCTGGAAAGTACTGCCAGATAATTTTGATTCCACTAAAAAGTATCCGGTATTATTCTACGTTTATACAGAACCGTGGGGACAGAATGTAAAAGACCTGTACGGTGTAGAACGCAGTGCACCTTATCAAGGTAATCTGGCAAAAGACGGGTATATCTATATTTCCATAGACAACAGAGGTACACCTGTACCAAAAGGTCGTGCCTGGAGAAAAGTTGTTTATAGGAATATCGGAATCATCAATATCCGCGACCAGGCATTGGCAGCAAAAGAAATCTTCAAATGGTCGTATGTAGATACAAGCCGCATTGCAGTATGGGGATGGAGCGGTGGTGGATCAGCTACATTGAACCTGATGTTCCAGTATCCGGATTTATACAAGACAGGTATTGCTGTGGCTGCAGTAGGTAATCAGCTTACATATGATAATATCTATCAGGAAAGATATATGGGATTGCCACAGGAGAATCGTCAGGATTTCGTGAAGGGATCTCCAATCACCTATGCAAAGAATCTGAGAGGTAACCTGCTTTATATTCATGGCACTGGTGATGATAATGTGCATTATAATAACAACGATATGCTGGTAAACGAACTCGTGAAATATGGTAAGCAGTTCCAGATGATGAGTTATCCAAACCGCAGCCATGGTATTTCTGAAGGTGCTGGAACCAGTGCGCATCTTGCAGGCTTATTCACTCAATACCTAAGGACGAATTGTCCTCCGGGTGCAAGAGCAACTGGTGCCAGTAGCGATGCTGGAAAGAAAGGATTCTAATAATGAACAAATAGTATTCTTCATAAATTAAAGGGCTGATATCATCAGCCCTTTATCATTTTTCACTAAATTCAATTATGCCTTTTGATGTTTCGATAATCAGTTCTGTTGCTTTGGGTATTGCATTAAGTGCCTGTTGTGGTTTTCGGGTATTCATACCGTTATTAGCCGCCTCAGCTGCGGGATATTTCCATTGGTATGAGTTATCACCTGCCTCTTCATGGATGGCTACTTTGCCGGCATTGATATGTTTTGCAACAGCAGCAGTGATGGAAGTATTGGCGTATTATATTCCTGTGGTGGATAATCTGCTTGATACCATTGCCACTCCTTTATCGGTATTAGCCGGTACAGTATTAGCATCTTCTATTTTGCCAATAGATCCTGATCAAGGATTATTAAGGTGGGGGATGGCCTTGCTGGCGGGTGGAGCAACGGCGGGAACATTACAATTAGGCACGGGGATACTTCGCTTGTTTACCACCAAGACAACAGCAGGCACAGGGAATGCGGTAGTTGCTACGGGTGAGAATGCGGCGGCTATTGGGGGAGTGGCGATGAGTTTTCTGATACCGGTTGTGATGGCGGTTTTAATACTGTTGTTGGTGATTTATCTTTTATATAGGTTGTTTAGGGGTGGTGATTCCACCAGAAAAGAGTGAGGGAAAAACGGTTGGGGAGGGGTGTTTTTCCTGGAGGTTGACATCTCCCAGGTTGACATCCCGGGAGATGTCAACCTGGGAAGTCATCCTGGAGGAAGTCATCCCGGGAGATGACATCTCGATTTGTAAAACACAAAATTTATGGCTGAACTAATTCGAACAAACGGAACAGACAAGGACTTCCATTCTTTGGTGGAGCATTTAGATCGCTATCTATCTGGCATTAACGGCGAACAGGATGCCTTCTTCTCATCTCACAACAAATTGCATGATATCCACCATGTTGTACTTTTTTATGATGATGATAAACCTGTTGCATGTGGTGCCTTTAAGAAATATGATGAAGAATCTGCAGAAATCAAGCGCATGTTCGTGCTTCCAGAATACAGAGGAAAAGGGATTGCCAGTATCGTATTAGCAGAGTTGGAAAATTGGGCGGCTGAGGAAGGTTTTCAATTTACTGTTCTTGAAACAGCAAAGACGATGGATCCAGCAGTGAGTCTTTACAAAAAATTGGGCTACACTATAATCCCTAACTATGGACAATATATAGGAGTTGATTTGAGTGTTTGTATGAGAAAACCTGTAAAGCATTAAAAAAGCATATGACAGTTCAATGAACTTTATTGTCTACGAAATTATTCGTATGATTATTGAATCCTTCTTATATTTGGGATAGCAGTAATAAAATCAAACATCAACCTTATGCCTTCTTTCTTAAAGCTTATTTCATTTTCATTGCTTCTCTATTGTAACTTATCTTTTTTGGAAGCACCAAAAGGGTATAGTATCGAGGGAACTATTACTGGTTACCCGGATAATACAGTCTTATTCCTTGCAGATATTTCAAAAGGAAGTTATGATGATATCGATTCCACAATTATTAAGAAAGGGCGATTTTACTTCAAGGGTAAATTGAATTCTTCTGCGCAACAATCTTCCTTACATACAAGAGATTATAGTGATCGCGTCAGCTTTTGGCTGGAGAATGAGAAAATTTCCATAGTGGCTGCTAAAGGAAAATTCAGAGAAGCTGCTATTAAAGGTGGAAACATACAGAAACAATACGACGAGTATATAGCCTTTTGTAAAGGATATGAGGATAATCAGGAAAGAGAAAAAGAGTATATCAGAACTTATCCAAAATCTTTCATAAGCGCCTATATACTGAATGTCTATTCTTCTTCATGGGGTAAACAAACAATTACTGATTTGTATTCCGGTCTTGATGCCGATGTACAGAATAATTATTATGGTAAGCAGGTTAAAGAGTTTATCGAATTAAACAGGAATATTAAAATTGGTGAACCATTTGTAGACTTCTCCCAGATGGATGCTAGTGGTAAGATGGTAAGTCTGTCCGATTTCAAGGGGAAGTTGATATTACTTGACTTCTGGGGTTCATGGTGCGGTCCCTGTCGGGAATCGAACCCGGAATTAGTAAAGCTGTATGCTAAGTATAAGGAGAAAGGATTCGAAATATTCGGTGTAGCTGCCGATACGAGAAAAGATTGGTGGCTAAAAGCAATTAAGGAAGATGGATTGACATGGATAAATGTTAGCGATTTGAGAGGAGATAAGAACAGGGCGGCGTTGATGTATGGCGTAACAGGGTATCCAACGAATTACCTTATTGACAGGAATGGGATAATCATTAGTAAGAATCTTAGTGGAAAGGAGTTAAAGGATAAAGTAGATGAACTGCTTAAATAAATACTTTTAACCGCAGAGACGCGGAGACGCAGAGGAATGCCCCTGCGTCTCCGCGTCTCTGCGGTTAAAAAGCATCTTGAAGAACAATTTCCATAATCTTTCTACCTTGTATACCAGAAAAACTCCCCACAATGGAATCTTCAGGTTATAAAGACATGGCTCTCGATTTTTTGAAACTTTCTTCAAAGGGATATTCAAGGATTGCTTTCAGCAAGTATGTTGCCATTGGATTCAAGCATCATAATGTGTTTTTCAAAGCAGACCCTGAAACCCTGATGGTAGCCATGGAAGAGAACGCCAAAAAGTATCCTTTAAAGACACTGGATATTAAGCACGTTTTGGAGGATGGCAACCTGGTAGCGATACATTCACATGTTAAACTTAAGCCCGATCATCCTGGAGTGGCACTGATTCATATATTCAGATTTGAAGTGGGTAAGATTATGGAGTTATGGGATTTTGGACAAGCGGTGCCGGAAGATGGGGTGAATGAGAATGGGATGTTTTGAGGAGGAGTAGGGAAGTAGGGGAGTTAGGTAGTAGGAAAGTAGGGAAGTAGGGAAGTAGGGGGAGGAGGAGAATTGAGTATTAAATTTCCAGGAACAGGTTTTTGAGCCTAACAAAAAGCAGATTTTGGTAGAAATGAGCGCTGGACTATAGGATAGTTTCACATGTAGTTGAGCATGGAATAGGTACGTATCTAATTGATTTTCAGTTGTATTTTACACCCACTTTTGTTTAGGCGTTGGGATTCGCTGTATAACTGCAATTTTCTTAAAAATTCTTTCCCATTTCTTTTGTACCAATTGCGTTATCCCTTACCTTTGCATCCCCATTCGAAAAAGTGGGTTTTGATGTATGTCTCAGCGAATTAGAATAAAATTACAGTCTTACGATCATAATCTGGTAGACAAGTCTGCCGAGAAGATCGTAAAAACCGTGCGCAGCACTGGTGCCGTAGTAACAGGTCCAATTCCTTTACCTACGCGTAAGAAAATATTTACTGTATTGCGTTCGCCCCACGTGAACAAGAAGAGCCGTGAGCAGTTCCAGTTAAGCACTCATAAGCGCTTATTGGATATCTACACGTCTTCAAGTCGTACAGTGGATGCGCTGAGTAAGCTGGATCTTCCCAGCGGTGTGGAAGTGGAAATCAAAGCATGACGAATTACCCTGCAAAAGCGGCGGAAGCTGTGGGCAGGGTTTTTTATATAGAAGCTCTTTAACAACTTATCTGTAAACTCTTTTCGCCAAAAGCGAATCGATAAAACAGCGCTGAGTTAAGTGCCGCTTAAAATGCGGCGATATTTAAACAATTTTAAATATGAACTAGCCCTTCGAGGTTAGTTTACTGTTGGTACTTCTGAGACGAATGAGGCATCGCGCTTCACCGGCACAAAGGAAAAGGTCAACAGCAAACGGGGATTGAAGTTCCGACCATCTTTCATCGGACCTGTCTCTTCAACCTTACAGGGCACAAACTGTAAATACGATGAAAGGCATTATTGGTAAAAAAATTGGGATGACCAGCATCTTCAGTTCCGATGGCAAGCAAACTGCTTGTACCATCATTGAAGCTGGTCCATGTATTGTTACTCAGGTTAAGACTACAGAAACTGACGGCTACAATGCCCTTCAGATTGGATTTGGTGATAAGAAAGAAAAGCACACTCTCGCTGCTGAAAAAAATCACTACGCTAAGGCAAATACTCCCGCTAAAAAGTTTGTTACAGAATTCCGCGACGCTACCATGGAGAAAGCTCTTGGAGATGCTATTACTGTTGACATTTTCACCGAAGGTGAGAAAGTTGATGTAGTAGGAACTTCTAAGGGTAAAGGTTTCCAGGGTGTCGTTAAACGTCATGGATTCCATGGTGTGGGTGGACAATCGCACGGTCAGCACGACCGTCAGCGTGCTCCAGGTTCATTGGGTAACTCATCCGATGCTTCCCGTGTAATGAAAGGTATGCGTATGGCCGGCCGTATGGGCGGTGACCGCGTAAAGGTGAAAAGCCTGAAAGTGGTTAAAATCTTCGCTGAGAAGAATTACATATTGGTGAGCGGGAATGTTCCTGGTCACATCGGTTCTATTGTATATATCCAGAAGTAATCAACTCATAATTGAATCATCATGCAAGTAGATGTTTTAGATATAAATGGTAAAAAGACAGGTCGCACAGTAGAATTGCCAGAAGAGATTTTTGGCATCGAACCTAACGACCACGTTATTTACCTCGCTGTTAAGCAGTTTCGTGCTGCACAGCGCCAGGGTACACATAAAGTGAAAACCCGTATGGAGGTTAAAGGTTCCAGCAAGAAGCTGCATCGCCAAAAAGGTACTGGTGGCGCCCGTAAGGGTAACCTCCGTAACCCTTTGTATAAAGGTGGTGGTACAGTATTCGGACCAAAACCACGCGATTATGATTTCAAACTGAATGCGAAAGTGAAAGGCCTTGCAAAGGTTTCTGCCCTTTCTTATAAAGTGAAAGAAAATAATCTGCTGGTTGTGGAAGATCTGAAGATCGCCACTCCAAAAACAAAGGATTTCATCAGCGTACTGAAAGCTCTGAATGCAGATAACAAGAAAGTTTTGTTCCTGGCTCCTGAAGAGAACGAAAACCTGCACCTGAGCTTCCGTAACCTGCCAAATGTGCAAGGTTACCAGTTCACTGACATGAACACTTACGATATCGTAAACGCCGATGTTGTGGTAATAACAGAATCTACTGTTAACACCATTGCAGAAGATGTAAAAGAAGTAAGCGCTAATTAATCAACGTTTAAATTTTTAAGAGATGAAACTCTCTGAAGTTCTGATAAAACCCATCGTTTCCGAGAAGAGCAATAAGCTCACGGATGCCCGTCGCACCTACGCTTTCCGTGTTGCCCGTAAGGCCAACAAACTGGAAGTGAAGAAAGCTGTTGAAGATTTCTATGGTGTAAGCGTGATAGATGTGAATACCGTAGTGGTTCCAGGAAAAAGCAAAAGCCGTTTCACTAAAGCCGGTTTCATCACTGGTATGAAACCAGCTTATAAGAAAGCTTATGTAACCGTAGCGGAAGGTGAGGCTATTGACCTTTATGGCAATATCTAATCCCAACAACAAATAAGAATGGCGCGTCAAACGCCGCAAAGCATTGACAAATTTTTTAAAAACGTATAACACACAACAATGGCACTGAAGAAATATAAACCAATGACCGCCGGTACACGCTGGAGAATTGGTAATGCCTATGCTGAAATCACTTCCGATACTCCTGAAAAGAGTTTGTTGGAAAGCACATCAGGAACTGGTGGCCGTAACGCACAAGGTCGTCGTTCTATGCGCTACATAGGTGGTGGTAACAAGAAGATGTACCGTATCATCGATTTCAAGCGTAACAAGAAGAATATCCCTGCTACTGTAGCAACTATTGAATACGATCCAAACCGTACCGCTTTCATCGCCCTGCTGAACTATGCAGATGGTGAAAAGAAGTACATCCTGGCCCCACAAGGTCTTCAGGTAGGTGGTACCGTTATTGCTGGTGACGATGTAGCTCCTGAAGTAGGAAATGCACTTCAAATGAAGTTCATGCCATTGGGTACTAATATCCACAACATTGAAATGCAGCCTGGACAAGGTGGTAAGCTGGTTCGCAGCGCCGGTACTTCTGCTCAGCTGACTAACAAAGAAGAGAAATACGCCGTATTGAAAATGCCAAGCGGTGAATTGAGAAAGATATTGATCAATTGCGTAGCTACTGTTGGAGTAGTTAGCAATAGCGATCACAACCTTGAAATGGCTGGTAAGGCCGGTGTTAACCGCTGGAAAGGTATCCGCCCACGTAACCGTGGTGTTGCGATGAACCCAGTAGATCACCCGATGGGTGGTGGTGAAGGTAAATCTTCAGGTGGTCACCCAAGAAGCCGTACTGGTAAATACGCTAAAGGTGAGAAGACAAGAACAAGAGGAAAGGGAAGCGATAAGCTGATTATCCAACGTAAAGACGGTAAAAAATTAGCTAAGTAATTTTCGAATTTTCAAATTTTCAAATTAACGAATTAACATGGCTCGTTCAATTAAAAAAGGTCCTTATGTAGCTGCCAAACTGGAGCAAAAAGTTCTGGCGATTAACGAAGGCAAAAGCAAAAGAGGGGTAATCAAAACCTGGAGCCGTCGTTCTACGATAACACCTGATTTTGTAGGACACACTTTTGCAGTTCATAACGGGAACAAGTTCATTCCTGTGTATGTAACGGAATTCATGGTGGGACATAAGTTAGGAGAGTTTGCTCCAACCCGCATGTTTAAAGGACACTCAAGTAAAAAAGTAGCATAACTAACTAGTCAGTAGTCTGGAGTCGGGAGTCTGGAGTCAGATTCCGGAGCTTGGACAAAAAGACTTGAAATTTAAGAAATATGGAAGCAGTAGCTAAACTCAAGAATTATCCGACGTCACCCCGCAGAATGCGTTTGCTTGCAGACGAGATTCGTGGTATTGGTGTTGAGAAAGCATTAGCCTTACTCGAGCATCATCCTCAGCACTCAGCGATGCCGCTGTTCAAGTTATTGAAGAGCGCTATCAACAACTGGGAGCAGAAGAATGAAGGCAAGAGTGCAGCAGATGCCGGATTAGTTGTTAAGACGTTGTTTGTAGATGGTGCACGTTCTATCAAGAGAATGTTGCCCGCTCCACAAGGTCGTGCGTATCGCGTACGTAAGCGCAGCAACCACGTTACGTTAATTGTTGATGTTAAAAACTAATTGATAATAATTTTTAAACCATAATATGGGTCAGAAAACAAATCCAATTGGTGCCAGGTTAGGAATCATCCGCGGATGGGAATCTAACTGGTATGGTAATAAGAGAGATTTCGCGGTGAAATTGATCGAGGATCATAAGATCAGGAATTACCTGAATGCCCGTATCAATAAGGGTGGCATTTCCAAAATCGTTATTGAGCGCACACTCAATAAATTGATTGTTACCATTCACACATCAAAGCCTGGTATCATCATCGGTAAAGGTGGTGGCGAGGTAGATCGTATCAAGGAAGAGTTGAAGAAGCTTACCGGTAAGGAAGATGTTCAGATCAACATTCTTGAGATTCGTCGTCCTGAACTGGATGCGATGATTGTAGGTGATACCATTGCCCGTCAGATTGAAAATCGTATCAACTATAAAAGAGCTGTGAAAATGGCGATTGCTTCTGCTCTCCGTATGGGTGCTGAAGGAATCAAGATTAAAGTAGCTGGTCGTTTAGGTGGTGCTGAAATTGCCCGTACTGAAGAGATCAAACAAGGTCGTACTCCATTGCATACCCTGCGTATGGATATTGACTACGCTAACGTATTCGCGCTTACTGTTTACGGTAAGATCGGTATCAAAGTATGGATCTGTAAAGGTGAAGTACTTGGAAAGCGTGACCTGAATCCAAACTTCGTAGGTGGTAAGGAAGCAGGAGCTGCAAACGACAGACGTCCAAGTGCACCAGATACCCGTGATCGTCGTGACGATCGTCGCGGTGGCGGTGGTGGAGAAAGAAGAGGTGGTGGTGCCGGTGGTGACCGTCGTGGTGGCGGAAACGCAGGTGGCGGCAGACCAGGTGGTGGTGCTCCACGCAGGAACTAATAAAAAGCCTGGTTCCTTAACGGGAGAAGGGTGAGTAAATAATAGCATTTAAAAAGGAGTTCAGGGATAAAACCCGAAGGCTCCATGATAAAAGTTCAAAAATATGTTACAGCCGAAAAGATCGAAACACAGGAAAGCTCAGAAGGGACGTATTCGTGAAGTCGCCAAACGCGGATCGAGTATTGCTTTTGGTTCTTTTGCCCTCAAAGCTATGGAGCCAATATGGTTGACCAACCGTCAGATTGAAGCAGCCCGTCAAGCGCTTACCCGTGCTATGAAAAGAGAAGGTAATGTGTGGATCCGTGTATTCCCCGACAAGCCAATTACCCGTAAGCCACAAGAGGTGAGGATGGGTAAAGGTAAAGGTAACCCTGAATTCTGGGCAGCAGTTGTGGAACCAGGACGTATCATCTTCGAAGCAGATGGTGTGTCATTAGCAATCGCTAAGGAAGCCCTGGAACTGGCTGCACAGAAATTGCCGATCAAAACTAAATTCATTGTGCGTCCTGATTTCGCAGCATAAGCACAAACTACCAAAATCGAAATAAGATGTCAAAGCGTATTGATTTTGTAAAGAGTATTAAGGAAATGACCGAGGTTGATTTGAAAGCCCGGATCCAGGAAGATGAGCAACGTCTCAAGAAACTGGAATTTGCCCATGCTATTTCTCCATTGGAGAATCCAATGAGCATTCGTGACCTTCGTAAAGATCTCGCTCGCCTGAAAACGGTGTTGCAGAGTCGTAAATAAGTGTAGAGAGGAATAGTGAGGAAACAGTAAAAACAATTAAGACCGGATAGAAACGGTCAGTTAAAGCAAAAGCTGAATAAAATGCTTGAAAGAAATTTGCGAAAAACAAGAACAGGGGTTGTAACCAGTAACAAGATGGCTAAGACTATCACCGTTGCTGTTGAAAGAAAAGTAAAACACCCTATCTACGGAAAGTTCGTTAAGAAAACAACGAAGTTCCACGCTCATGATGAGAAGGACGAGTGCACCATCGGTGACGTAGTTCGTATCATGGAGACACGTCCATTAAGCAAAACCAAGCGTTGGCGCCTGGTGGAAGTGGTAGAAAAAGCCAAGTAATTAAAGCTACGGTGACTGAAGCGATAGTTTCGGGACCTAAGTTTAGATAGAAAAAAAAGTTTTTAATTGTTAGTAGTGATAAACTGCTAGCTCAAAGCTTAAAAAAATGATTCAGCAAGAAAGCAGATTGAACGTAGCTGATAACAGCGGTGCCAAAGAAGTTCTTTGTATCCGTGTGTTGGGAAACAGTGGTCAGGATTACGCCAAGATCGGTGACAAGATTGTAGTTACTGTAAAGGATGCCATCCCTGCTGGTGGTATCAAGAAAGGAACTGTAACCAAAGCCGTTATTGTTCGTACCAAGAATAAGTTACGCCGTAAAGACGGATCATATATCCGTTTCGATGATAACGCCGTGGTATTACTGAACACCAGTGATGAACCTCGTGGTACCCGTATTTTCGGGCCAGTAGCCAGGGAACTTCGTGATAAGGGATATATGAAGATTATCTCTTTGGCGCCTGAAGTACTCTAAAGCTTAAAGCCTAGGGCCTAAAGCCCAGGGGCTGCTGAAAAGTAGAAAGTCTTTTGAATAGTTAAACAGCGTTAGGCTTTAGGCATTGGGCCTTCAGCATTCCGCACTAAGCATAAAAAATGAGCAACAGATTCAAACCAAAGTTCAACATTAAGAAAGGTGATTCCGTAGTGGTAATCGCTGGTGATGATAAGGACCCAAAGAAAGCCCGCAAGGTGCTGGATGTATTTCCAGATGAAAGCCGTGTGCTGGTTGAGGGTGTGAATATCATTTCCAAACATACCAAGCCTTCTGCTAAGAATACCCAGGGTGGTATTGTTAAGAAGGAAGCTAAGATTCACATCAGTAATGTTATGCTGTTCGACGCCAAGACAGGTGCTGGCAGTAAAGTAAAGCGTACCCGTGAGAACGGTAAGCTGGTTCGTGTAGCTAAGAAGTCTGGCGAAGCGATTAAATAATTTAAGCCTAAGGCTTAAGGCCTAAAGCCTAATGCTAAATGCAAAAGGTACAAAGGCAGAAAAGGAAAATGAATAGTTAACAGCGTTAGGCTTTAGGCATTAGGCCCTAAGCATTTCGCACCAAGCATAGAAAAATGAGTACAACGAAATATTCTCCCCGGTTAGTCGCCAAGTACGAAAAAGAAGTAGTACCAAGTTTGATGAAGCGTTTCAACTACGGCAGCATCATGGAAGTACCACGTCTCGAGAAGATCTGTTTGAATCGCGGTGTTAATGGCGCCGTATCAGATAAGAAACTTATCGATATCGCATTGGATGAATTAACTCAGATCACTGGTCAGAAAGCAGTGGCTACGATGTCGAAGAAGGATATCTCCAACTTCAAACTTCGTAAGAATATGCCCATCGGAGCTCGTGTAACACTCCGTGGTGTTAAGATGTATGAATTCCTGGATCGCCTTATCGCCACTGCACTTCCACGTGTACGTGACTTCAAAGGTGTAAATGAGAAAGCTTTTGACGGCCGTGGTAACTATACCCTGGGTGTTACTGAGCAGATCATTTTCCCTGAGATCGATATCGACAAGGTGAACAAGATCACTGGTATGGACATCACATTTGTGACTACAGCCAATACAAACGAAGAGGCATACGAGCTGTTGAAAGAGTTAGGAATGCCTTTCCGCAATAACAAAAAAGAGGACAATCAAAATTAATCGGACCGAATTACCGGTTTCACTTTGAAATTTTAAATCAATATGGCAAAAGAATCAGTAAAAGCCAGACAACGTAAAAGAGAGCGCATGGTAGCCCAGTATGCTGAAAAGCGTGCAGCCCTTAAGGCAGCAGGTGATTGGCAAGGATTGGACGAATTACCAAAGAATTCATCTAAAGTGCGTCTTAAGAACCGTTGTCAGCTGAGTGGTCGTCCAAAAGGATATATCCGCTATTTCGGTCTTTCACGTGTTACTTTCCGTGACATGGCGTTAGCCGGTAAGATTCCAGGTATACGTAAAGCATCCTGGTAAGCACAGCCGATAAGCGAGTCGTGAAACGTGAGTACGGCTCCTGCTGGAAGGGTAACAGCTTCCAACAAACGATGCCTCACGAAAATTTAAAACTGATAATATTTATAAAATGGTAACTGATCCTATAGCAGACTTCCTGACCCGAGTTCGTAATGCCCAGATGGCAGGTCACCGTATTGTGGAGATTCCTGCTTCTAATCTTAAAAAGCGTATCACGGAGATCCTCTACGATCAGGGGTATATCCTGAAGTACAAATTTGAAGATGATAGCAAACAGGGTGTGATCAAGATCGCCTTGAAGTACGACGCACAAAGTAAAGAACCTGCTATCAAATCGCTCGAGCGTGTTAGCCGCCCTGGTTTACGCCAGTACGCTAGTCCCGCTGAATTCAAACGCGTGAAGAACGGTTTGGGTGTAGCTATCCTCAGTACATCAAGAGGTGTAATGACCGACAAGCAAGCAAAGGTGCAGAATGTTGGTGGTGAGGTACTTTGTTATATATACTAATTGTACCGGGTTTTTAGGAACCTTATGTACAAAAGATAAAAGACATTGCTGATACATTAAGCCGAACCTATACAGGCTGACCGGTCAGTAAGCATTTAAAAAAAAGAAAACACATTAATTATGTCTCGGATAGGTAAAAAGCCTGTAACAATCCCCGCTGGTGTCACTGTATCTGTGAGCGCTACAAACGTTGTTACTGTAAAAGGACCAAAAGGTGAACTGACAGAAACAGTTGATCGCGATATCAAAGTGGAAGTGAAAGATGGCCATGTAGAAGTAACTCGTCCAACTGATCAGATCCGCCACCGTGCTATGCATGGATTGTATCGTTCACTCATTTCAAACCTGGTGAAAGGTGTAACTGAAGGTTACAAGAAGAACCTGGAGCTGGTGGGTGTGGGTTACAAAGCATCAAACACTGGCAACCTGCTCGATTTGTCATTAGGATTTTCTCACAACATCATATTCGAAGTTCCAAAAGAACTGAAAGTAGCTACTGCACAGGAAAAGGGTCAGAACCCACAGATTTCCCTGGAAGGTATCGACAAGCAATTGTTGGGACAGGTAGCTGCGAAGATCCGTGGATTACGTAAGCCTGAGCCATACAAAGGAAAGGGTGTTAAGTATGTTGGTGAGTATATTAGAAGGAAGGCTGGTAAGGCAGCTGGCAAATAATTTGAAAATTTGAAAATGTGCTGATTTGAAAATTTCAGCACTGGCACTCTGGGAGAGTCAATTTTCAAATTCTCAAATCATCAAATTTTCAAATTCTCAACCCCGGCAGAATCGGGAGATAAAATAAAGAGCAATGACAACTAAATTAGAAAGAAGGCAGAAGATCCGCTATAACATTCGTAAGAAGATAGCTGGAACTGCTCAGAAACCAAGACTCTCTGTATTCAGGAGTAACACTGAAATCTATGCGCAATTGATAGATGACGACAATGGTGTTACACTGGCAGCTTCTTCATCCCGTGAAAAGGATATCGCTGCACAGAAAGCTCCTAAAGTACAAAAGAGCAAAATGGTAGGTGCTGCCATCGCCCTTAAAGCAAAAGAACTCGGAATCACTACAGTAGTATTTGACCGTGGTGGTAACTTGTACCATGGCCGTGTTAAGAGTGTGGCTGATGGTGCTCGTGAAGGTGGATTGGTATTCTAATTTCAAAACTTACACTTCAAACAGTAATAATGTCAAAAGTTAATTTAAGCAGAGTTAAAGCCGGTGATCTGGAACTGAAAGAGAAAGTGGTATCCATCAATCGCGTAGTGAAAACTACCAAAGGTGGTCGCGCCTTCAGCTTTTCCGCACTGGTGGTAGTAGGTAATGGACAAGGTGTGGTTGGACATGGACTGGGAAAAGCCAAAGAGGTTCAGGAAGCTATTACAAAAGGTATTGAAGATGCCAAGAAGAATCTGATTAAAGTGCCTATCATGCACGGAACTGTTCCTCATGATCAACTGGCAAAAGAAGGTGCTGCTAAAGTATTGATAAAGCCAGCTGCTCATGGTACTGGAGTTATCGCCGGAGGTAGCATGCGTTCTGTTCTGGAAGCTGCAGGTGTTACCGACGTATTAGCGAAATCATTAGGTTCTGCTAACCCTCATAACGTGGTTAAAGCCACTTTCAAAGCGTTGGCTATGTTACGTGAACCAATCACTGTTGCTAAGCAACGTCGTATTAAATTGAAGAAGGTTTTTAGCGGAGTGTAAATCAGGCTTAAAGCCTAATGCCTAATGCCTAAAGCCTAATGCTTAATGCTTTAATAAAAAAGTTATGAAAAAGATCAAAATAACATTGGTAAAAAGCCCTATCGACCGTCCTGAGCGTCAGAAGCAAACACTGATTGCCCTTGGTTTGAATAAGGCTAATTCCAGCCGTGAAGTAGAAGCTACTCCTTCTATCCTGGGTATGGTACGTAAGGTGACGCACCTGGTGAAAGTGGAAGAAGCTTAGTAATTTGAAAATTTGAAAATGTGTTAATTTGAAAATCTTAACACCATAGCTTTTAAGCCTTATTTTCAAATTTTCTAATTGCAATTTTCAATTAATAAGGGGAATAGGTTAAGAATTTGAAAAGGTGCTGATTTTAAAAACTTAGCATAGCATTTTGGCCTTATTTTCAAATTCCCAAATTTTCAAATTAAATATGCGAGGGGCGATTCCCCGTAAGTAAAAATCAACAGTTATGAAATTACATGAAATCAGGCCCGCAAAAGGCGCTACAAAAAAAGAGAAAAGATTAGGTCGTGGTGAAGCATCCGGTAAGGGTGGTACATCTACAAAAGGTAATAAAGGTCATCAGAGCCGTAGCGGTTTCAAGAACAGACGTTCACATGAAGGTGGTCAGATGCCAATTCAACGTCGTTTGCCTAAACGTGGTTTCAAGAATAACAATCGTGTTGAGTACAAAGTATTCAACCTTGGTCAAATAGAGCAACTGATTGAAAAGTACGGATTACAGGATTTCTCTCCTGAAACACTGTTCATCAATGGTCTTTTGGCTCGTACCGACCTGGTTAAGATCCTGGGTAATGGCGAGTTGAAGACTAAGATCAACTTCAGGGTTAACGCGGTGAGCGAGAAAGCCAAACTGGCTATCGAAGCTGCTGGCGGAACAGTAGAGATTGTAAAGTAATTTTGCGTAATTTGGCAGACG
Source organism: Chitinophagaceae bacterium (assembly GCA_016721085.1). Lineage (GTDB taxonomy): Bacteria > Bacteroidota > Bacteroidia > Chitinophagales > Chitinophagaceae > Endoryza. The sequence goes on along the minus strand of JADKJI010000062.1, from coordinate 17,668 downwards.
CATGAAAATGCGTCTTTTTTGTTTAAGGCTATCACTAAAATTTCTGCAATCCGTGAAAAAGTTCATACAAACACTGAAAAATATCTGGAGTATCGAAGAACTGAGAAGTAAGATTCTCGTTACTCTTTTATTGATTGCTATCTACAGGCTGGGTACTCATATCGCCCTTCCTGGTATTGATCCTAACAAACTCCCAAGTAGCGGTGGTGGTGAAGGTATCCTTGGATTGATTGATGCTTTTGCTGGTGGTGCCTTCTCTCAGGCATCTATCCTGGCTCTTGGTATCATGCCTTATATCTCAGCTTCTATCTTCATGCAGCTGATGACTATCCTGTATCCACCTTTCCAGAAATTGCAAAAGGAAGGAGACAGCGGTCGTAAGAAAATCAACCAGTACACACGTTTCCTTACTGTTATCGTGGCTGCACTTCAGGCCAGCGCCTATGTAGCCTATCTTAACAGCCCAGGTTATAAAGAAGCAATCATAACATCTTATAACGACTGGTTCTATCTTTCTACAACTATCGTTCTTACCGCAGGTACATTATTCGTAATGTGGTTAGGTGAGCGTATCACCGATAAAGGATTGGGTAATGGTAGCTCTGTTATCATCATGGTGGGTATCTTAGCCCGTTTACCAGAATCTTTGGTACAAGAGTTTAACTCTGTAACAACTAAGTATTCTGGTGGTGGTGGTTTGCTCTTATTTGTGATCAGGGTTGCAATACTTGTTGGAATCATAATGGGTTTAATCATCCTGATTCAGGGTGTTCGTAAGATACCTGTTCAATATGCCAAACAGATTGTTGGAAACCGCCAGTTCGGTGGTGCCCGCCAGTTCCTTCCAATAAAAGTGAACAGCGCAGGTGTAATGCCAATCATCTTTGCCCAGGCTATCATGTTCCTGCCAACACTCATTGCCAAGTTTGAAACAACACAAGGTTTAGCCAAGATATTCAACGATCACAGTAACTATTGGTACATGTTGATCTATGCAATCATGGTTATCGGTTTCACCTTCCTTTATACAGCCCTTATCTTCAATCCTAAACAGATTGCTGATGACCTTAAGAGGAACAATGGATTTATCCCTGGTGTGAAACCTGGTCAGCCAACTGCTGATTATATCGGAGCTATCATGGATAGGATCACATTGCCTGGTGCCGTTTTATTGGCCTTCGTGGGTATCCTTCCTGGTTTCGCACAACGTCTGGGTGTTCAACAATCATTCTCTACTTTCTTCGGTGGTACATCACTGCTGATTATGGTGGGTGTTATATTGGATACACTTCAGCAAATTGAAACACAATTGCTGATGCGCCAGTACGATGGTTTGATGAAGAGTGGAAGAATCCAGGGAAGACAGAATTCTTCTTCTCCTGTTTCCATGTAAGAAAATTGAAAAAACACTATACGAACCTGGCAACTGCTTCTAAAGTCGTTGTCAGGTTTTTTTAATTAATCTGGGTACTTTTGTAAAGTAACAGAGAAGCAAAAGGAATGATCTACTACAAAACAGCAGCTGAAATCGAATTGATGCGCCAGAGCGCTTTGCTGGTGAGTAAAACCCTCACTACTATTGCGGCTGAACTAAAGCCAGGCATCAGTACCTTATCGCTTGATAAGACCATTGGAGAATTTATCCGCGACCATGGAGCCATTGCTTCATTTCTTAATTACAATGGCTATCCTTTTAATTCCTGTATTTCAGTAAACGATGTAGTAGTACATGGTTTCCCAAACAAAGCAGAGCTTAAGGAAGGTGATATCTGCTCAATTGATATCGGTGTTATCCTCAACGGCTGGCATGGAGATCATGCTTATACCTTTGCCATTGGTGATCCAGGACCTGAAGCTATTAAGTTGATCAATATCACAAAAGAATCTCTTTATAAAGGCATCGAGAACGCTATTGCAGGTAACCGTATAGGTGATATCTCTTTTGCCATACAGGATTTCTGCGAGAAGAAGAATGGTTATGGTGTGGTTAGGGAATTAGTTGGACATGGGTTAGGCAGGTCCCTTCACGAAGATCCACAAGTGCCGAACTATGGTAAAAGAGGAAGTGGACCTATGATGAAAGAAGGGTTGGTACTCGCTATTGAACCTATGATCAATATGGGAAAGAAGGATGTGTTTACCGATAGAGATGGCTGGACTGTTCGTACTAAAGACGGCAAGCCATCTGTACATTTCGAACACGATGTATGTGTTAAAAAAGGAAAGGCAGATATTCTTTCAGATTATTCAATTATTGAAGCTGCTGAAAAAGCAAACCCGAACCTTTTTACCGGAGCATAATCTTATAAAATCCTGTACTTCATTTCAACCCGGTCGTCGCACCAAATTTCCTGGGGACTAATATAACTGTCGTTCATCTTGAAAACGATGCCAGATTTTGCATAGGCATCTCTCACCAGTTCAGAACAGATATAGTTACGGTTCTTTTCTTTCTTACCGATCTTTAATAAGATGCGAAGCATGATGCGTATGATTTCCCAGTTATCGTAGGGCCGAGCTAATTCATCCAAACCGAATATGATGCCTTTATTCAATTGTTGTTTTTCAGGCATGTCTTTTAAGTGAGCAATCACTATCTGGCCTTTATAAGGTCTTCTTGTTTCCTTATAATCTTTCAGGTATTTGGATAAGGGAATAAGACGGATGCCTACATTGGGTTCTGCCTCCAATACAAGGATACGTCCCAGATCATCATCCTTATAAACAATAGCTACATGACTCCATACACTTTTTGTTAGTTTTTGGATAGCCCCTGAAAATGCGTAGCTACCCGAACTGAAAAATATATGTCCGGTTTGCAGGTAATCACGAACCTTATCATAAGGTATTACAGGTATCTTTTTGAGTTCTTGCTTGGTGAGCGATTGGGCCATTTATCAATTCTTTATAGTTAATGGAAAACATTGGCTGCAGTAGCACCAGGATGATCCAATTGGGGTTTTAGTCGGGTGAATGCCCAGGCTGTAAAAGGAAAAAACAATAATAACCAGAGAACATGCCATGTTGAGAAAATCGCATAGGCCACGAGGATACATAACAAAAGGTAAAAGGGATAAGTCAGTAATAACAATACCACCTGGATTGAATCATAGTGGACTGTGTTCTTATATTTTGGTGTTATTGCGGTTGTTATAGTTGTATACAATGGCCAATGCAATAGCCAACCAAGGGCAGCAGGAATAGCCAATGCTATATTTTCTATTAAGCTTGGTTTTTCCTCGAGTAAAGAAGCCATTCTTTTCCTGTCTGTATCTTCTATAACAAATATCCCCGATTCCAGTTCTTTCTTTAAGATAGCGTTGAATTGCTGTACTTTTTGTCCTTCACTTAATCCTTCCGGCAAATCATTATTCTCTATGATATCTCCGAAATTTATATAGATATTTTTCCCAAATCTTCTGAATGAGCTATAGTTAATGGCGACAGGTAAAACTCTGAGAGGAATATTCTCTTGCCAGCTTTGTAATGCGAGACGGGCAGTACCTTTTTTCAAAGGGCGAAGTTTCCATTCATTTTCACAGAGACCTTCACTGAAAATAAGGACAAGTCCATTTTGCCTGAATATCTCCACGCAAGAGGCAAAGGTTTTATAATTGTGGGACAGGTTTTCAACCCCTTCACTGGTTCTGTATACGGGAAGGATTTTAACCGATCTCAGTATTTTATTAACGAAGGGATGTACAAATGCATCTCCTCTGGCCAATGAATGAATAGGCTGGTCGAAGAGAACATCGAGTATGATGGCATCAAGGAAGGAATTGGGGTGATTGCAGGCCAGCATAACAGGGCCTTTGATGCCAGTTAATGCTGGTTTATTGATGACGATTTTCCGGCAGAAAATCTTCATACCTGTTCCAACGAAGTATTTCAAAAAAGTATAGAGCAATTTCAGGCTATTTTATAGATACACCGTAGCTTTCGTTTTAAATTCAAGGATAAAGGTGAAAAGGGAAGGTAATTCAAATTCGGGAAAAAGACTACTGATAATAGGTGGTGGTGCTGCCGGGGTTTTCTGTGCTGTAAATGCAGCGAGGCAGGTTCCGGGACTGGAGGTTATTGTGGCTGAAAAAACCACTAAATTATTGTCTAAAGTCAAAGTGAGCGGTGGTGGCCGCTGCAATGTAACGCATGATTGCCGTGAAATTGGAGAGATGGTTAAACGCTATCCCCGGGGAGAAAGATTTCTTAAGAAGGCATTCCATTATTTTTTTACTACCGATACTATCGAATGGTTTCAGGAAAGGGGAGTGGCATTAAAAACAGAACCTGATGGCAGGATGTTCCCTGTTACTAATAGTTCACAAACTATCATCGATTGTTTACTGAATGAAGCCACGAAATATGGAGTACGGTTCTTAATGAGCCGTTCAGTTGAAAAGATTGAAACATCTTCGGAAGGCTTTTCAGTCAGCTTTTCAAATTCCGAAGTGATACATGCCGATTTCGTTTGTATTGCCTGTGGTGGCTTTCCTAAACTTTCTCAATTCGATTGGATCAAGGCTTTGGGACATACTATTCAGGAGCCTGTTCCATCGCTATTTACTTTCAACTTACCTGGAAATCCAATTACCGAATTGATGGGTATTTCAATAGAGAAGGCTAAGGTAAAAATTGCCGGATCTAAATTGGCAGACGAGGGACCATTGCTGATTACGCATTGGGGACTAAGCGGCCCGGCTATATTAAAACTCAGTGCCTGGGGTGCAAGAGAACTGGCCAGTAAAAACTGGAATTTCACCGCTATAGTAAACTGGCTTCCGGAGTATAATGATAATAGTCTTCGGGATGCCATAGGTGAATTGCGATTTAGTATCGCATCTCAAAAGATATCGAATAAGAATCCTTTCGGTTTGCCTGCAAGGTTATGGGAGTATATACTAAAGTTATCGGGTATCAAGGAAGAATGGCGTTGGGCAGACCTGCCATCTGCTGAGCAGAATAAACTGATAAAGAATATAACGGGTTGGGAAGCTGTTGTAAAAGGCAAGACTACTTTCAAAGACGAGTTTGTAACTGCAGGAGGTGTAACCTTATCAGAAGTTGATCCTAATACCATGATGAGTAAGATAGTACCCAACTTGTATTTTGCGGGAGAGATATTGGATGTGGATGGGGTAACGGGAGGGTTTAATTTTCAGAATGCGTGGACGAGTGGGGCGGTTGCTGCAAGTAATTTGAAAATTTGAAGATTTGAGAATTTGAAAATGCTTGCCCCCGCAGCAGTGCGTGGGGTGGAAATTAAACAGCCGAATACAGTAAATTCAGAGACGCAGAGACGCGGAGGGCTCTGCGTCTCCGCGTCTCTGCGGTAAAAAAAACTACCCAATAAGATATTTATTAGGAATATTTCGCGGAGAATAATCTATTCCATATTTGGCTTTCATCAGTAATTGAACAACTTCATAAATATCTTCTTCCGTTCTCTGGAATTGCCTTAATAAACCCATCATAGCATAGCTGATAGGATTTACAGAAGGGATATAGGTTTCCCAATCGTAGCCTTTACCCCATATCAATCCTTTTACTGTGATATCAAGATTGGCTTTATGATTTAAGAGGAATTTCAGCATATCCAGGCTCTTATTGGCATCCTGGTTTACGGTATGGAAAATGGGGGTTTGTTCACCAAAACCATTTTCATCTATTCCTGCTATTGCATTTATATCTGCTCCATGGTTTACTAATATCGAAGCACAATTTGTATGATTATATTCTGCACAGATATGAAGTAAGGAAACATCTTTTAATGGAGTGAATGTGCCATTAAATGAATAGGATTTTGTCCATTGTCTACAAATACTTTAATACATTCCTTAAAACGAGGACCTCTGGTATACATTTCTATAAGGCTGTTGATAAGAGGTTTTCCGTTGTGTACATCATTTGGTGAAATACCATTATCAAAGGCCTCCTGGATTTCAGAAGGGGAATGTATTTCGAAGGAGATGAGAAGTTTTTCAAGCATAAAAGAATGGTTGAGAGGGGCGTTGTATTAATTTGAAAATTTAGGCCGAAGCGTGGGGATGAAAATTTGAAAATGAATACAAAATTTGAGATGCCATGAACTCAATATCCTGTCTATCTCATTGATTTTCAAATTTTTCAAATTTTCAAATTTCCACATAATTGCTTCGGCCATTTTACCGCATTCCAAACAATCAACAAAGTAAGTACACTTTCCAATATCGCCAGGAATGTATAGAACATCCACCAGGAGCCGCCCGAAGTGGTTGCTATAAGTACCATTATGGCTGTATAGATAATTCCGAAAATGATATTCAGCCATCTGTTGATGGATGCTTTTAGTGCTATGGACAGGAGAAATCATTAAAGAAGGGATAGCCATAAGTATTGAGGCGCCCAGCAATTTTTCTGGAGCATCCAGCAATGTTTTGACATTTATGAATTTTTCGATTTGCTTTGGGACATATAGGGAAAAATAATCGCCGTAGATATAACAACACATGACTGCTGCCCATAAGGAAGCAAGCTTGATTTTTATATTGACTTTTAAGTCGGATAGATTGCCGGGTTTGGTTGTTATATTCATTTGTTAATGGATTATTTAGGGGTTTTAGGACTAGTGGTCGGAACCCTATAATTCCTGTTTATTTATATCAATTTTTCCAGTTGATCTCTTGTAAGTTCCCCACGGGTATTTCCAGTATTCAAAGTGGTATTTGGTTCGAATAACATAATGGAAACCTCATTATCTGCTACAGGACGGTGTTCAACTCCTTTAGGAACAATAATGAATTCGTTGGGGTGTATTTCAACGGTCTTGTCACGGAATTCCATTTTCAGGATACCACTGATGACAAAGAACAATTCATCTTCATTATCGTGATGATGCCATACAAATTCACCTTTCAGTTTAACCAGTTTTACGTGCTGTCCATTTAATTCTCCTACAATACGTGGGTTCCAGTAGTCGGAGAAGAGGGCGAGTTTGGAGGGGATGTTTATTTTTTCCAAAGGAAAGAAATTTGAGAATTTGAGTCCCGACGTGTCGGGATGAGAATTTGAAAATACTTGCCCCCGCAGTATTGCGTAGGGGAACAGACAATACAATTTAGGATTCCGTGTTTATGATAGTTGCGGGTTACGAGTTTCGGTTCAAGATTAGGACTCCAACTTATTACTTACAACTTACACTTAAAACTAAAACCTAATTACCGGTAAGACGGGAAGGATTGCTTTTTGTTACAGAGGAGATGGATTTTATTATTCGAGAGGGTAAAGGGGGATATTGAATTATAGGATGTTGTGAAATTCTTCAGAAACTAAATTTACTAAAATCAGTGGGTAGGGTTGGTTTTTTTAATTGCCACTGATATTTATTCCATACATATAGAATATTCCTAATCCGTTGAAGTGGCGAAGGAAAGCCCAGATAGTAAGCATTGATAGGGATATTTCAATAGCTATATATCCGATACCACAAACAAAGCTTTTTGCAAGATTTTGTTTATGCAATCTCTTATGGAATTGAAAAACAGTTGTTGTAATTATCAGAACCATTAAGATCGGGTAAAATATATTTTCATCAAGACCTTTACTTGAATGAAAAAATAAGGTTAGACAATAGTTGCCGATTTTAACCAATATGTTAAAGATAGATAGTTGTGAAATTATAATCATGGACAGTACAGTGTACTCACTATAAAGAAGTTTTGATTTCTTATAGTGTAGTAACCAAATAATAAATGCCAAAAGTGGAATTGATAATAATAAGTATGCTTTGCTTAGAAAGTTGAATACATGCCCATATTCATTATTTACCTGGAAAATCTCTTCTTTTATATTCAATTCCCTGTTTTCGACAAAGGCATAAATCGCAATAATTAATGCAAAGAAGGTAAAAGGGTTGAAGAATTTCTTGCGTTTTCCTTCAACGATATATTCATAGGCAACAATTCCGGGAGAAACTATCAGTTTTTTTAATAGCACCAGAAAGCCCTTGTCGGCATGGGTAAATGCATGTATTGCTTCATGAAAAATATGATGGAAACTGAAAACGCCAACATCTGCTTTTTGTCCGCAGTTGCTACAGAAATTGCCTTTGTAGTGGTGATTGCAATTTTTGCAGATATGGGTCATGTAGGTAGTTTTGGAAAGTGCAAAATGGGTGGAATAGGGATAGGTTTGATAACCGGGAAGGCGGGAAGTTTTTATTCCACTCTCGTACTGCTGCCATAGGACCGGCTTATGCTAATTCACAAAGGATACAAATACATTTTACCGCAGAGACGCGGAGGCGCGGGGTGAGTAACTCTGCATCTCCGCATCTCTGCGGTGAAAAAAAAATGGACAAATTGAAGTAAAAGAAATTTAAATTAATCCTTTGTGAACACCTGTTAGCCTCTTTATTTAGGATATTTGATAGAGGGGCTTTGGCTCGTAACCCTAACACCAAAACCGTTCAACATGAGAAACATTAACACTGTCAAGATTAACTTCAAAGGCGGTATCATTCCTCCGCTAGAGTTGCAAAACACATTGTTGGCTATTTCGAAATTCGGGTTGTTATATGTTCGGTTCGGATTACGGCAGCAACTCTTGTTTGATATAGAGATTGAAGAGTTAGATAATGTTACTACGGTGTTGGATATGATGCAGATTCAGTACGAAGTGAACAAGGAAGATTTTCCGAATATCAGTAGTTCTTTTCCTGCTGAAGAAGCTTTTATAAACACCACATGGCTTAAGGAATCAATTTATAAAGATATTTTAGATTCATTTAAGCATACACCTCGATTAAAAAATTAATATTAGTGACTCTAACCAAAGTTTTAGTCCATTGCTTACAGGCAATATCAATTGGGTGGCAGCTCCGGACGATACGAATTATTGGTATCTGTTTATTCGATTTCCTAAGACAAATATTGTGTACGAATGGAAGGACCTGGTTTCTACGAATGACTTGGCAGGTATGTCATTGTTAATTGAAGAGACCATCCTTAAGGATCCAGGAAGTTTCTATGATAATGAACAGGCTAATGGTGATGCGTTATATGAGAAAGTAAAGAATGGTCCATTCAAGACGAAGCTAGTTACTCAGCCATTGTCATTGCCAGCCTTCAATCTTCCATACTATGAAGGACTCAACAGGTACCAGAATAAATATTGGTTAGGCATCTATCGTCGTGATGAATTATTCAGTATCAAGTTTCTATTGGAAGTATGTCAGTTGTGTATTGAATCAGGTATTGAACAGATATGTTCTACATCATGGAAATCGATCCTGATAAAAGACATAGAAGAGAAATATCGCAAGGATTGGAATTATCTTCTGGATAAGCATCAGATAAATGTTCGTCATGCCGCCAATGAATTAAATTTTCAGGTGGAAGATAATAGCTTCAGGGCTTTGCAATTGAAGAATCATCTGGTGAAATATCTAAATGATGATGATACCAGGACATTTGGTGTTTGTGTGGGGATAAAGACAAGACGAAAGAGTGAAGTGTTTAGTAGTATATTGGTTAGGCGCAGGCCATTAATTCCATTGGGTAAGTTAGGGTTGTTTTATGTGTATGATATATTATGTGCCAAGGATTATAATCCTAATGAGCGCACGGATTTTGTTTATAGTAGCAGTAATCCCAAGTTTGTGTTGGCGGAGCAGTTGAGGAGGGCGGTGTTGTCGTATTATGAGCATGGAAGACAAATTTGAAAATTTGAAAATTTGAGAATTTGGGAATGAACAGCCAATACAATTAACCGCAGAGACGCGGAGACGCAGAGGTGGTTTACTCTGCGTCTCCGCGTCTCTGCGGTTAAAACATTTTGATTTGAGTGCTCTTATTATTTCCTAAAAGTGTATAATGGTATGAGCAGGTTCAATTGAAGGTTTGTTCCTTTATCTTTTAATCTATCAACTTTTTCCTGGGCGTCGAGAGTATAACTCATGTCGATGTAGTACTTATTGGTAATGCCATAAGTCAATATGGTTTCTGCAACAAATACAGTTTTCCCTCTTTGGTTTTGGATATTATATCGAAGTCCGCCGGAGATGTCTGGTGAAAGAGTTGCCGCTTTATGTGCCCTTACTTGAGTGAAGTAACCTGCTAGTTGACTGCTTCCGGGGCCGTTAAAAAATACACCTTTATATGCTTTTCCGTCAGTAGTGATACCATCCCCAACTTCCTTACCCATCCAGCTACCCTGGCCATCTCCCGTAGGGTTGAAGGAAATGCCGATGGCTCCGGAAAATGCTGATATATTTTTTTGGATCTGATCGCTTATTTTACCAAGCCTTTTTTCTTGTCCAACGTAAAGGCGATACGTGGTATAAGATGATTCAATTGTTTCGCTTGTAGGGATGGTATTGAATTTCTTAGTGTTGATATCAATGGCGAAGGTTTGAACGTTCATAAAGATACCAAGAACCAATCCCCGGCCTTCCTTATTTAATGGCTTAAAATATTCCACTCCAATCCCAGATGCATTGATTGATAGTGCATTATTCATCTTATATAGTCCATTGTTATCAGAAGCGTCCTTAGTCAGGAATGCTTTAGAGGCTCCGAATCGGAGACGTAGTTGTGGTTTTGATTGTGCATTGGTACTGGTATACAGACACAATACTAATGAAAGGGCGAATAGATATCGCATATAACGTAGTGTTTGGTGGGGTAGAGATACTTCAAACCTTCAGTATTTTGTTTTTATTGTGTAAGTCGACCATTATTTTTTATGAATCCAGTCGGTTCAGTTGTATATACGGGTTAGGGTGGGGGGAATGGTTTGGGATTACCGGAAAGGCGGAAGGTTTTTTTCACGCAAAGGCGCAAAGAATACAAATACATTTAACCGCGAGGCGCGGGGGACGCAAGAGGAATACATCCCTGCGTCTCCGCGCCTCTGCGTAAAAAATAATAAATGGAAGGGTTTTTTTGTTTCGGGTAATAAGTTGCAAGTTTCAGGTTTTTGACCAGAACTTAAAACTTACTACTTCATTCCACATTATACTCGATATCCACTAAATGAAATTTACCATAGGTGAAAAGTCCATCTGGGTATTGCCAAACCGTTTCTGCATTTTCGAATATATTATACCCTCGTATTTGTTTGTAACTGCTGATAGGAGTTGAAAATGGGTATTGTTTCATATCGGATGCTGATGACCTGTCTTTTGAAATGAAATTGATCAGTTGACCCTGCTTATTAAAGTAAAGCATCGCAGATATGGTAATTGTATTATTAGTGAATTGAGCCTTTACGGTATTACTATCAACCAATTCCCATTTTATTCTTTTATCTATCAATGTGGCAGGGGCCAGGATGCACATATCATTAAATACTGTTACTGTTTCAGCCTTATCCATTACTTCGCCATCGTGGTAAACTATTTTAAATAGTCCAAAGAATCGGATGTCCATTGAGGCTTTTGTCTTTATATATTTATGATAGCCCGGTACAGTAACGCCAAACATTTTTGCTTTCATGAAGAACAAACGAGTTTGTTCGTTCAGGAAATTATATTGTTCAGATTCAAATTCGAAAAACTCTTTTCCTTTATCTCTCATTTCGCCTCTGAGTTTCACCCTCATATTAAATACTCTGGTTTATTGATAACACCAACATATTTAAGATAGCGCTGAACAGGTTCAGGTAACAGTTTAATATCAGCTTCTGTTATGACAGGATTCGGGGCTTTGTCAATTAGTGACATTGATGTTTTTACATCCTGTTTATATTTATTTTCAAAACGGCTACTGCCCCAAGCTATTATTATTGGAATCAGAATAAGAACGTTTGCTAGTTTCCGAACTTTGCATCTTTCCAGTTAAGAATAATCAGAAGTTGAGATAAGATGATGGCCTAGCAGCAAGTATTGTCCATTGGCTTTTGTTTAAAAAGAGCAGGACAATTCGCCATAAGAAATATCAGGGAGTTGTTATTAGCCAGATCAATCCGACAGGTTTCGAATGGGAATTGTCAATTGTTTCAATTCAGCAAATTGAAATGCTTTTGCGAAACCCATTAAATGGATCATGGCGAGTAGCAGGATGAATACTGCTAATACTATCTTGAGCATGGTAGATTTTGTGCAGTTTTGTAACTGACATTAAGGAAGAGTTCCTTCGGAAGTTATAGGCGTTTTGATAGATATCAGATTTCGGGTAATGTAAAGGTAGAATATTGGGAAGGGGGAAAGTATGAGAGTGGTCAGTAAAAAAGTTGATATTAGGTTCCAGAGGTTCAATAGGTTCCAGAGGGCTGAGTAGCAGGAGAGTTTAAGGTTTAAGAGTTTAAGGGTTTAAGGGTTCTGAAAGTTTGAGACTCCTACTTAATACCTACAACTCAAGACTTAATACTTTCTGCTTTAACCTGGCTACAACTTACAATGTACCACTTCACTTCAGCTTCACGGTTACCCCGGTTTTGCTGAAGTTTTTCCTCCTTCAAGACTTTCCTTAACGATCATATTGTTTTCCAAAGAATAGAGGTCGAAAGGAGGCACAGGTCTATTCGTTTCGATGACTGCAACAAAGAGAGAAGGGGTCTCTATACGGAGAGTTTCCGATCTTCCAGTTTCATACTTGTTTCGTGAGACCATCATAGTACTACTGCTTTTCTTACCCGCATGGAGTTTCGGTTATCGGCGAAGATGGCTCCGTGGTGCCATATACTTCCATGTCTTTTCTTCCGATAGGCCAGTTCCAGGAAGCCTGGATAGTGGATTTGATTTTTATAATACTAATATCGTAGCTTCATCATCTACTTTGGTAGGATTATTTTCTTTTGTAATTGTTGTGTTACGGCAGTTACAGATAGCGGCCTTTCGCCTTGTGGAACCAAGTGCTTATGTTGGCTCCGTGTTATCCAAAATCTGTTATAGCACCACCACCATCTAAACAGGATCGGTTAGCCAGTCAAAGAATTCTTTGTTTACATTAATTCTTTTAGGCTCGATGTCCATCCCGATTACCATTTGGGTTAATGGGCCGATACTATCTTTTTGTAAAGTTCATATGATTTTTCTACTGTGGGGTACCAACTGGTTTCTGGATTTCAATAGATGGGTATGATATTTTTCGCCAAGCTCCATCTTCTTGGCATGCTCAGTGATACGGCTAATGGTTTTTCAACCATTACATGAATGCTAAGTGGCGCACAGGCCTTAACTATTTTCAAATGATCATAGATCGTTCCGGAAAGCCATTACAACTTCTCCAGTTTTGTTTTTGAAGATCATTTCCCTTCATTGTATTATAAACCAGATCCATTGATAAGCCATGTTGTTTGTATAGCGTTGGGCCAGATCCCTATTGGCTTCTACGATTCCTAAGCAATGACGTACGAATGTATTGAAATAAGCGGGAATGTTTCTTTTATTTTCACGCAAAGCCGCAAAGAATTTAATTCAATAGTGGTGCTTTCTTTTTGTGTTTTAAGTCGCAAGGAGGTCGCTTCGCGACGAATACAAATACAGTTTACCACAGAGATGCGGTGGGTCGTTCCTCTCCGTTTCTGTGTTGCTACGGTTTTATAGATAATGGGGTTGTTTTCCGCGGATTTCGGGGAGGGGCAAGATAAGATTCGCGATGGATATTTTTTGTTTCGAGTTGCGAGTTGCGGGTTCTGGAGAATTTCGACTCTGACTTAAAACTTACCACTTATCTCAACTTAACTTATTCCAGTATCCAGACTATTATTGATGCCTTTCAATCATGAATATATATTTTCCGCTTTCCATTTTCCATTGTTGGTTACCTGATAGGTGGAGAGGTCTTTTGATTCGGATAATTCAAATTTTATCTTTTTGATTCTCCTGCCTTGAGAGCTGTGCGTTCAAAGGCTATTAATCTTTTGATTGGTGTAGTTCAGTTGGTTCCTTTCTGAGGAAGATACAATTGAACTACTTCATCTCCATAAATGAGCCAGTGTTTTTAAAGTACATTCCACAAGGACTTTGGTTTTCCTTTTCTATAATTGGAGAAACAATAAGTCGCTGTATTGAAAGAAGAATAACTTAATCCATATCCGAAACTGTATAAGGGACTCGCTACTTCATCAAAATAGTTTGATCCATTGGCGTAGGCGTTGGCGTTGTAGTATGCGGGGAGCTGTCCTACGGAACGGGGTATAGAGATATACTAAACGGCCTGCAGGATTACAATCTCCAAATAGTGTTATCCAATGGCATTGCCTCCTTCCATGCCAGGATACCAGGCATCTATTATCGAGGGGATATTTGCGCCCAATTGATCAATAAAGGACGATTTGATTAGAACAAGTACTACCGGTTTCCTAACTTTATATTTCTTGTAGTGTTTTTCTTGCTTGCCCATTAAGTTTAATGTAGCTCAATGTTGCCTTCACCACTTTCCATATCGTTACTTCTTCGCAGGACTTTGGCGGCACCTGTCTTTTCGTGCTCTTGTTTCAGTCGCGGGCGCTGGAACCTCCGAGTACCATTACTACAACATCCGATTCTTTTTCAACCCGGATAGCTACTTCAAATCCTTTTTCACTGCTGTCTCTTATGCGCAGCCTTTTCGCATAGGTTACTTTGGTTTGAGATGATACATGGTTTTATTCCTTCTAATACGGTTACTACCGCCATCAGCCTGGGGAGCAGTATAATCGCCAAGCATATTATAAGCGTTGTTGGCATTGGGTCAATATTGACTGCTATGGATTGAATATTTTTGAAGGGGGTAATGTCACTTGTTTTCGTTCTTAAGTAATACAATCCAGTTCATCAGCCACTTTGCGGGCTATTGATCGGTGTTCTTTCCACTGTTTATCATTGATGTGGTTTTTCATCTGTGAAAGGATGATCGAATAATCCCATTTTCAAATTTCAAGGCCACAATACGGCGAACAGCGCAGGTCAAAGTATAGCAACAGGAAGCTCTTTAGATTTTACGGAGTGCTACAATGGTGCCATAATAGTCAGATCCACCTAAATCGTCGTCTATTCCGGCTGTAATGGCCTTATAAGCAACTTGGGGGAGATCGGTTGCTACATTGTGTTGGATAAGGTCCGTTGATGGCAAAGAGATCACTTACTACAAATCCTTTGAATCCCCAGTTATTCCGTACAGGTCTGTGAATACATATTTGTTAGCAGACGAGGGGATACCATCAGCTTCATTATAAGAACTCATGACAGACCATACACCAGCGGCTAAAGCTTTCTTGAATGGAGGAGGATATACTTCCTCTATTCATATTCACGCCCATGTGGTAGCACCGGCATTATGTCCGCCCTGCGGTACGCCGCTGGCCGGCCATGTGTTTGAGTGTAGCGATTACATTTTCTCTGATCATCATACTTGTTCCTTGTAATCCTTTTACAAAAGCCACTCCAGATTGGGAAGTGGTGAGGTCTTCGCCAAAAGCACATTCTTCCACCTCGACCAGCGTGCTTCCTCGCAATATCCAATGCAGGGCCATACCAGGCTATACTCTGGGCGCCCTGGTATCTGACTTCTTTTGCAGTTGCTTTGCCCATTTCTTGAATCAGGGCAGGATTCCAGGTAGAGGATAGTCCCTGTTAGGTAGGAATACGGTGGCACCAATGGCCATATGTCCATAGGGTGCTTCTTCTGCGAGGAATGATGGAATGCCCAATCAGCTATTTTCGATAGCATAATACTGAAGAAGGTTAGTTGCTTTTACAGCCATCGTGGGATTGAGTCCTGTTTTAAAGAAGTGCGTTCTGTCGCAGGGTCGGCACGGAGAAAGCCCCATAGAGATCAATATGTTTTTGTGAAGGATCCCAGATTGAATTTATCGTTGGACCGTTATCTCATTACCTGGTTTGTCCACGCTTGTGGGCCATCCGAAAGTGAGGAGTTGTCCGGCTTTTTCTTCGGGGTCATTTGCAGAATCAGGTTGTGGGACTGAACCTGTGTTGGCAGTGCTGGATTTTTGTGGGGGTCTATTTGCGTTGCTTGTTGAAGTCTGATATAGGAAGTATGATAAATGGTTTTATTACTCGTTTGTGATTGGGTATTGGATAGTAATGTTATAATAGATAATAAGCAGATGAGGTAATGATGCTTTTTCATAAATCGCCGAGGATGGACAGAAATGCTAATTTAAATGAAATGAGCGAGGGTATATATTAGTTACTAAAATCTAAAATTATCTATTAGGTATAATTTTTTTACCGCGTGAGGCACGGAGGGATCCTCGTCTCCCGCATCTCTGCAGTAAAAAATAGAGGAGGACTTTTCCGCAGATTTCGGAGATGGCGCGGATTTGGGAATTAGATGTTCTTAATTCATAGGGTAGGATGCATTCGAAGAGTTTTATGTATTTATTGTTTCCGGAATCAAAGGTAATTTGTTCCCTCTTTATTGATAGTCCATTGTCCAGATAATACTTTTTGAATTCTTCTTCCAGTAAAGAATGGGTAGTTGCAAGCTTTGTCTTTTTACTGGCTTGCGGTAATATCTCTTCAATGAAAATTGAGGCCGGAGGGAGTGAGGGATTTTTGCAATCTTCAAATATTTCTTTTTTGTAAGTCAGTTCATGGTGCACATCAAAAATCAGGATTTTATTATAAGTGGCTGAAGGTAGAGGAGTTCTTTTCAGTGCCATAGTAGAATGTGAGAAGGGTGATTGAGGTTGAGTTGCCGCTATTTTTTATTTTCTTTTGTAAGTTAGCAGGGTTACAAGTTGTTGCTATCTGATATCCTCCACTGCGAATTTGCAATCCGGGCAATGATTTGGGTAGGGATTAGGACTGTAACCTGCTCGGTTCCTATATCTACCGATATCTTATCTGATGGAATTGGATTAATGAAATCTACATGCATTTTTATTTTGTGATGGAGGCTGGCATCTTGTTTTGTTTATCGATGTTCTGGGCGAAAGATGCAGAGAAGGAAGAAGAACTATAATGGTTAGAATTAGGTAAGGCGGTTTTTATCATATCCCCTAAATTGGTGGTATTAATTATTGATAACTGTAGAGACGATAAATCATCCCCGCTGAATCTTTGCATTCCATTGGTATTCGAAGCGGAACAAATTGCAGTTGTTTATTTATTGTTGTTGAAGCACTTTTCCGCGGATTGCAGGGATGTTCGCAGATGGGGAGGTACAGAAAGGTTACTAATAACTCTATACTCTGAGTATTTGGTTTGTTTCGAAGATAGTATGGATAAGTATAGATGGAAAGATCAAGGATATCTTCGGATTCCCTCCTGGATGCCTATTGTCTGATGCTATTATTTTATCAAAAGCTTCTTTTGAAAGTATAATAGGCTCGTAAAGTGATGCCTTGCATCTTAAGGCGGCGGACAAAAAGCCCTGAGATGGTTTTCGGATGCCATGATAAGAAAATCGAAAGCACTTAGTATGTCTGTTTTGTTTGAGTAAGTTTTCCTGTCCTCCAAGTCTTTTATATCAAGCTCTTCAATTTGCTCCAACTTTTTAATGCTTCAGTGAGGAAGTTTTCCACCTGCATGGATAATTCATTGTAATAATTTTGCATTATCGGATTTACAAACACTCCAGAGCCTGTCTCCACTTTTTCAACAGGGTCTACCGGGTTGTGAGTGATGATGAGTGTTTTCGTTATCCATTCCATATGTGTTTGCTCGCTAAAGCGAATGTTTCCGAATGAGTTCCACATTGTATTTTTGCACTTAAAGAGATTAGCACATCTCTTGCCAGCTTTT
>JADKJI010000061.1 GCA_016721085.1 Chitinophagaceae bacterium | reverse complement strand
GTTGGTTTTTTAATTGCCACTTAGGACATTTATTCCATACATATAGAATATTCCTAATCCGTTAAAGTGGCGGAAGGGAAAGCCCAGATAGTGGGGCACATCGATAGGGATATTTCAATAGCTATATATCCGACACCACAAACAAAGTTTTTGGACAGGTTTTGTTTGTGCAGTCTCTCATGGAACTGAAAAACAGTTGTAAAAATTACTTGGTAACTTATTAAGATTGAAAAAACATACTTTCATCAAGACCCTTTTAGAGTTGAATGAAAAATAAGGTTAGAGCCAATAGTTGCCGATTTAGAAATTAAGGTGTTAAAGATAGATAGTTGTGAAATTATAATCATGGATAGTATGGTACTCACCAGGAAGAAGTTTTGATTTCTTATAGTGTAGTAGCCAAACAATAAAAGTCATGTAGTGGAATCTGATAATAAGTATGTCGTATTAAAAGTTGGAATACATGTCCATATCTGGCTTATTTACCTGGTGCAAATCTCTTCTTTATATCTAATTCCCTGTTTTTGAAGGTGCTGCATAAATCGCAATAATTAATGCAAAGAAGGTAAAAGGGTTGAAGAATTTCTGCGTTTTCTTCAATTGATATTCATAGGCAAAATAATTCTGGGAGAAACCACAAGTTTTTTTAATAGCACCAGAAAGCCCCTTGTCGCAGGCCGGGTAAAATGCATGTATTGCTTCATGAAAAATATGATGGAAACTGAAAACGCCAACATCTACTTTTTGTCCGCGTTGCAAGAGAAATTGCCTTTGTGTAGTGGATATTGCAATTTTGCAGATATGGGTGGTGTTGGTGGTTTTGGAAAAAGTGCAAAATGTAAGTGGAATAGGGATAGGTTTGATAACCGGGGAGGCGGGAAGTTTTATTCCATACTCGTACGGCTGCCATAGGACCGGCTTATGCTAATTCACAAAGGATCAATTCATTTTTACCGCAGAGACGCGGAGGCGCGGGGTGAGTAACTCTGCGTCTCCACGTCTCTGCGGTAAAAAAAATGGACAAATTGAAGTAAAAGAAATTAAAATTCAATCCTTTTTGCGAACACCTGTTTATCCTTTTAAATTAGGATATTTGATAGAGGCTTTGGCTCGTAACTTCTTACCCAAAACCGTTCAACGGAGAAACATTATACTGTCAAGATTAACTTCAAGGGTGGTATCATTCTCCGCCAGAGTTGCAAAACACATTGTTGGCGATTTCGAAATTCGGGTTTCTTCATGTGTTCGGTTCGGATTGCGGCAGCAACTCTTGTTTGATATAGAGATTGAAGAGTTGATAATGTTGGCTACGGTGTTGGATAGTGATGCAGATTCAGTATGAAGTGAACAGGAAGGTTCCTTTTTCCGAATATCAGCAGTTCTTATCCGCTGAAGTAACTTTTATAAACACCACGTGGCTTAGGAATCAATTTATAAAAGTGAGATAGATTCATTTAAGCCATACACCTCTTGATTAAAATGTTAATATCCAGTGACTCTATTTAAATTTTAAGTCCATTGCTTACAGGCAGTACCAATTGGGTGGCAGCTCCGGGACGATACGAATTATTAATTATCTGTTTATTCGATTCTAAGACAAATATTGTGTACGAATGGAAGACACTGGTTTCTACGGATGACTTGGCAGGTATGTCATTAATTGAAGAGACCATCTTAAGGTTCCAGGAAGTTTCTGTATAATGACCAGGCTAATGGTGATGTTGTATGAGTAAAGAATGGTCCATTCAAGGGCAAGCAGTTACTCGGGGGCCATTATCAGAATGCTTTCAATCTTCCATTACTGAAGGACTCAACAGGTACCAGAATTAATATTGGTTGGGCATCTATCGTCGTGATGAATTATTCAGTATCAAGTTTCCTATTGGAAGTATGTCGGATGTGTATAAAATCAGGTATTGAACAGATATGTTCTACATCCTGAAAATCAGATGTTGATAAAAGACATTAGAGAAGCCTCGCAAGGATTGGGAATTCATCTTCTGGATAAGCATCAGATAAATGTTCGTCATGCCAATGATTGAATTTTCGAGGTGGAAGGCTAACAGCTTCAGGGCTTTACAATTGAAGAATCATCTGGTGAAATATCTAAATGATGATGATACAGGACATTTGGTGTTTGTGTGGGGATAAAGATAGGACGAGAGTGAAGTGTTTAGTAGTATATTGGTTAGGCGCGCAGGATTAATTCCATTGGGTAAGTTAAGGTTGTTTTATGTGTATGATATATTAGTGTGCCAAGGATTATAATCAATGAGCGAACTGATTTTTGTGTATAGTAGCAGTAATCCCAAGTTTGTGTTTGTGGCAGTTGAGGAGGGCGGTGTTGTCGTATGACGTGAGCGTGGGAAGGCAAATTTGAAAATTTGAAAATTTGAGAATTTGGGAATGAACAGCCAATAGGTTGACTTCAGAGACGCGGAGACGCGGAGGTGGTTTACTCTGCGTCTCCGCGTCTCTGCGGTTAAAACATTTTGATTTGAGTGCTCTATTATTTCCTAAGAAGTGTATAATGGAATGAGCAGGTTCAATTGAAGGTTTGGTTCCTTTATCTTTTAATCTACCACCTTTTTCCTGGGCGTCGAGAGTATAACTCATGTCGATGTAGTATTTATTGGTAATGCCATAAGTCAAGGTTGGTTTCCCCAACAAATACAGTTTTCTCCTTTGGTTTTGGATATTATATCGAAGGTCACCGGGAAGTGTCTGGTGAAAGAGTTGCCGTTTATGTGCTCTTACTTGAGTGAAGTAACCTGCTAGTTGACTGCTTCCAGGGCCGTTAAAATACACCTTTATATGCTTTCCGTCGCAGTGATACCATCACCAACTTCCTTACCCATCCAGCTACCCGGCCATCTCCCGTGGATTGAAGGAAATGCCGATGGCTCGAAAATGCTGATATATAATTTTTTTGATCTGATCGCTTCTTTTACCAAGTCTTTCTTTTCAAACGTAAAGGCGATACGTGGTGTCGGGGATGACTTTAACAGTTTCGACTTGAAGGCATGGTGTTGAATTTCTTGAAAGTGTTGATATCAATGGCGAAGGTTTGAAACATTCATAAAGATGCCGAACCAATCCGCGGCCTTCCTTATTTAATGGCTTAAAAGGTCTGCCTCCAATCCCGGGATGCAAGTTGGATTGATGGTGCATTATTCATCTTATATGGTCCATTGTTATCAGAAGCAACCTTAGTCAGAATGCTTAGAGGCTCCGAATCGGAGACGTAGTTGTGGTTTTGATTGTGCATTGGTACTGCTTAAGACACAATACTAATGAAAGGGGAATAGGCATCATAAAACGAGTGTTTGGTGGGGTAGAGATACCCAAACCATCAGCATTTCATTTTATTGAGTTAGAGGGGGTAAATTATAGTTAAAGTTTTAAGTTCTATTAGCCAGGTCAGGTATATACGGTTTAGTGGGGAAATGGTTGGGATTACCGGGTAGGGCAGGTTTTTTTTTCACGCAAAGGAGCAAAAATACAATACATTTAACCGCAGAGAGGCGTGGAGACGCATAGGAACACATCCCTGCGCCTCGCGCCTCTGCGGTAATAAAGAATGAATGGGTTTAAGGTGTTTTGTTTCGGGTTGCGAGTTACGGGTTTTGAAAATCAGACCACTTAAAACTTCATACTGATTCTACATTGATATCGATATCCCTAAATGAAATTTTCCATAGGTAGAAAAGTCCATCTTTGCCAAACCGTTCCCATTTTCGAAATATACTAGGCCTCGTGTTTGTTTGTAACTGCTTGATAGGAGTTGAAAATGGTATTGTTTCATATCAGATACTGATGGACCTGTCTTTTGAAATAAATTGTTCAGTTGACCCTGCTTATTAAAGTAAGCATTGAATATTGTAGTTTATTAAAGTGAACTCTTTTGAGCCTTTACAGTATTACTATCAACAATTCCCATTTTGTTCTTTTATCAACCAATGGCAGGTTTAGGATTTACATATCATTAAATACTGTTACTGTTTCAGCCTTATCCATTACTTCGCCATCGTGGTAAACTATTTTAAATAGTCCAAAGAGATCGGATGTCCATTGGGGCTTTTGTCTTTGAGTATTTACTGGAAAGTCGGTACGTTAAATTTTCGCCAAACATTTTGCTTTCATGAAGAACAGGCGGGTTTGTTCGTTCAAGAAATTATATTATTCCGATTCAAATTCGAAAAACTCTTTTCCTTTATCTCATTTCGCCTCTGAGTTTCACATATTAAATACCTGTGTTGTGTTAATACTAACATATTTAAGATAGTTGTTGAACAGGTTCGGTAACATTTTAATATCAGCTTTGTAAGCCCAGGATTCGGGGCTTTTTTTTGTCAATTAGTGACATTGATGTTTTTACATCCTGTTTATATTTATTTTCAAAACGGCTACTGCCCCGCCAAGAGTTTGTGAAATCAGAATAAGAATGTTTTCTATCGTTCCGAATTCTTATCTTTCCAATTAAGAATAATCGGAAATTGAGATAAGATGGTGGTTGAGGGCAAGTATGTCCATTGACTTTTTTTTAAAAAGAGCCAGGACAATTGCCATAAGAGAATACCAGAGTTGTTAGTGCCAGATCAATCCCATAGGTTTCGAAATGGGGGTGTCAATTGTTCTTGCAATTCGGCAAATTGAAATGCTTTTGCGAAACCCAATAAATGGATCAGTGGCTGGCAGGGGATAGAATACTGCTAATACTATCTTGAGCATTGGTAGATTTGTGTGCAGTTTTTGTAACTGACATTAAGGGAAATCTTCCGGAAGTTATAGGCGTTTTGATAGATATTGATTTCGGTCAATGTAAAGGTAGAATTTTTGAAGGTGAGTATGAGTGTAGTCAGCAAAGAAGGTGACTAGTTACAGAGGTTCAAGAGGTTCCAGAGACTGATAATTGTAATTAGTTTGATTTTTGTGTGGTTTTTCACCGCAGAGGCGCAGGGACGCTAGGAATACATCCCTGCGTCTCCGCGTCTCTGTCTGGTGAAAATGAATTAATTGAAAGCTTTAGATTTCGGACTCTTACCTAATCAAAGGTAAAACGTACAACTTACAACTTCATTTCAGCTTCACGGTTACCCCCTGTTTTATGAAGTTTTTGCTGCTTCATGAATTTTAACAATGACTGTTATTGTCTTCAGAGAATAGAGGTCGGAAAGGAGGCAGGGTCTATTCATTTCCTGATGACTGCAAAGAGGGAGAAGGGATCTGGTATACGGAATTACGATCTTTCCAGTTTCATTTGTTTCAGTGAAGCATCAGCCCTGCTTTCCTTACCGCATGGAGTTTCGGTTATCGGCGAAGATGGCTCCGGTAGTTCCGTATACTTCCATATCTTTTTCATCCAATAGGCCAGTTCCAGGAAGCTTGTATAGTGGCTTTTGATTTTTGTAGAGTACTAATAGTAGCTTCATCATCCACTTTTCGGATTGTTTTCTTTTTGTAATTGTTGTGTAACAGCAAGTTACGAAAGGGGTCTTTCTCCTTTATTGAACCAGGTGCTATGTTGGTCCGTAACATCCAAAATCAAAGTAATTGCGACCACCACCATCTAAATCGGGTCGGTAGGCCAGTCAAAAACTCTTTGTTTACATTAATCCTTTTGGCCCCCGATGTCCATCCTTGATAACCATTTGGGTTAGGGCCCGATACTATCTTTTGTAACAGGTCATATGATTTTTCACTGTTGGGTACCAACTGGTTTCGTAATTGGTCAATAAATGGATATGATGCTTTTTCGCCAATGCTTCCATCTTCTTTGCATGCTCAAGTGATACCGCCAATGGTTTTTCAACCTTGCATGTACGTAGTGGTGCACAGGTTTCAACTATACTTAAATGATCATGGAAATCGTTCCGAAAGCCATTACAGCTTCTGGTTTTGTTTGACGATCATTTCCTGCATGGTATTATATACCAGTTCCATGGAGGCCATGTTGTTTTTGTATGTTGGGGTAAATCCTTATTAGGTTCTACTTGTCTTGCCATGATCATGTCATCTGCGGGAGCGGCTTAATATCCAATGAACGTGTGAATGAGTGAGTCCTACTACACCTACTCTTACGGGATGTTTTTGACTGAAGGGAGAGTTGGTATTATTGTTATAAGTAAGAAAGCAGATATATTGGTTTCATGGTTGGAGTGGTTGTAGTACGAATGTATTGAATAATAACCGGGAAGGTGGGAGGTTTTTTACTCGGATTAAAATGATTTAATTGATTAGGAGATTGAATATAAATGGACATTTACCGCAGAGACGCAGAGACGCAGGGGTGTATTCCTCTGCGTCTCGCGTCTGCGGGTGAAAAAAATACACTATTCGGGCATGAATTTATTATGGGCTTCTTAAAATTTCAAAGGCTGACTTATAACCTACAACTTATTACTTACTACTTATCTCCTTTTCAAGAACAATATTATTCGATGCCTTTCCTATCATGAATATATATTTTCCGCTTTCCATTTTCCATTTTGGTTACCTTGATAGGTGGAGAGGTCTGATTCGGATAATTCAAATTTTATCTTTTGATTCTCCTGCTTTAAGAGCTGTGCGTTCAAAGGCTATTAATCTTTTGATTGGTGTAGTTCGTTTGTTCCTTTCTGACGCAAATACAATTGAACTACTTCATCTCCATTAAATGAGCCAGTGTTTTTTAGTACATTCCACAAGGACTTTGTTTTTCCTTTTTCTATGGGTGAGAGAAACTATAAAGTCGCTGTATTGAAAAAGGAATAACTTAACCCATATCCGAAACTATATAAAGGGGCTCGCTACTTCATCAATATAGTTTGACCCATTGGCGTAGGGCTTGGCGTTATAGTATACGGGTAGCTGTCCTACGGAACGGGGTATAGATATACTTAAGCGGCCTGCAGGATTATAATCTCCAAATAGTACATCTGCAATGGCATTGCCTCCTTCCATGCCAGGATACCAGGCATCTATTATCGAGGGGATATTTGCAGCCGCCCAATTGATCAATAAAGGACGACCTTTGATTAGAACAAGTACTACCGGCTTTCCTAACTTATATATTTCTTGTAGAAGTTTTTCCTGCTTGCCCATTAAGTTTAATGTTGCTCTATCGTAGCCTTCACCACTTTCCATATCGCTTACTTCTTCACTGGAGACTTTGGCAGCTCCTGTCTTTTCATACTCTTGTTTGAAGTCGCGGGCGCTGGAGCCGCCGAGTACCATGACTACGACATCCGATTCTTTGGCAACACGGATGGCTTCTTCAAATCCTTTTTCACTGCTGTCTCTTATGCCGCAGCCTTTCGCATAGGTTACTTTGGTTTGAGTTGATACATGGTTTTTTATTCCTTCCAATACGGTTATTACGGCACCATCAGCCTGGGGTGCAGTATAATCGCCCAGCATGTTATAGGCATTGTTGGCATTAGGTCCAATGACTGCTATGGATTGGATATTTTTTGAAGGGGTAGGGTTTTGTTTTCGTTCTTTAGTAAAACAATCGATTCATCAGCCACTTTGCGGGCTAATGCTCGGTGTTCTTTCCACTCATTGTCGGTGATGCTTGTTTTTCATCTGTGAAAGGATGATCGAATAATCCCATTTCAAATTTCAAGGCCACTATACGGCGAACGGCTTGGTCAAGCACGCTACAGGAAGCTCTTTAGATTTCACGAGTGCTACAATGGTGCCATAATAGTCGGATCCACCAAATCGTCGTCTATTCCGGCTGTAATGGCCTTATAAGCGGCTTGCTTCAGATCGGTTGCTACATTGTGTTGGATGAGTCCGTTGATGGCAAAGAGATCACTTACTACAAATCCTTTGAATCCCCAGTTATTCCGTAAAAGGTCTGTGAATACATATTTGTTAGCGGAAGAGGGATACCATCGACTTCATTATAAGAACTCATGACAGACCATACACCAGCGGCTACTGCTTTCTTGAATGGAGGGAGATATACTTCCTGCAATTCATATTCGCCCATGTGGGCAGCGCCGGCATTATGTCCGCCTTGGGGTACACCATGACCCGCCATATGTTTTAGTGTAGCTATTACATTTTCTCCTGAGCGAATACTTGTTCCCTGCAATCCTTTCACAAAAGCTACGCCGAATTGGGAAGTGAGGTAGGGGTCTTCTCCAAAGCATTCTTCCACCCTCGACCAGCGTGCTTCCCTCGCAATATCCAATACGGGGCCATAGGCTATATGGGCACCCTGGTATCTGACTTCTTTTGCAATTGCTTTGCCCATTTCTTGAATCAGGGCAGGATTCCAGGTAGAGGAAAGTCCTATGGAGGTTGGGAATACGGTAGCGCCAATAGCCATATGGCCATGAGGTGCTTCTTCTGCGAGGAATAGTGGATGCCCAATCGGCTATTTTCGATTGCATAATGCTGGAGGTTAGTTGCTTACAGCCATCGTGGGATTGAATCCTGTTTTTAAAGTGCGTTCTGTCCATGGGTCGGCGCGGAGAAAGCCCCATAGAGATCCAATATGTTTTTGTGAAAGATCTGATTTGAATTTATCGGTCAGTTCCACATTATCTCCATTGCGGACATACATGGGCCATCCGAAGGGAGTGAGGAGTTGTCCGGCTTTTTCTTCGAGGGTCATTTGGGAAATCAGGTTATTGAGACGAACCTGAGTAGGCAGTGCTGGATTTTCGTAGGGATCCATTTTGCCGTTCTTGTTGAAGTCGATATAGGAAGTATGATAAATGGTTTTATTACTCGTTTGCGATTGGGTATTGGATGGTAATGTTATAATAGATAATAAGCAGATGAGGTAATGATGCTTTTTCATAAATCACTGGGGATTGAATGAGGTGCTAATTTAGATGAAATAAGGGAGGGGTATATGAATTACTAAAATCTAAAATTATCTATTAGTATAATTTTTTTACCGCTGAGGCACGGAGGGATCCTCGGCGTCTCCGCGTCTCAGCGGTAAAAAATATTCTAGTAGCTTTTCCCGCAGATTTCGGAGATGGCGCGGATTTGGGAATTGAGTGTTCTTAATTCATAGAATAGTGCATTCGAAGAGTTTTATGTATTTATTGTTCCGGAATCGAGTGAAATTTGTTCCCTCTTTATTGAGAGTCCATTGTCGGATAATACTTTTTTGAATTCTTCTTCAGTGAAGAATGGGTAATTGCAAGCTTTGTCTTTTTTTACGGGCTTATGTACTAATATCTCTTCAATGAAAATTGAGCCGGAGGGAGTGAGGATTCTTTTACAATCTGCAAATTTCTTTTTGTAAGTCAGCTCATGGACTACATCAAAAATCAGGATTTTATTGTATGTGGCTGAAGGCAAGGGGAGTTCTTTTTCAGTGCCATAATAGAATGTGAAATTGTTGATAGATGTAAGGTTGCCGCTTTTTTTATTTTTTTCAGTAAGTTAGGAGGGTTACAAGTGGTGCTATCGATATCTTCTACAGCGAATTTGCATTCTGGGCAATTATTGGCGATAGGGATTAGACTGTAACCTGCTCCGGTTCCTATATCTGCAATTTTATCCGATGGAATTGGATTAATGAAATCTACATCCATTTTTATTTTGCCTTGATGGAGGCTGTCTTGTTTTTGTTTATCGATTTTCTGGGCGAAAGATGCAGAGAAGGGAAGAAGAACTATAATGGTTAGGATAGATAAGGCGGTTTTTATCATATCCTAAATTTATGGTATTAATTATTAATAACAGCAGAGACGAAAATCATCCCTCGCTGAATCTTTGCGTTTCATTGGTAATAAGCGGAACAAGTTACGGTTGTTGTTGTTGTTGGTAAGCTTTTCCCGTGGTTTCGGGATGGCCGCAGATGGGAGGTAAGAAGGTTACTAATAACTCTATACTCTGAGTATTTAGTTTGTTTCGAAGATAGTATGGATAAGTATATAGATGGAAAGATCAAGGATATCTTAGTTCCTCCTGGATGCTATTGTCTGATGCTATTATTTTATCAAAAGCTTCTTTTGAAAGATAATAGGCTCGTGAAGTGATGCCTTGCATCTAAGGCGGCGGACAAAAGCCCTGAGATGGTTTTCGGATGCCATGATAAGAAAATCGAAAGCAATTAGTATATCTGTTTGTTTGGTGAGTTTTTCTGTCCTCCAGGTCTTTTATATCAAGCTCTTCTATTTTGCTCCAACTTTTAATGCTTCGGTGAGCGAGGGATTTCCTGCAGCGGATAATTCATTGTAATAATTTTGCATTATCGGATTTACAAAACACCGGGTTGGTCTCCATTTTTTTCAACGGGGTCTACCAGGTTGTAGTTGCTGATGAGTGTTTTCATTCTGTCCATATGTGTTTGCTCGCTAAACCGAATGTTTCCGAATGGGTTCACATTGTATTTTGCATAAAGGAATTCATACACATCTCTCGCCAGCTTTTCTTCTTCACGCATGTAAAGAATGGCATCAGATTCTTTGGCAGATATTGTTGGTGTTTGTTGAGCCACTGAAATAATGGTGCTGATAGATAGTGCTATAAATAATAATGTCTTTTTCATATTGCGGAGATTTTTGTGAGCAAGCTATTTTCTTGTCAAATAGTAATTTTAGTTTTTAGAAACCTTTTTCATATTTATAACCCATATACCTCTAAGCTGATTGATGGAATAGCCTGTTGCTTTGTCAGAAGGGTATAGGGATGCTATTTTATTCTGACTTTCTTTTGTGATATCTGTATTCTTGTTGCCATGACATTGAAGACATAAGCTGTTTGTGATAATTGGGTAGTATCCGATGACTTCATTATCTGAAGAGGTTACTTGGGGATTTGCTGTTTCTCCTTTTTCAATGGCACTTTTTATTGATTGTATGTAGGCCATTTCTTTTCATTAGCACTATTGTTGATGTTTCTGGGTTGATCAGAAACTCTTTTGATATTGGCATTTAGTTGTTTAGCCATACTGTCAGTAAGAGGGAGGGCCTGGATATTACAGAATTGGATTGCATATTCGGTTCCTCCTTTTGTGATGGCTTCTGTAAGGTTTTTGCCAATTTTTTTTGTGTTTCGGTAGCGATCACTTTTCCTTTCAGCAAATAATTGGTGGTGTCACTTTCATTTGTTTTAGTAACATCTTTGCCCGCTGATGGTTCTTTGCATGAAATTATTACTGTTGATACAAAAAAGGTTGCGATTAGTATTGATATGAGAGATTTGTTCACTTAAGAAGATTTATAAGAATTAGGATATGTTCTATCTGATATTCTGGGTAGTCAACAAATTTACGATAAGTGTAGGATGGAGTATTGTAACAATTGTTACAGATGTGGAGGCTTTTTATTCCCGCGGATTACGGAGAGGACGCAGATAAGGACTCGTTTTTTCGAACAATATGCTGCAGAGCCGCTGGGTAAAATCCCTGTGTTTTGGCGGTTAGTACAATTGTAGGGAAATATTACTCCCGCGGATTACGGAGAGGACGCAGATAAGGATTCGGTTTTCGAACAATATGCTGCAGAGTCGTTGGGTATAATTCCTGTGTTTTGGCGGTTAGTAGAGTTGTAGGGAAATATTACTCCCGCGGATTACGGAGAGGACGCAGATAAGGATTCGTGTTCGGAACATTATGCTGAGAGTCGTTGGGTATAATCCTTGTGTTTTGGCGGTTAGTACAGTTGTGGAAAATTACTCCCGCGGATTACGGAGAGCGCAGATAAGGATTCGGTTTTCGAACAACATGCTGCAGAGTCGTTGGGTATAATCCCTGTGTTTTGGCGGTTAGTACAGTTGTTGGGAAATATTACTACCGCGGATTACGGAGAAGGCGCAGATGGATGGATGGTTTGCTAAATAAAAAGACGCAGAATCACTGGGTGTAATCCCTGCGTCTCTGCGTCTCCGCGGTTAATTTAATCTTATTTTATAATATTTTTCACGCAGAGGCGCTGAGTACGCAGAGGTTTCAACATGCATATCCGCGCTACTCTGGTAAAAAATGAGTTATTAATTCGCTCTTGGGAAAAATATCTTAATAAGCAATATTACCAGATATGGAGTTGCTGCTGCTGTAACAGCGATGAACAAATCTCTTTGCTTATTCGGATTATTATTCCAGGAACTTTCGTATTTGTTATAGATCTTCTGATCAACCTGCTTCTGAATAAAATGATAATAGAAAAAGAAGGTGATACCAGTGTAGATTGTCAATGCAAATAACATGGCTGTTTGTTGCGAGGTAAACCAGGCATTTTTCACAAACCGCAAGAAGAATAATTGTAAACAGAGTATCCAACCAGCAACAGATAAGGCAAGGAGATACATAGATTTTAGTCTTACTGTAAGACTATCGGGGAAATAGCTTTGCCTACTGTAATAGTGGTAGATAGTGAAATAGACGTACTCGAATTGTTTCACGGGTTGGGATTAGGGTTATACGGATAAGTAACTATTCTATAAACGGGGATCGGGGGAAAATAGTGTTATAAAAAATAGCCTTATAATTGGAAAAATTGCTAATTCAATGACTTTTAAAGTGATACGTTTCAAGGACTTCGACGAATAAACTTCTCTTTTCGACGAATAGATATAATATGATTTCTAGCTAAATAAATCCCTTTAGAAACTTGGATTATTGGGATGAAAAGCAGGATGCTTGAGGCTGGATGCTAGATGATGGATGCCTAAGGCTAAAGGCCTAGGGTTAAAAGCCAACAGCCAACAGCCAACAGCCAGCATACAGGACTAGGATTTAAAGGATTAGAGGATGGACAGGATGTCTTGGTGTTTGAGGCTGAATGCTTGATGCTGGATGCCGAGCCAACAAGCAATTTAAAGCTAGGAGGCCGAAGGAGGAAAAAGAGAATATGATTAGTCAAGCTCTCTAAAATTCAGAGGTAGACTTATAACGTATAACTTAAAACGTACAACTTTCATTGCCAATACAGAGCCAGGAGGTCAAAGGAGAAAAAGGAGAATACACCTCCGTGTCTCTGCGTCTCAGCGGTTATAATTTTTTTTTCAAGCAAAAATGCAAAGGGTCGCTTCGCGACAAATACAGGGCTAAGAGGTCGAAAGAGGCAAAGGAGAATACAATTAGTCTAGTTCTTAATAAATCACAGACAGACTTATAACATATAACTTATAACGTACAACTAAGGACTCACTTCTTCTCAAACAAAAAAACATCCGCGTCCTGCATGCTTTCTCCCTCTGAATATACGGTAATCCTGTTATAGCCTTTTACACCTTTAAAGACCTTTATGTTTAGTAATCCAATTGCCATTTTGCTTTGAGGATCTTCGCTGAGTGATTTTAAAGCAATGTAATCGTTGGTAGGAGAAGGTTTGTCTATATCTATGAGAGTGTTGTTAATTCTCATGGTTATGTTCTTGATGCTCTTTCCCAATATGAGTACTCTGTATTCCTTAAATGGCTGGATGCCAAAACGGGTTCCATAAGCTGAAATGTTTTTTGAAGGGACGGCAATCTGGTCTGATCCCTGGTCTTTTAATACAAAGCCTGATTTTTCAAGGTCGGCTCGCAGGACTTTGAATAATTTTTCTTTATTACAATAGAAACAAGAGAGTCTAGCCGAAATTCCATCTCTTCTTCTTTGCTTGCAAATCTTGTATCTGGTTTTTCTTCATTAACTTTTGAAGCATCTTTCTTGTTCAATTTTTGCTGGTAGGCAGTGAGATTATTACCTTCTTTATCGGTAATATATTTTATCTTAACATTATTAACCAATGCTGTTTCAAATGCATCTATTCTCAAAAAGCCGCTATACGTTTTAAAATCTTCGTTTATAGTTAAGCTGGCATCGGTGAGGTCTTTGCCAATAAGGTCTTTTAACTTACGATATTTTGGTTCAGATTTTGGGACCTCTGTTAATTGATAAGTAACATCACTTTTTATAGAAGGTAAAAAATTGGAATCAAGAATTAGTTTGAGACGCTCTTCATATGTCTGTTCAACTTTATATCGCTTCACATGTTGCAACCTGTAAGAATCGATAATATTACCCAAAAGCACATAGAATGTCTTTGCGTTCTTATTGTTAAATTCATTCCAGTTTCCATTTGCAAAGTAATAGTCGTTCCAGGAATTGTAATAACAATAACCTCCCTTGGAATCAATGGTTACATTTGGTCTTGAAAGGGAAATATCTTCTATTTTCAATGATTTTACAATTCCCAGGTTGATGGTTTCATACCTGCCTTTTAGGAATTTCAGTTTCAATACTCCGCCCGTATATTCAACTCCATTGAAATAAGTATTGCCTAGGGGCATATTGTATAAGAACATTTTCATGTTAAAGACGGCCCGTTCCAGGGCCGATTTTGTGGCCATGGTTTTGGCTTCTTCAAGAAGCATGGATAGTTCATCGTCTACTTTATAGCTTTCTTCTGTTTCTGGAAAAACCAAATCAGAAGGAACGGGTTTGCCTTTAAACTAAATATGAAATTATTGAGCAGGTTGGCAAATTTGCCATAATTAAATGGCAAGCGCATTCCGTTGATGAATGTATAATTAGATGCTGTGAACGTGTAACTTCCATTGATTACTATAGACTCTTTTTTGTCGAGAGTATACAAGGTTACACATTTCGCCAGCTCTGAAATTTCTGCCCCCTTAACGGAGTCTACTGAAAAACTTATTTCCTTTTCTAACTTCGTCTTAAATCTGACTCTTTTGCCAGAGACCTCAAATGGACCATAGGCACCGTTATTGAAATTGTACAGGTAATCGTTCAGTTTTCCGAGATCATATTCATACGACTGGGCATTGACAGAAAATGAAGCAAATAAGAGTATGATTGGAACGATTGTAAGATTGAGGCTACGGCTTAGAGAAGTATATTTCATATAGAAGTATATGCTCTAAAATAAAAAGAAAATGGAGAATTGAAAAATGAAAATGGTAATGCTGGATGCTGAATGCTGGGTGCTGGGTGCCTAGAGCTTAAGGCCTAGGGCTTAAAGCCAACAGCCAACAGCCAACAGCCAACAGCCAACAGCCAACAGCCAACAGCCAATACATACAGGACTAGGATTTAAAGGATTGAAGGATGAACAGGATAAACAGCCTATACATGGGCTTGGAGGTCAAAGGAAAAAAAAGAGAATAAAATTAGTCAAGCTCTCCAAAATTCAGAGGCCGACTTTTTACTTTTTACTTTTACTTACTTATTGCTTATTACTTATTGCTTATAACTTATCACTTACAACTTAATCATATATACCCCATCGTTACCCCATACGACACCAATTCGCCGGTTGATTTGGAATTGGTTTTTCGGAGCATGTTTTGGCGGTGGTTGTCGGTTGTTTTTATTGAGATATCCAATACGGATGCGATTTGTTTGCTGCTATTGCCTTTTGCTAGCAGGCGCAATACTTCTATTTCACGTTGGGTGAGTTTTGCTGATGGCATTTCATTGCCTTGTATGTTTTTCCCGTCGGCACAAATGAATTGCTGGCAACTTTCATCATATGTGTCGAGGATACTCATCATGGCAGTACCCTCTTTTTTTATGTGACTGATATTTGTAACTAGTGTGAGACCGAATACTATCTTCCCTATTTCATCCACAATGCAATCGGTATATTGCACCATGAACCATGTATATATTTTTTCAGCATTCAAAATACGCATATAGATGGTGGCTGTTACATAGGGTCTGCGTTCTGCAGGTAACTCGTTAAAGTAGTTTATCCAATAGTTGCTAAAGGCAAACATTTTGGCAATATCTTCCGGATGCGAATTCCTAAAAAGAATTTCAGGTGATTTTAATTCAAAGTCTTCTTTTTTAATGCCGGTGAGCTCTTCGAACGACCCGCCAACAGCTTCTGACCTCCATTTTATGGGGTTTGCTATGAACCAGAAGTAAGGACCAATTGCCATCTTATTAAATAACTTGATGGTAGGGCCAAACATTTTTTCAGGGTGATGGATGTCGGTTACTCTTTCGGTATAACCAAATGTGAGACGTAAATCATTTTCTTTTACAGGAGTTAAAATGGTATAAGGGGTGCTCATATTCTTTATTCTAGGGATAAATACCTATAGTCTAAGATAATAAACAAATCGAAATTCGTCACCTGTCCAATGGGATTTTCTACAACTGCTATCGGCTGACCTTCCTGGTAAGCCGTATCTATTACCCCCGGTTGTTTAAAATCAAATCCTTCAATATCCCTTAGAAGTAAACTGTGTGCCACATTGCAGGCATGCATGGCCGGACTATGTCTTGCCAGCAGACAAAATAGACCTATACCTTAAAATCGATGAAATGAGAAAAGTTGTTTTACTTTTTATTGCTTTTATTACCTTTTCGTTTTCTGTCTTTTCCCAGGTGCCAGAGTTGGTGAAGGATATAAACATTTTTACCAATGCCTCTTCTTCACCAACACAGATGGTAACTGTGGGTTCATTAGTATACTTTACTGCCACAGATCCTGTAAAGGGTATAGAGTTATGGAAAACGGATGGAACTACAGCAGGTACAGAAATGGTGAAAGATATCAATCCTGGCTTAGCAAGTTCTAATCCATCTGCTCTTTGTAATGTGAATGGCACCCTTTTTTTTGCGGCCACTAATGGTGTCAACGGCATTGAATTATGGAAAACTGATGGTACTGAGTCGGGGACAGTAATGGTATTGGATATTAATACAGGAGCAGGGAATTCTTCCATTACAACTACTATAAATTTTGGGGGCACTCTCTTTTTTAATGCTAATAGCAATGTTTCACAAAATGATACTGAACTCTGGAAATCGGATGGTACTGCAGGTGGTACAATGAAAGTGAAAGATATTGCTCCAGGTATATCAGCGGCTTCCGTACCTGGTAATTTCTGTGATGTAAACGGTGTTTTGTTTTTTACTGCTACTAATGGAGTAAACGGTTTGGAACTATGGAAAACTGATGGAACCGATGCTGGAACTGTACTTGTAAAGGACATACTACCTGGATTTCCTGGTTCAAACATCACTAACATGTGTAATGTTAACGGGGTTTTATTCTTTATGGCTAATACCAATAATTCAAGTCCAACCAGCCAGGAACTCTGGAAATCGGATGGGACAGAAGTTGGAACCGTTTCCGTAAAAGTGATTCATTTCGGTACCACAGGCTCCTTAGCTGCAAATTTCACCAACCTTAATGGGACACTTATTTTTTCGGCCCGTACAAGTACAACTGCAATGCCGGATGTAGAGCTTTGGAAAAGTGATGGTACATCGGCTGGCACAGGTGTACTTCTTGATATAAACCCGGGAATAGCAAGTAGTAATCCCACTTCGTTTTGTATTGTCAACGGCACTTTGTTTTTCAATGCAGAAGGTAGTGGGACTGGTGCTGAGATTTGGAAAACTGATGGTACCGCAGCAGGAACCGTTTTAGTTAAAGACTTATATCCGGGTTCAGTAGGTTCTGTTCCTGGAAACTTTCTGGCAGTAAATAACCTGTTATATTTTAAAGGTTCGACTCCAGGTCTGGGTGTAGAACTTTGTGTAAGTGATGGTACAGCAGCAGGCACTTTTATGGTAAAGGATCTTTTTGTTGGTGGAAGTTCTGATCCGGGCAATCTCGTTAATTTAAATGGTCAGATTATTTATGCAGCACATATTGCCAACGGTAATACGGATCGTGAATTGTATAAATCTGATGGTACTATTGCTGGTACAGTTTTATTAAAAGATATAAATACAATAACAGCTTCTTCGGGTACTTCCTTTTTTACACCGTTTAATGGCAAATTGTTTTTCCAGGCAAATAATGGCTTTTCCGGCACAGAACTATGGGTGAGTGATGGAACAGCTGGAGGCACAGATTTGGTAAAGAGTATAAATCCGGGTATAGCGAATGCTTCCGTTGTAAATTTAACGGTTGTCGACAATGCCCTGTTTTTCTCTGCAAACGATGGTGTTACTGCAAATGAGCTATGGAAAACAGATGGAACATTAGCAGGAACCATTTTGGTTAAGGATATTAATCCAGGAGTGAATTCTTCAAGTCCTACGAATTTAGTAAATGTGAACGGAACCCTCTTTTTTACGAGTAACAATGGCACCAATGGTATTGAGCTTTGGAAAAGTGATGGTACTGATGCAGGAACTGTTTTGGTAAAAGATATTTTGCCCGGTTCTGCTACTTCAAATATCACCAACATGTTTAACTATAACGGGTTGCTGGTATTTGCGGCTACTGATGGGGTTAATGGTCGTGAACTTTGGAAAAGTGATGGTACGGATGCTGGGACAGTGATGGTAAAGAATATTAATGATGCCAGTGCCAATGTAAATTCTGATCCTTCGGGTTTTGTGGTCTATAATAATCTGCTTTATTTTTCAGCCACTAATGGAGTGGATGGAGTTGAATTATGGCAAAGTGATGGCACCACCGCCGGAACAGTAATGCTTAAGGATATTTTGGCTGGAGCAGGTAGCTCTTCACCAGTAAAGCTTACCGTAGTAAATGGGAAATTACTATTTACCACAGCTTCACTGACTGGAATAGGAAGTGAACTTTGGATAAGTGATGGAACAGACGTTGGCACTGTTATACTAAAAGATATAAATGCAGGTGCTGTTAGTTCAAGTCCAGACCATTTTTTTGTAGCAGGAACCAACATGTATTTCAGTGCTACTACAGCCACTGAAGGAAAAGAATTATGGAAGACAGATGGAACACTGGCAGGTACCAGTATAGTGAAAGATATTATGCCTGGAACACTCAATAGTATTGGTGCGACCAATAGCTATGCCTTTATTAATGGGATTGTTTATTTCGTGGGATTTGATGCTTTGAATGGCTTTGAACTTTGGAAAACAGATGGTACTGATGCTGGAACGTCGATGGTTGCAAATATAAACCCAGAAGTTAATAATTCATCCCCAACTAATTTAACGGCTATTGGTACTACTTTGTTCTTTACAGCAACTGAAGTTGTACATAATAGTGAACTCTGGAAACTCGAAACTGTAGTAGCTGCAGGTAGCACTACGTGGACAGGAAATATCAGTGATGTATGGGAGAATGCGGGTAACTGGTCAAATGGAGTTCCTGGTAGTACAACAGATGTTATCATTCCTGCAGGCAGACCTAACTACCCGGTGATTAGAGCTAACACAAGTGTAAAGAGCATCAATAGTTTCCCGGGCACTTCGGTTCAAGTGGCTACTGGGATATCAATAATCATCAATGGAAATTAAAATAACTGACATGATACCTGCAACAGCTTCTAAATATATTATTGCTGAGCGTGAACATCCTGCTAGCTATATCCGCATACCCTATAATCGAGGTGTGTTATTAATCCCAGCAGAACAGATAGTGCGGATTGAAGCGCTCAGCAATTACAGCAAGATCTATTTTACAAAGAGACATCCGATGACGGTAGCAAAGGTGTTGCAGTGGTTTCAACTCCAATTACCGACCACAATGTTCAGCAGAGTACATCGAAGTCATTTAGTGAACAGGAAATTTATTGAACAGATTACATTGGCGAAACAGAATACCTTGCTCTTAAGTACCGGGGAGACGATTGTGATTAGTAGGAGGAAGAGGGGGGTGCTCAATGCTTGATGCTGGATGCTTGATGCGGGATGCCTAAGGCTTAAGGCCTAGGGCTTAAAGCCAACAGCCAATACAGGACTAGGATTTAAAGGATTGAAGGATGGATAGGATTTTTATGCTTGAGGCTGGATGCTTGAGGCTGGATGCAAACAACCTGTACAGAGCTAGGAGGAGAAGGAGGATACATCTCTGCGTCTCCGCGTCTCTGCGGTTATTTTTTTTTCACGCAAAGTCGCAAAGGAAGAATACTTCAAATGATAGACCCTGATATTAATTTAAGGGGCAAAGAGTCGCTTCGCGACGAATACAGGACTAGGATGGAAAAGATTAAAGGATAGACAGGATAAACAGCCAATACAGTGCTAGGAGTTCAAAGGTGGAAAAGGAGAATCCACTGCAATGACACTCCAAAGTTCAGAGGCTGACTTAAAACTTATAACGTAAAACTTAAGACTTCTCTTGCAGCAGGCACAAGTTGTTTTGCCTTACCTTTTTAAGTTTTTAGATTCAAGTATTAACCGGCAAAAACACTTGCGCCAGTGCTGCAAGGACACTCCAAGGTTCAGAGGCTGACTTAAAACTTATTACTTAAAACTTATAACTCTCTCTTTACTTATAACGTAAAACGTACAACTCCCTACTGCTTCCACATTCTTAACGATTCCCCAGACAATAAGATAGCAGAGGTATTGTCAACACTTATTTTAAAACTATCTATTTTGGCGTCTCCTAAGCCCAGAATTGATTTTCCTTTTACCGAGGCTTCTATCCATTTACAATGGAAATCACGGGAAAGACCATTTTCATGGATCATTTCAAAAACAACTTCTGATGAATCGCGTTGGTTTATTTTGAGAGAATCAAATTCAGGGATCTGACTTTCTAATTCAAATTCTGATGTTC
Organism: Chitinophagaceae bacterium; assembly: GCA_016721085.1. Taxonomy (GTDB): domain Bacteria; phylum Bacteroidota; class Bacteroidia; order Chitinophagales; family Chitinophagaceae; genus Endoryza. The sequence continues at coordinate 10,013 of JADKJI010000061.1, read as the reverse complement.
CGGAAATATCCAGAGTGAAGTTGGGTTGCTTAACTTTTTTCATTACCAGACGGGTATCGGAGCCGGTTACTGATAATAATTCGGGAGTGAATATTCTTACCATGATATTATTCCGTAACCAGTTTTTTTCATAGAGGTCGCTATAGTTTTTGTCGAATACAAGATGGAGAGTGTCGTTTTTTACATAAGGTTTGAAATTGCCGTTCTTGTATGCATTCCAATCCGGATTGACTCTCACTGTAGATTTAGCGCTTGGTTCGAAGGCAATATTCGTCAAATTGCCACCTTCTATTCTCAAGTGATGATAAGGTTCTGCAAGAACAATTTTGTAATTCCAATACAAATCGCTTTTGTCGATTTTTTCGAATTGCGCTTTTAGTATGGCGTTGGTGACAAAGAGTCCTGATATGAAGAGAATCGTTAATGCAGTGAGTATTTTAGCAACAAATTTCATAGTAAGTTTATTTAAAGTTTTCTTTTACGAACTGCTCGTATTTTGTTTTCACTTCTTTCAAGTCGATTTTCAAGAGGTAAAGAGTTCGAAGGAACTGTGGTAGTTCATGATCCATGAATTGTTCTTTTCGGAATTCAATGATCCGTTCCATAGCATCCTCTTCAGTGAAATAGCCGATTCCTCTTCGGTTTGTTATGATATTTCGTTGTTGTAAGAAATCATAAGCACGCTGAACGGTATTGGGATTCACTTCCATCTCCACAGCTATATCACGGATGCTGATGATCTTATCACCCAGTTTCCATTTCTTCAAGAGTATCTGTTCGCAGACATATTCTGCAATCTGCAGGTAAATGGGTTGGTTTTGTCGGAAATCCATTGCTATTATTTAGAATTCTTTTTCTTTGAGTCGGAAGTAAGTCAATGACCATAGTATTAGTGGCACAACAACCCCGATAAGTATGGTAACCGTTTTACTTAGGTTCTCTTGTAATTCAATTCGCCCCTGATCCTTATTTACATCCACCCAAACTAACCAATAGGGGATGGCATTTTGCATTTGGCTTATCATCGATTTGGCAATGATCCAGTTCAGGAAAAAAGCGCCAAACCAAAAACAAAAGATCACCAATGCTCCTTTAAGGAAACTAAGTTTATTAAAATACAAAGAGCCTAATAACATCGCTCCTGCGAAATTAAAAAACATGATGAAACTTTTGATACCAACAAAACCATCATAAGGGAATATCTGGACTTGTTCCATCATTAGTTTGTAGTAAGGAAGCTTTGGATTGAGGTTTTGATGATAATCGTTAACAAAGTAGGTATCCATCAATCTATAGAAGCTGAGGAAAATGGCAAGATATAAAACACCGGCAAAGAGAATACCTGTCAACCATTTTTCCAGGGTGGAAGCGGGCAGGGTCATGAATGAAGCACCCATGGCATTGGAATTGAAGTAGCCAAATACTTGCGATGCCAGAAAAGAGCCGCCTCCTACTAATCCAATGATGAATGACATATTCTGTGCATCTTCTATATCAGACATCGCTTTGGCGAATAGATAGGTTACAAGGGTTACAAGAAGAGAGAGGCCTGTTAGTCCCAGGAAGAGCATTTGCCTTTCCTGAAGCGTCTTTTTAACGAGTAATGCAAAGCGCCGGCTATTGAAAGTTGCGTTCATAATTTGATTTTACGAGTGAAAAAGAGTTTTGATCTTTTCTGGGTTATCTGTTACGGCAGAAAAAAGATGTTCCAGATTTACTTTGCTTTCTTCTTTATCAATGTTTTCAGAAACGGTGAGGATACCTTTCATACTTTCTTCGGAATAAAGGACATGGACTGAATCAGATATTTCGTCAACAGCGCGGAATACCAATTTTTCTCCAATAGCATTGATGCTGGCATTCAGTAACAAATCACCTTCGTCAATAATGATTACCTGGTCAATCAAGTGATCGAGATCCCGAATCTGGTGAGTAGAAATAAAGATGGTCCTGCTTTCATTCATAACAGAGGCAATCAGTTTGCGGAATCTCTTCTTTGATGGAATGTCGAGGCCATTGGTAGGTTCATCCAGCAAGAGAATATCTGTGTTGCAAGCCAAAGCGAATGCTATTACAAATTTCTTTTGTTGTCCGAAGGAAAGGGAGGTGAGTTTGTTTTCAGTTTTCACATCCAGTTCTTCCATATACCTGTTGAAATCATTGCGATTGAATTTCGGATAGAAAGGGGAGAAGAGATTTACATATTTCTCAACGGTAAGTGCTGGTACATATACTTCTTCCGGAATGAAATAGATGGATTCGAGAAAAGCGGGCCGGCGCTTTTCAGGGGTATGATTATTTACCCTGATTTCTCCTTCGGTAGGGAAGAGGAGTCCTATGATGTTTTTCAACAAAGTTGATTTGCCCGCTCCATTTTTACCAAGGAGACCGTATATATGTCCGGCTTCGAGATGCAGGTTAATCTTCTTGTATAAAAGCTTCTTTTTGCTATAGCCGAAAGACATATTTGTTATATCTATCATAGTGTATTAGTTAAGTAGTACACCTCAAAGGAACCATTAATGTTTTGGATTACCAAATTTTGTTTGGGGCGGGAGGCGGGATGCTGGATGCTTGATGCCTAAAGCTTAAGGCCTAAGGCTTAGGGCCAACAGCCAACAGCCAGTACAGGACTAGGATGGAAAGGATGGAAGGGTTTTTGCAGCCCAATCTTATCTTCATCTCCCCAAAGGAGAGGGGGTTAGTGTTGGACTATTTCAAAATGTTTCTTCTTTATATTACTAGTTCTATCTTTTTTTAAATTGAATTTTAAATAAATGATATTACAAATGAAATTCAATTTATAAAACATTTGCCCTCTTCCAGGGCGAGAGGGGTAGGGGGTGAGGTAGTGCATTCAATTAGTCGTGAACTCCAAAATTCAGAGTCTAACTTAAAACGTATAACTTAAAACGTATAACTTTTAACGTACAACTTCTTCCATCTTCCCCACCATCTCCAATATCTTACCGAAACTATCATGTCGCAGGTTTGCATATGCAATGCCGCCACGGTTGGTTTTGGGGTTGAAGTATATGAACGCATAAGTGCCGGTGCGACCACCGAAATGCATTCGATGCCCAGTGGCGGCAACAGACCAGAAGGAGGCGATACTGAAGTGGCTGTTGAAACGACTGCTATCCTTGGTATCAAAACCGGCGATGCCGGTTACGGGTTGAAAGAGTTGTTTGTACATTTCTTTGGAAAGCAGTTTCCCATTACCGTTATATCCTCTTATCATTTCAGAGAGGAAGGTTGCGAGGTCGGGGATGTTTGTTTTCATTTCGCTGGCGGGATAGCTCATCATATAATGAAAGGGAAATTCCCTCACAGTGCTGTCTGTAGCCGGATCTTCCTGTGCATATAGTTTACTATAGCTGTTGCGCGGCAAGCTATCATAATCCCATGCAGTATGGGTTAGGTGCAAGGGTTCGAAAATGACATGTCGGGAATAATCTCGAAAGGACTGTCCTGATTTTATTTCCACCACAAGTGCTGCTATAGAGGCGGCCAAATTTGAATACTCGAAAGAAGTGCCGGGTTCTTTATTGAGAAAGGTACTGTCGGTATACCATCGAGCTCCTTTCTGTGTATAGTTGCGGATATATTGTTCCAGTGAAATTTTCTTGCCCATCCGATAATACTGAACGTCGAGTAATAAATGTTTCGGCAGACTGTCGAACGATTTACTATCATTCAACAAACTGATATCTGCTTCCCCGATATAATACGGAATAAAGGCATCGTCGATGATGCTGCTGGTATGGTTCAGCAAGTGCTTCACACGGATAGGTGTATTCGGAAAGTGAGGATTTATGATTGGAAAAGGAAGGATATCATTTATAGGTTCATCCAGTTTCAGTTTCCCTTCCTCCACTAGCTTTAAGACAGATACAGCAAGGAATGTTTTGGATACAGACGCAACAGCGTGGATAGTCTCGGGAGTGAAGGGGATTTTTTTCTCTTGATCGGCCCATCCAAAAGCAGCTTCATACAGTAACCCTTCTTCATTCACGACCCCGACCGCGAAACCGGGGATGGGGGAGGATTGGGCAAATGCTTTTAATTGATTCGTGAGGCTATCGGCTTGGGGACTGGATTTGACCGTAGTTTGATGTTCATGACATCCGTAACCGATGATCAGTATGACAAGGATGACAAATAGCCGAATGTGCAGCATAAGCTTGGTTTGGTATAAAGACGTTAGAGATCTGAAAATGTTACAAGGAGGCTTGGGGCTGGATGTTTGAAGCCTAAGGCTTAAGGCTTAAAGCTTAAGGCCAACAGCCAATACAGGACCAGGATTTAAAGGATTGAAGGATGGGCAGGATGTTTGTTCTTAATGATAAATGTTGGAGGCTGGATGCCAACAGCCAATACAGGGCTAGGAGGTCAAAGGAGGAAAAGGAGGAAAAGGAGAGAAAGGAGAATACAACTCTGCGTCTCCGCGTCTCTGCGGTTATAATTTCACTTAGTTGAGTACTCGAAAATTCAGAGTCTAACTTATAACCTACAACTTATAACGTACAACTCTTCCCCTCATTTTTCATAAACAATTTCTGACTTATCAAGTCTGCGCTCTGGATACAAGAAAAGAAATCTACCTACTTCCTGATAAGGATAATCAAACTTCAAAGGCAATCTGTACTTATTGTAATTGACTGCATTTATTGGATTGTTAATACTATAGTTACGTTGCAGGAATTGCCAGATAGGATGTAGTGTAAGTGGATTTGTATAATTATCGTATTGAGCGTTTTCGTATCCAGTAACCAGGTTGCCGTTGGAATTGTAGGAATAGTTCAGGATAAACGGAGTAGGTATGGGAGGATATACCCAATTGTATGTTGCTTTGGTAATTCTATTGTAATTGTCATATTCAAAATAGACAATGATCTTATCATGATAATTAGATGGTTCGGGATCTAGATATTTTACTCCCCAGGTATATAGCGTATCTGTGGTTATCAATCCTTTTGGGTTATATCCTAAGCGATGCCAGGAATCGAACCCATCATTGGTATAGAATGCCTTTATCTCTGACACTTGCTTTTTCGAATTGTACGAAAAATACAGGTTAGGGAATGCTGTGCCTACATATCCATAGATTACACTATCGGGATCTCCTGATCTATTATAATAAAAGTTTCCCTGGTAAGTCCCATAGTATTCTTCGTGAAAAGTGACGGATTTAATTCGGTAATGTGCAGGAGGCTGACTGGGCCAATAATCCATAATCTTGTAACAACCTGACAATAAAAATACACTTAGTAAAATCAATAACTTTTCGATAGAATGTGTATTTCTCATACCGATAGATTTAATGGGAATAAAGGGTGTTGTATTCGATGTGAACTCTAATTGAGTTCAGCAAGTGCAAATGTAACCTCATAGTTAAGCAGGCAACTATGACCGCCATCAGTTCGGATGCTATTATAAAGCAGTTTCATTGATTTTTGAGGGGCAAAGGGTCGCTGCGCGACGAATACAGGACTAGGATGGAAAGGATTGAAGGATGGACAGGATGGTTATGCTGGGGGCTGAATGCTTGATGCTTGATGCAAACAGCCAATACAGGGCTAGAAGGTCAATGAAAATTACATCTCTGCGTCTCCGCGTCTCTGCGGTTATTTTTTTTCACGCAAAGTCGCAAAGGAAGAATGCTTTTTGTGTATGCTCCTTGATAGTAATTTAAGGGGCAAAGGGTCGCTGCGCGACCAATACAGGACTAGGATGGAAAGGATAGGATAGGGCTAGATGCTCGATGCTGGATGCTGGATGCAAACAGCCAATACAGGGCTAGGAGGTCAATGAAGAATACACCTCCGCGTCTCTGCGGTTTTTTTTCACGCAAAGACGCAAAGGAATAATTCCTTACGCATGGCACCCTGAAATTAATTTAAGGGGCAAAGGGTCGCTGCGCGACGAATACAGGACCGAGGATAGGAAGGATGATGGGATGTACAGGATAAACAGCCAATACAGGGCTAGGAGGTCAAAGGAGGAAAAGGAGAATACACCTCCGCGTCTCTGCGGTTTTTTTTCACGCAAAGACGCAAAGGAATAATTCCTTAGGTATGACACCCTGAAATTAATTTAAGGGGCAAAGGGTCGCTGCGCGACGAATACAGGACTAGGATGGAAAGGATTGGGCTCGAGGCTGGATGCTTGATGCTGGATGCGAACAGCCAATACAGGGCTAGGTGGTCAAAGGAGGTAAAAGAGAATATAATTAATCGAGAACTCCAAAATTCAGAGGCAAACTTATAACGTACAACTTTACACGTACAACTTTACACGTACAACTTACTGCTTATAACTCACCACTCACTTATATATCACCATCACCTCCACTTCCCTTTCCTGTTTTTCGATAATAAATCCATTTTCACGAAACACGGCCCTTAGATGCCCTTTTTTCTCAGGTTCCCATTCCATATGGATGTCATAATGACCATCAATGCCCGTTTCATCCAATACAGGTGTACCAAGTAACCCAAAACTTGCCAAATAGTCGGCAAGGGCACTGATCTTTACTCCATTACCGGTGAAGAAATTGCTGCTGCCTGTGTAGTCGTTATTTGTTTCGTTTGATTTTTTAAGTGAAGGGTAGAGCCATTCTTTCTATGATAAAGACTGGCATTTTACGCTTCTAAAGCGAACCTTTATGTCAAAAAAATGAGGTAACTCATCCCGCATGGTCTTGTAAAGACTGGTTTCTTTTCCTTTGGTACAATCACATCAAGACAATATTTGTTCTCCTGCTTATTATAGTCGAATTCCTTCTTATCCATGTCATAGACTATCCTAAAATTGGAAAGTTGGTAGGCCATGCGGTACAAGCCATCGATAGTGAAATTATGCATGCTCATGCGACGGTTTTCGAAAACTCCTTTGCCTGTCTTAGAAAATGTGCCTACTCCTTCGATGCCGGGCTGCAGATTGAAGGATGTTTGAACGCTACTGTCGGCTTTAAAGAAATCTGCCTCATAATCAAATTTTGTATCGTCTTTTTTGAGCGATAAGGAAATGTCTTTCCCTCATATACTCTTTTGATGACACTGTCAGTAATTTCATCGCTATGGGTTATGGCTCTTATTTTTCCATTTCCATCAATTAAAACAACATGTGGAATAGTGTAATAAGGGAAGAGTTTTCGTAATCTTTCAGCTGTATCGATAGCCATTAATAAGTTTACTTTTTTGTTTTGAAGAAATTTCTTGATCCGTTCTGCTTTTTCATTTGTAACTGTAATTATTTGGAGATGTACTTTCTGCGATGCCTGTAATTTTTCGTATTTTGATAAAGCTTGTATGCAAGGACCGCACCAGGTGGCCCAGAAATCAATCAATATAATTTTTCCTTTGAAGCGGGTGGTTGATAGGTTCTTTACCATATCATCGGGTTTTCCATTCACAAATGCATTCTCAAATACCAATTCAGGTATGGTATTGCCAATGGAAAGTTCTTGCGCAAGGCAGGATGAAGAAATGATAATGGATGCCAGTACAATTGATGCTATTTTTTTCATGCTGATTGATTTTGACACAATATCAGCCGGGTCCATCACATATTGGGTTAAAGAGTGGATTAATCTCTGTTAATTTTCCTTAATGAAATTCCATTCGCTTTTAAAATGGTCTTAGATTTACTTCCAGATGAAAGTATTAAAATTTAACCGTCTTCTTTTGGCATAATTGCCTGTGTTATTTTGCTGATTGCCCTTCAATCTTCTGGATGAAAAACAGATTGAATGGCAGCAGTCTTCCTTCTCCAATATAATCAATACTACTTGAAAAACCATCCAGCAAGAAAGGGAATTACGTTGCGACAGTGTCAGTAATTCAATATATAGATGGTTGATGGATACTTCCTTACAATCGTTTATAGCAAGACCAACGAGAAATATAAGACAACCGTTTATTATTTCGAAGATAAAAAGGGAGCCAATAAAAAAAGCTCCAGCTTCTCATTGTCTTTTGAAAGTCGCCCCATTTTGTTAGGAAAACTTGATGTAAAGGAAGTGGTAGTAAAAAAAATTGTAAATGATTTCAGGGAGGGCTATCTCAACTACCAGTCAATTTTTTATTACACTGAAACAGTGGGCGAATTTGCCTCCCGTTTGTCAGAAAACCTAAAGCTGGATAGTAATAGATTAGCATCCATTTACCGGCAAAGGCTCGCGCAAGAGCGTATAGATGCAGATTTTGGCTTTCATTTATCAAGAGAAATGATTCGGCTAATTATAAAGGGCAAGTAATAGGGCAACATTATCTGTTTTTCAAACCCGGCTATTTGCTTCCGATATTTATGAGAATGGCGACAGGTTATATGTATACGCTCTTTTCACAACACCTGTGCAATGGTTAGGCCTTAAACTGTATTTTCCTTTGTTATTATCCATGATAGTGATACTCATTATATCAGCTTTGATCATTTATTTATATCGTGTGATTAGCAAGCAGAAAGCTCTTTCGATGATAAAGAACGACTTTATCGGACAATATGACTCATGAATTGAAGACTCCAATTACAGTAATTTCTACTGCAGCAGAAGCCTTGCAAAATTTTGGCGCTATGGAAGAGGAAGGGAAGAAACAGAAATATCTGGGAAATATTCGTCATCAGGCACAACAGCTTCAAGATATCATCAACAAAGTCTTAAATATTTCTTCCTATGAAAAGCAAGAGATACGGATGGAAAAGACATCAGTAGGATTGACAGCAATTGTTGAAGACATCATTAAAAACAGGTTAAGCTTGCCTGAAAAAGCGATAATAAATACAATTATTGAATCTCCCAATGATTGTGTTTGGGTAGATCCTTTCCATTTAAAAACATCTTATTGAATTGTATTGAAAATGGCATAAGATACAATGAGCAAGTGCCTGCTGTAATAGATATCAGATTATCGGCAGTAGATGGATTTAATAAGATAACTATTTCTGATAATGGTATGGGTATTCCAAAAGAACACTGGCCGCAATTGTTTGAAAAATTTTATAGGGTTCCAAAAGGAAATCTTCATCCTGTAAAGGGATATGGTTTGGGATTGTTCTATGTAAAAAAGATCATTGAAATGCATGGTGGGCGGATTTCATTGATAGCCAGCCTGGCAAGGGCAGCCATTTCTTTTTATTTTTACCACAAGAACCTAAATAATACTAATTGACATTCAACACAACATATTGATCATAGAAGATGAATCTACATTGGGAGAGATCATCAGGGAGAGTCTGGAGTCTAGACATTTCAATGCGCAGCATTGTAGCACTGCTACAGAAGGATTGCATCAATTTTTCTCCACCAGACCCAGTCTTGTGATTCTGGATGTGATGTTGCCAGATATGGATGGCTTCCAGGTTGCCAGGCAGATCCGAATGACAGATAAGGAAACACCGATACTTTTCCTGACTGCGAAATCGCTCCCGCATCATGTGGTGGAAGGATTTGAAAGTGGGGGAAACGATTATTTAAAGAAGCCATTCAGTTTGGAAGAACTGATTGTTCGGATAAAAGTATTATTGAGTAAGGACAGGCTTTTATTAGATGAATCACTGGCAGATACACTTGAGATTGGAGAATATAGATTGATGACGGGGAAGCAGGTTTTAAATCATTCCACTGGAGTACAGAAACTTTCATCAAAAGAAGCAGAGCTATTGATCCTTTTATACGGCAACAGAAACCGGGTGGTGGAGCGAAAAGCTATCCTTCTTAAATTATGGAAGGACGACCATATATTTAATAGTCGTAGTCTCGACGTATATATAACAAAACTACGAAAGCATTTAAGTAAGGACCCTTCTGTGCAGATCATTAACTATAGGGGGGTGGGGTATAAGTTTATTTGTTGAGTGGCGGGAAGCAGAATGCTGGATGCGAACTGCCAATACGGGGCTAGGAGGTCAATGAAGAATACACCTCTGCGTCTCTGCGTCTGTGCGGTTTTTTTCACGCAAAGGCGCAAAGGAATAATGCATTTTGTGTTTGCTCCGTGATAGTAATTTAT
>JADKJI010000060.1 GCA_016721085.1 Chitinophagaceae bacterium | reverse complement strand
TTGATAAATTCATCAAATTCTTTTTGCTTTTTCTGCTCATCCGTCGTTGGAAGTAACTGAAGGCATGTCTTCAACTTTCTTTATACTTGATTGTCTGTTCAACTTATTTTCTGCGCTCACCTTAGAGGCTTCGTATTTTTAATTGTTCTTCATGGAGGGCAGTAGTTACAAATCTGATCATTGGAGATGGAGGTTCTGTTATTGTAGCTAGCATCTCATCAAGGGTTAGCTCATTAGGATCAGGAGGTGTTGGATCTTTTCCGTTTGTGTCTATAGTTTATTGGATGATTGGAAGCGTATTTATAATATTTACATCGGATTTAATCCCCTATCGGATCCCCACTTAACCATCTACCCAACCAAGGCAAAATAATACCGCACTATGATATTCCAAGCTGGTTTCTTCATCCCGCTCCATTCCGGTGAAGCGGTATCTTTTAGAGGCGGATTTTATACTTGCATTTTTTGTCTGATATGCTGTAGTCCCAAAAGGATGATACTCTTCATATGAAATCACAAATGCAACTTCATTTAATTCAATGCTCGAAGAACCAAGATGGTTATGCAATTGATATCGTACCAACTGTTTTTCAGTTCCATCGTCGATACCATTCCTTGTTTCAATCATAACAAAGCGATGCCCCTTGGTCCATTAAACTGAGACTTGTCCTTTCTAAACCGGCATCAGGGCTGCTATGTTTTTTGTATAGTTCGTATCCTGAGATATAGATACGTTCTTCTTTTTTAGTAGGTATATTACCTGGTGCTGCCTGGTTCTCGGTTATTTTACGAATACGCTGACCAGCACCATCATATTGATAATAGGTAGTTTCGGCAGTACCTCCATCGGTACGTCGTTGCCTGATGGTTTTGAATAGTTTTTCCTGAAAGTTCCACTGCATGTCTTCCAGATGTGGCAGCATTGTTATAAAACCGTGCGTTGCATGATGCGGGTACTGGTAGATTTGATCTCCGATTTGTGTTTGTATAAGCCGATTATTATTTAACTGGTAGGAAAAATCTCTCGTCCAGTTATTTCCAGCCGACTGATGACGCATTTGTATTATATTACCCACACTATCATATTGATAGCTTTCCGCGTACATTTTCATTGCCATAGGATCGCGGGTCTGGCTGTTGGATATAAGCTGAGTCATTCCAGTTATCCTGAGAGGAAAGAGGTAGAGCCATTGTTTTCTGCCTGTTGCTTCTACTAAACGGTAAAGCGCATCGTATGTATATTCTGAAATACCTGTTATCTTTTGATTGTCAAAAAATGAAATCGGAATATTTTTATCTTCGATATGACTAACATTCCCAACAGGGTCAAATGTATAATGCCAATCCTGCAGCGGATCTCCATTTTGTCTTTTGCTTTCCAACCTATTCAGGCGGAAAGTCTCCGGATCATAATAAAATCGGGTGGTGACATCATTGCCATAAATAATTTTATTCCGTTGGCCTTTTTCATTATAGTCTATGTCTTTGATATAAACTTTGGCTAAAGTATCCCCCGGATGCAACACATTTTCTCCATTTAACAGCCCTCCTGCCTCATTGTATGAGGGAGTTATTTTACTTCCATCGGGGAGCTGTTTGTTGGGTTATTCTGCCCAACGCATCTGTTTTTGTAGTGAATGTAAATTCACCCACTTCAAGATTGCCGGACAGATTTGCATCTGTCCAATTTATAATTCTTTATACTTACTAAATAACTTTCTTGTCGTAGCACGGGTTGCCCGTTGAAATCATACTCTTCTGTTTCTACCAAACCACCTGTATCAAAGTGTTGAATTGTTTTCCCGAGTATATTTTTTGACTGCAAAATGACTTCATTACTTCGTCCGGTTAAAAGAGAGATTCTCCATATACAATCCGGTCAAAAATATTATCTAAAGGCAAATCTCCATCACCACCAATTACTTTGCTATGTATTGGGCGATGTACGGTATCATAGAAATATTGAAATTCGTGATTGCGTTCATCCCATGTGCGCAGGGGATTGCCAAGAATATTCATCAGTATCCATCTTTGTCCGGCATCCATACTGTTTTGATGTACCACATTTCCGAGCATATCAAATTTATATTGCATAACTATATTGCCCCGGGCATCGGTTACACTACGAAGATTTCCTTCTGTATCTAGTTTTGTTTTGATCTGATAAAATTCATCAGTGTCGTTTGTAGCATTCCGATTGTTCTCGATAGATAAAATTGCACGACCCAAAGTGTCGAAATGCATTGTATTAGGTGTATTGGCATGTTTGGCAGCTTTCTCCGCTGCAATTTTTTCTTTTATCGGGTCTTTGCCATCAGCAATAAGTTTCACATCTATCAAATTATTACTGCGATTTATGTACCAGGAAGACTGTAAAACGGTATCGTTGGCGTCATAAATAATTTGTTTCCAGGAATCCAAATTCTACTTTGGAAAAAGTTCCATCAGGCATATCTGTTTTTGTAAGTCGACCTGCCGCATCATAATATAAGATGGGGGTTACACCGGTTTCTACCAATTCTTTGTAATCATCAAAGTGGGGAGTAAGGGAGAAATAAGGTTCATATTGTTTAACTGGCTTGCCTTTATTGTTCCTGATGGTTCTCCCATTTCCTATCCAACGGAGTTGTTTTGGTGAAAGCGTATCTGTATTAATTTCAGAAACAGTGACAGTTAGGTCTGAGTTGATAAGAATTTGTTTGGCTCTCCCTGGTTCAGCCTGTGCTTTTTTCATAAGAACTTCGCCTATGCCATTTGAATACTCTAAACTTATTTGAACCGGTGAATCTGGTAGTTCATGAAAATGCTGCTCCCTTGTTATGGCAGCAATTACTGCAGGTTTTCCAGATGTAGTAAATGCTTCAAAGTTATAGACAAATCGTGAAGAGGCTCTGCCCAAAAGATTCTTGCCTTTTTTGGTTAGTTGAACAGAGTCGGATGTATCAAAGAAATCCAGAATGTCTGCCAACTCTGTGGTGTCAGTTATTTCTGACAGGCCGGTAAGCTCATCCGCTTCACTTCCTTTGCCCATAACAGCAACTGCTTTTACGAACCCCAATTCATCACAAATGACTTCGGAAAAATTTCCATTGATGTCTTTCATCATTTTTGGGGACAGGGTTCGAAAATTAAAACTTATTACACCTGATATATTTCCTAAAGCATCTTCATTTTCATCAATAAATAGAAAGTAGTTACTGTAGTACTTTACTTTGGTAATAGCACCATACGGGTCAGTATATGAAATAGGTAAATAAAATCGGTTTTGGGCAGCGGTATTATTTTCATTTACAGTTTTAAATTGTGTGGTGCCTGAACGAATCCACCAGTTGTTATCTTCATCAATATTGGTATATTTTCCTTCCAATAGTATCTCTGAGTTAACTTTTTGATCCAAGATATCGGCTACCAATTCTGGGGTATAGGCTAACTGATAACTTTCGAAAAAAGTGCCAAAGACTCTAATTGATGTAGGCCTAATGGGTTTGTTATTATTACTATAGTAAAGGGATCTGGCTTGCTCAAGCAGCCTTTTTGTGCTTTTCCGGATATAAGGTTTTTATCTGTTTCGTGATAAAGAACTGTGTCAGATTTTATATCTGAAAGAATATCTTCAAAATCAATTGGAGTGTAATAGGTATTGGATTTTACAACACCTTTTAATTCAAAGGTTTTAGTTTCTGAAGGCAGCCTCAATCGATATGCAAAATCAGCAAGTACATCATTGGTGAATTGATTTTGTGTAAAAATGATTACTGTCTTGTTCTGGGCAAGTTGTGTTTCTATTGGGAGTGATGCATCGGTTGTTAATCTTGGATATACAACAGAAGCTGATTCGAGCACATTCCCATATTCATCCAATTTTAAATTCAGACTATGGGCTACTCTGGGATCTTCTGCATTTCTTTCATAGCTGTAGGTAATGGATTCGGATTCTTTCACTATAAATACAGCATGTTTGTTTTGTCCTTTGGGCTAGATTAATTAATAATACAATTATGCGTTGCAACTGAGAAAGGTGTGAGTTCCTTTTTTCGCTTCATTAGAATTCCCATTTTTAACGGCATCTTTTGCAAAACTTCAGTACGAAGCACCATTCCTTTGCATGCTCTAAATGCTTCGCGCCATTCCTGCGTTGAAAGAGTATTCAGAATTGCAGAATCAATCCCCGGGGCAGCAATTAGTATAGCATCTGGTAGCGATAACTCATGATGGGGCACGGAAAACCCTTGCTTATTCATTTCTTCAAACCAATATTCATTAGCAAATTGACTCAGGATTTTATCCTTTTGAAGAAATGCTCCTATATGGCTCCAGGTTTTTGATACAACTGGTTCCTGATCTAAAGAATTCTCTACAATATTTGAAGCATTACCTTTTTCCCAATGCTCAAAGGTTTCAGTATCTACTTGTTCCACCATACCAAACCCCCTGAATTCTCTTTCAGCATGATCGTAATATCCATGATGATACTTATATTCGTTAACAAACCTATAGCCTGATATCTTGTCTTCAGTAATAGTCTTTGAAATACAGTGAACGGGGAAATGAAGTTTCGTTACCCATGGTTTTCCTGCCAGTTTATCCTCAATATAAAACTTGGTGGATGGAGTATATTCGAACGTTACTTCTTTGCCTAAATTGTTTTTATAAGAAACCATGATATGCGGTTTCTTACTGTTCATTAAGTCAATGTATTTTATAGGACTACTGGCATCTTTCGACAAAAGACTTGACCAGACAATACAGGCAACCCCATTTCCCAGTAGATCAGTAACCGTTATTTTGAATGGGAATGTATTTCCGGAAATGATTCTATTTCTGATGGGCTTTACTAAAAGATTGCCACTTAGGTTTTTCCAACAGCTAAATTTGTTTTTTCCTAAGTATATAATATCTGTTGTGCCGGATCCATCAATATCTGCAAGCCTGATATAAGAAGGATTAAAAGAATCCGGGTGGTCAAATATTGGGGCGTTATCCATTCCAATCTTGCCACCGAATTTTCCATAACCCATATTTGGCCAATAACATACTTCCCCATTACGCATTCGAACGATATCGGTCATGCCATCCCCATTCATATCTGCAAGAAAAATGGACTGGTCCGGATTTGAAAAAATTACATGAGGTCCTGCTTCTTCTTCAAATGCCTTTTCGGTTTTGTAAGAATCAACAAATCCCTTTTCTACCTGTTGATTCATAGCAAAAAAAGCATTGTCTTCTGTTATTAACAGGTCCGCTTTTCCATCTCCAGTTAAGTCAATCATTCCGGATATTGGGATCGCCTAAATTGAAATTTGGAAGAGACTCAAAACATTTGTGGTTTAACCAAAGGTTTTCATCACTTAATTCAAAATATCCTTTGGGTTCAGTTTTAAGGTTTGCTAATTGCTTTCCACCATCGGCATCCAGATCAACTAATTGCATTTGATTGCCCATTCCACTAAATGATGGTTTGGGGTAACAAGTTTACATTATCAAACTTTCCATCTCCTAAATTGTGTTTATAATACCAACCATTTGCCTGTTCAGTGAGGATGCCAGACAATCCTTCGTTATATAAATCAATAAATTGAATTGATTTTCATCTAAACCTGTTGGTGAATGAACAAAATTGTCAGAGGAAATAGTCTTTACATCTTTACTCCATTCATGTTTTTTGATATACAAACTCCATAGGAGGGAGTTTGTTGAAGTTGTAATTACCGTCTGGTTTTTAATATAACCATAACTAGTAGAACTTTTTTAGAAAGGTAAAAAGTCTTCTTCCTTTGCAGTGTCGTATTCAAAATTTACGGATTTGACTAGTGTTTTTTATCTGATTTATCCAGTTTTAAAGCTAGTTCTTCAAAATGTGAAATAATAAAACTCGTTTGCATAAACGGGTAGTTCTTATTTCAAATCCTGATTTGTATTCTGAAAGTAGATCTGCACGATGGCTCCACTTATTGATAGTATCAATAGAGTCTTCTTCTAAAGTGTTCCATAATCAAATTCTGTTTGAAACAAATAATCTCCTTCAATTGGAGTTCGTCTCCAAATTGTTTATAGGGTGTTTTATTACCGTAAAGAAGTTTACTTATATAGAGATTGGTATAGGTGACTAAACCATTATTTAGTCGATTTCTATAAGTGAAGAAATCTATCGTTGACACTCACTTCGTCTTCCTTCTTGTAAATATATTGTGAGCAATTCCTTTATCATCAAAAATGAATTCTGAAGCCATTCATATATTTTAAAGAGTCATTTGGATCTGAAATAATTGAATTATCAGTCCAGCCAAAAAGGGTAGTGGTATTTTCCTTGGTAATAACACGCCATTTTATTCTTCCGATATTTTTCAGTCCAGCGTTCAATACGTGCAAACAGGCCTTCAATTCTTGGTTTATAATATCTGATTGTAAACAATCCATCAGATGAATCCCTTTCATTGACAACAAATTCATTCTTCGGATCTAGTATAAAACTGCCATCAATATTTTTTTTAAACTCAGCTACTAAGTCCTCTGCATCAGAAAATAAAGTATCTGAATCTATCGCATCTAAATATTGCGGTAACCCTTTATCAGTTTTCGTTTAATTGATGATACATTTAAATTCCAAACCAAGCCCGAATATTCCATTTCCGGCTCCTGAATTATAGGAAAGGCTTAAAGATGGGGTAGCACCCCTTGCAGGTGAGAATGGAAGAGGGATAGAAATGGAGGCGGTTCCGTTTATAGTATTTACTGAAAACTTTTCATCAATCCCTTTTATTGCACCTCCTCCTTTTGGCAAGGAAATAGTGGGCACCTCAATTGCATTAGGTTTCGTTTTTCCGCCATCAGGTTTTAAAATGATGATGAGTCCATACCCTTTTTGTCATAATTAGTTTGCATACTAAAATTTAAAAAAAAATCCGGGTAGGCAAGACAACTA
>JADKJI010000059.1 GCA_016721085.1 Chitinophagaceae bacterium | reverse complement strand
TGGCAATAGGGTTGCATAAGTGGCCTCGGAGGTTGTTTGCAAGCTTAATGGGTCAAGGCCTGTTATCAAGTTTATAGATTCCCCCCAGAACGGATACGTAGCTTTGCCTTTTTGTAATACTGCCATAATAAAATTATTAATTATCTATTTAAAGAAACTGTTGATCTGATTACAATCCGGTATGCCGGTTTATGTTCAGCGGATTCAGAAAATTCATTTATTGCATTATCAGTAAAATTATTCATCAATTGTTGGGAATCCGATATTGCATTCAGTATATCAGTATTGCCAGATGAATGAGGATAAATTTTTACAGCCTCCCTTACCTGAGTGGCAGAAAAGAAATTTGCACTTTCTTTTTTGGTATCAAACAAGCAGCATGTAATGATGCGCCAAGGTTGAGCTAAGTTTGGATGAAAGTCATGAAACTAGCTGGTCCTGCCAAGACAATTCTTTCAACATCATCTATCTTAACCAACGAACAACCGTATTGGTCTTCATGAAAGTTTCGATTACAGATATCATAGCTATTATAATGAAAAGTAGCCAACCCATTGTAGAGAAGATATCGAACTACACATCCGGCATTTATGGAGAGTTGATTTAATTTTATCCACTGTATTCTCCACCACTTCTCAATACAGTAATATCATGATAGGTGCCATCTAAATTAAGGACCTTGGCTTGTAGAGCCCACCAAATAAATCGACCTGACTTGACTCCACAAAGATGTCCATGTCATTGCCATTTTCCCTCTCATTTCTAGCTTCCAATGCCCAAACGCCTATATTAGGAAATGCTAATCTATTGTCTTCGATTTCTGAAACAATATCGCTTGTAAGGCCAATTTCTCTGGCTTGGTTTCCCGTTCGATGGTTTCTTATAACATGTTGCTATATATCAGTAGCAATTCTCAAATAGTTTGCATCTTCTGGAAAATTGCATTAAAGGCATAATTATACTTTATTTAATTCACCTACCCGTTCATCACCATACACCAAAAATATTCTAAAGTTTGAAAGTCGGTTATGGGCAAGATACTTTGTGGATATAAGAATGAGATTACTCTAATCCGCTACTTGAGATATCCCAAAACCTATTAAAAAAAGTCCTTATCCAGTTTTTCCTCTTCAATAATATGGTCTAACTCTTCCATCTTTTTCTTATCAACAAAGCTTTGCCAGTCATCTGCCACCTTCGCACCCGGAGTAAGGGATTGAATAAATTTCTGTATCAGGTCCTTCTTATTCCTTAATTCAACACTGGAGTCAATGGCTTTATTGATACTTATGATGATCTCTTTGTCTTTCAGATGGCTTTCATGATATTTCCTGATCAACTCCAATATGTAATCAATATTGATCTCCACCTGCTTGATGAGTTCCATTTCAAATACGATGTCGTCATTCACATTCTCCGCATCACCAGTATTTCTATTACGGAATTCGTGGTATAGATTGATGTACATGCTGTGATAATCCTGCACATCTCTTTCAGTTAGTATTTCTTTACCTGTAAACTCATCAAAAGTGGATAGTATATTTTTGCCTTTAGAATAGAACCATAAAGTCTGATAAATTCTTTCTGATTTTGTTCTCCTATAATTTGTTCCCCTACCTGGAATTTGTTTGTGAGCTCATTAACTAAGGAAACATATCCCGGAACATCCTTGTTTCCGTCGTTATACCCATTATAATATTCATCAAAAGTTTTTAGCAGTACAATGCCTCCAGCCTCTTTATCACCAAACAGTGCAATGCTTTCATTGGTTGCTTTTTCCAAGTTGCGGAAGCAAATAATATTACCAAAAGTTTTAACTGAATTTAAAATTCTGTTCGTTCTTGAAAAAGCCTGCAGCAAACCATGCAAACGCAAATTCTTATCAACCCAAAGTGTGTTTAAAGTAGTAGCATCAAAACCGGTGAGAAACATATTTACCACAATGAGTAAATCAATCTCCCGGTTCTTCATTCTTAATGATACATCCTTGTAATAATTCTGGAATTTATCTGTTGATGTGTCATAGTTTGTCTTAAATATCTGATTATAGTCACTGATTGCTGCATCCAAAAAATCTCTGTCAGTGGCACTCAATTGCTCAGTGCTTTCTGAGTTTTCATCAATTACATTATCGTCTTCGTCATCATCGTTTACAGCAAAGCTGAAAATGGTTGCTATTTTTAAGTCTTGAAATCTCAGGTAGTTTCTGTTGCTGCTTTCTAAATTCATTATAGTAAGTCTTAGCGAAGTCAATAGAACTTACAGCAAATATGGAGTTGAATCCACTCAGTCGGATCTTTGCTTCACTTCTTCCACTTTGGTGCGGTCTTGAGCAGAGGCTACTTCATAAATGTTTTTGAGTGACGTGAAGCTATACGGCTTGCTGTTGCGCTTTGTCTTTTGGTCAAAATGTTCCAGTATATAAGTTACAACATTGCCAATACGTTCGGGTTTTGCCAATGCTTTTTCCCGGTCAATATCCCGAACCTTTTTGTCTTTGATATCTTCCTTTTCTTTCATTGTCCGTATATAATCAATACGGAAGGGCAGCACATTCTTATCATTAATGGCATCTACAATCGTGTATGTATGCAGCTTTTTGCCGAATGCCTGTTCAGTGGTTTTTAGATCTGGCCGGTTACTATTACTGGCATTTTGGAAATATGGGAGTACCAGTAAAGCCAAACAGAAAGTACTTTTTAAATGCTTTGGTGATAGCTGTGTGCATTCCCCCAAACTGCGACCGGTGGCATTCATCAAAAATGATAATAATGGACTGATTAAATACCAAATGATTCTTTTCTTTCTTGATGAGAATAGAAAGCTTCTGAATAGTAGTGATGATGATGTTAGCAGCAGGATTACCCAGTTGCTTTTTTAGAATAGAGGTGCTGGTATTACTGTTAGCCGCCCCTTTTTCAAACTTATCATACTCCTTCATGGTTTGATAGTCCAGGTCTTTTCTATCAACCACAAAGAGTACCTTATTTATAAAGCTTAATTTACTGGCTAATTGTGCTGTTTTAAAGGAAGTGAGCGTTTTACCGCTTCCGGTAGTATGCCATATAAAACCTCCGGCATCAATGGTTCCGTAGCTTTTATAATTGTTGGCAACATTTATCCTGCCCAAAATACGTTCAGTCGCTACAATTTGGTACGGACGCATGGCCAGCAACAACTTATCTGTGGTAAATACGCAGTACCTGCAAAGGATATTCAATAAAGTATGTTTGGCAAAAAAGGTACGGCCAAAGTCCATCAGGTCGGTAATGGGCCTGTTATTGGCATCTGCCCACCAGGAGGTAAACTCAAAACTGTTGCTGGTACGCTTGCCTTTTTTTGCAACAGTTTGGCTTTGTTCCTTAATATGCGAAAACCTGGTGGTGTTACTGTAATACTTTGTATAAGTGCCATTGGATATTACAAATAGTTGCACATACTCAAACAAACCTGAACCACTCCAGAATGATTCTCTGTTATACCGGTTGATCTGGTTGAATGCTTCTTTAATATCCACGCCCCGTTTCTTTAATTCAATATGCACCAGCGGCAATCCATTTACCAGAATGGTAACATCGTATCGGTTAGGCCGCTGCCCTTCCGCCACTTCGTATTGATTAACAACCTGCAACTGATTGTTGTGAATATTCGATTTATCCAGCAGGTAAATATTCTTTACTGTACCATCATCACAGGTTAAGAGTTGTACATGATCTTCCTGTATGATAGCTGTCTTTTCTTCTATGCCACTGTTTTGATTGGCTATTTTGTTCTTAAAAAAATGATCCCACTCGTTATCGGTGAATTTATAGTTATTGAGTTTTTGTAGCTGGTTGCGAAGATTATTGATAAGTGCTGCCTCGGTGGTGATGGTTACATATTCGTAAGCCTGGGTTTGCAGTTGCTGAATAAATGCTTTTTCTAACTGATCTTCTGTTTGATAAGCTGTTTCCTTTTATAAATGGTCTCGATTCTGTAACAACAGTGCTCTCTGGTTTTCGGCCACAATATTGTATTTATCCATTGCTTGCATTTTTAAAATTCAACAACCGATTTCTGTAATACTCGTATTGCTTGCGGCGGGCTTTTATCTCAGCCGGCAATCCTACAGATATATCATTTACCAAAACATGGAATTTGTCTAAGATAGAAGCAATACGTTTTTGTTCTTTCATTGGCGGAACAGGAATTTTGCTTTGCTTAAACCAGCTGCATTAATCGCTGATATTTTACCTGATGAGATATGTCTTTTATTTGCGAGTGAAAAATATCTGTTTGCAAATGTGATACATAGTTTGGATGCATTTTTGAGATAATGCGTAGCAGGCATCATGAATAACAATATCTTCAAGCCATGCTACTCCTTGTCCAATATCTTCAATAGTTTCACCAGCAGCAACAATGACCACATCACCAGTTTTGGCAGTTCTAAGCTTTGCAGCTAAAGCAGGATCTAAAAAAGACCTGGATTCTTTTGCCCATATCTTATAGTGAGTGTACATTTCGCCATAATGAAGGACCCTTCCTGTAACATATCTGTTTTTACGAATCGCTTTCCTCTGGTAAATTCACCAATTTCCCCCAGCGGTTTCCACTCCACCTCTTTTCCTTCAAAACCCAATAACGAATCTCTATAAAACGAATATTGCATTTTCCTAGCTTCCAATTCAGCTTCCAATTCAGCTTCCAATTCAGTGAACAAGTCTAGCGTCTTTACTATTTCGTTTTGTATTTCGAGTGGTGGGATGGGGATAGATATTTTAAAAATTTGCCTGTTCTTAAAGCAGGTATTCCCGCCCCATGCTGTTTTTCGGTTAATTTTTCTTGATTTAATTTCAAGAAATGATAGACATATCTATTTGAAACTACTTCAATTTTAGGCAATACTATATAGCAATGTGCATTTGCATAAAACTTTGTTGTAACAAAATTGACAAAACCAGCAGAAGCACCACCTTGGCTTATAATGATTGTGTTTTCATCATAGTTATAATTATCAGTAAACCCAGAGTATGAAGTGCCTCCATTATACGCAGGATATTTTCCAGATTCGGTTAGCAATTCTTTATTAAGTTGCTTTCCCTTCTGTAGTTTAATAACGTCACCCAATTCTTTAAACTCTACGCCATT
>JADKJI010000058.1 GCA_016721085.1 Chitinophagaceae bacterium | reverse complement strand
TGTCCCTACCATCAAGGTAGAGATATTCCTTAAAGGTGCTGGCAGATACTAATTTACCTAAACCTGTTGTCGATAAAATCTTTTTCTAGATTAAAGTAATTCCTCTTGTTTATCGAGCTCTATTTTCTTGATTTCTTTGATCTTTTTCTAATTCCTAATTTCTTCCCCAACCTCTGGAAGAAGCCAGGTTTTGTTTCATGTTCATAATATCCTGAACTATCACCATACCCATAGCCGTATCCATAACTGGAATACCCTCGGCCATACCCATACTTTCCATATCCATAATATCCGCCACAACCCATTTTAACCTGAATATCATTAATGATAACAGATAAGTGTCGCAACTTCTTCTGCTGGTACAACTCCTTTATCAATTGAAGTCGTTTTTTCAAAGTATAGTTATGTCGCACAATATATACAGCTGCATCAGCCTGATGGCCCAAGGTAACGGCATCTAACCAACCCTACACAGGAGCAGTATCTATTATTACAGTATCAAACTGCTGCCTCAACAACCGGAATAATTCAGCAATCCTATCGTCAAGCAACATCTCTGCGGGATTTGGTGGAATGGGTCCGCAAGGAATAACAAAAAGGTTTTCCACTTCCGGAACCGGGTGAATCAAATCAGAAAGAGGAACATTTGATACTATGAAATTGGTTATCCCCTTCCTTTCCATACCGAGACCTTTGAGGATTTTCGGTTTCCTGATATCAAATTCAAGTATTAACGTTTTCTTTCCTGAAAGTGCCAGAACAGCCCCAAGATTGGTGCTCATAAACGATTTCCCTTCACCGCTAAATGATGACGTAATCAATATCACCGGTTTCTCAACCTTTGGTAATATATACTGAAGGTTGGACCGTATAATCCTAAACTGTTCAGCCATAAACTTGCGGCTATTCCTGGCAACTACCAGCGCATCTGCTTGTTGGGCGACCAATCTTCTCCAAAATTGAGTCTCCAGCATGATTCTCTACATCTGCCTTACTACGCACCTTGTCGTTAAAATATTCGGCAAGAAATGCAACTGTACCAGGTATAGCCAACCCAATTACAAGCGCCAAAAGGTAAATAGCCTTCTTATTTGGGCTTATAGGACCTAGTGAGCTTAGTGCATGTTCAACAACTTTTATATTTGAAATGGTAGAAGCAGATGCAATAGAAGTCTCTAACTTTTTTTGTAGAAGATACTGATACAGCTCCTGCAAAATAGTTTGCTGTCTCTTTACATCAAGCAATTGTTTTTCTTTCGCAGGAATTGCACTAATCATTCTGTTTGCTTCAATATTCTTCCTATTGAGATCAGAAAGGGCTATTGAATATGTTTGACTAATATTTCTCAGATTCTCGACCATATCATTTCTCAACTTTTCAATCTGAGTTTCCAAATTTATTATAATAGAATTACCAGCTGGAATTGTCTTTAAATAAGATTCCCGTTCAACCTGTAACTTATTAAAAGCAGAAACCTGTTCTAATAAAGATGGCTCTTCTATACCAAGTGTAGCTGAAACTGTTTTATAGGCATTTCCTTCTATCTGATAAATAAGTAGCCAGATAATCAGCTACTTTCATCTTTAAAAGATTGTGTTGTTATTTCTTTATCAGATTCCGTTAACTGAGAAAAACATTTCAGACTGCTTAGTCGGTTCTATTATCTTATTATCTTCTAAAACCGTAATAAGTTCTTTTCAACACCTCCCAGATTATATTTTCATATCAAGTTGATTATCTATAAAGTCGAGTGTTTCGCAGCCACCTGCCTTTTATCTTCAAGACTTGCCTGTTGGTATTCATACATGTACTGGTTTATGATCTCCATTCAGCCTGATATTTTCAGTTTCATATCCAAGATTCAGCACATTCGTAAAGTCGTTTGCCTGAACTACGTTATTCTTTTACTAAGTCCTGATGCCAACCTTTCTACTGGATGCCAGATAATGGAAATTCATTACTTGCAAACAACACCCGGCTTTTGTTATGAAGAATTACTTTAAATTCTGTTTCACCTTGTTTAACAGGCTCATTATAATTAATCTTTGTTGGCTGGTCATTTATAGTGTAATAATTATCGAACAATTTTTATTAGAACACTGAAATTTGAAGAAGAGTCTGGTAGTTTAGTAATAACAAAATCAAAAGGCACTTCTTTTCCATGGATGATAGATGACCTTATTTTTCCTTTATTATAAACTTCCAACTGCAATCCAAGTGAACGTATCACCCTACCAGCAATAGATGTTGATTTTAATATCTCTATCTCATCATTAATTCTCTTGTTACTACCCTGCATCATGAATATATCATCAAACTTCTCATTGCCTCTCCAATGGAACTTGATTGAGTATTTACTAACAGCTTTCCCTGCTACCTATATATTACAGGAGAATATCTCAATTGCAAATATACCAAAATCAGCATGATTGAAATAGATGTGATCATCCAAGGAATATATCTGATATACCGAAGAGTATCTCCTTGGGGCTTATATTAAGCTTATTTCCTACTTTACCAATACTTATTTCTTCTGCCATAAGATTTTATATAATGCGGTTACTAGATTAGTTTTTGAAAACGTTCAGGAATATGGCGATTGTTGATAAAATACTTGCTGCCAGTGTAATATTCCTAACTGTAGTCATATCACTTGCAGCGGCTTTTTGTTTGGTTACGTCTATTACCACCATATCATTTTGACGCAGATAGAAATAAGGAGACAAGAAAAAATCTGTGCCTAATAAATTCATCCTTCCAAATTCCCTTTTACCGTCAATTTCCCGGATTACCAAAACATTGTCTTTCTTGCATAGGTAGCCTACCCCTGAATCCTATTGCATCTAAAACACTAACCTTATCCGATGGAATGGAATAAACACCAGGACGGTTAAACTCACCAATTAAAGTAATCTTGAAATTCAAGTACCGAACCTCAACGTGAGGGTTTTCAATAGATCCTTTTCTACATACTTCTTACTAAGTTCTGTTGCAACCCATTTTCTACTCATACCCTCAACCTTCAATAAGCCGATGCCGTACAGCCTAATGTTGCCATCATCATCAACAAGGTATCCTGCAGCACCATTATTACCGGATGTAGAACTTGTTATTGGTTGATTGTATTCAGAACTGGCTAATTGGTTATCACTAAAAACAGTAACACCTAGCAAATCACCCTTTTGAATCAAAGGTTCCTGATATACTATCTTACTGAGTTTAGCTGTATCAAACTCCCCTTGCATATATTGAATTTGCTTCACATCACCGCATGAGGTGATAGTTAAAACAGATACAAACCCAGAGAGTAAGAAAAAAATATTTTTCCTTACTAAAGAAAAAAACAAATCCTTTATCATGAATTAGAATTTTTTAAAAGTGAAACTTTTGATTTTTCAACAAAGGCAACCAGTTTGTAGCCTATACTTTCAAGCAATACTTCTACTTTGTTATTCAATACTCTTCGAATAGTTCCTTGCTTATCCATAAGGGCACCCCCATTAATAATAACTCGACTATTGGGAATTAAATCATGTAAAGGGGTTATCAAACTCACCAAACTCATCAAGGAATCTTTAATAGCAGCAATCTCTTTATCTTTCACATGGCAGGTTTGCCTAACCAGTAAACAAAGTTCACAACGCCATTAGTCATTCGAACTATACTTTTTCATCTTCCGTAACCTGAACAAATACATAAGACTTGAATAATGGCTCTTCCACTATTTTTATCCTATCACTCCATTTACGTTTCACTTTATTAATCGGGCAATACACTTTCACCCTTTTCTTTTAATAAAAGGAAAACTTTCTTTTCCCATCTGGGTTTAGTATAAATCGCGAACCATTTCCTTTTTTCTGCCATATAAACCTTTCATTAAACTACATAGCTTCGCCACCTCAGTTACATAAATTTCATGCAACTAATTGAATATTAATTATTTACACTTTATTTCTTAGCGTAAATAAAAGAGTAAAGGGTATAAGAGAGCTTCTATTCAGAAGTACTCCTTATACCCTTCCACATTATTTTAAATACTTTTCAGTCGGTTTTGATTTTCTCACAGGATGAACTTGGTTATTAAGCAATTACGGAAACTGAATTCACCTCTTTTACAACCACCTACCAACAGTACTTTCAATCCAACCTTTTGCTCTTTTTGATCTCGGTTGCAAATATAGGAGTTTTTTATTCTGAATAATCTTTTATTGGGAGTGGATTTTATATCCAAAATCAGGTAAACCAATTATTTGCAAAATGAAACTCGCGGTTTATGTTTTGATCCGTTGATTTAGCTCAATACCCAAAACCGGTATGCTTAAAATAGTTTTAGCGCTGGTTTTCCCTACCTTTAAGTGATACAAAACTGCTGGTTTGAAACAACGCTATTATTCCCTCGACGTTTTCCGCGGTGCTACTGTAGCATTAATGATTTTGCGGTTAATAATCCTGGCTCCACGGGCACGTACTTTTGGCCCCTTTGGCCCCGCCTGGCCTGCTTGTGTCAATCGACCTCGATTCCCTTTTTCCTTCGCTGTCCGCAATGCGTTAGCTTTTGTAATGCCGGGTTTTGAAAGCCGCTGGCACTGCCCCGCTTTCTAAGAAAAATCATTAAAAGAACACTGCTCATATTGCAATTGGGCTCTTCTTGAACAGGTCACCATTCATTAAGTGGGCGGGGAATCTATAGTATTTTAATATTGGGTGAACGTCCACAAAACGCTGAAAGTGGCATTGAATTCTTGGTGTACTCCAGCGAATTGCTCTCTATTATCTTCCTTCCTTCTCATTTGCTTCCTAAAATTGAGAGGGCATTGTTGTGTCGGCAATTTGTATTGTTATCGTGTTGGGATAACCTGCGTATAGATGAACGCTTCTGATCCTTTTAGCAT
>JADKJI010000057.1 GCA_016721085.1 Chitinophagaceae bacterium | reverse complement strand
CAGCAATCCTGCCTCGCTTAATGCAGTCTATACGCCAAGTTCATCTGATATACTTAACGGTTTGGTTGTTCTTTCCATCAATACTTATAGTGGGAATACATGTAAGGACACTACCGATTCTATGATGCTGAAAATTCAGAAGCAAGCTATAGCTAATGCTGGTCCCGATCAGGTAATTTGCAATGATGATTCATATGTTATTTTGGGAGCTTCTGCAAGTGACTTTGATTCCTTACAATGGTCACACAATGGATTAGGGACGCTTAGTGGGATTAACACACTATCGCCTGTGTATGAACCAGCTGTTGGTGAATCCGGTTCTGTTAAGTTAACACTCAAAGTGACAGGTTTGTCGACATGCGCAGATGTTATTGATCAAATGAATCTTACTATTAATCCTTCCATAATTCTTACTACCAGCGGTAACTTGGAAACATGTGAATCATCACCTGTTCAGATCACAGGTGTGAGTGCTCAAAACTATAGTTCTAATTTATGGACTAGCAGTGGGTCAGGTAGCTTTGATAACCCTGCAAAACTAAACCCTGTATATCATCCAAGTACCTCAGATGTTACAAATGGTAGTGCTTCGCTAACAATAAACGTTAATGGGGTTGTTCCATGTAAAAACAGTTCCGCTCAATTAGTATTGACGATAGTGAGGAATGCAATTATAGATGCTGGTAGAGATACTATTATTTGTAATAATATAGATTTTCAAGTAACAGGGGCATCAGCTTCCAACTACCAAGCCTTAACCTGGACAATAATGCCTGAATCCTCAGGAACATTATCGTCAGCAACTACGCTTAACCCTTTTTTTAGTCCTTCTCCCGGATTTTCTGGCGCAGTGAATCTATTATTTAGAGCTACAGCTTATCCTGCGTGTGGAAGTAATATAGTTTCTGATCAGGTTACTCTTGAAATTGCTAAATCGCCAGAGGTAGATGCGGGAGAGGATCGGACAGTTCCGGAATTTTCATCAATATCCTTAAATGGAATTGTCAACGGAGGATCAGGAGATTATTCCTGGGACTGGAAGCCAAATCAATTTTTTGTTAATCCAGCCATCAGCAACCCTCTTTCGACTGCTATAACTAGCGATATGACTCTATTTGTATATGTTTAATGATCATACTACCGGATGTTCAGCAAATGATAGTGTGAACATTTTCGTTGAGAATGCGAATATAAGTTCATTAGTGATTTATAATATGGTCACTCCAAATGGGGATAATAGGAATGATACCTGGATCATTAACGGAATTGAAGAATATCCTAATAATCATGTTTCAATTTTCAATCAATGGGGAGATAAGATCCGCGAATTCACATCTTATAACAATTCTATAAATGTTTGGAAAGGAACAAATAGCAAAGATGAACCCATCCCTGATGGAACCTACTTTTATATTCTGAAAATTAATAATATAGGATCACGTTAAGGATGGATTTTTGTCCAGGGAGATCACAAATAGGTGTTTGACAAATTTTGTAGTGTTATGTATTATGATTGTTAATATTTAATTTTTTCCTCGTTCTCAAAATCAGTAATAAAGTTCATCATATGAAAAGAATTCTAATAGTAATATTTATAGCACTGGCAGGGAGATTATTTGCCCAGCAAGACCCTTTGTTCAGTCAATTCATGTTTAACAAAATGGCAGTGAATCCTGCATATGCAGGCAACTGAATATCTTGAAGTAGATGCAATATACAGATATCAATGGGTAAACATTATTGGAGCTCCAAAATCAATGAATATTTCTGCTCATAGTCCATTGCGAAACACTCATATTGGATTGGGGATGAATGTTTTTTATGAAGGGATTGGTCCGACCATTACCCAGGGAGCGCTTGCGGCCTTTTCCTATCGAATTCTTTTTCCTAATTCAAAGCTTTCATTTGGTATAGAGGCTGGATATAAATACAAAGACATAGATTGGTCGAAAGTGAATCCAAACGATATTGAGGATCCTATCTTTCGGGCACAGGTTAAACACAAAGTGGTGCCAGATGCCAGTTTTGGGATTTATTACTCAACCAAAAAATACTATCTAGGATTGTCCTCAAAACAGTTGTTGCAGAATGAAATGAACATTGTCAGCATTAATGGGAAGAATGAATACTCAAAGCTGCTTCGTCACTTTTATAGTATTGGTGGTAATTTACATTATCTAGTGATATGTTATTTCGACCAGCCATATTGGTAAAGTATGTTGGGAATTCTCCTTGCGAATTAGACTTGGTGCAAGTTTTCTTATGGCCAATAGAGTTTTGTTGGGTTGCTCTATCGTCTGAAAAAGCACTTTCATTTATGACTGAATTCAATATATCAGAATCTCTGAAGTTAGGTTATGCTTATGATATCTGGTTCAATGAACTTCAAACCAGAAATAAAGGGTCGCATGAAATTCGTCTTGAATTCGCTTTGGACATTTATAGGACCAGAATGTTAACACCCAGATTCTTTTAGACAGGGGAAAAGGTGATTGATTTGCACAAAGAAACATCAAATGACTC
Source organism: Chitinophagaceae bacterium (assembly GCA_016721085.1). Lineage (GTDB taxonomy): Bacteria > Bacteroidota > Bacteroidia > Chitinophagales > Chitinophagaceae > Endoryza. The sequence continues at coordinate 3,127 of JADKJI010000057.1, read as the reverse complement.
TATTATGGTTGAACAGGCTTTAGATTAAGGGAAAATCGAAATTTTCAATCAGTACCAATTTTGATAGACTCAATTATTAGGATAATAATAAGCAGGTTATCAATGTTATATACTAATCAAAATTTCAGCCTCCAAACCACTTCAAATTTAATAAAGGTAGTCGATATTTCCAGATTAATGGAGTTTCAACCTTGGAAAACATTGAATTTGGAACCGACAAGGCGTTCTGTCTGTTGTAAAAAACGAAATAAGCAGTTACAAAAAATTTGTAACTGCTTTATTATCAAGTGACCCCGGAGGGATTCAAACCCCCGACTTTCAGAACCGGAATCTGACGTTCTATTCAGCTGAACTACGGGGCCGATTAATTTCTTGTTTGGTACCAGTTATTTTTTAGTGGTTGGGATGTTTCAGTTAGACTTGCTTCTTCTCACCTTAAATAACACTGATAACCATGGCAAAATTACTAAAACAATGCGAATCTTCAAGGTAAATTCTGGTGGCAGGATTCGAATCTGCGTTTTTCAGTGAAATCTGCGTCTTAATCTCTTATGATGATAACGTATTGGACTATTAGGTTAACTTTTAATAAAAACGGCTTTCAATATGGTTTATGTAATAGATCGATTACACATACTTAAAACTTATATCTTATCTTTGCATCCCGAAAAGAATAATATTCATTAAACAATATAAATCAATGTCAGACAAGGTGTTAGATAAAGTTACTCCAGGCGTTGTTGCCGGAGAAGATCTTCAGGAAGTATTCAGGATCGCAAAAAGGAACCATTTTGCTATACCTGCAGTAAATGTTGTGGGAACTGATTCCGTAAATGCAGTGATGCAAGCCGCGAAAGAAGTTAACTCACCTGTGATTATACAGTTCTCAAATGGCGGCGCTCATTTCTATGCAGGTAAATTCCTTAGCAATGATGGCGAAAAAGCAGCTATTGCCGGAGCCATTTCCGGTGCAAAACATATCCATATGATGGCTGGAATGTATGGTGTTCCAGTAATCGTTCATACCCGACCATGCTGCCAAAAAAACTTCTTCCTGGATCGACGGTTTGCTAGACGCAGGTGAAAAACATTTCAATGAAACAGGAAAGCCGCTTTTCAGTTCCCACATGCTGGATCTTTCTGAAGAGTCCCTAATTGAAAATATTGAAATCTGCAAGAAATACCTTACCCGCATGAGTAAAATCGGGATGACACTTTGAAATAGAATTGGGTGTTACCGGTGAAGAAGATGGTGTTGACAATACAGGAGTTGATAGCTCCAAGCTTATACCCAGCCTGGAAGATGTAGCTTATGCCTATGAAGAACTCAAAAAAATCAGCAATAACTTTACTATTGCAGCTTCTTTTGGTAATGTGCATGGTGTTTACAAACCAGGTAATGTAAAACTGCAGCCGGTAATTCTAGATAATTCACAGAAATTTATTGAGAAGAAATTCAGCACTGCAGAAAAGCCCGTAAATTTTGTATTTCATGGTGGTTCAGGCTCCAGCCGTGAAGAAATCCGTGAAGCCATTAGCTACGGTGTAATCAAAATGAATATTGATACCGACACTCCATGGGCAACATGGAAAGGTATCCTGACTTCTACAAGAAGAATGAAGGCTATGCAAGGCAGATAGGCAATCCAGAGGGGGAAGACAAGCCGAATAAAAAATACTATGATCCCGCAAGTGGTTAAATGAAGCTCAGAAATCCAATGGTAGCCCGTTTAAAGGTTGCCTTTGAAGACCTGAATTGCATTGACAGGAATTAACAGATATTTTATAAAAAAACAAAAGCTCCGGAATTTACGGAGCTTTTTTTATATGGTAGTGCCAATTTATCTTGATGACATAATCAACGTTTCTTTTGGATTAATGCTCAGCACCGGGTAAGGAGAATTATTCACCATTTGTTGCGCATAAGGACCAAGAAGCAAGTTAAACGGGCTGGTTTCCTGCTCTGTCATTATGCTGATCAGGTTTGCACGCACCTTTTTTGCATACTCAATCGTTGAGGTTGTAAGGTTATCTACAATGATGGAATCTCGGCGATAGGGAATGCCTTCTTCTTCAAGGTAAAGGACTACCTGGTCAGTATATTCATCCACACGACGCTGTATTGCTTTGTATTTGGATGCATATACTGAAAGCACATAGATTTCAGCATCAAACAGGCGAGCCAGGTAGGCGGTAAAAGGAACCTTCTGACGGGTATCAATAGTGCTGTCAATGGGCATTACTATTCTTTCCAGCTGGTGTTTGGCATTGATCCCAGCCCTCAGCGAAATAACCGGGCAATGGGAAACAGAAATCAGGCGGTTTGCATTGCTGCCAATCCAGAATTGTTCAAATCCGGAAGAGCCATGTGTTCCCATTACAATGCATAAACTCTCAACTTCCCGGGCTTCGTCCAAAATTTCACGATAGACTTTTCCTTCCCGAATTACATAATCTATAGTGCTTTCAGGCAGTTGAACCTTATATTTTTTAATGAGCTTGCCAATTGGTTCTTTATCTCGTCGATGAGATCCGAAGAAGTATCGGAGTAAATAGTAGTCTTGGTAACACTTGGATTGTTCACCCAAACCATATGTACGTCAAGTATTCCCTTGCTGGCTAAACTAACAGCATGCTCGAGTGCATTTATCGAACAATCGGAGAAATCGATGGCGGCTATAATATTGCTCATAGTATTGAAATAGGTCCAGGTTGATGGCAAATGCAATAATTATTGGCTAAGGTAACGAAAAACCAATAGAAAAGCAAGGAAAATATCATTACCTTGTAAAAAGATATCTTGTCAATATAACAGATTTATATTGAAATAATTGTTGCACAACAAAAATAATCCTGGATAATTTGGTTTATTCCAGTTCTTTAAAACTAATTTTTTCTTTTACCGGAAATGCATTTGGATAGTCGGGAATTATCTTTTTCTGGAACCCTACAGCCTCGTTCAAGGTCCTGAAATTACCAACCCTTACCCTGTAATAGGGTTCTTTATAGGAAAGAAACACTCGTGAAGTTGGATATTTTGCAATGAAAACATCCATTGCATCAGTAGCTCTTGTCTTGCTGTTGCTTCCGGAGTCAAAGAAAATCTGCACCCTGTAACCATCAACCA
>JADKJI010000056.1 GCA_016721085.1 Chitinophagaceae bacterium | reverse complement strand
CAATACAGGTCACAAACAATTTCTCATAGTTCAATGAAGCGTTAAATGCCTGGACATTCGTGAAATGATTGACCAGTAAAGGTGCTTTGGCAACATTCCCCAGGCAGGCTGAACCATTCCCTGCAATCGCTGACAAATGAATTCCGGATTCATGACCAACAAGAATTGAAAAAGTAGTATCGCAACCCGCAGGATTGGTGACTTTGATGGTATAATTCCCTGTACTAAGACCCGTAAAGTTACCGTTGGTTCTCATGGCAACGCTCCGTTTAGAGAATAAGTCAGACCCTATGCGAATGCATTCACGATCATTGTTCCGTTAGAAGCGGTGGCCATTTCCGGGGTTGAAGTCACGGTGGTAATAATCGGTGCAGAAAGGTCAGTGATCACCAATGAACTGGAATAATAGGAACTGCATCCGCTGGAATCGCTTACCCAACAATAATAGGTGCCTGGTGATAAGGATGTAAATTGCCCGTCAGACCATTGTGAAAGCGTATCGTTTCCTGATTTGATAAAGTATTGAAGCATTTTTCCTAAACCAGAAACGGCTTTTATAAGTAGGGTTCCATCATTGTTCCCGCAATAGGAAGGAGTAGCAGAAGCCGTTTCAATCAGTAAAAACCTGCATCGCTGATGGCATAAGATTCTATCAGGTTAGTGCAGCCATAACCATCTTTTACGCTTAATTCATAAAGACCCGTTCCCAGGTGATAAATGTCTATTGAGTCACTAAAAGGAATACCAGAAGTCGTCCATTGATAGGAGAATGGAGGTTGACCAATAATTTGTAACCCTGTAATTGCCCGGTGGTCCCACTGCAGGTAGTTGGAGCAATGTTGAGCAAGGATTCATCCAGGAGAGGAACAGGCCTCTGTGATACCCTTATAGTGTCTGAATTGTAGCAGCCCAACCCGTTTTTTACCCGGACTATGTATGTGCCTGTATCGGTAGCAAGGTAAGTGGGATTGCCGGGCATAATGGCTCCATTCCAGAAGTAGCCTGCAAATCCGCTGCCAGCGGTAAGGGTAACATCTGCACCCAGACATACCAAGGTATCCGGCCCAAGGTTTGGATAGGGTTTAGCCAGCACTTCCACTTTCCGGGAAGTCTCTTCAATGCGCCCGGTGGGGTACTTCACATAAGTGTAAACCTCATAAATGCCACCAGCGGAAAAGATGTGTGTAGGGTTATGCGCTGTGCTGGTATTGGCTGCTCCTGAACCGGGATCTCTGAAATCCCAGTGGATGCTGTCGGGTTCCGGGATAAACCGGTGACGAAAATTAATGGGACACTGCACAGGTTCCACCAGTCCAACAAAGCGAAACAATTGTTCCTGCATGAAGTTGGGGCATCAGCTATAGGGCCTCCAAGATATACTGCTGCAAATTGAAGTCACAACCAGATCCCCTGACCCAGGGTTTGTTTATAACGCTTAACGAATCTGGAAACATTGCTATTCCTGTTGAATAATCATAACTTCTTGAATAGATTTTCCCATCAGGTGCAAGCTGCATTAAGCCTGCATTTCCTGAAATAATTATTTTAGATAGAAGTAGATTTAATGAATCAGATTGAGTCAAATCATATTGATAAATATGCTGTTGAGGAGGACTGTCTGAATACGGAAAAACACAATACAGCAACTTTGAATCAGGTGAAATTTCCATATCCTTCAATGTCACCCCCAATGAAAATTCTTTCAATGTATATTTAAAAGTTATTGCTCCTGTTTGAGAATTGAAATCACAGATCTCTATATCTTCTGAATTACTTGATGATGAAGTAGTCGCAAATGGACAAAGGAGTAAATGACCATCTGGAGAACATCTCATTGGCCTTGTAATAGCAGTTGTTGTTATATACCTTGTTTGACTAAATATTGGATTTACATCAATCCCTGCACTTGTAAACTTAAATACTGCAAATTTATCATTGTTGAATTTACGCACGATTATCCAGTAATCCTTACCATTAGCGTGTTTATAACCGGTTATTACTTCGTTTGCATCACTACCTTCAAGAATTGCAATATCTTTTTGTCCTGTTACTATTCCACCTAAACCACCATCTAATGACAAATCAATTACATTATAATGCAAACCATTGAGATTGCCATATTTACTTCCAACTGTAAAAACATAAAATTTTGTTTGGGAACCTGGCAGTTTCAATATAAGCGCAGGTTGAGAAGGCGCTTCCCCAGAACCGCTCAATCCTGCGCCATTCAACATTACTTGATGATTCTTATTCCAAATAAACTCTCCATTGGTGTAAAGAGAGTAAATTGCCGTTTGTGTCACTTATACAGAGCTGAACCTCCATTTCCAGCAGTAATTTGACCATTATTTTCCAGGTACAGCTACGCCAGGGAAATTGAGACCTACATTACTATCGATAAACCAATGATTTGCTGTCTTTTGAGAATAAGATCCAATAGAAATTATTGTCAATAGAAAAATTGAAATTATTTTGAAACAAAGTAATGGTTGAATCATAATCTGTTTAATAATTATTCCAAATGAACCAAAATCCCAGTCGGTGAGTTGTAAGTAGGTAATACATTTATTAATTGATAACAAGTCATTTCAGGTTGATCGTCTGCTTTTCCTAAGCATTCAACATGTCCATCCGTAACCCAATATTTTGCTGCAGAAACGATTACTTTATAAATATTAGTATTTCCATCAGAATACAAGCTGTCTGATAAATTGGAACGAATACGGGTACAGTAGTAGGAAACCTTCAGTGTTGTAATTTACAACCACGGGGAGTTATTGCTGGGTTTCCTGTTGTTATATTTAGAATTTCAACCTTTATTCTATATCTTGAATTTGAATTAGCAGACATACAATCGCCCCATAATTTAACAGGAACTGTAGTGAATTGAGCACTTACCGAAAGACAAGCAAGACCAATTAGGCTCAAAGTAATAAATAGATTTTTCATAAAAACTGATTTAATTGTCTATAATAAAAGAAACTAACAGTGAGCAAATCATAACTCTAAGGTGGATGATCGTCTTCTCTCGACTCAAATATAATTACAAATTCAATATAACACTCACTATGGAGTGCATTCCATGGGAGGTCAATAAATTTACTTATATTTATAAACTCATTAACAGAATACAGTAATCCGAAAATTCAATTTGAAATAATCACTACGAATGTAGTTCAAATAGATGTGAAAAGCAAGTAGATTCAGTTATATAGTTTGAATCTAAATATGGCATTCAATATCCATACAGGTTTTTAAAGATTGATTGATTCTGACAATTCCATTTTTTTTTCGTTTCAATTACGGGTGAATGTTTATTTTCGGTTTGTTCTGGTTTGCCTAACGTTTTCCGGAGCTAGGGATGTGGCTTTGTATAATACTCCCAAATTTCAGACCGGGAGTTAAGGGTGAAATTTATAGTAATTTAACCGTGGTTATGAAAGCAAAAAAAAATTGCTGCCGCAGCCTTTAAGGCTCAAGTGGCAATCGAAGCGCTCAAAGAGCGGGAATCAATGTCAGAATTAGCCAAGCGATTTGAGGTTCATCCTAACATGATCTCAAAATGGAAGCAGGAATTTGTAGAGAGATCTTCGGAAATCTTTGAGACTTCCCGTCCAGAAGATAACTTTGAGGCAGAAAGAGAAAAACTGTTTGCTAAGATCGGACGACTCGAAGTGGAGCGTGATTGGCTAAAAAAAATTTCAAAAATGGCAGGTCAGTGAAAGAGCTCATGAGTTATATTGCTGAAAACAAGAATATAAGCATCCGATGTCAATGTGATCTTTTGGATATAAGTCGCAGTAATATGTATTATCAGAGGGTGGGTGAATCAGTGGAAAACCTTGAATTCATGCGGTTGATGGATGAGTACTACCTGGATCATCCAACCTATGGTGTGCTTCAAATGCAGGATTTTTTGTTTTTATGCGGATTTTTGGCAAATGTTAAACGGGTTCGCAGATTGCTTCGGAAAATGGGGCTGATGGCAATATATCCCAAACGAAACTTGAGCAAGCTTGGCAGTGCCAAATATATCCGACCTTATCTTTTAAGAGGGCTCAAAGCAGTGAGGCCTAACCAGGTTTGGGCGGTCGATATAACATATATACCGATGACTGGCGGGTTTATGTATCTTACTGCCATAATTGACCTGTACAGTCGGTATGTAGTTGGCTGGGACGTATTCAATACCCTGGATGCAGAAAACACGCTGGAGGTATTTAAACAAGCTATAGAGAGTCATGGTAAGCCAGAGATTATCAACTCTGATCAAGGCAGCCAGTTCACTTGTGC
>JADKJI010000055.1 GCA_016721085.1 Chitinophagaceae bacterium | reverse complement strand
TCAGTGGTTGTAGGAGCAGTTGCAGTTACTGAGCAATCACCGGTCAGATCAGCCAGAACAGGAGTTTGCGGTGCGATATTGTCAACACCAATTCCTGAGATGGTAAATGTATATGGACTTTCATCTGCATCATCACTCGAAATACTGATTAATCCATTGAACGTTCCGCAGCTGTCCGGAGTAAAAGAAACCTGAAAGCTTGCTGAACTACTCGCCGCAATTGTGCCCGGAGCATCTGCCAATAGGGAGAAACCTCTTCCGGTAACGGTAATCCCGGATTATTTGTCAGACTTAACTCAAATGACCCGGTATTTTCAATTGAAAAAGTCTGTGTTATTGAAGTACCGATATTTGTTGAGCCAAAATCTGTAAAGTCATTAGTTTCAGGACTAATATCACCATTAACAATCGGAATTGAGTTTCCTGAAATATTGATCTCTGGAGTCGACCATTGTGCATACAAAACAATGGAATCTGATTCCATAATTATTGTTGAACCAGTGCTATATGAGTGACCACTGCCATCTGATTCTGTATTCCAGCCACTGAACGAAAAACCGGTTTTTCTAAGGTTCCAGGCCCAAGTACTGTTATCGATTCACAGGGTTCATAAGGCGAATTGGGATCCAACGGGACAGCACCGCCTGTATTTCCATTTCCATTATAAGACACCGAAAAGGCAGGCAGACTGAATTTCGATATAGATTGTTTGTTTGAATTGGCTATATCATGGTATTCAACATAAGGAATTCCATTGGGGTCCAATGCCAGGATTGAGCAAGTATATGTGGAACCTGAGTTTTGGACAACTCCTATATGTACCCAATCCATACCATCATACTTCTTCACGGTTACCCTATTGCTGTTCGATTGATCATGGTAAGCTACATAAGGGATTCCATTATGAATTTTTAATGTTACGTTACTTGGACTACTTGCCGAAAACCCGGACTTCCAACATATTCCCAGTTTTGTGCCATCAAATCTCATTACAGAGGCTTTAGACCCGTTTCCAGCATCATAAAAAGCCAGATAAGGTATCCCTGAGTTCAGTGCCAGAGAAGTGTTATAAGCAGCGCCTGCCGTAAAGCCTGCATTACCAACATTTTCCCAACTGGTGCCATAATTTCTTAACAGTAGCTTTGTTTGAATTTGATTCATCCATAAAAGCTAAATAAAGCACTCCATTAGAATCTGCTGCAAGGGAAAGAGATCCGGCTCTGGCATTTGTGAATCCCGGACCGCCAACATACACCCAGCTCGTGCCATCAAATTTCATAACCGATCCAAATTGTGAGTTGCCATAATCCCTGAATGCCATATAGGGAGTCCCATTGATCACCGCAAGTGATGAAGAGTTTGCTGTTGCTGCTGAAAATCCCGGATTTCCAATGTACACCCAATTCGTGCCATCGAATTTCATTACAGAGGCCCTGCTTCCATATCCATAGTCCCTGTATGAAATATAGGGAGTTGAATCCTGAAATACCATAGAGAAATCTTCTGCCGCTCCGGCAGAAAATAGAGGGAATTCCACGTACTCCCCAATTGTTGCCATTGTATTTCATCACTGATGCCTTGCCATTCACAGCTCCCTCCCCAAATAGTACATAAGGTGTTTCATTCAGGAAAGCAATGCAGTTAGTGCCAGACCTGGCATTGGAAAATCCTGCTGTTCCAACAATTTGGCCGGATTCATAAGCTCCCTGCCACTTTGCGTAAAGTGTTATGTTGTTTGGTGGCATATTGAAGGTTGATCCGGCGTCATAGGTATCCCCACTGCCATTTGCGGCAGTATTCCATCCGTTAAATATTTTGCAATCTCTGTCCAGAGTCCCCTGCCCCAAAGCGATAACTGCTGATCCGTAAGTGTAGCTGTTAGTATCTGACAGTACTGAGCCTGCAGTATTGCCATTTCCTGAGTAAGTAACTGAATAGTGTTCCAGCTGCCACTGAGCGTATAATTGCACAGCATGAGCCGGCATGCTGAATGTATCCCCAATGGAATAGGCTGTTCCGCTTCCATTTGCCAAAGTATTCCAGGCTGTAAATGCATAACCTGTTTTTGCGAGTGTTCCGGGACCAATAATGGTGACTACTTCATCCTCAATATATGGAGAAAGAATATCTGAAGGTGCCGAACCTCCTGTGTTACCATTACCTGCGTAGGTGAGATTATAGCTTGGAGGTATGCAGCTTAATCCTGTAACCCATTCTGGACTGGTGGTTGTTCCGTTTGTCAGGCCGCCATAGGGAGCAAGATCATTAACAGTATTACCTGTACCTTCATCAAAATCGTAAAGAACAAAAAGTCCCGCTTCATTGCCAACAAGGCATTTTTGGTAATTGGGAAGAATGTTTTCCTGATACAATGGGATATCCCAGAATCTGAAGTTGTCCATTACAAAATTACCATTCTCGGCTAAATTGACCTGGCAGGCGCCCAGATACCAATCTGACGCCACAACAGGCAGAAAATTCCAGAGACTTATTTCATTCCAATAGACACCGTTTATATATAAATATACCGTTGTGATATCATAGCAGACCGCAATATGCTGCCATGTGTTAAGTGGCAGCTGATAGCCTATCTGTCCACCAAAAATCCAAATCTGTGGACTGAAGCCTGATCATTCCATTCTCATCTATAGCCATGTTGAATCCATGATTCGTAGTACTCAGGATTCTGTCATAGCCTTGATTACCTCCCTTGTATTTTATATCGAACTCAAAGGTGAAGCTGTAAAGTTCGGGCATTCCCGGAATAACCAGGTACTGCGCTGTTTCTGGTGAATCTGAGCCATTGAAATCAAGGGCAGTTCCGGTTTGAGCCTTAATGGTGTTAATGCAACTGAGTGCTAACATCAACATAAAAGCAATGCGAAGAATAGCGATTTTCATATTGGAGGAATTACAATATTTAATATATGTTAATATCTTGAAGATGAAAAGGTCACTCTCCTTTCAGGACTAATATTTCAGATGAATAAACTGGCTAAATTGCAGGACAGAATTCTGATTTTCCCAACAGTACAAAAAAGTCTGTTGAACTCTGTTTTGACAACAACTTTTCCACAAATAGTTTACGTGAACTACTCTCTGATCTTATCCGCAAGTAATTTGTCGCTCAATCCCTTAGGTTTGAGTTATACCGGGGGCATTCTGAACAGCAATGGACTCAATAATATTAACGCTTCCTGTTGGTCGGTTTCGTCAATTCTGAACATCCAGAAAGGCATAAAAATCCTTCTCCAAAGTGGATAAGCTCTTGCTATAGATGGTACTAAAGACATTTTCATCTTCCACGACACTCTTCCATAATTTGGCAAAGTTCTCAATTCCATGGGAAGTGATTAAATACTTAATAAATGCACCGCAAACGATGGCTTTTTCCTCATAATCATCGTTATTGTTGTCCTTTATAATTGTTGATATTTTGTATTTTTCATTTCGAAGTATAGTTCTTGCTTTTATGTAAAAGTCAAACTTAAAAAACCTTGTTTCATCAACATAAAATGCAAATCCTTCCTGCATTAAAAAATCATATTTCTTCGAATTAAGATAACCCCAGAAATATTGACTCATAAGATGGCCAACTTCATGTGCGCCGGTAGCATTATTGATATTGTAGTAGGTTGACCAATATTCAGTTAATGTATGTGCATTTGAATTAACCTGGGTCTTCTGGTATTTCTCATTATCTGAGTTGAATAACCAAAAGTTGATTTTTGCAGGGTGTCTATATTGTTGATATTCATTATTTTGGCAATATGTGTAACGTTGATTTCCTGACTCTCCATGATCGGTTCGATAAAATCATTGTTTACCTTTTTGCTAGAATAATAGATAAAATGCGGACTTTCATATTTATTCCAGTATGTGGAATCTTTCAGCAGATATTCCGGTTTTTCATCTCCATTAATGAGGCCTGAAATTTTATTTGTTCACTGCAAGCACATAAGCATGCAATCATGCTTAGAAAAGTGAAAATCTTATCCGGAAATTATTTTTGTGTTCATGATTTTGAGAATTAGCTGTTTGTAAAACATCGACATAAAAATTTAATTGTCAATATGATACCATTATTCTATTCCCTGATTCTTTTCTGAAATGCAGAAATACTGTGGAGATTTCGGTTTAATTCTGTTCAGCTTTACTGTCTTTAAAGATGCCTTTAAGAATAGTTGTTCCAATTCTGTGCTGGAAAATGAATTTAATTTGGGCGTTAAGCCTATCATGGAAGAGAGCTTCAGAACAAGGTTTAATGCCGGGGCCTCACTCATGCAAGGAGTAGCTGATAATATATAACCGCCTGGTTTTAATAGGTGGTTAATCCTATGAAAATATATTAGTGGCTCTTCCAATAAATGGAAGATGTTAAAGGCAATTAAGGCATCAATGGATCCCTCCTTGAATTTCTCATCAAATATCGAAGTGCACGAAAATTCAATATTCTGGATCTGGCACTCAGATGCCTTGCTTTTAGAAATTTCAAGCATCCCTGGGGATGTATCTATAGCATAGATTGTCCTGACATTCTGTGCAATTTCATTGCAGATGAGTCCGGTTCCACAACCGAAATCTATAACCGTGTCATCTGCTTTGATATACCTTCTTGCCTCTTCAATAAATATCCGGTAAGCCATGTCATTACTTTCAATAGCATCATACCTGGAAGCGATTCTATCCCAAAATTTTTCAACTTTTTCCATGATTTCTGTTATTAAAATCTGAAACCGATATAAAGATTAGGCTCAAAGAGGAAATAGTTGTTCCACTTTTGGTCTTCTGCCTGAAAAGCTTGCGGGGTATTGGTATCAACTGGCCAGTATTGGCAATGTAACTGTGGCTCAAATAAAACCGTTCTTTGAAAAATGAGAGCTGATACCCAGATGATAGGATGAATATAGCTTGAAGCCATTTCCAATTTTTCGGGCATTACTGTCAATGTAAGTTTTCAATTGGGGCATAACTTCAATTGCTGCAAACAGGCCTTTCCATATCATACGCTGGTAGGTTATACCAATCCCTGATTCCCTCAGCCTGCCTGGGTAGAAATTATTCTCATCGAACTTTAATTGCTCCTTCATTGGCAAGCCCATTGGGGCAAACATTTTCCAGGTTGCAGCCTTTATTTCAATTCTGTCTTTTGAAGTAAGCTTGTACCCAAAATGAAATTCGTAATGATGCGCATTCGTCTTTTCTTCTCCGAAATTTAAGAAGGAAGAGGTAAGTGGTACTTAGGAATATCTCCTTTCGGTAGAAAATTCTGAATCCTTTTTTGCCTGGTTTTGACCAAACATGCTTGTAAACAGCATGACAAATACTAATGCCATTGTACTTCTTCTAGTTTTCATTTTGTTGTAAGTTATGTTGAACAATAATTTCAACACAAAATTACCGGGCCCTGACTGGCCAAAACGTTGACTTAAGTTAAGAAATACAAATGGCAATATTTTTATTTCATAATCCTTTTACGGATCCGGCTTAAGGATTCAGGCTTTATTCCTAAATAACTGGCTATTTGATGCTGGGGAGCCCTTTGAATCAAATCAGGTCTGTTTTTCAACAGGGATAAATATCTCTCTTCGGGAGAGGCCATTTTGAATTCAGCAAAGTATCCTGGTATTTTGCCATAATAACCTCCCCAACGCCCGATTAAGTGATTCTATCTGAGGAAATTTCTGATACATTTCCAGTTCCAGTTCTGGAGTACCTACTCCGGCAATTGTATCTTCAATGCACTCCACATAATACTCAGAAGGAACCTTCATTCCATATGCTGAAGGTATAACAGCCTGTTCCTCTGTATAGAATTCAGTTGTTTTTTCTTCTCCTTCCTTTATAAAAAAGCTTCTGATACAGCCCTTTATAATGAAGTAGCATTCATTGGAGATTTTTCCTTCTTCAAGCAGAATAGTTCCTTTTTTATAGGATTGGATAAACTCAATTTTGCTGAGTTCCTCCTCCAGTTCATTGGTAATTGGTATGTATCTGGACAAGTAATTTTTTATTTCATCTTCCATTTTATTGACATCTGGGGATTGGTTTTCATCATAAAGGAAAACGGTTCATGTTTGAACGAAAGCTAAAAATGATAAGTATCAGACTATAAATATCAGGTTTTAATAGCATCATAAACTCGATTTTTATCAAATCAGCACATGCTAACTTAGACTTTGTCAAATGCTGAGATATTGCTGGTATTTATCAGCGAAGAGAAGTAGAATTCATTGATTGGTACGCTATAAACAACGTTTTGGCCGTTGTCTTACAAGTTGATTGATTGGTGCAAATAAGCCATCCGGCATGAGGCCTGGCGGACTTTTGCATAATCTTGTCTGGCTTTATGAATACGCCCTGACCAATCGCTTAGTCGTGGAGGCACCTGACTGAATAAGCTGATTCAAGTTCGGTCATCACTTCTGCATGAACTGCCCCTAAATAGTGGCCGCCAAGATAAAGTAATACCCGCCGACAGTCCCTGGTGAGGATGACCAGAAAGTTGCACGAATGCCGAGAAGATCGTAAGTCGGACCCCAGGATTGCAGGAAACCGCCGGGTAGAGCAGTGAAGCCTGTTTCATTGGTTGCGCCTGAATTATTGGCGTTCCAATGGTATGTTCCTGTCTCTTTTAGTTTGCCCCCAGCCACACTCGATCCGCCAAGGAAAATCTCCAGGTCATAAAATTCCTGATTTGTGGGTATGTGCCAGCCGTTGGGACATATACCTCTGGAGCCCTCTGTGCCGTTGTAATTCATCATTTCATCCCATCTGTATAATCCACCATACTCGCCACAAATGTTTAAATTATCCTTATAACAATAGTATTCGATAATGCCATTATCAGCTGATATCGTGGTACTGTCAATTGCATTTCAACTTTCAGATTTTCAGCCATCAGAGTTGAGCGAATTTTCCGCTACCTATTTGTACTGTTGCATAATTGTTGCCATCACTGTCGGTGCAGGCAATAAAAGGAAAGGTTATTGTTTTATTGCCGGTTGGTACATTCGAAACTATGGCGCTGTAATCTCCGGAAATACCTTTGGAATTTAGAATATTGCCATCGGTATAGGGCATATCAATTGTGGCCGATGTGCTTTTAAACTGCTTCCCTGTTGAATTCTCATCGGAAGACATATACTCAATCCCTGCCATGTCAGGCACTGTGTTTTGACTCAACAGTTTCGCTGAATAGTTGAAGTCTTCGCCGGTGATTGTTAATAAATACATATCCCGGTTTATTCCTGAAACCCGAAAGTTGTGCGTCCCGCGCGAAAGTAACTTGCTGAGCCGAAAAACAGCTTTGCCTGATAAATCAAAAACACTTATGAGGACATTGCCACTCTGCTGGGTACAAAATGTTAATACGGATTGCTCCTTCATCGGATTGGGATAAAGTTGCAAAGTCATGTTATCAGCAGGCTTTGCATCAATTCCAACTGCCAGGGTATCCAAATGCAGCTTGTCTCCTCCATTTAGGGTTAGACTGGCCCCGCTCGTTAAATTTTCGACTTTTACCGAACTGATCGTTGTAGCAGCACCAACACCCTCAAAACTAATCAGGTAGTCCTGTGCCTGTAAACTTATCAGTGCAAAAATCATGAAGATGATTGTGTGAATGAGTTTCATAACATTCTCTTTTTTAAACCTCAGATATAGGTTGATGTCATTGAATTTGCAATGAATACTAACGTTTCCGGGATAGAGGAGGTGGGGAAGAAGCAATGTCAGAAAACAAAATTTATAAAGTTTTCTTATCAGCGTTGGTTTGAGTAATTGCTTAACAGAACTTGCTTGTATTAAGCATTTGTAACTTCTGGTGGTAATGCAGTCTTCCTGGACAGGGCCTGTTTTACTCAAGATAATATTCTAATTTCTCATCTTCGGGTGCCAGGTTAAATACCAGCAAAGAAAGTATAAGTCCTTAGGAGAGCCGATACCGGCAGTGTAAGCTCAACTGAATAATTCACTCAATCTTGACTTCTGGTCGGATTATCTGCTTAAAGATAAGGAAATTAGCGATTTTGTGTATGAGTGTTCTTAAATAAATTGAATTAGGGATATAGAGAAGCCTCAAGATTATTGCCCCAAAGCGAAACCTTCGCTGATTCCTTCAGAGGTAAACAGATTTTATCCGCTATGCACTGGTCTCAACATAAATATCAGGCGTAAACGAAAGGAAAGGAAAAAGGATAAGGTTCAGCTCGATTATCAATAAGAATCCTCTTTACCCGACTTCTGCTACCGCGGGATCGTATAACAGGGCTGGACTGCCAATTTAATTAGCGCGACGTTTGGCACCCCGCCGGCATGTACAAGCGGGCCGCCCCGGCAGCGCTTTTCTTCGATAAGCCGTGATGCCTTCAGTTTAGCGGCGGGATGCTGTTTATGTGAATCGCCCTCTCAGTCATTACAAGCTGGGCCCGCCCCCTGTGCCAGTTCGGGGCATTTTCCATTTCCGTCCGCAACTTTTTTCCCAAATGTACTTACGGTTTTTTCATCCCCTTGCCCACGGCTTTCTTTTGCTGCACGTTTTTTGCGAAATTCCGGTTGGTTCCTACTTCTTTTGGTCGCAGGTATACTGTGAACAGGGCTTTTTTGCCGATTCTCCGTTGTCCAGTTCACAAGTAGTTTAAATTTGGAAATAGCGGTCTCGTCAATAAGGCATCATATGTGTTACTTTTGAGTCATCTTGTGCTTGCTTGTCCGGGATAGCAAGTATTCATCTGTACGAATAACTTGCCTGTTTATTGTCGTTGCGAGGCCCACTCATGCATCAAACACATCATCTTTGGTCTGAGAATAGGTTGATAGTCCATTAAATTGTTTTTCGCTTTGTAGTTGTCGGGTCAATTCTCGAGGCAAGTCACCACCGGTTAATGTAATTACCCGGGCCGGCCCCAGCGGGCTTTGGCTTTTCACAGTGTCCAATAGTAAGGGTCGGTATATAAGGTGCAACAACATTCACTGCAAAATTTGCTTCAAATCCATCAACGAGTTTTTGTATTCTTTCCCCGCAAGTCGGCATTATTAATTTAAAACGTCCAATGACTATATTTTTGTTTGAGGATTCCCCGACCCGGTTTTTATCCCTTCAATTGTCGAGTCTCCAAGTAACAAACCAATATTGTCGTTTTTGGAAATTCCCTTTTTTCTTTAATTGCTTCTTCTCCCTCTGCTGTTTCGTCCTGTTCCGTGCTCCCTTTTGCCCTTCTTCCCCTTGTTGCCCGTTTTTTTTTTTCCCGCCTCGGCCCCCTCCTCGGCTTTGTGGTTCGCTGCTTCCCCCTTCCCGCGCCCCTCGCTTTTCTCGTTCGTGCCTTTGTTCCTTTTTTCCCCCCCCCCTCCTCGCCCTTTCCCTTCCGTTCTTCTCTTTCCCCTTTCCTCTTTCCCTCCTCTTCTTGTACTTCTCTCCCCTCTGCTCCCCACCCCTTCTTTTGTTTTCTCGCTTTTTGCGTCCCGCCCCCGCGCCTCTTCAGCCGCCACGCCCCTCTGCGTCACCTCCCTCCCCCTTCCTTTCCCCCCCCCCCACCCCCCTCTTGTGCTCGCGCCGCCCCTTGCCCGCTTCCCCCGCCTTCCTCTTTCCCCCACCCCTCCCCCGCCTGCCAGTGCGTTGCCCCTTTGCCCCCCCCGCCCCCTCCCCTTCTCCCCCCTCCCCTCCCCCCGCTTGAACCCGGTCCGCCCCTGCTGTCCTTTCTCAAAATGCAGTTATGGAATGTTTTGTCGTCCGAACCGATCGGACGCTCCCAAAGTGTTTTCCTCTTGTCTGTTGTTTTTTGGTGCGCCTGATGCTTGCACCATCTGCTTCGAATGGTGTTCCAGATAACCATACGCCCAATGAAAGTGGATTCTCAATATTTCAACTTATCAAAGTGATCGCCATTAAGCCAAACCTCTGTTGGTGACAGCGGCTCTTTTCTTACACCATCTGACTAATCCAATAAGTAATAGTATAATAAATAATATTCCGACTAAAGCAATTGTTATGGTCTTCTTTAACAACAAACCAAATAGTAAAGTGTCTGCTTTTCCGGTTTGCAGATACACCCCCAGTCACTGGCAATTCTTGATGCTAGGTCCGGATTACCTGTTTCCAAAACAATTATTCCATCTCCACTTACGGGATTGATCCTTATTGCAGTGTTTATTGGAGGAGTGCTTCTTCCGTCATGTCCAAAAATGTACTCATTCTCTTCTATATCGATATAAAGCATACTGCCTAAACCATAGATTTCTTCTCCCATTATATCCCAATGTCCTTCTCTTAACAACTTCAAGGTTTCTGGCTTTAATTGTTTCCTGCCTATTGGTTCACCATTCTTTCCTTTAAGAAAGAATTGAAAAAATGTTTCTAAATCAGATAATGAGGTGTAAAGTGATGTTGCTGCTAATGAAGTGTAGTAGAAATGTGGGAGCAGTTGTTTTATCAGCATTGTAGAACTCACATAATCTGCTATTTAGTGAATCATTTAAAATGTAAGTACTACTGGACATATTCAGTGGAGTGAATAAATTGGAAGTCATAAATTCGTTAAAGGACTGTCCGCTTGTTTCTTCAACTACCAATTGTAATAGTGTAAAACCACCACCTGAGTATTTCCACATGGAGTTTGGTTCTATACCAACTCTTACTTCACCACTAATATCCGCATCCGCATCTTTTGCCTTAGTGAGTGAGGACTCCAGGGATTGAACGGAATCCCGGCATTCAAAACCACTATAGCCCAGTCCATCAGTTAAGCCTGCTGTGTGACTCAGCAATCTTCGAACAGTTACCTTTTCATTATCAAATTCACTTTTAGGCAATTGCCATCTTTTTAAATAATTATTTACCGGAGTGTCTAAGTCAATTTTCCGAAGCTCACTCAATTTCATTATTCCAACGGCAGAAACGAACTTAGAAAGAGAAGAGACTTGAAATATTGTGTTTTATCAACTGGTTTGTTGTGTGACGTAAACAACTCTCTATCAACCCGGCCATTTTTCATTATTGCCATCGCAAAGTTTCCAACAAATTCCTTTTTTGTGCTCTCCTTAATTGCAGAAATAAATGCTTCTGGCTCCTTACTTCCTGCAATTGAGTTGTACCCACCAACCATTTGTTAGTCCTATAAAAACAATGATACCCCAACCAATGGTTAATATAATTGTGACTATTAAGTATTTTACAAATCTTTTCATATTTCCATGTTTTTTAATGGATTATTGCCATTTGTTGCATGGGGATTGCCAAATGGCCTATATCGGTCGGGGCTATGCGAAGTATAGGATTGCCGGGAGCAGTGTTAAACCTCTATATAGATTTAGCGGGACAGCATGCTGGAGACTTCGGGAATTTAGCCATTGTTAGCGATTCATTGTTTTTGCTTTTTTCTAGCGGTCAAGAATATATCCTGCTCGTTTATAGTTTATTGTATATGGCTCGACCCCCAGACTTTTATACTCCACTTGTATGGAATTGTCGTCAAGCATCCTTACAATGCAATAGGAAGGGATACTTCCATTCTTGTACCCCAGACCTGATAATGCAGTTTTAGAAAAGTAGGTAGAAAAGCTATAAGTATTCAGGCTGTCAACTATTAATTCCAGTTCGTTCTGAGCATTCATTTTGAACTTGATTCCCTTATCTTCTAAGCTAATAGGGGTCTTTATCATTTGCCAGATCCCCACCAGAATTTGCGGAATGATAGTGTCATTTTTCATTTCCCTTTTAAGATAAGGATAGCAATTTAATTTCTGTAATTCGATAAAACCATTGTATTCATACATTTTTTTATAGACAAGTATTTTCTTTTCTTTTGATATTTTCGGTCTCCATCCTAAAAGATTAATTTGCCCTGTTGTTCCTTCCTGAATCAGAAAGCATCTTTCTACAATTCCTTTGTTTGTTCTAAATTTTACACCAATGGAAGAATGTCCCGGATATATCAAAGCTTTCATTTGACATTTATCCCAATAGGCATCTTCTACACAATCTTGCCTTTTAAACCAATCTGTTATAGAATCAAGACAAGAAGTCAGATCGATCTGATAGCCACTACCTGCACCATTAAAGTATAGTTGCCCGTTTTTATTCGTCTTAATTACTTTTTTTGCGATTCTTTCTATCTTCTTGAAATCAGAATTGGAAACAGCTTTGCAAAGTGCTCTTCCATTCTGGCAAAACACATTTTGTAGAACAAAAATGAAACACAGGGACAGAATTATATTAAGTTTTCTTTCCATTTTAATGCATCTGCTTTTAATTGTAAATCTTTCTACTACCCGTCACTGTAAGCCCCTTCTTCAAAATACTTTCTCCTGCGAACAAATCTTAATTCCACTGATAATTGGCAACATAGCTTTCGTGAATCCTTGCATTCTCACTCCCATTTGTAAAAGTGGTTTGCTCCCTAAAGATAAGTAAAAGCTCCAGTTTCAGATTAATCCTGTTTATGCCGTTTTGAGCCTGGCGATTGTGACGATTTTCACTACAAAGGTTGATGAGGAGAACAAACTTTTGATTTACCACAAATGTATCTTAGGAACCCTGAAACGCCACTTTTGCCTTACCAGTCGTATGCTCAGTGCTGTTGTGTTTGAGATCAGTCCGTAATTATTAATTTCTCTACTGCGATGATCTTATTTTCTTCTGTCAGTATTAGGTAATACTGTCCTCCTGGAAGGTTGTCACGGGTTAAAGAAACGGTCTGCCCCGAAATATTATTTACTTGCTTTAAAGTCTGACCGTAAAGGTTGTATATGCTCAGGGTTGCATTTTTAAGATTGCCAGTTGTCTGTATCGTTGTCGAGGAAATGAATGGATTTGGGGAGATAGAAAAGATATTCTTGATTAAATTCTCAGTAATACCTGCGAGCATTTGTCCCGTCTGTATGCAAGTATTTGGGGTACTCTCTCGTAGGCGTAATCCTAATGGTGAACGATGTGGATGTTGTTGTAACATCAAAACGGGCCCAGCCATAGTATGTGTTTGTTCCCACGATTAGTTTTAGTGCTAAATATTTATTTGTTTCTCCTACCCAGTAACCTATGCTTGTTCCCCAAGCCATTGTACCAGGGTTATTGGAATCATACCATGTTGCCATTGTGTCACAAATACTAATATCTGCAGATAATGCCCATGGTAAATGCACACCACCAACAAAATTCCCCGAATAAGCATTGTTATTTTGAGGTTTACACATCACCTTATCAATAGAATCGAATTGAATTAAAAAATCAACAATAGAGTCATTATTCAAATCTAAAGGATAAGTAGCATTGGGAGTAGCGTCAGGTATGTCAGTATATATAATCTGTGAGTATAATCTGCTATTGAAAACAAATAATATTAATAAGCAGCATAAGGATGCCACTTTTTTAAGAAATATAATTTTTGTCCTCATATTTTATCTGCAGTGATTATTGTGCTGTCTCAGCACTGTTAATTGTAACGCTAACACTATTGTGTTGCAATTTAAGCTTAATGTTCCGCATCTGCCCGCAGATAGGGGCGAGGTTAAGATAGATACCTGCGAATCGTTATATTTTAGCAATAGATTATTTTGTCCCACTAACAGCAAACCCTCTATTAGCAGGTAGGTGCTGTTAGAGGTTCGGCTTGCTTGTCCCGATCAATCTATTTTTCAATTTTTTGTAAAGAATTTAGTCTGTTTATTAGTTCGACTGATAAGTCTGTTTTGTTGTAAGGTATTTCTTCAGAATTCTCACAATAAGTTAATCCACTTGGACCTATCCATTGTTCGTAGTCAATGTTCTTAATAGTCGTAAAATGTGTCCATTCATCACTGTTTCGTGTCTTAAACTGTCCACATAAATAATACAGAATTTCTTTGTTTGGTTTAATACTATACCTAAATTTCACATTCCGAAATTCAGTAGGCAGTGGCTGTTGGTTTTTATAGAAGTCGTTTGCCGAAAGGTCAATAATTGATTTTACAACGGCATCTATTGTATCATTTTGTGTAACTGCAGAAGGAATAGTATCTGTAATAACTTTTGAGGAATCTGTTTGTGTTTTATCCGAGCCTGACTTGCAAGACAAAAAGAATACCAGCAATAATAACATCGAAATGTATAATTGAATTTTGAGGGTTTCAAATATCCGTTTACTCTTGGTTTTTCTGTTCATGCTGATAGAATTTAAGTGATTTATTGTCAATTTTTCTGTCATTACTTATTTGGATGTAGTCTTTTATGCTGACCGCTATAGGTCGTTGGCTTGGTGGTGTGACTGATTTTAGCTCAAAAGCTCAATAGAATTACTAATGTAGAACCTTGCACAAAGGATTCTTAGATGCACTTCAGCTGCCATATGTCCAAACCGATGTTAGTGACTGTTTTTTTAATTTAATTCCATTATCAAGTCGCTGTAGGATTTGTCAATTATATTATTTTGTGTCAATTCAAAAAAGTCAAAATATTTATCACATTGTTCTTTCAATTCTTCTATGGTAAACTCTTCTTTGCTATCAATTGCTTCAACTTCCATAAATGTCCCTAAATGTTCAACAACATCAAAGTGAAATTTAACATTGTCTATAAAATATATTTTTCGCTTTTTTTCTACAACTATTTTAACTCCAAGTTGTCTAATCAAAATATTTTTCAGAGCAACATTTGGTTCGTGTTGATATAGAATTATTTGAGATTCTTTTGAACCTGAAACATTTTCTCTATCATAGTTTATTAATGAGTTTTCAATATTTCCTTCTCTTAGTTTCAGTCTTCCATTTTGAGTATTAAAATATGTGTCTATTTGATGGTCAAGTCCCTGAAAATACGGATTAAGTGTCAGTAATTTATTTTCGTATTTTTCTATCTCGTCAATTTTTGCTTTGAACTCAAAATTTTTAATATTCATTTATGTCTATTTATGTTAATTTTCTTTTGTTTACGTTGTTCTGGCAAAATAGCCGGTAAAGGTTTTTTGTTTTGTTTTACCCTCTCCTGAACCCGCCCCCCCCCCCCCTTTGCAGCTACAAGAAGATGACGATTTCGGAGACGAAAACTGTCTGCCTGCAATGAACTTGATACGAAGCACAAAGCTTCATTTAACCAATGAAGCACCAATTTCTTGCAGGTGGTGTTAGGTGCTGGCGTTTCTGTCTATGGTTCGATAATTATTTTTTGTGTCGCCTTTTCATAAGGTGTTTCAATTGTTAAAATGTATGTCCCACCAAGGTCAAGGTTTTTAATTTTTCGCTGAAATATGTTTTCTCCAATTTGTAAATTATTTAAAATTCTTTCTTCTATTTTCTTACCGTCAATACTATAAAATGAGATTTTTGTTTCTACGATTTTATTCAAATGAAACTTAACAACAAAGTCTCCAGCACTTGGATTTGGAAAAATTTGCATTTTTAAGGTTCCAATGCTTTGTTCATTTAAGTCGTGAATACCTACTGTTGAGTTTTTGATTACATATACTTTAAATATTTGGCTGCTTGCACTACTTTGAGTTCCTGTATTTGTAAAAAAAATATTTGCTGCTGTGCTACTGATACCACCATATATGTAACCTACTAGTGTGCTGTCTAATGTGAAATCATCCAATTTAAAAACTTCATTATTAAACTGAGGAACAGTTTTAATGGGTATAAATTCTGCTCCTGCACCGAGCAAACCTGGCATTTCTACAGGAAGTTTATACTCAGCCATTGTCCCTGCTGAGTTTCTAGTTACACGAGCAATAGTTTTAACAAATGGAACATTGTTGTCTTGCACTAATATCCCTAAGCTGTCATAATACTGTGCTATACCACCAAAAAAAACATTGTGCATTTCATTATTAATAGTAGAATAAAGCGGCAATACAGCACAATGGTAATGGTTGTAGTATTGTTGGAATGAATTATTAACAACATATGAAGTGCTATCAATATTTACACAATTTAAAAATGGCAAGTCAACTGTTAATTGAAATACTCCTGAAAATGCTGTAATTCCTTCTTCTCCAGTTGGCAATATTTGAGGCACTGCGTTATAATCTCTTCTGTGTAAATTGGTAGCATCTGTAATGGTTGGCAAATGATTAATGGTAATTGTTGATCCGTTATCTGTTATGTCGAATTTCCGAATGGCGTCCGTATATACTTGTGTATAGGTAGGGTTGCCCATTGGGTTGTAATTACCGTCAAACTTGTTGCCACCAATTAGATAAAAAGTGTTGTTTATTTTTTTTAGATGCCCACCTGTAACTGCAAATTGAGCATCACTAATTTGTCGGAAACAACTTGTGATGGCAGTTCCGCCAATTACTGCATTAATTACGGATGGAACATCAATTGCAGTTAAGTTGTCGAATGTTTTTCTTGCGGCTGATGCCGTGTTATAGCCATAACCACCAATGATATATAGATAATTTCCTTCTTGGTGAAACTCCATATTTGTCGAACTTAATTGTTCTTGCAATGCAACAGAAAGCGATGTAAGTGGTGCTGTCCATTTTTGTTGAGATACAGGGTCAATTACAATTATTTGATTGTTGTTGCCTGCTATGTCAAATGCTGCAAAAGGTTGTCTGCGGTGAAGTCCGTCAAGTCGACCACCAAGAACAAGCCATTTTCCGTTGTGTTGTCCAAAAGCATAGGCTTGAAGTCCACCAAGTCCAGATATATTCATTGGTTCAATATAAATATTGAAAGGTGTCGTCTGAGAAAAGACTGAAAGACTTAAAAATATTAGTCCTAAAATTGTCGTTAGTTTATTTGTCATTTTATTTGATATTAATTTGTCTGCAAATTACATTTTTGTTTTGGGTCCGTTTGTGACCTTTGTTACATATGTAAATTTAGTTTGTGTTGTCCGCTACGCTTGCACCTAACGTTCCCTTTGCAGCAGCTGGCTGGGAGTTCAAGGAACAAAAGCTTAGATAAAGATACCAAAGAAAAGTAGAATTCCAAATGAAAGATAAGCTACAAAGCCCAGCTTGCTACTACAAAGTGTTACCTGCAGGGCATTATTTGTCATCGATGAGTTTTTTAGTCAAGCTTAATTCTAAGTCAATATTGCTTATTTTGTCTATTATACTCGGTGTTACTGTGTAATTTGGAATTAGTCCTCTGTCCGGATATTGATAGTTTTCTACAGCCATTCTATAATTCATTAATGGAATTTCAATTCTTACTTTGGTATTTGGCAAAGTAAAGTCAGGGGTTGGTCCAGAACAATTACCATAATAACCGCCCCCACTTTCCTCGCCAATAAAAACTGCTTTGGTATGAAAATGAAGTTGAGATAAAAATTCGCTGGTAGTCGAAAAACACCATCCATTTATTAACACGTAAATGTTCCCAGCGAATGTTGGCGACAAAGGATTCTGCCTTCCTACATTGGGATGCTGTACGTTGTCAAATGTCCCTTCTTTATTCGGTTCTAACATTCCCGTAGGAGCTTTCATGTCGGGTTTATTAGTATATTTAAAGCAATCAAAACCTTCTTTATTCATGCGCAGTGATTTATAATAATCAAAAGGTTGATTTACGAAATAAGAAAACAATATTTTGCCGTATTCATCTGTCCCACCTCCATTGTCGCGAACATCAATAATTAGATTTGGAATATTTTCTGATTCCATTTTTTTGAATGAAGCCTTAAGAAATTTTTCAAAATTCATTTTATTTTTTTTGTATTGACCTTTATCGAAAGATTTTATTTTTAAAAAAGCGTATTTTTTATCATCGCTTATTTTAAAGAAAGCAGGTTTTTGTTCTTCAATTTTGAAAGGGTATCGATCGTCTGCAATTTTTAGTAATTTATCAAAGGTCAATCCTTGAAGTGTTTTTGTTTTGAGAGTCTTTTCGTTCAATGAAATATACTCTACATTATATCGCTCTGAATAACCGTATAACATACTGAAATATCTTGTGAAATATCGAGAGCTTGAAAGCAGTCTGTATTTATGAGTCAAATTATTTCCATCGGAAGGAAATATTTGCAGATATTCTCTGATAAAGTTTTCTATCGAGTGGCCATTAATTGAAATAATTTGCGATCCAAGAAATTCCTTATCATCAAGAGGTGAATAGTTTTTTCTAACATATAATTTATTATCAAAACAATAGACATTAAAAGGAATTGCTGTTGGTCCATTATCCAAAGAGTCTAATTGTATTTTGGGAGGCACAACTCTTAAATGGCCATCGCCAATTTGTGAAGCGACTCTGCACGTTAATAACATAAATTCTCTTCCTGTCATGCCTTTATTTAATGCAGAATAGTTAGCATTAAATATAGAATCAATTGTTGATTTTGATTTATAAATATAAAGCCCAGGATGACTTTCCTCTAAGGATGATCTAAACACTAAAAAATCTTTTTGCATTTCTTCAACTGTAAAAACGCTTTTATTTGAAATACTAGTTTGGGCTTCAAGGTTATTACATACGCACAAACAAATGATAGTAAGAGCCGTTAGGGTTAATATTTTCTTCATACTATACACAATTTTTAATAATCTTATTAAGTGAATTATTTAATAATTCAATCTCTGATATGGCAAATCCCTTAAGAGCTTGCTTTCTGTTAGATTCAATAATAGGCGTCAACCTTTTAAGTGTTTCAAATCCTAGCTTTGTTATACTTAAATCAAATCTTCTTCTGTCGGCTGAATGAAAATCCCTCTCTAAGAAATTTTTGGTCACTAAAATCTCAATTATGCGAGTGATTGAGGCGTAGTCTTTGAACACATTTATAGCTATTTGTTGTTGAGTCATACCCGCATTATTTTCTATGGTTTTTAAGTACAAGCCATTGGTCGATAGTAATGTCAAATCCCTTCTTGGTAATATTTTTTTGTGCGAACTGCCTGTAAGATTTAATGGATTTTTCAAGAGAGTAAAAGATTATTTGATCAAGTTGTTCCATGAATTTTGATTTATTTGATTCAAATATAGTTGATATATCAATTAAATTGTCGAAAGACACGATTTTTCTAAAGTTTCTTAAATTTAATGAGTCTATGAATTGTTTAATGAAAATTTGTCGGTCTAAAAGCCTTGCAGGTAACGTTTCCAGGCTAGGTGTGGTGGGGTTTTTGGTGGGCTTTGCGGGTCAGGAAACCCCACCACAGCTTAGCCTGTGTGCTTGTTGCACAACTATACAAATCTAATGATTTATTAAATGCTGAAATCAACCAAAATTAGGTTAAAATTAACCTCAAAATGTTTATAATAAGTTGTAATACAGCACTATATATTGATTTTTATTTATTATTTTTAATCATGCAAGGACGAAAAGAATATACCCCTAAAATGATGTACCAGCTCCATCTGGATGAGATGGTACCAATAGATGATTACTACCGGAAGCTGGATGCTGCACTGGACCTGCATTTTCTTTATAAAGCTACAGAAGGCTATTATGGAGAAGAGGGTCAGGAATCAATTGATCCTGTGGTGTTTTTCAAGATATGCCTGGTAGGCTACCTGAACAACATTAACTCCGACCGAAAATTGATTGAATATTGCGCAAACTGTCTGGATGTAAGGCTCTATATCAGGTATGACCTGGATGAGCCTTTACCCTGGCATAGCACCATCAGCCGAACCAGTCAACTATTTGGAGAAGAAGTGTTTCTTGAACTGTTCAGGAGAGTCCTCAGCCTATGTGTTCAGAAAGGCATGGTTCGGGGCAAACGCCAGGTGATAGACTCAGCATTTATTAAAGCAAATGCCAGTATGGATTCTTTGGTGGAAAAGGAAGTGGTTGAAGATGCTGAACTATACCTTGATGAGCTGAATGAAGGATCTGAATACAAAGTAAGCACGTCAAAAAAGACTAAAGTAGAACAGCATCATGCCTGGAAAGCTGAAGCCTACAAGAATCAACCCTCCAATAAAAACTCCAAACAGCTTGATGAAAATGGGAATAGTATTCGTCCCAAATATCTGAGTAACCATACCCATTATTCACCTACAGATCCTGATGCGCGTATCAGTGTGAAGCCAGGCAAGGCCCGCCAGATGAATTATTTTGGTCAGATATCAGTGGATGATGCAAATCATGTCATAACAGGAGCCTGCGCTGATTTTGCCGATCAAAGGGATAGTCAGTGCTTGCCGGCAATACTTGGACAAAGTATTGAGAATTTGAAAGAGCAAGGAATTAAAATAGAACAGGCTGCAGCTGATATTGGGTATAGCAGTGGAACGGCATTGAGGTATTGCGAGGAACATGAGATTGATGCATATATCCCCAATTTTGGATTATACAAACCGGTTCGGGAAGGATTTGTATATAACAAAGAGCTGGACCAATACGAGTGTACCCGGGGAAACAAGGCGATTATACCCTTCAGGAGGCATAAAGTAGAAAGAGACGGGCGAGGAAAGAAGATTTATTGGTCAGATAACTCCAAATGCAAGAGCTGTCCGTTACGCGAGAAATGCATTGGCAAGGGGGATTCCAAGAAAATTGATGATACAATAGATAAACCTTATTATGACCGGATGCACGAAAAGATGCAGACGCCTTATGCGAAAAAGATCAGCCGGATCCGAAGCCGGACAGTTGAGCCGGTATTGGGAACCCTGCTTAACTTTCTGAATATGCGAAGGGTTAACACCAGAGGTATAGAACTGGCGACAAAGCATGTGATGATGGCTGCAATATGCTATAATCTCAAGAAATATATGAAGTTTAAGTCAACTAAAGCAGAATCAATTTCAAGTGTTCTTCCTCTTGATCAAAAAGCAATAAAAGCCTCGGTTTTGGACCTGTTTTTAGCTTATTTCAAACCAGTTTTCGTATAAGATATTTTATGATAAGTAGTATTGGGTGTTGACCAACTTTTGAAAATTCATCAATTTTTTGCGCTGTTTTCTAATTTATGGGTTTAAATAAATGCTTTTTAGAGGGTTGTGCAACAGCTACCAGTG
>JADKJI010000054.1 GCA_016721085.1 Chitinophagaceae bacterium | reverse complement strand
GCAGTACTCATAGGCTTCTGGTAAAACATTATAATTCCATCAATAAATGGGAGTTTCGAAGCGCCCTTCATCGTCCACCTTCATGGCGCTTTTGCATTTTCATGGATTTTATTAATCCTGGTACAAACAATCCTGATACATGTAGAAATTATCGGCTACACCAAATTTTGGGAATCTTAGGAACTGGTATTACTTTTAGGAATAGGCATTACGATGTTTTTGTTGGGAAATATGTAGTATCCCGCGACCTAAGCCAAGGTCTTGGCGAAATATCTTATTCCCCCTTGATTGGGAATATTACATCAGCCTCACTATTTCTTCTTTTTGTACTATTAGGCATTCTGAAACGAAATGATCCGGCATCCCATAAACGATTCATGCTATTAGCCACTATCATTGTATTATGGCCTGCCTGGTTTAGATTCAGGCATTATTTTCCGGCAATTCCAAGACCTGATATATGGTTTGCAGTTGTCCTTGCCGACAGTCTGATTATTACAGCTTGGATCTGGGACAAAGTTAAAAATGGCAAAATTCATCCGGCACTTCTTTTCTGGGGGCTATTCGTGATTTTAGAACAAAGCTTTGAAGTGATTGTATATGATTCTGAAATTTGGAGGAGTATTTCAAAAGGGATTTATGGCATATTATAATTCTTGTACATCACTTTTTCTTTATTGTCTTAAACAGGATTTAAGGATTTAAGGATTATCAAGATGATATTTAGTAATTTAAGTCTGCGCATTAAAATCCTGTATTTCCTTTAAACCTTAAATCCTGTCCAAGAAAATTTTTTCCGTATATTAGTGTACGTAATGAACTTGTTTTCATAAATCTAATCTTTTGGTACATGGAAATAGAAATGACATACCAAATTCTCTACAAGCAAACAGGGAAGCAACGCTGGGTATTCAAATCCTTGCTGGCCTTATTGATTCAGCGATAACCCTGGCAACTTCTTTTACCTTGATGTATTATTTCCCAGATTTAATTCTGACAATATTCCACTTCCAACTTGCACCCGAAATAGTAGCCTATATTTTATTCGCAATATATAGGATGATTGCTTTTTTATTATTTAATGGCACCGTTGGTATGAAAACCTGCAGGGTCCATTTGCTGAATGGCGATTTGGAACAATTGTCTTTTTTTGAGAAAATATGTGCAGGATTTTTCGTTTTGATAAATGGAGTAGATTATTATCATAAATAGTAAGAGAAAATAATAATCGAACACAAACATCACGACCTGTGCCAAATTCTCCCAAAATATTCATATTCATACTTTCTTACTTACTTATCACTCATTCTCCCCTGGCCCAGAACTTGGCCCTTGCAAAAAGCTTGAATGATAGTGCAGTGGCACTAATGATGAAATTTGAAAAGGACGAAAAGGTTATAGAGCTTTTTGACAAAGCTATTGCCGCAGACTCAAACTATGCAAGAGCTTATGAAAACAAAGTTGGCATTCTGCTAAAAGAAAATAGATATTCTGAGGCATTGGTCCTATGCAGCAAATTGGTAACTATTAATCCTCAAAACAGCTCCTATTTTGTTTTATCAGGAGCATTATTCGAGAAAATAATAGATACTTCTTTGGCTCAAAAAATGTACACAATTGCCGACGAAATCCTTGTCCGTTCGATTGATAATTCTAAAATAACAAGCAGAACAAAAGCTAGAGAAAATCTAGATAGGTATTGTATACTTATTCTTCTAAAGAATCCCCAAAAAGCACGAGAGCTCGCTAGTTCACTGCAAGAAAATTGGAAAGGTACCGAGTTGTCTCAAATCATTTTAGAAATTACATCACAAAACCGGGAGTAAATACTAAACGGTATTTTGCAGATTAAAAATTGAAAGTATACTAACAGTAACTACTTCAGTTTTACTTAATTAATTTCCAGAAATTTCTGATTCACAATATGAACTTCATTCCAACAATTTATTACTAGATTTAATAATATAAAGAAAGCAAAATCGCATTAAGGGAATTAATGTAAATTAGGGTTGCCAAAAAACGCTATACTATGAGTGATATTAAAAAAGAAGATATCAAACAGGAAGTATTCGACCTGTATGATGACTATGCACATAACAGAATTGACAGACGCAGTTTCGTTCAAAAACTGTCAACCTATGCAGTAGGAAGTCTTACTGTTGCCTCCCTTATGAGCTTCCTGATGCCAGATTATGTAGGGGCTATCCAAACAAGTAAGGATGACCCTAATTTAAAATCGGAATACATCAATTATCCCTCTCCCAAAGGAGGCGGCACCATCAAGGGATTGCTTTCCATGCCGGTATCGGCAAAAGCTCCGTTGGGGGGTATTATTGTCGTACACGAAAACAGAGGACTCAATCCACACATTGAAGATATTGCCCGTAGAGCTGCATTGGCAGGTTTCATAACCCTGGCACCTGATGCCTTAACTCCTTTAGGTGGCTATCCAGGCACTGACGATGCGGGAAGGGAATTACAAAGCAAACGTGACAGGAAAGAGATGCAGGAAGATTTTATTGCTGCTTATGCCTATCTGAAAGCACATAAAGACTGCAATGGCAAAGTGGGTGTTGTAGGATTCTGCTATGGAGGCGGTATTGCCAACATGATGGCGGTTAGAATTCCGGAGCTTGCAGCCAAGTGCCTTTCTATGGCGGACAGCCAACAGTAGAAGAAGTACCACAAATTAAAGCACCACTACTACTTCATTATGCAGCACTTGATACCCGTGTCAATGAAGGCTGGCCAGCTTACGAAGCGGCCCTCAAAGAAAATAAGAAGGATTATACCGCCTATATCTATCCCAATGTTAACCATGGATTCAATAATGATACCACACCTCGTTACGACAAAGACGCCGCTACCCTGGCCTGGCAACGTACCATCGAATTCTTTACAAGCAAATTGAAATAACCAATTAATTGATTGATTACCCATGGCAAAGGGAACTAAAAAAGAGTTATTGGCTAAACAACGCGAAGAACTCCTGTCAACATTAAAAGGCCGGTTTGAAAAAAACATGAACCGCCATAAAGGACTTGAATGGACTAAAATCCAGGTTAAACTGGATGCTAACCCAGATAAATTATGGTCGCTCAATGAAATGGAAAATACAGGCGGAGAACCAGATGTAGTAGCCTTTGACAAAAAAAGCGGAGAGTTTGTTTTTTTTGACTGTTCAGCAGAAAGCCCGTCGGGAAGAAGAAGTTTTTGCTATGATGCCGAAGCGTTGGCTGCAAGGAAAGAAAACAAACCAAAGAACAGTGCTATAGCCATGGCCACAGAAATGGGAATAGAAATACTATCAGAAGAAGAATACAGAGCACTTCAGACCGCTGGTAAATTCGATTTAAAAACATCCAGCTGGGTGCAAACACCAGATGCTATAAGAAATCTTGGGGGCGCCCTTTTTTGCGATCGTCGGTATGATACCGTTTTTCTGTATCATAATGGCGCTGATTCTTATTATGCAGCCAGAGGTTTTCGTGGCTCAATTAGGGTTTGATGCAATCCATAGCTTTCAGAAATACCTTTCTGATTTCAATTTTAATTTTACCATTTCTAAAGTACTCAGCAAGATGTTTCGTTCGTTTTGCCGTGTTCACAAATTAAGTAATGAAACTAAGTCCCTGGATCAAAATTCTTATAGCCTTATTCTGTTTCGCCATTGCGATTATTGGTTTCATGATTAAATTGCCCTCCTCATTCAGGCATTACGACAAAGAACTACATGCATTATTTTATTTTCTGGCAGCTGCTTTTCTAAACATCCTTTTCGCAAAAAGAAACGTATTAATCCATATTGTCATTTTTGTGTTCCTGTATTTATTCGGTATGGCCATAGAATGGTCACAAGAATATTCCAACAAAGTATTTCATAACAGAATACATGGCCGCTATGATGTGGAAGATGTTGCAGCCAACCTGAAAGGACTTATTATATTCTCACTCATCTGGCTGGTTTACGCTGTTATTTTCAGTATTTACAAAAAATCAAGACCAGATAAAGAAAACTAAGTCCCAGCAGAGTGCTTCAATTCCACTTTTCGACTCAACTATGAATTTCTAATGGTTATACATTACCACAACCACAGCTTTTAGGTAAAGAATGCCATTCATAGAATTTATTCTTGCAATTTACAAGAAGTTTCTCTTACTTTGTATTTCAAAGTACTTTTAGCCATAGAAATCAATCTCTTCCATGCCACATCATGAACGGCCATAATACTAGAAAATCGCTTACACCACAAAATGGTGGTATCATAAAACGCATGCTCATCGGAGCTTGTATAGCCTTACTATTGATAAGCCTATTCTTATATGGCGTTAATAATCCTAAACCAGAATGGGGTAAATTCTGGATATTAAAACCTTTATTGATTGTTCCTATTGCTGGAGCTTTAGGTGGTTTCTTCTATTATATGATGGAAAAATTTAGAAATAGAGGAAGATGGTGGAATATTATAGCTATCGGAGCAAGTATCATTGGTTATTTAATAATTCTTTGGATTGGTATGATTTTAGGATTAGATGGTACTTTATGGGATTAAACTCCACAATATCTAATTAAATAATATCTATAACTTATCATTGGTAGATTGATAAATATGTTACGTTTTAATCTCAAATACTTCACCTACGCTGTTATCTTATTTATTGCAGAAGTATTAATTGCATTATTCGTGAGAGATTCCATAATAAGACCATACTGGGTTGATTTCCTGGTAGTGATAATGCTTTATTTCGGAGTCAGGGCTTTTATAAAAACTAATCCCTGGAAGATAGGAATATGCGTACTTCTCTTTTCCTATTTGATCGAAACGCTACAATACATCAATATCATTGATAAAATAGGCCTTTCCAATAATATATTGGCGAAAACTGTTTTAGGCTATGGATTTGAATGGAAGGATATACTAGCCTATACGCTTGGAATAGTAGTGATATTACTTTTAGATAAAGACCCATCCACAAGCAAAACAAATATCAAACCAACTATTAATGAACGTCAAGTTCCTTAATCTGTTTCATGTATGCTGCTGGCAGCAGAAGTTTCTTTATCAAACCATCTATTCGTACGAACCGACTGAATTTATATAATGGTACAACTGGCTTTAGCCAAGAGAAAGAACTGAATTGTAATAAATCTTTCACTCTGCTAGGTACTACTAACTTTTGTGCTTCAAGTAATACTTTAAATCGTACCACCCCAAGATGCTTCTTATACTGAAGGAAAAGATCACTTGTATACTCACTTTTAATTAAATCTTCATTTAAATGAGCCTGCCTCACTGGAAGCCATTCTTCATAAGAAAGAGGTAGGGCCTTCAATCCCATCCTGTCTCCTACCCTATAGAATACATCATATACTTCACACTTTTCTTCATCTGTCAAAATTCTTTCCAGCAACTCAAATGAAGCAATTGAATAATGAATTAGCATAAAAAGAACATCACGATAGGCCCAATCCGGGATAATGGAACCCCTGCTATTTTCAACCGCTGAATGAATATGCCGCATGGTATCAATAGCCTTAAGAGCTTCTGACTCTGAAGAATAAATTATTCTCCGGGCATAAGTTACAGTGGAGAATAAACGCCCTATCGGATCTGAAGGTAACTTTCCAGTAAAATATAGCCAGTCCACTGCCTTATTAAGAGCAAACTCTGCTGAAGCTCCAGCAAATATGAAAAGCACGGTATCGCTTTTCCCCAGATTTCCCTTACTATTGAATTTTTAGAAACAAAAATGACATATAAACACTTTACATTTATAAAGTTAGGCAATGTATATCAGGAAATCTCTATTGCAAAGAACCATAATTGTTCCTTTTTAACTCACAAAACTTAAGTATCTCCATTTTTTGACGTATATTAATGCAACGATAGGATCTATATAGTTGTCAAGTAAAGAATAGTATATGGGAAGAATTCTCATTAGCGTTTGCCTACTATTTATTATGGCACTCTTTAGCCACTGTAAAAAAGAAATGGGCCTGAGTACTGCAAACTTATCAGGATTGTGGGAATTATCACAGGCTCAAGTCAGCCTTCTACCACCTACCACATATACATCAGGAAATGGGAATACTTACAAATTCAATAAGAATAATTATGAAAAATATGAAAACAATGTACTTGTAAAATCAGGAACATTTATTCTAATGGAAGACACCACAGCAGAAGAAACTGTAGGGTTGGTGTTACCAGCAGGAAAATATACCACAAGAATAATATTTGATGATAATATTACAGCCGAAAAAACTTTCCTTCAAATAGAAGGCAATAATCTAGTTTTATTATCTGGATACTTTCCACTTGATGGCGGGTCAAATTATTCATATCAAAAAATCAACTAAGCAATAAGAAATCCCCTATTTCTCCAATAGCAGATACCCCTTAATAATGATGAAAGATAAAAACCCTACATTCGTAAAAGCATTAGTTGTAGTAAAGACTATAGGATAATCTTTTAGCTTAACCGAAAATTAAATATTTCTTACACGTTAGATTTAGAATGAAACCAAGAACATTGCTATTAGTTTGCAGTATTATCTGTCTTTCATGCAATGAAAGATATAAGAATAGTTATACAAATCAGAAATAGCATTTGATTAAAACAAATGTGCCATTAAAATACAAAATCAAACTATCGTCATGACCAATGCAAAAGAACATTTAGCAATTGCTGAACAAAAAGCAATCGAACTCTTTTCTTCGATTAAAGAACGTGGATTGATTGTTGCCGGAAAAACCGAAAAAAAACTTTGTGATGAAATCATCCAGATTGCAAAAGAGGATTTTGGAATTGAAAAGCACTGGTCTAAAAAGATCGTTCGCACCGGCATCAATACATTGCAACCCTTTATTGCTAATCCTCCCGACCTTGTTATCCAGAATGATGATATATTATTCTTCGACTTCCACCCTGTATACAATGACTGGGAGGCAGACCTTGGGAGAACATATAATCTAGGAAAAGATCCACTGAAACTCAAAATTGTGAAAGATATAGAAGCTGCCTGGAAAATCGCTAATGCATGGTATTTCAAACAAACCAAATTGACAGGTGCAGAATTCTTCAATTATGTAAATGATCTTACTAAAAGTTATGGTTATGAATTTGGAAATGCTATTGCAGGACATATAGTAGGTCCTTATCCTCATGAGCAGCCAGATGATCCAAATGATCTTTGCCTGGATGTTCATCCCGATAATCATCAGGACATCCTCCAATTAGATAAATTCGGCAATAAACGGCATTGGATTCTGGAACTTCATTTTGTAGATAAGAAAAATCATTTCGGCGCCTTCTATGAACAGCTGCTTAATAACGATTAATTAATCTGCATTATACAGATTTTAATACAGCCAATAATTTATCAATATCATTCATATCATTATAGAATGAAGGCGATATGCGAATCATATGGTCGTAAACAGAGATATTCACATCTGCAGCCTCCAATTTCGGCTTCATAACGGTAGCAGCATTCTTGAATGCAAAACAAACAATCGGTGATTGGGATCCAGCTGGTGTAAGCGGAATATATTTCCCATTTCCAGATAACTCTTGTTGTAAGCGGTCAATCATGGGTTGTCGGTATTCTTGTATTTTATCAACGCCCACCCTATTCAGGTAATCCAATGAATAGTTAAGTGCCGCAATCCCTTCATTGGCAAACGTACCCACTTCAAAATGTCCACTCATATCATCTGTTGTGTCTGAATCAAACAGGTTTTCCCCAGGACTTTCAAATGGCAATATGTGAGATTGAAAATTGGTCATTTGCCGATAACCTATTAGGGTTCGCTTAATTAATGGCAACCGATCCTTTCGAACATACAAAAACCCTATGCCGAAATCTCCCATCAGCCACTTGTAGGTGGCTGTTGCACAAAAATCGACGCCTGATTCTTTTACATCAATAGGAATAGCACCCACTGCCTGAATGATGTCAGCATATACCAAAGCTCCTCTTGAATGAGCCAGATCACAAACTGCTTTCAAATTATGCAGGAATCCTGTAGTAGCAGATACCAATGATAAGGCAACCAACTTTGTCCCGGGCTTAATAGCAGCATCCAGATCACTCAGTTCAATCTGGTTATTTCTTGGCTTTACAATACTAACATTCAAGCCAGCTTTTGCCAGCTGGCCATACATATGCAATGAACCATGAAAATGAAATGCATCTGTAACTACCTGTTGTTTAGATCCAGGCAATGACAAGCCATTTAAGATAAGATTTTCACCTACCATGGTACTTGGTATCCAGGCGATTTCCTCCGGGGAAGCATTTATAAGCTTAGCGAAATTATTTCTGGCTTTGGTTCTTTCAAATCCATCATAGCCCGCTGGAACTTGCCGGTTCATCATCCTTTCGTTAAGGAAATAACTTACTTCCTTAAAACTCCCTTTACTCATTGGGTGTGTATAGGCGGCATTGATATAGGTTCCTTTAATGTCAAACTCCTCTTTAGCTGGAAATCCACTTACAAATGAACATTTCGGTTCTCCTCTTAATGGAAGACTTCCAACAATAGGTACTCCAGCTAGCAAAGACATAAAATCGCGCCTTGACCAGTTGCTTGATTTTTGAGGTAATTCCATACTATATCAATTAAAATGGTAGTGTAGTTTGAATTTTCCTTTATCAGTTATACGAATAGCAGGCACCTGATCTTTTAGTTCAAGATGCATAAATGGCATGACAAGACATTCATTAAAAAGAATTGATGCACCCTCAAGAATAAAGTCTTGAAATTGCTTCTTAAAATCCTCTTTGGGTAAGTATTTTGATACAGCATTTACAAATTCCTCATTACTGAATTCCTTCTTAGACTTAGTGCGTACTACTTCCTTTAAATCAAGCATCAGGTTACGGATAGATGCCTTATTCTTTGTTGCTATTGAAATCTGATTATCAAGATAAAAAGCAAATACACAGCCCCTCCAATAAGGCAATTTTGCATAATCTCCAAGCAACCAGAAATTCTCGAAAATCTTATCGTTAGGTGTATTTTTTTATCTTGCTGGTATAAAGGCTTTGGAAGAGTTTATTAAATTCACTTTCAAATTCTTCAGGCTTCATCAATCCGGCATCCAGCAGCGTGTAATAAGTCAGGTAATCATTAAATCCTTCGTTAAACCATTGTCCAACATTCTCCTCACCTTCGAAAGCGGCAACATCCCCAAGATAATAATGACCAATTTCATGTGAAAGAACAAAGAGTCTGCCACCCTTTACTAAAGAATCGGGTCTATTATACTTCCCAATAAACCCATTACCAAATGATACTCCGGAAATATCATGATTGACTCCCAGATAGGGCTGCAGCACGAGGGAATAATTGATCTTCCTACTATCTTTCCAGAACTGGCGCATCACTTTATTATAAGAAAGATAATACCGCTCTATATCCTTTTCAATTTTTTCATCTAAACCTCCTTTTCGAATGACCAGATAGTTCTTACCGCTTTCTGAAATGAACTTTTTTACTTTCAGGTCTGTAGCCCCAGTAAGAAACCGGAACTTTATTGAATCCACAGTTGTAATACTTGGCCTTGAACCATCATTATCAGGTTCAAAAGTGTAGAAGAGAGGGAAGGGTGGCAATTTGTTCCATTCAATTGACACTCTGACTTTACTTGAATCTGTTATACCTGATGGCAACAGAAAAAGGTTAAATCCATGTACAAAGAAATAATCGGACATAATTAAAGGACGGAACAACTGACTCCTTGTGGTAGTCTCTGAACGTGTGTCCACTACATCATAACTTATTTTAATTGGAGAAATCGACACATAGTAAAAAGTGAATGTTCTGTTAGCTGTATCCATTGTCATTCTTGCCGGGGCCTCCACTTTCATCTGCTGAACTCCTTTTAATATGTCCTTTTGTCCCCCATAATCGAGGTTGCCATATGTAAACCTTGTACTATCAGCATTTAACGGGAAGAAAATTAGTTGTACACGGATTTTGTTATCCTGCCATTCCAATTGGTATCGAAGGGGGGTGCTATTGCTTTGGGACAGGGCCTGTGATCCAAGAAATAAAAGTAAAAGATAGATAGCCTTCATTTAATGCAGATTAGCTAGGTTTCTTAAATGCTATTTATGGATA
Source organism: Chitinophagaceae bacterium (assembly GCA_016721085.1). GTDB lineage: Bacteria > Bacteroidota > Bacteroidia > Chitinophagales > Chitinophagaceae > Endoryza. Next base: position 2,898 of record JADKJI010000054.1, on the reverse strand, counting down.
TAAATATAATCAAATATTCGCCGCTTGAATTAAGCTGGATTTATTATATAATCACGAGACCTTTATCTCCGAATCGCAGTTTCTCCCGAAGGGACACTGCGAAAAACAAGGTATCAGAATACAGAAGGACGGCTACCCGATTTTTTGTATATTTATAGACAAACTGAATATAAACTCAACTACATAATACAATGGAAGTATTAGTACCTGATTCATCCCTAACAATGTGGGTATTTATATGTTCAACTGCTTTCATAGCTTTAGTCGCAGCCGCAATTGGTCTCATGTTTTCCAACTACATGTCTCCCAGACTAAAACTGAGTTGGGTAATACTTGTAATTATTGTCCCAATCCTTGGCCCAATTCTTTTCTTTTACTTTCGGAAACAGCTTAATTTAAAGCAACAAAAATGAATACCAGTAACTAGTAGAGAAAACATTTCGTTCATACTCCAAAAAAAGACATACGCATTAGGCATAAAACACTGATGGCAAACAAAAAACACTTCATATTAATCGCATTCATTATTGTAAAATTTCTATTACAATATTCACTTATTAGTCCAGAATATGACCTGCAAAGAGATGAATTCCTGCATCTCGAACAATCGCAACATCTGGCATGGGGCTACCTTTCTGTGCCTCCAATCACTTCATGGATTTCTGTACTCATCCATATGTTCGGCAATACAACATTCTGGGTAAAGTTCTTCCCGGCGCTTTTTGGGGCAGCCACCATCTATATAGTTTGGAAAGCCATTGAAATTTTAGGTGGAAATATATTCTCTTTATTACTTGGGGCCACATGTATCTTGTTTTCATCATTATTAAGACTCAATATCCTATACCAGCCCAATTCACTGGATGTACTAATGTGGTCTTGTGTTTATTTGATGTTAATTCTCTATATAAAAAACAACAAAAATAAATGGCTGTATCTAGCCGCCATCTTTGTTGCAATAGGTTTCTTGAATAAATATAATATCGTATTCCAGATCATCGGGTTAATACCTGCCTTGCTTTTAGCTGGTCCGCGGAAATTGTTTCTTAACAAACATCTCTATTTTGCCTTAGCAATTGGAATAACAATAATTTCTCCAAATGTCATATGGCAGTACAATAACAACTTTCCGGTTATTAATCATTTGAAAGAATTATCGGAAACTCAACTAGTACATGTTGACCGACTTGGATTTATAAAAGAGCAATTGTTATTCTTCACAGGAGCACTTCTAGTAATCTTATCCGCATTCTATGCATTACTTTTTTACAAACCATTTGTTCCATACAGGTTTTTTATATTGTCATTTCTATTTACCATAACATTATTTATATATCTGAAGGCGAAATCTTACTATGCAATAGGACTGTATCCGATTTATATATCTTTCGGCTCTGTTTATTTGGCACATTTACTAAGAAATGGCTACTGGAAATATCTGCAACCAGTTGCAATTGCCATACCAATACTTCTTTTTATTCCCTTATACAAAATTGGATTTCCAAATAAGAGTCCGGAATACATGGCAGCAAACCCAAAGGCATATAAAAAGTATGGATTGTTACGTTGGGAAGATGGCAAAGAACATGATATACCTCAAGACTTTGCAGATATGCTTGGTTGGAAGGAATTAGCAATAAAGGTAGACAGCTTAACTATGCTATTACCCAACCCAGATCAAACTTTATTACTTTGTGATAATTATGGGCAAGCTGGAGCAATCAATTACTATTCAAAAAACAAACGAATAAAAGCCCAGTCATTCGATGCCGATTATGTAAACTGGCTACAGTATAATAAAATAATAAAAGATGTAATATTGGTTAAAGAAAACGACGATGAGGACAAAACCAGGTCCACTGAAATTCCCCTTTTTGATACCGTTTATTTGGCAGCCCAAAGAATAAATACGCTGGCAAGAGAAGATACAATTTCAATTTATGTTTTAAGAGGAGCTAGAGTAGATATAAACAAAAGGATAAAAGAAGAAGCTGACAAAGAGAAAATTATAAATAATTAAATTCTGTTGCTCTAATATTATTAAAAGTATCATTACTCTAGAAATTGAAAGCCCAGAATATATTTTATCGAAAGCATTTCTTATTAATTGGACTACTAATTGCAACAATACTTCTATATGTTGCTACCAGAATCTATCCCGGAGGTTCTCAAATAGATAAAAATTCGATTGGCTTCGACTGGAGTAATAACTATCTATGTAACCTTTTTGACCCAAAGGCAGTTAATGGAGAAAATAATTCGTCACAGTACTGGGCCATTACTGGCATGTCAATAATCTGTTCCAGTTTCGGGTATTTCTTTTTTGATTTTTCGAAAAAGATAAATTCGAAAAAGGTCGCAAACGCCATCAGTTTTTCAGGCATAGCCTCCATGTTTTTTGCATTTCTAATTGTAACGCCTTATCATAATCAAATGATAATCACATCTAGCTTCTTGGCATTAATAAGCATCATATATATTACTATATATGTTTTTAAATCCAGATTATACTTCTTTAAAGTTCTATGCATACTATGTCTTTCATCTCTCTTCGTCTGCAACTATGTCTATTATTCTAAGATATATCTTGAATACTTACCGATACTTCAGAAAATAGCCCTTTTTCTTTCTGTTTTATGGATAATTCTACTGCACTATTTTACTTCTAAATCAGATTTTAGCAGCATTTTCCTTGCAGGGAATAAGAAATAATTAATTTTATTGCTATCAAGATGAATAACCGAATAATTAGTAAATTCGAACTATTAAAAGAGTAATATGGAGATATGGATAATCAATAAGATAATCACTGCCTATATCCTTTCCACTCTAACAATTCTGGGATTATTTTTAATTCGAAAAACTCCTAAAGAAAGAAGGACCGAATTCCTGAATTTG
>JADKJI010000053.1 GCA_016721085.1 Chitinophagaceae bacterium | reverse complement strand
TCAAACACGAATACCTGATTATGGATATCGAAAAACAATTTAGGATCAATTCCATTATTGAAACATTTCTGTGATACGCCTTGTACAAACTCCCCTTGTTTATTGTAGATGATAAGTCCGCTATTGGGACCCTTCCATTACATAACCACCACCCACTGCCACTTGCGGATCAACCTGACGATTTCCATCTTTAGAGCCATCAAATACCTGAATACCATTTACTGTTCGTGGATTGCCTCCTTGCTTCCTCACCGGACAAGTATTGCCATTCGTAAAATCGTTCTTATGGATAGGTTGCACCACTTCAGTACTCGAAGGGTGCACGGTATCTTTCAGTGATTGCGAAAATCCGTTTGAGAATAATAATGAGGAAAGAAAAAAAAGTGCTGTTGCTTTTAGAAATCTGGTATTAGACATATGGTTAGGGAATGTGAATTGCTAAGATAGGCAAGTTCAACAGGACTTAGTAGGTTCAAAATGTTCAAGAAGTTCAATAGGTTTCATAGGGCAGAAGTGGAACACCTGAAGCAACTGTTTAAAATTTAAGGGTTTAAGGTTCTGAAGTGTAACAGTATAATTAAAAATATTGCGCTTAATAGAGCGTATCTCTGCGTCTCCGCGGTTAATATGCTAAAAAACGCAAGCACTAAATAATTAATTATACTGTTACACTTCAGAACCTTAAACCCTTAAACTTTAAACTCTGGAACTTATTAAACCCTTTGAACCTCTGGAACATGTCGTCACATCGGTCTCACCCTTCCACTCCCCGAAACATTGGAACTGATTATAGGATTACCTCTGTAATAAACCGAACCGCTTCCACTGATACGTGCATCAAGCTTTTTGCTTACATCCACTTTAATGTTTCCAGAACCACTGATATGTGTATTTGAATTTTCTGATTTAACTCCAACCAGGTCGAGTCCACCGCTACCGCTGATATGAAGCTCCTCATTTTTTGCAGAGCCTGATAATGCGGTAATAGTACCAGATCCGCTTACAGAAGCATAAAGTTTATCGGAAACAGCAAGGTCTTGTGCATAGATACTTCCGCTACCGCTTACATGAAGATCGAGAACCGTTTCGGCCAATTGACCATACACAGAAATATCGCCAGAGCCGCTGCATTTTACCAAATTCAGTCTTGGACCGCTGATATTGACCTCTACCGGGTGATTTGTTTTAATGATGGTACCGCTCTTCACTCTAATAAATAATTCATCGCCTACCTTATAGGTTTCTAAAACATCAAGGATATTCTGTTGGGCTTTTACTTCCACTTTATAATCTGGCGCAACTGTGAAATTCACCTTACCTGAAATGGAAGAAGTGATGCCTGTGAATGTACCCACGCTTCTTTGTTGGGTAATAATGGGACCATCTCCTACTACTTTAACACAAGAGCTTATAAAGATGGTGAATAAAAGGACGATTACTGATGATAATTGTTTCATATGATTTTTTTTAAGTTTTACGTTGTAAGTAGTGCGTTGTAAGTTTTAAGTAATAAGTTTTAAGTTGGAATCCGTATCTAAAAATGCTTTCCGCCTTCCCGATTAAACAGCCAAATCGGTTGTAGAGAATGAGGGAAACACCATAAAAAATGGGAAAAGCCTCTTCAGATGTCATCTCCCGAGATGACATCTCGGGAGATGACATCTGAACAAATCCTTCCCGCCTTTCCGGTAAATTGTATTCGTCGCGAAGCGACCCTTTGCCCCTTAAATTGAGCACAGGGATTTACACCAAAAAACAGTTTTCCTTTGCGTCTTTGCGTGAAACGTATTCCCCATACGCATCAAGCTAGAATTCAATCTTATAATTCAACACCGGTATCAACCCCGTCTGATATTGTGTTACTATCTTCTGCTCCTCATCATCATACCACTGATTAAATACATTCAACCTATTTGTTACATTCTGAAAATCGAGCGATAATGTACTTGTATGATGTAGCCTGTTCCATTTCAAACTGAATCGAAGATCGGTTCTGAAATATGGCTCATTCTGTAATGAATAGGCTTCCAAATCCTTGAAGACTGTATACCCATTTTGACGGGAAGCAGCAAGATCTATTGGAGTTGTCCTTAACCCGCCTGCATAAATGGTTTTAATATTGATTCCGAATGTGCGCGACTTCCTTTTAGAAACATACTCCTTACCCGCTATGAATGTGATAATATAGTTCCCATTGAATCGGGTATTGCGTTCTACTTTATCGTAAGCTGTATACTTTGATTGATAAAATGAATTGCTAAGGGTGAGATAGAAATTATCCTGCAGATATCTCTCTAATGAAATCTCTACTCCATAGTTTGCTCCCTTTCCTTCATTCTTCAATGGTTCTGTTACAAAATCACCCATCAGGTTTAGTGTAGAGAATGTGCTGCTGTCTTTTGTACTTACTGGTACATTAGTCAATTGCTGATAATAGAACTCGGTCTTTAACAATAGTTGTTTAGATAGTCTTATCTGGTGCGACAATACATAATGTCTTGCCTTTGTAAATCCAAGATTCTTATTCGCTAATGTTGTATCTCCATTTCCATCTGGTACTTTGGCAAAGTATACGCCTAGTGTTTGAATCTGTGAATGAGAGCCATATCCCAAAGAAATATTCTGCTTTGCATTGATTGTATATCGGGCAGAGAACCTGGGTTCAACAGCATATGACTTATTGAGCGATAAACGTAAATAATGTAAGCCGGCATTGAAAACAATCCTGTTGGAAGGCTTGTATTGCCATTGCATATAAGCTTGCTGAGTGGCTGTGTTGCCTTTATTATTTATCCACTCAATTAAAGGATCATTTTTGTGCTCCCTGAAACTGGTCTTGTAATTATAACTTATCCAGTTCATGATAATACCTGCCCTGAAGTTGAGTTGATTACTCAACTTGTATTGAAGCATGGTATTGGCAGTGAACTTGCTATTATCCAACTGATCTTTATAATTATCGGTGATGGAATAATTACTTTCTACGTATTGCTCCAGATACTTTGTTCGAGTAAATGATTGCCCAATAGCTGTTTTTAATGTGGCTTTATTCCCCAAGGAAATACTATGGGTCATCCCATTCATTCTTGTATTGGATAGAAAGTCAAATGGGTGCCGGTCACTGGATTCTTCCCATTTCGTAGAATCCATTTTGGCTTTAAATATCTGGCCGCTCCAACCAGTAAATCCGAACAGACTGAAGTTTCCTAATTTGGAAGTTGGTAAATAGATATTATAGGAAAGATCCGAGAAGTTTGTACCAGCATTATCGGGTAACACACCTGCCTTATTTAATAATTCTAGTGTCGAATAGCGATAATTAATAAGGTAAGAGCCTTTGTACTTTTTTGAGAAAGGTCCTTCTACTGCTGCATTAAGCCCTAGCACTCCCGCCTGAAAAGAATATTCTCTCTTTTCATTATTTCCCTTTCTAAGATGTAAATCAAACACACCACTTAATGCATTGCCATATTCGGCAGCAAATGCCGCAGTTACAAAATCTGAATTAGATAGAAGTTGTGAACTGAGAATAGAAATTCCACCACCTGAACTACCAGGAGTACTGAAGTGATTGGGATTAGGAATATCAAGACCTTCCATTCTCCATAAAAGTCCTGCTGGAGAATTACCCCGAATGATGATAGCATTGTTTCCATCATCTGCAGCCAACACGCCGGGGAAAGCAGTAGCCATACGAAGCGGATCATTTACTGCAGCCGCGTAGCGTTGTGTTTCATCAACCGAGAAAGCTCTGGCGCTTACAGTACTCATTTCATTCAAGGGTTTATTTTTCCTGCTGTTTGCGCGAACAACAAACTCCTGCTCAACTTTTACCCATGCTTCCATCGGTATCGTAAGTACTGTGGCTTTACCGGCATTTACAATTATGTTGTCTACAGTAGCTTCTTTGAAACCAGTGTAACTGATCACCAATTTATATACGCCAACAGGTATCTGCTGAAAACGAAATACACCATTTGTATCTGAAATAGATTGCTTTCCTAAAATTGGTATGCTAACTGTTGCACCCGCTAAAGGTTGTTGCAATACCTGATCAACTACTGTTCCCCGCAACTGCTGAATATATTGTGCATCTGCATTTAAGAATAATGTTAAAAGAAAATTAATTAAAACAAGTCTGGGCAAAAAACGAGACATGGACAAGGTTTTATAATGAACAATTAAATGACATCAATAAAAGGACCAGTGTTACAGCTTATGTCCTGTTTTTTTGATGAACACCGTAAAATGATGGATGAATAGCAACAAGAGGTATTGGGCGATAAAATATATCTCTTCCACAACTAATGGTAGTTGAAACAATGATCTGTTTTTTGTCATCGAAACAGACCGCTTATCATTGACAGGATAATACATGGTGCCTCTTTCGAATAAAACAATCGAAGAACCATTTACCCCTATGCGCAAATAAATTTTATCAGAAAATATTTATACCGGCGCTCCAGCCAAACCATCCTGTTACACGGTTACTGAAACTAAATCCCTTATTGCCTGTTGGAGCAATCGGAAAACGATATCCAGGCACAGCTACGGTTTGGTCGGAAACCAATACTGCTACAGAAGGACCCGCATAGAAAGAAAGATACTTTCCTGCTTTAACATTTATGTTAAAATGCAGTTTGCTCATGAGATTGAGATAATCCCATGAACCAAGATATATGCTTTGTGTTGTAAGTTCAGGATTGAAAAATAGTGTCTTCTTTTTATTCAAAGGTTGCAGACTTCCCATTCCATATCCGAATGTATACGCTTTCTCTTCTGCCTTTGTTGATGTTCCGGCAATGAGGATACTATACAATTTTGTATTCCCTGTTTTAAAAGCAATATTTACTGGAAGAAATTCATTTGTTGATAAACTTAGAGAATGGTATCCTTTGAATATAATATTTATCAGTCCAATACTATAGCCATCAGAACTGTCTGCAATATTGATTAGTCCTATTTGTATTCCCTTCATTCGATGAGAATAATTGAGAACACCTGCTATTTGTGCTCCTTCTGTTTCTTTCAATGCAATATTTGCCACCCCAGCTAATTGAACTCCTTTAACACGTTTTTGTACAAAGTTGGTTACGCCAGCCGCTTGCAAACCGAATACACTATCTGTTACATGATTATGAACACCTGCTAATTGCACTCCATCCATATTTCCTTTCACAACATTACTTACACCGGCAGCTTGCAGGCCTCTTACTGAATCCAGCACTGTATTATGCACACCAGCAAACTGTACTCCTTTTACTTTTCCTCCAACAGTATTGAAGAGGCCGGCTGCTTGAAAGAAACTAACATCTTTCTTATCAATATTAAATAATCCTCCTAATTCTACGCCATTTGTTCCTGCAGTATATCCACCTAAAATATTTAAAGAAACATTATTGACTACCTGTCCACTTAATGCACCATGGGTGCTCAATCCTGGTGTGAATGAAATTTGGAAGGGACGACTAGTTATGTACTTACCAAGATTCAAACTTTGTCTCCTGAGGTTAGTAGAAAGCAAAAACTTGCTCAATCCTTTCTTCTCTACTTTGGCTGTATCTACAAAAAAAGGTTGTTGAGGCACTACTTCATTAACCAATTGTATTGAATCTGGAGTGATATAGTCGTTTGGTGATACTGTTACCGTAGCCTGTGGTAGTTCAATGGGAAGCAGGGTAATAGTAAGCTCCATATTGTTCTTTGGGATGATCTTCACTACTGTATCTTCATAAAGTGTCTTACTGATAGTGAGATCCCTTATTGCCGACTTGCTACTCCTTAATCTAATCTTGAAATACCCATCTGTATTTGTAAGCACTGCGGCCAATGTAGTCTTTTCGTAAATACTGGCATCAATAATTGGCAACCCTGTTTGCTCATCAAACACATGTCCGGTTATGGCATAGTATTTATCTTCAGTGGCTGCCTTATTCACTACTACTGTCATTCGAATGGGTGCCTTTCGGATTATAATATAATTCCCGCTTTCCTTGAATTCGTAAGTCTTATCAAATAGCAGCTGTAAAACATCCTTAACAGTACGATTGTTTATGGTGAAACTAATTAGGCTATCTTTCTTTATGATTCCTGAATTATAAGAGAAATAGAAATCCCCTTTATTACTGATTATTTCCAATACCTGATCAAGTCGTTGTCGGTTCACTTGTAAGCTGATGGGGCGCGACAAAATCGATTGTGCCTGGACTTCAATCATCATGCCAGTCAAAAAGACAAAAAGAAATACAAAACGAGAGTTCATGATTATTGCAAAAGGATTCGGTTATCTTTCTTTGTAACGGTTATCAGGAATGTTTCATGTATTACGGAAAGGATTTCATCGAGTGACGCATCGTTGAATGTGGTATTGATCTTGAGGTCTTTCAATTCGCTTCGGGTAATTACTATTTCACTGCCGTATGCTTCATTCAGCACTTGCACCAACTTCCACAAAGGGGTGTCTTCACATACAAATTGTTTGCTCCTATAATAATTATATAGTTTATCAGAAGACTTTGACTTATTTATTATTTTGCCACTATCAATAATTTCCATCATTTCTCCCGCAGTGAGTGTAATTGTGTTTCCTGCTTTTGTTACTTTTACAATACCCGTTTCAACAATTACAGAAGTGCTTTCCTTGTTCTCCCTGATATTAAAGGAAGTACCAACTACTTCTACCTGTATATCTTTTACATCAATAACAAAAGGTTTTGTCTTATCAGGACTAACATTAAAAAACGCTTCTCCTTTCAGTTGTATTTTTCTTGTATTGCCTTTGAATTTTTTTGGATAAGAAATGGAAGATTTTTTATTCAGTGTAACTACGGAGCCATCTGGTAATGTATCAATCAATGTTTTTTCGATAGTACTCACTGCCATTTGAGGTGTATTGCCATACTGATCGTTTAGATATATTCCCAACAAGGCTGCTCCAATAACAAAAATAACAGTAGCGGCAACTCGTAAAAAAAGGCTGTTTCTTGATTTTGCTTTATGAACCTGTGTACGTGCCTGGAATCGGTTCCATGCAGCATTCGTATCTACAGATGAAGAAGCTGCTATCAATTTGCTTTTCTCCCACACCTGTTTCAACTGATTGTAATAATTACCGTTCTCAGGATTGGCAGCTAACCACTCATCTACAAGACGGATCTCTTCTGCATTGGCTTCACCAAGCAGGTAGGTCACCAGCAAGTCTTCATTAATATGGTAGTTATTGTTTTCCAGGTGATTTGTTTTATAGGTGGAATAATAGGATTAAAAAAGTAAGGAAATCAACCAATCGCGCTCGAAGCATCTTCAATGCTTTCCCCATATGATTCTCTACAGTCTTTACAGATATATCGAGTCTTTCAGCTATCTCAGCGTATTTCAGTTCTTCGAATCGGCTCATTTGAAAAACAGTTCGGCATTGTTCTGGTAATTCATTTAAGGCTTCCTGAATCTTTTTCTCCAGCTCACTGGTGAGCAGTTTTTTGGAGGCGGATGATTCATGATTGTCTTTCATACTATGAGCTACATATAATTGATGAACTGCTTTTACTTTCTGGTGCTTGATATAATTGAGACTTTCATTATGAACCGCCCTGTATAGATATGCTGCTATTGATCCGCTGATTGTTAATTTTCCTGCTCTCTCCCATAATTTAAAAAACACCTGTTGAACCATTTCTTCTGCCATGGCATCATCCTGAACCAGGGTAATAGCATAGGCGTGCAGATCCTTAAAATGAGTTTTAAAAACCTGTTCAAATGCTGATGGGTCTTGTTTCGTCAGCAGATGCGCAATGTTATGGAGTGGCCCTTCCTGGGTCACTTTGGGATATTCATGGTCATAAATTGGGGCGGCGCTCAAAAATAGTTTTTTATATAACAACTCAGGGGGCGGGAACCCCTAGTCGGGGACCTGAAAGTTTAAAGGTTTCAGAGTTTAAGGGTTTAAGGTTCTGAAGTGTAACAGCGTGAGATTGTTCAAAAGTTCAAGAAGTTCCAGAGGATCAAAGTGTAACTCCCGAAGCAACCGTTTAAAGTTTAAGGGTTCAAGGGTTTAAGGTTCTTTTGTGCATCAGAGTAACTAATTGTAGATCGTTTGATTGATTGGTTTTCCTCTGCGTCTCCGCGTCCCTGCGGTTAAAAAATTCAAAGTAAATTCTCTAAATAAACAATCAGAGTGTTTCACCTAAGTACCTTAAACCCTCAAACTTTAAACCTTAATACCCGTAATCCCTGAGGCTAAAACTTCGTAACTTCCCCCCATGCGCACTCTTCCACTCATCATATCCCTATTTGTTTCTACTACCCTCTTCGCCCAGAACCCTATTATACATACCGATAAGATCACCATTGCCCGCGATAGCTTTGGCGTGCCACATATTTTTGCACCAACAGATCCGGAAGTGGCATATGGATTGGCATGGGCACATGCAGAAGATGATTTTGCTACGATGCAAACATTAATTCTTACCGGAAAAGGCAGATTGGGTACCTATATGGGAAAGCAGGGAGCAACCATAGATTATGTTTTTGGATTACTGAATACAAAAGCAACTGTAGATGCCCAGATCGGTAATATGGATCCGAAGTTCCTGCAGTTGATTCGTGGGTATCTGATGGGATTGGATGCCTATGCCAAAGCCCATCCAAAAGAAATCCTCAACAAACATGTGTTTCCTATCACTATCGAAGAATACCTCGCAGCAGCGAGTTTCTCAGTCGCTATTTTCTGTGGTGTAGATCGTACGCTTCCACAAATATTGAATAATAGCATACCACATATAAAAGGACTTACCGGTGAAGGAAGCAATGCTTTCGCTATCCATTCATCAAAATCAGCAAGCGGAGAAAATATGCTCGTTATAAATGCCCATCAACCCATAGAAGGAGCTACCGCATTTTATGAAGCCCATCTTGAAAGTGAAGAAGGTTGGAATATATTGGGAGGATGTTTTCCTGGAGCACCAATGATTTTTCATGGTGTTACTCCCAATCTTGCCTGGGCCCATACGGTGAACTATCAAGATAAACTCGACGTCTATCAATTGCAAACCGACAAAGAACATCCGGGTCAATATAAAGTAGATAACGAATGGCTTACACTTGAAAAAAGAAAACTGAATTTGAAAGTGAAAGGTGTTCCAATCACTATCCATAAGACGGTTTATAATTCCATCTATGGTCCAACAGTGCAATCACCCGATGGAACCTTCTTCTCCCTTCGACTGCCAGCACTGATGGATGCAGGAGCTCTTCAACAATGGTATGCTATGAACAGGGCCACCAACTACAGTGAGTTCTATGCGGCATTAAAACAGAACCATTTGCCAATGTTCAATATCATGTATGCCGATAAGAATGATACTATCTTTTATATCTCTAACAGTAAGATGCCAGTCCGTAACCAGGATACAGCCTATCATTGGAACAGCACTGTGCCGGGAAATGTACGCGCCACATTATGGAATACCTTTAAACCACTTAAAGCGCTTCCTCAATATGTAAATCCGAAAAGCGGCTATCTTTTTAATACCAATCATTCCCCCTTCTTAGCTACAGATTCTGCCGAAAATCTATCTCCTTATCGTTTTGCAAGAAGTGATGGATATGAGTGGTATCATAACAATCGAAGCCAACGTGCAAAAGACCTGATTGATAAATTAGATAAGATCAGTTATGACGATATCAAGCGAATAAAGTTCGACAGACAATTACCCAGTCCAATTCTATATCCATACGGATATAAAGGCGACGCATTATTTCAGGTAGATGAAAATCAGCATCCGCAATTAGCGCCACTTATCAAAACATTAAAATCGTGGGACCATGTAGCTTCTGCCGATAGCAAAGGGGCATTGATCTACAATCTGGCTTATTATATGGTGCCAAAGCTGATGAATGGTCGCGCTTATGATGCCTTGACAAAAGAAGAAGCAGTAACAGTATATCAACAGATATATGATTATCTAATGAAAAACTTCCACACCATCGACCTAACGTTGGGGGATATGCAAAAACTGGTTCGTGGTGATCAATCATGGCCACAAGCGGGCATGCCTGATGTATTAGCTGCTGTCAATAGCGTTCCCTGGAAAGATGGTTTACGAAGAATGGAAGGCGGAGATGCTTATATCAGTTTTGTCCGTTTCCCAAAAGATGGAAGTCTGCCATTAATAGAATCTGTAAATACATTCGGTGCCAGTTCCAATCCTTCCTCTCCTCATTTCGCCGACCAGCGACCTTTATATCAGGCGCAGCAGTTGAAGAAGATGACGTTGGATAAGGGGGAAGTGCTGAGGAAGGCGGAGAGGGTGTATCATCCGGAGTAAATTCCTGTAATTGATTTTCACCGAAGCGACGCGGAGACGCAGGGTCTTTTCTCCGCGTCTCTGCGTCTCCGCGGTAAAAAATTAGAATTATAATTCTTATATCACAATGAAACGAATTAAAATATTAATACTCTCTTTTCTAATCATTTCAATAACCCACTCCCAAAACCTCCTCCCCAACCCCTCTTTCGAAGACCAAAACATCTGCGATGAACACACGGCCAAATGCTCACCTGCTGCCTGGTTCTTTTCACGACAAGTAACCGCACAAGGATTCTATACCATTAAGGTTCCCGGAATAGTTGGAAATAATTATTTAGGCCTGATAGCCGCTCAACCTAATTCAGAAAAACGCTCTTATTGGGAAACACGATTGTTATGTGGAATTGAAAAGGGAAAGAAATATATCATCCGATTACAAGTCGCTGCCGATCAGGTTGGACCTAATCTGAATCATATCGGTATTTACTTCACTAATAATTTCATATTCAGCTGGACCGATACATTAATGCAGCCCGATAATTATATCTCATTACATGATGCCAAAGTAAAAAAGCTGAAGAACCAATGGTTTCTTATTGAGAAAGAATTTGAAGCCACTGAAAATTCCTCTCACTTCATCATCGGAAATTTCTCTCAAACAAGTAATACTGAAATATTGCTAAAGCTGGGAGTAAAAACTTCCTACAATATTCTTATCGATGATCTTTCATTAACTCCCTTAAAACCGATTCCTTGTGGTGAAGCAGAAGCTATAGAAAAATCACTTTATGCCATCACAAAACGTCATCTGGAAAGTTATGCTCCTAAAGCACCAGTGGTCGCTCCACCACCAGTTGTAGTAAGTCCGCCTACAGAAGCAGTTACTATTGACACATTGATCATTCCAAACGTATTATTCGATCTTAACAGTTTCACTTTAAAGAACGATGCGGCATTAGATACATATCAAGCTTATTTCTCTGATCCATCAATAACAAAAATCCGTGTAGTAGGATTTACAGATGCTGCTGGATCAGTTGCTTATAATCTCAAGCTCTCCTCCCGAAGGGCCCAGGAAGTAGCAAGGGTATTACGTGATCGCTATCATGTTCCCTTTGCATTGATTGAAACTGAGGGAAAGGGGATCTCAAAAGACTATGAAGAGAGGGAGAAGAATAGGAGGGTGGAGGTGTATGTGTATCATTAAGGAGCTAGTTAATTTGATCGGATGATTTGAGTTCAGACGCGTCAGGATGAAAGAACAAAACCAGACATATTTCTTAAGCAATTTCTCAGATTAGCTAGTTAGCTATTTATTTTCATTTTTGTTTTCTGTGATCACAAATCCAATTCTATCTCTTTCGTTCCACGATTTTTGAATTGATTTTTCCTCAAGTAAGTTTTCAATTGTGTCATAGATAGCAGATAATTGGCTATCATATTCTCCTAATCTTGTAAATACTTCAATCCTAAGATCGTTGATTTCTTCATATACTTCCTTCTTGTTAACCAGTAATTGTCTTAATGAAACAAAAGCTCGAACAATGGCAATATTCATCCTAATTGCCGTCTCACTTTTTAGAACACTTGCCATCATAGTTACTCCATGTTCAGTAAAGGGGGGTCCCAAAAAGAAATCTTTCGGAAATGGGGTGGCTTCCAAATTTGGTTTGGGTTCGGGAAGGGGGAGGGGGGTTGGGTACGGGGGGTAACCCGGGCGGAGTTCCCAACGGTTTTGTTTTGTGGGTGGGAAGCCGGAGTTTTTTGGGAGTTGGTTTAAAATGGGTGGGGGGGGCCGCTTTGGGGGGCCTTCCCGGGGGGGCGAAACGGGGGGGGGGGGGAAAGGGAGGCGGAGAAAAAAGGGGGAAACCGGGAGTTTGAAGTTTTTTTCCTGTAAAAAAATTCCTAAGAAAATCTAAAACTTTAAATAAACTTTTAAGGTTGGTTACCTTTTTTTTTTTTTTTTTTTTTATCTAAAAAAAAACAGGTGTTAATATGGCCGGGGAAATTGGATTTGGGGGTTAAGGGTTTCCGGGGATTTCCCATTTTTGCAAGGGGAAAGGTGCGGAGGGGGTGGGTGGGGTTAAAAAGATGGTTTTGTGGGGGGAGAGGGGTGGGGGCGGGACACCGGGGGGGCGGCGGGGGGGGGGGCTCCGGGGGGGAAAGTGGCCAACAAAAAAGCGGGCGGGGGGGGGAATGCGGGGGTTTTTGGTCGGTGAGGGTCTTGGGGGGGGGGGGGGGGGCGCGGGGGGGGGGGGCGGGCCCAGGGCGGGCCATTCGGGCCGGTCCATTCAGAAAAAATCCGGGGGGAGAGGGGCGGCGAGGCCTCCCAAGTTTTTGCCCCTTTTGGGTGGTGGGGGAAGGGCAAAAAAAAGGGGGAATTAACAATACCAAAATTTCCTTTATTTTCTTTTCTCTTGCCTCAATTTTTGGTGGCAACAAAGGGTAAAAAAAAAAAAAAAAAAAAAAAAGAAAGGGGAAAATTTGAGGGGTTGGGCAAGTTTAGGGGAATAGAACAAAAAAAAGGTAAACGAGGTGGAAAACGGTTGAAAACACCAATTTTAAACCCGTAAAACCAGAAAAAAAAGGCGGAAGGCGGAAAGACCGGGGGGCGTGGGGGGGTAAAAGGTTCAAAGCTCCCAACTTAAAACTTAAAACTTAACCCACAAAACCCACCTAAAAAAAAAAACGAAAAACGTACCACTCCTTAATGTTAGGTTTCCGAGCCTCTCCCCTTTACCCCAGCGAACACACTCGTTTTCTTTTTTTCCCCCTGAAAATTCAATATTTCTTATTTATCAGCTAGACGCCGGAAAACTCACCCGGAGAATCATACTCTTCCTTAAAGAACATTCTCCCTCGCAGCAAACATCATTATCGTTAGAAACACTCTGTTAGGCATTACTATGTCCTGTCAACAACTCGTATTTATCATTTTAAAATAAGAACATGAAACACACAAATCGATTTCAATTGACCAGCTTATTTCTTATAGCTGGATTTCTATTCGCATCAACTTCTGCATTTTCTCAAACAAGCGAAAAGCAAAAAGACATGATTGCTGACAGCAAAGAGGCCAAAGCAGATTTCATCAAAACTGATGGATTAATGAGCGCCCTCTTTAATAAAGCCTTTGCCTATGCGATATTCCCAAATGTAGGTAAAGGTGGATTAGGTGTTGGCGGTGCTTTTGGAAATGGTGAAGTATACCAAAGTGGTAAAAGAATCGGAACTGCAAAATTGAGTCAGATTACTGTTGGATTGCAAGCTGGTGGTCAGGCTTACCGAGAAGTAATCTTCTTTGAAACTGAAAAAGACCTTGAGCGTTTTAAAGAAAACAAATTAGAGTTCTCTGCTCAAACATCCGCCGTTGCTGTAAAAGACGGTGCATCAGGTACTGCAAAATACTCTGATGGTGTAATGATATTCACCCAAACAAAAGGTGGGTTGATGTATGAGGCTTCTATTGGTGGACAGACGTTTAAGTTTGAGAAGCTGTAGCTGAAGGCTGAAGGCCTAGGGCTTAAGGCTGAATACAAATACATTTAACCGCGGAGACGCGGAGGCGCGCAGGGCCTCTGCGTTCCGCGTTATGTTATTTAGAAGGTATAAATCTCTCCCGTCAATGTAATTGCATCTAGCATCCTGCATCAAGCATCTAGCAAAAAAATTTTCAAGTCCTTACCCCAAAGAACTCCCACATGTCCAACCGCCGCCAATTCTTACTGCAATCAACTCTTGCACTCACGGGACTATCCATTACCGGTTCCCTTTCCGCCAATCCATTTAATAGAAGAAATCCTTATGCAAAGGGCATCTACTTAAACGCTAATGAAAACCCATACGGACCATCTCCAATGGCAAGAGAAGCGATACAACAACATTATCTCAACTCTAACAGATATCCCGATGATCCACTCAATGCTCTCAAAGTGAAAATCGGAAATCATTGGGGAGTGAAAGACGTGAATATATTATTAGGTGCCGGTTCATCCGAGATAATCGGTTTGGCTGCATTGCATGTCAGCAAGACAAAAAAGAAAGTACTCACAGCAGAGCCAGCTTATAAAGTATGGAATAACCAGGCCAATGCCTTCGGACTAACCATTGACCGATTGCCATTGACTGTTGAACGCAAATTCGATCTCAATGCCATTGCCGCAGCGATAGATGCTGATACAGCGATGGTATATGTCTGCAATCCTAATAATCCAACCGGTACTTATGTAGATGTACCAGCCTTGAAGAAATTCGCTTTAGAGGCCAGTAAGAAAACAATGGTCTTCATCGACGAAGCCTATACTGAATATGCGGAACTCGAATCCCTTGCCTCCATAGCAGTAACCAATAAGAATATCATCGTTGCCAAGAC
>JADKJI010000052.1 GCA_016721085.1 Chitinophagaceae bacterium | reverse complement strand
ACGAAACGCTATTGCCCAAACAACTTGAGGAAGTGAGTAAATTGAGGAAAAGGTAAATGCTCACTTGGCTAAAATGGGGTTTGTATGGAATTAAAAATGAGTATAAACAAACAGAGATTGGGGTGATTCCGAAGGATTGGGATGTGAAGTTGTTTCAACAAACTGGTAAGTTTTCAAAAGGTACAGGGATTAAAAAAAGATGAAGCTTAAGCGGTGACATTCCATGTGTCAGATATGGTGAAATCTATACACGGCATAATTATTACTTAAGGGAGTTTTATTCTTTTATTTCAAAAGAAATCTCTCTTAGCGCAAAAAAAATAGGAGTAGGAGACATTCTATTTGCCGGATCAGGTGAGACGAAAGAAGAAATCGGGAAATGTATTGCTTATTTATATTAAGAGTAGAAGCGTATGCTGGTGGTGATATTGTTATTCTTTCTCCTGAAAGTGGAGACTCATTGTTTTTTGGATATTTATTAAATGCTTCTTTTGTTCAGAAACAAAAAGCAAGTAGGGGCCAAGGGGATGCCGTTGTACATATAAGCGCAAGTCAATTAGGTAATGTGTTAATTCCTCTTCCCCACAACTGCCGAACAAACCGCCATTGCCACTGCCCTCAGCGATATGGACCACCTGATAGCCGGACTGGAGAAACTGATTGAGAAAAAGAAAGCCATTAAGCAGGGGGCAATGCAGGAGTTGCTGAGGCCGAAGGAGGGGTGGGTGATTAATTCACTTCTGGGGTAATATTATATATATTCGAGGAGGATATGCTTTTAAAAGCGGAGTGTTTAAAGATATTGGTATACCAGTCATAAGAATATCCGATGTTGTCGAAAGTGAAGTCTCTCTCAGAAATTGTGTTAGATATGAGGATATTGGCTTACCTGATGCTTTTTGTGCTTCAAGAGAAGATGTATTAATTGCTATGTCTGGAGCTACAACTGGAAAGATTGGTATTTATACAGAAAATAAATTGGCTTATATTAACCAACGGGTTGGTAAATTCTGTGTTAATGACAATAGAAAAATTCATTGAATTTATATCTCATTTAGTACAAGGTCATAAATTTCGAGCTGGACTCTTAAAGTACTAGCACAGGAGTGCCCAGCCAAATGTTAGTGGCAGGCAAATTGAATCCATAGTGGTAGATTATCCAACTTCAATAAATGAACAAACAGAAATAGCTAAAACTTTGTCTTACATGGAAAATGAGATTAAGTTGTTGGAGAAAAGCCTGGCAAAATATCAACAACTTAAGCAGGGCATGATGCAGGAACTACTCACCGGTAATACAAGGTTGGTATGAATATGGATAAAATTTCATATATCAATATGGTGATTCAAAAGTACCTTGAACAAAACAAGTCGGTTAAGAACATTCCAGCCAAAGACCTAATGCCATATTTTATACGCAGGCATTTTCCCTAAAGACGAGAAAAATGGGTTGCCGATCCGGAATATCCTTAAAATTAGATAAGGATAATCAGTTATCAATGATACCTTATGTTGTGGCTGAAAGAAAAACGAAAAGTACCACCTGGTTTTTTGGAAGAACTGCAAATGAGGGGAAAGTTAATATATTAAAATCTGTTTCCTTACAACTAATTTCAAAAAAGAAGGCAGGTTCAGCCGGTCGAAAAAATAGTGATGAGTATTATATAATAGACCTTTGTGATCAGCACCTGGGAATTAAGGGAAGCAGGCAGCATCGTTTTGACTTTCTCCTTGGTGATTCTGGCAGAAAACTGCCGGTTGATGTATATTACGAATCGCTGAATCTGGTTGTAGAGTTTAATGAACAGCAACATAGCAAATCAATAAAGCATTTCGATAAGCCTGATAAAATTACAGTTAGCGGAGTTAATCGTGGTATGCAACGCAAAATGTATGATAAACTAAAACGGACGGTTTTACCGAAGCGTGGAATTCGGTAATTGATATTTCCTATTCAGCATTTCCGTGTCGTTCAAATGGAAAAATAATGAGGATAAGGTCGTTGATTTGGAAATTGTTAAGAAGCATATTTTGGAGTATTTAAGTTAACGAGTATGGCCTGCAATCATAAGTTTCAGCAAGATTTGAACTTGCAAATTTTGGACCATATGCCCAAGACTTTGATCGTAGGTACATTTAATCCGGAATGGCCAGAAGGGAACTATGCAGAATGGTTTTATGGGCGTGTGGACAATAACTATTTCTGGGATCTGTTACCTCGAATGTTTGACGATGAAGGTTTAAGGAGTCAAACGCATATCCAATGGAAGATATATTGCAGAAAAAAGGAAGTGGCACTTACAGATCTTTTATCTGTGATCTTAGATGCACACCCACAGAATGAAGAGCATAGGAAAATTCTTGGAGAATATACAGATACTGGGTTAGCTTCAAAATTCGGACAGCAGGTGGCAAATCCTTCTGGGCGCCTGTTGAGGAATATTGTTTGCAACAAGGAATCTGGTGTCGAAAGCTAATGACACCTTCGAAGGGTGCCCGGTTTTCAATGACAAGAGGGGCTGGCTTTACTTTGCCTGATTTTATATACAATGATTGGATCACCAAATGGAACAGCCATGGATGATGTAGGTCAAATCGAACGGTTCACCCAAAACCGAATTGTCAAACTATTCCAGGAGAAGCTGCAATACAATTACCTGGGTAACTGGGAAGATGATCCGACCAATAGCAATATTGAGGAAACTTATCTCCTTGAGTACCTTACCAATAAGATGGGTTATCATCAAACCCTGGCCAATCGGGCAATTTATTTGTTGAAATCCGAAGCAAATAGGGCAGACCGCAATTTATATAACAATAATAAGGAAGTATATAAGTTACTCAGGTATGGAGTGGAAGTTTCGGAAGGACCAGGGGAAAGGTATCAGCGGATACATTTCATCAATTGGGATAACCCAGAAGAAAATCATTTTGGCATTGCAGAGGAAGTTACATTTCATGGAAGCCGGGAAAAAAGGCCCGATATAGTTCTTTATGTAAATGGGATCGCCATGGTTGTACTGGAGCTGAAACGAAGTACTGTTTCCATTTCCGAAGGGATACGCCAGAGTATCACCAATCAGCAGAAGGAATTTATAGAGGAGTTTTTCCCGACCATTCAATTGATAATGGCTGGAAATGATACAGAGGGCCTCCGTTACGGTACAATCGGTACCCCGGAAAAATTCTTTCTTCGCTGGAAAGAAGATGAGCAGGATAACAGTATGCTGCAATTGGATAAGTATCTGACCAAAATCTGCAATAAGGTTAGGTTACTGGAAATTATCCGGGATTTTGTAGTTTTTGATGCCGGCGTAAAAAAACTGCCTCGATATCATCAGTATTTCGGCATTAAGGCCGCACAGGAACATGTAAGAAGGAGAGAAGGCGGCATCATCTGGCATACCCAGGGCAGTGGCAAGAGTATTGTAATGGTGATGTTGGCGCAATGGATTTTAAAGAACTATCCGAATGCCCGTGTTGTAGTACTAACCGATCGTACCGAACTTGATAAACAAATAGTAGGGATATTTAATGATACAGGAGAAGATATAAAAAGAACCAGTAGTGGGAAGGAATTGATGGAGCAGTTAAACCAGCCAATGCCAAGGCTAATTTGCTCACTCATACACAAATTCGGCAAAAAAGATGTGGAAGATTTTGATCAGTATATTGAAGAATTAAAAAATGCACCATCGCAAACGATCGGAGAACTTTTTGTATTTGTAGATGAATGTCACCGTACCCAAAGCGGCAAGCTTCATAAAGTAATGAAAGCGATGCTGCAGAATGCAGTGTTTTTTGGTTTTACTGGTACACCTTTGTTGAAATCAGATAAGCAAACCAGCCTGGAGGTTTTTGGTAAGTATATCCATACCTATAAATTCAATGAAGCGGTTGAGGATGAGGTGGTTTTGGATCTTATCTATGAGGCCAGGATATTGATCAGAAATTATCATCTCCGGATAAAGTTGACGCCTGGTTTGGAAGCTAAAACGAGGGGCTTGAATGATTTTCAGAAATCAGAACTGAAGAAAAATGGGGGACTTTGCAAAAGGTTCTGAGTTCCCGTTCCAGGATGGATAAAGTAGTCAGCGATATTGTTTTTGATTTCAGCGTTAAGCCACGGCTTAGTTCTCATACCGGTAATGCGATGCTGGTGGCGGGTAGTATTTACGAAGCCAGCAAATATTACGAACTCTTCCAGCAAACTGAATTTAAGAACCGGTGTGCCATTATCACCTCCTATAACCCTTCCACCCAGGATATTACTACCGAGGATACAGGAGCCAATACGGAAACGGAGAAAGAATTTATTTTCAAAACCTATACAGATCTTTTAAAGGATGTTATTGCCGCACCGAACAAAACAAAAACAGAAACCTATGAGGATCTTGCAAAGAAAAATTTCTTAAAGGAGCCCGCTAGTATGCGTTTGCTGATCGTGGTAGATAAGCTTCTAACAGGGTTTGATGCACCCGCTTGTTCCTACCTGTATATTGATAAAAGCATGCAGGACCATGGGTTATTTCAGGCTATCTGTCGGGTTAACAGGTTGGATTCGGAGGATAAGCAATTTGGTTATATTGTTGATTACAAAAGACCTGTTTAAAAAAGTTGAAAATGCTGTGGCGGTTTATACCTCTGAACTGGATTATGATGAGTTTAAAAAAGAAGACTGTGATATTCTATTAAAGGACCGACTCAAACAGGGAAGGGAAAGATTGGACAATGCCATTGAGGCCGTTGTGCTTTTATGTGAACCCGTGCCACCCCCCAAAAGCAAACTGGATTACCAACATTATTTCTGCGGAAATACCGAGATCGAGGATGAACTAAAGAATACGGAACTCAGGCGTACCTCCCTGTATAAAGCAGTAGTGGCACTAATCAGGGCCTATGCCAATATTGTGGCGGAAATGGAAGAGGCTGGTTATTCATCACAAGACCAGGCTGAAATAAAAAACAGGTTGAATTTTACCTCAAGCTCCGCGAGGAGATCCGGTTAGCCAGCGGTGAGGTGCTGGATATGAAAGCCTATGAAGCCGATATGCGACACTTAATTGATAATTACATACAGGCTGAAGATCCCAGGCAGATATCACCATTCGGGGATCTTTCATTAATAGAGTTGATCGTCAAGAGTGGAATTGCAGATGCAATAAATGCCATGCCTGGAGGAATTAAAGGAAGTAAGCAGGCGGTTGCTGAGACCATTGAGAACAATGTGCGTCAGAAAATCATAAAAGATCATCTAACTGATCCGGCATTTTTTGAAGAAATGAGTACGCTTCTTTCTGCGGTCATAAAGGAGCGAAAAGATAATGCGATCAGCTATGAAGAATACTTGAAGAAAATTGCCGACCTGGCATCCAAGGTACAGGCAGGTAAAACCAGTGCCACACCTGATTCGCTTAAAACTCCGGCCCAACGAGCTTTGTACAATAACTTGAATAAGAACGAAGAATTGGCATTGGACATTCACAGAAAGATTTTAGAAGTCATGCCCGATGGATGGCGGGGGAATGAACCCAGGGAAAATATGATCAAGGCTGGAATTTATGACATATTAAAGACTTTGACGAAGTAGAAAGAATCTTCACTATCATAAGGCAGCAGGCTGAATACTGATGAAGCAGATAAAACTAGGAGAATTAGTAGTGGATGTTGAACTGAAAGACATTAAGAATGTGCACCTTAGTGTGTACCCGCCAAAAGGGAGAGTACGCATTGCCGCTCCATCCCGCATGTCACTTGATACTATTCGGCTATATGCCATTTCAAAACTGGTTTGGATAAAAAAACAACAACAGAAATTTCAGCAACAGGTAAGAGAGGTGCCCAGAGAGTTTCTAACAAAAGAGAGTCATTATTATTTGGGCAACCGGTATCTGCTGAAAGTGGTTGAGTTGGATATGCCTCCGGTAATTACCATTAAGCATAAGACACTTGAACTAGAAGTCAGGCCTGGAACAGACAGGAAGAAGCGACAAATTCTCATTGATGAATGGTATAGAGGTCAACTAAAAGCCTTGCTTCCGGCGATTGTCAGGAAATGGGAGAAAAAAATGGGTGTCAGGGTGAATGAAATTGGAGTTAAAAGAATGAAAACCAAATGGGGCACTTGCAACGGGAAGAACAAAAACGGATCTGGCTAAACCTGGAACTGGCTAAGAAGCCATTTCATTGTATCGAATATATTGTAGTGCATGAAATGGTTCACCTCCTGGAAAGAAATCATAACGATCGGTTTGTGGCCTTAATGGACCATTTTTTACGGGAGTGGAAACAATTGAAGCAGGAATTGAATAGGTTACCGGTAAGTCACAGGGAGTGGGATTATTGAAAAAAAGGAAAGGTAAGAAAACATAATTAAGCTCATGCCACGGTCAAGACAAAGAAAAAAGAATGGTAAGAAAATAAACAGGTTGCAACCGACTTCAAGAAAATCTTTTCCAATTAGATGTATTCCTAACCCACAAACCACTAAAATGCCATCAATTTTTCACTCTACCCCTATGCCTGCTAGTACTAACTGGTCATGGACGATTACTTCCCGATTCGCCAATATGCTCCATAAGGCTGAAACAAAATATGGTCAAAGAATTCAAACGCATACTTTTGTTGGAATTGAATGCGCTCCAGTTGTTACACCCCATCTTTTTATTTTGGCGGTAATCCAGAAAAAGTCATTATCAGGCTCACTGAAAACTGTTTAAATGATATGGAGCTGGCTGTTTTTCAACTTAGTCAGGAAATTATCCATTGCCTAAGCCCCTCGGGTAATACCCAAACCATTGTACTCGATGAAGGATTAGCAACCCATTTCGGTATGGAATATTATGCTGCCTGCGGGTATACCCATTATAAAATTACGCCTCCGAATTACCTCAATGCATTAGGCCTTGTAAATCACTATTACAAATTGATCCGCAAATAATAAGAAAAATTAGGCTATTCAGCCATGCATACCATTAATAACTAGGCAGAACCTTTGCAAGCGAATCAAAATATTCCAGATGCATTGGCTACAGGCCTTACATTGCAATTTTAAACTTGAAGATTGTGAGCGGCTAAGAATTGTAAATGCCCTGTTGGTATAAATTGAATGAAGCCATAAAAGCAATTCAAGAATATTTAGAGATCATTTGCACTTGTATGTTTCCCATTTTCCGCATCTACAAATTGCTCTGTGATTTCTAAAGGCGGCAATACCTCACGAAACCTGGAAGGCTTGAAGCGAGGCTCTAATAGATATTTGTGATCACCAATTTTAAACCATTTGTGAGGATTCACGATCTCTCCAATAATAACCCGGGTTCCGAACCCACAGCTGCATAATCTATCGGCCTTGCTCTGACCATATACAAAACACCTTTAACGGGTACTGACTTAACATAGTTCATGTCTCTTTCTGTGAACTGGTCATTTACGCATTCTACTATTGATCCTTTTCTCATGTTTGCTGTTTAGAGCAAAGTTGTTTTATATAGATGCAGCCTATTTGCACCTAGAATATTCAGGTAACATCTATCACCGGGGTGAATATTCTGTTCCTGAAACCAGGCTCTTCCCATCGCATTTTCACCAGACCGATTTCTTCTGGTATTGATTCTATATAATTATTCCAGCGCCCTAACTCCTGCTTATATGCAAAGTAGTTGTTTCTTATTTGAATTTCATCCTCTCCACTACCCAGGAACTGTTGATTAAATCTTGTACTAACATTTTTCCATGGCACCCCTCTTCCAAAACTTCCTTTTGTATAATTGGTATAGAAGATTCGATCATGATGGTCAAGGCTATTATTACAGATTAATTGCACTTTGCAATTTTTTATATGGCTTAATAATTCAAAGGCCTCATCCATCCTTTGGGGTGTACAGGTTGGTTTACTGTTTTTCTCTGAGCTGAATATTATTGTTAAATGAAAATCGACTGTAATGGACTGTGTTAGATTTGTAATAAAGCAGGTTAAAGCCTCTATTTTTTTTGAAAAAGGGTTTCCAAAACAATAATGGTCCAAAAGAAGCAGAGAGTTGGCTGGTGGGAAACTATTCGTTTTGATCCAATCAGTGTCAATTTGTATATCAGTGTAGGTGCTATTGTTGTAAAAGTCTTTTCCAGAAAAAGATGGACCCAGCGATATTATTCCTTTTTTTAGTAACTGGGCTGCAGTATTATCTTTTATAGCTAAAACATATGTGCTTTCAAGATCTTGGTTTGGCTTTAGTAACCTGGTGCCCTTAAGAGCAGTTCTAAGAATTTGTAATTCATAACTGACAGGATTAGCATTACCTGCAGTTTCTCTAAGCAGGTTAATGAGATCATCATCCTGCTCTATCCTAATGGGTAGTGAATTCAACAACTTGAAAAGCCTTAGTGTGCCAGTACTATTGCCGTTCAAAAAATTAAAACTATCAACTTTGAATAGTGGCTCAAGGGTTTGGAGGATTTCTCTTGTTAAGTGTACTTTCACATTAATTAGTTTGAGAATTTCTTAGAATTAATAGGTCCAGGGCGATTTTGTCTGCCTCATCTATAAAACCCGGACCAAAATCGTCAGAAAGGGATCCATCAACATTTATATTTATTTTTTTCACTTTTTCACTTTTTATCTCATTGTTTTGGAAATAGTAAATGGAAATATCCTCTGTTTTGGCTGCTCCTTTTGCAACCAGGTATTGCAATTTTCTTATTAAATACTCGCTATGGGTTTCTATAATAAATGTATTTGTATAGATAGTAGTATCGGTCTGATCTTTTTCAAGAAGGGTAAACCCGTCCCGTCTGCCCAAAGAATCTATAAAAAAATCTGCGAGTTTCGATTGGAGGGATGGGTGCAGGTTGGCTTCTGGTTCTTCTATAATGAGAGTCTTTTCGGGGTGAATTGATACATTTAGTATAAGCGGTATTAGCTGCGTCATGCCATATCCTAAGCTACTAAGATGATTTGAATCCTTATTACCTATTTTAAAAACGTAGCCATAGTCTTCTAAAGGGCTAACTGAAATTTGTGAATCCCATGCATCAGCACCGCTATCTGCAATTCCAAAGATGTTGACTAAGGATCGAGAAAATCTGAATTGGCCGTCATCACCATTTTGGTCGAATTCTCTTAGCAGATTAAAGATATAAGGATTGTTTTCTTTAGTATAAATTATCTGTTGAAAACCCCTGTTTCCAGAAGTGAAATTTAAACGAGAAAATGTTGTATAAAGAAGTTCGTCGGGAATGGGTCTATAGTTTTTAACTGCATCCAGGTCAAGAATTGTTGATATTGACATCTCTTGTAACTCATTTGGAATAATTTCCAGAATGTTTCCTGGCAGTACTTCCTTGAATTTGGGATCAGATGAAATTGCAAAATTATAAAGTACTTCTTCTACATAGCCTGTTTCTTCATTTACAATATTTGCCGACTTTTTTGAATACTTACCTAAGTTGTTTATGCCGCTCAGGAAAACATCAAAGCAATAACTTATTATGTTTGATTTGGGCAATAGATCTTCAGAATGAATCATTTCCTGATTTTCATGACAACTAGAATTGTTTTCAAGATGGGTTAGAATGGACTTCTTCATCAATTCCATCATATCTGGAGGCAGCCCTTTAAATAAATTTAAAAGGGCATTTTCTTTTATTAGAGTGTATGGTAATTTAATATAAGAATCCTTATTTTTTGTATGGAACCAGGAATTGTTTCTGTTAGTGGATTCTTTTGTAAGTGAAGTAATAAGAATTTCGTTTTTATATATTTTTAATTTGAATAGACCCATTCCTTAAAAGACATTTCAATTTTAAAATCTGCATTTTCAACGAAGGCGGTTTGAATTTCTAGACAAAAGCTTATTGTATCGCGTTTCCCTTTGTTATTGGTTAATGATTTAAAACTACCGAGGTTTAATTGATTCCCAATTAAAGAGAGGCTCGATAGTCCGTTGTCTTCATGGGATTTGGCTAACAGATTAAGTGCCTTGTTAACTGAACTTTTCCCCCCATTGTTTGCCCCGGTAAATATGGTAAGCGGACTAAATTCGATAGTTGTTGGTTTATTAAACACCCTGAAATTGTCAATTGTTAATTTTTTGAGGTTGTAGTGCATTCTTTGTTATTAAAAATTAATTATCGTACTTATAAAATTCCGTAGTCTTTACACGCTTGTCTTCTTTCAACAAGACAATTATCCAATCTACAAAAAAAATGCTTGCATTCATTTATTCTAACAGGGAATTATGTTTTGAAAGCCTTTGGGTCAGAATTGTTCACTGGTCTTATCGAGCAGAATATAGGGGGCCCAATGCGACTTTTTGATTACAGCCATAGTATGTTTAAAAGGGTAAATCATAAGAAGGGCCGTGATCATTTTTGGGTATTGGGTTTTGTATTAGTTCAATAATTTCTTGCCCATAACAATGACTGCACATTCTAAATCCGATATGACTTAAAAGTGTTTCCTCCAGCTTTACATCGGGATTGTATTTCAATCTGTAATATTCAACTAATAATCTTTAGTTGGTTTCTTATAATTATTATCATAATTTCTTAGAAGGGCTTTGACTTCCTCATCAGAATAACTGGTTGAATTATTGTTAATGCGCAAATTGCTTCTTCCCAGATAGGTGTTTTTTGAGAATTGGCTTAGAATTGTTCTGTTTTTTCTGATGAATTAGTAAAACTTGAAGATTCTTTTAGCAAGGCATCAATTTTAGCTTCAATTTCTGCCAATGTAAAGGATCCAAAATCTAAAGCGCCTGAGTTTTCTATTCTAATAGCATTAGGATTGGTAACAATTCCCCATCTGGCTTGAAGTCTGGCTACAAATACATCTGGTTTCTCTAATAAATGCTTGACAGTTTCAAACCAGGCCCTGAATTGTTTTACCATTTCTGGGCCTTTCTTTTTTATTTCAGACGGAATTTCAAAATTTTCATAGATCGAATTTAATCGTGGGCAATTAGTATTAGAATGATA
>JADKJI010000051.1 GCA_016721085.1 Chitinophagaceae bacterium | reverse complement strand
GATATAATGATCTATTGAGTATTCCTGCTTCTGAGGGCTACCTTGATTGGTCTTTTGTAATAAGCCCTGCGCAAAGCACTTGGGATATTTTTGGCATAGATACAAGAACAAAGAGATCTTTTGAAAGAGACACTTCAACAAATGAATTTCTTTTCCCAAATTTAATTACTAAACAATATTTAAAAGATACATTTAACAGTTCTCCTAATCTTCCAAGAGGATTAACCATAATCTTAATGCCTTCACCCGTAATAGGTGTGCCCGGCTTTGAAGATTATGTTTATAAAAATCTAATGCTCTTAGATAAGAAAGGCATTCCAGCAACTATAGTTATTTAATAAATCTTTTACTGATAATATTTTTAAAAATTAAGTGAAAAACTCAAAAAAAAAAATATGGGTTAAGGCGCCAGACATTATTAATTTGGATGACATTGGATTCGATGAATTTTTGATTGATAATATACAGAAAAGCAAATATAGCAAAGAAATTGGAGATTATTTAAGAGAAACATTTGATGGGGAAGCGTGGGCTTTATCTGGTAATGCCTACGAAAGACTTTTCAGTAAGTTAGCGAATTATAAAAATAATGGAAAATTTGTATTTTTATCCGGCGATGTACATTATGGTTACACTGCACGCATGCAGTATTGGGGCCAAACCTTATGCCTCCTCACCATCATCAGCAAATATTACTATTGCTCAGCTTACCGCTAGTGCCTCTAAAAACATTTCGCCACTATCTTCTATAATGCAGAATTTGGGCTCTGATGGAAGTAATTTTTTAAGCTTAGGTGGTGTTAGAAAAATGGGGCGTAGTTGGATCGACGAAACGGATGATGATATCATAGAACAGCATAAAATAATTGGAACAATTGGGTTTGAAAATGACCCTAACAGCCAATTAGATAGTTGGATAGTTGAATCTAATATAAAAGATGGATTTATTTTTTCTAAAAATGATTCAGATTGGGAAACAGTAAAATCTGTAACAGAATTATTATACAACATTATTAAGGTAATAATAGAAAAAGGTAAAGATTTTGATACTGACAGAGACGCATTTGAAGCATTAATAAAAGCATCTGAGAACCTTTCCAAAGAGTTTGATTTCGACGGGCCAGCCCCAACAAACAATGATCCTATTGGATGGGAATACAGAGTAGATATATCGAAGAGCTATGACACAAATGTAAAAACTCCAATTATAATTACAAAATCAGAAGAGCTATTGATTCATTATGTAGCGTTTAATGCCACATATATCTTACAACAATTTTTTGCTCGAAGACTCAAAACAACCAAATCTCATTTCAGTTGTAGATAAAAAGGTATATGCAGCAGCCAAACTTTGGCTAGGTAACTTTTAACACAAATGATAATATTAATATGCTGGATCTAATTGTAAATCATCGATTATATGCCTGGAAACTTGAAGAGCAGGAGAATGGAAGTTACGAATTTAAGTTGAAACCAACAACCGCAGTAGTGGATTTAAGAACTGCGCCTAAAGATGCTAATAACAAATTAATTTATCCACCTTTAAATCCGGCAAATGAATAAACAATTTATAAATTCGATTATCAGCGAATTAACTGTCTTTTTATCTCCTCTGTTTGCCGGGGCTGAAGATACCTATGTTTTAAAAAATAAGATATTTGCATCATTAGGTTGGAGAATTGAGGCAATTACTAATTTGCCAATCAGTGATATTCAAGCAATAATCAACGATGCAATTGATATAGCGGATTCATTTAAAGATTGGAGAGATATTGATTTTTCGGATGTTGAAAATATTATTAATTTTTTTAGTGAATTGGCTAAATTAGCCGATAAATTGGATGAAATAAAAGATAAATTAAACACAACAGGTGAAGATTTTTCTAGTTTCCCAAAAGAATTGTTTGATTCTCTGTTTTTTGAATACTTGTTATTGTGGCACCCAACAGTTTATAACATTTTTGTAGTTTTAGAAGTAATACCTCCTCCTAATAAGTGGAAAAAAATCGATTATGTAACAAGTGATACAAATGGCCAATTGGTAAGACAGAGTTCCCTCTTGGTTGAAATGAGTTATGACAATCTGATTGATTTTTTGAAAAACCCTTTTAATAAGTTTAAAGATATTTATTTTCCGGATGGGATAAATTCCAGAGTTGAGGCGATCAATATTTCCGAAAAACTATTTCCACGTTTGGTGTCTTTATTTAGGTCATTGAATATAGATGCCGACTATGGTATTTCTCCACTCGACATTGGTCGGGATTACGGCAGTGACTTGTCAAATAAGTCCTTTCAAAACATACTAACGCTCACGATTGCCCAAGGCCAAAAAATTAATGCAGCATTTGGGATTTCTTGTATGATTTCATCCAAAGAAGATGGTAAGGAAGGGATACATATTCTTCCCTTTGGGACTTATAATGAAGTTTGGTTACATGAATCGTGGTTGATTGCCTCCTCATTAACTGGCAGCATAAATGTTCTTACAATTCATGATGGTGGAATTGATATATTTCAAAATACGGACCCTAGTTTTAAGATTGCGGCCTTTTTGTCAAGGCTAATTAGTTTGAATTCAAATGCTGCGGAAAGTGATAATAAAAAGTTATTAATCGGCAATCTATTATTAGAAACATTTCTGTCATATTCTCAGTCAGAGTTTGATTATGGTGGATACCTTTCATTAAGAAACAATAATTTTAATATCAAATCTAGTAAATCTGATGGGTTCCTTTCAAAAATTTTACCGCAAAAGGGTATTTCTTCCAATTTCGATATTCAAATTGGTTGGACGAAAAAAAAGGGAATACATTTTCGAGGTGGAGTTGGATTAGAATATACATTAACAAAGCCTAAGACTTTTTTTGATTTTCTCACACTTGAGAATTTTAAATGGAAACTGAAAGTTGACTCAGAATCAGGTCTGAATTTTAGTATAGGACTGAAATTGATTGTTCAATTCCAAGGCAATAACCTTGACCATAAATGATGTCGGTTTGAGCCTCATCACCCTTCCTTCTGACTATTCGGGTAATATGAAAAGGGATAGATTTGAAGCCTCGATTCAAATTCCCAGATTCCATCGCCCTCTCCATCGACGCCAATAAATTCACCGGCGGTGGCTACCTCTACATTGGCGAAAACCGCTATGCCGGTGTTGTCAGTCTGAATTTTGCAGACAAGGTCAATTTTACAGCTATTGCTATCATCAATACCAAACTACCTGGCGATAAAGAAGGATATGCGCTGCTGCTGGTTATTATGGCAGATGGTTTCACCCCCATACAATTGGGGTTGGGCTTCACACTGGAGGGTATCGGTGGATTGCTGGCTTTGCACCGCACCATGAAATTGGATGTATTGCGCGATGGTGTCAAAACAGGTATGAACGATCGGCTGCTGTTTCCACAGAATCCTGTGGATAATATCAACCTGATTTTATCCGATCTTGAAGCCGCTTTTCCTATTGAACAAGATCGCTTTGTATTTGGCCCTATGCTGATTATCGGATGGGGAGGCGCCAAGGCTTTTTTAAATGTAAAAATGGGATTGTTTATTGAGGTGCCCAGCCCTGTCAATGTAGCAATAATAGGTGTGATGGATTGCATATTGCCAACTGAAGGTGCTAATACGGAAATATTGGTTTTAGTGATCAATTTTGTGGGCACTTTCGACCAAGAGAAGAAGTTTATCACTATTGATGCAAGTATTGAAGGTTCTCGACTGCTCAATTATACATTGGATGGTGATATGGCTTTCCGGCTTAAATATGGCGATAATCCTAACTTTCTGCTAAGTTTGGGTGGTTTTCATCCTGGATTCCAACCACCCCCACTCGCCTTGCCAATTTTAAAACGTATTTCGATTAACTTACTAGATACGGAGAAAGCTAAGGTTCGGTTTGAGTCATACTTTGCCATTACCTCCAATACTGTCCAATTAGGTGCAAAAGTAGATGCTGTGTTCAATAAAGGCAACTATTCTGCTATAGGATCTGTGGGGTTTGATGCCCTGTTCCAGTTTAACCCTTTCTATTTTGAGTTCGACACGGCTCTAGCGTTTGCCCTGATGAAAAATGGAAAAGAAAAGGCTAGTATAGCTGTAAAGTTACACGTAGATGGACCGAAACAATGGAATGTATCCGGTTCCGGAGCAATAAAAATTTTAGGTATTGAGTTTGATTTTGACTTCCATAAAACTTTTGGTGAACCACGCGAAGAAATATCGCTTCCCAATGTCAATGTGCTGGAATTGCCTCAAAATGGAAATAGAAAATGTAAGCAATTGGAAAGCTATATTGCCTACAGGGCGCATTGAACTTGTGCAAATAAGGGTTTTAAACCCCACCGATGCTTTGGTGATCAATCCTGGTGGTTCTATCCAGATCAGCCAACAACTTGCACCCCTAAGAACCTTATTGGAACGGTATGGCAACCAAGGTGTCGATGGGCCAAATTGGTTTGAAATTAAAGAAATATCGGTTGGAGATGTACCGCAAAAATAGAGGATGTACATGATTACTTCGCGCCTTCACAGTATAAAGTACTCGGTGAGACAGCTAAAATATCAGAGAAGAGTTTTGAAGATTATCCTAGCGGCGCTAAATTTTTAGGAGGTGATGCAACTAAGACTGGTATTTATACCAAGCAGCATTACCTAGTGACTTAATTTTGATCGATGGCCCAGATCGACTTCCAAAGTTTCAAGACCGATTTCTTTTCATTTAGATTCATTGAGCCGCGACAGTGCGGTTGGCAGATCAACTTTAGCTAAAAGCAATAAAGCCAGGTTGACAGTTGCCCATCTGCAAGTACCCTTGATTGAAGAACAATTTCAAATTGTAAACGCTAGCGATTTGTCAAAATATGCCGATGTGCCGCCTTACGAAAACCGAACGGCGAAGGAGCAGCTGAAAAATATCCTCGAGGCATATCCTGATAAAGAAGGCGAGCTCATTATCATTCCTTTCTATAATTCAGTAAGCTTGACACCCCCCATTATAAACGAAAATTCTGCCTCACTATGAATGCATCATATACATTTTTGCCATGGCTACGACGGGGTTGGGTAATAAGATAGAACCAAACATAGATCCCAACAGAGATCGAGCGGTGGTCAAGGTAAAAGTAACAGTTACTGATAACAATGGTGTTATTCAGGAGACACATTCCAAAGGGGTTTGTCTTCTCGGACCTGGCGATGTGGCAGGTTTTAA
Source organism: Chitinophagaceae bacterium (assembly GCA_016721085.1). Lineage (GTDB taxonomy): Bacteria > Bacteroidota > Bacteroidia > Chitinophagales > Chitinophagaceae > Endoryza. Next base: position 21,787 of record JADKJI010000051.1, on the reverse strand, counting down.
TCCCAACCTGGTTATCAAGGTAACACCTCAAAATGGGAGTTCAGATTTTGAGCCGAATTATCTGCCCTGCATTGAATTTTATGATGAAGAACTGCCCTGGCGTTTTTCACCTGCCTTGCCATCAAATGATCGTTTGTGTCCTTGGATGTTTTTGCTCGTTCTAAAAGAAGATGAATTTACTTTGAATACCCCTGTGGTGGGCGCCTTGCCATCAATTACATTACATCAGGTAATTAATATTCCTTTAGAACAGGCTTGGGCTTGGGCACATGTACACATCAATTCAACATTGAATGCGATGAATACGGATAATGCCGATATCATAAGTAAAGAAGTTGATGATCTCTTGAATATCAATCCTGATTTAGCATATTCGCGTATTTGGAGTCCACGCCACCTGGAGTCAAATACAAAATATTTTGCTTTTTTGGTTCCCTATTATAAGTCTGGGCAAAATGCGGGGTTGGGTGTTGTTGATCCTTATGATGGTATCTTAAGTATGCTTGAACCGATAACATTGATAAATGATACAATACACCCTTTCTATTATTCCTGGTCATTTGCCACAAGTGAAGGTGATTTTGAGAAACTTGCCCGACGATTACAGGTATTGCCAGGGGAAAACCTAAAATTACCTTCCCTGGATATCAGTGATTTAACCGTTGGTTTGAATGAAAACGGATCTTTGGCTGGGGACAGGTAGGTTCCATTTTAGCAGCAAATCAACTGATGCGACAAGCACAACTAGTGATAGAAGTCAATAGAAAAATATTAGGAAAACACATTGCACCTCGCACCTTTACTGAATGTTACTCACTTACCCAATTGGTACATAAAAGATATTGGCCTCTGCTACCGAGACTGTCGCATTTCAAGTAAAAAATGCCAAAATAAGTCCGGCAGGTTTTGATTCAGCATTTAAAAAACACGCCCTGGTGGGAAAGTAGCAATAAAAGCATCAAAACAAATAATGCATTCTTTTGTCACACCCTCCAATTTCAGAAATGGGCTGGTAGAGCAATTAGATAGCTCAATAACATCGCTAGTGGCAGGTGCAACAATAAATCCACCAAAATTTAATTTTGTAAATTCATCTGATTTTCAGGTCTCGGAACTAAGTGATGAAGAAAAACCAATTGCAGCAAGATTAAGCTCATATATACCACTAAATACTTCCTTGCCATGGAAAACAGGATCATTAATCAATAATAACAATGTCAATATTGATGGAGCTCCTAATCTTATAAGTGCGATACAACCTGAACAAACATTGGGTAACCGCATCCTTCAGCGATGCCTTTGCAAGATGTTGTCCTCGATTTTGTAAAACCAATTATGGTAGCACCTGTTTTCCCATATCCTATGTCTGATTTTCTGAAATCACTGTCGATTGAATACCTGATACCGGGAGTTTCTGAGTTCCCCAATAATATGGTGGCCATTATGGAACCTAATCAACAATTTATTGAGGCATTTATGGCTGGATTGAACCATGAGATGGCACGTGAACTGCTATGGCGCGGATTTCCAACTGATCAAATGGGAAGTTGTTTTAGGCAATTTTGGAATCCGCGCGACTATATTCAACCGGAACCAAGCGATGGTGTTGAATTAGCAGATATCGCATTTATGGACACCTGGACTAAACAACTGGGGCAGCATGAGGCCATTAATTCTATAGAACCGGGGCTTGTTTTAATTTTCAGAGGTGATTTATTTCGCAAATTCCCTAACGTAATAATTTTTGCTCAAAGAGCAGAGTATTATAAGAAAAAAGGCCAAAAGAAACGTAGGATAGTCCAAAGCGATGACCCGATTAACTTTAAATTTCCAATCAGTAAATTTCTTATTGAACCGGACATTAATATTGTAGGCTTTGATTTGACAGTGGAATCTGCTGGCGGTGATGATAAGGATGCCGGTTGGTTTTTTGTCTTTCAGGAACGTTTGGGGGAAGCACGTTTTGGACTGGACGATCAAAATCTTTTGATTCCACCTCCTGCATCTCCTTCCCTTAAATCATGGAACGAATTAGATTGGGCGCATATAAATTCCCAAACAGCGATCAATATTGATTCATTAATAAATGAACCATCATCAATTGATAAAAATGGAATAATTTGGGGGAAGGATGCCGCCCATATGGCGTATATCCTTTATCAGGCTCCAGTCATGCTGGCTTTACATTCTTCTGCTTTCTTGCCGCCAAAATCACCCATAATTCATTCTGATATTTTAACTGAAACTAAGCGCAAACAAATCGGATAATTATGGATACTACCCCAGAAGAATATAATCAAGTACTAAAGCAATTATTGACAGCAACGGTTCCAATGGCACTATTACCTGTTCGTTTAGAGACCCGCTATGTACAGCAACGGCTCGAACTAAGCAATGTTGAGCATGAAGTTCTTGATGTGTATAAGTATGTAAATAAAGGTCCAGAAGTGTTTTCAGTGGATCCAGGGCAAGTATTTGAAAACAGCGTAAAAATAGCCGCCAAAGTTACTCAACTGGGGAATTCTTTAAGAATCAACAGCGAGGTGGTACTTGGGAAGCCTGCCTATTGGCAATTAAGCGTCGCATCATCGAAGTTCCCGGCATATGCAGCTTCATCCGTAGCAGCCCTTCGTACTGGGATTTCTCAGATAGAAACGCAGCAACAAACCATTGGAGAGCTTGCCCGAAAACTACAAAAGGACTTTTCTGAAGGTCAAAGCGACGCAAAAAAGCGCGGCCTTTTGATGAAAGAAAATCCTTTGACCAAAGCCATCAACAAATAGAAAGTATCCTGGGTACTGGAAAAGATTTGGACCAACTGACCGCGAGCGAAGTATTTCAATTGCAGGAACGATTGATAAAATACCTGACGCGTATTTTGGGCCGCTTTTCCTCTAGCAGCTGAGGAATGGGACAAACAAATCAATCCAATTATCCCCTCTTTGCAAACCTGGGTTCGAAAATCCTCTGAATCTTCTTTGAAATTCAGGGCATTACCCACATTGTTGGAGGAAAAATTGGCGCAAACCGAACGCGAACTTGTACAAATCCAGGAAACTCAGATAAAGGGTACTGCTTATGAATTGCAAGCAGATGTATGGCAATATATAGCAGAATTCCAGACGGGAATAAGCATTCTTGAACAAGAAACGAACAAGGTTTACGTGCTGAATACTAAGCCATTTCTTAACAAAGTTTCAGGCGATCTCACAGCTTTGATCTCAGCCATCCCTAAGGTAAAAAAGGACGAACTGGATGATATATTTCACATACAGATTTATGGTTCCATCAGCACTTTACTTACAACGCATGATAAGATTAAAGGAGAGGGCAGTTTTCATTTAAAAACAGCGCAAACCATTTTCGCCGCGCTATCAAAAATCTTGCTAGCCTGCAGGCTTTGTTAAGGAACCTTCGTGTAATGGGGGAACAGTCAATTGATAAAAACATTCTGGATAAATTATATTTGTATCATGAAGATATTCAAAATTAGCGAACACATGGAACGTAGACAGAGAATTTGAATTCCTCAAATCATTGTTTTCTTTAATCAGTTGAAACACATAATTGAAGGCCTTTGCCAAATTGTATTAGAATTGGGGCAACTTCGTTGCGAAGATTGTAATGAGATTCGATATCTCTTACTCCCGGATGTTGAAAAGATTATCGAACTCCTGCCAAATTTTCAAAGCCAAATCAAACAATATGAAAACTTATTTCAGGGGATATTAGCAATATTAAAGGAGCAAAAGGACAAAGCGGATGATCTGAAGAAACAAATTGGCTTCAATGCAGAGACCCAAATCTGGAATATCCTTTCCGAATTGGGACATATAATTTATCCTTTTCCTTCATATATCCACAACAATGAGGGGGTCCTTTTCGAGGTATTGGTGAGCGCTGTTGATAATTCTTTTAATGCAATATTACATCAGCTTTCCTCTGTGGAGCAACCTGATACAGCCCTTCAAAAAGCCATCGCAGAGATCATTGGGCGTTCTGAGTTATACGACCAAACGGAATACATCCATTTATGGTGGAAAGACTATTTTGAAAGGTCAAAACAGCAACTGGATACGCTGATCAAAGGATTCAGGGATATGAAGCATATTGAAGTGTCTGATTGTGATGACCAGGCTTATGAAGATATTGCCCGATTGCTTCGCTACATCAGTAATGATTTGGATGAACTGCTTCCAAATCCTAATGACCTGAGCACCAATCAAGCACCATCCTATCAAAGGAGGGATCAATGGCTGGTTATGCTGAATGGTCTGAAAGACAAGTCGATGCAATTAAAACGCCAGTAAGGATGACAAAATAAAGATTGAAGCAGCTCTTATAAAGATTATAAAGAAAGTAAAGTTACTTCTAAACCTCTATCTGAATGATATATCTTTCCTTTCAAAACAACATGATAGAATTAAAATTCGCATAAAATCACTATCAGAAAAGAGAGCATTGTTGGGGGATTATTGTAAAAATTTGAAAAACGCTGACCAACGTTTTGAGATTTGGTCCTACGGGGCATTTATTCTTGCTTATAAGGACTTTAAAGCATCAGGTTACCCACACACTGAACTTCCCGAAACACTAATAGCGTATTTGCAAGGAAAAATGGAAAATCTTGCTTTGCCTGAAACCTTTCGTCCGGACGATAAAAACAGTCTTATAGAAGCATTTTCTCAGGCAAGCAAATTTCTTGAGTCTAGCATCCAGACATTTTCTAGTAGAATTAATATAGATTCCAACCTTTGGAGCCAGGTGCTTGAAATCAGCAAGTCTCTAGAAAACAGAAAAATCTTGCTATATCAGAAGATGTAAGGGTTGCAATTACCAATTTACCTGTTATAATCAACAGGACTTTGCAACCGTTAAATCGCCTTAGTCGAGGTTTAATTTTAGGGTTAGATTTGCCAATAGATGATTTGAAATTGTTGGTAGAAGGCCTGAAAGAAATAAAAAAGACTTACGATAGTGAACAAGTTTATACAAGAAGGGATATCACCTTGCTTCAATACCAGCTAGACGAATTTCTGACCCAGCTAAAGGAAGTACTCAGGCTTTCAGTTGCCAGCTTAGAGCGTCAACAGAACATAGATATTCAGATAAAACAAAAAAAAAGTACGTATCGTTCGTTTCAAAAACAGCTCATTGAACGTATTGTCAATACAAAGGCCAGGTTGGAGTCACCAGTTGAAAAAAATCCAATAATTCGTCTTCTAAAACTAAAGCGAGAAAAAAAGCTACAAAGTTAACAATGGAAGACCTACACCCATTAGGCAATATCTCTTTATGGATTAGGGTCTATCCAGACACAATATCAATTGACAATCATGATGACGGATTGACAGTAGAAGAAGTAAATGCCGGGAAAAATTACTGGGAAAAGGCAGTGGAAGCAGGAGAGAATAGGAATCAGAAATTGGGAGCGTGGCGTACTTTAGCGGCTGTTTTTGGCCCTCAACGAGCTGCTTATATTGTAAAAAAACTGACACCACTAAAGGATAAAACAGGGGATATTTTTATAGGTAAAATTAGTCAAGCACCTGGAAAAACAAAAAAACAAATCAATTTTCCAGAAATAACACCGCGAACTAATTTGTGGAACCAACCCGCGGTGTCAAATGTCATGCCAGATCGATTTGTGTTTTGCTTATATAAAACGGAAGATGCCTCCCCAGAATTTCATTTTGGTGAAATAATACCAAGTCCATTGCAAATAGGGCTGGATCATAGCGATGACAGTGAGCTGGAAACCACTAGTGACGGCACTTTGAAACTAGGCTCTTCTATTAAATGGCTTTCAGATTTTAGCGAAGCTGTAACAAAGGGCATGGCGATTAATATTGATTTGGGATCAACGCCTACTGAATATGCAAAAATTATTGTACTTGGAGTAAAAACAAACACAGACAATGACAGCCTGGATATACATCTTCATTCACAGACATTGATGGAGACCTTATTTCAAGACCATCGGTACTCGTCCAATGGACTAAGTCTTATTCCGCCTGGAACACCGACCAATAATACAGCAGAAAAAGATTCCGGGTATAATTATATGCCTGATATCGATGGGGTATTTGAGACTGAGATTGAAGGACAGCTATTCAGTACCACAACTGTTTTGGAAGAACGTTCAGATGGCCAAATACTTGCTGAAGCATTAGGCCTGGATGCTGCTATTTTTCAACGTGTTCAAAATGCCGGAGGTTTTACAATACGCAATGCAGGTGTTATGAATTTTTGCTTGTGGAACGCGACTTTGGGTTACTATTTAGAAGAGATGTTTTTTATGATAGTGGGGACCATATTTTGAGATTCCGAAAGACCTTGATGATATTCGTGATCACATGGAAAAGCATATGAAAGGACGTGGGTCAGTACCCACTTTCCGAGTAGGAAGACAGCCATATGGGGTGTTGCCAATTGCCAAGTTGCAACAGACGGAATTCAATCTGGTAAATCTTTTGAATGAGGATCCACCATTAGAAGAAGAGGCAATAGACATGGATTGGGGTAATGGGAATCCGAATTTTGCTTCTCCATTTTTTAAATTTGAAACTTTGGATTGGTTAAACTGGTCTTCAAATCCAGGTTTTACACTAAAATTAACTAATTTGATTATAGCACTGAAAGCTAAATGGAACGAGTCAGTTAAAACGCATATCAGAAACATTGATATGCCTCCTATTGACGATAAATCATATCATGAAGCATTCATGGACATATTAGGACTGCATCCAAACGCAGTCCAATATAATAATCGACACGGTATAGGGATCGAAGATAAAGATCTGAGATCCTCTGTTTTTTAACGCAAACAAACGAAAGTGACTATTTTTCTGTGGTCAATTTTGATCAGTCCTTTCCAGTTTTTTTGGGATATGATAGTAATGATGTTCTTACTAATGTCTCGAATACTACTGCAGAATTTGAATGGCCGCCAAAGAAAACTTTAAATGATGGTTCAACAATTAACTATGACGGTAGTTTTCTAACCTTTGCGCAACTTCGTTTTTTGATGGAGATAAGGATTTGATTGGTAATGTGGTGGATTCCTTAAAATCAAGCGAAAAAAGAAGGTTGTCAAAAATAGACTCCACTGATAATTATATTGATTGGCTAAATAAAAGTCCAATCCGAAATATCCATGACGCTATTCGAGGTGGTTCTCCACCTTCTGATTCATTATTGTTTCTATTGCTTTCTAATTCTCTACTAAATTATTATTGGGATGCTTCGATGAGAATTTACGAGGGGAAAATGGGCGCATCCAAAATGGAAACATTGACTGATTTCCATTATTCCTCATTAATGGACGCCGCATTTCCGTTTTGGAATTGGAAAGGGAAGACAATGTCTGTTATAGATGAATATATTAATAATATTCCAACTACAACTGTAATTTCACAGAACAAGAAAACATTTGCAAGTATTGTTTTTAATTATCTTAAAGAAAATTATATTTTTTTAGATTATTTGGAAGATGGAAAGGCATTGTCACGAAAAGCATATAGGCAATTCATCCTTGGTTTTCATCCCGCAATTATTTTAGGTATGAAATATGGAACTACCTTTAACACTGATTTCAATGAATTAATAAATAACAACTATACCATAATTAAAGATGGAGAAGAGTTGGACGCTGAATCATATGAACCTATTAAAGTTTTCAATTACCCTTACAAAGACACTTTACTACAACAAAATGAAACTCCTCTCCCAGTCAGTCCGCTGATTAGTGCCAATAGTAGATATCCTTTTCTGTTTTTTAACCTGGAACAAAACGACATCCCTGGTACTTTGGATCCTATGGATGATAACTCTATGGCTAACTACCTTAAGCGGCCAACTACCATAACCACCTATCCCGATGAAACAATCCTAATAGCCAAACTACACCGATATCTTCCAATTCTTAGCAAATTACCAACTGCTGAATTAGAACGTTTGATGGCTGAACATCTAGATTTATGTTCGCATCGACTGGATGCTTGGCTACTAAGTGTTGTGAATCAGTCGCTTTGGCATATCAGGGAAAAGGAGCAGTCAAAAGGTTTGTATATCGGTGCTTACGGGTATATAGAAAACCTGAAACCGAATAGTATGGACATCGTCTTTCAAGCAATTGGCGACCATCCAGTTACAAATCCTATAAGCGATCCATCAAATCAGGGGTATATTCATGCGCCATCCCTGGCTCATGCGCAACCACTGCGGCAGTGCTACGGGCGGGATTTTATGCTACAGGAGATAATGATTTACTTCAAATTGATTTGTCTTCAAATCGGGTAAATAAAGCGCTTTGGTACCTGGATGGGATTAGAAACGGGCAAGAACTGGGCGCTTTGCTGGGCTATCAGTTCGAACGTGGTTTGCACGACAATGGTTTGGATCAATATATTTTTGATTTCCGAGGGGATTTTCCACTTGGCGTTGGAGCATTGGTGCCAAATACGAGACTATCGACTGAAACAATCCAGGCAAATAATGTGGTGGATGGATATAAAATGATAAAACAATGGCGTCTTTCGTTAAAAGATCCGTATCCATCATTTATATCTTTCTCTTTGATGAATAACGATAACGATGTTAATGACACTGATCCTGTAAAAGCTCAAATTTTACTCCTTGAAGACGCATTGGATGCCATTTCCGATCTCGTGATTTCTGAAGGTGTTTTTCAATTGGCAAAAGGCAATTACGTTCGGTCAGCAGCGGTTCAAAAAGCATTCAATGAAAGCAAACCGATTCCTGAATTAGAAATTGTTCAAACGCCCAGAACCGGGACACCATTAACCCACCGGACAGGTATTTTATTGGAAGCTTCAAATAATGCACTTCCCGCAGCATGGCTAAATATGCCCATTACCCCCCGTGCTCAAACGGAGCCCATTCTAAATCGATGGTTGGCAGAGCAAATGGGAAACCCTGCAAACATTGTCTGTGGGGTGCGATACGAACTACGTTCTGATCTAAATTCAGAAATAATAAGTTCTGTAAGCCTTTTAGATTTGCACCTTAATCCAATAGATATTCTATTCTTTTTCTGCCCCCTTCTACGACTTGGAGTCCGAACTCAGTAAACGTGTGTTTCGATTTATTCAAAGCGTAAATCCGGGAGAAATCATCAAGGACTTTAAAATAGATTATCAGAAATCAGCTTCAAGTCTCAAAACCTCCTTTGAAGCCATTTCACCCTATTTTCAATCGCTGTTCAAAGTTGTTGCCAACAGCAGGCCCGTTCACCCATCTGACTTGGTTCACCCTTCATCCAGCACGAATATTGGGGTGCAATTGAATTTTGGGTCTCGAATTGATGATTTGTTTCAAAATTTTAGTCAGCATTTATCTGATTTGGAGGGGGCTGTCGCAGATCTGACTTTATTGCTTGATCCAGCAAAAGTAGAAACCCTTAAAACACAACTTTGGGATGTTGCTTTGTACAATTTACCGGAAGCGATTATTCCTATCAATTCCCCAGGTGGCAAAGCGGCGGCCACTGCATGTTTGGAACGCAGTGACATGATTATTAAAATAATGAGAGAACGGAAACAACAATTTGAAGTTGAGAAAGCAAAAATTGACGGAGGGGGCTCCTCTAGGTATATCGTTCCTGAATCAGTACCAAAAAATTGTTAGAACCATTTTAGGTGAAACTTTTCAAATCCTGCCAAATTTTGATTTGCCAAATCCTTCTGAATTTAAGTCAGCATTAGAAGGAAGTGATAAAATCCTTCCAAAAAATGACAGAAAAAAGAATCCAATGTTCATAGAGCAATGGTTAGATGGCGTGGGGAGGGTTAGGGATAAAATGGGCCATTTGGAACAAATGATATTGATGCGCGAGGTTTACTTGGATTTTGCAGCCGACATTTTGCCCAAACCACTTCAGTTACCATACCGAACAAAGGACAGTTGGATAGGCCTGGACATTCCGCAAGACTATTTTGAAAAACACGCAAGCGATGCAGTACAAGTGAGTCGGGACAAATTATCTTTGATGATGATTTTTGATAGCCTGCAAGATCAAATAAGCCATTGGGGAAGTAATGATACAGTTCCAACAATCACAGGGTTACTGTTGGATGAATGGACAGAAGTCATCCCTAATAAGGAAGAAACCACTGGTATTGCTTTCCATTTTGATCAACCCAATATGGAAGCCCCACAATCGATTCTGCTCCCTTTACCTCGATATGGTACTGGTACTAATTCCGAAAATGGAGTTTAGACCATTTATTAGATTCTGTAAATACAGCATTTGATCTGGCTAAGATTAGAGCAGTTGAACCGCAACATATTTCCACCCCTTTAAACATGCATTACACAAATACGCAAGCTGGAGGAATCCATGCTACTATTGATGCTTATATCCAACTTCATCTTTCTCATTTTCTGCCTGCTACATTGAATCGGGTGGTCAATTTTTCGATAGAAAATGACATTGCTCTTGATTATAATATCAATAATAAGGATATTCTTAATCTTGATGAAGAAATGTATCAAATTTACCCATTCATTAATATTTTAGGAAATACTCAAAAAGATCAAGAGGAAACAGTTGATCAATTATAGCCAATCCAAAGAATAAAATATATATGAAACCAGAGAATAATCTCGACAGCCCAGGTCAAGGAAAAGCCTCCAGTATCCGACTCGGGGTATGGAACCGGCTTGAACCGCAACCAAGAAAAGTGGATTTCAGCCAGGTTCTAAGCGCCCCGACGGCAGATGCCTTATGGATGTTAACGCGGCAATGGCAATTTGGTGAATTCACGGGTGAAGATGCTGCAACCAGCATCATGGCAAAGGTAATAGCTGAGTTCACCCCAGTTTCCCGCTTGGGTTGGGATAACCACGTATCAGTTTTTAATAATGATATCCCTCTGGAAGCGCAAATTGAAGGAGAAAAGGTGCCGGTTGACTGGCGAACACATCTCCAGGTTTCAGCATATTGGAAGAAGTTGTTAAAAGCAAATGAAGTTGATGCTACTTTGTTTCAAATGTTTATAGATGCTTTCCCAATGACGGATGCCGATTGGTTAATGTCTCCACAAAGGGAAGAACAGGATATTACAGGTGATAAGGATTTGTTGAGGCAGCAACTATTTTTGAAAAATAAAATATTTAATACCACCACCTTTATTAAAAATTTAACCTCCCCCGATAGCAATGCAGATAATGTCTTGCGAAATCAAAATATACTTGACGATAGCCAACTGGCAGCCAATGTCTTGCGAAATCAAAATATACTTGACGATAGCCAACTATTAGAAGTAGAAAAATTTGAATCTAATCTTAACCTTGCAGGGGATCAATTACTTCTTTGGCTAAACAAATTGTATGTTGTTCCTCAAGGAACTAGCACGTCACCTTGGGATCAATCTCGTCTTGAATATCGTTTTGACCTGGCATCTCCTGATGCGGATGCTAACAATCCGCGAATTGCTATCAGATCAAAAGAATATTATCAGGGGCAGCCAGACTGGTATGCCTTTGAAATAGATAAAACCTTGCCTGAAATTACACCGTTGATTCAAAACAACCAGTTGGTAGACGAGCTTATTACGGCTGAAACCAAGACCATCACCCTTTTATCTTCAAAATCAGAATTTCCTGGTATGCCAACAGCACGTTTGTGGGAATTTGAAAATAATATGATTAATTTTGGTCAAATTGATGCTGATACAACCGATTTATCAACGATTATTCTGGCTGAATTTGCTTTAGTCGCTAGTAATGACTGGCAGGTAGTTCCTTTCAATGTCAAATCGGGCAGTATTTCTACCATAAAAAGTATTATTGTTACCGACTCTTTTGGATTTAACACATTGATTGACCCCGTCGATCCAGCCGACAAATGGAACTTTATCGGCCTGTCTCAAAAAAACAATGGAAGTTCTGTTGGCAGCGATCCGCGCCTTTTCTTTCCACCCGTAACCTACAAAACACATGAAGGTAATCCAATTGAGCATATAATTTTTATACGTGATGAAATGGCCAATATGGTTTGGGCCATAGAAAAAACTGTCCCGGGATTCATGGGGGAGGGTATTGATGCCTATCAGGCATTTCTCAGGAGAAAGGCAGAGTTTTTGAAAGAAGTATTATTGAAAGAAAAGTTGTTAAATGCAGAATTGCTGGCAGCAGGTGAACCGCTACCCGTAGTAGTTAAATCAGATGCCACTTACTCCTACGAATTCATGTCGACAGTTCCGGAACCATGGATACCATTTGTTCCGGCGAGAATCCCGGAAACAGATGCATCAATACGATTATTGAGAGGAAAACTGTCCGTTATCAGGATGGCTTTCCTATCGACGTGAAACCTAGAGGCAAAATCCTAACAGAAAAGACTTTCCTTATTATGTTTTTGAAGAAGAAATACCGAGAGAAGGGATTCAAGTAATTAGAAGTTTCCAGCGCACCCGATGGTATGACGGGAGGGTTGTATGTTGGTTAGGAAGAAAAAAAATAATAGGCAAAGGAGAAGGTAGCAGTGGTTTGGTGTTTGATCAATTAATCAGAAATGAATAATGGTTTAAACCTATTGAGTCAGGAAGGATAAATTGTCCCAATGTTAAATTGCTTTATAATTTATGCCTTCTATTTAAACCGAAAATTAAGAATTTGATTTTGATGATTGAGGATTAATTGTTAGTGGGTAGTTGACTTTTGCAGTTACAATAACAAAATTGACTTAAGTTGGATCCTTCATTTAAACAATAATGCTTTATTAAATGATAAAAAAAAGAGTTTATTGAGGTTGTTTTGAGCAAATATATTGAACCTAGTTTTGAGGAGTTAGACCAGGAGAAGTTATTGCGATTACTAACTAATAATTATCAGTCACTGAAAGGTGCAACGGATGTTTTGGGTGGTCTTTCTAATATTAAGTCTATGTTTATTGAATTTCAGAAATATCTGTATGCAGTTATTGTGGCATGATAAAAACGAATTTGAAATTTTAATACTTTTCTTCTTCATTTTTATATATGCTAATTTAAGGTAATTTTAAATGCCTTCCGGGTACAATAATTTAAGCTTCATTTTTAAACTGCTCGCAAGTAAAATTACATTTAGAAATTAATCCTTCTCAATTGTAATTACACCATAAATTTTCTTAATACAGATGTATTATATTTCCAAAATTATTGAATCAGGTAATTTTCAGCCAAAAAGAGTTTCCATACAACAAATTCTAATTTTTAGGCTGTCACAACAATTCGTATTTCTTTTCGTTTTGAAATTGATTAAAATCAACAAGTTTTAGAAGATATTATTCAAGTAACACTTGAAACATTAATGGATTTTTGAGCTTAAAAAAATAGTATAAAATATACTTGATTATTGTTAAAAATATCTGTACTTTCGTCAACTATCACATATAATAATAATTTATTTTTAATGTTAATAATGAAACATAAATAAAGTGGTGGAGTTTCATAATTAACCATGAAAAAATCAAAGACAAACGAAATTTTAAGCTATGGAAATAGCTTTGAACAATAAATTTCAACCAATTTGTCTTGTTCCAAAAGCGATTAAGAAACAGTGTAAGTTTGGCTAGGAATTAAATTAAGTGTAGTGCAACAAGTAAAGTAACTTTTTATATATTTGCGCTACATATTAAATATTAATGTAATCTATAAACCCATAGAATATATATCAAATTCTTTAATATGAGTACAGTTAAGGTAAAAAATAAATCAGAATACGCAAAACTTATTGCAAAACAAAGAAAAGAAAAGCTCCTCAAAAAGGAATATTATAATTCAAATGCCGGGCATGCAGCTTTAGTCATGGGGGGGATATTTTCAGAAGCAAAAAGTTTAGTAAAAATTTATTCCGGTGGCTTTTTAGGCAAATTTCGAAAAGACCCGAATACATAGAAGGTCTTGAAAAATATTTAAGAGGAGGAGGTAAACTTTAAATTTTAATTCAGAATGATACCCATTTAAAAGACAATAAAAAAATATTAAATATTTTTAAGTTTTTTAAAATGATTGATGTTAGTAGTATTGTTATTAAAAAACATCCCTTTATAATTACTTCTGGTAATGAAGAAATTCATTTTATGGTTTCTTCAACTATGTATAGAATTGAAGATGATATTAACAAATTTGCTGCTACTTATAGTTATAATTTTCCTGAAAAGGCTCAGGAATTACACATTTTGTTTGATGATATTTTTAATTTGCCAGAGGCGGTAGAAATAACAATTTAAAAATTAGTATTTGGAAAGCCTAGGGCATTTTTTCGGATTTATTGGTATCATTAATTCTTTATATATTCTATCACCAGATTTTATAGACAATTTAGTTTACAAGATTAACAATAAAAATAATTATGCAGATCTAAAGATTGATTTCGATGGTAAATATAATCAATCAAAAAAAGGTCTTGAAAAATTATCAAAATTAGCCACGCCATTAGAAGAATTAAGAAACAATTTTAGGTTTATTGGTCTTCAGAAAAATAGATTTGATGAAATATATTCAAATGGTGAAATAGAAGAAGATTCAATTATTAGGTTTAATTTTTGGTGCTTATTTAGTTGCTTATATTGCCTAATAATATTAGTTATAAATGGGTTAGAGAGTTATTTGAATTATTATGGATTAGATTTTGAATTAGCCTATACTATTTTAAATTTTAATATATTTTGTTCCTTTACACTTTTCTATGTTATTAAATTTACCAACTGCACTTATAACAGAGTAATAATAATTTTTTTGCTTCTTTTCTTTGCATGTATTCTATCAGCGGTTTGTTTATCTAAGGAGGCCTGTTTTTTTCCATATTGTGATTTTAGTATAAATCGTATAAATACTTATTTTGCTATTCTTTTTACCCACAGTGCACTTTCTCTGGTATTTTTAAAAATAGGTATAATGTCCTTTAGAACAAATTTTATGTTAAGAAGAATTTATAATGGGACACAAGCTGAATTTAATTCAATAATTAATAATCCTGATTTAAAGATTCGAAAAAAATGATAGAAGTTTTCAAGGCAAATTCATTTTCCTGAATAGGTTTTGAAAATAAATTAATAAAGTTTTTAAGAAGTAGATAGTAATAAGCAAAGATGACTTTGGAAAATTGCAATTTCTGTTAATATTTTTTAGAACTTTTACATTGCCAAGAAATGAAAATAGATTTACTTCTTAATCAATGTGTTTAATTATTATTTTAAATAATAAGATCACCTTTAGTTCACACTGCGGTCGCCTGGTTGTCGAATGGCAATCACCTTGTTACCAGCTGTCATTTACCTGTTGTCAGGAATTTTTTCTTTTACTTCTTCCCAAAACTACTAGGAGGCAAACCAAAATAGCGCTTAAAGACATTGGTAAAATAAGCTGGATCAGAGAAACCAGTGGCGAAAGCTATTTCTGAAATACTTTTATTAGTGTTTGTTAATAAGAGTGAAGCTTTTTCTAGTTTTATAATGGTAATAAATTGCTTGGGGGTCAGGTTTAGTTCTTCCTTAAATATGCGCTGTAGTTGTCTTGTGCTGGTGTGTAATTTAGCTGCCAGTTGGTCAATGCTTATATCAGCGTCTATATTTTCTTCTATGTAGTTTTTTAATTTAATAATATGCTCCTGGTGGGGCTGAATTAAAGGAAAAAGGCTTGCTATGGTTTTTGTTTCTGCTGGTTTTGCCTCTTCATCGAAAAGACTTTTACGCTCAGGCATGTTCCGCAGAAAGGCAATCCTTTTATATTGTATTATCATAATGACTGTAAGCAAGGCCAAAAGAAGGACAGATACAATAATTATTATTACTGAGTTTTCCTTTATTGTTTGTTTAAGAATATACAATTGGGTGGGGCCACCTGTAAGTTCTATTGGTGTCCAGTCTTTAGGAAATCCAAAATCGCTTTTCTTTTGGAGATTACTAAAGTGCATAGATGGCGGACTATAATCATTTGGCCACGGTTTAAAGTTGGCTACTGTATCTATATCATCTACGCAGAGATCCATTTTAAAGACTAGCTTTTCTTTAGGGATGACACCTAAAGCAGACCAAGGTAGAGCAATCTCTACATTATAGCCATCATCTTTATCATTAAGTTATTTATGCTTCCGTGTACAGCAGTTTTTGTTATGAATACAATATTGGCAATTCCAACATCTTTAGGTACACTATTTCCTTCCTTTATTTGTTCTTTATCTCCCTTAAAAATAACCGATTCTCCTGTAAGTGAAATAATAAATTGATAGTCATTGATGTCCATCTTTTCTTTGCTGTCATTGTGGGTATCTATGTAAATCTCGACTGCATCATTAAAGTAAAGTCTAGGATTATCGTTCCCTTTTTCATTTTCTGTAAGACAAGCATCCTGAATCTGAAATGCGATGTACAGGAATTCATTATCCCATAAGCAGGCAACATGATTGGTATTTCTATATTGTAAGGCCTGTTTTGTATCAGTAAGGTCAATAGACATGTTCCATTCTTCCAGATTACCATCTATCTGTGGCTTGTTTTCAGCAAAGGGTATTTCTAAAGTCTGTGCGGCTGCTTGAAAGACTATGTTAATTAAAACAAATACTAAAAATCTGTACTTCATGATCTGCTTGTCGCAATATTATAAGACAATGTCGTAAAAATACAGGCATCGGACTTTAGAAATCCCGAATATTGTATAAAATAATCACTAGCGATGAAAACTTACCTGGCATTTGCCTTTCTAATCTTTGCATGTTCTATTTCATTTATTAATGCTCAATCTGCTTTCCCCGGGGCGGAAGGTTTTGGTGCTTCAGCCACTGGTGGGCGGGGAGGAAAGGTAATATATGTTACTAATCTGGAACCTGATGGCCCAGGTTCTCTTCAAGCAGCATTAAATGATCCTGACCCACGTTATATATTATTTAAAGTGAGTGGGGTGATTCCAACGACTGTGGAGGTCCCGCTTGGACATGGCAATTTTACTTTGGCGGGGCAAACTTCTCCCGGCGGAATTATTACAAGAGGTTTTCAAAGCTATGCTGAAAATAGCCCTTCCTCAGGTAATTTCATTGTGAGGCATTTGCGTTCAAGACGTGGGGATCTTACTAAATATCCGACTCCATACTGGACCGGAGAAGACGGCATAACCCTGGGGGGTGTTCATAAAGCCATCATAGATCATTGCTCTTTTGCCAATGCAACAGATGAAGAGGTTGATATTTCACGATCGTCTTCATTGACTATTCAGAATTGTATGCTTTCTGAAACTTTGGGTGGACATGCATACCTGGGAGGAATGCTCATTAATTATTCATCCAATAATAACCGATTAGATAGTCTGTCTATTCATCATAACATTTGGAACAGGATAGGCGGAAGAATGCCAGAGATAAGCTGTGAAACACAGGATTGTAATGGTCGTCATCTTAAAATAGAGCTTTCTAATAACCTGATTTGGGACCAACAAATAGAATTATGGTATGAAGGAGTTACCGGAAATGCCAATGGTAATTTCTATCTGGATATGAATGCTGTAAATAATTTCAGTATAGCAAGACCGGCTTATGGTAATGCCATGTACCATTTTGATCTCCTGAACTTCAGTCAGAACAACTTATATTTCTCGGGTAATAAACTTAATCTTTATCCGCAGTATAGTGATTACCAGCTATTTTATTGTTGCAATGATTTTAACCAGAACAATCCTAATACAGACCTTGGTGCTGCTAATTTAAAAACCACAGCATTTAACTATCCAAGCATAAGTTATACTCCAACCAATGAATTGCTTAATAAACTGAGAGCTGTTAATGGTGCCTTCCCCCGGGACAGTATGGACAGGCGATTGTTTGAGCCCTTATTTAGTGGAAATATAACAAATGTTCCTATAGGTGATGCAGCAGCTGATGATGTCTATATACTGGATAGTGCTCCTGAAGCACCGGTTGATACTGATGAAGATGGTATGCCAGACTATTGGGAATTGGCCCACGGTTTGCAAAGTAACGTGCAGGATCACAATGATTTAAACCTTTCTGTGAGCATTACAGGTACAGCCGGATATACTAACCTGGAATGTTATTTAAACTGTTTGTCTGATTACCTTGTAAACGGCAGTAGTTCTCCAGCCTGTGGAATTAATGTTATTACCAATACTTTTGAAAATAGTATATCAGAAAATGCTTTACTGCTATATCCGAATCCGGCCAATAATGAAGTAAACATAAGGATGCTTAAAGGGCAGTCTATAAGAAAAGTTGAAATATTAGATTTACTTGGAAATGTTTTAGAGACTCAACATTACGAATCATCTCAAGTCAAATTAACTATTGCCAATTTTGTTTCAGGTATTTACTTAATGAAAATAACTGATGAAGATAATAATACCGTAGTAAGAAAGCTAAGTAAGAATTAAGCTTTTAGGCAGTTCTTACTCTTCTTATATCAGCACCTATTGCATTAAGCCTGCCATCTATATCCTGGTAGCCTCTATCGATCTGGCTGATATTATGAATGGTGCTTTTACCTTCTGCAGACAGTGCAGCTAAATAAAGATACACCCGCACGGATATCAGGGGAGGTCATTTCTATTCCTTTCAAAGGATATAATCTGTCAATCCCGATCACCGTTGCTCTATGGGGGTCGCATAATATTATTTGGGCCCCCATATCTATTAACTTATCAACAAAGAATAAGCGGCTTTCAAACATCTTTTGATGAATGAGTACACTTCCTTTTGCCTGAGTAGCCAATACCAACAATATACTCATTAAATCCGGGGTAAATCCCGGCCAGGGAGAATCATAGACTGTAAGTACACTTCCATCAATAAAATGACTTATTTCATAATGATCCTGAGCAGGTACATGAATATCGTCACCTTCTATCTGGAAGTTAATACCAAAGCGTTCGAAAGTTGGCAATATATTACCTAACTCATTAACCTGGCAGTTTTTGATTAGTATATCAGATCGGGTCACGGCAGCCAGACCTATAAAACTACCTATCTCTATCATATCAGGCAGGCAGGTATGTTCAGTTCCATGTAATGTTGTAACTCCCTCTATAACCAGTAAATTGGAACCTACACCTGATATTTTAGCACCCATACGGTTCAGCATTTTGCATAATTGCTGGATGTAGGGTTCACAGGCAGCATTAAATATGGTGGTGGTTCCGTTTGCAAATACTGCTGCAAAGAGGATATTGGCAGTACCGGTAACTGAGATTTCATCCATAAGAATGTATCCTCCCTTCAGATTGGATCCATCCAGGTAAAAATGGTCATTCTTGTCATCAAAGACCAGTTTTGCTCCTAGCTTTTCGAATCCCAGAAAATGGGTATCCAGTCTACGTCTTCCAATTTTATCACCCCCGGGCTTTGGTAAAAAGACTTTACCGAATCTACACAATAGTGCTCCCATCAACATTACTGAACCTCTTAACTTTCTGGCTTTGAATTGATATTCCTCAGACTCGAAATACTTAATATCAATACCGCTGGCATCAAATTCAATTGAGCCAGGAGCCAGTTTTTTGAGTTTGACTCCAAGTCCTTCTAAAAGATCCAGTTGCATTCTTACATCCAGTATATCCGGTATATTGTGTATTATTACAGGTTCTGATGTTAAGAGTGGGGCACATATAACCTGGAGTGCTTCGTTTTTTGCTCCTTGTGGAGTTAGTTCTCCTCTAAGGGCTTTACCTCCAATTACTTCAAATGATTCTGCAGACATAACGTTTTTAATAGCTGGGCGCTAAGTTACACATTATGGTGGGTGTTAAACCCAGATTATGCTATAGGATTTTCATTGGGAGTTGAAAGGGTTTCTAATACTGGCGCTTCCGACTTTTATTATCTTGCTAATGTTTATAAATATCTCCCTATGCAATGCAAATTATTTTCAACATAGACAAGTTATTTGCTTAGTTGAGCTCCTATGGAGCTAGTTAATTTCTATGATCGAATGCTATTAACATTTTACCCCGCTGGGGATATTCGCTGATTTCTTATATTATATTAATTATTTTCTTGAATTCGATATAAGCGATGAATAACGCGCTATTAAAATTTAACGCAGAGGGGGATACATGCGGATGCCTTAAATTCTATTAATCAATTTCTTGTGTCCAATGGTAGCGACGAATATCCCCAGCGGGGTAAAATGTTAATAGAAATGTATAAACACCACAAACTTGCTCCAGAGGAGCAAAACAGTGCGAAATTCTCAGGTAAATAGAATAGATTACAAAACTGTGTTTAGAATAAACTACTGATTAGGTCTATTATTGCGCCAGCGGCTGCGACCTGCTCCTGAATTACTATTGCTGCTGTTACTATTATTGCGGTTATTGCGGTTATTATTGTTGCCATAACTTGGTCTATTATTCTGGCCTTTACGCTTTTGATTGTTATTATTAGCTGTTTATGTTTCTTCTGTTAGTGATAGCAGGTTTTAAGTTTTCTATTACAGCATCTTCCTCCAGGCTTAACTTACCATCAGATAAAGTTTTAATATCACTTTTGATAACCTCATCTGTTACAAAGTGTTCTCTGTTCCAGGTTCTGAATGCGAGTTTCATATAGGCGCCAATACAATGCACCATACCATCTCTTTTTACCTCATCTTCCATCTCCAGCGCCTTATTGATCAGGCGCTTTACATTATTGCCATAGTGTCTTAATTTGGACTCACTTTTAGGATATCCTATTCTTTCCGGTATATGTTTTTTAGCTGCAGGAGTAGGCACGATACCGTTGGGAGGCATTACATCCAGGTCATAGTCTGCTATCTCATATATATGGTTCCAGAGTCTGGTTTTAATATCTTCTACATTCTTATTTTGAGGAGCCATCTGGTACATTAGTTCCACAATGGAATTTATATAGGCAGCTCTTTCTTCCTTATCTGCTACAGATTTAGCATACTGTACCATAAGATAGATATTACGGCCATATTCAGGAAGTATAAGCGGTTCTTTAATAGAATTATATTCTACTTGAAGGATATTAGTTTTTGACATTTATTTAATTTTATTCTACTGTAACTGATTTTGCTAAGTTTCTAGGTTGGTCAACATCACAACCTCTCATAACGGCAATATAATAGGCAAATAATTGTAAGGGAATAACTGATAGTAACGGTGAAAGTGGTTCTTCTGTTTCAGGTATTTCCAAAGTATAGTCGGCCATTGCCTTTATTGCTTCATTTCCTTCATTAACTATCGCAATTACTATTCCCTTTCGGGCTTTTACTTCTTGTACATTGCTTGTAATCTTTTCATATGCACTTTTGTTGGTGGCGATAACTATGACCGGCATGTTTTCGTCAATTAGTGCTATAGGACCATGTTTCATTTCTGCTGCAGGATAACCTTCTGCATGTATGTAAGAAATTTCTTTTAATTTCAACGCTCCTTCAAGGGCTACCGGGAAGTTATAACCCCTTCCCAGGTATAATGCATTGGTAGCATTCTTAAATTCTCCTGCAATATATTCAATCTGCGAACTTTTTTCAAGTACTTTTTGAATCTTATTAGGAATATTCTCTAACTCAGTAAGTAATTGCTGGTAATAAGAGTTGGTAATGGTTCCTCTTAAATTTGCAAGCTTAAGTGCCATTAAGGTCAATAAAGTTACCTGTCCGGTAAATGCTTTAGTAGAAGCTACGCCTATTTCAGGACCAGCGTGTATATAAGAACCGGCATCTGCAAGTCGAGCAATAGATGACCCAACGCTATTTACAATACCATACACTAGTGCCCCTTTTTCCTTAGCTAGTTCCATTGCTGCTAAAGTATCAGCTGTTTCGCCAGAC
>JADKJI010000050.1 GCA_016721085.1 Chitinophagaceae bacterium | reverse complement strand
GAAAGAAATCAATAGCTTCAGGTACTTTGAGCCTAATCAACAACCAGGGGTAAGTAAGGTAAATAACTACCTTCTTTCCAAATTAAGCCTGTTGATGTATACCGAAAGATTGGATTTTGAATTGAAGAAGCTTCGTAATCCCAGTGGTTTCCCGTCCTCTGGATTTCGTTCTACCAATCTTAATTATACCAGTAACTCGAATTTTGAATGCGATTTTTCAAAACGTTTAAGCCATTGGTTCTATGATATCAACAAGAAGCCAGTACGTCCTGTGCAATTGAATAGTGTAAATCTTAATTCATCAAAGCTGAATACTTCTGGTGCATTAAATAATAATCTTAGTGATCTTAAAGCTCCTACACAAACGCTAAATAGTTCAAAGCTTCCTGTTACAACAACAGCTCCTGTTACAAATACTGCACCAGCTCTCACAGCGATGGAGAAGTACGTACAAGATTCAATCGCCTTCGAAAAGTCTAAACCAAAATTCAAATTCCTGAACAAGCGTCAGGATTTCATCAACATTGCAGATGCTGTTCGTATTCCTGGTTTTGATCCGGAAGTGATGGTCGTATCTACCGAAACATATATAATCATTGCGTGGAGAGGAACGGATAATGTATATAAGGAAGATTCATGGGAGTGGATTGCCACAGATTTCTACTTTGTTCCAACCGCAGGAGATGGGCCTTTAGCAGGAACAAAAATGCATGGCGGTATCTGGAGTTCATTCAGGATCATCCGTACCAAATTGATGCAAACACTAGATGCGTTTGAAGCAAAAACAAAAAACAAGAAGATATTCATAACCGGACATAGTCTTGGTGGAGGCATGGCACTAATATCTGCACCTTATCTCGCTGGTAAAGGATATAATATTGGTGAAGTATATACTTACGCATCTCCTCGTACAGTTGGTGACCAGGCATTTGTAAACAAAACCGAATCATTACTTGGTACTGCTCGCATCCAGCGTTTTGAATATGGAGTGGATTTCGTAACTAAACTCTGGTCACCTGCCATCTATAGCACTACTTTCAAAATACCAGGTCATCGTCATTGGTTGAATGCCAGTGGAGCGGATGATGATTATAACTGCGCAGAACGCAGTTTCCCAATGACCCTGAATCCTGGTGAATATATGGGTTATGATAAGATGAGGATAGATAAATTCAACGGCGATATTGGTATTAATCTTATTTCTGTGGTATCGTATTTAACTAGTGCAACTGATAATCCTACTGGCGACAGACCAAAAGATGTTCGAGGTTTCGCTTTACTTGATTGTGGACATCACAATCCAGGTTATTATGTAAAAAAGGCCTTCGAGAATATGACTGGCGAACAAAAGGCACTACTTCCTGCATTTGTTGATACTTATCCTTATCTGTATCCTGCAGTTCCTGGCAACAAATAAACAAACTAAAAACATTTAATTTATGAAAACGATAATTGTAAGTAGTTGTATTGCGCTATGCTGCATCGGATTAAATGCATCTGCACAAATACAACAACAACCGACAAGAATAATAAAAAAAATAGGCACTTCACCTCTCAGATGGTATTCCACTTCTAAGATCAATTTCATTAAAGCGCAGAAGCTGGTGCCTTCCAGTACAGTAATGGCCCGGAAAATTGTACCGGGAGGATTATTAGAAATAGGTCCTGGTTTAGCAGAGACCGCTCCCCAGGAGAAAATAAAAGGTACAGTTAATAAGACTAGTCAGGATGGTAAGATCATTTGTAAGGCTACTACAAAAGAAATGGATCTCACCATAAAACCCGAATTCAATATCATCAAAGCTTCATCGCAGAATAAGATATTCCCTGGCATCATATTCACTAGTGAATCCATTCTTGATGAATCATTCATTATTCCTTCGGGCTTACCTGCCCGTAAGCCCATGACTTTGAACTTGAATATCCTTGGATCGAGGAATGCTGCAGTAGAGCTTACAACGCCAGGGGTTATTCAGATGGATCGGATCAATACGCTCATCAACCAGAATCAGGGCTTATCTATACCGGCAATGGATGGATTAAGTATAACAGAGGTGGATAGTAAATTTGAATTTGCATCGCAAGTAGAAACCAGTAGTGGGTTATTCCTTCCTTTGGAAGAATTCAGTATACCCGCTGAAGTAAATGCAGGTACAGCTTTCTCTGGAAATGTTTCAGGCGAAACGAAGAGAAAGACCTATCTCGTGAAATATATTCAGCCAATGTTCATGGTGTTTCATAATGACCTGAATGCAGCCAATTTATTTCAGGATCCAGCTGCTGCTGCCAGTCGCGGAAACCTTGTAATGATCAATTCAGTTACTTATGGCCGAATGGTTTTCATCAAAGTTGTTTCAGAAGAAACAGCTGGAAAAGTAAAAACAGCATTGGAAGCCAAGTTGGGAATTGAACTCACTGAATTAAAAGTAAAGGCAGGAAACAGTGTTGAAGGTTCTGCATCTGTAAACTTCAGTTCTGTTATCAAAGATTTCAAAGCAATAGTAATAGGTGGAAATGGTGCCAGTGCCGGAAGGGTTTTAAACAATCCCGATCAATTGAAGAGTTATATAGATGATCCAACAGCCCGTACACTTGGCTCCACTACTAATCCTTTTCCAATTTCATATACGCTGGTAAGAGTTTCAGACTATGCATCATTAGGAATAAGATCAGTAGGTACATTTGAAGCACAGGAGGAATGCAAAACGCTCGACAGGTATTCTATCTATATTAAAAATTTCGGTGTACAGAAAGTAGTTGATAATCCAGTTACTGGTAACAATGAAGATCTATTCGGAAATATCACGGTTCAGGTATTTACAAAAAATGCCAGTGGAGCTGAGGTGGAGCTTAGCGAAGAATTAGGTCGACCATCAAAAGTATGGGATCAGTCCTCTGCAAATCCATTGCAATTGAAAGAGGGTGAATACAAGCAATTATATGTGTCGGGTAATTCGCCTGTAAAAGAGGGGTTACGACGATTTATGCTTACGCCAGACCAAGCTGCTAATGGATACCTACTAATAAAATACCGGATCAAGGATAAGATCATGAAAGATGGGGAAGATTTGGGGAATTCTAATACTTCGGTTAGTTATGAGGAAAAGGATTTCAAATTCTTCTTCCGTGATTGGCAAGATTTGAAAGATGTTTCGGGTTGTACAGCAGTATTAAAAGAAATTGGTGGGGATGCGAAAATCTGTATAAATTTTTCAATGTATAGGGAATAAAGTAAGTGCTGAATATTTAAAAAGTTCCAACCCCTTGCTGCTCCTGTTTTAGCTGGAGTGTAGGGGGTTGGTGTATTTGTAAAACAATTCGGGATGTCATCTTGTGTAAGAAACAACTAGTATTCTACAACCAAAACAGATTAATATCCGGTTATATAATAATTGAACAGACTGAAAGTCAATGAGGTTGATTAAAATTAAAAGCCAAATTTTCTACGGTTGTATTTTACTCCGGATGACATCTTGTGTAAAACACAAGCTCCCAAATTCCCTACCTTTATCCCCTATGAACTATAAACTATTAACCCTCGCACTGCTTATCAGCATCAGCGCCTGCAATACCAACTCAACGCCATCAACCCCCGCCAATCCCCTCATCGGTACCTGGGAGCTTATCTCCGCCACCAGTACTGAAAGGGATGCAACGGTTTCCACCTTCAACCCGAAAGTGAAAATGATCAAGATGATCAATCCAACACATTTCGCTTTCTTTAGTCACGATCTTTCGAAAGGAGCCGATTCAACTACCAAGGCATTTGTTGCCGGAGCAGGTACATATACTTTTGCTGATAGCACTTATACCGAACACCTCGATTATTTTATAGACAGGGAATGGGAAGGGAATGAATTCAAATTCAATGTGACCATTAAAAATGATACGCTAACACAGAAAGGAGTGGAGAGGATTGAGAAGTTGGGGATTGATCACATAATTGTCGAGAAATACAAGAAGGTTCAATAAGTTGAAAGAGTTCAAGAGGTTCCAGATACCCCCTCTGGAACCTCTTGAACTCTTTCAATCTATTGAACTTTTTTAGCTCCTTTCATTTCAATAAACAATCTGCCCCTCTTATAATGATAGCTTGATTTTTTAAAATAATCAACAAACCAGGTGTATTTCTCATCCAGAGGTTTTTCAAATCCAGCTTCATTCTTTATCTTATTCCTTTTGTTTTGCTGAGTAATATATCGGGGCCAGAAATGCTCAAAAAGGCGATTGAATTCTGTAAGATAAATATCCGCTACACGCTTATCCCCTATAATCAGTAAAGAATTTTCATCATTACTAACTATAGAAGCATTGCTGAAGTTTGCAGATCCTGTAAGCACTTTGGGTTGATCACTTAACGGATCTACGAGAAAGAATTTATTGTGAACAAATAGTATACCGCCATCAACAGTACTTTTAGGTGTTACTTCTTTTACAAAATCTTCTACTTTGCTTTCCAAAACGGCTCCACCTGTGACTTTTAGGTTTACATCATTATCCTCATTACTCTTGGCCTGTTCTGCCTGAGCGGTTTTTTCAAATAAGAGATAGCGAAGAAAGCTTGCTTCTTATCGTATACTTTTTGGAATACTGAATCATAATTGAAAGGGAAAATCATACACACCAACTCCTGTGCTTTGTCAATTAATTTTACATATGATTTCAGATGATTGGGGGTTACCTCAACATCTTTATCAAAAGGCAAATCCCTCGGACTGAAAAACACATAAGTACCATTATCAAGTTTTGTTAGGTCAGTGTCTGGCTGAATTTCTTCAGAAACTTTTGATAAGACGCCAAGAGAAGGGTTGTTCATTAATGTATCCCAATACTTTTTATACTTTTTGCAATGGTCTTATCCTTGATCCAGTGTCCTGTATTACATTGGCCAAATATGCCCGATAAAGTGATATTGGTTGAACCTGTCCATACTTCAATTGGTACATCATTCTCACAAAGAATCATGAATTTATTATGAGGTTGATTAGCTTTTGTTCTCAGATGGCTTACACTCATTAAACCTATATCTTTTAGTGAGGTTATATTACCCTTTTCATGATGCGGGTCCTTAATATCCTTATTTTGCCCTGATTGTGCACTATAAACTATCTGCAATTCTTTTACTTTCTTCTTTACTTCCTTCAATTGCTTTAGGAATTCAGGGTATTGAATTTCATAAAAAGCACAATATAGAGAGTGCTTTTTGTTTTTGCCTGCTTCAAAAATCCAGTTAGGCCTTCATTATATAATTCCCGGCTCAGGTAAGAAAGTGCCTTGGCATAGGCATCCTTTCCAAGTTCAGAAACCCGCTTATTCCCGAATTCTTTATTTTTCGCATATCCCTGAGAGCCAGTAACCCCATAGTTAAAGTATACAGAGTGCTTCCCCTTATTAAGTTCTTCCGTGGAGATGGTAATAGAACTCGTGTATTTAGGAGCAAAATGGAGTGCGGTTCCATACATGGCACTTACTTTATAGGTATACTCTTGACCCGGGTCTGCCAGATAGTCTTTCCAGAAAAAAGCCTGGACAAGTGAAGCATATTTAATTTTTGGATCTGTGATATTACTATCATGTATCAGTGAGTCGAAATGTTTTGACCCATTGAGAAGTTGTTTTTTCCCTTCAGCATCGGTCCGTTCTATGCTGAAGCCCATGAAGTCTGATCCTTTAACTTTAGCTTCCGGAAGATCGAAAGCCATCAATACAGTTTGGGTACCGGCCACGAAATATAATTTCAATGAACCGGTGTCATTTTTGAATCTCATAGCAGAAGGTTTATGGTTAATAAGCGATGATGCTTATTAAATATACTAAAACTATAGGGGAAATAGCGACTTCTATTGTTAAGAAAAATCTCGATGAAGCCTTTTAGAATTTGTTCTATAAGGGGTTTCTTCTACTTCTATAAATTAGGAATGTCGAGAAGATACTTAAATTAAACCTACTGCCTTCTTTACAATTGCTACATCAGTAACTCCTTTAAAACCACTGAATCCGCAATAGATTTTTGTTTCTGCATCGAGCTGAATGGGCTGTCCGCCTTCCCATCCCATCAGGTCTGGTAAATCAATACCAAACTCACGATAGTTAATCTGGTCTGTGAAAACAAGTCGCTCGAATTCACCCGTCTTATAACCAGTGATCCAAACCTGTGAGGCTTTTCGGTAAGCTATATCGTATACTCTCCGTCCTTTGATCTTATTATCGCCCCAAATTTTTCCAAAAACATTACCTGCATCGTCGATGATACAAACGGCCACATTCCCTTCGGTAATATTCCAGTCTATTTTACTTTCCTTATAGGTAGGAATCAGATCAGAAAGAGATTCGATTATTTTATGGATGGATTGCTGGAGTTGTTGAGGGGTCATTCGGTGCTGGTTTAATTCAGGAACAAGATAAAAATATTATGTCTAGTCAAAAAATGGTGGTTGTATTTTACACAAGATGACATCCCGTGTAAAATACAACTTCAACAAAATAACTTTTTCTCAAATCATTTACTCTTTTGGATTACAATTAATTGAGTATTTATAGCCTTTTATTTGACGCGGCAATAGTTGTAAAATACTAGTTGTTTCTTACACAAGATGACATCCTGAATTAACTACTAATCCCTTTTTCAATTCCCTTTCCCTGTAATCGTCAACTTATAACCAGGGTCAATGGTAAGTGTAGCCCCAGTTTTAAGTGTAAGAGATCGACATGATAAGTTATTACTGATTACTGGATCATTTAGTGTACCAGACGCAATAATTACATCTGTGTTTGCATCAGGAGTGTGATAATTGGGATAAGCTGAACAATCCCAGTTTTTGGGATCCTCCCAATTAGAATCAAAAGCTCCCGTCCATGTAATGCTGAACTTAAGCGTTGTAATAGGGCTTATCGTTGTATTACCGCCTTGTACCGAAATACAACGGTATTTAAATCCGTAATAAGATGTAGGAGGTAATAGTAACAGTAATGATTTTGTAGTTACGCCAGAATAAACTCCAAGGTTACTTAAATCTGTAAACCCAAAACCCTGATCTACTTGCCATTGATAGGTAGTGCCTACGCCTTTATCAGGTACAGAGAAAACTACACTACTGCCCTGACACAAAACATTATCTCCTGGAGTTAATGGTAAACCTCCGCCGTTGAGATAAAAAGCTCCCATTGTTGAAGTTGAAAACTGTACAAATGAACTTGTGCCGTTATAGGCTCCACTGGAGGAAGGCAATATATAAACCCCTGGTGTAATGGGATTGAAAGAAAATGAACAAAACTGTCCACTCATTAATGTTACACCCAGATCTGCGACAGAATTTACATCTGCTATACCATCATCCGGGTCATTAATTAAATCTTGCAATATCAAATTATTAATATACAACCTTATTCCCATAGAACCCGAAATAGCATTATTTGCCGGAATAATATTGAAAGTATGCTTCAAGTATTCTTTCTTATCCTTATCCTTTAAAACCGGAGAACCAATATTAACATATGTTGTATAAATGATATCACCAGGTGCTGTAGAAGAAGCACTGAAATCCAATTCGGCTATCACACCGCCGGAATCATCTAACAAGTATTCCTTTTTCGGGCTATTGGGTGGTATGGGACGGGAGAATATTTTAGTACAAGCTCCACCGCCAACAGAAGATAGACATATTTTAAAAGTCTGATTGAAATTATCGCTCGAATTTTCATTGTCCAGTATAAACAGATAAGTAGTTCCTGCCTGAAGAACACCAATGGGATGTTTTCCCATATTATCCCTATTGATGCTGTTTATTCCAATCCAGCCAGTATTTGAACATCCTGAAGCTGCTGGTTTATATAGATAACTAACAAACTGCAGTCCGGAGGTTGATACATCTAAATAATAAACACCAGTAGTTGCAGGAGTGAATTGATATAAAAGTTCCTTACCTAGAGTACTTTTGCCGTTAGAATTAACTGGATAAGTACCACTAAAATCATATTGCCCCGTCCCTGATATTACAGAAGCAGTTATGTTAACGCATGTGCTGAGTACAGTCGCAGTTGCGCAATTCAGGAAAGTGGAAAATCCAACTTTTGATGAATTAGTACTATAGCCATTGGAAGAGGCTGTGCAATTCTGCCGCAGGTAAACATCATAATTAGTATTTGTTGAAAGTCCCGTAAGTGTCAGTGTATTTGCTGTACTCGTAACTATAGTACCGCCTACTCCCGGAGTATTAGTTGTACCTGGAGTGAACCCCGCTAACCCATACTCAATTATAAAACTACCTGTACCCGTCCAGTTAACTTGTGCTGTACTGGTAGTAACTGATGTTGTTTTTATATATGAAGGGCCGGGACAAGCAGGAATATTCTCAATAGTAAAATCATCAAACCTTATAGCACCTGATACTTCCTGAATAGCTATATAAACAGATCCTGTATAAGCAGAAAGATTTATATTCTTTTCCCTATATCCAACCTGAAAAATAGTATCTGTCAATAAATTCGTTGTGAAAGAGGATATTGCATTTGTTCCTGTTGAAATCTTTACATTATAAATTGCGGTAGATGTGCTTGAATTAGTAAAAAAACGAAGACGCTGATTACCAGTTAATGTCATCCTTGGTAATATCAACCAACCTCTTTGTCCATATATGTAATTGGAGCCACTCCTTTGAAATCCTGTAGACATGAAATAATCAAGATCACTATCGAAATCGGTATAATTAGATTTCCAACATATTGGTACCCCTAAGATGGGAGTAGTTTCAAATCCCTGGCTATAAGGGAAACTGGTAATTGCTGAACAGTCAGTTGTAAATGTTCTGACGGGTGAACTTACATACACTCCCGGAGAACAGGATTGGCGAAAATACACATCATATGAATTTCCTGAAACCAACCCACTTAGAGTTACAGATGCGGAATTTGTATTTATGATAGTACCACCTATACCGGCAGTTGCATCAAATCCTGGGAAAAAACCTTTCGGACCGTATTCAAGTATATATGAACCGGTTGCAGTCCAATTAATAATGGCACTTGTAGTAGTGGTCGAATTAATAACCGGCCTTGGTAAATTTTGATATACTGTAACATTTCCGAACTCAATTATAGCGTTACTATTACAACTTATTTTGTAGGCCCTAACACTATA
The DNA here is from genome assembly GCA_016721085.1 of Chitinophagaceae bacterium. Lineage (GTDB taxonomy): Bacteria > Bacteroidota > Bacteroidia > Chitinophagales > Chitinophagaceae > Endoryza. The sequence goes on along the minus strand of JADKJI010000050.1, from coordinate 7,688 downwards.
TACACCTTCCTGACTTACCGGAGTGAAACTGAAGGCACCTCCTATTGTTCTTGATTCATATGTTACAAATGAATTGTTACAATAAAGTACATATATAACTCCAGCTTCTGAATTTGAAAGCGATAATGTTGTTTCTCCATTACAGAGTAGGCTTGCTCCCGTTAATACCTGAATTTCTGGAAGAGGTACTAGTACAACTTGAATATTCTGTACACATGTTACAATACCATTCTTTGTTTGTTCAATGGTGTAATTACCGGCATCTTCTATTGAAGTAATGGGAAAACTAAAACTCACAGCACCACCATCACCCGCAATTGGACCCCTTTTGGGTTTTCCATCCTTAAACCAAAAATAACTAGCACTTAATTCAGTGGAGGTACCAATTGATGCGCTATTTGTTATACATACATTCTGAATAAAAACCGGACCACAAGATACCTGAGCTTTGCTTACAGAAAATGCAAATAGTAAAACCAATATGCATAATAATAAGCGGCTATTATATATAATCAAATGATGTTGAAAGCTATTCTTCATAAACTTCATCAATAATGTATTACTGAATATTCAGCACCAGAAAATTTCATTTTCAATTGATAGAAACAAACAGCTTGATCTTAAATATCAAAATTGTAAAGAAAAATCTTGCTTAAAATATTCTTTGGCAAAAATGTTGGCGAACCCATTAAAAGGAAACAAATACAAGGGAACAATTGTGGCTATTCGAAGGAGATATGAAACGAAAAGTACAGAATTAATTTGATTATATCCTATTAACAAATGCAATGAATAATAACATGAATTGATATTAGCATTATTACTAATAAATCAATACCCATGCCCCCCACTTATATGGCTCATTCCGATATTTGATCTGCATCAAATGCTGTGTTTTTTTAAATGCATTTTCGATTGATTGCTGCGCTAACAGGTTCTTATACAACAACTCCATAAACTCAGCTGTTTCGGTATCTGGTACTTCCCATAAACTCATCAGCAGATATTTTACACCGGCCATCTTGAAAGCCCTCTGTAATCCATAAACTCCCTCTGTCCCCTTAATATCGCCTAAAGCCGTTTCGCAAGCAGAAAGCACCACAAGCTTTGTATTGGGTAAGTATAGGTTGGCAACTTCCAATCCTGTCAATATACCATCTTCCCGATTTCCAGCATCACCCCCCTTCCAACTGAAATTGGCACCTGCCAAAACAACACCTGATCGAAGTAATGGATGTATAGATTGTTGGAATCTGTTTTGCTTGAAATCATTACCCTTCTCCAAAACAGATGCCTCTGGAAAATAATAACCATGAGTAGCCAAATGAATAACAGCTACTCCAGTATTCATATCCATTGCTTTGAAAGAATTCTCTGTGGCATCTTTTCCTTTTAATACATTGACTTTCATCCCGGCATTGATTCCAATTTTTAGTACAGCATCTATTTCAGTCAATGTTCCGGGTAGATAATCGAATCCTGAAGCACCTCTTACAATATAAGGAGCTGCTCTGGTAGCGCCGCGAAGGCTGCTTTCATTTTTTTCTATATCCGTACTATCATAATCGATAGCACCATAGACTACCAATTGATCCTTCTTTGTAATATGCAATTCTTCCTTAAGAAGAATGGAAGCTGTAGTATTAAGCTGTACCAACTGGTATTTCTCACTTAATAATTGTTTGTCATTAATAGGTAATGCCGCAAAAGATATTCGATGAAGCTTTCCTACTGGAGCAAAAAATATCTTATCAATACCAGCTAAATAATTTTCCAGTGGCTTCCATAGCCATCCTGCTATATCTTTCTTTTGAGATGTTGTATTGCCAATTTTTGCTCCCCTGGTATAAAACAGGCCAATAGCATCGCTACCTGACCCATTATTCAATTCCTTTGTAAAGTTATCGAAGGTTCTTGTTTCGAATAATGGGACCATTACAGGCTCCGGCCTATCCTTCCGTAATACCAACGCTGCATAATACACACTATCAGTCCAATTCTTCCCATCATAATATTGAAACTCGATGAACTCAATGGCAGCTTCGGTTGAAGATAATTTTTTTTGGATCTGTTTCCAGTTTACCGGTACTTTATTTGCAATTGTTGTTGCCGACATATTTCGGGTCAGTTCCTTCTCCAAGTTTATCGGCAGCCTCGTCCAGAGTAGCTATCTGCTTTACCTGCAACCCATCATTCCTTGAATACAATAAAGAAATCTGTTTTTTAATATTATTCCATTGCTGATACTTGTTAGCAAGAGAAGTATCCTTATTCTTAAAAATATATTCCTTCAGGCCGATCGATGATTCAAGAATAAGATTACGGTTCAATAATGAAATAGTATAGGCGTCTCCTGCTTTGTTTCGAGGCATCATGCTGTATTGGAACGAATACATCTCATCGCCTGATCCATTTATATTCTTCAGGAATTGCTCCTTTTCCAACTCGTTAGTAAACCTAAAGAGCTTTCTGATTTGTTGATACTGTAATTGAAATGCTTCGCTATATAACTTACTGGCTTTTTTAACTCATTTTTTTTCCAATATATCGATGCAAGGCTCATTGCATTTTGTGTGAAGCTTGGATGGTCGCTACCAATAGTCTTCTTCCACTGCTCTCTCGCTTGCATGAGATAACTAATAGCTTTTGTATAATCTCCCTTTGCCTGATAAATACTTCCTAAAAGATTATTGTTGATTATCAGGCTCGGATCATCTTCTTCCAGCATTTCTTTCCAAATTTCATTTGCCTGAAAGGCTAATGGCTCCGCTTTGTCCAGCATATGTCCATCAAGGTATAAAAGAGCCAGATTGTTCAGTATCTGAGCATACTCAAAACTTTGAGTGCCATTATTATCTCTCTTATCTTCTTTACTTCAAAATAAAGAGCTTCAGCTTTTTCAGGCTCTCCCATCTGATAATATAGTCCTGCCAAAGCATTCGTAGTTTCCGCATAAGAAGCATGCTGCTTCTCAGGTTTTATCTTAGCCCGTATATCTTTCGCTTCAATATATAGTGCGGCGGCTTTTTCAAACTGCCCCATATCCTTATAAAGATTGGCAAGATTGTTACAGCTGATGGCATACAATCGATGCTGCTTTTCAGGAGCTAATTTTGCCCTGATAGCAATAGCTTCTAATGCCAATGGCTCAGCTTCTTCAAAATGGCCGGTCTTCCGTAATACATCGGAGAGATTATTACAGCTTTGAGCATAATCGGGATGGGTTCTTGAAAATAATTTTTCCCGTATAGCCTTTGATTCGCGGTATAAAATTTCTGCACTATCGTACTTACCTATCTTTCCATAAAGGTTTCCAAGATTATTGCAGCTATTTGCATATAAAGCACTGCTTTTCCCAAATACTGTATCTCGAATATTTTTTGCTTTTAAAAAATAAAACGCCGCCTTACTAGCATCTCCATTAAAATATATTTGTCCTAAAGTGTCTGCAATTCCAGCGTATCTTTTCTGATAAAATGAATAATTTCTTTGCATACCCTGCAAAGTTTCAATATAAAAAGGTGCTGCTTTATTGTTCTGGCTTAATAAAAAATAATTATCTCCAATGGTATTGTTTATAAAAATGGAGGTGACAGAATACAAAGAATCTGAAGGCAAATTTTCTTTTGCTCTTATCCAAAGGGGTGTTGCTTTTTCAACCTCTTCTTCTTGCTGATAAATAAGGGCACTATCAGCATATTGCTTCCACTTCTGGGCCCCAACTGGATTATTTATCGCCAGTATCACAATGAGTAAATAAAACTTTGCCCTCTTCATCAATAAATAGTTTTAATTGATAACTTACTTAACGTCCAGTTTTTTGGTGTCTTAGATATATTTCTTGTCTTTTGTTCATTACCAAGATTAATTAGGTCTCTCAATGGATTTGTGTCTTCCGCTACATTGACCGAACGGGTACCTGTTTGATTAAACAATAATGCATACTGTTGAATGGGCTCATCAGTAGCTAACAGAAAATAGGTATCAGTACCTGTTGGAATACCGATGCTGAAGTTGATCAGTTCCACATTTTCCTTTCTTGAATTAGCATTTATTTGTGGGAATCGATTCTCAACATTCCCTTTTGATGGGTTGGGATATAATAAAGTCATAGTTCCCTCCTTATCTATAATGAAAGAATAGACGTATTTCCTTTTTGAAGTTTTTAAAGCTCCATACTCTTCAACCAGGTAAAGTGTCACTTCATCATCAACCCTGAAAGGCATTGTATCAATTATAGCATTACTTCCTTTATGTCTTAATTCCAAATGATAAGGAAATAGTTCTGTTGTTTTAGGACCAGTTAGCTGCAACCAGGCTCTTACTTTTGAGAGTCGTGCTGCCATTAATGCCAGACTGTCCGAATTTGAACTGTAAGAAAAATCATTATTCTCTTGTAGGCTAAAAGATCTCGTTTGTACAGGCATGTTTTCGAGACTATCCTTAGCTGTGGCCTGTGTTCTTCGCCAGCCATAAGCCAAATGTTGATTATTATTCAACGACCCGAATAAAACATATTGAGCCTCCGAAGAATTGGTCACTATTTGAATATTCGCATTCTTACCCAGACGATTTTTTAATATGTTTCTGAATTTATCAGATAGTGGAATATCAAAATAAAATGTTTTCTTACCAATTATTGCCATCAATGAAGCAGGGTCAGTTTTCTTCACAAGTACCAATTGGCGGCCTGCATCATTCATCCAACATTGCCCTTTTATAAAAAAGAAACTTATCTCAGGATCAGAATCAGAAAGATCATTAATGAATTGCTTTGGAAGTTGTTGATTCAATATTCTTCCGATAGCAGTTATCTTTTGAATATCCATTTCAGAATATGAATGATCAGGGAAATAAACAGAAAGCAATGGAGTCTGCCTTGACATCCAATTGCTGATTTCAAACAACTGACCCGATTTGATTTTAGATTTATCTCCTTTAATAACACTAGCCCATGAATTGGTTATGGAGAGTACTGTATCAATTCTTAGTAATATGGTATCATTCCCCGATAAAATACAAATAAGTTCATTTCCAATATTGAGCTCTTGTGCATACCCAGCTCCTATTTCAATATACTCTTTGTTATTTCCGATAGCAGGTATCAATACTGTGCTGGAAGATTGTTGGATATCGCTATTGAGCAATGTTCTAAACAGCCATTTTTGAGAGCCAGCTAAAACAGGCTCCTGTTTCTTTCCATTTGCTTTTAGTATGGATCTTGCAGCCAGAAATAAGTTACTTACCGAAGCATTTGCACCTTGCTGATAAATTGACTGTAAAAAAGCATTTGTAAATGCACCGTGAGGAATTCCGTTTCCATCATACTGTTCAACAGCTGATTCATTATCCTGAGAAGCCGAAAGAAAAATAAAGTCGCCATCCCGTCTTTGTTCAGGAGGAATAAAGCCAGAAGAATCCTTTGTGTCAAACAGACTGCCTTTGATATACCTGGATACTGGCATATCAAATACAGGTGCTCTTGACATAGAGCCGCTGTGACAACAATCAAATACAGCAATCAATTTTATGCCTTTGTCAATAAACTGATTAAATATTCTTGCGAGCTCTTTATCTGTTATATCCATTCCTGGTTTTGTCCATGCATTGGAAGGAACAATCGTTTCATCTTTCTTATCCGGTTCTGAAGAAAGTGAATTATTGACCTGGCTTCCATGTCCGGCATAAAATAGAAAAACCAAATCGTTCTCACGACTATTATCAAGCAGTTGTTTCAGTTTACCTACTATATTATCTCGTGTAGCTTCCCTGTTATATAAGGTATCGATATTCTTTTGTGATACAGAAAAATGAGTTTGCAATACAGAACTGATAGCAATCGCGTCGTTTTTACAGCCGCTGAGGTTGGGAAAAGTCTGACGGTCATTATTTATCGAAACTTTTATCCCCTGAGGTGGAGAATAGGTATCTATTCCAATCACCAATGCTCTTGTTACCTGCGAATAACAGGTGACAGCGAAAAGCCAGCTAACAACAAGGCAGGAGATGGATCGCATATGAGTTTTGGGGAGTAGTAAGTTGTAAGTTATACGTTTTAAGTTTGATTCCTATATGATAGAGACAAACTAAATACTTAAAATCCGTAACTCGAAAAAAACAAACTACTTACCGTTTTTCCGCTTTCCCGGCCACTGTATTAAATATAAGCTTAACACATAGAGAAGTCGTTTTTACAAATAGAGATAGTATACAAACGCTTTGCAAAGCGGTTGTTAATATTAAGGAAAACAACGGAAAAAACGGGGAAACCCTCTTCAGATGACATCTCCCGAGATGTCATCTCGAAAACCCCCTTGCGCCTTAAGTTCTAACGGAAATATGGCCAATAAAAAGCATTCCTTAGCGTCTTTGCGTGAAAATCTTATCCTTATGGGAGCATTTATAATTGCACAATACCATTCTTCACCGCATACAATGCCAAGCCCACCCTGCTCTTAACATTGAGTTTCTCAAAAAGAGCATTTCGGTAGCCATCGATAGTTTTGGGACTGAGGAACATCTTGCCAGCAATTTCATTATAGGTCATTTCGCTGCAAGCGAGTTTAAGGAATTCCATTTCCCGATCGTTTATAGGAGGAACACTATGTCCATTTGTATTTTCTGATCCTAATTGTAAGGAGTGGACCAGCTTACCAGTAATGAAGTCTGTATAATAAAAACCTTTATGCATAACGGCATGCAGTGCTTCGCCTAGTTCTTTTGGTTCAACATCCTTACTGAGATACCCCTTTACTCCCATTTTCAGCATTCGAACGATGGTTTCATCTTTCTCAATCATACTAACCACCAAGACTTTTGTAAGGGGATGATGTTGCGATAGCCATTTCACGCTTTCATAGCCATCCATGTTGGGCATATTGATATCCATCAATAAAATGTCGGGGGAGGGAGATTTCTTCAACTTAGCCTGCATATCGATGCCATTATCGGCTTCGAATACTACTGAATAGTGGCTTCCGACCATTTCAATAAGGCTAATCAGACCTTTACGAAATAGTTTATGATCGTCCACTAGGGCGATACTAACAGAGTTGGTTGGCGGCATGGCTTAGGTGATGGGCAATTCTATCGTTACAGTTGTTCCGTTGCCAGCTACGCTATTAAAAGAGAGAACTGCCTGTATCAGGTTTGCTCTGTTAGTCAGGTTAAACAGTCCCGCCCCGCCGCTATTGCTCTTTGCTTCCCAATCAAAACCGCAGCCGTCATCGGATATAGCTAATGTAAGGTTTTTATCCGAGGTTTGAACGTTAACATTTATGTTTTTAGCCTGACTGTGCTTAACCGCATTATTAAGAATCTCTTGCACCATACGGTATAGGATAGTGGCTTTACCAGGATCAATGTCTGGAATTGATCCGTCATAGGTAAGGGTTGCAATAAACTGGCCTGTTTTATTGATTCTTTCGATTTCAGTTCCAATGGATTTAATCAATCCGACCCTTCCTACCCTATCACCATCTAACCGAACCGATAATGCCTTGATATCAGTTATCAACTGCCTAACCAGGTCCTTGGTTTCTTCGACTTTGACTGGTAGGAGTTCAGGATTTTCTAAAGGGAGGGTGGTAAGATGAATTTTCACAAGGCTTGCAGAGATGCCGAGATTGTCATGAAGCTCTCTACTTACTTGTTGAAGGGTTTGTTCCTGGATTTCGAGTTGGGATTGG
>JADKJI010000049.1 GCA_016721085.1 Chitinophagaceae bacterium | reverse complement strand
TTTTCCCGGAAAGGCAAAAACATCTTTGTTATATCCATTTGCTAATTCGGCTGTTACCATACTTCCCCCTTTTTCACCTGATTCAATTACGATAACAGCATCACACATGCCTGCAACAATCCTGTTACGCGTTGGGAAATGGTGTTTGTCTGGTGGTTGATTAGAGCCGAATTCTGTTAGTAAGCCTCCTCCCGCATGTACCATCTCTTTTGCCAGAGATCGATGTTGTGGAGGATATATTGTATCCAGTCCATGTGCCAGCACCCCAACCGTTGGCAACCCTTTTTTCAAAGCATTTTTATGTGCCAGCGCATCGATTCCGAATGCTAATCCGCTTACAATCAGGATTTGTTGTGAGGAAAGATCCGATATCAGCGATTCCGTCAATTGTTTCCCATAATCTGAATGGTGGCGGGTGCCTATTACTGAAACCACCTTTTGAGAATTCAGATCTGCTGCCCCTTTATAAAACAGCAGGGTAGGAGGGTCGTAGCAATTCAATAATCTTTTTGGGTAATCGGGGTCATTTATAAAAAGCGGTTGTATGGCATGTTTAGTAAGGAAGCCAACTTCTTTTTCTGCCTCGATAAAGTTTTTGTACGATTTTATGCTTCTGGCCCTCACTTCCCCAATGCCATTTATTCTTTCCAGATCTGTTCGTTTGGAATGGAATATGGCTTTTGCAGAACCCAATTCTTCAATTAATTGACGGGCTTGTACACAACCCACCTGCGGCACTTTTGTGAGTGCAATCTGAAACACTAAGTCCTCCGTATAATTTGTTTTCATTGCGGGGACAAGTTACTGTGAGTGCGGAATTGTTGAGAGAGGAAAAGGGGTGAGGTACAACTGTAAAATACAAATTTGATAATTTGAAGATTTGAAAATTTGAGAATGAACAGCCAATACATTTCCTCAGAGGGCGAGCTAGGTACGTTCGAGAGTTGGTTCAAAATATTCCCTAGTTTACAGAGAAGGCCGGGAAACCCCCCCCCCCCCCCCCCCTAAAATTCTTATTTTTTTTTTTTTTCCGTTTAAGCCTCGCCTCCCCTTAGGGGTTGGAACCTCTTGAACTTATGGAACATCTTGAACCTATTAACCTTCCATTACCTGCTGAGTATCTTCAACTCCGTCCTCCTATTCTGTGACCTGCCTTCTTCAGTAGTATTAGGTGCAACAGGCAGGGTGGCACCATAGCCTTTGCTGCTTAAGCGTTCAGGAGCAATTCCTTTAAGTGCAAGATATTTCACGACAGATTGAGCTCTTTTTTCTGATAGTTGAAGGTTGTCATCTGCCTTGCCGATGTTATCGGTATGTCCGCTTATTTCAATTTTTAAAGTAGGATTGTCTTTCAGCAATTGCACCACATTATCGAGTTCGGTGGTGGATTCTGTTTTGAGTTCAAACATCTTGCTATCGAAGAAAATGTTTTTAAGAACAATGGAGGCATTGAGTTCGATAGGTTGTAAAGGGATGTCGACGTTATAAGTGCTATCGGGACTTTTCTGACTCATCGGGAAATTGGCTGAATAGAAAAGATATCCTTTACGATTCACATTGAAGGCGTAGTCTTTGCCAATCGGTAAAGTAATTAGATAATTTCCGTTTTCGTCTGTTTGTACTTTGCTGGATATTTCCTTTCCAGATAATTCCGTTAATTCAACCGCTGATGGAAGTCCTTTACCGGTTTTCTTATCATATACTTTTCCTTTTATCCATAGAGTTCTTGATGGACGGATATCGCTTCTCAATTCAAAAGTGTACAAATCAAGATTACCATGGCTATCACTACGGTCGCTGGCATAGTAGGCTGTTTTGCCATCTGCCGCTATAACAAGACTTCCCTCGTTTTCGATGGTGTTTATGGGATAGCCAAGATTTGTAGGACTACTCCATGATCCTTTTGGTCCTTTCTTCGAGAAGAAAAGATCATCGCCACCATAACCTAAATGCCCATTCGAAGTGTAGTAGAGGGTTTGGTTATCGGCATGGATGAATGGACAGCTTTCATCACCAGAAGTATTGATAGTCGATCCAAGATTTTCAGGCTCACTGAATCGACCATTTGGTAGCCGGTGACAGATGTAGATATCACTTCCGCCATAGCCACCTGGGCGACGGCTTGCAAAATATAAATCCCGTTTATCTGGAGAAAGGGATGGGGCCGATTCCCAGAATTCTGTATTTACGATGTAGCCGAGATTTTCAGGAGTGCTCCAACCTTCATTTGTCTGATAAGATATGTACAAATCGCAGCTGCCTAATCCATCAGGTAGATTACATCCAGTAAAAATCAACCATTGTCCATCTTGTGAAATATTCTGAGCACCTTCGTTCAAAGCTGTATTAATATTTCCTTCTAGTGGTTGTGCTTTACTCCATTTTCCGTCGGGTAATAATTTTGATCCATAGAAGTCTTCATTAAAATTTTTCACTCTTCGGGTAAAGATGAATTCTTTACTATCAAGGGTGAGTGTTGGATAATATTCAGAAACAGCGCTATTGATACTATCGCCCATATTAATAGGCTTAAAAAGGTATTGCTCCAGGTTTTTACCTTTTGGATAATCTATACCGAATTGATAACTCCTTTTTCTGAATTCACCGGCTTTTATGCTTTTTTCATTCAGGTTTGGAATCGATAAGAAATCAGTGATGGCCCCAATTGCTTTTTCAAAATCTCCTTTGCCAGCGATATTTATAGAAAACGGGAGGTTGTAGTCCTTGAAATAGATGCTATCAATATTCTTTGCTTTCTGATAATAAAATATTGCTGAATCGTATGCTTTTTGTTCTCCGAACATTCCGGCAATTGATAGAAAGCCATCAGCAAATCCCGGGTCGATCTTTACAGCCTCTTCCAATAATTTTATCCCACCTTTAAAATCATCTTCCTGAGCTCTTGCCATTGCTTTTTCGTAAAGAGCTGCTGCTTTTTTATTTACTTTTTCCGGGTCATATTGACCGAAAGCGGTAAAGCCAAACAGAAAAACCGATATAAAGGCAGCGATTGCTTTCATTGCTTCAATTTAGTACAAATAGTGCATTCAATACTATGACGTAAAAAATGCCATTTCGGAGGTATGAACTTTCTTAAAACGGTGATAATTAGCTTTTATGTTGTTCAGGGTACATTAATATACTTATGAACCTGAAGGGAGAGTTCCCAGCGTGGATTTGCTTTGATATAATCTATAATCAGAGGGGTAACTATCTCTTTTTTATCCCATTCTGGCTGGAGATACAGTTTGCAGTCTGCCTTTACCAAGGCACCATATTTTTCAGCCCAATCGAAGTCGGTTTTGTTGAAAATCACGACTTTTAATTCATTAGTAAAAGGTAGTATATCTGGAAGGGGTTCCTTGAATTTTTTTGGAGAAAGACAGATCCAATTCCAATGGCCACTCAGTGGGTGGGAGCCGGAGGTTTCTATATTTGTTTCAAATCCTGCCGATTGAAGGGCAGCAGTCAGTGCCTCAAGATCATGCATCAAAGGTTCGCCACCTGTAATTACAACGAGTTGAGCAGGTGTTTGTTTTACTTCCTCCACTAAGCTTTCAATGCTTCGTTTTGGATGTTTTTCAGCATCCCAACTTTCTTTTACATCGCACCAAACACAACCAACATCACAACCACCGAGCCTTATAAAATAAGCAGCTCTCCCTTGATGGTATCCTTCGCCCTGCAGGGTGTAGAAAGATTCCATTACTGGAAGTACAGTACTGCGCTCTTTTAAAGTTGTTGACATAAAATTTGAAGATTGGCTTCCTGTTGAAATCAATTCTTATCCTGACAAGCCCTGAAAGTATTTTTCATCAATGCGGCAATAGTCATTGGTCCCACACCACCAGGTACTGGTGTAATGTAAGAACAAAGTGGTGCCACTTCATCGTATTTAACATCCCCTTTCAGTGAAAAGCCTTTTTTCTTAGTAGTATCTTCTACTCTTGTAATTCCAACATCTATAACTACCGCCCCTTCTTTAACCATATCGGCTGTTACAAATTCTGGGCGACCTAAAGCTGCAACCAGAATATCGGCTTCCTTACATATTTCTTTGAGGTTCTTTGTATGAGAATGGCATATAGTTACAGTGCAATTTCCTGGCTGTGTATTAGCACTTAGTAAGATACTCATAGGTCGGCCAACAATATTGCTGCGTCCAATTACCACAGCATTTTTTCCCTTGGTGTCGATTTTATAATGTTCCAGCATCAGCATTACTCCATGTGGTGTTGCAGGAATAAAAGTAGGAAGTCCTTGTACCATTTTACCAACACTAACTGGGTGAAATCCATCCACATCCTTTGATGCGTCAATGGCATTTATGACTTTTTCGTCGGAGATATGCTTAGGGAGGGGTAATTGCACCAATATGCCATCTATATCCGGATCATTATTTAATTCTTCAATGGCAGTTAGCAATTTGAATTCACTTATGGTTTCTTCCAGACGAATCAGGGTAGATTTGTAACCAATTTCTTCACAGGTTTTCACTTTACTACCAACATAAGTTTCGCTGGCTCCATTTGACCCTACCAGGATGGCGGCTAAATGCGGCACTTTTCGTCCTTCGGCTACTAATTGAGCCACTTTTATCTTGAGTTCGTCACGGGTGGCTTTTGAAACCAGGTTACCATCTAAAATTTGCATGGCGCAAAGGTAGGTTTACAACCAAACCTTCCCAAAAGCACCTAATTAAATTTGTATATTTTTTTCTAGTCCGGCATCCTTTGCTAATTTTTCGCTCTAAATATCGCGTGTATGAAGGGTTTGTGTGTAGCAGGGATATTTTGGGCGCAGGGCCTATTGGGTCAATCAATACATCCTTTTTCAGTTCCAGTTGAATCTGCGATGCTTGTTACCGACCGGTTTTCAGATCCTATCAATTGTTTCCAGCATCCGGCAGCTTTTGCCCAGCAAAAAATATTGCCGGTTTTTTATTTTCAGAAAAGCATTTTGGTCTTCAGGAATTAAACACTTTTTCAGCAGTTATTGCTTTCCCGCTTAGCCATTCTGGAGTGGGTGTTCTTTTGAACAGCCGGGGAATGGAAGGATTCCGAGAAGGAAGGGTTTCATTAGGCTATGCAAGGCATTTGGGGAAACTATCACTGGGTGCTCAGTTCAATTATACCAGTATAAATGCAACAGGATATGGTAATTCGTCGGTTATTTCGGCAGGTGCAAGTATATGCTGGTGGCTTTCAAATAAATTAATTATCGGCGTAAGTATCAACGATCCCGGCAATCCTGAATTCAGTAAATCGGAGGAACGATTAGCTTGGGTATATAAAATGGGATTAGGCTGTGAGTTGTCTGACAAGGTATTAATTGCTATTAATTTAAAAAAAGTACAGGAGCAGAAAGCCTCTGTAGAATTTGACCTTATTTATAAATTATTGGAACGTTTCTATTTCAGGGCTGGTTATTTAACGGAAGGGGGTGTTCCTTATGTTACTGCTGGTTGGAGTTGGAAATCTTTTAGGATGGAGGCCAGTAGTAAGTATCATATCCAGCTAGGTTTCAGTCCGGGAGTATTACTGTTGTTTTCCCTTCAAAAGAAAGGAGCATGAAACAGTTCCTATTTATACTGACATTTTTTTGTATTGCATCAAGTGTCAAAGCACAGGAAAATGGTGGCTTGAATGAGAGTATTGAAATTGCTTCAGAGACGGATGATGTAGAAAAGGATGATTCGTATATTCAGCAGCGGGAGTATTTTCGGAATCATCCACTTTCAATAAATGATGCTACGGTTTCCGAATGGGAAGATTCGGGGTTACTTACAGATTGGCAGTTAGCGTCTTTTGTCGAATATAGGAGATTGTTAGGTCCATTTGTTAGTTTATATGAGTTACAGGCCATTCCGGGTTGGGATGTGGAAACCATCAGGAAGTTGTTGCCCTTTATCAGGTTGCGGGATGCGGATAACCTATTGTCGGGCAATTTCGGTTCCTGGCAGGATGGGGAACAGTTTGCATTGGTTCGCTGGGGCCGAAAAAGTGGAAGTGATAAGTATTGGGAAGGGAGTCCATTCTCAATGCAAGCGCGCTATAAGTATAAGTATAGGAATTTATGGCAGTTTGGATTGCTGGCAGACAAAGATGCAGGAGAACCACTATTGACTAAATGGAATCAGAAAGGGTTTGATTTTTATTCTTTCCATTTTTATGCAAGAAAGCAGGGTGTTATAGAAGCAATTGCATTGGGTGATTTTACAGTAAATATGGGACAGGGGCTAATACAATGGCAGCAACTGGCTTTTAAGAAAGGGGCTAGTATTAGTGGAGTGAAAAGGCAGGGAGCCGTATTGCGTCCATATAGTTCTGCAGGGGAATATAATTTTCACAGAGGGGCAGGAATGAGCTTACAAAGAATGCTATGGCATTTGACAGCTTTTGCTTCTGTGCGTTTATTAGATGGTAATGTTCGAAAGGATAGTGCTAATGGGTATAAGCCAGAGTTGAGTTCTATTTTAAAGTCGGGACTTCACAGGTCATGGATTGAAGTATCGGATAGGGGGCAGTTGCTATTAACAACAATTGGTGGAAATGTGCAATACAAGGCAAGCTCTTTCAAGGCTGGGGTTAATTCTGTTCTGTATTCATTTTCGATGCCGATTAAGAAAATAGCAGAGCCCTACAATTTATATTCAATGAGAGGAAGCAATTGGGCCAATTATAGTGTTGATTATAGTTACACTGTCAGGAATTTTCATTTTTTGGTGAAGGGGCTGTTGATTCGAAGAGGAATCCAGCTTTTATCCAGGAGTTTATATAAGCGTTGATAGTAAAATGGACATGGTAGTTCTTTATCGGCGACTGCATAAAGCATATCAATCCTTATTCAGTAATGCATTTACAGAAAAAACGGAACCAGGCAATGAAAGTGGGCTGTATTGGGGCATAACATTCCGGCCCAGGACCAGATGGCAGGTAGATGGCTATCTGGATCTTTACAAATTCCATTGGTTGCAATACCAGATAGATAAACCTGGAATGGGTATCGATTATCTTTTTCAGATTACATATTCCCCTTCCCGGGCAGCTAATCTTGTTTTGCGATATAGAGATGAGGCAAAATCAGCGAATATTAGGAACTGTTGGTACCCGTGAGGAGGTGGGGGCTATTGTTCGAAAGCAAATCAGATTTCAATTGGATTATAATATAACAAAGGAATGGCGTTTCAGGACGAGGTTTGATTTGAATTGGTTACCTGATAATAATAGGAAGGAAGTTCAGAATGGGTTTTCAGCGTTTACGGATATTTTTTTCATGCCTCAACGATCTTTTGCAGACCTCACTATGCGTGTGCAACTGTTTGAAACAGATAGTTATGAGAGCAGGGTATTTGCTTTTGAAAATGACCTTTTGTATTCTAATTCTATACCTGCATTTTCAGGTCAGGGGTTCCGATGGTATTTGCTGGGGAGGCTTGATTTGTCCAAAATCAATCACATTAAAATAAAAAACAATATAAGTTTTTTTTTAAAATTTGCGCAAACGGTTGAGCGAAATCAAGATAATGATGGGTTTGCTGGTGATTTTCCCAATCTTTTGATTACTAGCGATTTAAAATTTCAAATTCTTGTAAGATTTTGAAGATTTTTTAAAATTTATTGCAGCACATTAACAATTCCTTTTGTCTTTTGCTTATTGCGACCATACCCTCTTTTAACATTTTTTTTAGTAAATCCAAAATCCCTACATTTACGCCTCCAAAATTTTAAAAATTAACAGTCACATGAGAAAAATTCTATCACTGCTCGCAGTGCTGGTACTCTGGTCAGTATCGGTATTTGCACAAAACCGGGTAATTACCGGTCAGGTGAAGGATGACAAAGGAGACCCAATTCCTTTTGCATCTGTAACTATTAAGGGTACCAACAAGGGTACAACCACTGATGCTAATGGTAACTTCCGCATCGAGGCAAAAACAGGAGATGTTATCCTGATTTCTGCTGTTGGTAGCAAAGAGAGGGAAGTAGCTGTTGGAAGCAGCAGTGCTTACAACGTGTCTCTTGAAAAAACAGGCGCTTTGCAAGAAGTTGTTGTAACCGCGCTGGGTGTGTCTAAGCAGCCCAAAGAGTTAGGTTATTCAGTAGCTCGTGTAAAAGCGGCTGAATTAACTCAGGCCAAAGTAACTAACCTTCAGAATGGTCTGGTAGGTAAAGTATCTGGCTTGAACGTTTCAACTGTTAATAATGGTGTATTCGCTAATACCCGTATCGTTTTACGTGGTATTCGTTCTTTGACTGGTAATAACCAGCCTTTGTTAGTTGTGGATGGATCTCCTATCAGTTTAGGGTTCATCAACTCTATCAATCCTAACGACGTAGAAAACGTAAACGTACTGAAAGGTGCGAACGCTGCTGCCTTATATGGTCCTGAAGGTGTGAACGGTGTAATCGTTGTAACCACCAAGAAAGGATCTGGAAGGAATAAGCCTCAGATCAGCATTGGTAACACTACATTATTTGAAGATGTAGCTTTCATGCCAAAGCTGCAAACTTCATTTGGTAGTGGTTCTTCTTACAACCAATATGGTGATGGTGTTTATGACCCAATTGAGAACCAAACATGGGGTGCTCTTTTCAATGGTCAGGATACTATCCTTGGCCGTCCTGATGAGAATGGTAACGAACAAAAAGTTCCATATAGCTATCTTCCTGGTGAAAAGAAGCGTTTCTTTAATACTGGTATCACTATTCAGAACGATATCTCCCTGAACTCAGGTGATGAGCGTTCTAATTTCTATTTGTCTGTACAAGACGTTTTGACAAAAGGTGTTCTTCCTGACGATAAGGCAAGAAGAACTACTTTCCGTATCAACGCTGGTAAGACTTATGGTAAAGTAAGAGTAGCAACCAACCTTTCTTATACTACTGCTTCTTATGATATCACTACATCCGGTTCTACTTACTGGTATGTAATCAATACTCCCCAACAGGTTCCTTTGACATCTTATAAGGATTATATTAATAACCCATGGGCAAATCACAACACCTATTTCAACGACTATTATCCAAACCCTTATGAGGATTTGGCTCGTTTCCGGGGAAAAGGTAGAAGTGATGATTTGATTGGTAACATGGAAATCAACTTCAAGCCATTGAAATGGTTGAATATCATGAACCGTGTTAGTGCAACTGTATCTACTGCATCTAACAAAAATACTTCTGGTGCCATCTTCTATTCTCAGTATGCAATCAGCAACCGTTCTATCAGCTCTGGTGGTAACGTGAAAGCATCTGTGAGTGATGGTTCTTCTTTAGGTAACCGTGTTCAGAACGAATTGATCGCTTCTGCAGATAAGGATTTCGGTGATTTCAATGTTAAGGCTCTGGCTGGTACATTGGTTCGTCAAACATATTCTAAATCTGTTAGCGTATCAGGTTCTAACCTGGTTATCCCAACGCTTTTCAACGTAAGTAACCGTACTGGTGAGCCAGGTGTTGGTGAAAGCAATGCACGCAGCCGTCTTTTATCTACATTCGGTAGCTTCAGCTTAGGATTTAAGAACTGGGCTTTCGTTGAGTTCACTGGTCGTAACGACTGGGATTCTCGTTTGCCACTCGATAACAACTCTTATTTCTATCCAGGTGTTAACGCATCAGTTGTTCTTACAGACGCAATCGAAGGTTTAAGCAACAATAAAGTGTTGTCTTATGCTAAATTGAAAGCAGCCTGGAACAAAGCTGGTAACGTAAACACTGGTATCTACCAATTGGAATCTAACTTCGGACAAGGTGGTGGATTTCCATTTGGTTCATTACCTGGCTTCTCAGCTAATGGTCGTATAAATAACCCAATCATCCGTCCAGAGGTTGTTGAATCTTATGAGTTTGGTGCTGAATTAGCTTTCTTTGACAATAGGGTTTCTTTTGATGCGGCATATTATTATCAGAATAATAACGATCAAATTATTCCAATTGGAATTTCTCAATCTACAGGTTACACAAGTGCCTTGTTGAATGCGGCTCGTTTTTATAACAAAGGTTTGGAGTTTGATTTGAAACTGACTCCACTTTTGAAAATGGGTAAATTCTCTTGGAACTTCAGCGGTAACTTTACTTCTAATGACAGTAAAGTACTGGAAGTATATCAAGACCTTAGTGAGGTTTCAGTGGGTAATACAGCCTGGATTATTAAAGGATATCCTGCTTATACTCACCGTCTGGTTGACTGGAACAGAGACCCAGCTACTGGAAAAGTAATCGTTGATCCAATAAGCGGTTACCCATCTCAAAGTCCTACTACTGCTATTTTCGGTCGTACACTCCCACGTTATATCGTTGGTTTGAATACAGATCTGAACTGGAATGGTATTACCTTGAAAATCGTTGCTGAATATCGTGGTGGTAACTATATCTACAACAATATCGGTGCTGACTTAGGTTTCACTGGTATCGATGCATTATCTGCTACAAATATGCGTCAGCGTTTTGTTTTCCCTAACTCTGTTTATTTAGATGGAACTGGAAAATATGTTGACAATACTAATATCGCAGTAACAAATGCACATTACGACTTCCTCCAAGCAGGTCGTTTCCGTAACACACAAACTAACTATTACACAAGTGCTGCTTTCTGGAAATTACGTGAAGTAGTATTGAGCTATGACCTTCCTCAGCGTTGGTTAGGTAATGGTAAAGTTGTTAAGAAAGCAAGTTTATCTCTTATTGGAAGGAACCTGTTGATGTTCAGGCCTAAGACCAATCAGTGGACTGACCCTGAATTCGCAAACACAACTGGTAATGCTGTTGGTACAACTACCATCGGTCAAACGCCTCCAACAAGAATCTATGGTTTTAACGTAAACCTGACCTTCTAATAAGCAACTTAAAATAACTAGGATATGAAACTATTTTCTAAAACAATAATTATCGGAACCGCGCTGGTGGCGACCCTGGGCACAGGATGTAAGAAGGCCTGGTTCGACATCAATAAGGATCCTAATAACGCCGTTGAGAGTAATATCTCTCCCGACCTGGTAGCTCCTTTTGCATTATTAAATACTGCCAACAGAACAGGAACCGGTTTTGGTTATCTGAATAACTGGTTAGGCTATTGGGCACCTGGTGCCAACTATGCACCTGGTGTTGAAGAGCAATCTTACAATATCACTACAAACTTCGGCGCTGGTACTTTCAATGCTATCTATGATAATGCATATGACTATGTATTCATGGAGCGTGCTGCAAAAGAACGCGGCCAAGGATTTTATGAGGGTATGGCTAAGATTATGAAGAGCCACAACTTTGCTCAATTGGTGGATATGTATAATGATATCCCTTATTTTGAAGCATTACAAGGGTTGAAAGCTATCCAGCCTAAGTATGATGATGCTAAAGCTGTTTACGAAGACCTTATCAAGCAAATCGACTCTGGTATGTTGTTGATTAAAGGTTCTGTTATTGCTGATAACATCAATATCGCAAATGCTGATATCATGTTCCATGATGACAAGGACATGTGGGCAAAATTCGGTAACACGCTGAAGCTTCGTTTTCACTGATGCACCAGCAAACCGTGCAGATCGTCAGTCTTATATCACTGCTGAAATGGCAAAGATTGCAGCTGAAGGAAGTGGTTTCCTTGGAACTGGTGAAAGTGCTTCTTTGAATCCGGGATATGCAACCGATAAGCCAAATGCTTTTTATGCATCTTTTGGTTTTAATGCACAAACAGGTGGTCAGGCAACTGACTTCTGGAGAGCCAATGTAATTGCAATGGATACATTGAAGTTTTACAATGACCCTCGTCTTGGACTTTTCTATAAGCCAACAGTAAATGCATTTCCTTCAGGTGGCGCAGAACCGTTCACACAATTATCACCTTTAACATATCGTGGTAATAAGTATGGTTTGCCAATCAATAACGTACAATATCCTTACCAGATCGCTAACTACGTATCTCAAGTAGGTGGTATTTCAACCAATGGTGCGGCTACTTCAGCATCTACAGGGTTAACTAAAGGGTATAACCAACCAATGTGGATTATTACTTCAGTAGAAAGTATGTTCCTTCAGGCTGAAGCTACTCAAAGGGGTTATATTTCTGGAAGCGCAGATGCTGCATACCAAGCTGCAATTAAGGAATCTTTCCGTTGGTTAAATGCAGGTGGTTCTTTAGGTGCTGCAGATGCATCATTTACCGGATGGTATAGTAATGCTGTTTCTAACAACACTCCATCTATAAGTTATGCATCAGCCCCTGATAAGCTTAAATTGATTGCTTTCCAGAAATGGGTTGCTATGAACGCTACAACTCCATTGGAAGTTTGGACTGATTACAGAAGAAATGGTAATTACCCTAACATTCCTTTGTCAGTGAATCCAGGTCGTACATCAAGCACAATTCCTTATCGTTTATTGTATCCACAAGCAGAAATCAACCTGAATACAGCAAACGTTCCAACAATTGGACGTAGCGCAGGAGATCAGTTCACAGGTAAGATCTGGTGGATGAACTAATATGTAATTCATTAAGTATCAATTTTCAAATAAATTAGACACATGAAAAATAAATTATCAATAGTAGGTTTGGTTTGTGCGGCCACTATGCTTCTGACTTCATGTCTGAAGGATGATGCTATCACAGACTATACAGACCAATCAATAAAGCCAGTAGTCCTGGTACCCAATGGTAACTGGCCTAGCACTCAAGCTGCGGCACCAATTGCATTGGATTTCTCTTCTACTCCCTATGAAGTTAGGGTATACGCAAGAGTTTCCTGGAGCAAGCCTTTGGGCAAAGCTTTGGAAGTGACTTTTAAA
The DNA here is from genome assembly GCA_016721085.1 of Chitinophagaceae bacterium. Lineage (GTDB taxonomy): Bacteria > Bacteroidota > Bacteroidia > Chitinophagales > Chitinophagaceae > Endoryza. The sequence goes on along the minus strand of JADKJI010000049.1, from coordinate 36,763 downwards.
GAAGATGATGCAGCTATCACTAATTTTAATACCAAATTCGGTTCAAACTGGGTTAAAATGAACACTAGCGCGTATTCAATACCTGCCTTTAAGGTTACTATTCCTGCTGATCAAAATGAAGCATATATTCCAGTCCAAATATTTCCTGACAAAGTTGATTTGACAAAATTCAACATGTTAGCATTTACTATGACAGATGCTAGTGGTGAGGCAATTGCTGTTAACTTCCAAACTATTCTTGTTCCAATTTTGATCAAGAATATTTATGAAGCAAACTATAACATCAGTGGTTATTTCTTCCACCCTTCTTCACCTAGATCTATTGGTGGTACTAAGTATTTCTCAACTATCAATGGTAATCGTGTACAAGGTCAACTTGGTGACTTAGGTGGTTGGACTTTCCGTGTAGACATTAGTGGTTCTGGTGCTCTTACTAATTTTGAAGGAACTGGAACTACTGCTACAACTGTAGTTAATGGTTTTATGACTGCTGATAATCCAGGCGGAGTTGTATTCCCTGGACCAGCATTCCCAGGTACAGCACCTTGGGTACATTCTACCTATAATAACTCATATAATGCAGCAACAAAGTCTTTCTTCATTCATTATGGCTATAACGCTGCCGCTGGAACATCACAAAATGATTTTACGCGTCAGATGTATGAAAAATGGACTAGACAATAATTTAATCGCTTAAATTATAATAAAAGGGGGCTTTTGCCCCCTTTTATTGTTTTAATACAATTCTTAAATATTGCACTCACTGATTGCATTTGTTTTCAACGGGAACAGCTGGTTGGTTTTATTCAGGTATATGAATTGGCATGAAAAATAATTTGTATGAAAGGTGTGCAACTTTCGATTTTAATAAGGAAAAATGTAATTTGTAACATGAATCTCCGGGTTAATTTATTATTGATTTCTTTATTTGGTTGCATTATTATTTTTGGATGTGGTACAAAAACTGCAGGTACGATAAAAGTTAATATAGTTGCCGAAAACACTTATAACCAAGTTTTGTATCTTGATAATATACCATCAGAAAATGAACAAGTAAAGCATTTAGATTCTGTTGCTATCAAAGAAAGGGTTGAAAATGTTTTCTTCAAACTACCACAAGCAGAAGAGGAACTTTTTAGGATATATACCAAAGACCACCGTGTTGATATTGTACTAATAAATGATGAGCCGCTGATCGAGCTTTATTTGAATTATCTGGACAATGGAAATTTTCTATTCAAGAAATCAAGTGCCAATATTTCGTTGCATCGATTTTTGTCTAATGTTAGGGAGAAAGCAATTGCTATTAGAGCATTAGAGAATTCTCCTGGTTATTCTCACAGTATAGCAGATAGTCTATACTTGAATATTCAATTGGACTATAGAAATTTTGTTGATACGGTTGCCAGTCCTGCTGCTGCCCTGTACATTTATAATAATGTAGATTTTGGTTCTGACCGTCAGGCGTTAAGAAAGTTTATCTCAAAACTGGGGAATCGGTTTCCTGCAAATAATCGTATTCAGGACCTGTATAAAAGAACAATTGCTTATTTAGCAATTTTTGAAGAGGAGTTGGAAGTGGGTATGCCTGTTCCTGAACTAATATTGCCTTCAAAATCTGGTGAAATAGTTTCGCTGTCAAGCTTCAAAGGAAAATACTTATTAGTTGATTTTTGGGCATCCTGGGATACGGAAAGTATAAAGCAGGAAAATATGAACGTTTTAGCTTTAAAGAAGTTAGCTAATAAAAATTTCTCTATTGTAAGTATATCCCTTGATCCAGAAAGAGAGGTCTGGAAACAATATTTAAGCAAATCGAATTATGATTGGACTCAGTTAATAGACCAAAATGTTTGGATGGGACCTTCTGTGAAAGCATTTAAATTCGATAGTATACCGTTTAATTTTCTGGTTGACCCTTCAGGGAAAATAGTAGGAAAAGCTATATATGGGGATTCTTTATTGTTAAAGTTAGAACAGGTAATAAAATGAACAGTAGTCTTTATTTTAAGACCAATTTTATTTTCTAAAGCAGAAATCTGAATATTGGCATCCCAAATTGTAAAATGTCAGCCTTTTGCTTTTATTTAACGTAGTAACTAGGGTAACTCTTCGCTATTTTGTAATTTTATGCAAACGCAACAAATATGAAAAAAATCCTTATCGCGGTTTGTATCCTCGTTTCGTCAACGCAAGCTATGGCTCAAGGCCGCATTTATGCCACCCTTGATGACGTTTATCGCGATTTCATGGTACAATCCCATTCCCAGTTCAATAAAGCTGTTTTGAACGATTTTATGGGTGTGGGTGGTGATAAGCGATTTATGAGTAATAACTGGCTTGTGGGCGGTGCTACCAATAATTTCAATGTAACTATTTCCGGGAATTATTTTTTCAACTACGATTTTCTTGGGCAAGAGCTCCATGCCAAATGGAAAGACACAACCATCATCGTTAATACGAACTATGTAAAACGCTTTTTCCTCCAGGACGCCACAGGCATACATTATTTTGTAAAAAGCCAGGCAATTGATCCCCAGGGGAAATTCTTTTATGAATCAATTGGATTTGATGAATCAAGATCCGATAGTTTGCCATCAGTTCAATTATTGAAATTGCGCACCGTAAAAAAGGTTAAGGCAAATAAGGATGAATACCTTGCCAATTTTAGCGGCGACTATTCAGATAAGTTGGATAATGACATCACTTATTATATTCAACTACCCGATAATACTTTCACAAAAGTAAAAATGAATTCAAAGTCAATACAAGCAGCTTTATCTGGATATAGCAAGAAAGTGAGTGATTATATAAGTAAGAATCCTGTGAGAGATGATTATTCTGCTGCCGGGTTGATACAGTATTTGAATCAGTGAGGGGGGACTTTGGAAGTTATTGTTTGTTTAATGTTTAAGGGTTTAAGGTTTAGTGTTCGAGTCTTACACTCCAATGATTTGTCAAGGTTTTTGTAACCCTTTATACCTTAACACTTTCTTCAAACTTATAACATACAACCTAAAACTTACCACGTACCACTTCCTTCCCCTACTTTTGCATTATAAATAATTACAATGGACAATAATCAGCAACCCAATAACCAGCTTAATATAGAGATATCTGAAGAAGTAGCGGAAGGTTCTTATGCTAATCTGGCTATCATCACGCATTCGCATGCAGAGTTTGTAATCGACTTTGTAAACGTAATGCCAGGTACTCCTAAAAGCAAAGTGAAGTCACGCATCATATTCACTCCACAACATGCCAAGCGCTTTATGAAAGCGATGACTGAAAACATACAACGTTTTGAAGCAGCTAATGGGAAGATCCAGGATTTGGAAGAGATACAGTTGCCGATGAATTTTGGGGGACCGACGGCGCAAGCGTAGGGGAGTCGGGAGTCGGGAGTCGGGAGTCGGGAGTCGGGAGTCGGGAGGAGTCGGGAGTCGGGAGTCGGGAGTCGGGAGTCGGGAGTCGGGAGTCGGGAGTCGGGAGTCGGGAGTCGGGAGTCGGGAGTCGGGAGTCGGGAGTCGGGAGTCGGGAGTCGGGAGTCGGGAGTCGGGAGTCGGGAGTCGGGAGTCGGGAGTCGGGAGTCGGGAGTCGGGAGTCGGTTAAATTTTGGCTTTATAAGTTACGACTTTTTTTTTGAAATTTTGGATTTGTTGATTGTAAATTTTGTTTTTGTTACGTTGTGTAGACACCACTTATTTCTAACAAAATTTTTCAGGATTAGTGCTCATGAAATAAATGAGTTTTCCAACTTCTTCATTTAAGGCAGAGAATAATAAGTAGTCTTCGGTGCTCAAGTACAGGCAATCTCTTGAGAAATCTAACCACACTTGTGTTTCACTATTTTCTGTTTCAGCATCATTTAATTTGCTGATAAAATAATTCTTATACTTTCTACGTCTATATGCTTCAACGAGATTGGCACAAACGGATCTTGATGATCGTCTAATTTGATCGATAAGCCCAAACTTTTCTTCAGCTGGAAATCTCTTTGTTGCAACGAAAATCTTCATTGCCAATTCATACGATTTTTTATAGGCCAATAAATCCTTATAGTTCCCCATTCTCTTTTCACATTTGTTATGTTCCAAATATTTGTCCCGACTCCCGACTCCCGACTCTCGACTTCCGACTACAAGACTCCTTCATCCGCAAAACTATAATACCCCATCTCACTCACTATAATATGGTCGAGCACGCGCATATCGAGCAAAAGGGCGGCTTCTTTTATTTTTTGGGTGAGTAGTTCGTCGGCGCGACTGGGCTTTAGGTTGCCAGAAGGGTGGTTGTGGCAGAGGATGATGCTTACGGCTTCTTCTTCAAGGGCTTTCTTAAGAATAATTCTGGGATCGGCTACAGTGCCTGTGATACCGCCCCGGCTGATGATTTCGAAATGAATGATGCGGTTGGCCCGGTTCAGGAAGATTACGGCAAAAACCTCGTAAGAGAGATCTTGCAGGCGGGCCTTCAGGAAACCCGCAATATCCCGGCTTTCTGTTACCAGTTTTTTTTCTTTTATGGGGTTGGCTTCCCTTCTCCGGCCAAGTTCCAGGGCTGCTGCAATAGTGATAGCTTTTGCTTCCCCGATTCCTTTTATATTCATAAAATCTTTAATGGATAATCTGCCTAATTCGTGGAGATTATTATCACCAAGAAGCAAAACTTCCCGGGCCAGGTCCACCGCAGATTTATCGCGGGTACCATGGTGGAGAAGTATGGCTATAAGCTCCGAATCACTTAGGTGTTCAGGAGATGTACTTAGTAGTTTTTCCCTGGGTCTTTCAGTTTTCGCCCACTGGGTAATTGGGTGGTTCTGCGCTTGCATTGTTCAATTTTAGGTGGTAATTTTAATTTAATTAACAGTTGACCTAGTTGTAACGTACTAAAAGCCAAATGGCCGGCGTTATTGCTAAGCGACTCGATCCTAGTCCATCCCTATTGAAAAACATAATCATTATCCCATGAAACGCAACACATTTTCAGCAATTGGCGGCTACCAGCCCTTCCTTTTTGCCATCGGTATGTATTTCGTCGCTCTGTTTTTCTCCATTTTTATCTGTTCAGCAATCTTTTATGCATTCAACCCTAAGAAGTCGATAGCTAAGGATGATGCCCAGAATTCTAATAAAACAGCGATGATCAGCAGTCAGCCTGTCTTTTTATCGGTGGCCAAACATAGCACCAACGTGGCTTCCGGCGGAAAGCTATGTTGATGGGGTAAATTTTTTATCCCGAGTCAACCCCTATTTCCCTTCGTAATATTATCTTCGCCGCACATAAACCGCGGCATGGAACACACAGCAAAAATCTTCTCCGGTACAGGTTCACAATACCTGGCAGAAAAAATCGCCCAGCAATACGGTAGTTCATTAGGAAAAATAACAATCTCCCGCTTCAGTGACGGCGAAATACAACCTGTATTTCAGGAAAGTATTCGTGGAGACATGGTTTTTCTTGTACAAAGCACTTTTTCCCCAGCGGAAAACATGATAGAGTTGCTCCTTATGATCGATGCGGCCCGCCGCGCTTCGGCTTATAAGGTGGTGGCTGTTATCCCGTATTTTGGGTATGCACGTCAGGATCGTAAGGACAAGCCCCGTGTGGCGATAGGTTCTAAGTTGATGGCCAATATGTTACGCGCTGCTGGCGCCGACAGGGTCATAACGATGGATCTGCACGCACCACAGATTCAGGGGTATTTTGACATACCTGTGGATCATTTGGACAGCTCGGCCATTTTTATCCCTTATATCGAGCATTTAAAGCTTGAAAACCTTACCTTTGCGGCCCCCGACGTGGGAAGCGCGAACCGCATCAGGGAAATAGCCTCTTACTTCAATGCAGAGATGGTTATTTGTGATAAGCACCGTAAACGTGCGAACGAAATTGCGAGCATGGTGGTGATTGGAGATGTAACAGATCGTGATGTAGTGTTGATTGATGACATCTGTGATACTGGAGGTACCCTCGCCAAAGCGGCAGGATTGCTGAAAGAAAAAGGTGCCCGCAGCGTAAGAGCTCTTTGTACACATCCTGTTTTAAGCGGTAACGCTTATGCGAATATTGAGAATAGTGTGTTGGAAGAACTGGTGGTTTGCGATACTATTCCTTTAAAGCAGTTGAATGCAGCGAAAATAAAGCAATTGAGTGTTGCTGAATTGTTTGCCATCGCTATCAGGAATGCGCACGAGAATAAGAGTATCACGAATTTGTTTATACATAGTCAGAACAGGAATAAGTAAGGGAGTAGGGAAGTAGGGAAGTTAGGTAGTAGGGAAGTAGAGGAGTAGGAGAATGATAGATGGGGGAGTTTCGAAGGAGGAAAAAAAACTTATCGCCTTCCCGGTTATAAAAAACGTCACAAACAAACAAACATAAAATGAAATCAATTACAATCGATGCACAACCGAGGACCGAAACCGGGAAGAAAGCCGCCCGCCAACTTCGCTCTCAGGGACTGGTGCCTTGTGTAATTTACGGCGGTGAAAAGGAGATCAATTTTAGCGCTCCTATTCTGGCTTTCAAAACGCTGGTTTACACTCCTGAATTCCAAAAGGCCATCATTAACGTAGATGGAAAAACGTATAACTGTATCCTTAAGGATATTCAGTTCAACAAAGTATCTGATCACCTGGCTCACGTAGATTTTCTTGAACTGGTAGATGACAAAAAAGTTATCGCTACTATTCCTTTAAAATTCACAGGTGTTTCTGTGGGTGTTAAAGAAGGTGGTAAACTGGTAATCAAAATCAAGTCTTTGAAAGTGAAATCACTTCCAAAGTATTTGAAAGAAAATATCGAAGTAGATATCACTAACCTGGAATTGCATGGTAACATCCGTGTGGAAGATGTGAAGGAACCTAATTATGAGATCCTGAACTCCCCACGTATTCCAATTGCATCTGTAGTGACTACTCGTCAGCTGAAGATTGAAGAATCTTCTGCTCCTGCTGCAGGCGCTGCTGCACCTGCTGCTGCTGCTAAGAAATAAGCTACTACTTAGTTTATATAAAGCCCTGGCCTTTGCGTCAGGGTTTTTTTTGTAATTGCCTATCTTTAAGTTTCACCTGTGCGGGTTGTTATTGATCCGTTTTAAAAAGTACGATATGTCGAAATTTCTCCTGGCCGGGCTGGGAAATATCGGTAGCGAATATGCCAATACAAGGCATAATATAGGATTTGATATTGCAGATGCTTTTGTAGAGCAGCATAAGTCCTCATTCAGCAGCGACCGGCTGGCAGATGTGTCGTCCCTGAAATGGAAGGGAAAACAGATTGTTGTGATAAAGCCTACTACCTATATGAACCTGAGTGGGAAGGCGGTTAAATATTGGCTTGATAAGGAAAAGATCGCCATTGAGAACCTATTGGTATTGGTGGATGAACTGGCCCTTCCTTTAAATAAGATTCGAATAAGGCCGGGTGGGAGTCCTGCTGGACATAATGGCCTATCCAGCATCCAGGAAAGCCTGGGAACGGACCAATATCCCAAACTGAGGTTCGGGATAGGTAATAATTTCCCCAAAGGGGGACAGGTAGACTTTGTTTTGGGGAAATGGACCCCTGAAGAGGCTCCTTTAGTGAAGTTGAAGGTGGAAAAATGTGTATCGGTGCTTGAAAGCTTCATTTTCAGGGGAATATCCCAGACCATGACAGACTGGAATAAAATGGAGTTCAGCCTATGATTTTTAATTTGTTATCTTTATTTTCGCAAAAGTGATTATATTGAACTAATATTTTGATATTCAATATACCTATGTAAAGGTACCCCCTGGCCTGTCGAGGCAAAACCAATTTGAAAACAAAACGTTGACTTAAACCCTTATTGAATATGAAGATATTCTGTGTAGGCCGTAACTATGTGGCTCATGCAAAAGAACTGGGTAATGATGTTCCTGACGAACCCATTATCTTTATGAAGCCTAAAAGCGCCTTGTTACAGGCTCATACTCCTTTTTATTATCCTGAGTTCACTAATGAATTGCATTATGAATGTGAACTTGTACTGCGTATTTCCAAGAATGGTAAATACATACAGGACAGGTTTGCAACCAAATATTATGATGCTGTAACTGTAGGAATTGATTTCACTGCGCGTGATGTACAAGATGAACTGAAAGCAAAAGGACTTCCCTGGGAAAAAGCGAAAGCATGGGATAATTCTGCTGTGATCGGGAAATGGATTCCATTGCAGAACATTAAGAATAAGAAGGATATGAACTTCAGTCTTTATAAGAATAAAGAAAAGGTTCAGGAAGGCAACTCAGGTCTTATGATCAATAGTTTTGACAAGATTGTTGCTTATATATCCAACTACTTTTCTGTGAACATCGGTGATCTTATATTTACTGGTACCCCTGCGGGTGTTGGTGAATGTGTGGTGATGAGCTGGAAGGGTTTATTGATGCGGAGAGTATGTTTGTGGTGGAGATAAAATAAGTCAAAAGTAAAAAGTTATAAGTTTAAAGAGGTGCATGTTTCATGCGCCTCTTTTCATTACAGGGATTTTTTTGATTTATTTGATTTGCTGAGATTGAATACATTTTTAACCGCAGAGACGCGGAGACGCAGAGAATTCCCTGCGTCTCCGCGTCTCTGCGGTTATTTTTTTTATTGAGCTGTCTATAAAAGGAATTCAAAACTTATAACTCATTACTTCCAACATAAAACTCCCCTTATTCCGTTCTTCCTAACGTTCGTTATCTTATTTTTGCGTCAATCTTGCCTGCTATGGTTCAATCGGATATCTTATTGAAAGCGTATCGGTATATGTGCATGGCCAAAGCCATGGCTGAAACCTATGATACAAACCGGTCTGTTTGTACGTATGTGCATTCTACTTCAAGGGGACATGAGGCCATTCAACTGGCGACAGCCTTCCAATTACTACCATGCGATTTTGTGAGTCCTTATTACAGGGATGAAAGTCTGTTATTAGGACTGGGATTTTCTCCTTATCAATTGATGCTTCAGTTACTCGCGAAAGCTACTGATCCATTTACTGCAGGAAGAGCCTATTATTCCCATCCCAATTATAAAGGTTCAGATAAGCCTACTATAATCCATCAAAGCAGTGCCACAGGAATGCAGGCGATACCGACAACAGGTATTGCACAAGGAATACATTTTCTAGAAAAGCATTTACCAGAAAGATTGAAGACCGGAGCAAGAGGTGAATTACCTATTGTATTATGTTCTTTAGGTGATGGCAGTATTACAGAAGGAGAAGTGAGTGAAGCTTTCCAATTTGCAGTTCTGAAAAAATTGCCGGTAATATTTCTTGTACAGGATAACCAATGGGGAATAAGTGCCCGTGCTGCGGAAACAAGGGCGATGGATGCCTATGAATATGCCGCAGGTTTTCCGGGTATGGAAAGGGTGCGTATTGATGGTTCGAATTTTGAAGAATCCTTTGATGCCATGAAAAGGATCATTCAGTATGTACGTCAGAATCGCGGTCCCTATCTGGTGCAGGCTGCTGTACCTTTATTAGGGCATCATACCAGTGGTGTACGAAAAGAGTTCTATCGAGATCAGAATGATATAGCCCTGCATCAGGAAAGAGATCCCGGCCCATTACTTAAAAAGCGTTTATTGGATATCGGTATATCTGAAAATGAATTGAACCTGATAGCTTCTGAGACTGCCGCGGAAGTAGCTGCTCATTTCAAGAACGCTATTGCTGCTCCTGACCCTGATCCTGCAACGGTTTCAGATCATGTTTTTGCTCCAACCACTGTATTAGAAGAGAAGGGTACCAGGTTGCCAACAGGAGCTACTGAAAAAATAATGATGGTTGATGCCGCATTATATGCCATCAGGGAAATAATGGAAGAATATCCTGAAGCCATCTTATATGGTGAAGATGTTGGGAAGCGACTGGGAGGAGTATTCCGAGAAACAGCCACTTTGGCTAGTGTATTTGGAGAGCATCGGGTTTATAATACGGCCATACAAGAAGCCTATATCATTGGGTCAACCATTGGCATGAGTGCGGTAGGATGCAAGCCAATTGTAGAGGTACAGTTTGCAGATTATATTTTCCCTGGCTTCAATCAGCTGGTGACTGAAGTTGCAAAGAGTTGCTATTTGTCGAATGGGAAATTCCCTGTTCAGGCATTAATACGGGTTCCCATTGGTGCTTATGGTGGTGGTGGTCCTTACCATAGCGGATCCATTGAAAGCTTGTTGCTGAATATAAAAGGTATAAAGGTTGTTTATCCATCTAATGCGGCCGATATGAAAGGGCTTATGAAAGCTGCATTCCTGGACCCGAATCCGGTGCTTATGTTGGAGCATAAGGGACTTTATTGGAGTAAGGTGCCCGGAACGGAGGGTGCGAAATCCATTGAACCTGCTTCAGATTATATAATTCCATTAGGTAAGGGAAAAATTGTGCAGGATACTGATGAAATGACTATGAAAACAGGTAATACCTGTTGTATTATTACTTATGGTATGGGAGTATATTGGTCATTAGCGGCTGCAAAAGAATTTCCTGGTCAAATTACCATTATAGACCTTCGATCATTATATCCTCTGGATGAAGATTTGATCTATGAACAAGTAAAAAGGCATGGTCGCTGTCTTGTTCTGACAGAGGAATCTTTGAACAATTCTTTTGCTGAGGCCCTTAGTGGACGAATTGCCCAGCAATGTTTCAGGTATCTTGACGCACCTGTTTCAGTTGTTGGCTCCCTTGATTTACCTGCAGTACCAATAAACCTGCGTCTTGAGGCGGCAATGTTACCAGGAGTAAGTAAACTCAGTAGCAAAATTCAGCAACTTTTGAGCTATTGATTTTTGTGATTATAAACTTCAGGCTTCCTGACATTAATCATCTTTTTTAGGATCATCTCAGAATACTTTTGACACCGGTAAAAAACCCTGCAGGTTCTCACTGAGTGAATTGATACTTAAATACTTTATTCAATGATGGGCAGGCAAAATCGGGGAAAGTAAAACTTACCGATTTCCGATTTTTCTTTATATTGAAGGGCTTAAATAAACAGGTGACTCACCAAAAACCAACAAGTTATGGGAGCGGCTTCAATGATTGTTTTGATATGTGCAGCAGTAGCGTTTTCCACCATCGCTATCCTGATTGCAAAAGTGGTTACCAAATCGACTACTAACTCACAGAAGGGAGAAGCGATTGAGTGTGGTATTCCAACTTCGGGTAAGACCTGGATCCAGCTAAATGTTGGCTATTATCTTTTCGCACTTATTTTCCTTGTATTTGATGTTGAACTTGTATTTCTCTATCCATGGGCTGTTGTTGCTAAAGATGGCGGCTGGATGGCATTATTGGAAATCGTAGTCTTCTTCTTTATACTATTCATCGCTTTTTTGTATGCACATAAGAAGGGGGCGTTGAAGTGGGTGTGATGAGAATTCAAAATTCAAAAGGCAAAAGTGAAAAGTTGTAAGTTTTAAGTAATAAGTTTTATAACTAAAGTATTAGAATTCGTGTCAAAGAATACAAACATAGGACCAGAGCAGTTTCCAGGACAGGTGCATGATACACCAGGTGGTGGTATTGTACTTAGTACTTTGGATGATGTAATCAATTGGGCAAGATCTAATTCATTGTGGCCATTGACATTTGCAACAAGCTGTTGTGGAATCGAGATGATGGCGGTAGCTTCTGCCAAATATGATTTCTCCCGTTTCGGGTTTGAAGTTACAAGGGCTACTCCCCGTCAGGCTGACTTGATCATCATTGCCGGAACAATTGTAAACAAGATGGCGCCTGTATTGAAACGATTGTATGATCAGATGGCCGATCCTAAATATGTTATTGCTATGGGCGCCTGTGCTATCAGTGGGGGCCCATTTTTCTATAATACGTATTCAGTTGTGAAAGGTGCCGATCATGTTATACCAGTTGATGTATATGTGGCAGGCTGTCCTCCACGTCCTGAAGCCTTACTACATGCATTGATAAGTTTGCAGGAAAAAATAAAAGATGGGTATACACGTGAGCAAATCCGTGAGATACCAGCAAAATAAATTGGAATTGCGACAAGCTAATAGCTATGACTAACGAAGAATTGAAAATACAACTGACAGCACTGTTTCCTACTGCAACCTGGGAAGAAGGCACAGAATGGCCTACTTTCCAAATAACACCAGCGGAATGGTCCACTGTTGCCAACGAGCTTCGTACCAATGATGCATTAAAATTCGATTATCTGTTTTGTGAAACTTGTGTTGACTGGAAAACACATCTTACGATGGTGTATCATTTATCAAGTACCAATTTCCGTCACAATATAGTAGTGAAGGCAAAGCTGGATCGTACAAAACCAGAAATTGCCACTGTAGCAGGAATATGGCGTACAGCAGAATTCTTTGAAAGAGAAGTGTATGAAATGTATGGTGTGAATTTTCTGGGACATCCCGACCTGCGACTTCTTATTCTTCCCGATGGATGGGAAGGTAAGAACCCAATGAGAAAAGATTTTGAAGACCCGATTAATATGATCAAGCTCTGATATGTTTGAAGAAGTAGCAAAAACAGCAGAAGGTGACTTAGTCATAAATGTAGGACCACAACATCCTGCCACACACGGCGTATTGCACCTGCTTATCACCCTCAATGGGGAGACCATCAAAAAAGTGGAACCCCATCTTGGATATATTCATCGCTCCATTGAAAAAATGTGTGAGAGTCTTACCTACAGGCAGTTCATTTATGTGACCAGCCGTATGGATTATCTCTCTGCCCACATCAATAATCACGCCTGCGCATTATGTGTTGAGAAAGGAATGCAGATTGAAGTGCCAGATAGGGCTAAAGTGATCAGGGTATTGATGGATGAATTAACTCGCATAGCATCACATGAGTTATGGTGGGGAGCTATGGCAATGGACCTTGGTGCATTCACTCCATTCTTCCATGCGTTCCGTGAAAGAGAAACTATCAACGATATAATGGAAGAAACCTGCGGTGCGCGCTTAACCATGAACTATATGGTTCCAGGTGGTGTGATGCAAGATCTCCATCCCGATTTCCAACGTCGTGTAAAAGAATTCCTTGTTTTATATAAGAGGAAGATTCATGAATACGATGAAATGGTAACCGGTAATATCATATTCCAAAACCGGATGAAAGGTGTTGGATATATTTCTCCAGAAGATGTTATTTCTTATGGGGTAACAGGTCCTGCTGCCCGTGGTAGTGGCGTTAGTTCAGACATCAGGAAGCTATATCCTTACGAGATCTACGACAAATTGCAATTCGATGAAGTATTGGAAACTGCAGGTGATTCATTCGCCCGCTATCTGGTACGTCTTCGTGAAATGGATCAATCAATAAGAATCGTTGAACAGTTAATTGATAATATTCCTGAAGGAGATTTCCAGGCGAAGACAAAAGCCGTTTTGAAATTACCAAAAGGAGAATTCTATACAAGAGTAGAAACAGCGAGAGGAGAATTGGGTGTGTATATAGTGAGTGAAGGTGGAACAACTCCTTATCGTATCAAGTTCCGTTCACCAGGATTTTCAAACTTGTCTGCATTAGACCATATGGTTCGTGGAGGTAAGTTGGGAGATTTGGTGGCTTCGATGGGGACGTTGGATTTGGTGATTCCGGATATAGATAGGTAGACCGAAAGTCCGGAAGACCGAAAGACCGAAAGTCCGTGGTGGAGAGTTTGATTTTTGGAGAGGTTGGTAGTCCGGGGAGTCGGGGGAGAAATACAAGTCGGGAGTTGTTAGTCAGGAGTCGGGAGTCGGTTCGCGATGAAAGATGAGTTGGTCCGCCGCGGCGGATGGATTAGGAAAATGTGATGTATGAAAGAATTATTACCGTTTTACCGGTAAAAAAAATAAAAGAAAAAAAACAAAATATAACTGTGTGGAGTTTTGCTGACATATCGAAAACAATAGACCAATGGTTGAATGACTGGGTAGGGGCTACCTGGGCCACCGTTTTTGAAATGGTGATTGCAGGAGTTTGTGTGATTGGGTTATTCGCCTTGTTAGGATTGGTATTAGTAATAATGGAACGAAAAGTGGCAGCCTGGATCCAAATAAGGTTAGGACCTAACAGAGTTGGTCCGAAAGGAATGTTGCAGTCGTTGGCTGATACTGTTAAGTTGTTAGTGAAAGAAGGCATGACTCCAGATGGTGCTGATAAGTTTCTTTTCAATCTTGCGCCTTTTATAGCAATGATTGTTGCGATGTTATTGATGGCACCAATTGCCTTTGCAAAAGATTTCCAGATGTGGGATCTTAATGTTGGGGTATTATATATAAGTGCCGTTTCTTCTATCTCAGTAATCAGCATATTGATGGCTGGATGGGCCAGTAATAACAAATATTCATTATTGGGTGCTATGCGTAGCGGAGCACAGATAGTGAGTTATGAATTATCTGCAGGACTTTCAGTTTTAGCAATAGTAGTTTTAACTGGAAGTTTAAGTTTAACTGATATCATCCAATCGCAACAGAATGGTTGGTGGATATTCAAGGGACATATTCCTGTAATCATCGCTTTCATAACATTCATCATAGCTGTAACAGCAGAAACAAACCGAGCTCCTTTTGATTTGGCGGAAGCTGAATCAGAATTGACGGCTGGTTTCCATACAGAATATTCAGGGATGAAGTTTGCGCTTTTCTTCCTGGCAGAATATGTAAACGTGTTTATTGTTTGTGCTATCGGAGCTACTCTTTTCCTTGGTGGATGGATGCCTTTCCATATTGGATCCTGGGAAGGATTTAATCATGTAATGGATTATATCCCTTCAAGTATCTGGTTCTTTGGAAAAACCTTCTTCCTGATATTCCTGATCATGTGGTTCCGTTGGACATTCCCAAGGTTACGCATTGACCAGTTATTGAATCTGGAATGGAAATATTTGTTACCGATAAGTATGATCAATTTGTTGTTGGTGACGGTGATGGCGATTATGGGGTGGCACTTTTGAGGACTCAATTTTGAGAGTCTTTGAAGTCAAAAGTTAAAAGTAAAAGTAAAAAGTTGAAATGTTTATAACGGATTACATAAAGGATGTGTTTGGAGCGATGAAATCGCTTGGTACGGGTCTGAAGAGGACACTGTATTATTTCACACACCATAAAGAAATCATTACTCAGCAGTATCCTGATAACAGGGCTACATTGGTTTTGCCAGATCGTTTTAAAGGCGAAGTGGTGATGCCACATGATGAAAAGAATGAACACCGTTGTACCGGATGTACTGCATGTGAGTTGGCTTGTCCGAATGGCACAATTAAAGTGGTGACAAAGTTCGACATCACCCCTGAAGGAAAGAAGAAGAAGGCGATTGATAAACTGGTATATCATCTTGAACTATGTACCATGTGTAATCTTTGTATCGTGGCTTGTCCTTCAGATGCGATTAAAATGGCACAGACATTTGAGCATAGTGTGTTTGACAGGAGTCAGTTGACGAAGGTGTTGAATAAGCCGGGGTCGAAGATTATGGAGGGAGTGGAGTAGTATATAGTCGGGAGTCTGTAGTCGGGAGTCGGGAGTCTGAAAGACCGAAAGTCCGGAAGTCCGTGGGGAGAGTTTGGATGTTTGAGAGCGAGATAGTCCGGGGAGAAATACAAGAGATAAAAGTCAAAAGTAAAAAGTCAAAAGTTAAAATGGGAGCATCAGACGTCATATTCTATTTGTTAGCGGCAATGACTGTAACGTTTGCGGTTTTGTCGGTGACTACGCGCCAGATATTCAGGGCGGCCATTTATCTGTTATTTACTTTAATTGGAGTGGCTGGAATTTATTTCTGGATGCAATTTGAATTTATTGCAGCGGTGCAGATTGTGGTTTATGTGGGTGGTATTGTAGTGTTAATCATATTCTCTATTCTTTTGACACAACAGGCTGGAGAGAAGATGGCGCAACCTCCATTGAAAAGAAAACTCTTCTCTGCATTGGCAGCTATATGTGGTGCGGCTTTGATATTAGTACAAGTATTGAATTATACATTCAAGCCTACTACTGAAGAAGCAATTGCTACCAATGTGAAAAGTATCGGTACTCAGTTATTGAATATTGATGCTACCGGATGGGCGCTTCCTTTTGAAGTGATCAGTATTTTGTTGCTGGCGTCGATGGTGGGGTGTATTGTGATTGCGATGAGAGAGAAGGGCAATTTGAAAATTTGATAATTTGAAAATTTGAAAATGCCGAGATGTGGAGTTTGGATTGTTGAGATGTGATGTGAGATTAGATGTTTTGGATATTAAAATCTATTATTTGAAAATATTATGATCCTGGTTTATATCATATTTTAACGCTTAGTACAGTCCTGTTTTTTATTGGAGTGTACGGGTTTTTTACACGTCGTAATCTGATTACGATGCTGATGAGCATTGAACTTATATTGAATAGCGTGAATTTGAATTTCATCGCTTTTAATAAGTATGTGTGGCCTAATAAGCTTGATGGGGTTTTCTTTACCATTTTCATTATCGCTATTGCAGCGGCAGAAGCAGCAGTGGCTATCGCTATTATCATCAATTTATACCGTAATCATCATTCCATTGATGTGGAAGATGCCGGTGAAATGAAGTACTAACCAATCATGGAACTGACGACTTATACCGCCCTTATTGTTTTACTCCCTTTACTGGGTTACCTGTTGCTGGGATTATTCGGTAAGAAAATTTTCGGAAATTCTTCCGGATTAGTAGGAACAGCCTTATTGCTTGTAACTACTATATTATCTTTTTATGTAGCCTACACATATTTCTTTGTATTGGGTAATGTGAATGGCGTTTATCAGGCTATAAAGCCTTTGCAATTCACCTGGCTGGAGTTTTCTCCGGGTATGTCGATAGATATGGGATTACTGCTAGATCCTATTTCCTGTATGATGCTGGTGGTTGTAAGTTTTGTTTCATTGATGGTGCATATCTATAGCCTTGGCTATATGAAAGGTGAAGAAAGGTATCCAACTTACTATGCGCATCTGGCCTTATTTACTTTCTCCATGTTAGGTCTGGTGCTTTCCACTAATATCTTCCAGATTTATATGTTCTGGGAATTAGTGGGTGTGTCTTCCTTCCTCCTTATCGGATTCTATTATAATAAGGCATCTGCTTTAGCAGCAGCTAAGAAAGCATTCATCGTTACAAGATTTGCAGACCTTGGCTTCCTGATCGGTATTTTAGTTTTATCATTCTATAGCAATACACTTGATATCAGTACCCTCATTCAACGATTGACAAGTCCGGATGGAAATGAAATGAAGACGGCAGTAGCTGCTTCATTCATGGGACTTTCGGCGCTGACATGGGGATTGCTTCTTGTATTCATGGGTGGTGCCGGAAAAAGTGCCATGTTCCCATTACATATCTGGTTGCCCGATGCCATGGAAGGTCCAACCCCTGTTTCTGCATTAATACATGCTGCAACGATGGTGGTAGCTGGTGTTTATCTGGTGGCAAGGTTGTTCCCTGTATTCTCTATGTCGCCCATAGTTTTGGATTTCATAGCGTATGTGGGTGCTTTCTCAGCATTGTTCGCTGCTATAATAGCTTGTACACAAACCGATATTAAGAGAGTTCTGGCCTATTCAACCATGTCGCAGATCGGTTATATGATGTTTGCCTTGGGTGTTTCAGGAAATACGAGTGAAACAGGATTAGGATTTACTGCTTCCATGTTCCATCTGTTTACACATGCCATGTTCAAGGCCTTGTTATTCCTTGGAGCTGGTGCCGTGATACATTATGTTCATAGCAATGAGATGAAAGATATGGGTGGTCTTCGTAAGAAGATGCCGATTACACATCTAACCTTCCTTATTGCTTGTTTGGCTATTGCAGGTGTTCCTTTATTATCCGGATTTTTCAGCAAGGAAGAGATACTGCTGGCTGCTTATCAAAAAAATATGCTGATATACGGTATAGCTCTTTTCACATCAGGACTTACCGCTTTTTATATGTTCCGTTTATACTTCAATATATTCTGGAGCAAGCCATATGAATCTGCTCATGAATCGCATCATGGAGAAGGAGGATTTGTAATGATGTTGCCATTGGTATTATTGGCAATCGGTGCAGCATTCGCTGGTTATATTCCATTCGGCAAATATGTTTCTTTCAATGGAGAGGCGCATGAAGGCCATATGGATATAATGTTCTCAATTGCTCCTGTTGCATTAGCAATAGCAGGAATAGGATTGGCGATATTCCTTTATAAAAAGGAAAATGAAAAGCCAGGAAAGATATCCGCAAGTCTTGGGGCATTATATAATTCGGCTTATCACAAATTTTATATCGATGAGATATATCTTTTTATAACCAAAAAGGTCTTGTTCAATGTTATTGCCCGGCCAGCAGCCTGGTTCGACAAGAACATAATTGATGGAATGGTGAATATGGCTGGGGACAGCACTGTTTGGATTTCTGGTAAGATAAAGGGAATACAATCGGGTAAGGTACAGCAATATGCTTTGTACTTTATGGCAGGTATTATAGGACTTGTGTTGTTATTAGTTTATGTGTGGAAATAATTGGATTTACTAACTGATATGGATAGCAATGAATCTTAGTTTACTGATATTATTACCGCTTCTTACAGCATTGGCTGTATTAGTAGTGAAGAAGCCTTCGCTGGTTCGAATCATTTCCTTTATTGGATCTGTACTTCAATTAGGACTTGCGATATTTTTGTATGTGGCATATAGCCAGGAAAGAGCTAATGGCAATTTCGATACCATGTTATTTACGGAACAGTGGTCAATCTTCCCTTCAATGAGAATATCGTTTCATTTGGGTGTTGATGGAATTTCTGTAGCAATGATTATGCTCACTTCATTTGTAGTGTTAGCAGGTGTATTGGTTTCGTGGAAAGTGGAGAAGATGACAAAGGAATTTTATCTTTTGTTATTGTTGCTGGCAATGGGAGCTTATGGGTTCTTCCTTTCATTAGATCTTTTTGTATTGTTCTTCTTCCTGGAAGTAGCTGTTATTCCAAAATATCTACTTATTGGTATTTGGGGAAGTGGCAAAAAGGAATACAGTGCCAATAAGCTGGCTCTGATGCTTATGGGAGCTTCCGCATTAGTTTTAGTTGGAATACTTGGTGTTTATTTTGCAGCCGGAAAAGAGAATCGCACATTTGATATACTTCAAATTGTTCAGAATGTACAGATGTCGCCTGATGCTCAAAAAATATTCTTTCCTTTCCTCTTTGTAGGATTTGGAGTATTCACTGCCTTATTTCCTTTCCATACCTGGGTACCTGATGGTCACTCTTCAGCACCAACAGCAGGATCTATGTTCCTTGCTGGTATATCCATGAAATTAGGAGGATATGGTTGTTTGAGGGTTGCTACGTATCTGTTACCTGAAGGCGCCAAGGAATATGCAAATATCATCATCATACTTTCAGCCATTGCTGTATTATATGGAGCATTTGCTACAATGATGCAGAAGGATCTGAAATATATCAACGCGTATTCATCCATTAGTCACTGCGGGTTTGTGTTATTAGGTATTGGTATGTTGACCAAAACCGCGATTACAGGTGCTGTGATGCAAATGGTTTCACATGGTTTAATGACAGCCCTTTTCTTCGCAGTTATTGGAATGATATATGAACGCACGCATACACGTATAGTGGCAGAGATGGGCGGACTGATGAAGGCGATGCCATTTATAATGACAGTGTTGTTTATAGCTGGTCTCTGTTCTCTTGGATTGCCAGGGTTTAGTGGATTTGTAGCTGAGATGACAGTGTTCATGGGTTCATGGGAGAATGCTGATGCCTTTCATCGAATAGCTACTATTGCAGCTTGTATGTCGATAGTAGTGACGGCTGTTTATATTTTACGGGCAGTAGGACAAGTGGCGATGGGTCCAATAAAGGCCAGTTATGCATCATTAGGTGATGCCAGCTGGAATGAGAAGTTGGCAGCGATAGTATTGATAATAGGAATAGTAGCAATAGGTGTTGCACCTTTCTGGTTGAATGAATTAGTGACTCCGGGTACTGAAGTGATCATGAACCGGTTAGGTGTCCATTAAATTTTGATCGTTAATTTTTTCAGATGGCGTATTCGTTTTTTATACAGATGAGAATGGAGCTGGTGATTACCGGTCTTATTTTCCTGCTCCTGTTTTTCAAATTGGGCAAACCCGTCAGCAATGAAGTGGTATTGACAGTTGTATCAATAGCTTTATTGTTAACAACAAGTCTTTCGTTTTTTGGAGAACAGGAAGGAAGGCAGTTTGCCGGTATGTTTGTCACAAACCCATTGATGTTTTTGCAGAAGAGCCTTTTAGCTGGAGCTGTATATCTCATATGTTTATTGAATTATGACTGGCTTCGGAAACAGGAACATCTGGCTGAGTTTTTCATTCTTATGTTATCCGCTTTACTGGGAATGTTCCTGATGATATCTAGCGGTAATTTACTTATGTTCTATTTGTCTCTCGAATTATCATCAATTCCTGTTGCAGCCTTAGCGAATTTCGAATTACAAAAACGTACCAGTTCAGAAGCCGGTATGAAAATGATATTATCTTCTGCTTTTGCATCTGGAATTTTGTTATTCGGAATATCACTGGTGTATGGTAGTACAGGTACTATTCAGTTTGCTTCCTTACCTGCACAGTTGCAAGCAGGCGATGCCTTGCAAATAGTGGCTTATATCTTATTCTTTACAGGATTTGCATTTAAATTATCGGTAGTGCCATTTCATTTTTGGACAGCAGATGTTTATGAAGGGGCTCCAGTACCAGTTGCTTCTTTCCTTTCTGTTGTATCCAAAGGGGCAGTTGCCTTTATTTTCATGAATATTGTGATGAAGGTGTTTCTTCCTTTGGGAAATATCACCTATCATCTTCTAACTATATTGGCTATAGCCACTATAATTGTTGGTAACCTTTTTGCCGTTCGTCAGAAGAACCTGAAACGATTTTTGGCTTTCTCTTCTATTGCTCAGGTTGGTTTTATCCTTGTGGGTGTATTGAATGGAAGTACATTGGGTATAGCGGCTGTAGTTTATTTTGTTTTGGTGTATCTCTTTTCAAACCTTGCTGCTTTCGGTGTAGTTAGTGTAATTACCAATGCAACAGGAAAAGAAAGCGTCGATGATTATAAAGGATTGTATAAGAATAATAAGTTGCTTGGCTGGGTAATGGCTATTGCTTTATTCTCACTGGCTGGTATTCCTCCTACAGCAGGTTTCTTTGGAAAATTATTCCTGATAATGGCAGGCGCTACACAAGCCTCACTTGGATTTATCGTAATAGTAGCCTTAAACCTTGTGGTGTCCTTGTTTTATTATTTGCGTGTTGTAAGAGCGATCTTTATGGACAATAATGAGCAACCTTTAGAGAAGGTTAATTATAGTTCAGTAGTGAAGCTGGGTATGATTATTTGTTTAGCGGGTATAGTACTTACGGGGTTGATTGGGTGGATTTATGAGTACATTCTTTCGATAAGCTAGGGAGTGAAAAGTGAAAAGTCAAAAGTCAAAAGTAAAAAGTTGTTATGGCTATTAATAAGAATCATGAGTTTGAAGAATTGAATGGGGTGAAGTGCGGCATTGTTGAGCGCAATGTTACACCTGCCCGTCTTTCATTCATAAAGGAGATATTGGAGGCGAATGGATTTACAGTAATAGCACAACCTACTCCACCACCAAAAGCTGCTGCTGCTCCAGCACCCAAGGAAGGAGAGCCGCTGCCACCACCGCCGCCACCTGCGCCTGAAACCTTTACTGTCGGCGTTACTGATTATACATTCAATACCATCAATGCCATTTTTGGCCGGTTACTAAAGACAAAAGATGGACATGTAGTTACTTTGGCTTATTGGCAGCAGACGGATCTTGTTTCTCACGATGAGAAGCCTTATTACGAGGTGTAATTCTGTAACTCTTCTAATTATTAGCAGGCAGGTAAAAAGTGAAAGTACTTCCTTTTCCAGGTTCGCTTTCAACATGAACCGTTCCTTTCATTGCTTCAATGAATTCTTTTGAAATAGCCAAACCAAGGCCAGTACCTTTCTTCTGTGTACCAGGCACTCTAAAGAAACGATCGAATATTTTTTGCTGGTAAGAAGGGTCAATGCCGATTCCGAAATCCTGGATACTTAATTTTACTGAATTGTCTTTTGCCTCTGCTTTCAAAATTATTTCACCATTTTCTGGTGAATATCGTATGGCATTTGTCAGGAAATTATTCATCACCCATACCGATTTTTCCTCATCAGCTTGTATTAGTGGTAGTTCTTTTGCCATCGAAATTGAAATATTGATATTTTTTTCTTTGGCTGCGTTATTGGTAGTGGCAATTGCTTTTTGTATCAAGTCCCTGGCACTGAATGTTTGGTTTTTTAGTTGAATTCTACCGCTGTCAACCTGCGAAAGATCCAGGAGTTCGCTTAAGATTCTTAGTAATCGTTGGTTATCACTTTTCAAATTTTTCACCAGTTCTTTTTGCTCCTTTGTTAGGGTGCCTATTCTTTCATCTTCCAGCAGTTTCAAGCTGAAATCGGCTGAAGCCAATGGAGTCTTTAGTTCATGTGAAATGGTAGCAATGAAATTAGTCTTAGCAGTATCCAGTTCTTTGAAAGGAGTGATATTCCTTAAAATAATTACAGTACCGATCTTGTTTTCTTGCTGCGTTATATCAATCTGTTCTTTTGTAAAGTAGTTTTCTTTCCCATCTACTACAATCTTGAAGGGTATGGTGTTTTGCTCTTTTATAAGAAAGCGGAAAAGGTCATTCTTTCCTTGTACATCTTCCTGTTTTAATCCTACAATAGCAGCCTCTTTTAGATTCAGGAGCTGTAAAGCTTGCTGATTAGCAAATAATATTATTCCTTTTGTATCTATACCGATACTGGCATCTTTTAAAGAATTGATGACTGTTTCAGCTCGTTGTTTTTCGAAAAGTATTTTAGAAAGATTACTGTGTTCATATTCATCCAGTTTTTCCGCCATGCTGTTAAAGGCTGTAGCCAGTTCTCCAAATTCGTCTGTTCGGTTAAGGTGTATTCGTTGGCCGTAATTCCGGGCGGCTATCGCTTTTATACCTTCAGTAAGTTTTGCAATTGGAGTGGCAACCAGGGATGGGAAATTATAAATAAACGTAAGACCGATGAGTATGCACATAGTAAGCACAAGTACAATGACAGTTTTGGCGTTTTCAATGGACACTTGTGCTGTTTTGTTTTTCTTGTCGATTGCCTGTAGATTCACAAGCATTATACTATTGATATCGCTTCTTAAAGTTCGTTCGAAGGTATCGAGGGGGCTGCTTTTCCTGAATAATTCGAAATTTTTACGAAGAGATTTAGTTAACTCTTCTTCTCCGGGTTCAGTGATGTTTTTTCCTGCATAGCCAAATTCTTCTCAAATTCAGCGAGATTGTTTGTGCTATCTCCAGCCATCAGTTTATCTAAGGACCGTAGCATGTCTTTAGAGTAGGTTAAGGTTTCATAGTTATCCTTGATAATGTCGCCGGCTTCTGAAGTGATACGGTTAAAATAATAGAAACTCAGTATCCCAACCAGCAAAAGCAGGAGAAAGAGGAATGTGCCTCCCCATGCGATCTTTGATTTCAGGTTCATTCCCATCAGGAAAGTATTACAAGGTCAATTTCTTTTGCGGTCAAAGTTTTCAGCAATTGGTTAAAGACATTGGTCTGCATTATTATCTTAAACAGGCTAAGATGCGGTTTGCCCATGCAAATTGTTGTGATCTGCTTTTCAGTAGCCACATTTATGATGGCATCTGCAATGGCATTGCTTTTAACTTGAATTAGCTCGGCACCCAGTTCTGTTGCCAGCTTAAAGTTATTAATTAAATGCCTTTGTGAAGCCAATGGAATTTTTGATGCGTTTTCACTGGGAGTTTGTACATATATGGCAAACCATTCCCCATTATAATAAGATGCCAGCCTGGCTGTTTTTCGTATCAATCTTTGGGCTACTTCATGGTTGGAAGAAATGCAGGCCAGGAACTTCTCATGTTTTATGGCTTTATCTTTTGTAACCTGATAATCGACCTTCCTTTCAACTTGTCCAGCCACCTCTTTTAAGGCTAATTCCCGTAACTGTAGAATCTTATCGGGCTGGAAGAAATGCTGCAAAGCCTGCTGTACTTTGTTGTGATCATAAATCTTTCCTTCTTTTAGTCTTGTAATCAGTTCATCGGCGGTAAGGTCGATATTGACTACTTCATCTGCTATTTGTAAAACCTTATCGGGAACTCTTTCTTTTACATCAACCCCTGTAATCAATTTCACTTCTTCATTGATGCTTTCTATATGTTGGATATTTATTGCTGAAATAACGTCGATGCCTTCATCAATGATATCCATTACATCCTGCCATCTTTTTTCATTCTTGCTCCCGGGAATATTGGAGTGGGCTAATTCATCTCTAATTACAACTTTTGGGTGTAAAAGGATTATGGCTTGGACATCCAATTCATCCAACTGTTTTCCCTTATAGAAAACTTGTCTTCTGGGTATAATTGGAAGCCCTTCCACCAGTTCTTTTGTTTCTTTTCGTTCATGTGTTTCTATGTATCCAATCTTAACATTTACATTGTTCCTTAGCAGGGTATGTGCTTCCTGAAGCATCCGGTATGTTTTACCCACGCCAGCGCTCATGCCGATATAAATTTTCAGCTTGCCTTTTTTCTCCTGCTGGATACGCTCCAGCCATTTATTGGCTTCAACAGTCGACATGTCAAAAGTTTACTGCTATAGAGGAGGTGATGAAAAAATTATTCTTTACAGCATTGTTTTGTTTTTGAAAAATAGCATCCTTGCTTTTTAAGTTTCGGGCTTCTAATCGAATTAATATGTTTTTGGAAGCACCATAGTCGATGTTCACAGAATACCCTGAAGTCTGGAAGCCATTAGGAGTGCCGGTTGTGATGATCACTTCTTTCTTGTCGTTATATATTTCCGCTCTGCCAGCCATTGACCATTTATCGTTGATGTTATATTTAACTATACTAACTGGAGAATACCAGCTATTATTCGTACCGTTTTTTCCTTCAGTTCCAATATCAAGTCCTGCAATTAGTCCCCAATGATCGGAAAGGGTGAATATGCCATATAGGTTATGGAAGAATCTTATTTTTCTGGCGCTGTCCGGTTTATCTGAACCCAGGAAATTGCTATAGTTCAAAAGAATCTTTTCGGATGGTTTGTATTGTATTTGAGCTCCCCAACTCATCAAGGAGTTTCCATTGACTCTTGTTATTCTTTGCCAGCCGTTCAATGCCATAGCACTTAGTAACCACTTGCCATTATTTGATGTATAACTTAGTTTGGCACCCGCTTCAAAATAAGGTGAGTTTTCTGCAAGAAGACTTCTTGTTAGTGTCCAGCAATCTTTACTGATAGCACTTTCAAAGCCTATATGGCTGGGAAGTATGCCTGCATCAATCCAGATATTTTTGTTTTTGCTGATTTTGTAGCCAGCATTAGCTTCGAAGACATTTTTCAAAACACCAGGTTCTGCAGAATAATTGGCATTAATATATGTTCCTGCTGCAAGCGCCAGATTGGCTCTGGTTCTGTCTGAATTATAAGTTCCCTTTATATAACCAAGATTCAGGTTAAATTCATTGTGACGGTTATGGCTGTAAATAAATGGAGGACGGGTATTATCTTTCGGTTTATTGAAATCGAATTGATAATAGGTTTCGAGGTAAGCATTCCATCCCACTTGTGATTTATCCTTATCCTGTGCAAAGGTGGTTATAACCGGGAAGGCGAGGAGGGATATTAATATTCTTTTCATGTTAAAACGATTATTCTTTATTTCTTTTGTTGAAGATTGTCCAGAGCAATATTCAATTTTAATACGTTCACCTTACTTGGACCAAACATTCCTGCTAATGGTATTTCGGTATGTGTTTCAACAAGTGCTTTAAGAGTAGGTTCTGGTATGTTTCTTACCATAGCAATTCTTTTTATCTGGATCATAGCTGATAGTGGTGAGATATCCGGATCGAGTCCGCTTCCAGAAGCTGTAACCATTTCTGCAGGTATTTCTTCTTTCTTAATACCTGGATTATGGACAAGGAAGCTGTCAATTCTATCAGCTACTGTTTTTAGGTAATCGGGATTAGAAGGTCCTTTGTTGCTTCCTGCAGAACCGGCTGCATTATAGTCAACAGCAGAAGGTCTTCCCCAAAAGTATTTATCATCTGCGAATTTCTGACCTATTTTTTCATACCCAACTACTTTTCCGTTTATGGAAACAGTTTCCCCTTTACCTGCGTTTGGAGCAGCCTTTCCTATTCCTGCAATCAGTAATGGGTAAAGCAATGAGCAAAGTAGTATCAATACAAGAGTCAGTTTTAATGATATCAGTAAGTTCTTTTTCATCTTGAATAATTTCTAGTTAGAAGAATAATCCTATTAACATATCGATGCCTTTTATTCCAATGAAGGGTACAATAACGCCCCCTAATCCATAGATAAGAAGGTTTCTTCTTAGTAAGGCGCTTGCACCGATGGGACGGTACTGTACACCTTTCAGCGCAAGTGGTATCAATAATGGGATAATTATGGCATTGAATATGACAGCTGATAAGATGGCTGATTCCGGACTTTTCAGATTCATGATATTCATTGACTGTAAAGCCGGGATAGATGCAATGAATAGGGCAGGTACTATAGCAAAATATTTCGCCACATCATTTGCAATAGAGAATGTGGTTAATGTACCTCTGGTTATGAGTAATTGTTTTCCTATCTCAACTACTTCAATAAGTTTTGTAGGATCATTATCCAGATCAACCATATTGCCAGCTTCTTTTGCTGCCTGTGTTCCACTATTCATAGCTACTCCAACATCTGCCTGAGCCAATGCAGGGGCATCGTTTGTTCCATCACCCATCATGGCCACTAATTTGCCCGAAGCTTGTTCCTTCCTTATATAGTTCATCTTGTCTTCTGGCTTGGCTTCTGCAATAAAATCATCTACACCGGCAACATTGGCGATATATTTTGCAGTTAGCGGGTTGTCGCCAGTAACCATAACAGTTTTTACACCCATTTTTCGAAGTCTTTCGAAGCGTTCGTGTATGCCTGGTTTAATAATATCCTGTAATTCGATTACTCCTTTTATTTCATTATCTACTGCAACTACTAATGGGGTACCGCCATTAGCTGATATTGATTTCACTTTATTAGCAGTTTCTGGAGGGACTATATTGCCAGCCTTGTTAGCCATATCACGGATAGCATCAAAAGCTCCTTTACGAATGCGTGTACCTGATGGAAGATCTACGCCACTACTTCTGGTTTCTGCTGTAAACTTAATGAAGGTCATTCCTGGTTCTGCTTTTGCGACTACCTTTTTGTTGGGCCAGTTCTATAATTGATTTCCCTTCAGGTGTTTCGTCTGAAAGTGAGCTAATGGCAACGTATTCAATGAAGCTAGTTTCATTGACACCCTGAGCTGGATAAAAATTGGTGGCTTTCCGATTCCCTATTGTTATAGTTCCGGTTTTATCTAATAACAGCACATCTATATCACCGGCTGTTTCAACAGCCTTACCGCTTTTTGCAATTACATTGGCGCGTAAGGCGCGATCCATACCAGCTATTCCGATGGCAGAGAGTAATCCACCGATGGTAGTTGGAATCAAACAAACAAACAAGGAAATAAATGCGGCAATGGTAATTGGGGTATTAGCATAGTCTGCGAATGGTTTCAGTGTTACACAAACAATGATGAAAATGAGTGTGAATGCAGCTAATAATATGGTAAGCGCAATTTCATTGGGAGTCTTTTGTCGGGAAGCTCCTTCCACCAATGCAATCATTTTGTCGAGGAATGATTCGCCTGGAGCGGTTGTAACATTCACTACAATCCGGTCACTCAATACTTTTGTTCCACCAGTTACTGATGATTTATCACCACCGGCCTCACGGATAACTGGGGCGGATTCTCCAGTGATGGCTGATTCATCTATAGTGGCTATTCCTTCTATGATCTCGCCATCCATGGGAATGATATCTCCTGCTTCACAAACAAAGTGATCGCCCAATTTCAATTGGGAGGAGGGGACTAGTTTGATTTCATTCATGAATATTTCACCCACCAATTCAATTTTTTTGCAGGTGTTTCTTCTCTCGTTTTTCTAAGGCTTTCTGCCTGTGCTTTTCCTCTTGCTTCTGCTAATCCTTCTGCGAAATTGGCAAATAGCACGGTCAAAAATAAAATGAGGAAGATGGTGATATTGTAAGCAATGGATCCTTCTGAAGTATTGCCTGTCACTAATTGATAAACTATAACAGCCAGCATCACTGCTGTTCCAATCTCCACTGTAAACATTACAGGATTCTTGATCATCAGCTTCGGATGCAGCTTTACAAAAGACTGTTTAATGGCTGTAGCCACTAATGAAGGTTCGAATAATCTTATATTTCTTGTGCTCATTGTTTTCGAATTACTTAAGTGAAAAATATTCTGCTATCGGTCCTAATGCTAATGCTGGGAAAAACGAAAGGGCATTGATTACAATGATAACTGCAAAAGTCATCATGCCGAAAGTCCATGAGTCGGTTCGCAAGGTGCCCGGAGATTCTGGTATATGTTTTTTATTAGCGAGTAGTCCTACAATAGCAACTGGGCCTATGATAGGGATGAACCTGGCCAATAGTAAAACGATTCCAGTAGTTATATTCCAGAATATATTATTGTCGCCTAATCCTTCCATGCCACTTCCATTATTGGCATTGGCAGAAGTGAATTCATAGAGCATTTCTGAGAATCCATGATACGATGGGTTATTGAGCCAGGCAGATGGTTTGACCGACCAGGCAATATCAGGATGATGAGCAACCATATAAGCTGCTAAAGCAGTGAATCCTTTTACCAGGAATGCGGAAAGGAGGGTTACCAATGCCGCAATTTTTACTTCACGGGCTTCTACTTTATGTCCCATGAATTCCGGGGTTCTTCCAACCATCAATCCAGATATAAAGACAGCTATGATGATATAAATTAGATAATTCAATATGCCAACTCCGCAACCTCCATAGAAGGCATTGATCATCATGCCAAGTAATTGCATTAAGTTTGACATGGGCATGAAGCTGTCGTGCATTGAATTGACAGAACCGGTAGAAATGATTGTAGTAACCGTGCTCCAATAGCCAGAAGCCACTACTCCGAATCTCACTTCTTTTCCTTCCATGGCACCAGTTGGCTGCAGCAATCCCATTTTTTGCAATGCCGGGTTTCCATAGACTTCTGAAATTATCGTGGGTATCAAAAGACAAAGCATACCGATTGTCATGATACCAAATATCACTCTTGCCAGTTTTTTTCTTTTGATGTAGAACCCAAATGCGAAGATCATGGCCATAGGTAAAAGAACCTGGATGATCATTTCCAGCATATTGGTGAAGTAGTTAGGATTTTCAAGTGGGTGTGCTGAATTGGCGCCAAACCAGCCACCGCCATTTGTTCCTATATGTTTGATAGCGATCATTGCTGCTGCTGGTCCTCTTGATACCTGAACAGTGTCGCCCTGTAAAGTGGTTATTGTATCTTTTCCGTCAAAGCTGGAAGGTGTTCCATTGAAAACCAACAATACAGCAGCTATGATACTAAGTGGCAATAATAGCCTTGTAATTGATTTTATAAATAATGTCCAAAAGTTGCCAAGGTTCTCTGTTGTTTTTTCTTTAAGACCGTTTAATACTCCGGCTAATGCAGCAATACCGGTGGCTGCGCTTACAAATTGGAGGAAGGTGATAACAAAGAGTTGCGTAAAATAGGTGAGACCTGTTTCACCTGAATAATGTTGCAGGTTACAGTTCACCAGAAAGCTTATGGCTGTATTGAAGGCAAGATCGGGTGATTGTGCTGCATTCCCATCCGGATTCAGTGGCAGTTTATCCTGGAATATCAATAAGAAGAAAGCATATACTAGCCATAAGAGGTTTATGGTTAACATGGCTTTCAGGAATTGTTTCCAATTCATCTTTTCATTTGGGTCGATGCCACTTATGCGGTATATGAATCTTTCAAATGGGTTAAGGAAATCAGTAAAAGTTTTTTCGCCATTGAAGAATTTGGCAATGTATTTACCAAGAGGATAGGAGAGTAGGAGGGTTATCCCGAACATGAAAACAACGCCTATTAATTCGTTTGTCATAGTCTTAGAATTTTTCGGGTTTAATCAATACATAAATGAGATAGCCGAATACGATTATGGAAAGAAAGAAAAGTGATAGCATCATGGCTTTTAGTTTTTGATTTATGATAAGTGCTTCAGATGTTTTCAAACCAATCGATGCATTTGAAGAGTATCCAGAAACAGATAAGGCCGGCAGCAAGTAGTATGAGCGGAAGCATAATTTTTTATACAGGAATGCCAAAAGGAATGCCTGAGTTGGCCTTATGCATAATTGGAAGGCTGTAATCTATACTGGATAAGGGTTTCAGGGATTTGGACTAATTTCAAAAGCTTTTCCATTTCTGGTTGACCCTACCAAAATGGAAGGGTGGTTTTCCAAAATGAAAGGCGGTATCAACAAATGATTTTTTAGGAGCTAACGCCCTTAATTTTGCTTTCTACAATAAAATTCAAGAATATGAGAGTGGCAGGGAAGAACCCTTCGGGAAAAGAGCTGGAAAGAATTAAGGGATCTACACAGTTTGATGGAAAGATTTTCAAGAATTTCTCTGAAACTCCGATGATGTCGGAAGACGCATCTTATTTCAAGATGCTAAAATTTTTCTTCAAAAAGAATCCCGATAAAGTACCTCAAAAGGTATTGCCATTTATTGAAACCAATCTCAAGGAAACAAGTTCTTCCAAACCTACCATCAATTGGTTTGGACATTCATCCTATCTATTGAGAGTTGAGGGAAAGAATTTTCTGATAGATCCAGTATTTAGTGGGAATGCTTCACCAGTATCGTTCATGGTAAGTGCCTTCGAAGGTGCCAATACATATGGGGTTGCTGAAATGCCTGTTATCGATTACCTGATATTGACGCATGACCATTATGATCATCTTGATTATAAAACAGTAATGGAATTGAAGCCGAAAGTGAAGGCGGTGTATTGTTCTTTAGGTGTTGGTTCTCATCTTCGCTATTGGGGATATGACCCGTCAATGGTGCATGAAATGGATTGGTGGCAAACTGAGGAAATTGGCAATGATTTTACTTTGACGGCAGCACCTGCAAGGCATTTTTCAGGAAGAGGTATAAAGAGATGTTTGACACTTTGGTCTTCTTTTTTATTGCAATCAAAAAATTACAGAATATATCTGGGTGGTGATTCAGGATACGATTCACATTTTAAGGAGATAGGGAATCGTTTTGATAATATTGATCTCGCCATTCTGGAATGCGGACAATATAATACCATGTGGCCCTTGATTCATATGATGCCTGAAGAAACGGTTCAAGCAGCTGTTGATTTGAAAGCAAAGCAATTGTTGCCTGTGCATTGGGGGAAGTTTGCACTTGCCATGCATTCATGGAATGATCCTATAAAAAGAGCTACAATTAAAGCAAGGGAATTGGATGTGAATTTACAGATGCCAAAAATTGGTGAGTCGTTAGTAGTTGGAGAAACATTTCATAAGTCTGAGTGGTGGGAGATATAAGGCAACAAGTTTATAACCCGTATTCTTCAATTTTTCGATAAAGAGTAGTGAGACCTATTCCTAATAGACGAGCTGTTTCTGTTTTATTTCCACCGGTATGCTTGAGAATTTTCTGAATATGGAATTTTTCTACAGACGCTAGTTCAAAGGATTCAACTGAACCGGTTGATACTTCATTACTGATATCATCTTCTTTCAGTTCGTTTGTATCGGTTAGTATCACGGCTCTTTCAATGCTGTTCTTCAATTCACGGATATTCCCCTTCCAGTATTGTTTTTCCAGTTTCTTTAAAAGTGCAGGACTCAATGAGTTTATCTTCTTCCCGGTTTTTTCAGCGAACTGTTTTGTATAGAATGTAGCCAGAGCTGCGATGTCTTCTTTTCTTTCACGTAAAGGTGGAAGATCAATAGTGAAGATATTGATGCGATAGAAGAGGTCGTTTCTGAAATTATTCTTTTTTACTTCTTCTTCCAGGTTTCTATTGGTGGCGGTGATAATCCGAACATCGACTTTTGTAGGTTGCGAATCGCCCACTTTATAGAATTCGCGTGTTTCCAAAAACCGCAATAATTTAGTCTGGAGATCCATTGGCATATCACCTATCTCGTCAAGGAAAACGGTTCCTCCCTGAGCTTCTTCCAATAACCCTTTCTTATCTTTTGTAGCTCCAGTGAATGAACCCGCTTTATGTCCGAATAATTCGCTTTCTAATAATTCATGAGGGAAGGCGCTGCAATTGATGGCAACAAATGGATGTGTATTTCTTTTGCTGGCGTTATGTATGGCTTGTGCGAATACTTCTTTACCTGTTCCGGTTTCTCCTAATAATAAAACGGTAGTATCAGTTGGTGCCACTTTAGCGGCCAGTGATTTTGCTTTTTGGATAAGGGTGGATTGTCCTATGATGGAATCAAAATCATATTGCTTACCCACTTTTGCCTGGAGTTGTGATATCTTTTTCCTGAGTTGAATCTTCTCTGCAGCTCTCTGAAGCAGAGGTATGATTTTGTCGTTATCATTTCCTTTAACGATATAATCCATCGCTCCGTTTTTCATGGCTTGAATACCATCGGGAATATTACCATAGGCTGTAAGAAGAATGATCTCGATGCTGGCATGCTTTTTTCAATTCGGGAACAAAATCTACACCATTACCATCTGGAAGTTTTACATCGCAAAGAATGATATCCGGTTCTGATTTTTCAATGATGGTCCATGCTTGTTTGAGGGTTGGCGCTTCCAAAACAGTAAACCCTTCCAGCCGGATGATCCTGCTGAGAAGTTGTCTGAGTTGGTCCTCGTCGTCAATGACAAGTATGGTTTCTTTGTTCATGGTATGGGGCAAAGGTATTTAAAAGTAAAAAGTAAAAAGTCAAAAAAGTTAAAAGTGGCGGGCAGTATTATCGACTTCGATTTTTTAATTGCGAATCTGAGGATATTTCACCGCAGAGACGCAGAGACGCGGAGGAACGCCCTTGCGTCTCCGCGTCTCTGCGGTTATTTGTATTGGCTGTTTATTCTCAAATCTTCATCCCGACGCGTCGGGATTCAAATTAGTATTCAGTGTTTCCTATTAAAAACAAAGGAACCCCATCACTGAGGTTCCTTTTTCTATTGTTCTATTTTAACCCTTATAAAACTTTCAAAGCGTTCATGCGCTCCCAATGGTGGCGGATGGCGTCATTTGCAAGATTTAAGAACTCGGCACCTTTTTCAGGATCACTATTTTTGATGGTAGTGAAACGGTTCTCGTGGTAGAGGAATTCTTCCACTGGAACGGTTGGTTCTTTACAATCCATAGTGAAGCGTTTGCCAACATCATTCATTGGGTTGTAGCGGAAGATTGGCCAGTAACCACTCTTCACAGCCAGACTTTGCTGATCTAATCCATGACACATATCATAACCGTGAGCTATACAGTGACTGTAAGCGATGATGATAGATGGTCCAGGATAGGCTTCTGCTTCCAAGATAGTTTTCAATGCATGCACGTCATTGGCACCCATTGCTATCTGTGCTACATATGCGCTACCATGTGCGATGGCCTGCATGGCGAGGTCTTTCTTGCCGGTAGTTTTACCTTTGATAGAGAACTTCGCACTGGCTCCAATTGGAGAGGCTTTAGATTTCTGTCCACCGGTATTGCTATACACCTCTGTATCCATTACCAGGATGTTTACATTTTCTCCTGTGCTGAGTACATGGTCTAGTCCACTGAATCCGATATCATATGCCCAACCGTCACCACCGATGATCCATACTGACTTCTTCTCAAGGAATTCAGCGATTTGGTACAGGCGATACGCTTCTTCAGTTTTTATTTCGCGTAAGCGTTTTTTAAGGTCATTCACCAATTTGCGTTGTTGCACCAATTGTGCTTCTGTCAACTCTTCATTGGCTATGATAGCATCTGCCAGTTCGCTTCCTATTTCTTCCCTCATATGTTTTACGATATGGAAGGCCATTTCACGTTTCTTATCGGTAGCGAGTTTCAATCCTAATCCGAATTCTGCATTGTCTTCGAATAAGGAGTTAGCCCATGCTGGTCCTTGTCCTTCGTGGTTGGTTGTCCAAGGAGTGGTAGGTAAGTTACCTCCGAAGATAGAAGAGCAACCTGTTGCATTGGCAACAATCATACGGTCTCCGAACAATTGAGACAAGAGTTTGAGGTATGGAGTTTCACCACAACCGCTACAAGCTCCTGAGAATTCGAATAATGGTTCGAGTAACTGAGAGCCTTTAACGGTGCTCTTATTAACTCTTGAACGATCGATATCTGGAAGGTTCAGGAAGTAATCCCAGTTTGTCTTTTCTTTTTCTTTCAATGGAATTACATCTTTCATGTCGATGGCTTTGTGGCCTGGTTCTGTCTTACTTTCGATAGGACAAACTTCAGTACACAATTGGCAACCGGTACAATCTTCTACAGCTACTTGTAATGTGTAAGCTTCTTTTTCTTTTATGAACTCTTTACCAATAGGGTCAGTGTGTTTGAAGAAAGAAGGAGCATCTGCGAGCCAATCGCGGTCATATACTTTAACGCGGATGGCAGCGTGAGGACAAACGAAGTAACATTTACCACACTGAGAGCAAAGTGATGGATCCCAAACAGGAACCTGTTCGGCGATATTCCTCTTTTCCCATTTTGTAGTACCAGATGGATACGTACCATCAACAGGGAAGGCGCTTACGGGTAGTTCATCACCTTCACCAGCAATGATACGTCCAAGTACTTCCTGAACGAAATCAGGAGCGTTACCAGATATTGGAGATTCGATTTCGATCTTACCAGTAATGAAACCAGTATAATCGATTTGGCTTAGATTTTCAATGGTTTGGTCAACAGCGAGGTAGTTTTTCTTAACTACTTCCTCACCTTTACGTCCGTAGGTTTTTTTGATAGCGGATTTGATGTAATCAATTGCTTTTTCTCTTTCCATCACGTTAGAGATAGCGAAGAAGCAGGTTTGAAGGATACCGTTGATACGGGAACCCATTCCGGTTTCTTTAGCCACTTTAGAAGCGTTGATGGTGTAGAACTTAAGTTCCTTATGGATGATTTCATCCTGGATTTTCTTAGGTAATTGTGACCATACTTCAGTAGCAGGGAAAGGAGCGTTCAAAAGGAAAGTGGCACCTTTCTCAGCATATTTCAATACATCATATTTCTTGAGGTAATTGAAATGGTGACAGGCTATGAAGTTGGCTGATGTAATAAGATAAGTGGATTTGATTGGTTTATCACTGAAACGTAGATGTGATACAGTAAGTGAACCTGATTTTTTTGAGTCGTAAACGAAATAACCTTGTACATACTCATCGGTTACATCACCTACAATTTTAATAGTGTTCTTATTAGCACCAACAGTTCCATCGGCACCCAATCCATAGAACAATCCGCGGAACAAGTGTTGGTGTTCGAGAGAGAATGTTTTATCCCATGCGATACTTGTATGGGTAACATCATCTTCAATACCGATAGTGAAACTATTTTTTGGTTTTTCTTTTTTCAGTTCATCGAATATGGCTTTTGCCATTCCGGCATTGAATTCTTTAGAAGCCAAACCATAACGTCCGCCGGTAACAACAGGCATTTCATATTTCCAACCTTGATGGAGTGCATTCACAACATCCATGAAAAGAGGTTCGCCTATGGCACCTGGTTCTTTGCAACGATCTAAAACTGCAATTTTCTGAACCGTATTAGGAATTACGTCGATGAAATGTTTGATAGAGAATGGACGGAATAGATGTACGTTGAGGTAACCCACTTTCTGACCGCGGTCGTTAAGGTAGTCTACCACTTCATGTACAGGTCCAACACCAGAACCCATTATAATAATGATGCGTTCTGCTTCTGGGTGTCCATAATATTGGAATAGTTTATAAGAACGGCCAGTCATTTTTTCAAACTGGTCCATTGTTTTTGCAACGATGCCGGGTACTTTTTCATAATAGCTATTGGCTGCTTCGCGGCTTTGGAAGAATACATCGGGGTTTTGGGCCGTACCACGAACAAAGGGATGTTCAGGGTTAAGTCCGCGTTTGCGATGTTTGCTAACTTCTTCCTCATCGATCATTTCTGTGATTTGCGCATCTGAAAGAACTTCTACTAAAGAAAGCTCATGAGAGGTGCGGAAACCGTCGAATATATTAAGGAAGGGAATTCTTGCTTTAAGGGTTGAGGCAGTGGCGATCATGGCCATGTCGTGCGCTTCCTGAGGGTTATTTCCAAAAAGCATTGAAAAACCGGTGGAGCGGGTGGCCATAACGTCGCTATGGTCGCCGAAAATTGACAGGGCGTGGGTAGCCAGGGCGCGGGCGGCAATATGGAAAACGGCAGGAGTCAATTCACCGGCTATTTTGTACATATTGGGTATCATGAGGAGGAGACCCTGGGAGCAGGTAAAGGTAGAGGCGAGGGCACCACCTTGCAGGGCACCATGGATGGCACCGGCAGCACCTGCTTCGCTCTGCATTTCAATCACTTTGGGGACTTCTCCGTAAATATTTTTGATATCGTTACTGCTCCATTCATCGGCCAGTTCACCCATTGTAGAAGAGGGTGTTATGGGGTAAATGGCGCAAACTTCGCTGGTTTTATAAGCTACATAGGCGGCGGCTTCATTACCATCCATAATGGTGGCATTTT
>JADKJI010000048.1 GCA_016721085.1 Chitinophagaceae bacterium | reverse complement strand
ACTACTCAATTTCAAATTGCTGTAACTAAAATCTGTATATGATAAACCATAACCAAATTCATAAGCGGGTTTCACATTGAAAGTAGAAAAATAACGATAGCCCACATACACACCTTCTTCATAAATTACTTCAGATTCAAAGGCCTTCTGACCGAATACCCCTTGTACTGGACGATCTGGGAATTCCTTACCAGGAAAATTCTTCGCAGAGTAATCATCTTTATATGAAACAGGGAATGTAGTTGCCAATTTTCCTGATGGATTCACCCTACCTGAAACAACATCAGCAATTGCGTTTCCACCTTCCAATCTGGCTGCCATGCTAATAAAATACCATCTACCTTATCGCGCATTCGGTAACATCGATAACACCTCCTATATTCAAGATTACAACTACTTTCTTCCCTTGTGCATGGAAAGCGGTTGCAACAGAATTTATCAATTCTTTTTCCTTATCTGTAAGGGTATAGTCATCTTTTTCCTTACGGTCTGCACCTTCTCCTGCATTTCTTCCAATGGCAACAATGGCCTTTTCTGAATACCCTGCAGCCTTTTGTATGGCTTCATTTGAAATAGTCATTTCAAGAATTGGTTTTTGAGGACTCATCAATTCTTCAATCGGACTTTTCTTTGGTTGTTTCTTATGTTCAGCGTCTACATAATTGGAATATGCCAAATACAAATCTGTATTTAATGAATAGCCCGCACGGAATAGACCTTCAATCAAAGGAACTGAATACATCTTATTTACATCTCCGCTTCCTGTACCACCTGCTATCAATTCCATAGCGCTATTTCCGAATACTGCTAATTTAGTTCCTGTAGCTATAGGCAAAGTTTTTGCTTCATTCTTCAATAATATCATGCTTTCGGATGCTGCTTCACGGGCAATCTGTGCATTCGCTTTTAATGGCGGATTATCACTGAACTTATATCCTTTGAAAATGGGGAGACTGAACGATGATACCTAACATCTCAGTAACACTTTGATCAAGTATTTTCTCGTCTAGTTTTCCAGTTTTTACTGCTTCCAATATAGCAAC
The DNA here is from genome assembly GCA_016721085.1 of Chitinophagaceae bacterium. Classification (GTDB taxonomy): domain Bacteria; phylum Bacteroidota; class Bacteroidia; order Chitinophagales; family Chitinophagaceae; genus Endoryza. The sequence continues at coordinate 22,920 of JADKJI010000048.1, read as the reverse complement.
CTTTTGATTCGGCATACCCGGCATTTGCAGATTATTACCAGCACGTACCATATCTACTGCATTCCTTCCTCCAAACCAGTCAGACATCACAAATCCCTGAAAGCCCCATTCCTTGCGAAGAATAGTAGTAAGCAGGTCGTAGTTCTGTGCTGTATTCGGACCGTTCACCAGGTTATATGAACTCATCAATGTCCAAGGGTTGGAATTTTTTAGTAGAATCTGCCAGCCCTTCTAGATATATTTCACGGATAGCTCTTTCACTTTATCTTTCATTGATAGTATTTCGGTTTGTTTCCTGACTATTAGCGAAGAAATGTTTTGCAGAAACACCGATGCCATTGCTTTGAATGCCATTCACCATGGCTGAAGCCATATAACCGGTGATCAGTGGATCTTCTGAATAATATTCGAAATTTCTTGCTCCTAGTGGATTACGATGGATATTCATACCTGGCCCTAACAATACATCAATTCCATACTCTTTCGCTTCTCCACCTAATGCAACACCTACTTTTCGCACTAAACTGGTATCCCAGCTGGAAGCTAACAAGGTTCCTGTGGGCCAGGCTGTAGCGTAGTACATACGGCTCTTTCCAGCATTGAAGGCATGTATACCAGCAGGGACCATCACACACAACCATAGCAGGTATGCCTAAACGAGGAATAGGATTTGTGGTACCAGCAGCTCCAGTCACTCTTTTTTGTGCCTCTGATGGTTGAGCGGCAGCTCCTGGCATGCCCATACCTGGAACAAACATTCCTTGTCCAACCAACATGCTAACCTTTTCTTCAAGTGTCATTGCTTTTACAACTTCAGCAATGGGACTTTTACCTAGTTGTGGAAGATTGTTCTGTTGTGCCCTTGCAGAACTAACCGCAAAAAGACAGCCAGCCAGTAATAATTTAAAATGGAATGCTTTCATGATCATCTGATATAAGTGGTGATAATTATTATTGGGTCAATTTGACACAATAGTACACATTTTTGGTTTACTTCGCAAAAAATACTTGCTTTGGGAATGGGTAAAAAACCGGAGAAGTGAATCCGCTAGAGGAAATGGGGGGTGAAAACTACCTGCCAGGAGTATCTGTCGACAATGTGATATTTGGTTTCCACGATAACCAATTGAAAGTGTTGCTCCTTGAAAGCAAGAATGGAAGCCATTGGATGTTGCCTGGAGGTTATATCCAGAAAGACGAATCCTTAGATACAGCTGCATCAAGAGTGCTTCTGGACCGTACAGGCCTGAAAAAAGTGTTTCTCCAGCAGTTCCATGTTTTTGGCGATCCTAGTCGTTCCAAAGAAAGCCTGATAAAAGGCGCCATAAAATCCCTCCAAATAGATGTTGCCAAGACGCATTGGTTTTTCAATCGCTTTATCACTATCGGGTATTATGCATTGGTAGAATTCGAGAAAGTAATACCTGTTCCCGATAAACATTCTACTTCCTGCGCCTGGAAGGATATAGATAAGTTACCTCCTCTGATATTTGATCATCATGAAATTATTGATCGGGCATTAGTAGATATGCGTCATCATCTGAACTATCAACCTATTGGCTATAATCTTTTGCCAAGGGAGTTCACGATGAAAAACCTTCAATCCATCTACGAAACAATCTTAGGTCGTAAACTCGATCGCTCCAATTTCACTCGCAAGATGCTGGCATCAGGAATTCTTGATAAGAAAGAAAAACTATACACCGGTGGTGCGCATAAAGCACCTTTTCTTTACAGCTTCAATAAACAGGAGTATTTTAAGGTGTTGAAGGAGGGGTTTAATAATGAGTTCTGAGGAGAGTTGTACGTAATAAGTTTTAGGTTATACGTTTAGCGTCTGGATTTTGGGGAAGTTTTACCGCGGAGACGCAGAGACGCGGATTTTTCCCTTCGACCCCTTTCCCAATTTCTGCTGGAACCCAAAATCAACAAAATATTGAGCTATGCGTTTTCCTTGAGGAGTCGGTTGTTCAGAAATATAACTACCTAGCAATTGAACCCTGCCCCCTTGCCATAAAGCAAAATTATTGATGAGCTTACCATTCCAGGCAAATGAATTCTGTACGGCATCGGAAGAAATATTACTCCATTCAACTTTTGTTGATAAAGTGCTAACACTTGCATTGAAATCATAAAACAATACTGGCTTTGCTGTAATTATGGATTCAAGTCCAAAAAAGTAGCGCTACCAATATTTAGAGGAATACTTGGCTAGCTCCATTGGGTTGCAATTCGTACTGACGTATTGTATTAATTGAATAGCGATAGAACAGGTTACTTGAAAAAGTGAAATTAGTCCATTCCTTATCATACCCGAATTCAAAAGCATGAATGATTTCTGGTTTCAAGTTTGGGTTTCCTCCATGAGGATTTAGCGAATCTGTTATATCTATAAATGGATTCAGCTGCCCGAGTCCAGGTCGGTTGATTCGCTTTCCATAGCTGAACTTCCAAAACTCTTCTGGTTTAACATAATAAGCAAGACTTGCTGTAGGGAAAAATTTGAAATAGCTATTCGAGAAGGAAGTACTATTGGTTTTCGTATTCCCATCATTCACCACTTGCTCTCCCCTTACTCCAATATCCAGTTTCCAATCCCGATTTCCTTTTGAATTGAAACTAGTATTGTATAAGGCATACAACCCATGAACCTGTTCCTTAAAAATGAAAATATTGCTCGCTGCGGTATTTACAATATAAACGGAATTTATCAGATCTGATGATTCGTAATCGGCATTAATATGCCTGTAAATTCCTTTATACCCTGTTTCTATATGTCCCTTGGGTGATACAGGGAAGCTATAATCCCATTTGGCATTTGAGATTGTTCCCTTCTCATAATTATGGGTTCTCTGCAAATAGGGATTACCAATAGAGATATTGTTTTTATCTAGCGATTGGGAAGTGATATCCGTATTCTGTCTTTCATTTTCAATAGAAGTTGTTATACTGACAGACATTGATTTTCGCTCATCATTAAACTTTCTGTTATAATCAAATGCAAATTCCCCGACTTTCGTTTTTTCTATCTCAATTGAATGCCTGTTGGCATTTGAAACAAACGAATTATCTTTTTGTATAATATACTATTCAGGTTTTCATCATTGTCCTGCCCTGGAGCCACCAAGAGCTTCAAAATGAAAAACTATTCTTATTATTTGGAGAAAAAATCAATATTAAGTTTAAGGTTTTGAGTTTTCAACACGTTCATCATTTCTATCCTGATTCAATAAATAGTTATCGGGCAAATTGAAATTTGTTCTGCTTGCATCAATTTTGCGGGTGCTACTGCAAAGCGATTGTCATAGCCTAAACCAAAATTCCATTGTTTGGTTTTATGGTTAATCAATAATGAACTGTTTATCCTTCCTCTGCTTCCTAGCCCGGTTCCCAAGGCAATTGCGCCATTTGTACCATTTTGCTTATTCTTCTTTAAAATAATATTGACTATACCGCTCTCTGCATTGGCACCCTATTTCGCCGTTGGGTTATTGATGATTTCAATACTCTCAATACTGCTTGCTGGTATCTGATCCGGATTGCTGATTGTAGAATTCCGTCCATTTATTAAAATCAAAGGTGTTTTACCTCTTAGAGTAATGGCCCCTTCAGCATCAACAGAAATTGTTGGGGTGTTTTTTAGAATGTCGGTAGCCGTTTCGCCATCGGTTGTGATTGTGGCAGCAGCATTCACAATAAAACCTTGTGGTGTTTTTGGATCAATTTTTTCTGACCAGTAACCGTTACTGCCTGAAGCGAACTGCCGTCTTTTTTTAGTATAATTTCAGGAATATCTTGCTGTAAGGCAATATCAGATACATTTATTTTTTGGGAAAAGATAGATATCCGATAAGGCTATATTTAACCTGATATTCGCCAGATACAATCTTTTCAAAAGTAAAAGAACCTAAAGAATCAGAAGTGGCCATCTGTTGGACTTTGCTTGTATCCGACCATTTAGATAAAGTAATAGTTACATATTCCAGAGGACCTGTTTTATCGTACACTTTTCCAGCCAAATGCACTGATTTTTGAGCGAAAAGAGTTGAGCTTACTAAAACTCCAATGAGTACAAATAGGGGCATACATCTTGCCCCAACTGAAATCTGAAACATACTACGATTATTACCCATTTCTTATTAGACGATATTACCTCTTAAAACATTCACTACAAATAAATTTCAACTTACAGAATTTAGTACCGACTGCAGCAGAAATTCTACCTTTACCCTTAATATGAATTTATTTACTACCAGAGGTGAGATTGTTGTTACCTGTCCAAAGCGTTTGGCCCCATTCCTTGAATTAGAAATCAAAGAACTGGGTTTCCAGACCGAAGAAACATTCATCACCGGTGTTCGCTTAGCAGGCAGTATCAATGACTGCATCAAGCTAAACCTTAACCTGCGATGTGCCAGCCAGGTTTTATATAAACTGAAGCAGTTTGAGGCTATCAATGCAGATGATATCTATAAGAATCTGCTTGCATTCCCATGGGAGGATATAATACCTGAAAGAGGCTATTTCTCTATTACCAGTAATGTAAATAATCCCACCATTAACAACAGTATGTTTGCCAATCTCAGGGTAAAAGATGCTATTGTTGACCGATTACGAGATAAAAGGGGTGCCAGACCATCAACCGGCTCCGAACTTACAGGAGCTGTTATAAATCTTTTCTGGAAAAATGAAAATGCTGAGATATTCATTGATACTTCTGGAGAATCATTAGGAAGACATGGATATCGAAAAATACCGGGGCAGGCACCGATGCTTGAAGCGTTAGCATCGGCAACTATTTACGCCACAAATTGGGATCGCAAATCTCCATTTGTAAACCCCATGTGTGGTTCCGGCACCATTGCTATTGAAGCTGCCATGATAGCAACCAATAGAAGACCAGGTCTGTTTCGAACTAATTATTCATTTATGCATCTTCAAGGATATGATGAAGCCGTTTACTTCAAAGAAGATGCATTGTTGGAAGATCAGATTAAGGATGTGCCTGGACTTCATATAATAGCAACTGACTTTAGTTCAAGAGCAATCGAGAATTCAAGAAAGAATGCTGTTGCTGCTGGGGTAGCTAACCTGATTGATTTTGGCGTGTGCGATTTTGCTGATACAAAAATTCCACCCGACGTTCCAGGAGTATTCTATGTAAATCCAGAGTACGGAGAAAGACTAGGTGATGTAAGGGAATTGGAAGAAACCTATAGCCGTATCGGTGACTTCATGAAAAAACAATGTGGTGGTTATACTGGTTATGTATTTACCGGTAATCTGGAATTGGCAAAAAGATAGGTCTGAAAGCTAAAAAGCGAATTGAATTCTATACAAGCACTATTGATTGTCGATTGTTCGAATATGAATTATACAGTGGAACCAGAACTACTCCAAAATAAAAGCATTCATCAATATGGAATTAGCCAGTTTACAAAAATTAGTGCACGATCGCTATTTCAAAACCGATAGTGCGAGAGGCATTCATCATACTGCTTTATGGTTTCATGAGGAAGTAGGCGAACTCTCATCTGCCATTGCAAGAGCCGATAAGGAAAATGCTAAAGAAGAGTTTGCTGATGTATTGATGTGGTTAATGACACTTGCCAACCTTATGGAAATAGATATGGAGGAAGCGATTGCCGCTTATCTTACCAATCCTCGTAAAATGCCGGCTAAATAAGATTCTTGCAAAGAGATCAGAAGAGAAAAAAAGGAAATACTTTCTCTGCGAACTCAGCGCCTCTGCGTGAAACCTTTATAAAATACAAAACAGCCATCTCACGCTGAGGCGCAGAGAATACAGAGGAATACAATTCCTTAGTTTATGTGATTAAAGCACACATCAAATTACAGATTGTAATAACCTATTTCAATCCTTTTATATAATCAACACTTTTCTTTAACGCTATTTCCGGAGAAGCCACCATATCCTGTTCAACAAAGAAATGATCAACTCCATTCTGCTTGGCAGCAGTAAGTATCTTAGGAAGGTCCAATACTCCCTCGCCACATGATGTCATATATGGGAAAAGGGCGATCCATTGAGTAGCATTACCTCCATCTCCAGAGAATCTTTTTTGTTCCTTCATATCCTTTACGTGCATCATCTTATAACGACCTTTATGTTTCTTGAATAATTCAACAGGATCGGCACCACCAGCGACTGTCCAATAAACATCCATTTCAAAATAAACCAATCCAGGATCGGTTTGATTGAAAATGATATCCAATGGCATGGAGCCATCATCTAACTTATATAAACCATATCCGTGATTATGGTAAGCATATTTAATTCCTTCTTTCTTTGCTGCCGCACCAATGGCATTGAATTTTTCTGCTACTCGCTTATAATCATCCAATGTCTTTCTTTCTGCGTCAGGAACAGAAGGAAGCACTACATACTTAGCGCCTATCTTATGAGCAGCTTCTGCTAATTCACCCATCTTTGTTTGCAATGTATCCTGATCGGTATGCATGGATGGTATGCTGATACCATTCGAACTCGCTGCATTCAAAAACTGTTCAGCTGTTTTATTGAAGAAGCCACTTCCTTTAAATCCCAGTTGAGGAGTAACAGCAGCCCAACCTGACTTGGCCTTTTCAGTACTAAACTCATAGGGACCGAAACTCTCCACTTCCTTATAGCCCATTTTACCAAGCATGGCAAATGCGCCTTCAAAATCCTCATCCAACATTTTTGGTATAGAAAACAATCCAAGGCCAACCTTATTAACTAATGGTGCTCTGGCAAATAGTTCACTAGTATTTGCTAAGGCAGCTACTTGTAACAGTGCAGTGTTTTGGAGGAATTGACGACGTTTCATGGCAATAATATTAGAACATCAAGTTATCGAATTTTCTTCATCTCTTCCTTAATTCAGCTTTAACGAAAAAGGTGGCCCGTTTCCAGACCACCTATCACTACTAATAAATACTTTTATAAAATCAAACCAGGTCGAAGCGGTCAAGGTTCATAACCTTAGTCCATACTGCAACAAAGTCATTTACAAATTTCTCCTGTGAATCTGAACAAGCATATACTTCAGCCAGTGCTCTCAACTCAGAATTAGATCCGAAAATGAGATCGGCTCTTGTTGCTGTCCATTTTACTTTTCCTGTCTTACGATCACGACCCTCAAAAACATCCTGCGCATCAGAAGTGGCAAACCACATAGTTCCGAAATCGAGGAGGTTTACAAGGAAATCGTTTGTAAGTGCGCCAGGACGGCTAGTGAATACACCATGATTCGATTGATCAAAATTCGTATTCAATACGCGCATACCAGCAAGAAGAACTGTTAATTCAGGAGCGCTCAATGTTAATAGCTGTGCTTTATCAATCAGCATCTCTTCTGCAGATACTGGGTATTTCGACTTCACATAGTTCCTGAAACCATCAGCTTTAGGTTCAAGTACTGCGAATGACTCAACATCTGTTTGTTCCTGTGTTGCATCTGCACGTCCTGCTATGAATGGAACTTTAATATCCTGTCCGGCATTTTTTGCAGCTTGTTCAACACCCGCATTACCAGCTAATACAATCAAATCTGCCAATGAAACCTTCATACCACCAGCAGCACTATTATTGAATTCCTGTTGGATGCCTTCAAGAACTCCTAATACTTTAGCGAGCTGTGCAGGGTTATTCACTTTCCAGTCTTTCTGTGGAGCCAGTCGAACGCGAGCACCATTAGCGCCACCGCGTTTATCAGAACCACGGAAAGTTGACGCAGAAGCCCATGCTGTAGAAACCAGTTCAGATACTGTAAGACCAGAAGCCAATACTTTTGCTTTCAATGCAGCCATATCAGCATCGTCAATCAATTTATGAGTAACCGCTGGAACAGGATCTTGCCAGATCAAAGCTTCTTTTGGAACTTCAGGTCCGAGATAACGGACGATAGGTCCCATATCACGATGAGTCAATTTATACCAGGCACGTGCAAACGCATCTGCAAATTGATCAGGATTTTCAAAAAGTGCCTTGAAATTTTTCATAAACAGGATCCATTCTCAATGCCAAGTCAGTAGTAAGCATAAATGGAGCATGATGTTTTGAAGCATCATGTGCATCAGGAACTGTACCTGCACCTGCATTATTTTTTGGTTTCCACTGTTGTGCACCAGCTGGACTCTTTGTTAATTCCCATTCGAAACCAAAAAGGTTTTCGAAAAAGTTATTGCTCCATTTTGTTGGAGTGGTAGTCCATGCGCCTTCCAAACCACTGGTAATGGTATCACCGCCACTGCCAGTTCCAAATGTATTTTTCCAACCAAGACCTTGTTCTTCGATACCGGCAGCCGCTGGTTCTTTGCTTACATATTTCCCAGGATCAGCCGCTCCATGTGTTTTACCAAAGCTATGTCCGCCAGCTATTAACGCTACTGTTTCTTCATCATTCATCGCCATGCGTCCAAAAGTCTCACGGATATCTATGGCAGCAGCAATTGGATCCGGTTTGCCGTTAGGTCCTTCTGGGTTTACATATATCAGACCCATTTGAACCGCAGCTAAAGGATTCTCTAGTTCACGGTCACCTGTATACCGATTATCGCCCAGCCATTCTTTTTCTGAGCCCCAGTATACATCTTCTTCTGGTTCCCAAACATCTTCACGACCACCACCGAAACCAAAGGTTTTGAAACCCATGGATTCAAGGGCACAGTTACCTGCCAATATCATCAAATCGGCCCAGGAAAGCTTCTTACCATATTTCTGCTTAATAGGCCATAGCAATAAGCGGGCTTTATCAAGATTCGCATTATCAGGCCAGCTATTTAAGGGCGCAAAGCGTTGAGTACCCGCTCCACCGCCACCGCGGCCATCATGAATACGATAAGTACCGGCACTATGCCAAGCCATTCTTATAAAGAAAGGACCATAATGGCCATAATCTGCTGGCCACCAGTCTTGAGAAGTAGTCATCAATTCAAAGATGTCTTTTTTTACTGCAGCCAGATCAAGGCTCTTGAACTCTTTCGCATAGTCGAAAGATTCACCCATCGGGTTTGAAAGATTAGAATTCTGACGAAGGATGTTCAACTTCAACTGATTCGGCCACCAGTCGCGATTCCTTGTTCCACTACCTGCGGGTTGTTTGAAAGCCCCACCATGAAAAGGGCATTTTGCGGCACCGTTATCGTGTGCAGCTGTTGTTTGGTTTTGTTCCATATCCAAAATGTGATTGATTAAAAATTAGCTTAGGGACGGTGAAGGTATCACTGAAATGACGAAATATTTTATCTATTTAAATTATTAACACATAGATAAAACCTATGAGGGGATAATAACCGGAAAGGCAGGAAAGATGTTTTTGTTGTGGGTTACGAGTTTATCCTCCCCCGCCATTTTTTCCGGCGTTATTTTTTTTTTTTTCCTGTGGTCGGCGCAACCCCGATAAATTATTAAACAATAGAGGAAACTCCCATAAATGCTTTATGTCAGCTTTTGTCTGAAAGGCGGACACCAAAGATCTGAATAAAATAAATCAGAACAACAAAACGCAACCACCACATCCCCAATCCGCGGGAAATAAAATAACCGCTCTGTAGCTATATCTTAAAGTTTACAGAACCAGTAAAATAACAGTAAGTATCACCCCGGCAATCGTAAAATAAAGACCCTTTTTGAAAATAGCGGTCTTAGGCATGAACATCCAAAAAGAAGATATGACGAAGAAAAGCAAAGACACTCCAAAGAATATATTCAAATAAAACAAAGGTTGCTTTGTAGATGCCTTATGAAGTTTAGTTAGCTTATCAATAGCTGTAGGCAATTGCTTGGTAGTATAATTGGCCATACCAGTAGCTTTATTATAAGTGCCTTGTTTGAAGCTGATGATATCCCCTTCCTCTTTATCCGCTTTCAAATCACGCAATTTCAATTCCTTTCCTACTTCCTCAATTAGCATATTAGGTTTCAACTGCTTTTCATTCTGCTTCACTTGCTTTAGAAAATCGGTCTCCCTGAAAATCAATACAACCCCGCTTAATGCATACACAGCCATGATACCTGCTAAAAAAAATCCTAAATACCTGTGATAAATCCTCATTTTTTGATTGATAGTAGAAGCCATGCTTGTATAAATATTAGTGATAAAGCGCCTTTTATAAGTTTTGCAATTTACTTAAGCAACATCAAATGCCAAAGGTATTTTAATAGTTGACCACATTATATGTAAGATGAAAAGTTCAGCGTTTAAACAAGACTTTGTCCAAAATGGATAATATTACCGCTATTATCCAGTATACTGAACTGCCTCATATCCCATGGCTTATCTTCCAATTTTCCATTAGGATGAATGACATCTATAGCTGAAAATTCTTTATACAAAGATTCTATTTCATTTACATAAACATAGCACCCGGTATTTTTTGGAATATTCTCGTCATTGCATTTCCATAAGTGAATGCTAATACTATCCCGATGGCACATCAGGTATTCTTCCCAATTATCATTACACTCAAATCCCAATTTCTTGTAAAAAGAAACGGTCTCTTTAAGATCAAGAAAAGCCAGGATAGGCGTTGCTGTCAATAATGGCATTAGTAAAAATATTATAGATTGAAATAAATGTATGATCTAACTTATCATCCTGATATAAAGCTCCTCCACCTCCTTTCTAGCCCATGGTGTTTTCCGGAGGAATTTTAAACTAGACTGTACGCTGGGATTGCTATTGAAACAATTGATACGGACATGCTGCCCCAACACCTCCCAACCGAAGTGAGCTACGAGTTCTTTTACAATAAACTCCAATGTTTTTCCATGCAATGGATCTTTTGATACTTGTTGCATATACAATATTAAGTAATTTGCCGCTGTGAAGAGACACCGCTATTTTATTTTGAACAAGCCGATCAATATGGTGTCGCAATTTGTGAGCACGCATGATGTTCGATTATTGGGATCCCTTTCCTTTGAATTTCCTGAAGGTACACATGCCATAGGTAGATTGGACAAAGAATCAGAAGGCCTGCTACTTCTCACCACAGACAAAAAAATTACAGCCCTTTTATTCCAGGGCAAACAACCACATAGCCGTACATATTTGGTGCAAGTAAAAAATAAAGTAAGCCCCGAAACCGTCCTGAGACTTTCTGAAGGCATTGTTATAAGTGCAAAACTCGGAGCAGAATTTACTACCACTGCCTGTAAAGTAAAATTGGTTGAAAAGCCACCAACGATCGCTGAATCGGAAATTCCCCTCCATAAAAACGTAAGCTATTCCTGGCTTGAAATCACTTTAACAGAAGGTCGCTTTCACCAGGTACGAAAAATGGTGGCTGCAGTAAATCATAAATGTATTCGCCTGATTCGAACCAATATTGAGGATCTTGACCTTTCTGGTATTTTACCAGGTGAAGTAAAAGAAGTAAGTCAGCAGTATTTCTATTATAAACTAAAACTATAGTAAACCGAGACGGCCCTTCATTTAGTTAAATAGCAGCGATTTCAGTAACTTGTTTGGACACTAGTATTACATCAATTCAATAGGTCGCTGTATGAAAAAGAACCATATCCTTCTTCTAATAACGTTACTCCTTACTACAGAATATACCATTCAAGCTCAGGATGTAGTCCGAAAACCCCGTATAATAATTACAGCAGATCCCGAACTCGATGATCTTAACTCTTTGATACGTTTTCTTCTCTATAGTCCCGATTTCAAAATTGAAGGCCTCATATATGCCAGCAGCCAATTCCACTGGAAAGGTGATGGCAAAGGCACCAAATTCATGGTGCCAGGAAGAGAATATACAAGATATGGATTGAACCTTTGTCCTTGTGAAAGTTATCGATGGAATAAAGATGAACGTTTCATCCATGATGCCGTAGAAGCTTATGAGAAGGTATATAAGAACTTGGTGATTCATAACCCCTCTTATCCAAGTCCTGAGTACCTGAAATCAAAAATTCGTTTTGGGAATATTGAATTTGAAGGTGATATCTCAAAAGACAGTGAAGGCTCAGATTTAATCAAAGCGGTTTTGATGGATAATATTCCCGGACCTGTATATGTAACAGCATGGGGTGGACAAAGTACTCTTGCCCGTGCTTTAAAGTCCATCGAAGATGAATATCAGAAAAGCAAGAACTATCCTGAAATCAGGAAAAAAATCTTCAATAAATTAGTCATACTTGCCTCTGGTGATCAGGATAATACCTATGAATCATATATAAAACCCAATTGGAGTCGGGTTGATTATCGTCTCTTTAAAGCCGGACCTAATTACGGTTATGGTGCTCAGTTGGTAGCAAGTAATGAAAGTAAACCATTTCTTACTTCAGAATGGATGAAAGAAAATATCTCCTCCAAGGGACCGCTTGGAAGCCTGTATCGGGTATGGGGCGATGGCAAGCAGTCGGTAAAAGGCGACCGGTTCGATTATTTCGGATTGGATGGTTATACAAATGAGCAGTTAAAACAAATGGGTTATATAGTATGGATGCCTATTCAAACAAAAGGATCCTGGCTGGGAGAAGGAGATACTTTTACTTTCATGAACATACTCAACAATGGACTTGGTGCCAGTAATAAAGAATATCCTGGTGGTTGGAGTGGTCGTACGTTGAAACCAGAAGCTGCTCCTACTTATAATCCATTCAGCAATGATACCAGCAAAGTGAAAGATCTGGTAATATCTGACAGTACGCTAAGAAGAAATACTGAAAAGAAAGCAGATGAAGCTGCCTTTCCCAATTTCTTCCCCGCTGCACAAAATGATTTTGCAGTTCGCATGCAATGGTCAGTTACTGATAAATTCAAAGACGCTAATCATGCTCCAAAAATCACGATTCACATAGCCAAACAGATAGTTACAAAACCTGGCAAAACAATAAAATTAGATGCAAGTGTTATAGATCCTGATGGAGATAGCTATACTGTAAGGTGGTGGCAGTTTTCAAGTAACATTAGTGAACCGCAACTTGTGATAAAGCAAGATAATTCACTAAAGACCTTCGTAACCATACCTTCTGGCGCTGCTAAAAATCAAAAATTATATCTCGTGCTGGAAGTCACAGATAATGCTGCTCACCGATTAACAAGTTATAAAACCATTCAATTGATACTATGATTTAGAATGATAGTTGGATGATTAGTTTTGATTTTTTATAAATTAAAATTTAAAAGAAGTTAAACCAATATGTCAGAAATACCCATCTTATCAGGAAAAGAAAATATGGATGTGAAAGCCATTCATCAGTTCTTAAGTGAAGAATCTTATTGGGCGAAAGGAATTTCTTTCGAGTTTGTAGATCAGTCATTAGCCAATTCTTTCTGTGCAGGAGCTTTCATCGATGGAAAGCAGGTAGTGTTTGGTCGTGTTATCACCGATTATGACACTTTTGGATGGTTTGCCGATTTCTATGTGTTACATTAGTATCGAGGCAAGAAGATATCAAAAATGTTGGTAAGCTTTATCCAGGAGCAACCCTGGGCAAAACGCTTAAGGAGAAAAATGCTGAATACCAGTACGGCGCATGGATTGTACAGCCAATTTGGTTTTACGCCCTTAAACCAACCATCATACTTAATGGAAGAGTATAAGCCGGGGATTCATTTGGAATATGCCAGTGCTTCTGCGGAATAAAGAAGTTGTACAAAGGGTTTTCTTTAGTTGTATAGGTTGTATAAGGTCTCCAACCTTATAAGGTTGGAGACCTTATACAACCAGCATCTTAATTTTATTTTCTTCCACTATACTTAAAAAAGAACAATTCATTTTTTACAACTAAAGTTTCAAACAGGTAAAGAGAGTTATTGACAATTGATTGATTCGAAATTTATTCTAAATCAATGGTTTGGGGATCAATTAGGGGAATCGAGATGTCATCTTGTGTACGGCACAACTTACTGATACAACCAAAGTTCTTCACATCAAAAATGAATCAACACTCTTATTCATTCTCCTATTGCGACTCTAAAGTGGTTGTATAAGGTCTCCAACCTTATAAGGTTGGAGACCTTATACAACCTATACAGAAAAACCCCCTTTTTCAGGGATGTGTTAAACTTACAATTCAAGTAGTTTTATTCCTAGCTAACCGGGTAGAACGACTACTCTATGGAATTGATTCATAGATCTGTTGTTCTACCTAGCTAATTTTATAAATCTACCGGTATGAAATTATTCTCGTTTTTATGGCTATTCCTGCTACTATCATTTATTTCCTTTGCACAATCCGGCAATAAGCCAAAAACAAATCCTTCAACCCAAAAAGAGTTAGAAGAAAAACTGAAAGCAGCCCAGAAACAACTTGAGAGTCTTTCTCCTGAACAAAGGAAGCAGATGGAACAATTAGGCATTTCCATCCCTAACCTAAACACAGTACCCCCAAATACTTCCGACAAGCAAATTGCACAAGCAAGTGGCAACAGTTATGTGCCTTCTAAAGATGTAAAAAGGATTGCAGAGATTTCAAAACTCAATATTACAGCTGCTTCACTCCCCTCTCAAATAAAAAATATAAATGATTTTGTACTTCCGCGATTAGATACCGAGACAAAGACGATAGGCGAGAAATTTTATTCCAAATGTAAAACAGAAAGAAAAAATGCTGTTGAGATAGGGAATGCATCAGTTGGATTATGGGCAACTGGTAATTTGAAAATGGCCATTTATCTGATGGCAAGAGCTTGCACAGAAGACCCTCTCAACTCAAACAATCTCAATAACTATGCTTCCATGTTAAGTATGAGCGGCGCTGAACAACAAGCTATACCAATATTAAATTATGTAAACACAAAACATCCGAAAAATTCTACAATCTTGAACAATCTTGCTCAAGCTTGGTTTGGATTAGGTGATATTCCTCTGGCCGAAAAATATCTCGACTCAGTTATTCGTATCTATGCTTATCATCCGCAAGCAAATCTCACAAAATCTATAATTGAAGAAAGCAGGGGACAAAAAGAACAAGCCGTTGTATCTGCAAAGAAGTCAATCAAATACTATTATTCTGCTGAAAAAGAGAATAACCTGAAAAAACTAGGTTACAAATTAAAAGCTAGCGATGTGTTCTTTGCGTATAAACCAGACCCAGATCCATTTAGGTTGACAAATTTTACATTACCTCCTACACCTAAATCTGCGAGTGAGGAAGAGAGTACAGCCAAAGAATGGAATAGTTATATGGGTGGGCTTAGCACTTCCATAGCGAATATTAGCAATGAAATAAACCAATTAAGCTCTCCAAAACAAAAGGAGATGATTGCTAATGCCCAAAAGTATATGGATGGTAAGAATACCGCTACCGGCCCCGCTCAACCTTATCTTTATCGTAAAGCAGCTATCAAACTTAAAGATCTGGAAAAAGATGGTGGAGTACTTTTTAGATACAAAAAGGCTAAGAATGACCTGAATCAACTAATTGCCCAGATAAAAATCAGTAAAGAAAAATATACCCAGGAGTTAAATAAACTTGATAAAAAAGACAATAGCAAAGAAGGAACAGGGGGAATTGACTGTAAAGAAGCTATTGCACTTCAGGATAAATACCTCAAAGATTATAATTCTCGTTTCGATAATCTTTTAAAAGAATTCTTACTTCAAACACGATTAAAAATCAGCGAAGAAATATACTGGAAACAGTTCATGCAACACCCTGATGATTTTGAAATTACTAAACGAAAATATCAGCTTGATTGGCTTGCTGCCTTGAATCTCTCATCAGGAAGATTTGTAGCCAGCGAGCATAGATATACTTATGGAAA
Source organism: Chitinophagaceae bacterium (assembly GCA_016721085.1). GTDB lineage: Bacteria > Bacteroidota > Bacteroidia > Chitinophagales > Chitinophagaceae > Endoryza. The sequence continues at coordinate 7,195 of JADKJI010000048.1, read as the reverse complement.
AGACTTTCTCAGTCATTGTTTGATTGTGGAAGAAGCAAAGTATTCTTCCAAACTTGCCAACTTCAATGATATCAATTGTCCTTATAAGGATACTACCTCTTTTATTTTCGGACAAACAATAATGAATTGCTCGGTTATGATTACAAAACTCGATGTAAAGTTTTTAAGTGTATCGCTTACGCAGGATATGAATAAAGCAGGATTCAATGAATCATTTATTGGATGTACTGTAGCACTTACCGGAGAAGCTGGAATCAGTAAGTGGGATAAAGGGCCATTAAGACTTGAAGCAAAGGTGGGGGGCTCATTAGAATTTGAATTTGACCGAACCGGCCTAAGTGATGTAAGAGTTTCAGTAGAAGCAAAGACTGGCATTGGAAATAATATTATTGAAGAAGCAGAGACAGCTTCAGGCGTAGAACAAAGTATTTGGGGTAATGATTTTGTAAACAGCTCGAAAGAAATGGGAGTAAAAGGAACTATCAGCCTGATCTCCGGACATACTACGCTGGCTGGAACGGGAATACTAGCGAAATAAAAAGTCAAAAGTTAAAATTAAAATTATGCTGAGTCGGTATAAATCCATTCTACTATTATTCTCAACTCTTCTTTTTTGTGCTACAATTGTAGTAGGTCAGAAATGTGTTGACACAAAAGAATTGCTTTCATTACCAGGAAAATTTGTAGAATCAAAATCTAATCCATTTGGAGGTTCTGAATTAGAATTAACTCCTTCAGAAAGAGCTACAGCCACAAAAAACCTGAACACAATTAAATCAGCCACGCTAAAAAATTTCAAGATTTCAGGTGGCACAGCTCAAATTGGTTATCGAGTAAATGATAAATACTATTTTGGTTCATATTATCATCGAACCTATAAGTATGTCTTATCATTCTATATGTATTTATGTGTTGATGGAAAGCGCCTAACAAGCGATGAATATGGAAACGACCTCGTCATTACAGTAAATCCCGATTTACATTATTATTTCATTGCACCAAACCTGGAGTATGAAAACGGCTTTTATGCAGACCCTAAAAAGTTTGAAGGTCCAATGATTGGAGTTTTCAGCTATTTAGTCTTTGAAAATAAGGACATGGTGAATATTATCCAGAATGGAACAGGGTTTGTTGAGCAGAATATGGGAGGAAGTGATGCTTATGATATACACCCTGACATCCATCGCACTTGGTTTATCCCTCAAAAAGGGAAAAAAGCACTAATTGAAGTAACAAGAAAAGAGTATCTGGAAAATCTCTTGGAGTTTTATGAGCGCGAACGAATAAGCCAGACCAAGAAATACGAAAGATTAATAAATGAATCTATCAGATATATGGCCGAATACGAGAAAAGCGGTAATAAAGCTATGTACCAATCTCATTTAGAAAACAAGAATAATGCTACAAAAGAAATTGAAGCTATCCGTACCCGATCTACAACAAAAGCAACTACTGTTTCTGGCATACTAAAATCTAATACTGAAGAATGGCTAAAACAACCTGCACGTATCAGTCCACAAATCCGTAACAATTCTTTTTGTGACGACGCCAGCGATTATAAGAAAACAGGGTATTTCACATTTCGCAGTTTCTATGACCGCCCCGATGGTAATATCGTTTATAAATGGGCTCCAGATTATTTTAACCAACATATCCAATCTCCAGCAGTTCCTTTGTTACTTTCTGTGCGAATGCGATATAAGAAAAATAGCGAATTCTCAGCTGGACTTATGAATGACTATATTAAAAACCTTGACTTCGATGCTATCAGTAAAATATTACTGGTAAAATGAAAAAGGAGGAGTGTAGCTCTTGGAGAAATAATATGGATCTATAAGGTCTCTAGCCTCATCTTTATTTAGCCTTTAAAAATGGGGAAATCATCGCTTTGTAATCTTCAAATCTTTGAAATAGCCAATGGTGCCAATATCAACCCACAATGCAATACTGCCACTATTGTTAGTTCCTTTCATCTTGTCAACTATAAAATTTGAATATTTGGCATCATTAAGAAATAATTCTGCCTCTTGTCCATTTATTTCAATGCGCATTGTTATCCATTCATTTAGGGCTATGGGAGCAGCTGTTTCATACATGCCTGGAGATGATTTCCTTAATGCATCAAACTTATAATCTGGGTAAGAGAAATATTGAATTGAATGATTTCTGGAAAATTGATTTTTGGCTCTCCCCAAAGATGGTCTTAAATAAATGGCTTCAAAGGAAGAAATAGATTCATTGATACGGAATGCCACTCCAATAAAACCACGGGCGTTTTCAAAAGGTGAAGGGTCTTTTATCTTACTTAACACCTTAACTTCAATTGTTCCATCGGTAAAATCAAGCCCTTTTAATTTAATAAAAGTTGGTTCATCTACCGTGTTTCCCATATTCTTTACATCAAATGGTAAGGCTTTCAAATCACGTTCTACTCTGATAACTTGTTCTCCATTGAGTTTCTCCAATACTGCAGTTACATTATGCGTCTCAACCTCCTTCCCCTTATATTTTAAGATTTGTGAATAAAGAGAAATAGAAATAAGATTTATAAATAACAGCAGTATGGAGCGACTCATGATGTTTAATTCCTTTATTAAAATAACTTTTCAGCTGGTGGTTTCACTCCTGCTAATCTTATGTAAACAGTGGCTTGTCCACGATGATGCGTTTGATGTTCAAAGCATTTTGATAACGCCAGCTCCCTGGTCATATCAAAACGACCAAAGATTTTGACTGTTTCCGATAATTTGGCTGCAGGATATTTCTTGATAGCAGCGATGGCAAAATCATATGCGGCCATCACTTTTGCTGTAACACTTGCTTTGTTCTCATCATTTGATTTCTCCAATTCACCGAAACCAACAGGTGATTTTTCATCAGTAGCTGCTGCTACAAAACCATAAATAGCATCACTAAGATGTAAAAATTGGCCTGCAAAAGAGCGCATTTCCTTTGTAGGTTTAAGTCCATAACTGCTGGCAGGCATAGAATCAAGATATTCTTTTGTATAAGCCTTGGCTCTTTCCCATTCCTTGACCAAATCAGCGGTGTTAGTTTGAGCAATTAATTGGGTTGTTAATAAAAGAGTTGCAAATAGCGTTAAGATGTACTTCATGATAGTTTTTTTACAAAAATAGGTGAGTCAGTATATATTTGTAACTAATATAGTAAATACTGGTAACCACATGGTAACTACTAATTCATCCCATCGCTTTATAGACAACCCGCTAAATTGTCCTTTGACTAGAACAATGAGTATTGTAGGCGGAAAATGGAAACCCATAATATTGAGTGTTATAGGAGATCGTGCTATACGATTCGGAAAAATCAATCAGCTTATTCCAGCCATATCAAACAAAGTTTTGGCAAACGAGCTCAAGGAGTTGGAAATGTATGGACTAGTGAAAAGAAAGGAATACAAGGAACTACCTCCCCGTGTTGAATACGAATTAACCGCTGCTGGATTATCGTTGATGCCTATCCTTCATTCGCTGGCAATTTGGGGTAATTCAAATATTGCAAAGAAGATCATAAGGAAAGGAATATTATAAAGTTGTATATGGTTGAAAACCTTAAGGGTTTTCAACCATATACAACCTACACAACCTCCCACCCCTTATTTATAGACTATCCAGATAAGCTTGTGCTTTTCCAAGGTGAGCTGTTTGCTTTTCCAAGGGCATCTTGTAGTATGTCTTGATGAGCATCCCCAACCGTGGATTTTTAAGGAAGAAATCACGATGCATATGCATAAAACGCCAGAACAAACCATCCCAAATAGCCGTCCACTCCCCCTTCGGGAAATCACTCATCTTTAGAAGATAATTACTACCACTTATATAAGGTTTGGTTGTCATCAATCCGCCATCAGCGAACTGTGTCATACCATAAACATTAGGTACCATCACCCAATCATAGGCATCCACAAACAATTCCATAAACCAACGATGCACTTCATCTGGATCAAACTCACAAAGAATCATGAAATTACCCAACACCATCAATCGTTCAATATGATGACAATACCCAGTCTTCAATACTTTCTTTATAACAATATCTATTGGCTCTATACCAGTAGTTCCATTCCAGAATTGTGGTGGAATCTTTCTGGTAAAACCCCAATAATTCATGGTTCTCTGTATGCTACCTTCTCTTTCATAAACAATGCGGATAAACTCCCGCCAACCTACTATCTGCCGCAGGAATCCTTCCATAGAATTCATCGGTATCTCTTGATTCGATGCGGTTTCTAATGCAGCATCAATTATTTGTTGCGGATTCAGCAGACCAATATTCAACATCGGAGTCAAAACAGAATGATAAAGGAAAGACTCTTTTGCTACCATCGCATCTTCATAGATCCCGAATTTTTCAAATCGCTTCTTCAAGAATTCTCTGAGCCATAATTCGGACTCTTCAAATGTTACAGGATAGATAAACGAATCTATGCTACCATAGTTATCACCGAAATGTTCAATCACATATGCTTTCGCTTCCTTAACCCATTGGCTTTCTTTGGGGAAAGCAAGTACTGGAACTGTTTCACCCTTGGGGAATTTTACCCGGTTCTCTGCATCGAATGTCCATTTGCCACCAATTGGCTTTTGAGAATCATCGAGCAATAGCTTTCTCCGCTTCCTTTGCCAGATATAGAAATCTGTCTGGAAATAGGTTTTCTTCCCATCAAAGAAATCCTTAACCTCCTCCATCTTGTTTAGGAAATTGGGAGAGGGCAATTGGCGAAGCTCGATAGCAAATTGTCGAGCTGCCTTTTGCAACCTTGTCAGTAACCAATCATCAACAGGATCGATATAAGTGATTTCTGTAATTCCATTTGCCGAAAGCAACTTCAATAATTCCCTAACATCTGCCCTTTTCTTTGCTTCTACATAATGAACTGTAATACCTTTTCCTTTAAGAAATGCTTCATAAAATTTCATCGAAGCACGGTGTAGTACCAGTTTCTGCTGATGGAAAATTGTATTGGTTGAAAAACAAGGACTCCTCTACGAGGTATACTGGAATACCAGGTTGAATGGCTGGGTTTTCTTTGAATAGTTGATGGGGGAATAAGAGTGTAGCTGCTGACATGGAGATAACAACAAACCTATTCTATTATTGTTTACTCTATTTAATTAGAGAAAATGATTAAAATTCTCTTTTGTACAACTAAAAATTTGAGGAGTAAAAGAACAGGTTGTATAAGGTCTCCAACCTTATAAGGTTGGAGACCTTATACAACCTGTTTTTATTGAAAACCAACCCCTTACAAAGTTTTCACAACTTTCGTGTGTTGCTATTAGTGATTATTCATACCTTTTACTACAGCTCACTAACAGTTATAAATAAAATCAACCCATTATATCTCAAGAAAAAATACTATCACTAAATAAATAGCAACTACTAACTACAAAATGCGCATATTTAAAACCAGAAAAAAAACAATCTATTCAAGTATTACTATTGTGCTTTGCATACTATTAATGAGCTGCAAAACCTATACAATTAAAGAGAAGGATCGTAAACTAATTCCCTACGCAGGTAGTGAAGTGCTTCATTTCAAATCCGATTCTTCAAAAGAAGAAACACTTCAATTGCTATATTATGATACCTCAATGAATGAAAGCGGTGATAACATATTTACAAAAAACACACGGGAACAATTAAAGCTGATAGTGAAAAATACAAGCAACGGATTAAACAGGGAAGAGTTGTTCTGCTTCCTGGTTGCAACCCCTGAAAGAGGTTTAGTATTGGAAGTATTATTATGGGATTTTGCATCATCCGGGTTTACAGGAGACATCTATATATCCGATTTAAAACCTACAGATTACATCAAATACAAACAATACGATGATGTTATTGCGATAAAAAATACAAGGGAAAATAAAACTATTCCAACCGTATATTGGAGTTTGAGCAAGGGATTAGTTAAAGTGGAATCTACCGTTTATGGAACGTATGAATTAGTGGAATAAAAAGCTAGATACTTCAATCCATTTCTTTAAACTATTACCCAGCATTCAAATCCACCTGAAAAATCCCAAACACATTATTATCCTGATCTATAAAGTATCCTTGCCAACAAGTTCCAGGTATTGCAAATTTCGGCATAGCAACCTGCCCACCGTTTTCTAGAATCATTTCAGCAGTCTTATCAAAACTGACAACTTCCATTGAACAAGTAAAGGCATTGGTCCCAAATTCGGGCGGAGGAGTCTTAGAAAATCGTTTCATCAATCCACCATTGATTCCCTTTGTTTCGATACGGTGGTATTCAATTGGCAGCCCTTCCAACTTTATAAACTTCCAACCAAATATTGCAGAATAAAAAGCAGCTTCACGTTGGGGGTTGGAGGATTGAATTTCGAAGTAGTTGATAGCATTCATAGTAAACTAATATAAATTAATAGTACAGTCCAAATTATAAAAAAAATTACCATCCTTACTTCACTAATAGATCTGGCACAAGGATTCCGTATATTTCACAACTTGAATTAGACCACCCATTTTGAAGTATGAAACTCAACCCCTATTTTCTTGCATGAACAAGATACTGTAAATTTAATTTGAAAAAGAATTGAAAACATTACACAATTACTTTGAATACGTTAACAATAGACCAAATTGATAGTTTCATAAACACTGGGTTTATAAAAATAGAAAATGCATTTTCAACAGAAATAGCAAAAGACTGTGTATCCCTGTTATGGAAGGAAACAAACTGTAAACCCGACAATCCTGCTACCTGGACCCAACCAGTAGTGAGAGTTGGAGAGTTAGGGTATGAACCATTCGTTAAAGCAGCAAATACTCCCATTCTTCATAGTGCCTATGACCAATTGGTAGGAAAAGATAATTGGATACCACGACAAACAATGGGTTCCTTTCCCGTTCGCTTTCCTTCCAAAGAAAAGGCGAATGATACAGGATGGCATGTAGATGCAAGTTTCCCTGGCGCCGATGCCACTAATTATTTTGATTGGAGAATCAATATCCATTCAAAAGGCCGTGGTTTATTAATGCTCTTCTTATTTTCCGATATATCAGCACTGGATGCCCCTACTTTACTAAAAATTGGTTCTCATCTTGATGTTGCAAAAATGCTTTTTCCCGAAGGTGAAAAAGGTCTTTCGTTTATGGAATTAGCCGATCGGATTTCATCCCTTGCAGAAAAATCAGAAATTGCTGCTAC
>JADKJI010000047.1 GCA_016721085.1 Chitinophagaceae bacterium | reverse complement strand
GAAAGAAATTTTCCTGAAGCATTCTGCTGTAGTGAAAGAAACTTGCTCAGTCGTTTCAAAGAGAATGCAACACTTGAATCATCTCTGTAATAGACCTGGATCGTGAGTTCTCTATAAAGAAGTTTTATGTAAAAATAGAAGGTGATAAGACCATCTTCGCCAACAACTGGCCAGCAGGCGGCAATATCGTAACCTCTGGAACATGGTACACTACGATGTACAGCCCATTGGTGGTACCGTTTTGCCATGGAAGGAAAGATTTCAGAAATGGCAATTTAAGAAGGTAAAGACCCCCGTGTCTACCCTACCCGTTTATCTCAACGCCCTCGCTGGCGAAGCGCGCACATATCGTAACTGTGACACGACTATCTCGCAAAAAGGGATAGTGAGGAACGGTCCTTTGTTCGAATGGTTTCCGGTCTTCAAAATAGATTGTATAGATAAACACCAGCCAAACTCTGAAGAGCGCCGCCAGGCTTATCTTGCAGACATCACTTACGGTACCAATAACGAATTCGGCTTTGACTACCTACGTGACAATATGGTGCACCACCCATCTGAAATGGTGCAACGTAAACACCACTATGCAATGGTGGATGAGGTGGATAGCGTATTGATAGATGATGCGCGTACCCATTGATCATTTCTAGGCCCAATACCTAAGGGTGATGAGCAGCAGTTCCATATACTGAAAGCCAAGGATAGAAAGACTGCTGGAAGCCCAAAAAAAAGGTGACCAACCAGAGCCTTACTGAAGCTAAGAAACTGATAGCAGAAGGCAAAACAGATAAAGATACCGGCGGGCTATACCTGTACCGTGCACTGAGAGGCCTGCCTAAGAACGGCGCGCTGATCAAGTTCCTGAGTGAGGAAGGTAACAGGCAGCTGGTGCAGAAAGCAGAGAACTACTACATAGGCGAGCAGCAACGCAATATGCCTAAGGTAGATGAGGAACTGTTCTTCGCAATAGATGAAAGAACAATAATGTAGACCTTACTGAAAAGGTATTGCGCTGATAACAGGATCAGGCGAAGATCCAAACTTCTTCGTACTTCCTGATATAGGCGCAGCTTGCAGAGATAGAAAAGAGCAAGGCATTAACCGCAGAAGAAAAAGTACAGCGTAAAGACGCATTGTTGCAAGACTACGCAATTAAGGCAGACCGTATCCACTCCATACAACAATTGCTGAAAGCATATACTCTTTCGACAAGGACATTGAGTATGTGTAATGGACGGCAAGGGGTTAAAAAATTGTTGATGAGCAGACAGGACGTATACTGGATGGCCGCCGCTACAGCGATGGCTTACACCAGGCAATAGAAGCGAAAGAAAATGTGCAGGTAGAAGCCGCAACACAGACGTTCGCAACGGTGACACTGCAGAACTACTTCCGTATGTTCCACAAGCTGGCGGGTATGACCGGTACAGCGGAAACAGAAGCTGGTGAGTTCTGGGAAATCTACAAGCTGGACGTAGTTACCATTCCTACGAACCTGCTATCACGTAAAGATCAAGAGGACCTTGTATACAAGACCAAGCGTGAAAAATATAAGGCAGCAATAGATGAAATAGAAGACTGCGTAGCGGGCCGACCTGTACTGGTAGGTACTACATCTGTAGAAGTATCTGAATTGCTGAGCCGTATGCTGCAGCAAAAAAAGATACCACACAATGTACTGAACGCGAAACAGCACGCAAGCGAAGCACAGATAGTAGCCGCTGCGGGCCTGCCAGGCGCTATAACCATAGCTACCAACATGGCGGGACGTGGTACGGACATTAAGCTGGGGCCGGGCGTGAAGGAAGCGGGCGGACTTGCCCATCATAGGTACAGAAGCGCCATGAGAGCCGCCGTGTGGACCGCCAGTTGCGTGGCCGTGCAGGCCGCCAGGGCGATCCGGGTTCTTCACAGTTCTTCGTATCTCTTGAAGATGACCTGATGCGTTTGTTTGGCTCTGAGCGTATAGCCGGGCTGATGGACAAAATGGGCCATAAAGACGGAGAAGTATTGCAGCATGGTATGATCTCTAAATCCATAGAGCGTGCACAACGCAAAGTGGAAGAGAACAACTTCGGTATGCGTAAGAACCTGCTGGAGTATGACGATGTGATGAACAAGCAACGTAATGTTAAGTTTATAAGAAGAGTAGTCACGCTTTGTTTGGAGAACGTTTAAGCCCCTTTGACCTTGGATAATGCCTTCTATGGTGTGAGATGAAAGCTCGGTCACATCCTTCCAGGAGCAGAATGATTATGAAGGTTCAAATTGGCTACCATCGTGGCTTTCGCCAACGACAGCGCTACCACCCAAGAAGAATTCGGCAAAGAGAACCAACAGGTACTCGCCGAAAATTATATACGAGTAACTACCCGTTATCAGAACAAACAAACAGATATACAACAGCAAGCGGTACCTGTATTCAAGAATATAAGAACTACCCAGGTCGCCATATCGAAAATGTTGCTGTTCCTTTCAGTGACGGAAGCAAAGGCATGCAGGTATTGGTGAACCTTAAACAAGACTATTGAAACAGAAGGTCGCGAAACTGGACTAATGGCACAGGAACGCCAGATCGACCTTGCCATCATCGATGATGCCGGAAAGAGCATCTACGCGCTATGGACGATCTGAAACAAAGTGTTCAGACCGCTTATCTCGAAGAGTTGATCCGTCTAGTAATCTATAAGATCACTTTATTCGACCTGTTCGCCAAAATGGACAGCCAGACGTTAACAAGGATGGTCGTAAGCTTCCGAGTCCGGAAGTCCGAAAGTCGGGAAGTCCGGAAGAATAGTCCGGGGAGTCCGAAGCGTTTGAGGTTTGGAGTTTACGATATTAAGTCCGCGGCCTCTGTACTTTGGAGAGACTGAAATTCAGTCCGGAAGATGGAAAGTACGGAAGTCCGAAGTTTTTGAAATTTGAGTTTACGATATTTAAGTCCGTGGCCTCTGTACTTTGAGAGTCTGAAATTCTAAGTCCGAAAGAAAATACAGATTTCAGCCTGTAGTTATAATCAAACCCCGAAGGGGTTGAATATAATGACCCCGGGTGAAACCCGGGGAGAAGAGGGAAGAGGGAACTAGCCCGAAGTCGGAGTAAAAACCCGGAAGTCCGAAAGAAAATACAGATTCTAGCCGATAGTTACGCCCAACCCCGAAGGGGTTGAATCATCGTATCCCCGGGTGATAACCCGGGGCAAAAGCAGAGGAAAAGAAGTTTTTTAATTTATAAGTTATATGCCTTCCAGTTAGTGCTGGGAGGCATTTTCATTTTAGTGATAATAACTTGATACCCATCTTAAAAATGCGGGGGGCATGCGAAAATAGGATTGCCCTAATGACAATACTAAAAGCAAAATGTAATGTTGATTATCAAGAGTGATTTTTATTTGAAGAGGACATCTAATATTACTAATTTAGGAGATAACACCAAAAAATAAAACGAAACATAACAATGGGCCTATTAGACTTTATCTTCGGAAAAACTACAAAAATTGAAAATGAATTCTTTGGGACAATGCTTTTGTCGAAGACAAAAAGACCCTTAAATAGATATTTTGAATGTAGGCGACATTTTTCTCCATCAGACAAAAATCATAGAAATTGAATTGGCGGAGACGCTGGTGACCTACACAAAAACAGTTGACTTTTTAGAATGTATAACTGATAATTATTCACAAATTACCAAATCAATTACACCATTAATTGAAGATGAATTTAGAAATTGGCAAGAAGAATTTAAGATAATTGACTTTCGAAAGGAGTTTGAACCTGTTTACCTGCGAATTCCAAGATGCGAAACTAAACCAATAGTATGGGAAATTGCTTTTGAATCTGACCACGACAGAAATCACGTTTTTCATTAACAAGGCGGACTTTAAGCAACAGAAATACTAATCGATGGATAATTATTGGCAAACATTGTTTTTGTGTAATAAGGGCAATTAAAGTGTTAATTCAAAATAGGTAACTAGTTGGACACAACATTATGAATATACGAGTAACAATAATTGTAATTTTTCTTTTAATTGTTCATTTATCTTATGGACAAAAAGAGAAAACACCTAAAACCTTTGCCGAAGCAATAACTATATTAAAAACAGACTGCCCAGACAGCTTGAAAGCAATTATTAAAAGAACGGCGAATGATAGCCTGATTGATTTATGCTATCCTTGGAGCGAGACTATGAAACCATCTTTGAGTAGACTAAAAAGATAACAAGAAATCAAAATTAAAAAACATTTAATCGAAAAGGGGGTATCAATAAATCAGCACCAGCAAACAGTCATACTAATTGCATTTAAAAAGTTTCCTGGGAGAGAACTTTGATGAAAATGAGATTCTTCGCCCATTTCAAATTATAGAAAGTAAGTGGGCAAAAGAAGATAGCGTTCGATACACAACTGATAGCCTGCGTGGCGTTTATATTCCCAAAAACCTTAGAGGAATGTTTTAAACAAATTGATGGCTTTTGGCACGACTCAATCAAGGTAAAGGTTAAGCAATGGACCGAAGACGAGTTTAGTGGTAAAGCACATCACGGATTTGGAATGTGGTTGAGGAATAATTGGCAACTTTGGGGCGGATCAAGATTGTCCAAATATTTTAACAACTTGGGGATATTTCACCCAGATGATATGTCGGGAATAATTCTTGATAGCTATCATCGGTATTTGACAGGTAAGGAGATAAAACTTGAAGAGCAAATAAATTTTTATCAGGAATATTGGAGAAACGCGAATGAACAAAATAAGAAGAAATAAAAAAGCAAACTCCAAAAAGGCATTTTTCATCATAAAGATTGACATCTGAACATGTTCGCCAGGAAATTAATTAATTCTTATTTCAAAAGCCGAGCTGTGGTTCCGATATTTTCATTACAAACACAAAGCCACGCCGTTGTTAGCAATTAAAAACAACACCTCGCCAATTATGATATTTTATAATAAACGTTACCTAACAAGACAAATTTTTGAGATTAAAAAGAGTAGTCTAAAAATTGATCGCAAAAAAATGTTCGATGCGATTGAATATGAAATTCCTTTTGACTATGTAAATAATAAGATTAAAACTCAGACAATTATTAACAACAATCTTATTATTACTGGAATTTTCTTTTTTGTTTTCAGCTTCTTATTTCAACTAGGTGAAAATGACGAGTTAACAGCAATTTTTTTAATAATTGCAGTCCTCTTAATAATCTTACCTTTTATTAACCGAAAAAAAGTAATTACCATTTCAACACTTGATGGAAACAATATAGAGTTGTATTTCAATAATAAAAATAAACAACAAGTGACAGATTTTGCAAATGAAATAATTTCTGCGGCAGACAACTATTTATTAAAAAAATACAGCAAAGTAGATAGGGCATTACCAATTGAACCACAACTAGAAAATATACAGTACCTCCTAAATAGAGACATAATTACAGAAGAGAAATTTGAAAGCTTAAAAAAATCAATTACTAGGGACTGAAAACAAAAAGTCTATTGGTTTTGGACAATCGTAAATGCAAACAACATTGAGTTTTGTATATGATTATCTTGAGAACTAATAAAGCCCTATTAGTAGCATAGGACTAATTAATACCAAATCTTTAATTGATAACGAACAACCCAATGCTCCACAAATTATTACTACCACTTCTACTCTTTGCATTAACTAATTCTATCGCCCAAACCCCCGCAAAGAAAAAAACCATTCTTTTCGTCGGCGCCCATCCCGACGACGAAACAGCCATAAGCGAAGTCCTCACTAAATATGCCAGGCTCGGAAATAAAGTATACGTAATTGTTGCTACAAATGGAAAGGGCGGTACAAGGGTTACGAAAATCCCTGAAGGAGATTCATTGGGTAACATAAGAAAGACAGAATCAGAATGCGGTTGTAAAGCCTTGGGTATAGAGCCTCCGATCTTTTTTGGCATTGAAAGGCTGGATACAAAAATCGGAACAGGTTACTACTTTAAGGAACATAAGCGGTTCATGGACTCATTAAAACTAAGAATACCTTTAATTAAACCAGATATAATTATTACCGCTGGTCCTGATGGCGATACGCATCATTCAGAACACATTGTTGTAGGAGCTACTGTTACTGAACTGCTTTTGGCTGAAGGATGGGTAGAAAAATACCCATTATTCCATTTTGTCTGGAAAAAAGGAACAGAATCGGTAGATCCCGGTAGTTATACAGACGAGCAATATTTTAATGTAAGAATTAGATTTACTGCTGAAGACGAGAAAAGAGCCATAGAAGCCATGAATTGCTATGTGACTCAATATACAGCAGAAGAGTTGAAAGAAGAAGCCGAAAGAAAGCTGAAGGATACAGAAAACATTATTTACTTTAGAAGGTTTGTAATAAAAAAGGGATTGAAAGATGATTTTTAAAAGCTGATAGCTTGTGAAGATTGATTACGCATGTCCCAAACTTCTAAGCAATACCAGCCCGTTGACTGCAATACCAAAAGAAAGATTTCAACAATCATGAAGACATTAGGATTCTCCATATCGGGACCAGACAATGATTCATATATGAACCCCGATCAATATGGGGTGAATATCTGTAAGTGCTTAGACTTCGTAAAGAACAGGCAACTTCATTTAAATCCAAATTTTAAGCTCACTAAAAAATTGTACGATTTCTCATCTACCTATGATTCTTTTGTAATCGTATCTGAAAGGTTTAAGCAGTTTTGTATAGATAACAACTATCCCGGGGTTTCATTTTATCCCATTCCTAATTATGAGACAAAATTCCTACTGCTGGTAAATAATATTGTAAAATTTGACACAGTAAGACGAAAGACAATTTTTTTAGAATTCAACTCAGATTGCAATGAGTTTAACGAGATAGTAGGTGCCACACCAGTTTGTTTAGTAGAGAATTCGGTTTTAGCAGATGGCTTTTACAGAACTGACATAGAATTTGGCAACAGCTATGCAAAAGACCCCATAATTTTGGTAGGACTAGAAACAGGAACTAAATTAAAAGCCCAAAAATTCAAGGGTCTTTATCTTGAAAAAGTTTTAGACAAATACGATTGGGAAGACAAAACTAATTGAAATTAAACAAGCAACTTTAACAAGAGACAGGTTAAGGCATTGGTTCTGGCAAGGCAAATTTCTAATTCACAGGCTAATTTTACGAGATACAACACAAGAGAAGAATGAAACATTTCCCAGTTACAAACTCTAACCTTTCAGCCTCACATATAGCACTGTTTCTACATGAAAAATATTCTTTAAGCAAGGACTGTAAATGCCAGTTAATAAAAGCCGGTATTAATGATACCTACCTGGTAACTGACAAGTCAGACAAATTTGTATTCAGGGTATATAGTCTGAATTGGCGTTCAAAAATGGAGATTGAAGAGGAAATCAGATTATTGAATCAACTTAAAGAAAACGGCATTTCCATTTCCTATCCCCTGCCAGACAAAGAAAGCAACTACATACAAACACTAAATGCTCCGGAAGGAGACAGATTTGCTGTTCTTTTTACTCATGCACCCGGCGAAAAGCAACACATAATTTCAGAAGAAACACATTTCCAAATTGGGCAATTGATAGCTCGTCTTCATAAGATAACTCATAATAAGAGGTTAAACCGCATAGATTACACACCCGATGTAATTCTGATAGACTCATTAAAAAAAGTATCCGCCTTTTTAAAAAGCGATACAGAAGAAATGAACTTTATGAGATCGGCTCAAACATACTTATTAAAGGAGTTTGAGAATGCCGATATCTCACAAATCAGACAGGGTATTGTTCATCTTGATATTTGGTTTGACAATCTAAATATCACCACGGAGAATCAGGCAACCATATTCGACTTCGATTTCTGTGGCAATGGGTGGCTTTGCTTAGACATTGCTTACTATATACTCCAACTACACAACATAGAGAAATATGATGCAAAAGATTATCAGCCTAAAGTGGATAGTTTTTTAAAAGGGTATGAATCTATAACACCCATAAGTGCGGAAGAAAGACGGCTTATTCCAATACTTGGTGTAAGCCTATACTTTTTCTATTTGGGGATTCAATGCCAGCGTTACGATAATTGGTCCAATTCCTTTTTGAGTGAAAATTATTTGAAAAGGTTTATCAACGGGCTCGTAAAAAGATATTATGATATTTATAAACTGGGTAACAAATAAATAAGTGCCTAACTGCAGATAGGCATTGTGGCAAATAATGTGCTTCAATAAAATATTTATTCAAAGCTAATGTTAGAAATTCTATTAAATAAAATTAGCTAATAATCAGTCAAAACACAAAGTCCAAAACAATAGCATGTGTTACCTTATATCATGCTATAAAAAAGTAAAATGTATGACAAATAAAATACAAGAAGGTCTTTGGCGACAGTTTGGCGCAAGTATAGACATGTTACAAAATGCAATTTCATTTTGTCCAGAAAGCTATTTCACAACTAATAAGCGATTTTATTATTTAGCATATCACTGTGTACTATTCTTAGATTATTATCTTTCCATTCCACCGAAAGACTTTTCACCAATATTACCATTTACCATAAAAGACAAAGAACAGAGACCCCTTGAATCTATTGGCGATATAGTACCAGATAAAATATACAGCAAAGAAGAACTAATTGATTATATAAATAAAAGCCGTTTAAAGTGCAAGGCATTAATTGAAAGCTTGACAGACAATGAAAAGCTGAATATTCGATTCACCGAAGGAAATCAGGAAGGTGATATGGACTATCCAATTCTCGAAATATTACTCTATAACCTTCGACATACCCAACACCATATTGGACAATTAAACTTAATTATGCGACAAGACTTACATAAACATATGGAATGGGCTTTTAGGGCGGATGAAATAAATTAACAGACATTGAAAAGCGTATGCCGACAACATGGCTATTAAGTAAGTATAATTTGTCCTTATAACACTAGTTCTTTCAAATCCAGCCGCAGTGCAATGGTTCAACTAATACATCTGAGCATTAGTTGTTAAATTCAACTTTATATTCAAAGACAGCTATGATTATTTGAGAAAGGAATACTAATTTCCAGTCTCCCAAAGTTACATTCTTGATATTTAATCAATACCAACAAAACTCGAAAATCAAAGCCTGCAATGATATATTATATAATAAACGAATACATGATCAAATATTTTTCAATCTACCTATCCATTGCAGGTTTTTGTATACTTACTTCTTGTGGAAATAAGCCCATTTCAACTACACCTGCAAGTCCATTACCCGCAACTGAAGCCAAAACGAAAAAGCTATCGATAGTCGAAAAACTTAAAGAAAATTCTAATCTATCCATTGACCAAAGAATAGCACTTTATCGAACTCTCAAAAAAGAAAATGCAGGATTATTTGATTTTGGCAATGAAACAGAATTGACACTTTATGGTTACTCATTTTTATGGGAGAATAAGTTAACAGATGCTATAGCTATTTTCGAACTGATAATAGCTGAATTTCCTAATTCGGCAAATGCTTATGATAGTATGGGCGAGGCCTATCTCCAAGCAAAAGACAGCCTAAAGGCTCTCCAAAATTATGAGAAATCGCTGCAAATGAACCCTGATAATTTTCATGCTGAGGATGTTATCGAAAAATTAAAAATCCAAAACTAAAGCCTTTAACAGCAAAAGAGAAATTTTCAAAAGTCTATACCAAAAATGATTACTTAGCCGATCTGGACCAATTAGGTCAAAAACTAGTAACAATTCATCCGCATGCACTAAAATTTATTTCGAAAGACCAGTTCTGGAAAAATATAGCAAACAAAAAATCATTGATCACTGAAAAAACAACCTATGGTGAATTTGCCTGGCATTGTAAAGCTATCATTGCAAGTATTGGTTGCTCACATACATCTTCTTCTACAATGCAAAATGCCTATCATGAATATGCAATCTTACCAATAGATAATAGTTTCCCATTACAAATAAGATGGATAAATAATCAACTTTATGTTGTACATCCTTTGAAGAACTCAGATAAGGTGAAAGCAAAAGATGAAATCTTGAGTATAAATGGAATTGAAACCTCAAAAATAATGACAGATATTTTTGAGCACATCCCTGCACAAGCCAATATCCAAACCTATAAAACACAGCATTTCAATACCTATTTTGCATCTCTAATAGCTTACTCCTTAGGATTGCCAAAATCATATGAAATTACAATTAAAGATAAAGCTGGTTCAGTTAAATTGAATAAAGCTGAAAAAATGGCGACTGAATTATATGACCCTTCAATAAATAGTTGCTTAAAAGATTTATGTTTAGAATTTTCGAATGAGAAAACCGCTATTGTTACTATTTCATCATTCAATTATTATGAATGGAATAACTACCCGGAATTCAAAGCTTTCATTGACAGCAGCATGAA
The DNA here is from genome assembly GCA_016721085.1 of Chitinophagaceae bacterium. Lineage (GTDB taxonomy): Bacteria > Bacteroidota > Bacteroidia > Chitinophagales > Chitinophagaceae > Endoryza. The sequence goes on along the minus strand of JADKJI010000047.1, from coordinate 9,143 downwards.
ACTTATCAATGCTAAAAAGCCAGAATATCTGATTATAGATGTGAGATATAACAGGGGCGGTTCTCAATATCCAAGTATCTACTTGCTTCAACATCTCATGGACAAGCCTTTCACCTACTATTCAAAAGCAGAATTTGAAGGAAAAACGGATAAGATTTATGGTGAAGAACTTATTTATCCATTTGAAAATCGCTTTAAAGGAAAGGTTTATTTTCTGATTGATGGAAACGGAAATTCTACCACTGGACATTTCATGAGTTTGGTGAAAGCAAACAATTTGGGAACAATAATTGGCGAGGAGTTGGGTTCTAATCAATTCTGCACTGCCGGACAAACACTTTTCCGCTTGAAAAATACAAAACTTGAAATCTCAGCAGCAAATAATACCCATATTTCTACAGCCATAAAGTTGCCAGATAACAAAGGGATACTTCCTGATTATTATGTATCGCAAAATATAGATGAGTATCTAAATAAAGTTGATATAGTAAAGAATTACACACTCAAACTTGTCAGTAAGTAACTTAAAATGATAAATAGTCATTTACTAAATATTTATAGTGTACAAACCTTAGCTACAATATGTACATGGCGACAAAATAATTAAACTAATTGTTAGCGCCCCCGGACCCCTAAATTTAATCCAATGCGGATGCAAGCAAATGAAATACTAATACCTCTCCTATTCTCTTCGATAAATAATTTTTTTAGCAATTGGAATTGACTAAGAAATCCCCATTTCACCATGTAAATTATTTAAAGGGATAACGCCGCACTTACTCCTACAGCAATACTTAATAATTAGAATATCCAGAAGTTCTTCCCTCCTGAAACAATTGCTTGAGAACTATTTTTTTGTAAATTACATAGGCATGCAATACCATACTGATAGTATTCCCAAATATCCTAGCTACCTAAATATCTAGTCTTAACTTATCAGAAATATATTAATACAACAATGATAGTTCTAGAAACCAATAACTTAAAAATCATTACCTGCGATACTGAAATATTAAAATCAGCTGTTGAAGGCAATGAAATACTTGCAAATAAATTAAATGTTATTGTTCAAGATGGTTGGACTGAATTTGGTACTGAAGCATTACAGTATTCACTCGACAGACTTTCAGAAAACAAAGAGGAAGGGGGTTGGTGGACATATTTTCCTGTCCACAAGCTGGATAACAAACTAATTGGAAGTGGCGGCTATAAAGGCCAACCAACCACAGAAGGTGCAGTTGAAATTGGCTATGAAATTTCACCAGCTTATAGAATGAAGGGCCTGGCAACGGAAATGGCTTTGGCTTTAATCGAAAACGCTAAAAAGGACAAGAGGGTTAAATCAATAATTGCCCATACACTTGGCCATGAAAATCCCTCTACAACTGTTTTACAAAAATGCGGATTTACAAAAGTGCAAGAAATCAATGATCCTGAAGACGGACTAATATGGAAATGGGATTTAAAATTGCATTAAAACTGGAACAAGGAAGAGACAAACCAAGAATTGTTATAATAGGGAGGCATCCATAACCCACAGACCTGCAATTGTGTTGAGCATTGTACAAATACACGATAGATAATTTTATGTATCTTGATATCATAAACACGCCAGCATTTGGGGCAATATTTTGAATCAATCATAATTGTATTCTCATGACAAATAATTCTACAAAGACCAGAAATATTTTCTTGACAATATTATCTGTCTCCCTTATAATCTTTGTACTACTTGTATTAAGGCCATTACCAAAAGCTTCACTAAATAATTGCATAAAATATTCAGGTGAAGTATCAGAAGTTATAAAAGGTGAGGGCAAAGGGGATATTGTGGTTACACTTAAGAATAGCAATACCCAATTCTATATCAACAGAGCCATTGACAACGGATATACTGTTGAAGCACTCCACGAAAAGCTAACTGGCAAAACCATTGAAATACTTGCCATTTCACATTGGACCCCGCTAGACCCGGCTTCAAAAACAAAACACATCGCTGAAATAAGAACTGCCGACCAGGTAATTTATACCGAACTATAAATCAAAATAAACTGTCTATAATATTTTAATGGGAATAACAACAAGACAGCTAAAAGACGGAGATTATTGCAAAGTCATCACTGGCACTCATGCTGGAAAATCGGGAATTGTTCAAGACATCAATACTAGCAAGACCGGACATATTACTATAACTGTAGTGCAAAATAATGGTGTAAGGTTTAAAACCCTTGGGAAAAACGTAGAAGTAATAAAAAGTGATAAACCAATCTAATTAGGAATTAATACTACCCTCATTTTCATAGCCCCCCCTTCGTCAATCAATAGTAATTCCTTAACTTCAACAAACAACTGCTTTTGGGGTTGAAGCCACTGTTTGGCAGGCTTCAAATACCTCCATTGTGGTTATAATTTCTTAGAGTCCTAATAGAGTTGATAATCATATTTTATACCCAACCAAAGCCTCATGACTGATAATACAGAGGAAGAATCACTAAATAAGCAGACTGCAAACCCATCAGGAAATCCTCCAGTCAAAATTACCCCGACTTCGGACATTGCACCTTCAAACATTACTCAAGCACCTGAAATTATGGAAGTTCATCACCATGCCCATGACCCTGCGACGCCACATCATAAGAAAAACTGGAAATCTTATTTCTGGGAATTTTTAATGCTTTTTCCTGGCAGTATTCTGCGGCTTTTTAGCGAATACCAGTTGGGAACATAAGATCGAAAATGACAGGGAAAAAGAATTTATCAGCAACTTATTGGAAGATCTGGCTGAAGATACCGTAGCGATTACCAACACCATAGCCATCTATAAGGAAAGTGAGATACGAAATGATACTTTACTCCGGCTGCTATGCAGCCCTGAAGTGAGAAATTATGGTGCTACCCTATACCAACTGGGCCGAATGGCTTCCAGAAGTGGCCGTTTGGCTATTCATGATGCCACCATACAGCAATTGAAAAATTCAGGTGGCTTACGGCTCATCCGTAAAGAAAAGGCATCCAAAGCCATCATCGAATATTACAACAGGTTAGTTTTCATTGATTACTTGCAGAAAATCGAAGACGATGAAATTATGGAGTATCGAAAATTAGCCACAGAAGTTTTTCATCCTGTTATATTCAACGACATTATTATTGAAGAAGACAATTCGATTATTGCACCAGCAGGCAATCCTGCATTACTTACTTATGATCCAAAGGTTTTATATAAACTCGCTGGACTGGTATCTTATGTAAGAAACACCCGGTTAGGCCTTGGCAATGCTGAAACTGAAATGAAGACAGCAGCCCTTGACCTGATAGCATTAATAAAAAAAAGAGTACCGTATTGAATAAGCAAGAAACCCTCACTATATAAAACCGTAACTACAAAAGCCCGTCCAGATAATTAACTCAAACTTTGGCAGAATACAATTACTAGCTACGATTCCAGCCAACTATATTATTTCAAATTAACTACTCAACATCAAGGATACTTATTCCTATACCTGTCAGGAGGTTTTCTAAACATTGAACCGGTTTTTACTACAAATAGTGTTGTATATATATGTAAATCAATTTCTTATAAAATATTCGAGACTTTCTATCATTTTATATCATTTCGTATCATTTTGTCGTATATTGTATCATCTTGTATCATACTGTTGCAATTTTAATAAAATCAGGTGGAAAGTTCCGTATACATATTCAGACTCAATTTAGACTGGCAACTAATATCGCTGATAAGTCAGATAGATAGGTTTGATGCATCGTGGGCTGCCATTGAAAGACGAGAAAAACAAAGCCTAAAACAACTAAAATCTATAGCAACAGTAAGAAGTGTTGGTGCTTCAACAAGAATTGAAGGCTCTACCCTATCTGATGAAGAAGTTGACAGGATTCTTAAAAACATTGACATCAGCAAGCTTGTAGACAGAGATTCACAAGAAGTGGTGGGATATTTTGAAGCATTAGATATAATATCGGAAGCATTTAATGATATTCAAATTGCTGAAGGGGACATCAAAAATTTGCATAACATCTTGCTGAAGTATAGTTCAAAAGATGAATGGCATAAAGGCAATTATAAGCAACACAGCAATGCCGTTGAAGCTAAATATCCAGATGGTAAAAGTCAGATACTCTTTCAAACAACAGAACCTGGTTTTGACACTGAAACTGCAATGAGTAATCTTATTGATTGGTACCATAGGGAAAACTCAATTCACTCCACTTGTTAAATGCGCTATTTTTACTTATGAATTCTTAAGTATACACCCTTTTCAAGATGGAAATGGAAGAATAAGCAGATTACTATCTTCCTTGCTATTATTAAAAATGGGTATAGCTGATTCAGTACGTAAGCTTTGAACACGAAATTGAAAAAAGAAAACTCGAATATTATCGGGTACTCAGAACTTGTCAAGTTCAACGACCCAATGAAAATATAAGTAATTGGGTAAATTTCTTTTGATGCCTTAAAGAATATTCCAAGTTCAATTAGTACAAAAGCTACAAATCTACCAACGAGAAGGAGAACAGTTACTTCCCCGTGAAAAACTTATTGTTAGTTTTATAGAGAATCATCCCGGTTGCAAATCTGGAGACATTGTAAAAGGCTTAGGTATATCAAGAATGATAGTTATACGGCAGCTCTCCATATTAATAGAAAAATCTAATCGAAAAGCATGGCAAGGGCTCTGCAACCCAATACACAATCAAATAAATAATAGAAACGTACATTATATCAGTAATGGAGGCAAATAATACAACGACACTTTATCGCCCAGTTGGTCCACAAGAGCTCGAGCTTATTAAAGAATCTGGTTTTAGAAGATTTCCGCCGAGACTACCGGAGCAGCCCATATTCTACCCAGTGACAAACGAGGAATATGCGATTCAAATATCGAGAGACTGGAATCTGCCAGCGTACGGATCAGGTTTCGTGACAGAGTTTGAAGTGCCCACTAGCTATCTTAGTCGCTATCCGGTTCAAAATGTAGGTGGCATCATCCACGACGAGCATTGGGTACCAGCGGAAGAACTGGATGAGTTTAATGATCAAATAATTGGTCTTATCCGAGTGACAAAGGAATTCCATTAAAAATGAAATAACTATTTGCTAGAATTACAATTCAATGATGTTTAAATATATAAAGTTCAGTGTTTCAATTTCCGTCATATCCTGGATAGTGGGAATGATCATAAATGCATTCCTGAAAAAAACAGAATTCTATACAAAACACTTGTCAAACCTGAACTTTATAAAAAGCAAATTCCTGAATAAAATAATCGGCATCTTTGTTTTTAAGTGGATAGTTAAAAACACTCCTTTCAAATTTTTCAATCAAAAACTGACAGTTAAAAAGAAAATCGAAAAATCAGAATTGATAAGCCTGAGAAATGATATGACAGCTTCAGAAATCGATCATCTAATAGGTTTTGCATTTGTAACCGTTTTTGCTATTGTCAAGTTTGTTGACTTTAATTTCTTATTTGGCCTAATGATAATGCTGGCGAACATCATGCTTAATCTATATCCGTCCCTATTACAACAAGAGAACAAAAGGAGAATTGACAGATTGCTGAAAAAAATATAGCTATAATAAATTAGTTGATGGATCATAGTTGATTTCAGGAAATAAATTTGAGGAGCCAGATTTTCTTATTAACTAACACAACAATATAAATTATTAAAAATCTCTTACCCGGCTCTAATCAATTTTACTACTATATTGCTGCGGCAGCGAGGATCCTGGTCCACAATAAACAACCAAATCAAATGAAATCATTTCTAATTGCACTTTCTCTGATTTTGATAGTCTCTTTTTCGGTGAAGGCACAAACAGTGAAACTCAAATATTCAGAAGGTTATATAAAGACAAAAGATTCTGTCCAGCTTTTTTACAGGCTTGTTGGAGAAGGAAAAGACACCATTGTAATATTCCATGGCGGCGGATTTGGTTCCAGCTATCTTGTTCCTGACCTCACTCCACTAGCGGCCCATCATACCCTTTTGTTTTTTGACCAACCCGGTACAGGTTTTTCTACTGTTATCAGAGATACAGCCCGGCTTAATATCAACCGATTTGTTGAAGATGTGGAAACCCTGAGGAATCACTTCCGCATCAATAAAATGAAGGTTATTGCCCATTCAAATGGTGGAATTATGTATGGCTATTATGCCACCATCACCCGGAAAAATATAGAATCGAGTATTCTAATAAACCCAATAGCTGCCTCACAGAAATGGAAGAATACAAATCGCTTTGACAGTATCTCAGCGCTTATCTTAAAGCAAAACAGAACTATTTACAGATCGGCTCCATCAGACTTAATAAAAGCTTGTTGGGATTATTATGCGGTCTGGGCTCGGGGGAAATTTCCAACCCCACTTCACTCCAGAAGAATTTGGGGTGATGTATGTAATTGCAACCAACAGAATTTATTAAGTCCTTACTTGTTTTATCCTTTACAGTCACTAGGAAGATGGGATATAACAGCTCAACTTTCAACGGTAAAAGCAAGAACACTTATTGTTGGTGGGATAAGATGAAACTCCCATTGAAGCATGGGAAGAATGGAAAAGAAGTTTACCCAATAGCCAATTGCTAATAATAAATGGAACAGGACACTTGCCTTATGTCGATAATCCTTCCGTCTTTTTTGCTGCAGCAGAACAATTTTTACAAAACAAATGGCCGGATAATTCAGTTCAGGATGCCAAAAGTGTAGGAATAGTTTTCCCTTCTGATGAAAAAGGTCCTGCCTATCTAAAAGCAAGAGCAACAGTAATTAAAACAGAAACTGAAATAGTAAGATTGATAAATAAAGCGGCTTGGGATAGTGCAGCAGCCATCTATGCCCCAGATGCCACGATATTGGGGCCAGGCTCACCGCCTGTAGCTGGCCAAAAGCTATAGCCAGTTTTTGGCATACTGCTTCCATTCGTGGAATGCATAACATTGAATTGCAGTTTATTGATCTGGAACAAAGTGGTGACAAGATAATTGCAAGAGGTAAATATGTAATGAATAATAAACAAAATGAAATTATCGATATCGGGAAGTTTATAGCCATATATAAAAAAGAAGGCACCAAGTGGCGTCTACAGACTGATATGTTTAATACAAGTATGGAGACACGTTCTCCTATTGAAGTTCCCGACTATCTGAATTTGCCTAAGAACTAAATCACTACAGCAATACATTAAAAGAAGGAAGATTTCGTAATAGCATAACCAAATCAAGAACAACCATATCTTGCTGACTATTTGTAGTTGAATTTCATAATGCCTTACTTTTCAGAGCTCCTTTCCTTTTCGAACCCAGGAAAATGATGGGAGATATATCCTTAGCCATTAAAAACATAGGCGAAAGGCAAGTTTATGAAACAGATTACTGGGAGAAATACATAGTCCCGTTTCTATTCAAACATTATGACTCCAATTTTGAAAAGGCTACAAGAACGAATGGTGCTAAAATGCTGGCTGAGTTCTTACCTTGTTATGAAGCCAGCAATATCCCGATCCCATTCGATATCAACAATCTAGAGAAACTGAATAAAAAAGAAACAAATAATATTCTTGGCCTGTTTGCTATTTATCCACGTGGTTTGCGAGTAATTCAATATCATAAATATCAGGCAATAAATGCAAAATTGCTTTTAACTTTAAGGATATGAATATCATACTTTAAAGTATGACCGTAATAAGTAACCGACTGCCTTTGAATTTATCAATATCACTCAAAACTGTGCGTCGTTATCATAAAATTGGTAAACAAAACAATGCAGAATTAAAAATGAGTTAAATGAATAAAACATTTAAATCAAGAATTGGTCTCGAATTTGTAATTCCAATCATAATAATTTTTTGGAACAATTTTGTTTTTAACTACATATGAGAAACCAAGTTGGCTTGGGGGTTTTATACTTTTAGCTGTCATTACTATTATTACTCACTTATTTCTGTCAACTTCGTATACCATCGAGGGTGAAAATTTAAAAATAAAATCCGGCATTTTTATAATAAGACCGTACACATCAAAGACATAACTTCAATATCCGAAACAAACAGCTTTTTAAGTTCACCCGCAACATCGCTTGACAGGCTTGCAATATCTTTGGTAAATATGACTGTAATAATTTCACCAAAACAAAAAAAGAATTTATTGACACAATAGTCTCATTAAATCTCTACAGTTGAAGTAAAACCTTAAGAAGAAATAATTAAAATGCAGAAAGGCCTGCAAAACTAGCACCTATTAAATACTGTCATGGGTTATTTAATCTTTTCAAAAAGTCGGTTTTTGTTCAGGATGATTATTTGGCAGACTACAATTTATAGATTCCAAGGACCCTTCTAAAAACTATTTTGAAGGAGCAGGGTTTTTTCGAGCCCACACAAAGTGATACAGATTATTTGATACAGGCAGATATTGAAGGCCCTACTGAAGAACAAAGACAGTTTTATCTTGATTTACAGGCGAATTTTGAACAATACATAGAAAAGATAACACCTCTAATTGAAGATGAATTCCAAAACTGGAGGGAAGATTTTAAAATCACCCATTTTACAAAAGAATTCTCTCTGGTTTGTATAACAATACCCAGACAAGATATACATCCATTGATATGGGATATGGCATTCACAACGATCCACGACCTCGATCATCATGTAACCATTGATTTTATTGGGAATGAGCCAAATGGGGTTCTGATTGATGGGTAAAAGTGGTGGTTACTAAAAATATATCTTTCTATCGTTCCTCTTATGTACCGGCAAATAACCGTAGAGTAGCTTTCTTTAATAGCATTACTAGTTGATTTTGAACCACAAAGGCACGAAGGGCACGAAGGAACACGAAGAGAACCAGTGAATTCAATATCAAAATTAATATACTACTGAAAGGAATCCCTTTGTGTCTCTTCGTGTTCTTCGTGTATTCTAAGATCAAAATATATCCAAATTTAGTTTTTAGTTTTATAGGGTTAGGATTAATTATGCTGCTGTGGTTAGTTCAACATAAGGACTTTGTCTTTTAACTACTGCAAACATCCTGGCTACTATTTTTGATCTTATAATATTTAGACAAGACATCCCTTTCATCCCTTCAGTTGTTCTTTTTTCATAGTATTCTTTCATTTCTTTA
>JADKJI010000046.1 GCA_016721085.1 Chitinophagaceae bacterium | reverse complement strand
AGATGTTCCATCTTGCTTCTTCCTATTGTCGAGGTATTTATCAATTGCTATTTCTGTATACTTTCCCAGGAATTCAGGAAAATAATTTTGTGCAATAAGATCTCCGGTTTTAAGTCCATAGTGGTCGATGCAATATTCATTTGGATCAGAATATATATCCCCAGATACAAGATTTTCCTCGGTCCATATCATCAGGTCGAGAGCATTCCGGTAAGCCCCATTGCTGCTCATTCCTCCGTTTATGAAACCACTATAGGCGTGGTTATTGAAACTGACCAGTGATGTAGCAAAGAAATGATACCAGGCACCCATATTATCGCCTTTGCGCATGGGAGCTAATTTTTCAAAGACTTGTGAATTTTTAAACCGTCCAGCCATTTGCTCCAGTTGGTATTTCTTTTTCTTTTCTTCTTCACTAAGTCCTCTGTAATTGGGTTTTTTAATGAGATTTTTTTCTGATTCAGTTAGTTGTCCAGAGAAATCTTCTGCTCCTCTTGCAGAAGCCCGAATTACATTATGGCAGGCTAATAATGCTTTGTTTACATCCCCTTTATTTAGTTCAAGTGCTTTCCTGAATACATCTCCAGGTGTTTGAGGACTTGTTGAATTTATGATTTGGGTAGAAAGTTCAATCTCATTTCCTGTATAATATTGGATTTTTACTCCTAGTGCTTCTCCACCATGATTACCAAGGAACCATAAAAGTCCGCTACGCCAAAACCATGTGGCTGTTGGGTTTTCATTGTTTTCCGTTTTATAATCTTTTATAGCACCCAGCAATTGATTTTGAAGTTGCTGTTCCGTATAGGTTACATCACTTATCAAATTGTCTTTGAAGTACATGTTTTTTAAAAGAAATTCATCGCAAACGGGGTTAATCTGTATAGTTACCTGTTTCCTGGATTCTGATTCTTTATATGTGCCATCTTCCAGTAAAAGGATTTTCTCAGGGAATTGGGCTCTGGCGAATATGGGCCCACCCTGACCGGAGGCGTCAGATTTTGTATAATCAAATGTGGTTATAGCTTCATTTTTTTCGTCAGGTCGAATGCGTTTGCCCGGACCTGTTATTTTTGAAGGCGGGTCGATTGTAAAAGATACAGTTACAAAGGGAGTGCGGCCTTATCATCCGTGCTCACTTTTAATGTAAGGGTTGATACTGCCGCCCCTCTTTGAAACCATTTAGAAAGGCTCATATCTTTTAATGCTTCTATTGCTCTTGCCGGTGGGGATAATGCCTGACTGGCGCTTAATTCTCCGGTAATCCGGATTTCCTTTTTCACATTTCCGGTGGACAATGCAGAAAATGTAAAAAGGGCTAATACTGTTTCTGCTGACTTCTGATAGGAGTCGGGTGTATAGTTTCTTTTCTCTGGAACATAATTGATCTTAACAGATACTACCACCCCTTTTTTTTGAATGCTGTCTATAAGTATAAAATAGGTATATGAATGTTTTTGCTTTTCTTCATCAGTCTCTGTTGTATGATAAAAATAGGCGGGGTATTCATAGGCTCTTATTTTTTTGATACCTGAAGGCAGCAATTCGCCATACTTTTCTTTGATATAGTCATCCCTGCTTTTGAACGATTTTCGATAGTATTCGAGATATTGTTCGTATTCGTTTTCGGAGACAAACGAATTGATGAATTCGGGCAGACTGCCGTTTATTGCAGTTAATGTTATACCTCCGGATTGCATAAAATTGATGAACTGCTGAGATTTATAAGTCTGAGGGTCCTGGCTTTTATCGAGGTTTTCCTGACTTACATTCACTAATTCGAGCGATTGGCCCGATAGGTCGCTGGTATTGTTTATCCATTCAGAGGGTAGTGTTCCGTTTATCCTTATAGAATAAGTTTGGGAAGAAGTGGGCAGGGAAATACTGAGACTGAAAAACCAAATCAGTAACCCTAGGGAGGTTATGCCGGGGTGACATACTATAAGATTTTAATGGTGTTTCGAGGAGCAGGATTTTACGGATAAGGTGTCTTTAACGGGAGAGGTAAAATGGGACTCTTTATAAGAAGATTAGTACTGATATGAAGCTACGATACTAATGATATAAATTCACTGACTTTTATCAGGTTTTAAAGTTGAATAAAAAGAGCCGTCATTCTTAGTGATGGCTCTTTTTAAACTCGGATTATTCTATCTTAATAATTTTTTTGCTGGCGGTATACGTTTCAGTTACCATTTTGACGTAATATACTCCGTGAGGCAGCAATGACGCATTCCAGATTAATGTATGTTCACCTTTCTCACTTATTCCATTTTTTAACACGGCGATTTCCTTACCTGAAACATCCAAAATGCGGATACTTACACGAGCTGTTTCAGCCATCTGTCCGTATGTTGCTGTTTGTAAACGGATTTGGTAAACAGTTGTTCAATAAGAATGTTTCTTCTGTATCATTGAACAAGAATCATTTTGGAATATTTAAATGCTAAATTGAAATCTTCTTGACGCAACCGGTAATAATTTTTTCCCTTTAATGGCTGCATATCAGTAAAATGGTATTTGTTGATGAAGTTTCCCTCAATCGCTCCATTGGTGCTTCCAATAGAAGTCCAGTTTCTTCCATCTGCACTTCTTTGGATTATAAAGGCTTTATTATTCCATTCAGCACTACAGGTCCATTCTAATTCGATCAATGGTTCTATTCGTTTACCATTGAAATCGAGGAATGTTACTGGCAAGGCTGCTGATGTAGTATTGAGCAATACGCTTGCCTGACTAGAAATAGTGCTAAATGTGAGTGCATCTATTTTGTTGTCAGTTCAAGTCAAAAGGATAATCCAGAAGGATCTGTACCGGTTGTGAAATTTTGAGGGTTTTCAAAATTCGGAATAGCAGTTCAAGTACAGTACTATTCTGTGGTTTCACCAATGCGTTTGAAGCTTTGTTTACAAAGAGCAAGGTCTAGTCCGTCGCTATTAATATCGGAACATTGTAATGAATTACTTACAATACCAGTTCCCGTATTGAATTCCTTTTTTGGAGTAAGACTTATACTGGAATTGCCAATGGCTCCAAGATTTAGATGGACTCCAACAAGATGATCATTGGTGAGTGCCAAATCCATTTTTCCATCCATATTAATATCCATTGCTGTAATCCCAGTTGGTTTCGATTTAGGAACTATTTGCGACCGTAATTCTGATAATTGCCACTTGTGGTGTATTGTGCAGATATTAATAGAACTGGTAGCGTTAACTGCCGCAGTAACATCCAGTTTTTCCATCTCCTAGGTCTGTCAACATCAAGTTACAGATTCCTCCAGCGTAGAAACTAAATGAACTGAAGAGAATGCTACCACTTCCAGGGTAACTGTAATTAAAATGAAAATAGAGTCCTCCATTAGTTGCTGAAGCCACCATGTCTATCTTATCATCTCCATTCAGATCGCCTAATACAACTGCTTCTGGAGTGCCCATTGCACTGAAGTATTGCAAGTTGAAAGTGAAAATAGAACTACCAGGTGTGGTGTTATTAACAAGAACTCCTAAATAGCCATTATTCTTATTGACTACTAAAATATCTTTCTTGCCATCCTGTGTAAAGTCGACAATTGCTACGTATACGGGATTGTTAAAGCCGCCAATATCTTGTCTGGTGCCATAAGTAGGTGTTACGCTTCCAGAAGCTGTAGTGTTTGAAAATATACTAATATGTTGTGCCTTGGTCAATCAGGTTTGCCATCTTGTTGGGGTCGCCACTGGTTCCCATAACGGGTGTAGCAATCATGGAAGGGGTTGTCCGGGTGGGTTAACTCACTTGAAGAAATGCGTTTCCTAAATCAGGTTTTCCTCCTATTAATATCATCCAACGTTTCGATGGTTGTTTGGTGTCTTGTATTGTTTCAAAGCTGAGATAGCTGCTCGGGTTCGTAATAACTTTACTATTAAAGGGAACCTCCAAGGTTGTTAATATCTAGTTTCCGTCTTTTTCTATCTGCAATTCCAGAGAATAGGATTCGTTCCGGAAAATGTGGCTTGTGGTTAAGGAAGAAATGGTGGTGTTGTTGTTTGTGCTTGCTCCTCACTTAAAAGCAAGTCCTTTCCTCTTATTCATTCTGCCTACTATTTGGGTGTTCGTGTTTAATCTGTGGCCCCATAAATTGATGGTTATTGCCTTGGGGTGTTTGGTTCACTAAAGTGTTATACCATTTTAGCAGAAAGGTTCTCTTTGCCTCGTTATTGATATCTGCTTTTCAGATTTGTTGCGGGTTCCAGCCTCCATTGTTCATATACCAACCAGTATTACCTGATAAAGGGGGTGGTTACATTTACTTAATTGGTGCCGGCAACATCCAAACGTCCATCATTATTAAAATCGCCGCTGTATAGCTGGCCGAAATACAACTAATTCGTTCTTGGTGGGCTGGCAGTCCTGATCCAGGGGAAACCACTGAAAATGGATGGTCCGTTTCTATGTAACCGGTCTCGTCCTCAAAGTCTTCTACAACCAGGTTCAGGGCTAATAATAAAGGGTAGGTCTGACGGGCTATAACTAGCGGTGTGGCCCTGGGGCGGTGTTCTATAGTTGTTTGGTTGGCAAAATGATCAGCATATCGGTTGTTTCCCCATTAATATCCTTTGATGCAATCTTTAATGGGTTGTTGAAGTGAAATCATTAGTAGGGGTGAAAATTCACGGTTTGAGCGAAGACAAATGATCCGGTAAATAGAGCAAATACCAGAGCAACGGTACGAAATGAATATTTCATAAAGAGGCGTTTGATGGGTTATCGGGAAGGGAGGGATTAAGGGTAGCTTACTTAAGAATTAGAATCTGCTTTGAGTGATTCATAAGAGTGGAGGGAATAACTGATTGATGTAAAAGTAATTGAAGGGGTAAGGGGTTGACAGCTATCAGCGTTTTTGGTGTCTGTGGTCACAGATTTGGAGAAGTCATCTTACCCCCGGATGGCATCCTGGGGGTAAGATGACATCTCGGGTTGTAAAAACAACATTTACTAATGTGTGTTAGCTCCTTTTCGTAGTTTTTTCCAAAACAATGCCCCAAAACATCGCCAATTTCTCAAATTAATCCTCATTAATTGACTAGAATTTAAGAATTTTGCCCTTCTATTTAAAATTGTACAAAATGAGTAATACCCCACGCACACTATTTGATAAAGTTTGGGACGCCCATGTGGTTCGACAAATCGAAGATGGTCCTTCAATTCTATTTATTGACCGCCATTTCATACATGAAGTGACCTCTCCTGTAGCTTTTCTTGGTCTTCAGCAACGTGGTATTGGTGTTATGTTTCCTGACAGAACTTTTGCCACTGCCGATCATAATACCCCAACTATCAATCAACACTTGCCCGTTCAGGATCCCTTTTCAGCCAATCAGCTGAAAGCGTTGGAAACGAACTCTAGTAAATATGGTATATCGCATTGGGGATTGGGAAATCCTAAGAACGGTATTGTGCATGTGGTTGGACCAGAGAACGGAATTACCCTTCCTGGTATGACGATCGTTTGTGGTGATTCGCATACTTCTACTCATGGTGCATTTGGTGCTATCGCTTTCGGTATCGGTACTTCTGAAGTGGAAATGGTGTTGGCTTCCCAATGTATTATGCAGCCAAAAGCAAAGAAAATGCGCATAGCCGTTGATGGTAAGATAGGTAAAGGTGTTACTCCAAAAGATGTGATCTTATATATCATTGCAAAAATATCCGCTAGTGGCGCAACAGGCTATTTCGTAGAATACGCTGGTTCTGTATTTGAAAATATGAGTATGGAAGGCCGCATGACGGTTTGTAATATGAGTATTGAAATGGGTGCACGCGGAGGTATGATTGCTCCCGATGAAACGACTTTCAACTATATTAATGGAAGAGAAAAAGCACCAAAAGGAGCTGATTGGGATAAAGCACTCGCTTATTGGAAAACATTGAAGACCGACGAAGGTGCCAGCTTTGATGTGGAATTGAAGTATGATGCTGCTGATATAGAGCCCATGATTACTTATGGTACAAACCCAGGAATGGGAATGGGCATCTCTAATAAGATTCCAGTAGCTGAAGCATTAGGTGGCGGACAAGCCAGCTTTGAAAAATCACTTCAATATATGGGCTTCCAAAAAGAGGATAGCCTTATAGGTAAGAAAGTGGATTATGTGTTCATCGGTAGTTGTACCAATGGACGTATTGAAGATTTCCGTGCTTTTGCTTCAATTGTAAAGGGGCGTAAGAAAGCTGACAATGTTACTGCATGGATTGTTCCTGGATCACATATCGTAGAACAACAAATTAAAGAAGAAGGAATTCTCGATATTCTTACTGAAGCCGGTTTCCAATTACGTCAACCAGGTTGCTCGGCTTGTCTTGCGATGAACGACGATAAGATTCCTGCAGGTAAATATGCAGTAAGTACAAGCAACCGGAATTTCGAAGGTCGTCAGGGTCCAGGTAGCCGTACTTTATTGGCTAGTCCGTTAGTAGCTGCTGCTGCAGCGGTAACTGGGGTGGTTACGGATCCGAGGGATTTGATGTGAAAAGTTCTGCTGTTCCTCTTCCGATAGAGAATGTAGATACAGACCAGATTATTCCAGCGCGCTTTCTTAAAGCAACAGAGAGAAAAGGGTTTGGTGATAATTTGTTTCGTGACTGGAGATATAATCCGGATAATACTCCTAAGAAGGATTTTGTTTTGAATAACCCGATCTATAGTGGAAAGATATTGGTGGGAGGAAA
Organism: Chitinophagaceae bacterium; assembly: GCA_016721085.1. Taxonomy (GTDB): domain Bacteria; phylum Bacteroidota; class Bacteroidia; order Chitinophagales; family Chitinophagaceae; genus Endoryza. The sequence continues at coordinate 11,304 of JADKJI010000046.1, read as the reverse complement.
AAATTTCGGTAGTGGTTCCAGCAGGGAGCATGCTGCTTGGGCTATCTATGATTATGGATTCCGTTGTGTAGTGTCCAGTTTCTTCGCGGATATCTTCAAGGGTAATTCACTTAATGTAGGAATTTTGCCTGTTCAGGTGAGTCCTATGTTTCTTGATTCCATTTTTAAAGCCATAGAAAAAGATCCTAAAACAGAATTGGAAGTGAATCTGCCAGATCAAACTATCACCATTGTAGCTACAGGTGAGAAGGAAAGCTTTGGTATCAATTCTTACAAGAAGCATAATATGACCAACGGGTTCGATGATATCGATTACCTGCAAGCTATGAGTGCGGACATAAAAGGATATGCTGCTGCTTCTCCCTACTAAATCAACGAGTAACTAACTTACCATATGCCCACTACGAAACGAAGGGTTGAGATAATGGACACTACACTCCGCGATGGAGAGCAAACCAGTGGTGTGTCTTTTTCAGCCCTCGAAAAATTGACCATCGCACAGTTATTATTGACGGAAGTGAAAGTGGATCGAATTGAAATTGCCTCCGCAAGAGTATCTGAAGGCGAGTTTGATGCCGTGAAAAGAATTACTAAGTGGGCAAAAGCGAATGGCTTCCTGAAGCAAGTGGAAGTTTTAACCTTCGTTGATGGGGATGTTTCTGTTCAATGGATGATAAAGGCAGGAGCGAAAGTGATGAATCTTCTTACAAAAGGTTCCCTTAATCACCTTACTCACCAGTTAAAAAAAACACCTACACAGCATTTCAATGAAGTTGCTTCAGTAATTGCACTGGCAAAAAAGAAAGGTATAGAGTGCAATGTATATTTGGAAGATTGGAGCAATGGTATGCGTCATTCACGTGAATATGTATTTGAATACCTCGATTTTCTCGTGAAGCAACCAGTGAAAAGAATCATGTTACCCGATACATTAGGCGTATTGATTCCTTCTGAAGTTACTGAATTCGTTTCCTCCATTGTTGATAAATATCCTGGCATCCATTTCGATTTCCACGCACATAACGATTACGATCTGGGAACAGCTAATGTATTGGAAGCTGTAAAAGCAGGAGCTCATGGACTTCATCTTACTATCAACGGTATGGGTGAAAGAGCAGGTAATGCGCCATTGGCTAGTGCAATTGCGGTATTAAACGACTTTATGCCGAATATAAAAACAAGTGTGGCTGAAAAGTCTTTGTATCAGGTAAGTAAATTGGTAGAGACTTTTTCTGGATTCCGCATTCCTGTTAATAAGCCTGTTGTGGGTGAGAATGTATTTACACAGACTGCCGGAATTCATGCCGATGGTGATAAGAAGAACAAATTATATTTCAGCGACCTGATGCCAGAACGTTTTGGTCGCCAGCGTAAATATGCATTGGGAAAAACAAGTGGTAAGGCTAATATAGAGAACAACCTTGCTCAATTGGGGATCCAGTTGAGTGATGCTGATCTGAAAAAGGTTACTGAACGAATCATTGAATTAGGAGACAGGAAGGAAGTGGTTACACAAGCGGATCTTCCTTATATTTTATCTGACATACTTGATAGCAAGACCATTGATGAAAAGGTGCAGATCAAGAATTATGTGCTGATGCATGCAAAGAATCTACAACCTTCTGTTACCATTCAGATCAATATTGATGGGGAAGAGTTTGAAGAGCAGTCTCAGGGTGATGGACAATACGATGCTTTCATGAATGCATTGAAGAAAGTATATAGCAAAAGAAATTGGTTTTGCCTGTTCTTACAGACTATGCCGTTCGTATTCCTCCAGGAGGTAAATCTGATGCCTTGTGCGAAACCATTATCACCTGGGCCAGCGAAGGGAAAGAGTTCAAGACAAGAGGGCTTGATAGCGACCAAACTGTTTCTGCTATCAAGGCTACACAAAAAATGCTTAACAGTATATAATTAATAAAGAAAATGACCGCGAAGCGGTTTTGTTGAAATCATGGCAACCAAGAAAATATTAATTGTTCCCGGTGATGGGATAGGACAGGAAGTGACAGCCGTAGGTAAGAAAGTATTAGATGCAATCGCTGCACGATTCGGACATACATTCGAGTATGATGAAGCATTGATTGGACATGTGGCTATTGAAGCTACAGGCAGTGCCTTGCCCGATGAGTCATTGGCAAAGATGAAAGCATCAGATGCCGTATTATTCGGTGCTGTTGGACATCCAAAGTATGACAACGATCCTTCTGCTAAAGTAAGGCCAGAGCAAGGATTGCTGAAGATGCGTAAGGAATTAGGCCTCTATGCTAATCTTCGTCCCATAAAATTGTTTGATGAATTATTGCAGGCATCTAGTATTAAACCTGAAATATTAAAAGGAGCTGATATACTTTTCTTCCGTGAACTGACAGGAGATATCTATTTCGGTGAGAAAGGAAGGAAGAATAATGGCGATACTGCTTATGATATTGCCGAATACAGTCGTTTTGAAGTAGAGCGCATTGGTCGTAAGGCTTTTGAAGCAGCACGCACCCGTCGTAAGAAATTATGTTCGGTTGATAAAGCGAATGTGCTGGAAACATCCCGTTTGTGGAGAGAAGTGATTCAGCAATTGGCGAAAGAATATCCAGATGTACAAGTTGAGCATCAGTTTGTTGATGCCACTGCCATGCTGTTGATAAAAGATCCTACTCGTTTTGATGTGGTGGTAACTGCTAATTTGTTTGGAGATATTCTTACAGATGAAGCATCTCAAATCGCAGGTTCAATGGGTATGCTGGCTTCAGCATCTATTGGTGATGGTACCGGAGTTTATGAACCTATCCATGGCTCTGCCCACGATATTACAGGAAAGGGAGTAGCTAATCCTTTAGCTTCAATTCTTTCTGCAGCCTTATTACTTGATATCTCTTTTGGAATGAAAGCCGAATCAGAGCTTGTTATCAATGCAGTTGATCAGGTTTTGAAAGCTGGTTTCCGTACAAGGGATATTGCTGATTCCACTACTCCAGCTGATAAGATTTTGGGGACGGAGGCGATGGGGAGAGAGGTGCTTGTTAGAGTCGGGAGTTAGTAGTCGGGAGTCGGGAGTCGGGAGTCAGGAGTCGGAAAGACCGGAAGACCGGAAGAAGAGAAAAGTTTAAGAGTTTAATGTTTAAGGGTTTAAAGTTTAAGGTTTTCAAATTCGAAGAGAATGATCGAATGTAAGAACCTTAAACTTTAAACCCTTAAACTTTGAACTTATAACTTACAACGTCTTAGTATCAATCACAAACCTATACCTCACATCATTCTTTACCATCCTTTCATAAGCCTCATTGATTTTTTGGATGGGGATGATTTCAACGTCGGCTACGATATTATGTTCGGCGCAGTAGTCTAACATTTCCTGTGTTTCTGCAGTGCCTCCGATCATTGAGCCGGTGATGGAACGACGGTTCTTTAATAAGGCGAATGGAGCTACACTTGGATTTTTTGCAGGTAATCCAACAATCATCATCCTTCCTTCGAAGTCGAGCAATGAAAGATATTGGTCGTAATTGTGAGGAGCAGAAACGGTATTCAACAATACATCGAAGTAGCTGTCGAATTGTTTCATCTGTTCCTTATCTGTTGATAAAAGGAATTTATGAGCGCCAAGTCTTTCACCATCTTTTTGTTTTGATGGAGAAGTGCTTATCAATGTTACTTCCGCGCCAAATGATACTGCGAATTTCACGCCCATGTGACCTAATCCACCTAATCCGATGACACCGACTTTTGTTCCTTTCTTCACGCCAGCGAAACGTAATGGAGAATAAGTGGTGATACCTGCACATAATAAAGGAGCTACTCCTGCGAGGTCCAGTTTTTCTGAAATATGGAATACGAATCTTTCTTCCGTAACAATTGCTGATGAATAGCCACCTTGAGCCATGGTCACTTTATCCCTTTCCAATGTGTTATACGTACCTGTCATTCCTTCTTCACAGTACTGTTCCATTTCCCTTTTACAGTTATTACATGCGCGACAGCTATCAATCATTACCCCAACACCTGCCAGATCGCCGGCTTTGAATTTTGTAACAGCAGAACCCACAGCAGTAACCCGCCCTACAATTTCATGTCCAGGAACCATTGGGTACATGGATCCACCCCATTCATTTCTTGCCTGATGTAAATCACTGTGACAAACACCACAGTAAAGTATTTCAATATTTACATCGCCTGCGCGTAATTCTCTTCTTTCAAAACTAAAAGGCACTAAAGGATCATGATCATTCAATGCTGCGAATGCTTTTGCGGTACTCATATTCTAGGTTTCTTATTTATACAAACTTAAGCCGCTAAGGTTGATTTGGGTAAATCTGTTTTCAAAATGTTTTTCACAGAGGTGGGAGGAGTTTTTTAAATTGTGCTAATAAAAAGCCACTATATGCGAATGGAACAAACAATGCGTTGGTTTGGGCCTAATGACCCGGTATCTCTCTGGGATATCAGGCAGGCTGGCTGCACAGGTGTAGTAACAGCATTGCATCATATACCTGTGGGGGAAGTATGGGGTGTTGAACCACTTATGAAGCGTAAGAATGAGGTGGAGGCAGCGGGTTTAACCTGGACTGTGATTGAGAGTCTGCCGGTAAGTGAGGATATCAAAAAGAGGGCTGGCAATTATCAACTTCATATTGAGAATTACAGGGAAAGTCTACGCAATATCGCTGCTTGTGGACTGAAAGTAGTGACTTATAATTTCATGCCGATTTTAGACTGGATGCGGACGGATCTTTCGTTTGAAATGCCAGATAGAAGCAGGGCATTACGTTTTGAAAAGGCTGCCTTCATGGCATTTGATCTTATACCTTTTAGAGCGACCTGGGGCCGCTTCTTCCTATACAAAAGAGGAGATCGCTATAGCTAAGGAGCGTTTTGAAGGAATGAATCAGGAGGAAAAAGACCTCTTGTACAAGAATGCTTTTATGGGATTACCAGGCAGCGAAGAGCAATTCACAAAAGAGCAGTTACTAGCTGCAATAGCTTCGTATAAGAACATTGATGCATCTCAGTTGAAGAGCAATCTTTATTATTTTCTTTCTGAGATAGTTCCCATAGCAGAGCAGTATGGTTTGCAATTAGCAATTCATCCTGATGATCCTCCTTATCCTTTGTTAGGGTTGCCGAGAGTGGTAAGTACGGAAGCAGATGCGAAACAATTGATTGATGCAGTGCCTTCATCTTCCAATGGTCTATGTTTTTGTACCGGCTCTTATGGTGTTAGGGCTGATAATGATTTACCGGGTATGGTTGAACGCTTAGGTAATCATATCCATTTCCTTCATTTGAGAAATACCAGGAGAGATGCTGCCGGTAATTTTTATGAAGCGGATCATCTTGATGGCGATACCGATATGGTAGCAGTTATTAAAGCTATAGTTCGGACAATGCAAAGAAGAAAAGTATCCATTCCAATGCGTCCCGATCATGGACATCAGATGCTGGATGATTTGAAGAAGACAACCAATCCAGGGTATAGTGCTATTGGGAGGTTGAGAGGGTTGGCGGAGTTGAGGGGGGTGGAAAGAGGGGTTTTGGGAAGTTAAAAAGGTTCAAAAAGTTCCAAAGGGCCGACTATTTGTTGACCCTTTTTATTATTTAGTTTTTTTAACCGCAGAGACGCGGAGACGCAGGGGATTTCTCTGCGTCTCCGCGTCTCTGCGGTTAACTTTTAAAGATGAAAATCTATGATAATAATTTAAGAGTACCACCTAAGAAACCTTAAACCCTTAAACTCTGAAAACATTAAACCTTTTACTTCTTGCCGGGATATTCCTCCAACGCCTTCTCCAAACAATCCATCGCAGCATTAATATCAGTTGTGTTCAAGACGTAAGCCAGACGCACTTCATTTTTTTCCTAGGCCTGGGGTTCCGTAGAAGCCGGAGGCTGGTGCCAGCATTACCGTTTGGTTTTTGTAAGAAAATGATTCGAGGAGCCATTGGCAGAATACATCACTATCGTCGATGGGTAGTTGTGCCATGGCATAGAAGGCGCCGCCTGGGTTTGGACAGAATACTCCAGGCATGGCATTCAACCTTTTTACTATAGTGTTACGACGTTTGAGATATTCAGCTTTTGGTGCATCGAAATAACTTTCGGGAAGATCGATGGCAGCTTCGCCCATGATTTGGGCTAATCCGGGAGGACTTAACCTTGCCTGAGCGAATTTCATAGCCGTATCGTAAACCTGTTTGTTCTTTGTTACTAAGGCTCCTAATCTTGCTCCACAGGCACTATAGCGTTTGCTGATGGTATCCATTAATACTACATGCTGATCCATTCCAGTTAAGTGAAGGGCGCTTACATAGTCGCCATCATAACAAAATTCCCTGTAGGCTTCATCGCTGAAAAGATAGAGATCGTGTTTGAGGCAGATTGTTTTTAATGCCTCCATTTCTTCTTTACTGTACAGATAACCGGTAGGGTTATTTGGACTGCAAATGATGATACCCTTTGTTTTTGGGGTGATCACTTTTTCGAAATCTTCTATTGGAGGAAGCGCGAAACCTGTTTTTATGTTAGAAGTGATAGGAACCACTTTTACTCCTGCTGCGCAGGCAAAGCCATTGTAGTTGGCATAGAAGGGTTCTGGGATAATAACTTCATCACCGGGATTGAAGCAGCAGAAAAATCCGAACATGATTGCTTCAGATCCACCGGTAGTGATCAATATCTGATCGTAGTTAACGGGTATTCCGACAGACTTATAATACTGCACCAGTTTGCGACGATAGCTTTCGTTACCGGCGCTATGGCTATATTCCAACACTTTTATGTCTGCTTTTCTTACCGCATCCATTATAGCAGGGGGTGTTTCAATATCGGGCTGACCGATATTGAGATGATAAACCTTAACACCTCTTTTCTTAGCTGCTTCTGCGTAAGGAACTAATTTCCTGATGGGGGAGGGCGGCATTTGTTCGCCGCGGTTGCTGATCGTTAACATGGGGCGAAGATAAATAAAAGGTTCAAAACGTTCCAGAGGTACTTTAGGTTCCAGAGGGCCTACTAGTTGGGGAGTTTAAGAGTTTAAAGTTTAAGGGTTTAAGGTTCTGAAGTGTTACGGTATTATTAATTGCTGGCTGATTGTAATATACAGTTTATAACCGCAGAGGCGCAGGGACGCAGAGGAATACCTCCGCGTCCCTGCGCCTCTGCGGTTATAACATTACAAAGCACTTAAAGAATGCAATTAGTAGGCCCTCTGGAACCTAAAGTACCTCTGGAACCTATTGAACTTACTAGAGGACTGCTTTTCTGATCTTCACCAACTGCTCCAACAACCCTTCCAGCAAATCCAGTTTCAGCATATTGGCACCATCACTGAGGGCTTTAGCAGGGTTGGGGTGTGTTTCAATGAAGAGGCCATCGGCGCCGGTAGCAATGGCTGCTTTGGCGATGGTTCCTATAAGTTGGGGGTTGCCACCGGTAATTCCGCTGGTTTGGTTGGGCTGTTGCAGGGAATGCGTTACATCCATTATTACTGGAGTCTTATGTTCCTGCATCCAGGGAATATTGCGGTAGTCAACTACAAGGTCGGTATAGCCGAATGTAGTACCTCTTTCGGTGAGCATCACTTTTTGGTTACCTGCTTTCTGAATTTTCTCTACAGCGAATTTCATAGAAGGTCCGCTTAGGAATTGCCCCTTTTTTACATTTACCACCTTACCGGTTTCGGCCGCTGCGATTAATAAATCGGTCTGCCTGCAAAGGAAGGCAGGTATTTGAAGGATATCGATATAAGGAGCAGCCATAGCCGCTTCTTCATGTGCGTGAATATCACTCGTTACAGGTAGCTTATATTTCTCACCTACTTTTTTTAATAATCCTAATCCCAGATCGTCGCCCAATCCGGTAAATGAGCTGGCACTGGTTCTGTTTGCTTTTCTATAGGATGCTTTGAAAACATAGGGAATGCCGAGGTTTTTACAAATACCTGAAACCTTATCGGCTATTTGCATCACCATTTCTTCGCTTTCCACCACACAGGGACCTGCTATAAGGAAGAAGTTTTTTTCGTCGTATTGCTGACCTTTGAATAAGTCTGTAAGGAAATTTTCCATCGCTGTTTTGAAAATTTGATAAAAATGGTAATTCGATACCGGCTGCAAAGGTAAGCTAGAATTCCCTATTTCTTCAGGGGGCGAAATGGGTAGTTTTATTGGCTGATGGCTTTCAGGAAATCGTCTTTTTTTCGTCTTGCTACATCCAATAGTTTCCCATTACTCATCAATACCTGACCACCGTCGCCTTTCAGGTATTTTTTTATATGGTCTTTGTTGATAATATAAGAATGATGAATACGAATAAAAAGTGCTGGGGTGAGGAGTTCTTCAAAATCTTTAAGGGTCTTTGATACGGTAATTTTGGTTCCGGATTGCAGCGTTATGAAACTATAATTACTTTCTGCTTCCACAAAATTATATCGGATAGTTCAATGAATTGCAAGCCTTCCAGAGATGGAATGGCAATTCGATGACTGCTCCTGTTGTCTAATAAGTTGTGGAGCAGAATTTCTATACGTTGATTAGGGGTATTATTTTCTTTTTTTGTGCGCACTCTTTCAACGGCTTCCAAAAGTAATTTTATTTCTATTGGTTTTACCAGATAGTCAAGGGCGCTTTCTCGTAATGCCCTTATAGCATAATGATCATAAGCTGTAGTGAATATCAGTTCAAAACTTCTTTGCTCCAGATGCTGCAGCATTACAAATCCGTTCATTCGCGGCATTTCTACATCGAGGAATACTATATCAGGGGAGTTTGACTGTATTGCTTTTATACCCTCTTCCCCATTTTCACATTCGGCAATAATTTGAATATATGGACAATAGGTCTGAAGTTTCTGACGCAATGAGTTCCTGCTGCTGCTTTCATCATCAATAAGTATTGCTGTAATGTTTGTCATGTGCTGATGGGTTGAGTGGTTAGCCATACTTCGACTAATGTTCCTTCTGGAAGATGTTCTTTATTGTATAGGTCCGTTATTTTTACTGAATGGTCTTTTTTTCCATTGAATAAGTTGATGCGGTCATTGGTGATTTGCATGCCAAATGATTCCTGAGTCGGCTTATTTATTTTTTTATAGGCAGCAGCTTTCTCTCTTCCAACACCATTATCTGTGATGGTGTATTTTATATCATTTCCAGTAAATTTTACGTCGATTGTCAATTTTTTATCCGGACTTATTTTATTTAGCAGGCCATGATGTATAGCGTTTTCAATGTATGGCTGTACTACCATCGGTGGAACTTTAAAGTCACCCTGTTGAATATCAGGATCTATAGTTATGTGGCATTGTATTTTATTATCCCATCGTAGCTGTTCCATTTCAATGTACAGTTGCAGTGCTTCAAGATCTTTCCAGCAGGGAATGGTATTGTTTTTTGAATTCTCAGGATGGCTCTTATCAATTGAGCAAACTTCGCCAGATAATCTGTTGCTTTTTCTTTCTGGTCAGTTTGTATAAGATTGTCGATGGAGTTCAGGCAATTGAAAATAAAATGGGGGTTCATTTGGGCACGGAGGGCCATCATTTCAGTTTCGGCAATAGTATGTTTTAAGTCAGCTTCTTTTCTGACAGACTTTATTCTATAACGGAAAAAGACATATACTGCAAGAGAAAGTGCGAGGATGAGTAAGGTGATAAACCACCAGGTTTGCCAAACAGGAGGTGCTATGGTAAATGAAAATGCTGTTATAAGTGAACTCCATTTTTCATTTTCATAAGCTGCTTTTAATTTGAACGTGTATTTTCCTGGCGATAGGCTGCTATAAGATGCGGTCCGCATATTGTCAGTTGTTTTCCATTCGGTATCTGCGCCTTCCAGTTGATATGTAAATTTCACTTTCCCTGATGTATTAAGGTTTACTGTTGTGAAATCTATAGCTATGTTTTTTTCGTCAGGATTAAGATTTAAACTATGTGATAATGGGTCAGGAAACCTTGCCTGATTATTGACTAGGATTTCATCAATAATCGGGATAAGAGGTTTTAGTGTTTCTATTGGCCTGCTTGCATTGAAAAACAGTAATCTGTTATTAAGGCCATATACGATAGTACTGGAATAGGGATCGAAAATACATTCCTGATAGGGATATAGCGTATAGTTAACTGTGGCCAATGTAGTATTTGTGGCATTATAAGTATTCGGATTGAAACGGGTGATACCATATTCTGTAATTATCCAAAGGTTGCCTGAAATGTCGGTGCAGATATTATGGATATAATCTGACTGTAATCCATCGGTGCGTCTAAAGAAAGTTACTTTATCGGAGGAGTAGTTGTATTGAATAAGTCCATTGCCTAATGATTCAATCAGCCATAGATTATTTGAGCTATCTGGGATTATATTCACTAAGCCATTTTCTAATAATAATTTGCTGTGTTTGCTGTCAAGAGTGATATTCTTCCATATTCCCGTTTTCAGGTTATAGTTGAGAATTCCACCTCCCAATTGCGAAATCATCCAGATATTATGTTTGGAATCGCCCGTAATCTGGGATATCCGGTTCTGTTTTGAAAAGTTTGCAAAATCAGTAAGAATAGGACTGTTTATTTTTTCAAAGAAGAAGTTATTCTTATTGAACCTGTATAGAGAGAATGGGGTACGCGTTCCAATCCAGATATTGTTTTCTTCATCGCTATAAAGCACATTAATTATAGAATCACTCAGTTCTTTGGGCATTAATGGCGGGCGTAAAAATTGTTTTTTTACAGGGTCGAATTGAAATATACCCTTGTTGGTACCTATCCAAATATTTCCATCAAAGTCTTCACATAATTCGGTTTGATGTATCTCTTCTACATTGGGTATTTTATAAGTGGATTTCTCTTTTCTATTCTTCTCGATAACGACTAATTCATTGTTGTAATAGGAGGCGATGAGTTTGCCGTTTTTACATAATATCAGATCGGTACATTCTGTGAGAGATTGATTTTCTTTTGTAGAAAGTGTAAGCTCTGTCCATTTGGGTATTTCGCTTGAAAAGTATATCAATCCCTGGGTGGTTCCAGCCCAATAGTCGGATGCAGAGCTGTTTATTAATGTATTGTTATAGATCTGATTTGTTGTTTTCTCATTGATTTCCGTTTTGCTAAAGGCTTTTTTGTATTCAAGGGTTAATGGGTCTACTTCGTATATGTTTTCACTTCCTGCACACACGATTTTGCCTGTTGCTGTTTTTAGAATGGAATTTATGGTTCTGTTTTCAGAAATTTCTTTCATGCCAAACAGCACTTGTTGCTCAGTCCTTGAGTTGAAATCATATTTTATCAAGCCTAGTCCCCATGGTGCATACCATAATG
>JADKJI010000045.1 GCA_016721085.1 Chitinophagaceae bacterium | reverse complement strand
ATATCAATTCGGACAATACAAAGAATGGAAGAAGGAAGATCCAAGGAAGAAGTTATACTATTGCAGCTCTAGCCAAAGCTTTAAATATTAAGCCAACTGATTTGATACATTCAGAATCCATATCTGAATTAGTTTCTTCTCAAGATATTTCCAATTTGAAAATATTGAATCTAAGTGCAATAGCCTTGATTGTAATTCCTTTTGCAAATGTTCTTCTTCTCAGGTATTTATTTTGGAAGAACAGACAAGATGAACAAGGAAAGAAATTGGGAGCCGACTTCAGTTTTCAGATCTTTGGGCCTTGGGTACACTGGTACTTTCAATTCTAGTTCGTCAGTTTTTGCTTCTGTTTGCTTCACTACGTACTGGCAGTATTCCTCTTTACGTACCAATTTATTTTCTATCCGCCTTTGCTAATATTTTCTTTGTTATTCATTTTGCCATCAATATAAATAAGCAATAAGCCTATTTTGGAGAAACATTCCTAAAATGTGCTGTTGTAAATCAGAGCTTGTCGTAAAACTGTCGTAATAATGGCGTAGCTTATAGTATTGTCTGGGACAATCAGAAATCTAATTCTGGATTGTCACAAAACACCCGTAAGATGAATAAAGCCATTTTACTAATCCCTTTCACTCTTCCTCAGTCTAAACTTTCTCTCAACAAAATTTACCGTCAATTTGTGCCAACCAACCACAGCTAGATATTAGAGCGATGACGATTATTTCCAAAGGGTGGATGGACCTGGATTCGGACTCAAGAAAACCTGATATCTTTTCTATTGGTAGTAAATGGCTATACGATTCAAAACATGTGACTTTTATAACGAGATATTGATTCATTATCTGTGAGCATCTCCACCCAATAGTAAGTATGATTTCACTATTTTATTGAATGGAAGAACCCTTGCTATATTCGAATTGAAACGCTTTGCAAATCCAATATTTATGAGCTTTAAAAGATTCTTGTCCTGCTGTTGATTGGGATTATACTATTTCTACTATTGTTTTTGTATTTAGAAAAAAAAAAATTACACACAAGAAATCCTCCATATTTTGGGTATGTAGGGCCTCTCTCTGGCTTTTGGGTAACGACATTTGTCTTTGGCAACAGACCATGGTAACTATAATCATTTTAAAGACGCTATAAGTGAATTAGGGGGCACTGGAACGTGAAACTTTCGGAGATTATTACGTCATCGCCGCTTGGTGTTGGATTAGCGGTGCATTTACCATTTTGTTTTCAATAGATTTTATAGGGCTTCCAGGGAAAATAACCTGTCGACAATTCCAGCACTATTATCTTTGTTATGCCGTTTAAGGGCCAATCTGGGCAGGGATCTTCGCACTTGGTAACGAATCTAGTTTAACGGGTCCACCGCCCGTTCTATTGATAATTGCTTTTCTATTGGGGTATTTTTTATGGAAAAGGCTCTTGGCATTTAAAGGATTGGTAAATTTCATTACTCTGCTTTTTCATTTCAGCACTCATTTCTACTTTAAACTTTTAGAGCCTTTCTGATATCAGTACGAAGGATTAATTCAGCGATTCTTTGATCGGTTTGACTATTTGGACAGTTTCTAATAGCAAAAGACACTTTCCAAAAATAATTGCTTGATAAATTAGCGCAACTAAAAAAGTTGCGTTATATTCGCAACCAGGAAGTTGCGTAAAAGACAATTCAAGGCTATAACTGATTTCACCCGCAGGTTACTTTGGCTTTGATTGTTACGCAGGCCTCTAACACCAAAATAAATGGTGTTAGAATTGGGGAAGATATAGTGACAAAAAATTATATAATGGATATTAAAGAACAAATCAAAGAGTATATCGCGAGCCAGCCTGAACAAAAGCGATCTGATATGCAGGAATTCAACGACATTATTTGGGTTGTTAACAAAATGTAAGTCCAGGTTTTGAGCTATGAAGAATAGCGAGAATAAAGTTGTTTCTAATCCTAATATTGATATGGACTTCCAGACCTTGAAGTACGCAGACGGAAAACAAAAGAGTTTTATCAGGTTGGTCTCAGTGCCAACACCACTGGTATTTCCTTGGTGCGGTACATGGAGCGATGATAAGACATATCTTCTAAAACCATGGCGCTGGGAAAGCGCGTCTATTACTGGTTACCGTCTTAAATTCAAATCTTTTGAAAAGATATAGATATTGATATACTTAAGGAGATTAATACAATTTTGGGGTTCTGCTAAGAAGGGAAAGTAAATAAAGGCATAAATACTATTTCGACATCTGCAAATTAAATACAATGAACAGTCCTCTTTTGAGTAGCAAACGCAACAATAGCATTTGGATCGATTTCAATCCTTTGTCTTCTGATCTTACATTTTGTAAGTTCAGAATTCAAGCCAGGTTTCAGGATGGTAAGTGAATATGCTATGGGGAAACACAAATGGTTATTGACAGTTTTCTTTATTAGCTGGGGACTTTGTTCCATAATCGCAACACTTATGTTATGGAATATTGTTAACTCTGGATGGGCCAAATTCGAGTAGTATTATTGTTTGTTACAGGAGTTGGGGCATTACTGGGTGGATTATTCGATGTGAAACATAAGTTACATGGACTTGCCTTTGCAATTGGAGTCCCTTTTATGCCAATTGGTGCCTTACTTATTTCTTATAACTTAATAGATAAAGCAGAATGGTTGCATTTTAGTACTACACTATTAGTATCCGCTCATAGTATTTGGATAAGTCTGATTCTTATGGCGGGGTTAATGATGTATTTCTTCTCCAACCTAAAGAAAGCAGGTATTGCTTTTGGACCGGATGTTCCCCCGTTGACAGTATTACCCAAAGGAGTGATTGGTATTCATGGATGGGCGAACAGGATATTAGTGTTGTGCTATTCCTATATCTATATTAGTTGCAAGCATAGTAATGAAAATCAATGTAAATACTAAAACGAGTATCATGTCATTTCAAGCGTATATAGACAATATCAAAGCCAAGACTGAGAAGACTCCAGCTGATTTTAAAAAATTGGCAGAGAAAAAAGGTTTTATTGTAAAAGGGATGTGAATCCGAAAACAAAAGCTACTGATTTCACCAATTGGCTTAAGGACAATTCGAATTGGGGCATGGGCATGCCATGGCTATTTATGCAACATTTAAGGGGAAGACAAAATAGATTCTGCTACTCATTCCTTTGAAACAATATTCAATAATTCGTGCAATGAGACTTTTTTCAATCGAAACGATATGGAATGAAGATCAAGCGGTACTTGTATCGTGAATAAAAAAGGCAAAATTATTTATTCTTTAAGTTCGCTTTAAATATCCCATTAGGCTGCACCGAGGTAAATGAAATGGCTCTGTTTTCATTCATCTGAAAAGTAATAGTATAGCCTTGTTTTTGTTTTTCTTTTTGACTGTGAAAATATCTTTTGCAATAGGGACCATTTCATCATCTTCCTGACCTACAACTTTTGCAATAAGTTTCCCTTCAATAATTTCCAGAATAACATCTATTTTATATGTTTCGAGGGTGTATACACCTGCATATTTTCCCAATTCAGCAGGGGCGAGGGAGTATTTTCCTGATTGCGTCAATACAAGTATTTTGTTTTGAGTTCTTATATCGTTTTTAATAGCCAAGGCTTTTTTGTAGTTTGTTATGGCATTAAGAGAATCCTTTTTTATCTTCGGTAGCATAATATTTTAGCGAGTATTTTAATTGCGAACTGGTCTGGCTTTTAAGGAATTTATCCAATGCAAAATGGATCGGATATGCTGTGTTTCTTCTGACTTATTTTTCAAATTAGCTAAACTCATTCCTGCTGGCATTGTGTTTGCAGTACCGATAAAAAGTCGTTTGCCCTTTAAGTTCTTACTGTCTAAATGAGAAATTGTGTTTTTTAGGTGCTTCTGATTCTCATACCACATACTTGGATCAATTGCTATATAAGCATTAAATAGACTTGATGAATGGGTAAGCGTGTCTGTTACAGTAAGTCCTCCGAGGAATGTCCAATTATAACTTTGTATGGTGCCGTCTTATAGTTTTTATCTACATAGGGCATAGTTCATTCTCAATGAATTTCACAAACGGATTTACCTGTCTTACTCCAACTGAATCTGTTAAGGATGGAGTAAGGTCCCTAAACCGATTTGTATTTTCTATTCCTATCACTATCATTTCTGGAACAACAGTATTACCATTAGCCTGGCTCAGTTGCTGAATCATTCCTACAGTAGATAGGAAATGGGCATCTCCATCCATAACATAAACAACTGGATACTTTTTACCAGGAATAGGGAATGTGGTAGTTAGTTCAGGAGAGTATCCAGATCCGTCTGTTTTCATTAAGTGTTTTGGAGAAGATAGTTATCTTTTTCCCACTAATATGTTTTCAGCCGACTGGGCTCTTGTTATATTTTGTATAAAAAAGAATAGTATGAGTAGTGAAAATGATTTCATCAGGAGGTTGTTTTATCAGTATCGGCATATTCCCAGAATGTCTGCAGGTTGACAATCAGTGTTTTGCAAATAGCTTCTAAAAGTCTTAAAACGGATGGCTTTTGCTTTTCCTGTTTTAAGTATCGAAAGATTAGAGCGTTAAGCCAACTTTCCTCTGATAGTTCATTAAGCGACATTTTCGCTTAGCCATCATTACGTCCAGGTTTACGATTATAGGCATCTTTTAAACAGTTAATTCGTTTTCTTCTGAATTTCTATTCCGCGTTTAAATATCTGAAACGAAACCCCCCCCCCCGCTCGATTTAAATCATACCAGCCATGAAAAAGGTATTCATCTTCGCTGGTATTGGCTATTAACACTACACCAGTATCCTGAGTTAGATAGTGAAGATAGATTTTCCAAAAAAACGCTTGCCAATAATCCAAACAAAGAATAAGAGAGGTATGCGATAGTTTCTAATTTTCTTTCTACTTTACAGAAAACGGCGATTGAAGTGTAATCTTCGACAACAAATCATATACTACATACCAGATTATGGATTTTAAAACTGAAACTGCAGTAGTCATGCTCATCGCATACACGTAGTACCAAACACTATGCTCACGGATGCTAAATAGATTTAAGTCTACTTGGTAAGTACGCTGTGCCCATTCGGGGGTTGATAAAACTTGATACTAACGTAAGCAGCTGGCTGCCCCATGTAATCGAATAACCTATTGCTGCGAGCAAGGCTAAAACTTTCGAGACTGCGAAAGAATGGTATCTGTTTTTGCTTTCATTTTATTCGTTTAGAACGCAAATATAGATAAATATTTATTGATAAACAATAAATAATTGTTGAAAGGACGAAGTATGGTATGCTTTTGACTGCTAATGTTTGCTATAGTTCATTCTAACCAGCATTAACTCAGTTATTTATATAGATTCAGAAATTTGGTTAATATTCCGGTTTTAGATGGTTGTAGATGGTTCAAACCTTAAGGGTTTTGAACCATACATATAATAAACTATACTGTTTGCATATATTATTAAAGGTTGAATAAGGCTATTACCTATTTTAGGGTAATCAACAACTCAACTGTATAGTATGTATAATTTAAGTAATGTGAGAATGACCTTCCTTTTATTAGCCTCCATCTTTATAAGCTCAACGGGCTATTCACAAAAATCCTATTCCAAAGAAACACTAGATAAAATTCGTGAGGTTGAAAATAACATTTCCGGAGGCCTTTTACTTAATGATGAAAAGCCTGGAACTATTATCGAGAGAATGGCAAAATACAAGGTTAAAGGATTAAGCCTTGCAGTGATTCACAATTATAAAGTTGTTTGGGCAAAAGGATATGGATGGGCTGATGAAGCAGAAAAGAGACCAATGACAGCTGCCACATTATTTGAACCAGGATCCATTTCCAAATCATTAAATGCAGTAGGCATACTGAAATTGGCACAGGATAAAACTTGACCTGTATAGAGATATCAATACCTATTTGACCTCCTGGAAATTCCCTTACGATTCACTTTCAAAAGGGAAAAAAATTACACTGGCTAATCTTTTAAGTCATACAGGAGGTTTAACGGTGCATGGATTTCCGGGTCATGATATTAAAGGGCCAATTCCTACATTATTGCAAGTGTTAGATGGGAAATCACCATCTTTTACACCGGCAGTTCGCAGTATGTATGAACCGGGTGTAAGACACGAATATTCAGGTGGTGGCACTTCTATTTCTCAAGTTATTTTAACTGATATAGTAAAGCAACCCTATGATGTTTGGATGTATGAAAACGTACTTAAACCAATTGGAATGACGCATAGTACTTGTGCCCAGCCACCGGCACCAGCACTCAGGAAAAATGCTTGCCTCTGCTTACAATAGGGATGGTCAGCCAATTGATGGAAAATTTCATGTCTATCCTGAGCAAGCAGCAGCAGGATTATGGATGACTCAACTGATTTGAGTAATTATATTATCGATATGCAATTGGCCTATCAGGGTAAAAAAAATCAAAAGTGCTGAATGCCGATATGGTGAAATTGCATTTGACGCCATATATAGATGAAAGCGCAGCCATGGGCACATTTATCGAGAACCATGATGGGGCTATGTACTTTCAGCACGGTGCAGGAAATGATGGATTCTGCGGACAATTTTTTGGAAGTCTTGATGACGGTAATGGAGTAGTCATATTCTTAAATACCGATTTCTATAAAATTATTCCAGAAGTTATAAATAGTGTGGCCAAGGCTTATAATTGGAAAATTTTTACAGGAGCCTAGAAGAAAAAAATAGTATAACTGTTGATGAAAATTAATAAAGACATACGAAGGCGTGTATTTATATGATGATTCCTAGGCAGCCATTGGTAAAATGGATAATGAGTTTCATTACTATGCGAATTTTACCTATGCAAAAATGTATTTTACTACACCAACAGGTTTTTCAATGAAGAATTCCAGGCAGAAGGATATGATAAAAGATGAAAATGGTAATGTGATAGGATATAGTCGAAAAGTTAATGGAAAAGAGTACCCGATGGCTAAGAAAATTACAAACATTGATACTTTAAAATTAGCTAACCAGTTATTTGGCGATATCGCATGGTATCTTTTTGAGATCAAGAATTATAAAGAGTCGCTTGCTTACTTTAAGCGGGGTACACAAGTTTATCCGGAAGATTTGAATATGTTGGTCAATATGGCTCATCTCTATCTTTTTTAACAACGAGTATGCCAAGGCCAGGATATTTATAAAGCTCATCAAAAGGATATGATTAAACCGGGCTTAGCTGGGAAGATTTGATGCGGGATGATTACACCTACTTCAGGGATAAGAAGTATGATATGAAGTTATTTGAACAAGTTTTTGCGGAATTAAATATTAAGAAGCCGTAAAGAATTAAAAAACTCTAAGTTGTAGCTTTTGCACAGTTTGTAATATTTTATTGTATTTAAAAGAAAATTATTTGATAATTGAAGCCAGAAGAAATAATATCCCTATTTGGATTTTCAGAATTTAGTCCTGAGATACTGCTACTTTTTGAGAATGTAGGAATATATGGAGAACGCCCTATAAAATCTGTTTGTTGGCGAACATTCAAATCTCAGACCTGGGATCTTACATTGGTATTCAAAGGGAAAATAATTATAAAAGCGATTACGGCCAAATCAATAAAGCATATACGGATTCACATGACGAATCAGTCTTAGAGGAAATAAATTTTGGTAGCCATAAAGGAGATTAATTATCCATTTGAACTTCCCTTTAATTTGGTTTTTTTTCGGATAACGCCGATATAGTTAAAAAGAAGATAAGACACAAATCGTCTAAATCTTCGGTTCCAGTTATGGAAGCTATAATATTTTTCTTACTGAATACTATCAATTCTTGACTGGATTTGATAATTCGGGGAAACTTATTTGGGTAAGAGTAATGCCACTCGAGCTTAGTTTTGGGAGAAAAAGGTTGCTTGAAGCTTCTCTCAGGAAGCAGAGAATCAAAATATAAACACTTCAGCTATTCAACAACTTATTGAATTAAAGAATAATTTGCCTGTAATTGATTGGGAAGAGATTAAAGGAAGGAGATACTAGTTTTACTGAGGGCAATATTTCCAGATACTGCAAAGATTTTAAATATTTTATAGAAAGTCTGAAAACCGCTACGAGTCAGGGAATGCAAGAGCTGTATATTCTGCAACTAAAAAGACGGTAATTGGTCTTAATAAGCTAAATGAAAAGTACCATGCCTTTATTGATACTATGGAACGAGAAGAAATAGTTGAATTTCTACATCAAGCTATTAAATTGACAGGTTTTGTTATTGATGAAGGAGCTAGACCTTACAGAAGAATGGAGAGAATGGTGAGATTGCCTCTTCTAAGATGGAATGCTGAAAATATTTGCATGAAGTAATTCCAGTCTTATGAAGTTTTAACGCTTCATATATTGTTTATTTATAATTGTTGCGAAATTTAATAGAATTATATGAAAGACAATTTCTAATATTAGCTGAATTGGGAAATATGAAACATTGTAATTCTATAATTTTTGTGTTGTTGACCTGTTTTTGGGTTTGCCTCCAATTGCAAAAACAGTCCTGCTACTCAGACCCTGGCAAATGTTTCCGATACCCTTATCAAAGAAATTTCGAGCTTTCAAGGACGAAAAACATATCTCAGGAAGCAATAAGATCTTTAAAGTCCCCTCTAATTGAAATTCCATTGCAAATTGTTCCGAAAGTGGGGTGCATCTATCATTAAGTAAATTCAATAGTTCAGTAAGTACTTTTATTCACCTTTACTTCAAAGGAAATACAACTGATAGAATCCTCGATTCGATATTTGTTGTTACTCATTCGCATTTTTGGGTTAAGATACCTCGATCTGCTATTGAAGGAATCAGCCAGAATTTATCATGCGAAACCACTAAAATTAATGGCAAAAGATCACATCTTACTTCCCCAAATTATAAAGCTTATTACTCTGCCAATAAGCGAAGAATGTATGTTTATATGATAGGAGGCTCAGAGGAAAACAAGTATGAAGTAACCTGGGTGTTTGTGGATGACAAGTATTTATCCAAGAGTCTTGGATAAGATTCAGTGAATCTTTTTGGCTAAAACGTCTCTAAGGCAAGAGGTATAACACAACTATGAATATCGGAATGGTAACTATTGAAATATTAAGGAAAATTGCGCTCTCCTTTCCAGAGGCAACCGAAGAACCCCCACTTTGAGAAATCTTCTTTCAGAGTAAAGAAGAAAATATTTGCCACCTATGATGATGTAAACAAACGAGCCTGTATTAAATTATCTGCTATTGATCAGGATGTTTTTTCTTCAGCCGACAGGACTATTATCTATCCAGTCGACAATAAATGGGGTAAACAGGGATGGACGCTTATTGAAATGAAAAGAGTCAACAAGTCTTTGTTTATTGATGCTGTTACAACTGCCTGTTGTGAATGGCGCCGGAAAAGCTGGCGAAATTGGTTAGGCCGGATGTTGAATAGGGTAGATTTGGTTGTAAATGGTTCAAAACCCTAAGGGTTTTGAACCATTTACAACCAAATCTTTGAATCAGGTGCATGTTGTCGGCTGATCCAGGCCTGCATTCCTTCGTTTTGTACCCCAAGTATGTGTGAAAACCGCACTGCAGTAGCTTTCGCGAAAATATGGATTTTCCTAACTTCTGAATAAAAAGAGTTGTATAGCCTGGGGTTTTGTGCAATTTTGGTGATTGTTTCCGTCAGTTGGTTGTATACGGTTGAAAACCTTTAAGGTTTTCAACCGTATACAACCTTATTTGCTTTTACACCGGCAAAGAAATTATAAACTCCGTCCCTTCCCCTTCCTTTGTCAGCACCTTTATTTCCCCACCATGTGCTTTTACAATATCATAACTCAGGCTTAGCCCAAGTCCTGTACCTTGTCCAGTGGGTGTGGTGGTGAAGTAAGGTAGCATTGAACGATTTGTCTTTTGCCCGCAAGCCATGATAAGCCAAACGTAAGTACTCATCGGCTAATGCATTAATATCTGTTGGTTCTTTAGTGCCGGTGCTGCTTTGCGAATGTTGCAACATGCCTTTTACTATAGCATCGGCCCGTTTGCCGTGGTGATTGATTTTTTCTAGATTCTGGATCACATCATTGGCAATATCTTTTGCATCTTCGTTATTGCCATTGTCTAATTCAGTCTTCATTTCATCTAATAGCTCTTTACTTACTTCACTGAAGTTGTTTTGAAGTTCAGGGATTTTGAATTTCGTGTGCAATACCAGCAGTTAGCTCACCAAGCGAAGCCATTTTTTCCGATTGAATGAGTTGGGATTGGGTAGATTTTAGTTCCTGTAGAGCGGCATCTGCTTTCTCTTTTTGTATATCTGTTTCTGCCTTTTGTGATTGTAATAACAGGTATGCCTTCTGTTTTTGACGGTTGTTACGATATATAAGGAGTATGATTATAAAACGCCACGAAAATGCTGGCGAATAATATGTATAGTCTTCTTTTGTTTTCGGTTTCTACCCTTTTTTCTTCTTCCTGCAATCGTATTTGTTCATCCAGTGTTAATCTTTGAAAGGCAGCCAGCCTGTTTAATTTATTGGCAGTTAAACTATCTTTAGTAGTAATCGCAAGTTGCAGGTATTTATTTGTGCTATCGATGTTTCCTTTCAATGTGTAGGCTGCGGATAAATTCTGGTAGACCTTGCCAAGATTTAAATCTCTTGATGAAAATGTGATAACAGCCCCAACTGATTTAAGCACCGTATAGTTTTTAATAGCATATTGAAGCGATGAGTCGGCATTTCTTTTAGCAAGATAGTAATGGCTGAGGCTTTCATAAACTCCTCCTACAACAGTATAGTTTGCCTCTGGTATTGCATAACTAAGTGCTTTGTGATAATAAGTTAAAGCCATGGTGTCTAATCCTTTTTTCCAATAAATATCTCCCATCACAGAATAGATATTTGCAAGGTATTTGGATATGACTCCATGCTTGCCATACAATTCTCCTTCCTGGGCATATAACAAGGCTGAATCTGCCAAATTCAACCGCAGATAATTTGTGGCCAACACCATATCTGCAACAGTAACCCGAAAGTCGTTACCGATTTTCATCCCAATTCTTCTGCCTTCTTTAAAGTAATACAGACTTTCATCACTACCGGTTTGCAATTTTAAATGACCATGCATGTGATTGAGCATCGATAAGGTAATCATTCTGGTTTTGCCAGGGGTATTAAAGGAGTAAGCTCCCAGGTATCGGCATCTTTGGTGTCTGAGGCAATTTGTATAGCTGTTGTAAGATTAGCTAGTGCTTCACTGAATCGACCCAAATATATTTGCTGATAAGCCATTTGACCCTGACAATAAGCTTCTTCAATTTTGCGATTGTTCTTTTTTGCAATCGAATAACGAAGCTGTGCGTAATGCAAGGCGGAATCACGGTTCGTTTCTTCGTAGAAAGTATAAATCGAGCGGGACACCTTAAATTTTACTGAATCATTCGGTGCAGTTTGTAAAGCAATCTGTAAACTGTTGGGCAGTATTTGCTGCGCCTTACTGCCGAACGAAATTGTAACCAATAGAAATATAATAAAGAATTGCTTCATTTTATAGCGCATATGGTAATTGAATTATAAACTCCGACCCTTCGCCTTCTTTTGTATTCACCTTCAATTCCCCGCCATGCGCCTTCACAATATCATAAGCTAATGATAAACCCAGTCCCTCCTGACCAGTAGGTTTGGTAGTGAAGAAGGGTTGGAAGATTTTGTTTAAAACCTTTGAGGAATACCATTCCCGTTATCGGATACGCTGATTAAGATATTGTTTGGTCTTTTATAGTGCGAACGGAAACTATAGGCTCGTATTTGGAGTCTCCCGACTTCTTTTTTTCATTTACAGTGTAAAAAGCATTGGTGATAAGGTTCAGTATAACACGCCCCATATCCTGAGGAATGATACTGGCTTTTCCGATAGCGTCTGAATACTCTGTTTTTAAGGTTGCATTAAAGTTTTTATCTTTTGCGCGAAGACCATGGTAGGCTAAACGCAGGTATTCATCTGTTAAGGCATTGATGTCGGTTAGCTCTTTTTGTCCACTGCTGGTGCTACTATGTTGTAACATCCCTTTTACAATGCTATCGGCCCGTTTACCGTGATGATTTATTTTTTCAAGATTCTGTATTACGTCACTGGCTATTTCTTTTGCTTCTTCGGTATCTCCTTTCTCAATAGCGACCTTCATTTCATCTAATAACTCTTTACTTACTTCACTGAAATTGTTTACGAAGTTCAAGGGATTTTGGATTTCATGGGCAATACCAGCGGTGAGTTCTCCCAATGAAGCCATCTTCTCTGACTGAATCAATTGCTTTTGGGTAGCTTGTAGTTCTGTTAGCGCCTCTTCTGCTTTTTGTTTGGCTTCCTTGATAGCGATTAAATCTTCTTCAGCCTGATGGGCATGTGCTTAGCAATTTTTAAGTCGTTGAAACGGGTGAAAGTGAGAGTTGAATACAGCAGCAAATCGTTCCAGTAAGTTTAATGTTTCAGCAGATTGTTCGTCGGGAGAAGCCATTCCTATAAACCCTTTACTGAAATAGGCAATCTCCTGTATTCTTCTTTTTTGTTTTAACCCATCTTTGAAAGGCACACCGAGTCGAGTAAGGTGGCTAAAATAGGATTGCAGTTCTTCCCCCTGCATATCAATTATCAGTGATTTCTGTTGTTGCTTCCAACCCTCATACATCTTAGCAAGGGAAATGTTAGTTACCAAATCGGTAGTGAATGCCTCCTACTTTCGTGCCATCTTCTTCTGTTAGCCAAAACTCTGCATCATCTTTCTCTTCATTTACATACCTGGATATATAAGCGATTGGGTTCAATACCGAGACCAATCAATTGCTGGAATATACAGCAGCTGTTTCTGCCAATTCCTCACTTTTTTGCATGGCGAGGGTGCGACTTCTTTTTTGAATATTTTTTTCTGCTCTTCTGTCAAGTCATGCAACGCAAAAGAAAATAAGGTGCCTTCATTGAAATGAAATTCATTATGGAATATTCTTTCGGGTAAGGAATTGGTATCGTATCGGATAGGATATCCCGGGTAGTTATTGATGGCAGTATAATAGTTTAACATGTCAGCACCTTTCAGTTCATATGAATGGTATCCCTTTTTTGCCGCCAGGTATCGAATGCGCCAAATAATAAGGATGCATGTTCATATCAAGCCATCCAATAATGATAGAAGTTTTTTATTTTCATCTGTTGAAATAGTCCAAACTTCCATATCGCCGGGTTCGTGCATGATACCGATACCACATCGTATTGTTTTCAATGCCAAGCCTTTGCAATTCATCAACCATTACTGCAGCTGTTTCTCCCACATCCTGGCTATTGTGCATGGCCATCGTCTTGCTTCGACCTCTTTCAAGAGATGCTTCAATCTGTGCTTCCCTTGCCTGTGCTTCTGCTTTTTGCAAATCAAGGAATCGGGTATAGGTTTGCTCAAAAGGCTTTGCAAAGCGTTTGAATATATCATGAGCTTCGGTGCAGGCTTGTAGGTTATAAATAGGAGATACCCAAACTTGAAATAAGCTACATGATCAATTTTGTAAGTTGAAAGGCGGATTCCATCGTTTCTGGAGTTTAATTAATTCTTCTCCACACTTGGTAATGTGCAAGAAGTCATAATGTTCTGCGCATCGATCTTCTCCTGGATTTCAATATAATGATTGTCCTGTTTGTCCTATTTCATAATAGCGACGGAAAATACCAATTCTTGGAGTTCTGTATTTTGGGAAAATTCCGGATGCATTGGTACTCCATTCTATGGAACTGTCATCGGCATCATCATAAATATTGAAAGCGCAATGCCAGGTGGCAACTCCCAAGGATTGAATCTGTTTAAATAATTCTAAGGAGATATCACTAGTTCTTCACTATTCTGCATAGCCATTGTCCTGGCCTTACCTTGCTAATGCTAATTCAATTTCTGCCTCTCTTGTCTGTGCTATAGCTTTTTCAATATCCAGATACCTGCGATATGATAATTCGAATACATTTCTGAATCGTACAAATAAATCCTGTTGTTCTTTGCTTAATGGGTCATATGTGGATACCCCCAATGCTACAGGACCTAGTGAAAACCAATAATAATTAAGATGTTGCTGTAGCTAAGAATGAATCCACAAACTGATTGGTGGTTTTTTGAAACTCATACCAATCTTGCACTTCCTTTCCAAACAAACTTTTGAAAAGAATTCATTCGGCCCTGTAGCATTTTTTCTATAAATGCATTTGATAATTCATGATTATTATACAAAACTTCTGTTGCAAGGGTATTATCGTGTTTTGCATAATATTCATAGTTCATGTAGGAGCCTTTGTCGGGATATATTATGGCTGTTTGCACATTCCGGATTTCCTGGACACCTAATTTTGTAATTCATGCGAAAATGGTTTTGCGGATATCGGAGCATATCATCTGCCTGTCTTCATTCCCATCGCTACTGTTCTCACTTTCTCCAGTGCAGTTTCTATTTCCAGTTCCTTATTTTTGCTTCCAGTATTTTTCTTTTTCTTCCAGTTCTAATGGTTTCATCCAGAAGAACAGCAGTAGTATGTTTTACTTTTCAGTGCGTTGTAACTTAAAGTTGGCGATTTCAATTCCTTGTCAGCATTTTTTGCCGATTTTATAAGCACCCTTTTCTTTTTCAGTCAGATGCTGGGAGTTTTGAATAAGATCAATGATATTTTGAAGATGTTGGTTCATTAGTTTGACAGATAGTTTATTTCCAGAATAAGTGATAAGGTATCGGAATTCAACGAAATTTATTTCTCTTTCAGCACAACAGTGCAGGCGGTAAATCCATGCATCTCCAGATTCCCATTAGTGGCACGAGCCAGTTCAGCATTACTGAACATCCCTGCAATAGGTACTTTCCATACATTTTGAATACCTTCAATTTCATCGCTGATTAATGGTCCTAAGGAAAGTAACCTGCCTGCACAATTAAACAAAATTATAGCATCGGCATCGGGTATTTCAGTAGCTTTCAAATCTTCACAGCCACTTATTACTTTTCGATTACATCAAATTCCGGAGGTAATGAAAAACGTATTTTTGATCCTTGTGGTAATGGTCCAGCGCAATATATTGAATGGTCATTCCAATCAACCAATAGCCCTGCACGCATTACCGGGTCTCCAGTTTCTCGTTGTATCTGGAAAGTAAGGGCGATTGAATGTTCCAGTGCAAAGTTTTCAGGAGTTACGTTTTTCTAGTCCACCATATTTTGTGGTCAAGTCAAGGGCAGGAATATCATCAATTGTAATGTACATGATTGCCTTCCTTTAGTAACTGTTCTAACAGTACCTAAGGCTTTCCATCCAAATGTGGCTCGACCTTTAATGGAGATATGATCTTCATCAAAGACAAGCGTTACAATTCCATTACTGGTAGAAATGTGATTGCGTAGAAGCATAACTAGCTATGAATTGAAAATCATCTCCTGCCATAGCACCGCTTCAATTCATCTTTTCCCCAGAATATCTTCAAATCCATGAAGCAAAGCTTTCAGCATCTGCATTCAGGTTACTGACGCGATAAGGAATGAGGGATTATTGAATATCTCCTTTGCTTTTGGCAATTTCTTGAGTGGTCAAGCGATAATCGGTGCCGGCATATTCGGTGCAGATAATATGGAAATAGCTGGATTAACATCCAGTAAAAGGATAAAGCTTTCACCCAGATGTAATGCCATCACCTGTAAACTCACGTTTGTGGTGATGCCATAAATGGCGATACCGCTCCATCGAGCAATTGGCATATGGCCGTCTGTCTTGCTTCACAGATAAGAATACAATGGCGAGGGTGGTTACAGCCATCCACCATACTATTATCCAGCGAAGACTTTATTGCTTCTGTACTACTTCCATTGATTATTTCAGCTTACAATTGAAATTTAATATGGGCATTTATATGAGGGCGCACTACTATATTGACTTAAGTCAATATCGGGGAATGATATTATGAAATAAAAACAGAGGGTAGCAACCAGAAAATGATTCCAAAACAAGTGTTAAAATCAGCTCTTTTACACCATCGGGTTTAGAATCAATAAGGGCCTTTTTCAGGGGGTAGGATATTCAAGTAAATTTATGTGATTGGAATGACTTTCGAGGTGGGGGAAGAGCAATAAGTTTTCTTTCGATTTTACCGCAGAGACGCGAGACGCAGTGTTGTAATCTTCCGTGTTCTGCGGTGAAATGTATTTGCATTTAGCATCAAAACATTTTCTCCCTCCATTAACCTTTAACCCATTTCGCAGACAAATATTGCCGTTTTGTCTAGAATTCCCTTCCAAACCATTTCAAGTTGTAACCTTTGCTAGACTTATTAGGTGGTACATTTAATTCATGAGAAGGTCGATTATTGTAATTATAAATATGGGATTTTGCTTATGCTACCTCCTCTTGGTATTAATCATTCTGGGAAAGTTACTATAGGAACAGTCCTGGATTTGTAAACCAGGATTCCAGGATAATGAATGCTTTGACAAGTATTTTCTTTTTGCAGCGTCCCATGATTATATCATATTTTCATATTATTTTATTTTGTTCCCAAATATCTAAAACAGAAAAATTTCTTCTTTCAATATTCTACGGCCTGCTAATTTCAGCAACGGCGGCATTGGTAAGCTACATACTGTTGCGCTATTTAATAGAATCCGGTTTTCTGAAAGATATGGACCAAGGGGGTAGAAATAGGCCGATCTACCTATTAAGGACTATTATCGTAATAGACTTTTTTTATTGGTGATTTGTGGTATTGTTGCTTTGGTGATCAATGGGTTTTATTACATGGTATAATGAAAAAAAAGTAAGAGAGCTACTAAAGGAAAGAACTGAAATGGAAATGGAAATTAGTTAAACTTCAATTAGACCCTCATTTATTATTCAACACTATTAATAATATTGGTGCACTTATATTAAAAGATGTTGTAGGGCATCTGATTATCTGAACAGCTTTGATATAATAGAGATTTATTCTATATAAAACAAAACCTGAAAAAATTCACTTGCATAAAGAAATAGAATACATTGAAAATATGTAGCACTACAGAAAATCAGGACAGCGAATGAGGAGTATGTCCAATTTTCAGTTATAGGTATTATTGGATAAGACGATTACGCTAATGATTTTATCCCATTTATTGAAAAGTACTCTAAGCATGAGAATAATATTGAAAGCTGGAGAATATAGTAGTAGTAATATCTGATGAGAAGATCTGTGGCCACAAATGATTTGAGAACCGATTTGGTCATTGAAGGTGTCATAGCCATTTTGGTGGATTAGGAAACTTAGGCATAAAATTGCAACCATTTGCTGAAGGCAAGCATACGCTTTGGAAGTAAGCAAAACAAATAAGCTGTACAGTATAAAATTACCCGTACCAAATGGATAAATATACCTGTCATCGTCGAAAAGAAGATGAACCTCTGGCACTTGACAAAACAAGGATTTTGTGAATAAAGTACCTTTTACTGAGCAAACTTTCAAACAATGCGCTAACGAGTTTAGCTTGGCTTGAACAGCCATAAAGTGGATATCCTCTTTTGAATGAATGTGGATGAATTATCCAGGGGTGGAATGCTGGAAAGTTCAAATATTAGTAGTCTAACAGGTAATCCATCACTACTGCCTACCAGGATTATGCTTTAAAGATATATGAGTTACAGATAACAGATTATTTATTAAAGCACTTTACATTTAGTAAGGTTTTTACAAGCTGTAAATAAGGCACAAGAAAATATTATCCATCACACATTGGAAGTACGGCCGGAATTCATGTATTTGGCAAGACTGAGCATAGATTGAGAAGATAATGTTGAATGATATAATTTATATTGAAGGAATGAGGGACTATCTCCAGAATTCATACCCTTAAGAAAAGATAATGACCCTGCAGAATTTTGTAGAGCTTGGAAAACTTTAATTCCTGCCACTATTATTTGTAAGAGTACATAAAAATCTTTATATGGTTGCATTGAACAAAATTGATTCGATTGAAAATCAATTAAGATTGTGTAAATAAATTCCGGTTTCTGAAACTATAAAGAGCATTCCTGCAAATCATTAAAAAAATAAGAAGACCTAAACACTTCCCCGCCACTTGCAGATTAAAAAACTGACTTTTGAAGATAAACTTTATTGCTGTTGCATAGATGACTTTGCCTCTTTGACCTCAATATCTTTTTATTCCAGTTGTTAAATATTAAAACTTTAAAATAACATTATGAAGCAAGCATTACTAACCGCATTATTGGGAGCATTTATCTTTTTATCATCCACAGCACATCGGGTCAATCAAGCAAGAACATTTCTGAAGAAATTCTGTTGCAAAATCAACTCACTTCTATTTGGGTCTTATGATTAATGTGGATTGCTTCAAGTATCAGTGATGGGTATGCTAATACCTCGTTATCGGATTATAAAAAATTTGGGAATGGATTACAGGCAGTTGCTTGCTTTCCGGCAGGAATAACACCAGGATTTTCTTTGGTTTCAGAGCTTTATTTTTTGCGAAGGGCTGGTAAACTAAGTCCAGAAACCCTTTGACACACCACCCAGATCCAGCCTCCCGTTAATACTAATGAATTATGAATACTCGCACGATTTGGCTTTGGATCTTTCTTGCCAGGGCAGGAGGCCTTCAATAACATATACTATTAGTGGTGAAAGGAGAAATTGACAGTAGAATCTATAAAATCAGTTTTGATAATTCACCAGAAGGTTATAAGCGTGTTGGGCTAGCATCCAGGTTGGCGCAGGGTATGAGTTCCCTTTGAAAACGTAGAATTGCATTGGATAT
>JADKJI010000044.1 GCA_016721085.1 Chitinophagaceae bacterium | reverse complement strand
AGGGGACACTGCGACTCGGAGACAAAAACTTATTTCCAAAACAGATAATTGAATTCCCTCTTTTTCGCAGTGTCCCCTAGATACTTCTCGATATTTATACTCCCGATGCGGGAGACACTGCGACGGAGTGTGGGAATTGTTTCCCTTCCCAGATAATCCTTTTAATCTATTTAGTGACATATAGAATATAAATCCCTTTAATCCCAGTTTTTTTCACGCAAAGGCGCAAAGAAAGATATCCTTAAGTGATAGATCATGTATTATTTTAAGGGGCAAAGGATCGCTTCGCGATCAATACAGGGCTAGGAGGTTAAAGGAGGAAAAGGAGAATACAGGGGTAGTAGTTAATTGAAATGTTTTCTCTTTGCACCGTCGCAGTATCTCCGCATATTATACATTCAAGGCTCGCAGGCCAAACCAAACAGAATAACCCTCTCGCAGTGTCCCCTAGACACTTCTCGATATTTATACTCCCGATGCGGGAGACACTGCGATGGAGTGTGGGGATTGTTTCCCTTCCCAGATAATCTTCTAAATCTATTAAGTGGACATTAATAGAAGGGTAATCTTGCTAATCCCAGTTAAAGATTTACGGTATAGCTCGTACTTCTTCCCCCAGACTTACCCATAAGTATAAACGCTCCCATTTCGAGGAGTTGTTGCAGGTCTCTGGTGGCTGTAGCTTTTGATGTTTTTGTAATGCCTATATATTTTCGGGCATTCATTCCTCCTTCAAATCCAGTTGCACCTTCTTCAAGCATTCTTTTTATTACGGTTTGTTAACGATTGTTAAGTTGATTTTTGAAGCGGTCAAAGAATCGGGTTACTTTCAACGTGAAGTTAACCTGATTTTCTGCTTCTATCTGTGCTTCCAGAGTGGTAGCAACAAAGTATGCAATCCATTTTGTGAGTTCGTTTGATTGTTGTGCTTTCTCTAGAGAACTATAGTATATAGATTTTTTTGCTTCAATAGTTCTTGATAAGCTTAGAACAACTGGACGGCCTATTGTTTGGGATAATGCTTTTTCTGCAATGGCTCTTCCTATTCTTCCATTACCATCTTCAAAAGGGTGGATGGTTTCAAAATATAGATGGGCGATGGCAGCTCTTATGGGTGCTTTCTTTATTTCATTTTTTCCTCCTGGTGCTGAATCATTGAACCATGCAATAAATTTCTTCATTTCATCTGGTACTTGAGAGGAAGGAGGGGCTTCATAATGGACTTTCTCCTTACCAAGGGCACCAGAGATTACTTGCATGGGTTCTTCATGGGTTCGCCATTGTGCAATGGCTATTCTTTTATCTTGTCCTAGTAGTAATCGGTGCCAGGTAAAAAGTATTTCTTCCGATAATTGTTCCTTGTATGTTTTTCTTACATTGATCATAAGCTCACCTAAACCAATAGCCGATTTATCTTTTATGTATCCTGGATCTGTATGGAGGCCGAGGTTTTTTCTGATAGATGACAGCACATCTTTCCTGTTAGGGAATTCACCTTCTATCTCAGATGTTTTCATGGCTTCTGCTAAAATGATATCTACTACAATATCCTGTCTTGTCTCTTCAGGAAGCGCTTCAAGGATGCCTGATACTCTGCCGACTTTTTCAGCAAATTGAAGTAGCAAGTCTTCTGCTACCTGGGGGGCATATGTGAATTGGCGCCAGTTGGACTGTTGCCAGTTGTATTTAGCCATGAGCCGAATATACGAATTAATCGGCTCATAATGTTATTATTTATGAGTTGAATATAAGGCTTAAATGGCTCGGGGAATCGTAATGTAATGAATAACAATGAGTTGAGGTTTTCACGCAAAGGCGCAAAGAATGGTATTTACTTTTGAATTTCACGTATTGCTTTTAAGGGGCAAAGGATCGCTGCGCGACACAACTGCCCCCCCCGGGGGTGCTACCCGTCCCCGGGCCCCCCCCCCCCGCGTGAAATGGCTAAATACAAGGCTAGGAGGTCAAAGGAGGAAAAGGAGAATACTGGATCTTAGTTTTTTGGTTTCTCCTTCCCAGATAACCTTTTTAATCTATTAGTGACATATAAAATATAAATCCCTTTAATCCCAGTTTTTTCTCGCAAGGCGCAAAGAAAGAATCCTTAAGTGATAGATCATGTATTATTTTTAAGGGGGACTGCGACTCGAAGAACAAAACAATTAACCCTCTGAGACGAAGAATTCCCCTCTTTTTCGCAGTGTCCCTAGATACTTCTCGATAAATGAATTTAATACAAGGCTAGAGGTCAAAAGAGGAATAGAAGTGGAAGGTGAATGAGTTATTCCCTTCTAAGATAAATCCTTTTAATCTAAAATGTAAGGACAGATAAAATATAAATCCCCTTAATCCCAGTTATTTCTTCACCGCATTGAACTTCCTTTTACCAGTGGAATGTATAAAAGCTTATATTATACTCAAATTCCTCTGATATGAAACAGTATAAATACATCAGCTTCATTTTGGTTTTCCTTTTTATACATTTCATATCCTATTCCCAGCGTTTGTGGACGGAAGCCGATCGCCAATTCCTGGTCGGTAATCTGGAAAGAACAAGGAGAGAAATAATGAAAGAAACAGAGGGGCTAAGTCTTGCTCAGTGGTCTTACAAGGAAGATTCCACGAAATGGTCTATTGCTCAGGTGCTGGAGCATTTGGGTCTCTATGAGAGGATATTCATGCAGGAAGCAGATATAATGCTAAGCACATTACCGGATCCGAAAATGGATAGTTTATCCAAGCCTGATACTGCTTATCTCAATTGGATGAATGATCCCAGTCCGCATAAAGCCGAGTGGAATGCCATACCATTGGGATTTATGAAAGGCAAGGATAACCTGGCCTTTTTCCTGTTTGGAAGAGATAATATTATTTCTTTCATTCAACATACTACGTATGACCTAAAAGCACATTTCACTTTTCGTTGGGGTGATGAGCGTAGAAGGAGTATTCATGCGTTGATGGTAGTGCATTTTGGACATACAGACAGGCATTTAAAGCAAATAAGAAAGATTAAAGGAGGGGTGGGGTACCCCAAAGGAAAATATTAAACCACTAGTATTTTTTACCTTCTAGATACTGTTGTGCGTACCTCAGTATAACTAAGGTTTAGAGGTATGCCTAGGAAGGCTCAAGAACTACTACTTCATTTCCCGCAATCAATATTTCTCAAGGTTTTGGTTCTTCTTCAATGAAATTATTGTTTTAGTTTTCATTTTACCCCTTAGCATTAAATACAAACAATCGGGCAGTTTATTACCACTTAGTGGTATTGTTTGGTTTTATAATAAGGGTTACTTTGGTTCTTGTTAACCACAGCTGTTTTATTTTCTTGTTACATTTTCCCACCTACGTGAACTCCTTTTTGCCTTCTTTATCATTTATTGTATTCACTAATACGATTAAAACTACTATTTATCATGAGGCCCAACATCAACGACACAACAAGATTGGCGGATTTGAAAAAAATTCTTTCAGAAAAGAACGTTTCCGAATTTTCAATTTCAACAATTGAAAGAGCAATTAAAAGAGGTATGGTATTTAAGAAGCCAGAAGATCTGGCTTTATTAAATATCCCAGCCATTGACATAAGTGCTATATCTGGAGTTGTGGATATTGGTACCACCATAGTTACTTTGAAAAACCTCAAAAGGGTAGAGTATAGTTTCAAGCCTATTCCAGAATCGAATGCGGGATTCTTTATGGCTACCAGCTTATTGTTACCTATACCAATAAGGAAGAATTCCAAATAGAGCAAAGTTATCCTATTGAAGATAGCTGGACAGTAATTGTTGATTTGGATCTAAATGATATTTTAGAAAAATCAAAAGTTACATTAGAAGTAAAATCCGCCCAGGGAGCTTTTGTTTCGATTTCTATAGGAGCAGCTTCTTCTTTACCAATTCAAGATAAGATTGAAATTCAGGCTACCGCTTTGGCAAATGCTTCTATAAATGTGAGTGTAAATGCAATTGATCATATTCCTAATCCCTTAATTAAAGATTCTTATCAGGTTAAAGGTAAAGTGATTTCAAATTTAAGTGAAGCGAAATTGGATGGTTATCAAGTGATATTATATGCTGCTACCAACTTATTAGAAGATAATAGTCCTGACTTTGTCCCCGTAGCTTTTGCAAGGACAGAAACCAACGGATATTTTGTTACTACCTATTTGAGCTTTACAAGTCCAGATGATATTGATAAGGTTTTATTTGCAAAAGCGGTAGTAACGAAAAATCAATTGAAAAATGAGCAAGTTATCAATTTGCTTGAAAAGATCGAAGGTGCTGGTGAATTAGCAATTAAGAAATCCCAAATACCGGAGAGGCTGATTCTTGTTATAGAGGAAGGAATAGTGGCTAAGGAGGGTGATTGTGGTTGTGGGTGTAGTGAGCTTAATTTCCATGAGAAAAAAGTTGTTGAAGAATATAGTTATTACACCGTAGTGCGTACCACAGAACCTTCTATAATTGCAGATGTACTTGAAAATGAAAAAGAGATTGATCTTGATGACATATATGGTATTCGATTGAGTATTCCATTCAGTGTTTTTCAAAAGTTTCACGCTATTGAAAGTAAGCAGATAAAATCTGCCAATTTTTCAATTAATAATATTTCCAGTTTGGCTTCT
This sequence comes from Chitinophagaceae bacterium, assembly GCA_016721085.1. Lineage (GTDB taxonomy): Bacteria > Bacteroidota > Bacteroidia > Chitinophagales > Chitinophagaceae > Endoryza. The sequence continues at coordinate 55,012 of JADKJI010000044.1, read as the reverse complement.
GATAGTGGCATCCCCGTTGTGGCTTTTGCTCGAGCTGCGGGTGATACTGCAAGTATTGATACGAAAGCATCTTTCAACAGGGGGCTGTTGGATAAGCTACTAATTGAACACAAGATTAAGACAGTAATAAAAGGTAATGCTAAACCGGTTTTTAAGGGAAGGACACATCTTAATCAGCTTAATCAAATCGATTGGGATGATGAACCGACAATTTATCAAGCAGCTAGTATTGCACATGGACATTTATTGCATTTCAAACAGGAATGGATCCCTGATGGATATTCTATTGGGGATCTTGTATATTCTTTGCCACTGGCTCCCGGCCAAAAAAAGCAGATAGCTGTATTAGATTGGGAACGAAGGGAAAGTGCAGCTAATTCACAATTTTTGGGCTATGAAGAAACACTTAATAATTCTCTTGTTCGTGACAGAGACATCAGCGAAGTGGTAAATGCTACTTTAACAGAAAATATAAAAGGTAATTCAAAAGCAAGTACTGGTGGAATAGGGTTTGGTTTAGGAAGTTCAGTTATGGGTGTAATACCAGGGGTAGGTACTTTTGGTAGCTTATTGGGTATCAGCGGCGGTACCAGTTCCTCAGGGTCAACAGCCAGCCAAAGTTCAAATAGGGAAAGTACTGCTAACAGCCTTCAAAGTTTAACAGATCGTACTTTGCAAGCGGCAAGTGTTGTTAGATCGCAAAGGTCAACCGTAGTTCAAACAGTAAGTCAGGGTGAACGTGTACAAGCTACAGCGGAATCGGTTGCTAATTATAACCATTGTCATGCAATAACCATTCAATATTTTGAAGTTCTACGACATTTTTCTGTGCGTAACCGTTTGGCAGGTGTACAGGAATGTTTATTTATCCCTCTTCAAATGTCCCCATTTGATATGGAAAAATGTTTGCGCTGGAGAAACACATTAGAAAGATATCTTCTGAAAAGGTCATTGAGGCCTGCTTTTGATGCAATTACTCGGATACAGAATGAAAAGGAAAGTTCTTATGAGAACTATTACGACAGTATAGGGTTTCCTAGAAAAAATTATGCAGAACAAAACCTGAATTTTTATAGCGGAGATTTGTATATGGATTTTTTCTTCTTTAATGTTAAGGAAGACAAGATCAATGAGGAGATTATTACATTTTTCAGCTTATTTGGTATTTCGCTGGATGCATTCAGGGGATAAAAAAAAATTACGGATGAAGAATTAGCTAATCATGTTGGCCCACGCGCCATAGAATACCTGCTTGATGCATTTACTGTTGAAACTGATAAGGAGTTGATTTAGCATTAGATCTGACTTTAATATCCACTTTCAGGCAGAATACTACCTTGAGAGTTTCATTAAAACAATCACCTACAACACCGATTACAGTTCCAAGAAACCAGATTGATGCAATTAATGTGAAACTGGATTTGACAAAGCTATCAGTGGAAGAAGCTAAGAACCTTAAACAGTTCCAGAACAAGTTTATGAAGATTCGGGTTCGTTCAGGAAATTTGTTTTACAGGACAGATAATATTGCTGGAGTATTATTTAATGGGCGACTGGATAATGACATATTTGCGGAAGGTGATGGTGTATATGTAAGGACTCCTTGACAAGTGGAGAATTGAGAAACCCTAGAGGAGAAGATGTTGAATCCGCGAATAACCTGATTCATCATTTAAATGAAAACCTGGAATACTATCATAAGTGTCTCTATTTTGATATGACACCTGAGCGCCGGTTTATGTTGCTAGATGGGATTATTGCTCCAGGGAAGGCTAATGGAAGAAGTGTTGCTTCAGTGGTAGAGAATAGGCTAATAGGTATTGCAGGCAACTCTCTTATCATGCCAGTAGCACCAGGTTATCAGTTAGATCCTACAATTGATAAGCAATTCGATCTTTTTGCACAATACTATCACGATGAACAGGAACCTATTCGCGTCAGTATGCCTACAAAAGGCATATATGCAGAATCGGTTATGGGTAAGTGCAATTCTTGTGAAGTTAAAGATGAGACCAGGTTTTGGCGTTGGGAAGAATCACCAATACCAGATAGCCCAAATACTCAGATATTACCACTTGATACTTCAACAAGACGAACGGATCCGGGCAATTTGCAGCCAAAGGATTTCCCTGCTCCGATTGTAAATATCCAGAATGCACCTGCAGCACCAGATCCAACAGGACTTCAAAACCTTTTGCAATTAATTGGGAAAGGAGATTCCTTCAGGGACCTTACCGGTTTAAACCAGAACCAGTTGAATGCATTAGCCACTTTCCAAAAAACAATGGATACGGCACAAGCATTTGGGAAAGAGGCAGCAGAACTTGCAAAAGCGGCAGCTACGATGAAAGTTGTTGAAGAAGCCAAGAAGAGTGGTACCATTTCTAATGAGCAGGCTCAAGAACATGCCGGCAAAGTTTTAGAAGAAGTTACAAAGCCTAAAGATGCTGAACTGAACAAGGTAATGCAAGGAATTGACGCTATCGACAAGTTTCAAAAAGAGGGAAAGATTGATGATCAAACGGCTAGTTCTACAAAAGATGGTTTGATTACAATTTTCGACAGTAGTTCTAAGAAAACCTCCATGACTAATGATGAAATCAAAGGTTTAGCTGATGTTGCCAAAAGTAATGGAACTGATATCAGTGTTGAACGTGCTGATGGGGAGAAAGTTAAAATAGCCCCTTCAATAGGAGGTTTGAAAACGCTTGAAAGTACAGAAAGTCAAAAGACACCAAATGCGAATGTAACTGTTACCACTAAAATTTTCAGGATGATTGAAGACAGAACAAATAAAATTACCAATGTGATATTTGAATATGAGATTCAGAATAACGAAATAGAGCCTGTTAATTTTTCATTAGTGCAGAAGGCGATGATAACATTAAAAGAGAAGCCGAAACTGTTCTTGCGGCTAAAGGATTTAGTGTGATATTGAAGCCAAAGAAAGTTACTACAAAATTTGAGTATCCTCTCGATCCGGATAATCAAACAATGGCAAGTTATGAAGCTCCAATTTATAGTAGAGATTATAAAGGTGACCCTAGAGCCCAAATTCTACCTGCTACCACCTTGTTTCAATATCCTTTTCCAAAAGGTACTGCTATAAGATGTGATCAATCATTTGATGGACTAAATAGTTCAATTTCTGAATCAGACAGAACACATACAGGATTAGAAGCTTTTGCCGTTGATTTTAGTATGCCTATTGGCACTCAGGTATGTGCAGCACGTGAGGGTATTGTGGTAGAAGTGATCTCTAATTTTGCGGACTATTCACAAGATCCATATTCTCCAATTGAAAGCGACAAGGGAAGGGAGAATAAGATAAAGATTCTTCATTCAGACAATACTTACAGTACATATGCGCACATAAAGCAAAATAGTAGCAGGGTTACTGTCGGTAGAAAGGTAGCAATTGGTGACATAATCTGCTTGTCAGGACATAATGGGTATTCTACCGGGCCTCACCTCCATTTTGAAGTATCAAAATCAAACGATGAGGGTAAATTTCAGACTCTTGAGTTTTCATTCAATGATGGGCATGGAAATCCTATAACCCCACAGGTGGGAACTTCATATACACGGATATGATTTTAGTAATCTATGACTGTCAGCTATAAGGGTGGGGTATCACCTATGAACTGATTATTTGTTTCAATCGACTCAAGTAGTTATAGAATATGAGCCGTTTAAGGCAGATTAATCGGCTCTCAGGATAACAATACGCTTTATTTAAAATTTAATACAAAAAAGCTAAAGAAGAAAGAAGCTGACTATCATTTAAATTTGCATGAGATTACATCCTTGAGCGTCTTATAAATTTATTAATTACGGAACTATTATAATAGTAACCTATTTGATTATTTTTATTTTAACGTTATTCTCTGCTACGTATAGGGGTGTTACTTTGTGCCACTTAGCTTAATGCAACTTAGCTCTGAAAGATCAAAAGAGAAACAAGATTATAGTCCCGGATTCTAAGCAGATAAAAAAACTATTGTGGCTGATGCATCATAAGTGTATTTATGAGTATTTCCATTTCAGGGATAGGCATTTTCTGTACCAGGTAACTATCCCTTGTCCCTGTTGCATCCCAGCTGTTGCTACCATCAATATTGCTGATGATCTTTCCATTGGTGACTGAGAAATAATTTTGGTATCCTCTTACTGCCACTAAACTGCCGTTTCATCCCAACTGTTGCGACCGTTTCGATCGTTGGGGTCGAGAGGGCTGCTCCGTTTGAAGACATCTTTAACAGGAGAGTGGGTGAGGCTGCTATTGGCTATTGGTAAACCGGTGTAGATTTTAACGCCAATTTCAAAGCCACTGAATAGGATGGAAGTTGGCCATTCGTCAAACACTTTTTTGGAAGCGATAGCATCTTTCACTACGTTGAATTCCTTGAAAGTTCCCATTTCATTATTGAAACAGGCTGCCATACAAACAAGGTTTTTCACTTTCTTTATAACTAAGTCCCTGCCCGATAAATTCGAATACTCATCGGGTTTTGATTCAAGGAGATTGGCCATATTGGTTAGAAATCCAACAGTAACTATTGTGACACTCTTATCTGGTTGGGCTGCTAAAATTTTTCGGTAGAGTTTCAGGGCATCATTTGCTTCTTCATTATTCTTAATGTCATGGGGATAGTCGGCAACAAGAAGTGAATCCCATTTTTGTGGTGCTTCCATGTCAACGGCTTCGCCTCTAACAACTCCTATAGGCAGATTGGGACGGTTATAATAGGTGTTCATTACATCCAGCGTAGCAGCAATATATTTTGATTTATTACTGGCCATGAGTAGCGAGGATTTTGCATTCGCCTTTATCAGCCATAGCGTGGAGAATGGCAATGGCACCAATATCATCATAGTCGGGGCCCATATCGGTGTCGAATATGATGGAGACGGGTTTGGGTTGAGCTGAAGTGATAAGTTTGAAGAGGAGGAATATGGCGAGGAGGGGTAGTTTCATTTTTTCGCTTGTAAGTCTAAGATAAGTTTTTTTTACCGCAGAGACGCGGAGACGCGGGGATTACCGGGAAGGCGGGAAGGATTTTTTATTGATTTTAAGGTCGATTCTCGCCGTCACCCCTCCATGCATGTCTCCTGGCTTTAAGAATGTGAGACACAGCGGACACTGAAATTCGCGTGATACTCTGTATCTAAGGTCACCTTCTCTCCGGATCGGAGGTGACGGCGAGAGGTTGCTTAATTATATACATTCGTTAAATTAAAATAATCCTTCCCGTCTTCCCGGTAATCACCATATTTTACATAAAATTTTCTTTTCCCTTGCAACAGATAGTAGTCATAAATGGAAGCGCCAGTAGTCAATCTTCTAATAGACGGATACTTGAATATTTAGAATCATTGGGTAGAGATAAATGGGAATTTATACATTTATCCCTCAAATCCCTTCCACATTTCGATCCTGAACTTTCCATCGCTAACACTCCAGATTCAGTACTGCGTTTCAGAGAGGCTATTGAGAAATCAAAAGCCGTAATTGTTTGTACGCCTGAATACGTTTTTAGTATTCCCAGCGGACTGAAGAATGCGATTGAGTGGTGCGTATCTACAACAATTTTTACCGATAAACCCGTTGGATTAATTACGGCTTCTGCACATGGGCAAAAGGGGCATGAAGAATTACAATTACTTTTCAGGACATTGTCTGCCAAGCTTGATGAGAAAACTTGTTTGCTTATACAAGGGGTGAAGGGTAAGGTTGATGGGGAAGGGATTGTTGATCAGGAGACAAAGCAATCTTTAGACTCATTTGGCCTGGCATTTTTTGATAACTGATTAGGCAAATGACTTTTCATCAAAGCCACTACTTCAAATTTCATAATATCTCATTATTTCACATCACTAAATTTAGTGATTATTGTTTTTTACTGGAAACATTAAATGGAGGTATCTTGAAATACTACCTAAAAGTGGTATTGTTGAGTATCTGTAAAGGACTTACCTTGTCTTTGTAGATTAAAACTTTTATATCCCTAACCTTTATGCCAAACACTTGATTTTTGAAACAAGAACTAAATATTGTTGAGGGATGAATGAGCAAAAAATAAAAATGCATCTTCGGATTTCCTCAAAACAGACAAAGGGAAAACGAAATCGAACTCTATAGAACCCGTCTATTTCACTTCCTAAAGGTGGAGGGGGCATTAAAAGGATTGATAGAAATTTCGAGTGAATGCAGCAAATGGCACTGCTTCTTTTTCTATACCAATTCCTTTTTCTGCTGCTCGTGGTGCATCTCCCTCTATTAGTCTTTCGTATAATTCCGGCGCAGGAAATGGTGTTTTTGGACTTGGTGAATTGAGGTCTTAGCATCCATTAAAAGAAAAACGGATAAAAAGCTTCCGGAATATCTGGATGGCATGGAATCAGATACCTTCTTGTTTTCTGAGGCAGAAGATCTGGTGCCTGAATATAGTAAGAAGAACGATGGGAGTTTTCTTCTCGATTCAAACGGTGATTATATTATACATGAAACAATAAGCGTTGATGGTCTGTTTCAAATCCGGTTTTACATACCAAGGATCGAAGGCCTTTTTGCCCGAATAGAAAGATGGACTGAAATTTCAGCCGGTACTATAAAATGGCGAGTTATTACTAAAGACAATGTGACAACTTTGTTCGGGTGGACTAACAACTCAGTCATTTGTGATCCTGAAAATGACAAAAGATATTTGAATGGTTGCTCTGAATTCATTTTTTTGATGATAAGGGAAATTGTTCGCATTATATTTATAAAGAAAGAAGATGCGATGGTTTTGATATGACACTGGTGCATAACAGAAACCGGTTCAAGAATGGAGCTATTACCTATACTAATATCTACTTAGAAAAAATAATGTATGGTAATAAATTGCCCTATAAAAAATTTGGTGATTCTTTTCCTGCAGAAAATAGTTATTTATTTAAGTCGGTATTTGATTATGGAGAATATGATTCAAAATCGCCTTATGCTAAGATAAAGGAGTGGGATTTTCGGAGTGATGCATTTTCAGATTTTAAAGCAGGATTTGAAATCAGGACAACTAGATTATGTAAAAGGGTTTTGCTTTACCATCTATTTGATGAAAATGAATATAACGGACTTGTAAGGTCTCTCGATTTCCAATTTGATATTGCTACAGAACAAGATTTTACTTTTTTGGTTGCAATGAGTTCTCGTGGATATATTAAGATGGCGAATGGAGATTATAGTAGTCGCAAGCTTCCTTCTCTGGAATTTCAATATCAAGAGCATCATTGGAACAAGGAGGTTAAAGAAATTGGGGGTGAAGATTTGGTACATGCGCCTTCCGGGTTAGATGATGGGAATTATCAATTTACAAGACCTTTTCAACGAAGGTTTATCTGGTATTCTCTCCGAACAGAATGGTGGATGGTATTACAAACAGCAACGAAGGAAACGGTCATTTTGGGCAGATGACCCTGATAAGTCCGAGACCCTCTTTTGCTGGTCTTGGTAATCAACTTCATTTAGCTGATTTGGATGCCGATGGGGTAAACAATTGGTTAGTTTAAATTCTGAACCAGTAGGATATTTTGAACTTGATGATGAAAATTACTGGAAATCTTTCAAGTCCTTTCAAGGCATGCATAATTTGAATTTGGATGATTCTAATGTACGTATGATTGATCTTAATGGTGATGGGAAACCCGAGTTGTTGATTACTGAAGAAAATGCATTTACGTGGTATCCATCATTAGGAAGAGCTGGATTCTCGGCAGCTTTGAAAACACAAAAACCTTTTGATGAAGAGGCCGGACCCCGTGTAGTTTTTAAAGATAGTAATCAGACAATTTTCCTGGCAGATATGTCGGGTGATGGGAGGACTGACATTGTACGTATTCGTAATAAGGATATCAGTTATTGGCCAAATCTTGGATATGGAAAGTTTGGTGCAAGAATTACTATGGGTAATGCTCAACATTCGATTCGCCTGATGCTTTTAATCCTTCAAATATCCGGTTAGCAGATATTGATGGATCTGGAACAACAGACATCATTTATCTTGGAAAGAACAAGTTTTCCTGTTGGCTAAATTTAAGTGGTAATACTTTTTCATTGTCTCCATGGGAGATCGATTCCTTTCCATCTATTGATTCTCTTTCAAGGGTTAGCGTAATTGATTTATTGGGAAATGGAGTTTCTTGTATAGTATGGTCAAGTAGTTTGTCGAAAGATGCCGGGCGACAAATAAGGTATGTAGACCTAATGAACAGTAAAAAACCGCATGTATTGGTTTCTTACAAAAATAATTTGGGAAAGGAAGTGAGTATGGAATATGCTCCTTCTACGAAATTCTATCTTGAAGACAAAGTAGCAGGCAAACCCTGGGTGACCAAACTTCATTTCCTGTACATTGCATCACAAAAACAATAATAAGGGACAAACTTACAGGGCACTTTATTCCAGTAGTTACAAATACCATCATGGGTATTATGATCATGCAGAAAGGGAGTTCAGGGGCTTTGGTATGGTAGAGCAAGTGGATGCAGAAGATTATGAACATTGGATAAAAACCGACGCCACAAATATTACTAGTGCAGACCTTCATCAGGAACCAGTTGTTTCAAAGACATGGTACCATACTGGTGCTTTTATTCAAAAGGAAAAGATACTGACTCAATTTGCCAAAGAATACTGGTATGAAGAAATGCAAAGGCAGGGGTTTGCAGTTTCTCATAATGAAACCGCTCTTTCAGATGCCAGAATTATTGCAGCTCCAGGTTTACCTTCTTCATTAATTGATGAGCTTTCAGTTGAAGAATGGCGTGAAGCTCTAAGGGCTTGTAAAAAGCATGGCATTGCGATCGGAAGTATTTGCCCTTGATGCAACAAAAAAATGGGAATACTACCGCTGCCAGAATTAAAGAGCTTACTCCTTTACAGTGGTACCCATAATTGTTTTATTGAATTAATTCAGCCTAGGGGCAAAAACCGGCATGCTGTATTTATTGTCAAAGAAAGCGAATCAATCACCTATAATTATGAAAGACAGGCTTCAGATCCAAGGATTGCACATACCCTTAATATTGTTTTGGATAAATATGGGAATGTTTTGGAGTCTGCTGCAGTTGTGTACCCACGGTTAGTACCAGATGTATCCTTGCATGCCATTACTCAACAAGAGCAGCAAAAGACAATCATCCTTTATGCAAGAAGTAGATTAACAAATGATATTATTGCCAATGATGAGTATCGGTTAAGGGTACCTGCTGAAAATGAGACATTCGAGTTAAAAGGAGTTTCAAAGTCTGGAGTGTTATATATTCCATCTGAATTCATCAATATTCTTGCAGATGCACGTTCCGATGAAGCTCAATACCATGAATTAGAAAAAGCGCTAAACCCGGGGAAAGCGCAACGTCGGCTAATTGAACATACAAGATCTGTATTTTATAAGAATGACCTAACAGGACCATTGGCTTTATACCAGTTAGAGTCAAGGGCGATTCCCTATCAGGGATATCAACTGGCTTATTCCACCTGAATTATTATCAGACATATTTGGACCTATAAATGTTCCAGGCCAGGGTTACTGATGCTATAATGAATGAAGGTCGTTTCACACATAGCGAAGCTGATACAAAATGGTGGGTAAGATCTGGTACAACACAATTTATTGAAGGTGCAGAGACAGCCACTGATGCACAAAACAGGTTTTTTGCCCCGTTGTCATATACGGATCCATATGGTGCTACAACGAAAGTGAAATATTATAGCAATTATTTCATGTTTATAAAAGAGACGGAGGATCCGCTTGGGAATAAATCTTCAGTAGAGACACTGAATTTCAGAACGCTTTCACCTCAGCGAATGAAAGATATCAATGGAAATTTGTCTGAAGCCATTTTAGATGAACTAGGACTGGTGAAGGCTATTATGGCTACGGGAAAGGGAAATGAAGCAGACGAGTTAACAGGTATTTCTGATATTACAGATACTACGGAATTATCCGAAATCCAGGCATTTATCCAATCATCAGATTCTTTGCAATTAACAAATCGAGGTAAAGGGTTATTAAAACATGCGACTGCCCGTTTCGTTTATGATCTCGATAGATATTCAGTCAATGGCGAGCCTACTGTGGTTACCTCTATAAATCGGGAACAGCATTTTCATATTCTCCCGATTCACCTATTCAAATAGGTATGGAATATTCCAATGGTATCGGGGAGGTGCTAATGAAAAAGGTACAAGTGGAGCCGGGCTTAAGAATGTGGTTGTCAACCCAGACAATACAATAGTTGTTACCGAAATAAATACTGCTGCCCTTTTGCCAAAACAATTGAGATGGTTAGTTAATGGAAGAGTCATAAAGAATAACAAGGGGAATCCTGTAAAAAATATGAACCTTATTTTTCTATTACATGGAATTACGAGGATTATAAGGAACTGGCTGAAACTGGAGTAACAAGTGTTTTTTATTATGATGCTGTTGGAAGAGTTGTCAAGACAGTGATGCCTGATGAAACTTTTTCAAAAGTTGAATTTGACTCCTGGAAACAAGCTTCATTCGATGCAAACGATACCGTAAAAAGCAAGCGCATGGTATACTAATAGAACGAATCGACTTATTGATGCATTGTTGATTGCCGATGGCAAAGATCCCTTGCGGGAAAAGAGGCTGCAGATAAAGCAGCAAAACATGACAGCACTCCTAATATCATGCATTCTGATACTTTGGGGAGACCTATTTTATCCATTGATTATAATAAGAATATTTCTACCAATGCGGATGAATTCTATAGCACTCAACTTAAAATTGATACTGAGGGTAATTTAAGGGAAGTTATTGATGCAAAGGACAAAAAGGTGATGCAATACAAATATGATATGCTGGGAAATCTGGTTTATCAGAAAAGTATGGATGCAGGGCAGAGGTGGTTATTGTTAAATATCATGGGCAAATCGTTGCGCACCTGGGATGAGCGTAATCATGAATTCCAGTATTATTACGATTCAGCTCACAGGCCTACCCAGAGTAAAGTAGTAGGAGGTGATGGTATAGCGGCTCTTGATCATATTTTTGATAGAATTATATATGGGGAAAGTCTTTTGAGTGGCGTAAGGACAGATGCCAATCGATTTAATGAACCTACTCTTCAAAACAAAAATATATTAGGACAGGTTATTCAGCATTATGATACTGGGGATTAGTGAATACGCCAGCTTTTGATTTTAAAGGGAAGCCATTGTCTACAAACCGACACCTCTTAAAAAATATAAAGAAGTTTCAAATTGGATAGATGCCAATCTTACTAAATGATCTTGAACCAGATGCTGGTTATACTTTCATTTCTGAAACAGATGCTTTAGGAAGAATTACAAAACAGATAGCTCCAGATGGCAGTGTAATCACTCCTCAGTATAATGAAGCTGGGTTATTATTCAGTGAAGCTGTTCTTCATCCAGGTGCTATTACTGCATCAGACTACTTAAAGGCTATTGAGTATAATGAGAAGAGACAGCGTAGTAAGATAATCTACGGTAATAATGTAAGTACTAAGTTCTATTATGATAAGCAGACTTTCAGGCTTAAAAGGATGGAAAGTAAACGACTCAACGGTGATCCGTTGCAAGATTGGTATTATACTTTTGATCCTGTTGGAAACATAACGCATATTGAAGACAAGAATATCCCTATTCAGTTTTTCGACAATCAGAAAGTTGCAGGAGTTTCGACCTATACTTACGATGCCCTTTATCGATTAGCAGAAGCTACAGGTAGGAGAATGATGCTGCACTCGAATTCGGCACATGCGATAATTGGAATGATAAACCCTTTTACATTCATTAAGCCCTGGCGATCCCATTGCAGCAAGGAATTATACACAGCAATATAAATATGATTCAGTTGGGAACATACTGGAGATGAAACATCTTGCTAATGGTGGTAACTGGACAAGAGGGTATGAATATGAAACAACTTCCAATCGGTTAAAGAGAACATTTATTGGCGATAATGGTAATCCAGCTGACTATACAAAATACAAACATCATTTAAAGCATGGGTATTTAGAGGAATTGCCACATTTGGAAAAGATTGAGTGGAATTTCAAGGAGGAAATAGTATTGACAACCCGTCAGCATTGTACTGCTGATAATATCCCAGTGATCACCTATTATCAATATGATAGCAATGGTCAACGCATTCGAAAGATAACGGAAAATGCTGTTTGCTGGAGGGTGGCTACTCCTAAAGAAGAGCGTATATACATTTCAGGATATGAATTGTATAAGAAGCACACAGGGGTCAATGCCGGATTAGAAAGAGTAAGTCTTAGCCTGATGGATGAAGGGCATCGTTTTTGTATGGTTGAAACCCGCTATACAGTGGATGATGGTACAGAAAAGCAATTGATAAGATACCAGATGCACAACCATCTAGGTTCGGCGGCGTTGGAGCTTGATGATACAGCGGAGGTAATTTCTTATGAAGAGTATCATCCTTATGGAACAACAGCCTATCAGGCAACCAATAAATCCATCAAATCAGCAATTAAGCGGTACCGATATACAGGTATGGAAAGAGATGAAGAAACGGGGTTGGAGTATCATAGTGCCAGATATTATTTGCCTTGGTTGGCGAGGTGGTGTAGTAGTGATCCTATTGGTCTTAAAGGTGGGCTTAATTATTATTCGTATAGTAAAGGTAATCCTATTTGTTTTTTTTGATAAAAGTGGTCATCACGCTGCTCCTGTAACTGGGTCAGAAAGAATAGTTCGGGCATTGGAGGCTGCCGATAGGGCAAATTTTGATACCGAGTCCGTTAACAATGCAATGGATGCAATACAAAGCGAAATTGATTCCAGAGGTTTTTCTTACAATTTTACAAGAGATGCCGTTCTTTCATATACTCTATTAAGAGCGGAAGCATATGCTCGTAATGCAAGTCTTGGAAATTATGGTGCAGCTACGTTTCATGGAACAATGGGTGTAATTGATAGTTTTGGATATGCATTATATGGGGATACTCCCGGAGAAACCGGAAGAAATTTTGCAATAAGTTTGGTTTTGGGGGCTACATTTTCAAGACTTGCTGCTGCAGGTAGAGCTGCTCAATTAGAATCAGCTGCATCCAGAGAGCTAATTGCAGCACGATTAGCATCAAGAAGAGCTGCATTAACTCCACCAGAACCAATTACCCCTCCCCGTATCTGGAAACCCCTCCAACTTTACCACCTTCAGAAACACCTGTATCGCCAGGCACTTCCACTGTTCCTCCTACAGAGGTATCTCCTGTTAGGCCAAGTGGGGGAACAAGTCCAGCCATTGATCCAGAAGCTACACCTCCAAGTGGAACAAGAACTCCTCCAACTCCTTTAGCGAGGATATTGACGACTGTGAGAGATGGTTTTTTTGCAATGTCGGATTCTTCTAATCCAAGATTTCAAGCAACTGGATCTCTTTCTGCAGATGGAACTCTAACTGTTACTATTCGTACCGTTTTAGAAAACGGAGTAAGGTCTACTGTATTAAGAGGAGCGGAGGCATTTCAAGGTATTTTACGACACTTTGGAAGTGCTGTAAGAACAATTCGAGGGTCATGGTCTTATGGTAATAATCTTGCACGATTTAATGAATTAACAGCTGGAGGTATGTCGTCGGAGGCAGCGGCAGCCCAAACATGGACGGGACAGCAAGCTGCTGCTGCTGGTTTTACAAGGGTTACTATTGGATCTCTAGAAGGTACTGCAGGACATTATACAAATGTTCAAGTTACATTTTCTCGTTAATGAAGCGAGGTGCAATTAAATAATGGAGCATTTATGATAAACTTACTTTAACTCTCTCGAATAATAATTGAACTATGGATTTTAAACCCAACGAATTTTTTATAGGACTTGTCGAATTCATCACGGTATTGCTTCCTGGAGCTGTACTTGCAATAATTTTATTGATGATAGAATCTTATCATCCTATAATAAGTAAACCGACCTTTATACTTGTTCGCTTTTTCTGAAGATACAACCATCATATTTTGGGTATTGATAGTTTTTTCATCATTTGGCCTGGGTTATTTCTTAAGCTCTATTGCATCAGGATTAGACCCATTATATGATTGGATACGAAAACAATTCAGTCCTTATAATGAAGATCTAGAAAAGGGTTTCTTCATTTCAGGAATTCAGATGATAGGAGAAAGCACTATTTGGAAGTTTATAAGAAGATAAAGAAAAAAAGTGATTGGGTTTCTGAAAATGATAGCAAAACCGATGAGAATGAAAATGTCGTTTTCGAAGGCTACTGTATAGTCTATACCCAAAATATTTTAAGAAGATTATTGGCGATCATTTTTAAACTTGACTTCAGAGTTAAAATTGATAAGAGTTATGAAGAAGCAAGAAAAATATTAAATGCACAACCTGCTTCTGTTAGAAATGCTACCAACACCTATAAATGGGCTGGTACCGTATTAGAAGCCCATTTCCCCTCCATAAGTGATCAGGCTATACGTATTATGTCGGCATCTAAATTTTTCAGAAGCATGGTCGTCGTTACCATTATTTTTCTGGTGTTACAAGTTTTTGGACAATTGCCTAAAGATTATTGGATATGGAACTTGCTTATACTTTTATTGTCATTTAGAGAGTATGTTGTTCAACGACAGAAGAGTGTCCAAAAAACCTATCAGAGTATAGTAACATTAACTTATTACAAGAAAGATAGCATCGAAATATAAAATATAATAATTTAAATACACCTTATCATGGCAAAACAAACCTATAACATAAGCGGAGTTATAAAAGACAACTCCAAAAAAGGGATAAGTAATCTCAGGGTGGAAGCGTGGGATAAGGATTTGCTGATTGATGATTTTGTTGGAGAAGCAACTACAGACAAAAACGGTAAGTTCAAGATCGGTTTTACTGTAAAAAGATTCAGAGAACTGTTTCTTGACAGAAAACCTGATATTTTTTTCAAGGTGTATTCAGGAGAAATTCTATTGCATAGCACGGAGCAATCGGTGGTATGGAATATGGCAGAGGATCAGGATAATATAGAAATCATTTTGTCTACTAATTCTGATAAAAATGTAATCGAAGAAAAAAGTAGTGGGTTCACATTAACAGGGATGGTAAAGCATCTTTCTGGTAATCCTGTTGCAGGAATAAATGTGGTAGTAAGTGAAAAAATGCTTCGGTCAAGTAAGCGACTTGCCAATACCACTACTGACTCTTCTGGTATTTATTCGTTTTCACTCGAAAACCAGATTCCTAAAACAGCTTATTCTGTTGAAGTGAAAGGAGCTGACGGGAAAATTTTGGCTTCGGCTGAGTTTTTACTAAACAAAATTGAATCCATTACTCAGGATTTTACGATTGAAGATCCTCAATATAAAGGCACTCCTTTATTTAAGTTAAACCAACCAGTATTGAACAAGTATCTGGAACAGTTAAAGAAAGGAGGAGAAAAGAAACCATTATCTATCGATGATGTCAATTTCGTAGCGAACCAGGTGGGCACAGAGCCAAGAGATACTTTTCATTGGTTGCGAGCCAATGAAATGGAGGCTGTAACTGCTATTCCAGCGGAAGCTTTTATGGAATGTTTAAAGGTGGACTTCCAACAAACTTGGATAATTTAACTTCCGTTGATGCCAAGGATATGAAAACCGCATTAATAAATGCAGCTTCTTCGAATTATGTTTCAGATGAGTTAGTGGCAAAGGCAGATGACATGATCGCAAAATGGAATGACTATTCTATTGAAGAAGCCTTGAAAGAAGTACCCCGGAAAATGGATGCATCATTGGGGCAATTACTTGGACTTGCGGTTAGTGACCAGGCTTCACAAAAGAAAATCCTTACAGCCTACCTGAATCATCCGGGAGACCAGCAAAGTTTCTGGGAAAGCCTCGGTTCTATATCTGGTAATAAGGAGACGGCAAATAAAGTTCAGCATGTATTGAAATTGGGTTCACTAACTGCTAATCAACCCATTTTAACCGCTGCATTGTATAAGCGTTTAGAGAAGTCTGATAATCTGTTTTATGAATTGGCATCGATGGATGCTAATGAATGGAGCAAACTGATAACAGATCTTTCAACTCAGGAAAAGAAATCAATAGTCCCTGCATTCATTGAGGCAGAAACTGAATCGAAGAGGGTGGCAATTTATGCCAATCAAATGTCCGTCGTTTTGGAGCAACAATATCCTACTCATTCGTTTTTTGGTAAACTTGCTAAGCAGCCAAAAGATGCATCTGCTTTTGCAGGTGTAAAGGATGATATGGTCATGTTTTTCTCTAATAATCCTTCATTTGATTTAAAAAGCAGTGCTACTTTAAAATTACTTTCGGAAGAGAATGCCTTCAATTTTAAGGGTATTGAGGATAAGTCAAAATTGGTAATAGAGTTGCAAAGTGCTCAACGTTTATCTGCCTATTCCACTGATTTTGGAACCATCAATGCGTTAAAATTGGAAGGGATGGATTCAGCGTATAATATTGTGGAAGTTCCCCAGAATACCTTTGTTCATAAAATCTCTGCTGCTGCAGGTTCCGTTGAAAAGGCACAATTGATCTATAACAAGGCTGAGAAGAATTTTATGAAGTCCGCTCTTTACTGGTCAAAACTGCATCCAAACCTTTCTTTTAAAACAACGACTACCCCCGATCCATAGCAGAGCCCACTCTCCGTACCATGTTTGGTTCTCTGGATGCCTGCGAATGTGAACATTGCACTTCTGTATTTAGTCCAGCTGCATATTATACCGACATCCTTAATTTTTTATATAGCCGTTCTCCGGAAGTTTATCAGGAACTTATCCGCAGGAGACCAGATCTGGTTCATATTGAACTTACTTGCGAAAACACTAATACTCCTTTTGCCCTATGTTGATCTGGTGAACGAGTTACTGGAGAATTTTATTTTAACTCATAAAACAAGTCCGGTTGTTGTTCCGGCTTATCAAACTACCTGGCAGGCCAGGAACTGGCTGCTAATCCTGAACATATAAATTATGATGCTTATACGGAATTGAAAACAGCTGTGTACCCGGGAGCTTTGCCTTTCAATTTGCCTGTTGAAGAAACAAGGGTATACTTAAAACATCTTGGTGTTCAGAAAGCTCAGTTAATGACTACTTTTATGGCGGTTCAAAAGAAGCGGCTTTTGATGATTTCAACATCAATATGGAGAGATTACACTCAATCCTCAGGAAGCGAAAATACTTTCAGGTGAAACAACTGGAGATGGTACTGCAGATTCAGGGCTATGGAATTTTTATGGTTTCAATAAGGCTAATGGCTATAAACCTTTAGTAGACCCGGCTGATTCAAGTAAGAATATTTCGGGGGGAAGTTGGGATGCTGCAGTAACAGGAAGAATAGATGTCTTTCTCCAGCAATTGGATTTATCTTATAAAGAGTTACTGACTCTTTTGTTATGTGATTCTATCAATCCTGTAACAGGAGTTGATGGATCAGGTAATGCTATCCGGGCCATTTCCATTGTATCCATCGATGGTGATAATTCCAGTTGCGAACTCGATAACTTGAAGTTATCAGGAGTAACAACCACCCACCTGAAAAAAATTCATCTTTTTATCCGGTTGTGGAAAAAAACAGGATGGACACTCTTTGACCTTGATAGGGCTTGTATAGCATTTGGTCTTGATTTCGGGAATAATGTAGTTCAAAATAAATCGAAACTAAATAACATTGCTCAAACTGATGTTTTAGCAAAACAATTAAGGCTTCCTCTTGAATCAATCCTGGCGTTTTGGCGTAGTATCAGTACCAGGTCATATATTGACTACTTTTAGGACAATTATCCCCCAATTATCTCATTGTATGAAAAGTTATTTAGTAATAAGGCTGTACTGAATCCGGTTGATCCAGCCTTTAACAATGCTGCTGCCCTGGCAGGATTACTGGACGATCATTCTGCTACAGTGGTTGCGGCTTTGCAAATCAGTGATGAAGATTATACTTATCTCAAAGCCGAGTTGCCAGATAATAACTTGTCTTTGTCAAACCTTGGTATCTTATATAGGAATTCTGTGTTGGCCCGTAAGCTTGGCTTAATACCAAGGATTTCCTTTCCTTAAAAACTGATTGGTGCAGCAGCAAACCCTTTGCTTCCCCAATTTCAACATTCTCCTTCCTTTAAAAGCTGATGCAGTAAAGACATCGGGTTCAGTATTGACCAATTAAATTACTTATTGCAACACGAATATCTGGAAGAGACATCTGTTGCCCCGCAAGATGATGACATCAGTGTATTTTTATCCGAACTACGCATTGCCTTACGGGCTATTGAAACATCTTCTGCTGATGAGCAAAGGAATACCATTATTCAGAAGTTCTCAGAGAAATTAAAGATATCTGCGAGTGCTGCAGGATTATTGTTACAGTCCTATATAAAAGGCATTACTAACCCGTTAAAAGCGGTTGTTGAAGATTTTAGAGCAGATGATTTTTCGACACTTAATTTTCTGAAATCATTTACTGATACTTCAGATCCTACAAATCCGAAAGATTACGAACCTAAATTTGTTCGGACTAATCCTACTGCAGATACTGCATTAGATGCAGAGTCAGATCTTTTCAATGATTATATGCGTCTGGATAAGATCGCTTCGATAATCAACAAATTGAAATTGAGCGATACCGATCTGGAAGCCGTTCTGAAAAATGCTGCTTCCTGTTATGTACAGACTTGACCACACTTCCTGTGTCATCCATCGTCGGGAATTTCAATAGTTTTGAAATATTGTTGAATATTATAAAGGCGAGAGATACCATGCCTGTAGGCACTCCCGATTTTTTGATATTGTTTTGACAGCTATCGTAAATCCAGATAAAACAAAATGGCTTGACAATCTCGCTACAAGAACGAATTGGGATAGGGAAATTCTAGAATCATTAGTTGGAGATGGTGTAACCTTGGTAAATGCTGGAATACTTAAGACCAATTTCCCCGCCAGTTTTGTAAATGGTGAAATCATCTTACAAATCAAGAACTGTCTGTCAACAATTAACAGGATTGGTTTGAATACATCCCTGATTCAATCTGCTATGCCGTTGATTTCGACCACACTGTTTCTGATGCAATAAAGAATGCCGCCAAAGCTAAGTACGACGAGGGGCAATGGCTAAATTGGCCAAACCACTTCGTGATGATCTTAGAGAAAGGCAACGGTAGCACTTGTATCATTTGTGGTGACACATGCAAAATATGATCCACCTACGAGTTATGAGAGATGGAAGAATACAGATGAACTATATGAGTACTTTCTGATTGATGTGGAAATGAAACCCATCAATATGACTTCCAGGATAAAGCAAGCTATTTGTAGTGTTCAATTGTTTATTGACAGAGTATTACTGAATCTGGAACATCCAAATTCAAATCCATCTGTTACTGCTTTAAAATTAGATGGCGATCAGGTGGAAGAATGGAAGGAGTGGAGAAAAATTTACCGTATATGGGAAGCCAACCGTAAAATTTTCCTCTATCCTGAGAACTTGATAGAACCAGAATTACGCGATGACAAATCTC
Source organism: Chitinophagaceae bacterium (assembly GCA_016721085.1). GTDB lineage: Bacteria > Bacteroidota > Bacteroidia > Chitinophagales > Chitinophagaceae > Endoryza. The sequence goes on along the minus strand of JADKJI010000044.1, from coordinate 35,466 downwards.
CTTTCTTTAAGGATTTGGAAACCCAGTTGAAGCAAAATGAACTGAATGAAGATAATGTTGAGGATGCTTTCCATAACTACCTAAGTAGTCTTGACGAAGTATCCAGACTTGAGGTTGTGGGTATGTATCACCAGGTAGAAAAAGATTTGCCTGACGAAGATGATATTGATATCCTTCATGTTTTTGCACGCACCTCATCCAATCCCTCCCGATATTACCATCGTACATTAGAAGATGGTGAATGGACTTCCTGGTTGAAATTGGAAATCGATGTTGACGGGAATCATCTGGTGCCAGTGATTTTTAATCGGAAACTGTGTTTATTCTGGTTGTTTTTTGTTCAGGATGGTGAAGAATCTAATGATATATCTGATCCACAACCACTGTTTTGGAAAATACAAGTGGCTTGGAGCGAGTATAAGAAGAATAAGTGGACAGCGAAACGACTTTCAAAAAGCTTTATCACATCTCAATCAGTGTTATCCAGAAAATTGTTAGAGGATATGCGAACTGCCTGTTGGACTAAAGCTTCGGTAGCTGGATCCACATTGAGTATTAGTGTTGAGGGAAGTGTGAGTGGCAGCGAAAGTGCTTTTATCTTTAACAATACTTCTGAGGAGCCCCATTTTTCAAATTTTTACACATTGATACCTGAGGCAATGTATTGACATGGGTTGGTATTGAAAATGTTAGTGGTAAGGAAGAGATGCAGGTGTCTCGTACAAAGAACGGTTATTTATCTTTTCAGATCGATCACGACGATCTTGATGGTGGTGTGATTATTTCTACAGATCATATTAAGGTACTCAATAAAGGGAATGAAGATAAGTTTAAACTGGTTGTTCCTGAAACAGGTCCGCATGCAATGCCTGAATTTTTCTTCTTCCAGGATAAGGATCATACTTTCTATGTGACGCATAGAGTGGTAGACGTACCAACGCATACCAAGCCTGATTATGGCATCGGAGATTGGTATCATGATATACAAAGAAGTTGGCGTGACTATTATACATATACTCCTATTGAAGACCCTGAAGGGCCCATTGTTAATCCGGGACGAAACTATACAGATCCTATACCTTACATTGACGAATACTTCAGAGAGCCTCAGGAAATTAAGGTTGGTATTAAAAAAGCAGCAGTACAAGAAAAAACCATTGAATTCAAAACAGCTACTGTTATTATTCATGGTAATGAAGGTGTTAATGTGGGGGCAACGGAGAGTACCATTCAACCTTTGATGATGAAGAGCGCCAATAAAGAATATGGCATTTCATCTTCTTACCAATACGAGGTGGAGCCAGAAATAAAGCTTATTTCTAAGGGCCAAAGACTTATTAAGAAATATACGGAAGAGCATCATTTTACTTTTACAACTTTTTACCATTATCATGTCAAGACGTTTATAAAAGAGTTGTATAAATTGGGTATAGAAGGTTTGTTGAAAAGGAGTGTGGAAACACAGGCCGACACCATATTATTCAAGAAAAATTATGATCCAACAAATCTCGTAACAAAACCATATCCCACCAGTGAAGTGGATTTTGTTTATGGAAGTGCCTATTCCCAATATAATTGGGAGCTCTTTTTTCATGTCCCTATGCTTATAGCTTGTCGTTTAAAGGATGATCAGCGATTTGAAGAAGCAAGAGATTGGTTTCATTATATTTTTGATCCAACACAGAGTGAAGGAGGGGATAAGGAGCGGTTCTGGCAGTTCAAACCTTTTTTTGATGAAGCCGGTACACAAATAGCCACATTAGATGATTTGCTCAAAAACGAAACGGAATTAGCGGCTCAGGTCGATAAGTGGATGAAGAATCCATTTATGCCACATGTTATTGCCAGGATGCGTATTAGTGCCTATATGAGGAATGTGGTAATGAAATATTTGGATAATATTATTGCCTGGGGTGATAATCTATTCAGGCGGGATACGATTGAAGCTATTAATGAGGCCACTAATTTATATATTATGGCAGCTAAAATCCTTGGAGAACGACCCCAGCAGATTCCTCCAAGAGCTGAACATGCAGATGCTTCATTTGATGATATAAAAGATGAGTTGGATTCGTTTTCAAACGCCATGGTGGCAATCGAGACCATGTTAGCGCCTTCTTCTTCTTCGGGTTCTGGTTCAGGAAGTAGTAATGCGTTGGGTGAAATGTTTTATTTCTGTGTGCCCAGAAACGAGTTTCTTATGAAGTACTGGGATACAGTTGCAGACCGATTGTTTAAAATCAGGAACAGTATGAACACCCAGGGAATCGTTCGTACGTTACCATTATTTGAACCCCCGATTGATCCAGCTATGCTGGTAAGGGCAGCAGCTGCGGGAATGGACTTGTCAAGTATTCTTAGTGATTTGAATGCTGCATTACCTAATTACAGGTTCAACTTTATGTTGCAAAAAGCACTCGAGTTTTCAAATGAAGTGAAATCGTTGGGATCAGCCCTTTTGCAAGCACTTGAAAAAAGGGATGCTGCTTTTTCATTATTGCGTTCAGTACATGAGCAAAAAATGCTGAATGTAGTACTTGAGTATGAAGGAAAAGGTGGAAGATGCTAAGATTCAAGTCGAAAGCTCGAAGAAAATGAAGGAAGTTACCCAGTTGAAGGCTGATTATTATGGTTCACGGAATTCATGAATATTTTGAAAACAACAATTGGTCAGTGTACAGATTGGGATGATATTTTCGGCAATTCAAGGAGGACTTAGCACAATAGGGGGCGTTCTGGCTGCAATACCTAACTTAAAAGCAGGTGCTCCAACATCAATGGGTGTAACCTGGGGTGGAGACAACCTTAGGGCAATGATGAACGCCATGAGTTCATATATGGAATATTTTCCGCAATCAATAACGCTGCGGGAAGCATGGCGGGTACATTTGGTAATTATACAGAAGAATGGATGATTGGAAATCAATCGGAATCTGCTAATAAGGAATTGGAGCAGATGGATAAGGAGATTATTTCTGCTGAAATAAAGCAAGCTATTGCAGAAAGAGACCTTATGAACCAACAACTGCAGATTGAAAACAACAAAGAAGCAGATGAGTTTATGAGAAGTAAATTCATCAATCAGCAATTGTATGATTGGATGATCGGTCAAATATCGACAGTCTATTTCCAAAGCTATCAGCTGGCCTACGATTTGGCCAAAAGGCAGAGCAATGTTATCAGTATGAATTAGGAGAATACAGAAACACATCTTTTGTTCAGTTTGGATATTGGGATAGCTGAAAAGGGGACTTTTTGAGTGCAGAAAGCTTCAATATGACTTGAGAAGAATGGAAAGTTCGTATTATGATCTCAATCGAAGAGAACTCGAAATGACAAAACATGTTTCGTTGCTTCTTTTAAACCCGCAGGCTATTCTTGATTTGAGAGCTAATGGTACTTGCACCTTTATCATTCCTGAAGCCTTATTCGATTTAGATTCCCCCGGTCATTTTTTTTTCAGAAGAATTAAAACTGTTTCATTAAGCATTCCTTGTATTGCAGGCCCATATACTACTATTAGCGCTACGCTTCGATTAAAGAAACATACTACGCGGTTAAATGCAAGTGGTACCAATTATGACAGCGCCGACTATGCTGCAGATGATAGGTTTAAGCATATAACTGCCGAAACGCATTGTATATCAACTAGTACTGCCCAGAATGATTCAGGTGTTTTGATCTCAATTTCAGAGACGAACGCTATTTACCATTTGAAGGTTGTGGTGCTTTTGGGAATGGGAATTAGAAATGAATACAGAAGCTGATTTACGGATGTTTGATTATAATACTATCAGCGATATCGTTGTGACCATTCGGTATTCAGCCCGAGAAGAAGGCACTTTAAAAGGCACTGTGAATACATATTTAAAAGGCCTGATTCAGTCTACCATAGCACCTACTGACTCCTCTAGCGGAATGGTTCTTAATCGCCTTTTCAGTCTAAAGCACGAGTATTCCAGCGAATGGCATAAGATGTTCTATCCTTCAGGAGGTGGAATACACATAATGAATTTTGACATCAATAAAAGTCAATTGCCTTTCTTTGTTCAGGAAAGGGATGTTGCCATTGGAAAGGTTTACTTAATAGGTCATTTACTAATTCTACTGACACCTGTGATTTGGAATTGACCTCTAATGGCGGAGCGGTACTTAATTTTTCACTGTCACCAGGCAATAGTTATCAGGATGTTTCTTCAGCTTACCTTCTGGCTTCGGTCTTGGAAGTTTTACGTTTAAAATTAAAAAGGCAGTGCTGATATTCCTGATTCAGAAGTGAACATTGGGTTGATTTTGGGCTACCAATGTCGTAAATGACAATTTGAATATAAGGTCAAAATAATAGTAATTGAGTTACTTTATTTTGACCTTTACTAAGAAAAAATAGTATAAAATTCCAGTATATCAAGAAAATTAGAAAGTAAATATTTTCCTTTCTAATTGCGCATCAAAGAATATAAATTTCTACATGATCGTATCAATTATTCTATTTAGTGTGGGAAAGGGCATTCACAGCGGTAGAAGATAAATAAGGATTGGATTTGCAGATTGAAACGGATATGAATATTATAGCTTGCAGAAAGTCATAAAGTGACACTGCGACGGCTTACAACTTACAACTTACCACTTACGACTTACCTCTAACTTTTTTTTTCGGGTCCGGTTACATAACTCATTTTTACTTTTATCTCACTGGCATTATTCAGTTCGAAGTTGGCTTTAACGAAACTCAGACCGCCAACAAATGTATTATTGCCCTTGTAGTCCATGGATTCTACAATCTGGCCATTAAGTTTTGCGAATAGCTGGTCGCCCTGACGATAAAATTCAGCCATTGACTTATCATTCATCTGGTATAGTCCGCTTATTTTTTTGTAAGCAGATGCTTCCAGTAAATATTCTTTTGCCAATACAACATCGAATTGAACCACTTTGGAATTATCTTTCCCGTTTTTTATTTCAAGAATGCGGTTTATGGATTTGGGGTGATTGGCACTTTCATCTTTGGCAATATGTTCGTCACCTTTGAAATATACTTGGGTTACAAGATCCTGTTGCGAATTGCCCGATACACGCATATGGATATGAGCAGGTCGGAAATTGTCATTTCCTGTGCTATATGGAATCGGCAATATGGTATTGAAATGATATTTTCCATCAGCACCGGTTTTGAAAGATGCCCTGTAGATATACTCATCTGATGTATTATCATATACACCATTTTCGTTGCAATGCCAGATTTCTACCAAGGTATTACCGGCAGGTGTTTTTCCATCATTAGCAAAAACAGTTCCATGGAAATTCAATAATTGGCCTTTTGTGCCTTTTTGCACCAGGTTTGTCTTAAATGGTGCCCCCGGACGATAAAAAGGGCCGAGGATATCTGTGGTAGTGGGATCCTCACCTACATAGGAGTTGCCGTCCCATTTAATATTTCCGAATACCCCAATACTCATGGCAATAAGGGAAGACTCATAAAGGAATTTTCTTCTTTGCATAACAAATAGATTTAGTTAGAAGGCAGTTAATAAAAGAGAGAGAGTGGCAGGGAATTTACAGGGTGGGGGTTATTATTGAAGATATGTTATTTTAACTGCCAAAAATGTGGTTTGGAGAGATTTTGATTTGTGATAAGTTTCAGTTAGTGATCTGGTGGTGTTATATTTTTAATGGTTTTTTACCGCAGAGACGCGGAGACGCGTGGGATTACCGGGAAGGCGGGAAGGATTTTATACTCAAAGATTTTAAGGTGTAAGCAATTACTAAAACTTTCGCAAGGGTGACGGTGAGAGTATGAGTATTTGTAAACTATTTGAAACTTTAGAAGGAAGTATCCTCTCCGCCTTCCCGGTTAACACCCCTGCGTCTCCGCGTCTCTGCGGTGAAAAAAGGATTACTCCTTTCCAACTACCTTCCCATCCACCACATCTACTACCGCTGGCGAATATCCGATTCTCATTGCATTTATCTTCAGCGTATCCCCAGGGTTTACAACAATAGAACTACCTTTTTCGTAAATATTCCAAACAGGTGCTGCTGGTATTGATTTCCCATTTTGATTGGAGCCTTTTTGGAATCCGAAATCCCAGGATTGAATGATATGGTTTGAACTTGTGTTATTTGCATTCACTATTCGATACCCTATTGAGGCTCCTTTTGTACTGCATTCTATATGAATACCTTTCTTTGTAACGGACACCGTTGGTGTTGCAGTTGCTGGTGCAACACTTTGATTGTTCCACATCTTTTGTAGCATTTCCTTTTCAGACATCTCGCTTTTATCGCCATAGGTGGTTATCCATTCTTCATATGCACCCCTTAATTCCAATAACTTTTCTTTATATAGTGGGTGATTTGCCAGATTTTGTAACTCGAAAGGGTCTTTTTCAACATCATAGAGTTCTTCTTTTGGTTTTTTATTGAACCACATCATTGGAACGGAACCAAGTTTTCCTTCTTCTTTTAATTTCAATATCTCGGCCATCATCGGGATTCCCCGACGAAATTCTATATTCTGATAATAAGGTTTATCCATTTGGTAATTGATGCAATACCGGAATCGTAAATCACGTACCATCCTCACCCGGTCGTATTCAGTATCCATTCTGTCCCGGGCTGCAAATACATATGATCTGTCCGTATACGTGGTATTGCGATTGAAGTTGATGAAGGGCTGTCCCTGTAAATAGGATGGAAGCTGTATTCGAGCCATGTTTAGGACTGTTGGAGCAAAATCAATCGTACTTATAAGTTTGTTAGAAATAGTGTCCTGCGATTTAAAACGGGATGGGAATCGTATGATCAATGGAATATGAGTACCCCGTTCCAATACTTCTCTTTTCATCCAGGGTAAGGCGCCGCCATGATCGCTGTAAAAGAAAATGATGGTATTATCATATAGACTATCCTTTTTTAATTGTTCAAGTATTTCACCTACCTGTTTATCCATTAATTGGATATTGGTATATAATCTGGCGATATCGGATCGTACTGTTTTCGTATCAGGATAAATAGGTGGTACGGTTAATTTGTCGGGGTCAACCAATAGGCTATCCTTACTTGGGAAAAGCATCGATTCGTGTGTGATTGCCAGATTGTAAACAGCAAAAAAGGGCTGACCGGGTCTTCTGTTTCTATACGAGGCAGCAGGGCCGTTCTCGTCCCATACCGTTACTGGAGGAGTGAATTGATAGTCTTGCTTGAAATTATTAGTGCAATAGTAACCACCAGATTGTCTGAGTATTTCCGGGAAGCATTTTACGTAATCAGGGATCACAGCTGAATAGGAGGGCACAGGTTGGAACTTCGGATCTCCAGCAGTTCTCATATGCTGTGTACCTATTGATGTTGGATACATGCCTGTAATGATCGCTGATCGGCTGGGTGCGCATACGCCAGATACGGAATAGGCATGCGTATAACGAATGCCTTCCTTAGCCAATCGATCAATAGATGGTGTTTTCAATTCAGAAGCTCCATAAGCACCGATGAAGGGGGATATGTCTTCACAAACAATCCAGAGTATATTGGGCCGGTATACCTGGGCATTGGAAGAATGAATCAATGCAGCGAAGACCAGGAATAAAATGAGTTTTCGGAATGGCAGCATGTAAGGTGATTTATTATCGGTGTCGATTTTGCTCTTGGTTATCAAACTTACATTATTTTTTTTACCGCGGAGACGCAGTGACGCGGGAGGCTTTCTTTTGCGTATCGTTTTTTTTTTACCCACCCCCACACGCCTCTGCCCTGAGTGATAAATCTTCGAACGGTTTTTTATCTCGTCAAATTAGAAAATTAAAACCGGAAAATTATCAATGAGCGGTAAATAAGGTATTCTTAACCTAAGGCTGTTACAGTAATGAAATCACTACTTACCAGCATGCTGCTATTTTGTATTTCCGCTGTTACCTATTCACAAATAACAGATGTAGAAGATGATAAATTGAAAGGTAAAGTAAAGAGTGTAAGCTTTATTAGTTATTCTCAAGATCCAGGGGAAGAGCGCAGGTTTGGGATAAAATCATTCATAAGTTATAACGAAAAGGGGTTTTTGTCGGAGTATAGTAGTTTCGAAAATGAAATCGGGGCCAAAGATTTCATGATTATTCCCACATACGATCAAAAGGGCAGAAGAAATTATGATAGCAATTTTAACAAAGGAAGAGTTTATGATGGAAAGTCAATTTTTAGTTTCGATAAATCAGGAAATCGCATAGAATGGGTGGAGTATAGTAGTAATGATACTATTATAATGAGGCATGCATTTAAATATAATTCTAAGAAGCAGATGGTCAAACATTTGCTTTATAATAATAAAAATGAGTTATTGGGGACTGTAGAATATATATTGGATACAAAGGGTAATGTTTTGAGCCGTATTTCTTCAAAAGCTGATGGGACTGTTGAGTATCAATATTCGTATGTTTATGATATTAAGGGAAATGCAATTTCAGAGAAGTATAAGAATTCGGAAAGGAAGAGAGAATACTTTTTGAAAATGAAGTATGATGATTATGGAAATATGGTATTGCAAGAAGAGTATGATGAGAATGGTAAATTAGAAGAACAAAAATCGATTTCTTATAAATACGATAAGTATAATAATTGGATTGACAAATCGGCCACTATTATACGCTATTATGATAAGTCTTCTTATGAAGTTTATGAAATGGAGTATAGGGAAATAACTTATTATTGATTTTGCAGGTTTTGGATATTTAATTACTATAAGTGATTCTGAGTCCTGGTCATATGCCTCGTACTTATTTGTTTTTTTCCTTATCTTCCGTTCATGGTCATCGGGAAATTACTGTTTCTTTCTTTCTTTTTTATTATTTGCATAAATGGGTTTTCGCAACAAACAACCCTTCGGCAGATAGATTCTGCCATTCAGAAAGGCAGCCAGTCAAAGAGCTGATATAAAGAGTTACATCAAAACCTGTTTTTATATTGCTGACGAATTCATGAATATTGAGCAGTATGATTCTTCCCAATTGTGGCTTAATGAAATTCATCAGTTATTGCCTTTAAAGATTAATTCACTTGATAACTATTTCTTGCTAACCCGACAGGCTGAGGTTTATTATTATAACAATCTCCAACAGCTCGGACTTCAGGAAAGTAGAAGAGGCTTGTTGATGGCCGAGGCCTTAAAGGATAGTATTCTTTTGGCCGATAGCTATAATTTTCTTGGGTTATTCTATATGAATATCGATAGTGCTGCAAGATCGGTTGCTTTTTATAAGAAAGGATTGCTTTATACAAAACAACCACCAAATCCACCTCAGTATTTAAGTCTTTCAAAGCCACATCACCTACATGGTAATTTAGGGAGGCTTATCTTAAAATGGGGCAATATGATAGCGCCTTATATCCATAATTATATTTCATTGGAAAAGGCTACAGAAATAAAATGGGATAGGGGTATAGCAGTTGGCTATGCCAGTTTAGGGGATGTGTATATGGCGATAAGCAAAGCTGATAGTGCCCTCAATAATTATAGTAAGGGGGTAACTGTTGCTATTCATTCACTGGATCTTGATGTTGCATTGATATGTTATAGTGGTATGGCACAAGCGCATTATCAATTAAACCAAGCTGGTGAAATGCGCAGGAGTCTTGATAGTGGGTTTTCATTGCTTCATACAAATCCGAATATCAATCGGTTTTATGCTTTGGTGTTTCTGAATACAGCCATTGATATATATCGAAAACAAGGCCAATCCACAGAATTGGTAAAAGCAATGGAGTTGAAATTGGCTATTGAAAAGTCGAATATTGATGGTAATAACAGGCAGATACAAACCATTTTAAACGCTGGGATGGAAAATGAAAAACATATATTAAGTCTGCAGGTGGAAGAAGCGGAGAGAAAGCAGGAATTGGCCAATACACGTTTGATGTTAGCAATGATCGGAATCACTTTTTTAGTTATAGGCTTTTTAGTGTATCGTTATTTCCAAAACCAAAAGATTGCTGTTTCTAAAATACGTCAGAAGATTAGTCAGGACTTACATGATGATATAGGTGCCTCCCTAAGTAGTTTGCAGATTTATGGCACCATAGCTGAACAATCATTATCCAGCAATCCAGATAAGGCTATCGAGATGGTTAATAAGATTAGCAGCCAGAGCAAAGAGATCATGGAGAACATGAATGATATTGTTTGGAGTATGAAATCGGGGGGAAGCAGTAATACCTCTTTTGAAATCAAGATAAAGAATTATGCTTCGGGCTTGCTGGCAGATGGGAACATTGCATTCACTTATAATATTATGCCGAATGCAGATGCTGTAATTACTGGTATCACAGCGAGGAAAAACATCCTTTTGATAGCAAAAGAAGCTATGAACAATATTGCCAAATACAGCAAGGCAAAAATGGCGGGATTATCTCTTTATACAGAGAATAAAGATCTTATAATGATAATTGAAGACGATGGTATTGGATTTGATGAAGGGGCAGCGTTGGCAATGGGCTGGAAAATATGGAACAGAGAACAAAGGAGTTAAGCGGTATTTTCTTCATTGAAACAGCTTTAGGAAAGGGAACCAAAATTAGACTGTTTTCCCTTTACAGTCCATTAACTAGATTTAGGTATGCTGGCCTCAGCTAATACTTGTTACTTTTGAATAATGCCAATCCGAGTTTTTATATATGATGATAACCATCCCAGGAGGGATAGTTTAAAGGCTTTGCTGGAACTGAGTCCTGAAATGCAATTTTGCGGAGAAGCCGTTAATTGTACTCGTTTGAAGGCAGACATGGAAGCCTGTTTTCCTGAAGTTGTTCTGATGGATATTAATATGCCTGAGAAAGATGGTATTACTGGCTTAAAGGAGATTAAACAACAGTTCCCTCATATAAAGGTTTTGATGCAGACAGTGTTTGATGATACTGATAAGATTTTCGAATGCATCAGGAATGGCGCCAGTGGCTATATATTAAAAAAGGATTCTCCTCAAAGAATATTGCAAGCAATACAGGAGGTATATGATGGAGGAGCTGTAATGAATCCTGGTATTGCATTGAAAGTGTTGGATTATTTCCAGCCCCGTAAGGTGAATAATCCTTTGAGTGTAAGGGAAACCGAGGTATTGAAATTACTGGCGGATGGATTAAGCTATAAGATGGTAGCTGATAAACTCTTCTTAAGTTTCAATACGGTGAATACGCATGTGAAGCATATTTATGAGAAATTACATGTTTCATCACTCGGCGAAGCGATTGCGTTTTATTATAGGAATCTTCATCAGTAAATTTATTGATTGTTTTTTACAACCCGAGATGTCATCTTACCCCCAAGATGACATCTCGGGTTGTAAAAAACAGTTATAAAATGTTTTTATATATTTTCCCATCCTTCATGATGAGCAGTAGGTTCTTCGCGGGGTTATCTAGTAGATGAATATCATTTAATGGATTGCCATTAATAAGAAGTATATCAGCAAATGCACCTTCTTTAATAACACCTATTTCTCCAGGGTAAGGGGTGCGAAGTCCTGAAAGTGATAATAGGGCTGCATTATCAGCAGTAGCCATTTTCAGTACTTCTGCGGTTGTAAACCATTTGGTCATTTTTGTTAGTTGTGTACACTGAGCGGCTGCATTTTCAGCACTGAAAAGGATGTCTGTGCCCCAAGCCAGTTTCACTTTGTATTTTTTTGCAAGTGAATAGGCTTTTTCTGTTCCACTGAACATTTCCTTTTGCTTTATTCTGTTTGGACTTCCTTCAGCAAAAGCAGAGGGTACATCATCTGTAAAAGGCTGCATACTCCACCATACTCCTTTATCAGCCATCAGTTTTGCGGTTGCATCGTCCAGAAGCTGACCATGATCAATACATTTTACACCAGCTTCAATTGCTTGTGAAACAGCTTTTGGCGTATAAGCATGGACAGTAACATAAGTGCCCCAGTTTTCAGCAGCTTCTACAGCAGCTCTTAATTCAGGTACGGTGTATTGTGTTACATCCAAAGGATCATATGTGGAAGACACCCCACCACCGGCCATCAGTTTTATTTGTGAAGCACCCAGTGCCAGTTGTTCGCGGGCTCTTTGCCTTACCATATCTGGATTATCGGCAATAGCGGCACCGCCGGTTTTTTCACTGAATGTAAAATCACCCGGGGCTGCAGGTAAGTCGTTTGGTAAACGGAAGTCACCATGTCCGCCTGTTTGCGATATGAAGGCACCAGAAGGCCATATTCTTGGACCTGGTACAAAGCCCAAATCGATACCACGTTTGAGCCCGAATACAGGGCCTCCCAGGTCACGGATACTTGTAAATCCTCTCAAGAGCATTTCGTTAGCGGCTTTAACAGCGGCAACATTTATAAATCCAAGGTCGCCAGTAAGAATGGCTATTTGAGGTAAAGTGCTGAACATGATATGCGTATGGGCATCGATAAGTCCGGGCATTAGTGTTCTTCCACCACCTTTTATGCGGGTAACAGAGGCACCTGAGGGGTCGGGGATGGCCGCTGTTGATATTTTCTTAATAGTATTCCCTTCGATTAGAACATTAGAAGGGGCGGAGAGTTTGTCGGAACTTCCATTATAAATAAGTACGTTTTCAATAATGGTAACTGAAGGTTTGTTCTGAGAGAATAAGGAGAAAGATATTAGGAATAATAGTGATGTTAGAATTGATCTGGAGTGTTTGTGAAAGAGGATATGGTTCATGATAGTTAGTTTTTATAAAGATAGGGGATTGTGTTTTACAACTACGGATGCCATCCTACCCCCCGGATGTCATCCTGGGGGGTGATGACATCCTATACCCAGGATGACATCCTGGGGGTAGGATGGCATCCGCCCTTGTTAATAACAAACCGCAGCCACTAATTTTATATCTGCCTGAGAGAAAGCCTTTTTGTACCTGGCGAGCATCGCCGCTGCTTCTTTACTTTTCTTCTTTGCCAGCAAACATTGGTAAATGCCATACAATGCCCATCCATTTTCATTATTATTCAATAAGTCTTTTCTGAATACTTTTTCCGCAGTAATAAAATCACCTGCCTTCACATAAGCATTACCTAAATAATGTTTTGGATTCAATAGCCAATCGCGCGGCTCTGTATACACCATGTTTTCTTCCGTAACAACTGCTTTGGTAAAGCTGGCAATAGCTGCTGTGTAATCTTTTTGTGCCATAGCAATACTGCCTTCCAAAAGATCATAAGCAACTTTTGCCCCATCTATAGCAGGAGAGAAAACTCCAAAGGGTATATAAAGGCCAGAATCTTTCATCAGTTGTTCCATCTGGTTTAATTCTGCATTGGCATCATTTATTTTATTAGTATGAGCCAGTGCCATGCCTTTACCGAAGTGGAAAAGGATATTGGCATATATCATATTTGAATTTGGCGCTTGTGCATTCACTAATGCTTCCCAATTACCAAAACGAATATTGGCTAATGTTGGCACCATATAAATGTATTGTGCTCCGGAGCCGAAAGGGGCTGGGGAAAGTGTATAAGCTTCCGGAACCGATGCTGCAGTTTCCATTGCCGACTGTACACTATATTTTGATCGTCCTGCAAGCATAGCAACTGTTGTCTGCATATGAAGGTTATGGATAAGATATAGAAAATCTGCTCCCGTTACTGGTGCAAATGCAGCAATAGATTTCTTGTATTCAGTTACTGCATTTTCATTCACTTTAGCGCCGGTATTGAATTCTCCCGTACGTAAATAGATATGCGAAGGCATATGTACCGTATGTGAAAGGGAAGGAGTGATTTTTCCCAATCTCGCTGCACTGGGTAAGGCTTTGGCTGCATAGGGAGAAGGCTCCATTACATGTATATAATAGTGGTTGGCTCCAGGATGATTTGGCGATTTGGCTAAAAGTTTTTCAAGCACTTCTTCAATGGGTGGCGTCCATGGTTTTGGAGTACCATTGATATTCCAAAGATCCCAGGGATGCTCGAGCATCATGGCATCTGCATATAGCGCCTGTACATCAGGGTGGTTTGGATAAAGGTCGTAGGCCTTTTTCATCTCAGCTGTATAAGCCATGTTTAGGCTTTTTCTAGTTGCATCTGCTGAGTCGTTTGTATATCGGATAGACATGGCGGCAATAAGGGCTTTTTCCGTAGGAGTTGCCTTATTGATAAATTGATTGGCATTCTTTACAGCTTGCATAGCTGCAGGAGAAGCAGCATAGCCAAGGTCATTAATATTCGGGCCATAAGTTAGGGCTTCGGCCCAGAAAAGCATGGGAGATTCAGCATCGAATTTCATAGCCTTTCTGAAAGAGGCCATAGCTTCGATTATATGGAATGAATAATACATGTTCATTCCCTGATTGAAATACAATTGGGCACTATCACTCTGCGTAGTTATTTTCCATGATACATTGCCTGATCCAGGGATTATTGGAATATCTATTTCCTCGCCAAGATTATTAAATGCCTCCCAATCTGGCCCGCAGGACTTTATATTAATCTTCTTAGAAATGTTCCCGGCAAGCTTATTTGTTGGGGTGGGTCTATGGATATTGTTAAAAGCTACCCATGCCGTAGCGAATGCCAGCAGGGTCAAAAGGGTTAAATGGCGCAGCATTGCAGTTGGTATTGGTTGGTTGTACTGGAAATTACAACAAAAGTTTAGAATACTTCAGGTAAAGAATTGTAAGGTAAGTGGGATTGTATAAAGTGAGTGAATAATTTATTTAGTGGTATTTTACCCCAACAGTACTGTTGGGGGGAGATGTCATCTTACCCCCGAGATGTCATCTTGGGGGTAAGATGACATCTCGGGTTGTAAAAAACAACCCAGGAATTCTATTCAGTAGGCTCCCACAACTGAATCTTATTTCCTTCCAGGTCTACTATATGGACAAACTTCCCGTAGTCATATGATTCAATAGCATCAACGATGGTGACATTTTCCTTTTTTAGTTCCTCGACTAATGCTTCCAGATTTTCCACCCGGTAGTTTATCATGAAATCTTTTGAAGAAGGCTCGAAATATTTCGTTTCTTCTTTAAAAGTACTCCATTGGGTAAGTCCCTTCTTAGTACTGTCCTCAACATCACGCCACTCAAAACTGGCGCCATATTGGTTCGCTTCAATCCCCAGATTTTTTTTGTACCACTCATTTACGGCATTCGGGTCTTTGCATTTAAAGAATATCCCTCCAATCCCAGTTACTTTTTTCATTGAATTTTGTTTTATTATAAAAAAATGACTGCTCTGTATTAAGTTTTTGACTTTTAACTTTTGACTTTTTACTTAGAACTTCTTACGCTATCGCCGGCTCCGGCCTTTTCGATCTTTTCAAAGTAAAAGCACTAATTAAGGTAACTAATATTCCAATCGGTAAAATCTCCACATAGGTAAGGAGTATTACAAAAATGGGGTTTTTATACATTTCCTTGAAACTTTCCATACTAGCTGTTTCCTTGGCGATTGTTTCCGCACTGGCGCCGGAGCTTTTCAATTTCTCAATGGACTGGGCTGCATATCTTTCAGCAAAATCCATATCGAACATATAAAGATCGAATATCCATACCAGCACATAAATTGAAGAAGCAATTAGTGAGATATATAAACCAACCCGAAATGCTTTCCAAAAACTTATGACACCACCATTGTGCTTGTCCCTCGTTATTTTGGTGCCCACAAAAATCAGGGAAAAGGCAAGAATCATCAGGGAGAAACCATAGATCATTCCATTCTCCATAACATCGTGTGTTCCCTTTCCCAATATTATCATACCGATAAACATGGAGGTGCTGATCAATCCGGCAGCGATTCCGCAAATAAGAACAGTCTTTTTCATATCATTTTGTTTTGATTAGTGAAGGCTGTAAAACTGCAACCTAATCAGCATTTTACGTTCATACTTTCGGGTGATTTTAGTTTTTAAAGGGGGAATTCATGCGAAAGAGGGAGCCATCATGACAGCAAGCCCACTCTTTTGCCTTTTTCTATAGCCTGGGTGCGACGTTTTACATCCAGTTTGAGGAAAAGATTAGAGCTATGGGTTTTTATAGTGTTAAGGGAAACGAATAATTTATCGGCAATTTCCTGGTTGCTCAGGCCTTCCGATATCAGTTCCAGCACCTCCCATTCCCGTTTGCTGATGCCGAATTTCTGTAATGTTTTATCATCGGGTGAGAAATTACCGGCCGATTTTGTAATGTAAACTTCTTTCTCAATAATAATTGTCTCAGTTTTTGGTTTGGTCAGTTTTCTGGCCAGCCAAATACCCAGAACCGTAAAGATGAGGGCAATAGCCCCAATATATACTTCAAAGGAGTGATCTATTATCAGAAACCTCCATTCCAGCCATTTCAATAGAAGCATGATTACGGCCAGGGAAGCACCGTATAGCAGTATCAGCTTGTTTTTTGAAAAGAAAGAGGACATGGGGAGTTGTGAGTTGTGAGTTGTAAGTTATAAGTAAAAAATTAAAAGTCAAAAGGCAAAAATGGAAAATAGAAGTCAAAAATCAAAAGTTAAAAGTCAAAAGATGAGGTGAAAGTTTGAGTCGAGGTATTCCTGACTACTAGATTGGGATTTTATATATGGATTTTGATTGTATCCTTCTTAAAAACGAAACTGCCATCCGGTGGGGATGGCAGTTTACTATTTATCGTCACCTTTCCTAAAACGCTCTTATAGCAATGGCATATTGATAAGTATTGCCTTTTGATCCTCTTTGAGCTGTTCCATTGGCAAAATCAATTTCCCATGCATAATTGGGAGAATGCTCAGTAGAAGTCCAATATGTATGATTCTCAAATCCACCTTTTCCTTGTTTGTGCAGGTTATCATAAATAAACTGCATCTCTTCAAGAGATGGCATGTACCAATCTGAATAACCTGAAACAGAAAAATTGTCTATTAACCTTGCCCATATATTTGGCTCTGCACAATGTTCAAGAATATATGTTGTATTGTTTTTGCCTTGACCAAATGTTTCGCTGGTAGTACCCATGTCGGTATAATAACAACCCCACCCCTGACTTGTAACTTCAGTTGGCATTTTATGGGCTATTAAACCATGCTGTCCTGTATTGTCAATGTAAAATATGAATCCTCCCTGATATTCATTTCCCAATACTATTGGATTAGCGGCTTCTTTTTTACTACAGGAATAAAGACCGAGAAGTAAGAACGTGATGGAGGTGATTACAACGATTGATTTGATGAAATGGTTTTTCATTCTTCTTTTTTTAATGGATTTTGAATATTGGTTTTGTTTTCCTGATAAAGGGAAAACGAGAATGAAAAAATAGTAAGAACCCGGGATTTTAAAATGGCTACTTAATAGCTGATTGAATCTGATATATAAGTGATCTGTTGAGTAGCATAATTGTAACATCTAAGTTGCAAAAGAACTATCGTATCTTTATTGCTTAAACTGCTTAAAAATGCACTCTAACTCAACTCATTTGCAATTATTGGTTAATATGACACTTACCAGCTGGGCAGCTCAGAACAAGTATTTGAATAACCTATTGGCCACATTCAGTGATGAACAATTTGCTAAAGAAGTAGCGCCTGGTAAGAATACCGGAACTTATTTAGTGGGACATCTTATTGCTGTAAGCGATGCTATGTTACCATTGCTTGGTTTTGGTAATAAGCATTATCCTGAACTTGAAAACATATTCATAAAAAATCCTGATAAATCAGGATTGGAAAAACCTGGCATGTCGGAATTGAAAGAACAATTGAAAGCAGTAAATGCCGCTCTAGATAAACATTTCAATTCACTCAATGTGGAAGAATGGTTTGAGCCACATACTGCTGTATCTACGGAAGATTTCGCTAAAGAACCTCATCGTAATAAACTGAATGTGGTTATAAGCCGTACCAACCATATGGCGAACCATATCGGTCAATTATTGTTACTTAAATAATAGCAAGGTCATTTCCGCCAATTAAAAATGGGCATTTTAATATTAGATTTTCAAATTTTCAAATCATCAAATTTTCAAATTCCATGAGCGTCCTTTCAGGAAAAGTAGCTTACATAACCGGCGGCACAAAAGGTATCGGATTCGGCATTGCCCAGGCTTTATTGGCAAAGGGAATGAGTGTGGCTTTTACAAGCAGAACTGCAGAAGCAGCTCAGCAAGCGGCAGTTTCATTGGGGAATGATCCAACGAAAGTATTAGCCTTAGTTTCCAATGTTAGTTCTATGGCTGATGAGGTGAAGGCGGTTCAGGCCACTATTGCACAATTTGGTCAGCTCGATGTATTAGTCGCTAATGCCGGAGTGGGCATCTTTGGAAACATAGAGACGCTTACCGAAAAAGATTGGCATGATACTATTGATACTAACTTGACAGGAGTATTCAATAGTGTAAAGGCAAGTCTATCTGCATTAAAAGCTTCAAAAGGATATATCATAACTATTGCAAGTTTAGCAGGTACTAATTTTTTTGAGACAGCATCTGCCTATAACGCAAGTAAGTTTGGATTAGTTGGATTTACTCAAGCCATCATGCTGGATCTCCGGAAGGATGGAGTAAAAGTTACTACCATCATGCCGGGCTCAGTGGCAACTCATTTTAATAACCATACTCCTAATGCTGCAGATGCCTGGAAAATTCAACCAGAAGACATCGGGCAAATGGTAGTAGATATATTGAATATGAATCCACGTACTTTACCGAGTAAGATAGAGGTTAGGCCTTCGATGCCGGGGAAGGGGTGAGGCGGGAGTCTGTAGTCTGTAGTCGGGTCGGGAGTCTGTAGTTAATAGTCGGGAGTCATTAGTCAGGAGTCGGGAGTCAATACACTTACCGTTTTACTGATTTCCCGGCAATAAAATTAAATGAAAGAGATTAATGGAATATAAACCCAATAATCTCTTTCATTTTTATTTTTGTCCGCCAATTTGGACCCAATTTTCAAATTTTCAAATTTTCAAATTTTCAAATTCTTTTCCTAGCCTCTCCATTTCCACATTTCCACATCTCCACATTATCCCCCTGGCATCTCATCCGCACTCGGCCCATACACCCCCGGAATAGGAATATCCAGCAAACGCAAATACACTCCCAACTGCGCACGATGATGCACTATTTGGCAAAAGCAGTGACGTAATGTATCGAGCTTTGATAATTGCATGTATATCTCCTCGCCATTTTTCATAGTCCAGATTTCTTCTAGAATTTTATCATTGCTGCTAGCCAACAAAGCTTTTGCCTCAGATGCGTTTTTATTGTAATAAGCCACTAGTTCTTCGCCGCCATTGCAATTGGCAGGGTTATAGGGAGTTTTAGAGAAATCAAGTTCACTGGTAGTAATGACCATTGGTATCCAGCCTGGGATATCTGCTACATGGGTAGCGAGATCTTTTAGCTTCATACTTTTTGGGTGGGGTTTCCAATCAGCTTTGTCGGCCGGTACCAATGCCAACATTTTGCGGGTGCCGATACTTTCGTGATCCAGTTCGTTGAGGAAGGCTTCCATAAATGTAATCATACAATCAGTTTTAATATTTTATCAAAACTAGATTGGGGTTGTGACAACCCTATGTCAGCAGAAAAATGTAATTATTTATTTTTTTAAGAATCAGGGAACTTAGGTCTTTGATTAGGGTTTTTAGCTTTTGTGGTTGGTGGATTTCTGCTTTGTCGCCCATCATCATAAACCATCTGGCAAAACCTTCGAGTGAAGAGGAGAGGAAGGTCATTTCGATTTGGTTTTCTACTGTTTTCTGAGAAACGAAGCCCATATAGAATTTTTGTTCTCCCATATGTTTTAGGACAGATTTCTCCACTTTCATCACAACAGTATGTAATTCTCTTTTCTCTTTTGTAATTTCTTCTAGATATGATTTGAGGGGACTGTGTTGTTTTTGAAATCCTTCTTCTGTTGCTATAATACCTGTAATCCTGTCGAACCGGAAGTGTCGGTAATCATTGCGCAACCAACAAAAGGCGATTAGGTACCAATGTCCTGCCATCAGAAAAATGCCTACTGGTTCTATTTTACGGGAGGTGTTTTCCTGGGAGTGATTGGCGAAATAATCCATGATGATCACTTTCTTTTGTGACACACATCTTAGAACTGTTTGGATATGGTCGCTTACCTGTTGATCTTTTGGGATGTAGGGATTTTTGTAAACTTCAATATGTTCTGCCATGCTTTCGATATGATCTTTTTCATCGTATCGAAGTACGGCTTTGATTTTATATAATGCGGATTGATAGAGTTTGTGGGTTGAGGGGTCGGTAAGTTTTTCAACTAGTTTATCTGCAATGAGGAAGGATTGGGCTTCCGCTTTTGTGAACATAACGGGGGGGAGGCGGTAGCCTTCCATGATAGAATAGCCAGTACCTGCTTCGCTTAAGATTGGTACGCCGGCTTCTTCCAGTGTTTTGATATCGCGGTAAACGGTTCGGAGGCTGATGCCGAAGCGGTCGGCTATATCTTGTCCTTTCACAACCTTTTTGGATTGTAGTTGGATAAGCATAGCGGAAATGCGGTCGATTCGGTTCATGAGGCTAAGGTATTTAAAAATAGTTTGGTTGTGTTTTACAACCCCGGATGCCATCCTACCCCAGGATGGCATCCTGGGGGGTGGATGTCATCTCCAAAGGCGAAATATCTCCGCCCTCAATGAATTCAAACTGTAATACTCCCCCTTCCCATTCAAACCCGTATTCTGCCTGTTTATTAGTAGGATGATCGACATATTTTCTGATGGAATCACCGAAATACTCGTCCCGGTAAAACCCGTGTGCCCAAAACTTCCCTCCGGCGCCCCCTTCATAAATGAATTCGCCGGATCCATCATCCAGCCCAAGCCATTTAAGAATCTATCCTGGGTCAAAAAAGTGGTTACCGTTTTTCCGAAATGAATTGCTTATTCCCAGCTCTTCCCTTATTCAATAACATATCAACAAGACGTTGAATATCGCTTATCGTCGAAAACAATCCTGCCGCTCCTGAAACCCCTCCATTCGCATACCATGCATTACCATCATTCACTTCTCCTTTTAATGTATACTGTCTCCAACCATTCCAGGAATCATGCTTGATTTCAGGGAATTGGTAACCCAGGCTCGAATCGTAAACCATTCTCTTCTCATAAGGATTACCATGTGAAGTGGCTGCAAACTTCGTAAAACCTTTTTTTATTGGAATGTAGGTGCTGCTTTTCATTCCTAATGGCTTGAAAATATTCTTGTCAACATATTCTTCCAAGGGCATGCCAGAAATAGTTTCAATGATTTGTCCTAGTATCGTAAAGCCAAGATCGCTATAATGCCTTTCCTTACCCACTGGATATTTTAAAGGCAGACTTCCAATTAACTTATAAGTTGATTGCCTGTTATTCGACCGGTAATACATAGGGTACCAATCATGCAATCCGGATGTGTGCGTTAATAGATGTCTGATGGTTATATCTTTTTTATCAGCCGAAGTAAAGTCGCTAATGTATTTCCCAACTAGGTCGTCGATAGACAATTGCCCTTTATCTACTAATACCATTATTGCCGTAGTTGTTCCTATCACTTTGTTAGAGAGCTATATCAAACATATGACCAGATGTCATTAAGCTCTTGGTTTTCCATCGGCTGTCCATTAAAGGAATACGCATTAGCATATCCGTAAGCTTTTTGACATTGCAATTTTACTTCCGATCTTAACTTGAATTACCGCCCCGGGTATCAGTTTCCTTTCAACCTGACTATTTAAAATGGAATCAACTTTCTGGATTATCCTGTTGCTGCCATCATTTACTTTCTTTTGAGAGAAAACAGGCATTGCAGAAAGAATACAACAAATCAGGAATAAACAATTCTTCATTTATGTATATTATGATGCGATGAAAGTATTTAATGGGCCAGTGGATTTGCGATATAATAATTCGGCATATCCATCTTTAATAAAATTCTCTAAAACACCCACTTTTTTAAATCCAAAGCTTTCATACAATTTAATTGCACCTGTATTGAAATCAGAAACGCATATGAAGATATTGGGAGAGATAGCAGCTATACGCTTTTCACAGTATTCCAACATTGCAGTACCCAACCCCAAACCTTGAAAATCGGGATGGATGAAAAGGGTTTGGATATAGCCTTTAAAAGATCCAATGGTTTGTAGGATTACGAAGCCCGCTGCACTTCCTTCTCTTTCTATTATATGTATTTCTTTGCCCGGGCCTTCAAAAGCCTTTAGGCATTTTTGTTGATCCATATCCAAAGTTAACCATGGTTCAGAGCCTGCCATCCAACTGGCGAAAGTTTGGTAGCCTGTATCAATGGAGCTTTGCCTGATTTCAAATGGGTTGTGTTGCGACATCAGACTTTGTTTTAATAAGAAACAAAAAGAAAATGGTTAAGAGGGCATTGACGAATATATTCATGAATCCAAAATCGAAGTTATATGCAATAATAAAATATTCATTCAATCCATAGGTACAAAGTGCTGCTAAAACACAAGCTATTGGTACTAGTGGCTCTTTCATTTTAATTTTGGTAAATAATCCAGTAAGATACAGTCCCAAAATTGGCCCATAAGTATAACCAGCGATTTTAAAAATAGTATTGATTATAGCTCCCTGGCTATACCAGAATAAAAGTACTATAAGGAACATAACTATATTAACTCCCAATAAAACCCAGCGTTTAATTTTCAATTTTGCTGTTGGTGTTTGATGCTCAAAATCCATAAAGTCGTAACTAAAAGCTGTTGTTAATGCAGTAATACAGGTGTCGATACTTGCAAATGTGGAAGCTATTACTCCAATAAAAAAGGCAATGGCACCAATCTGCCCAAAATGGTGCATGGTCAAATAGGGGTAAAGATCATCGGTATGTTGAACAGGACCATTCGGATTCGCCAAAGGAATTCCTTTCTGTTCTGCGAATATATAAAGCAGCACCCCTAATCCTAAGAACAAGGTTTGTGCAGCAGCTATAAAGAAACTGAAAGTAAGTACATTCTTTCTGGCGTCTTTTAAGGTTTTTACAGTCAGGGTTTTTTGCATCATGCTTTGGTCTAGTCCAACCAACGCAATTGTAATTAGCATGCCAGAGATGAATTGCTTGAAGAAGTTTGATCCATCCTTAAAGTCCCAATTGAACCATTTGCTGTAAGGATGTTGAATTACTTTATCAACTAATTCTGAAGTGCTGAACCCTAAAGCTTGTTTTATACTGATAATGGAAATGATGATGACCATTATCAAAAAGAAGGATTGCAAAGCATCTGTCCATACTATTGTTTTTATTCCTGATTGATGGGTATAGAGCCAAATAAGTACAAGTACAACAGCGATGTGGCGTAGTATGGGATATGTAATTCGTTAAGAAAGCTACTTGAATATCTTAATTGAGATAAGCAATCTTAATGCGGCTCCAAAGGATTGCGATACCAGGAAGAATAGTGATCCTGTTTTATAAGTGATTTTTCCAAAACGAATGTTCAGGTAAGAGTAGATGGAAATAAGTTTCAGCTTATAATATATAGGCGTCAGTATGAAAACAATAAAAAGGTAGCCTGCAATGGTTCCAAGAATAAACTGGAAATAGTAGAGATTGTTGGTTCCAACATTTCCTGGAATGGAAACTAGCGATACTGCTGAAATGCCAGATCCTATCATCCCAAATGCCACCAAGAACCAGGGTGATTCCCTGTTACCATCAAAATATGTGTTATCGCTACTGTGTCGGGAGGTGATGCGGGCTATCACCATCAGGAGTGAAAAATAAAGTACAATGATAAGAAGTAGATAGCCTGAATTCATTTGTCCATGGGTTGGACTTGTAATTTACGGTTTTGTGCTAAGAAGACTCTGTTAGTCATTGTAAAGTACTTTTTATTTGAAAAATATGACCGCAGAGACGCAGAGACGCGGAGTGCATCCCTGCGTCTCCGCGTCTCTGCGGTTAAAAAATAAACTCAGTCTATTTCATCTCATAACTAATAAACGCCTTATCTAAATTCCTTCCGGAAAAGAAAGGAAACCGGCCTTCAGAACTTGTGAACACAAAATTAAACTGTAAAGGGAGACGATAGGAATTATAACTCACAGCTGCCATCGGATTATTCAGACTATAATTCTTTTCTATGAACTGCCAGAGAGGATGAAGTGTCATTGGATTCCTGTAATTGTCATATACCGGCATTGAAAAAGGCACTATCAGATTGCCATCGGTACCATAGGTAAAGGTATTGGTGCTACTTGGGTAAACAGGAACCACTGATTCGCTGGTTATCTTTATTATTCTTCCATAACTATCATATTCGAGCCTTTCAATCCTTTTATAATAAAAATTGGCTGGCTCTGGATCTTCATTGAGGTTTCCGAATACATAAATGGTATCTACAATAATTTGTCCCTTATTATTTAAACCAAGACGGTGCCACATCTCATAATTTCCATTCCTGTAACTTTCCTTTATCTCCCTTATTTCCTTTTTCTTATTATAGAAGAATAAGAAATTAGGCTGTCCGGTTCCAACATTTGTGAAAATGACACTGTCAGGATTATTCCACTTATTGTAGTAGAAGGTAGCTGTTGAAGTGCCGCCTGAATTTGTACCGTAAGTAATCGATTTTATCCTGTATCCAGCTGGTGATTGAGTAGGAAAGAAATCCATTAATTTTTGACAGGAACTTAGGAGGATTATACTGAATAATCCCAATGTTAAACTGTAGGCATTGAAGCGAATCATAAAAGGATGGTTTAATGGTCAATGAGTATTGATCGGAGTAGGGATTAAAAATCTTGATATGCTTACTGCAAATGTATATGTGGAAGCAGGGCTTGAAATATGACGGCTGTCAGTCATTATACGGGTTATCTATCAGGGGTATAGTAATATGGATAAAAAAAGGGATGCTTGATTAAGCATCCCGGATTCAATTGTCAATTGTTTATTTTAGAAAGAATAATTTATTCCCAGCATAACCATATCCGTAGTCATTTTATAAGAAACATTACTGTTAGGGATGGCGCCGTAAGGGTTTGATGGTGTAATCATCATTGGACTCAATAGCTTTCCGTTTGTAGCTTCACCACTACTACCATGATGATAAACTGCATTAATTGTGAACTTATTATTGAGCTCATATCCCAATCCTACCTGAAAAGCATTTTTTATAATGGCTGTGGCTGGAATGGAAAAGAAGGCGAGTTCACTGTTGATGGGATTGGAACTATATGTGTATCCAACCCTGATTGGAACCTTTTCAATCATTTTTAATTGAATACCTGCGGAAACAACTGATATATTCTCCCAGCCAAAACCTTTAACTGAGGCTGTAGGTGTCCATCCTTTTTCCTCAAAGCCGATGGTGTTTTTATAATTTACAAATCGATAATCAATAGCCAGATCTATAACTTTAGTGGAATATCCGAAACCTGCAGATAGGATGGAAGGATAGTTCATTTTAAATACAGCATCTGGTGCGGCACTTCCATTAAGATAGGTGTTTTTGAAAGTGAAATCTCCAAAATGTTGCTGTGTTTTGTATGAAGCTCCCAATTTTAGACCTTTTCCTGAATTATAGAAAACACCAACTTGTCCTCCGATTCCTAAGGCCGTCGCCTTATTACTTACTGGATATCCCAAAGTTTGACTCGGAGATGCCAATGGGTTAGGAGCCAGTTTTAATGCTGAATAATTGAATGTTGGGGCTACACCGATTGAGATCTTATCTGTAAGTTGATATGCATAAGTAACTCCAACCTGCATTAATTGATAGTCTGATTGGATATGCCCAAATCCTCCAACATTTTGAGGCATTGATATAGGGTTCGTATTGTTCTGTGGAAATGTAACACCAAAACCACTGATTCCGAAGGCTGATACACCGAAAGTATGTTTGCTCTTGTTATTGCCCCAAACCATTGCCAGGGCAGGCATTACAGAAACACCTCTGGCATCTTTGGTAACTCCGGTCATTGGTCCATCTGGAGTAGGTACTGTTGATGAAAGTTCAGGAGACGAATAGAACATACCTGCATTTAAAGAGAACACTTTTGTTTTAAATGCTGATATACCAGCAGGATTCCATTGTAAAGCTCCATTTATATCAAGAGGTTGGGCCGTAGCTGCACCACCCATCGACATATTGGTGGCACCAATTCCTTGCATTATATGTCCTGCCTGAGCTATACTTGCCAATGGAAGCAAGCTTATACTTATTACTGAAAGTGCTTTTTTCATAATACATGTTTTTGTTACCTGCAATAGTTGCAATGCGAATGCAAAATTATTTTGCACTTATTCCAGCGAATGTGATACTAATCACTTTGGTTTATGTATCATGTTATGGTATGATTTAAAACAGGTTTTCAATATGCCAACTCCAATGTTTATACATGAAATTGGTGGGCTTGTTTAATTCAGTAAATTCGTAAGTACAGTAGGTTGTTAAGTAATAATTCTTCTGATTTATAAACTAATAGTTAGTATGAGTGATTATATAGCCAGGAAAATTCCGTTCTCTATAATGATAGATGGTAATATTAGAAAGGAGGTTTGGCAAAAAGCAAATTGGAGTCCACGCTTTGTAGATATGGTAACCGGCGCACCAGGCATGTATAATACCCAAACAGCCATACTCTGGAATGATACGAACCTATACATTGCATTCAAGGTGGAAGAACCATTTTTGGAAGCAAAACTGACAGAGAGGGATAGAATAATATTCCTAGAAAACGATATTGAGGTTTTTGTAGATGGTGGGGATTGTTACTACGAATTGGAAGTAAACGCTGCAAATACTATATATGAGGTTTTCTTTATCTGGAAAGATGCTTATACCAAAGGAAGCAAATTCGATATATCCGAGTTTGATGTACACCAAAACAATGCCTATACCTTCGGTGGAGATTATGATAGGGTAGGCGCCAGTTTTTGGAAAGGCACTCACCCCCGTGGCATATGATGGGCCTTTACCAATTTTGATTTACCGGGATTACAAACAGCAGTTCAATTGGATGGTACACTAAATGATAATAGTGATATTGATAAAGGTTGGAGCCTTGAAATGGCAATTCCCTGGAAAAGTCTTTCCTTACTTGCTAACGGAAAAACTATACCTCCCAAACCAGGTGATGTATGGAGCCTTTTTCTGGGTAGGTTCCAGAAATTGATGTCTGGAGGGAAAGAAGTTCAACCACACCCTGCCATGGCTTTGAATGCACATGGCGTATATGATACCCATCTTCCTGAAAAATGGAGTAAGGTGGAGTTCCAGTTATGAAGCTGTTAACAGCAATTTTTTACCATCATTGGACAACTATTACCAACTAAGCTTCTACTGAAAAGCAGTATCTTGATTGCACTAACACTATAGGCAATGAAGTTATTTGCACGAATTTTAATTGTATTGTTATTTATTGGACCAAAAGTTTTTTCCCAGCAAAAATCAGTTGTTACTGTAAAGGGTAACCAGCTACAAATTAGCTATGCCGGTAAATTGCTATTAGATGCTCAATTAACTGCGCAGGCAAATCCTTATAGAATCAATAATCAGCAACAGATTATTGATGGAGCAGCTTATCAGATCATAACAATTGCTGCCGGAAATTTTAAATCATTTGAATGTAATGCTATTATTCTTGGAACTGATGAAGCCATCGCCTGCGAAAGTGAGCCACAGAATGGATTGAGAGTGGTAAGGCATAGTGTTGGCCCAAGCCATAACCTTAAGAACAATGCAGTATATGACCGACAGAAAGACCTGCTTGTTTCTTTTGATGCCCGTGACCCAAAAATAAAAGTTGTTCCCCTTGATAAGAATCGCTTTGAAGTAAATGTTAAAGGATGGGAAGTAGTTATCAGGATTCGCCCTGAATATTACAGGAAACATAGGGGGCTTGCGTATTTCCAGCCATCACAGTATAAGGTTTGGAAAAAGCCTATAGTAGGTTGGTGTAGTTGGTATGCTTATTTTGATAAGGTTCGGGAGGAAGATGTAAAGGCCGTTACAGATGTTCTTTCTGTCAAGTTAAAGCCTTTCGGATTGGATTATATTCAGATTGATGATGGGTACCAACAAGTGCCAATAGGAATGCCAGATACATGGTTGCAACCAAACAGTAAATTTCCATCCGGACTTACTGCAATGGCTTCCTATATTAAAGGGAAAGGAATGAAGCCTGCTATATGGACGAACGTGTCATTTGCTGATTCTGCAAAAGCTTTTCAGAACGCTTCATTGTTTATTAAAGATGATAAGGGAAAGCCAGCCTATGGTAATTGGGTTGGGTATGTTATGGATGGATCTAATCCAGCTTCCATAAACCAATTGATTAGTCCGGTTTATAGCGGATTAAAAAATATGGCTGGGAATATTATAAACTCGATGCTTTACGTCATTTAAAATATGAAGGATACAATTCTTTTGCAGGTACTTCAGGAAGAATAATATCGACAGGAATGAAGCAT
The DNA here is from genome assembly GCA_016721085.1 of Chitinophagaceae bacterium. Lineage (GTDB taxonomy): Bacteria > Bacteroidota > Bacteroidia > Chitinophagales > Chitinophagaceae > Endoryza. The sequence goes on along the minus strand of JADKJI010000044.1, from coordinate 7,076 downwards.
ATCGGAATGTGGTGAAAGATGTTCGGAAGCAGATCGGCAATGAAAATTTCTTACTGGCTTGTTGGGGCCCAAGGCCTGAGTTGGTTGGAATAGCTGATGGATGTCGTATTGGTGATGATGGCTATAGTTATGCAGGATTGGCACAATATAATTCTTATAACAATATCATTTGGCGTAACGACCCCGACCATATCGTACTGAGTGATAAGGAAGCTTATAGAAGTTGTGTAGCCACTTCACTTACCGGATCCCTTTTTATGGTTACTGATAAGCCGGAGAAATATTCGAGTTCTCCATTGATTGATGCGGCACAAAGAAGTATACCGGTTTTATATACTCAACCAGGACAGGTTTACGATATCGATCCTTCGGTTTCTTCCAAAATAGGTTTAGCAGATGTGGAATTGAGTGGAAGCGGGCCGCGACCTTTTGATGCAAGTGCTTCTACAACAACAGGATTATTTTCCCTCGAACTAAATAAACCGTTTGAGAATTGGTTGGTGTTAGGACGATTAGATGAAAGGGATCCTGTTTTGCCAATGAAGGATATGGGATTAGATCCAACAAAGGATTACCTGGTTTTTGAATTCTGGACAAAGAAGTTTTTAGGTATTCATCAGAAGCAGTTAGTTCCCGGACCAATTGATCCGAAATACAATTGTCAGGTTTTCTGTTTTCGAGAGAAAATGAATCATCCTCAATTGCTGGCAACCAATCGCCATATCAGTTGTGGTGGATATGAGATTAGTAAGGCAGGGTGGAAGGATAAGGAGTTCTTTTTGGAGGCAGAATTAGTTGATGGGGATGATTACAAGGTATACTTATATGAACCTGATGGTTATGAAATGAATTCCATAAAATGTGATGGAGAGGTACAATATCCGCAAACGAAAAATGGTGCTGTTAGAGTGAATTTACCATTCAAAGGAAGGGACAGATAAAACTAAATGTGAATCCAAATAATGGTATTTCAAATCATCAGAAACTGATTTAACTGTTTCTGATGATTTGAAGAGTAATGATCTCATACTTGATTTATTAAAGTGGAATATTCCCGTGCTTCTTTCTGGGTCTTTTCACCACTTTATTCTCGAGCATTGCAAATGCTTTTATTAACTTTTTGCGTGTATCCCTTGGTTCAATCACTTCGTCAATGAATCCTCTTTCTGCGGCAGTATAAGGATTAGCAAACAGCTCCGCATATTCAGCTTCTTTCTCAATCAGTTTTTTTGCCGGATCCTCAGCTGCAGCAATTTCTGATTTGAAAATTATTTCACTGGCACCTTTTGCCCCCATTACGGCAATTTCTGCTCCAGGCCAGGCATAGTTCATATCAGCACCTATATGTTTTGAATTCATCACATCATAAGCGCCTCCGTAAGCTTTTCTTGTGATCACAGTTACCCTTGGCACAGTTGCTTCGCTAAGGGCGTATAATAATTTAGCGCCATTTGTAATGATGCCATGCCATTCCTGATCGGTACCTGGTAAGAATCCGGGAACATCCACTAATACTAGCAGTGGAATATTGAAACAATCGCAAAACCTCGTGAATCGTGCGCCTTTCTTTGAACTTTCAATATCAAGAACGCCAGCAAGGCTCATGGGTTGGTTCGCAACTATTCCGATACTGCGTCCTGCTAGTCGGGCAAATCCAACCACTATGTTATCTGCATAGTATTTATGGATTTCAAAAAATGAGTCGGTATCGCAAATGCCATCAATTACATCACGTATATCATACGGCTGATTAGCACTTGCCGGTACTATTTTTTCCAGTACTTCCTTGTTTCATCCCGAATTCAAATGGCATTTTGGGTAATACGTCTTCCTAGTTCTGAGGCATATAGCTTAAAAGCTTCTTTACTTCATTGATGCATTCCATATCATTTGCCGCGGTAAGATGTGTTACACCGCTTTTTGTGGAATGGGTAGAGGCCCCTCCTAATTCTTCAAAGCTTACTTCTTCGTTGGTAACGGTTTTCACCACATTAGGACCTGTAACGAACATATAGCTTGTATTTTCCACCATTATGGTGAAGTCGGTCATTGCAGGAGAATATACCGCACCACCTGCACATGGCCCCATAATGGCTGAGATTTGAGGAATAACACCAGATGATTGTACATTCCTGAAGAAGATATCTGCATAGCCACCAAGTGAACGAACACCTTCCTGGATACGGGCTCCGCCTGAGTCATTCAATCCAACCATCGGTGCTCCTGTTTTCATGGCCATATCCATAATCCGGCAAATTTTCTCTGCATGGGTTTCGGATAATGCGCCACCGAATACCGTGAAGTCTTGTGCAAATACATAAACCAAACGACCATTAACGGTTCCGTAACCTGTTATCACACCATCGCCATAGAATTTCTGATCTTCCATGCCAAATTCTTTGGTGCGGTGAATTACGAGCGCACCAATTTCTTCAAAAGAACCTGGATCCATAAGTAGGTGAACTCTTTCACGGGCTGTTAGCTTTCCTTTCTTATGTTGTGCATCGATTCTTTTTTCTCCTCCACCTAATTTCCCTTCAGCTATTTTCTGTTTTAATTTTTCTGACGGTGTTTTCATTGCTGATTTTTTCTTTATCTGAATAAAATTAGATTAATGTACCCAGTCTTCTTTCCAACTGGTAGATTTGTTTTCAACAGGTTTCAATTGTTGTTGCTTATCAAACCAAGAACCGTATGGATGCTATAGCTGCATTCCGGGCATTGGAACGATCTTTATCTTCGATTTTTCCGGGGTATAATAATTCTTCACGAAATGCGTATCGAACTTACCAGTTACAAAGGCTTCATGTTCCAGTACGAATGTGCCGAAAGGCGGGTAGTGGAAAAACCTTCGATATGGTAATCTTTTATAGCTGCCAGTGTTTTCTGAATCGCTTCCGTTCTGTCTTTTCCATGTACAGCCAATTTGGCTATCATCGGATCATAGAAGATAGGAATTGTCATTCCTTGTTCATAACCATCATCCACCCGAATACCTTCACCAACTGGAGGAATGTATTTTTCAAGTTTCCCAATAGAGGGCAGGAAGTTGTTTAATGGATCTTCGCATCTACTCAAAGTTCTATTTGTGCCCGTTTATATGTAAATCTTCCTGACTAATTCCCAACTTTTCTCCTCTGGCGATCTTTATCTGTTCTTCAACTAGATCAATTCCTGTTATCATTTCTGTAACCGGATGTTCTACCTGCAAACGGGTATTCATTTCGAGGAAATAGAAATTAAGTTTGTCATCCATCAGGAATTCTACAGTGCCTGTGCTCGAGTAATTACAGGATTTAGCAACCATCACTGCGGCTTCTCCCATTTTTTTACGTAAATCCGGAGTTAATATTGAGGATGGAGATTCTTCAATTACTTTTTGATGCCGGCGTTGGATACTGCATTCCCTTTCGAAGAGATGAATAGTATTGCCAAAATTATCTGCGAGTACTTGAATTTCGACATGTCTAGGCGATGTTACATACTTCTCAATGAATACGGATCCATCCCAAATGCTGCTTTTGCTTCACTGATAGCTCTTTCCATTTGGGAAGCCAAATCCGCTTCTTTCTCTACTATCCGCATTCCTTTACCACCACCTCCAGCAGAGGCTTTTATCAGTATAGGGTAACCGATTTCTGTTGCTATAGATTTCGCTTTTGAAATATCCTCTATGGCCTCATCAATTCCAGGAACCATTGGGATATTGTATTTCTTCACACATTCTTTTGCAGCTAGTTTAGAACCCATTACTCTCATAGCCTCAGGACCTGGCCCCATGAAAGTAATTCCGGCATCAGTAACTTTTTGTGCAAATCTGCATTTTCACTAAGGAATCCGTAGCCAGGATGAATGCCGTCAACACCTAACTCTTTACAGAGAGCAATAATTATTTTTCCGTTAAGATAGGAATCGGCAGATGGAGCTTCTCCAAGACATACTGCTTCATCGGCAAAAGTACATGAGGCGACATGCGGTCAGCAACCGAATAAACAATTACAGATTTGATGCCCATTTTCCAGTGGTTCTCATGATTCGTAAAGCGATCTCACCACGATTTGCAACTAGTATCTTTTTCATATTGAAAATTCAAGTTTCGAAGAAATTGATTTTTTGAGAGTGGGTACTTATTCCAATTCAATCATTATTTGTCCCTTGTCTACCGCTTGTCCTGATTTTACATAAACCTTTTTTATCTTACCTGCAGATTGAATCTGGATGACATTTTCCATTTTCACAGCTGATAAATCAATAAGCGATCACCTTCTTTTACTTCTTGTCCTTCACTAACAGCAATTTCAAGCACCAAGCCTGGCATAGGGGCTTTACTTTTTATGTGTTGGTGGAATGAGTTGAATCCGACCTGCTCAAGCCGGATATCAAGCTCATCTTTTATTTCAATTTCATAAGAGAACCATTACAGTTCAATGTTGCATTTTTTTTCCCAGAGATCCGAATCTCCAGTAGTAAGCTTTTGCTGATTGGTGATTATGCGATGATGGATGCTTCTGTTCCTGTTTTCTGATAAAATCGACTAAAGCTATTTCAGCATCATCAAATTCAAATTCAGATCCATAACTTTTACTTTGTAGGAAGTTTTGATTGTGGCATATTGCAAACGTTTAATACAGTCTAAAAGATACGACAGTTTGGGTGTATTTGGGAAGTACGCTAAACGATGCAAAATTAGATAGTCATTACACTTTAAATTTCTTATGCAAGTCAGTTAAGGGGTGACAAGCGTCACAAGTCAATTATTTTTTCCCCTTAAAATCTATGGACTAAATTGACTGAGAGCTAAGGACCCATGGTTTGCGATAGGGACGTTGTAATAATCTGGTAGCTTCTTCATCTCCAGGAATTATTTTTTTAAGTGGATCATATTTTAGAGGTCTTCCAAGCTGCATAGACAGATTTGCTATAATACAACTGGCTGTGGAAATATGTCCTTCTTCGATATCGGCAACTGGTTTTGTTCCTTTTTCAATTGCTTCCAAAAAATTCAACATATGTAATCTGGTGGCTGGAGCGGCATGGATCTCGATTCCAGCCTCTTTGGTGTCTTCAGGATATTTTTCCCTTTCGTAAAGAGCCTCTTTATGAATCTTATTTCCTTTTCCCAGAGGAATGAAATCGTATTTGTATGGGTCGCCACAAAGCGTTCCATTTTCTCCATAAATCTTAAAAGCCCATGGATATTCAGGATCGGCAGCGCTACCCCAGGTACGATGTTGCCACACACAATTCAATCCTTCATATTCAAAGATGGCCGATTGAGTGTCTGCGATATTACTTTTCCCTTTTGTGTCTGAGTAGATGCCTCCGGTGGAGCTTATTTTATTTGGCCATCCCAATCCCAGCATCCATCTAACGGCGTCAAACATGTGGATACACATATCACCCATTATGCCATTTCCATATTCCATGAAGGCACGCCACCAACCCTGATGAGGAAGACCATCATAAGGACGAAGGGGAGCGGGGCCTGTCCACATTTCATAATCAAGATTCTCAGGAATTGGTTGTAGCGGAGGATTGCTATTATTCCTCATATGGTAATAGCAGCATATTTCCACATGATGTACTTTACCTAAAAGACCGGCATCTACTATATTTCTTTTCGCTTCCAATAGGTGCGGGGTGCTTTCTTTGGTTGTGCCCACCTGAACTACTTTATTGTATTTTCTTGCTGTTGCTAGTATTGCTTCGCCTTCAGCACATCTACACTTATCGGTTTTGGGGATATATATGACCCGCTTTATAGAATCGATAGCTTGAAGGGCTGCCAATGGTCGGGGGTGCCATTAAAACGATATCTGGTTTTTGTTCTGAAAGCATTTTTCTGTAATCACCGTAGAGCCCTATTTTTTTCTGATTTTATTCTTTCTTGTATTAGAGTATTAGCTTTTGAGAGTTGGTTCTTGTCCACATCACAAAGTCCTACAATATCAATTGGTGCTACTTGTATGAGTCGGAATAGATCGCTTTTGCCGTACCAGCCAGTGCCGATGAGGGCAACACGTTTAGAAGGAGCGAGGCTGAAATGATCGAGTCCACTCCCTTTAATGGATGCAAGGGCCAGGAGTCAGGGCTGCTTCAGGAGGAATTGGCGACGTGATCTTGTTTTGATGCATATGGGGAAGTTAGGAATTTTGGGGATGTCAATGACGCTTTCGTTCCAGATGTTCATCAGTTCGGGTTATAGGTTTCCAGGTCACCCCTGCAAGATTTTACAGTTTGTTTTGGTGTTTGACCTGAATAGCCTTGTGGAACATTAAACTTGTTGAACTCTAACGCCTCCTGTGTCAACTTTTGTAATATACTCTCCACCGAGTATTCCCCAGTTTTAAAAATTTCAAAATCTTTACCCTTTAAGTCAAAATAATCTCCATTTGTAGTATATGCTCCAATCTAAATCTGTCAACAAGTCCGTATTGCTTTTTGTAATTATCTCACTTCTTCTTGCCAACTCAAGTTTTGCCCAGTCTTTAACACGCTTTGAGAAGAAAGGGTAAACAAGGATTTAAGAACGACGCTGGTAAAGTTGTTATTGAACCAATATATCAGGATGCCTGCTTGCTTTTCTGAAGGACTTTGTGGTCTTAAGAAGGATGGCAAATATGGATATATTAATAAGGCTAAGGAAGTGGTTATTCCTTTCCAGTATTTGACGGCGTATAGTTTCACGGCTGGTTATGCAAGAGCAACAAAAATGACTGCAGATAGAATGGATTGGAGAGCAGGGTTTATAAATAAATCAGGAAAAGAGATGACCCCATTTGAGTATAAATCAACAAGCGATTTTACAGAAGGTATGGCCCTTGTTGAAAAAGATAGTAAGGTTGGGTATTATGATTTGAATTTCAAAATGCCGATTCCCATTCAGTACGATAATGGGCGTAGTTTCTCGCAAGGACTAGCGGCCGTAAACAAAGGTGCAACAGGAAGTGAAAGTTGGAGTAAGAAAGGAGGTAAGTGGGGCTTTTTTGTGATAAAACTGGTGCCTTGTTATGATCCCATTTTATTTATGATGAAGCATTTTCTTTCAGGAAAATGGAAAGGCTAGTGTTAAGAAA
>JADKJI010000043.1 GCA_016721085.1 Chitinophagaceae bacterium | reverse complement strand
GAATTTTCCTATTGTATTCTATGTCTCTATGTGCCTATGTGTTAAGTTCTTTGCAAAATGATGAAAGAATAAAACAAAAAGCGAATTCCCCTGCGCCTCCGCGTCTCTGCGGTAAAAAAATTTGATTACAAAACTTACAAATCCTCCCTATTTCTTCCCAGTAAGAGCACTTGCTTGTTTCTGCAATTCTTCTATCTCCAATAATAACGCCGCTTGCTCTTCTTCCAATGCCTTCAACTGCTGCCACTGTTCTTTCAATGCCTGTATAGCTAGAACCCCGAAATATTTATAGTTCATCGTATTCAGATCGTTTGTAACTGGCCCTTTACGGTTGAAGTCACTTATCACCCTAACAGCTCCAGGAAATAGTTTTCGCACATCTTGAGCTATAAAACCGATGGATCGTATATGATCAGGATTCTCTCCTGTCATTTCATAAGAAACTGGAGTTAATTGCTTAAGCTTTGAAAGTACAGGCTCCATCGGCAGAATACTGTTTTTTAATCTGCGATCGGAATTAATCCAATAATTGCCCTCGGCCCAATAAAATCCCATTTTATAAGTTCCCTGATAGGAAAAGCCCAAATTAAATCCTGGTTCGTTAGTTACAAATTTTGACTTAAATCTCAACTCCTGACTCCAGCTTTTTCATTTATATCAACTAAAGAAAGCGGATCTAATGTTAATCCATTTTCTTGTTGAATTTCTACTGTGCTACTATTTGAAGAGACCGGTCGATTGATGAATAAACGAGTAGAGCCATTTCCAATTAATACATCCCCTCCATTCACATTGCAAAACAATACTTTTGAGCTGTCTTTTCCAGGCCGTATATACGTGTCTTCAGATATGCTATAGTTGAATTGTGAACTATATATCTCTCCTTGGAATACAGCGGTGCCTTCAATACCATCGCCACGTAGAACTGCCAAAGAAGCATTGGCAATTCTTGCCCGTATTCCCAGCATTGCCAGTTGGAAAATGTCATGCCCTAATACCCACGGCGTGAAGCCAGTACTGGCGCCGGAAGGAAACATATCAATTGCCATTACTCCTGTTCCTGGATCCATATATTGAATGGCAGCAAAGCCATTGGTCATAAACCTGCCTTGCGATAGGGGTGAGGTTTCATCTCTATATTGGTTGAAACCGATAGTTGGCCAGTTTTGCTGAATAGATATACCAGCGCCCCCAACTCCAAAAATACCACTTGTACTACCTGAGCCAGCAACACCAAACACTTCAAGCTTGGCCCTATTAGGAGTTATGGTATTGATTCCTACGTTTTGGGCAGCTATGGAAAGACTACAAAGACAGATCAATAAACTGAAGGCCGTATTTTTCATCGTTTCTTATTAATTCGGTGAACAAGTAAATGCTAAGGTGTTTGACGATTTGTGGCAGGCAAATGCTCTCCAACAATTTCATCTTCTGTTCTAGCTCCAACGATTGCTGCTCAATAGCATTTATTTTAATTGCTCCTCTTGAATTCCTTTGATTGCTAAAACATGAAATCCTGTATACTTAATCGAAAGCATTTCTGTGGCACTTCCCTTGACTACCAATTGAGGAAACAGCTCGTCTACCTGCTGTGCAATAAAGCCGGTGCTTCTATAATGTGCTGGATTATCATCATTCATCTCATAGGTTACAGGTTCGAGAAGAATAAGCCTGTCAATCAATGATGGTAAAGATTCGATGTTCTTTTTCAATCTTCTATCTGAAATAGCGGTAAGTGTGCCATCGATATTATTAAATGATGTAGTAGCCGCATTATTATAATATGCATAAAGATGGTAAGGGCTTGCCCCTACTCTCCATTCCCATGAGTATTCAACCCCGATCCTGTTAATTAACATCTTAATGCCAGTTCCATTTATCTGTCTTACTTCAAAAGGATACTGTGGATCAGGTGCATTAACTCCTACCCGGGAACCAGTACTGCCAATAATTATATCTCCTTTATATAGGTCATTGATAAAGACCCTGCTGCCCAATTGACCACCCGTATATATGTATTTTCAGCTGTCCTGAAATTGAAAAATGAAGTAAATGTAGTACCTGAAAATGCTGCTGTACCATCTATTCCGGTGCCTCTGCCAACCATTAAAGAAGCTGGTGTTTCAGTAGCCAATCGGGTAGTGTTTATAGTGAACTGGAAATCGAACATCGCAAACATTTTGGTGCCTGAAGGGAGTACAGAACCAGCAGCTCCATTTGGGAATGATGATATGACGAACCCAGCTGGTGTTAAAGGATCATCATAGTTCATTGATATCATTGATGAATAACCAATATTCATTTTTCGGCCTCTGTATCCTGAAGTAGTACTGTCGCGATACATATTAAATCCTATTGCTGGAAAATCTTTCATGAAAGAAATACCGTGCTCTCCGCCGAACATAGCACTTGTAGCGCCTACTCCAGAAGCGCCATGAACTTCCAAGAGCGCTCTTTTGGGATTTGTAATACCGATACCCATCGACTGTGAAATGGAATGAACCGGCAGTAATAAGCAAAAGAATATGCTACAAACAAGTATGTTATATGTATATGCTTTCTTCATATAGTTAATTTGTAGTACTTAGTGAGGCTAATTTTTTCTTAAAAACTTCAATTCTTGACCTTAGTGCTGCATTTTGATCTTGCAACTTCTTGACTTTTTCCTGTTGTTCCTGAATTGCTTTGATGGCAATAGGTCCTACAGCATCATATTTCATCATATGTAAATCGGGAATATCCGGATATCCAAGAGTAGTATCCTGTATAATTGTTATCAGTTCAGGGAAAAGGGCATTTACTTCCTGTGCAATAAAACCAATGGATTTTTGATTGTCAGAACTTTCAGATCTCATATTGTATTCGACAGGTCGCAATTGCATTACTTTATCCAGCAGGACTGGGCAGTGGAGAAATAGCTGTCTTAAACCTTCTATCTGAAAGTTGGTACCAGTCGCCATCTATATGAAAAAAATTGCCTCTGTACATTTCATTATAATAAAGATATTGGTCCGACCCTGGTTCCGTCAGATTTTTTGTTACAGAAAACTCCCAGTTACTGAAACTGACAGGATTCACCAATATAAATCCTCTGTTATTAGCTGATTGTCCAATTTCAAGAAACGCTTGTGGGTTAGACGGTTGATTCCAATTTTACTGGTTCCATTACCCATGTATACATTCCCCAATGAAGCCTGGTCATTTATTAATACATCAGCAAAATCAATCCCTCCATTTATAATAGTCGATTGATTATTCGCATTCATAAATATTGAATTATACTTAGTACCCTTTAAGTAGCATGTAACGGAATTAAATGTATTAAAGGGTTTTACAAAAAGACTTGCGTTCTCTTCAAATCCATTAAGTGTTACATTTCCATTTTGACGAATCGTCATATTCCCATAATTTAATAATGGCGGAGTGTTAGGGCCCGTATTCGTATTATAGAAACTAAAAATCATACTGCCTGTACTAGTATTGAGATATTGAAGCAAACTTATCCCACTCCCTAAAACCTTTGGAGAACTGGTATCATACTGGTTATAACCGATACCTGGAAAGTTGCGTTGAAGGGAGATACCCCTTACATCACCTCCAAAAATAGCGGTGGTTTTACCTACCCCTCCATTTATTTGAAGACGGCCTAATGTAGGATTTGCTACCCCTATGCCAACATATTGAGAGTAGCTGGCAACTGTATGTAAACTGAGAATCAAAATGCAGAATAAACGAATTTTCATATACTTCAGTTAAGGTCAAACAATCCAAATTTTAAAAAAATAAGGACGCACTATTTCGGCATTTCCTAAACGGCATGGCTATATGTATTTCCGGTGTTATTATTATATAAAACATTAATACCTTTTATCAGATTAATCTGTTGGATATTATGAGTTTACAGGTAGCTCGAAAATCAAAAACCGTAGAAACTTTCATTAGAAAACGAAAGCTTCCACGGTAACTAACAGGTCTGGGTTAATGGATTAAATTGTGTATATACCTCGATTTCGCATTAAGAACTGATATTAAAAATTGATTTGTACCTAGACTTATTGACCTTGTTTAACAGTAAGTACATAGGCTGGCACCAATCCATGAGCTTCCTGATGTGTCTTCTTTATAGCGTTGGAATCTGCAGCCTCTGATAAACACATTACAACTCCTTTCTTCTCATCCACCCAATAGTTCACGAAATTGACACCATTTTTTCCTTGAACTGCCAGATCCTTTTCGTGAGCTCCTGCTACATCTTTCGCAGTCACTTTCCCTGCACCTAATTCATGAACATCAAGATATATGTTCTTATTACCAGTGAAACTAGCCTCAGTTCCCTCACTCACCTGATATATTGAGGAAGGCAGTAATCCATGAGCTTCCTTATGAGTAGCGGTGATATCTTCTTCCTTATGAGCCTGAGAAAGACAATACACTTTTCCTTTTGCCTCATCTACCCAGTACTTTACAAATTTCACATCATATTTTCCCTGTGTAGCAAGGTCTTTTTCATGAGCACCTTTAACTGCATCAAATGTCACTTTGCCTGGTTCCAGATCATGAACATCAATATAGTATGAAGCTGGCGCTGTAGTGTCCTGGCTTACCGTAGTTTTGGCAACTGCTTCTTCCGGAGCCTTTTTGCTTTCCTCTGAACAAGAAGTGAAAGCTAAAATGCTAAGAAGACAAGCTGATTGGATAAGTTTCATTTAGATTGGTTTGAATTTGTTTTGTAATACCCTTTTTCATCCACGAGGACAATCCTATGATTAAAAGGTGAATGAAAATAATTTATATGGCATTGTATTGATATCAATTTTCATTACCGGCAGCGCTTACTGTATGTGCGGTAGTGAAAAATTGATAAAGTTCAGACTACTATTACAGACACTATGAGCTGATTCAAATTCATTTGCTTTCTTCTTCATTATTAATGATATAAATAAGTCTGGATTAGGAATTTTGTCTTATTATAGTAGCTTCAAATAATGACTGAATCAAAAAGAATGTGGTATAGATTAAAATTGAGGTGGGGTATATATTCCCTTTTGTTTTGCTGGACTTTAATCAGCAATGCCAATGGGCAAAACTATCATGCAAGTGAATTCAAGCTCCATACATCAAAAGATGGACTAAGTCATAATTTTGTAACAGCTATTGAACAGGATGATCAGGGTTATATATGGATAAGCACCGATGTTGGGCTTAACCGCTTTGACGGACATTCATTCAGCAACTATTCAAATAACACTGAGCCGCTGATGTTAGCATCAGGAATAATCCGAAACCTGAAACCATTTGGTAAAGATGAATTAGGAGTGATTTCACGATCAGGATTTCAAATCATAAATACCAAAGATTTCTCTGTAAAGGATTATTTTATACCTGATAGTAGTGCATTCAGTTCATTAAGGAATACCGCCTGGGATGCTGTAGCCCTTCCAGATCAATCAATAGCTTTAACTACCGCATCTGGATTTTACCTTTTCAATAAGAATAGGCAACTAGCATTCAGGCACGATGCCTATAGTTTAAATGATGTTGGAAAAAAGCGAATCTTCTACGGACGCTATATGCTGCCACTAAACGATCGCGACCTGCTTGTATTTGTTGAAGAAAATGCAATCGCCCACTTCGATACCAAAACCAATCAATTCTACCAGTTTAAAGAAGGTGATCAATCACCATTTAACTTTTCACCTGTAGCAACAGCAAAAAACAGGGGTGTTATACATCATTATCAGCTTAACAAACAGGAATTCCTGTTCTTCCATTTTGCAAAAAACAGCATTGTTTATTATAACACTGCAACACAAAAGACAGTAAGCACTCCACTTCCCATTTCAAAAGTAAATTTTTCATGGGAAAGCAAAATCTATAAACTGACAGATAGCACATTTGCCGTTAATGGAGCCACAACCGGATTTTATATCTGTCATCTAGATAAGCGAACAGGTATTGTAACAATGAATCCTAATTCTTATCTGAACGACTATAAGATATTATGCTTAAAAATGGATAAGGCCGGCAAATTGTGGATTGGTACTTCTAAAGGATTATTACAACAAAGCAATGCAAGCCAGTTTCTTACCACTTATGATATAAAATCAAGCCCTGCTGATAGTGTTACAGGAGGATTAAGTGCTTCATTCCATTATAAGAACAATTTATACCTTGGTCGTCTCTCACTAAATAAAGGCTTGGTGATTGTAGATCCGGTTACAAAAACAGTAAAGAAACAGATCAATTTCTTTCAATATAATTCTCCTGGAACGAAGTGAATAGTATACAGATGTATCATACCGATACTTTGTATATCGGCACCAGCGCCGGGCTATTATGGCTGGATACCAAAACTGATAAATATGGTAAAGTTCCTATGCCTTCTGAAGTGAGCCAGGGACTTAATATGTTGGCGCCTGTTCGTACTGATGGCTATGCATGGATGTGCAGTCAGCTCAATGGGATTGTAGCGCGCTATCATGTACCTACAAGAACATTTACTGTTTTTACTCCAAAAACAAATCCTGCTTTACCATTTTCGAAAATCAAAAGTATTGCTTACGATAGTTATGGAGATGTTTGGATTGGAGGTCACTCCTTAGCCAGATGGAATAATTCCACTAACCAGTTCGATACACTCATCACTGTTTATGGAGGTGTGAAAAAATTCAATGAAGATATGCTGATGCTCAATGCAGACAGTAAGGGTTCATTATGGATACATAATGTTGAAAACGGACTTCTTGAATACCAAATAAAAGAGAAAAAATGGCACTCCTATAGTATTAAAGAAGGCTTGCCATCCGACGCTCTTGAATGTTTCAGCAATATCATAGGCAATGACATTTGGCTGGGAAGTGCCAATAACCTTACCCGCTTCAATATTCAAACCAAAGAAACAGTAGTGTATGACTTCAGTGATGGTTATACTGAAGAAGTCCCGAAGGGAAAAGCAATAGATTTCGATATTATCGCCAATAAACTATACCTGTTTACGAATCAGCTTGTCACAGAATTTCCTGCGCAATCTTCAAATAAAGTACACAAAGCAAATGATATACTCATCCAGGAGATCCGTATAAATAATGCAAGATCTGTTTTCCGTCCTTCCAATGGAGTTTCCCTTAACCATAACGAAAATAATCTCTCCCTTTATTTTTCCATTATCGATTACGAAAACAGTAATTACCGATTCTTTTATAAAATGAAAGAGGATGAGGATTGGATCCCATTAAAGGAGGTTCGCACTTTAAATCTTTCGGGCCTCAACCCTGGTGACTATATCATTCAATTTAAAGCTATCGGAAAATGGGGAGAGCAAAAACAACGTGCCTTTAGTTTTGTAATTGAAAAACCCTGGTGGCAGTCCCTTGTTTTCTCTTTTCAATAATATGCTTAATAGCGCTAATAGCAATTGGTGCTTACAGATATCGTATTAAACAGATTCGCGCTAAAGCTAATATAGATAAGAAACTGGCACAAACCGAAATGAAGGCTTTGCATGCGCAAATGAATCCACACTTCATATCGAATAGTCTTAATAGCATACGGGAAATGATTTTGAATGACGAGAACAAAGATGCTTCCCGATATCTCACCAAATTCGCGCACCTCATCCGCATCACACTAGAACACTCACTGATGCATTTTGTATCTCTACGAAACACTATGGATTACCTGAACCGCTATGCTGAAATGGAAATGATACGAAATAGTAAATTCACTTTCCGACAACATGTAACAGATGATTTGCCATTAGATGAAGTATTGTTGCCACCAATGCTTATCCAGCCATTTATTGAAAATTCGATATGGCATGGAGCTAATAATAAGTTCATTGATATTTCTGTTAGTTTTAGTCAGGAGAATGACCAGTTAGTATGTGTCATTGAAGATAATGGTATTGGAATCAATCAATCTTTGGAGCTAAAGAAACGGATGCCAGAATTGCAACGATCCATTGGAATTGAAAATATCCGAAACCGGATTCAATTGCTGAATGAAAAATATGATATGAAGAGCAGCATTTCCATAGAAGACAAATCTGACCGACATATTGATGGCATCACCGGAACCATTGTAACCATAAAACTTAAACTTCAAAACAGGGATATATGAAGCCAATCAGAGCTATACTTGTAGATGATGAACCGAGAGGTGTTGCTTCCTTAAGGAAGTTGCTTCAGCTGAATTGTCCGGAGGTTGAAGTAATAGCAACCTGTGCAAGTGCAGATGAAGCAATAGAGCAAATCAACCAATTAAAACCTGATCTATTATTTCTCGACATAGCCATGCCAGAAAAAAACGGCATTGCCCTACTTAGTGAATTAGGAAATATTCCTTTTGAAGTCATCTTCATTTCGGCTCACAGCACCTATATGAACCAGGCCTTTCATTTTAGCGCTGTCGATTATCTACTAAAACCGGTTGATGAAGATTTGTTGATGGAAGCGGTGAAAAGAGCTGAAAAACGAATTCAACAAAAAGAAGGTGGACAGGCACAGACATCCGAACCTACTATGGATACATTGCTTCACAATATCAAGAACCGCAATGTGGTTCAAAAGATGAAGCTTTGCATTCCCTCATTAAAAGGATTCCAGGTGGTTGTAATACAGGATATCATTTGTTGCATTGCAAATGGCAACTACACCTCTTTCCAATTCATAAACCGTCCGCCCATACTTGCTTCAAAACCACTTAAACGAATATGAAGAATTACTGGCCGACAGTAATTTCGTAAGAGCCCATAAATCCTACCTCGTAAACCTCGAACATGTAAAAGAATATATTAGAGGCGAAGGCGGTTCATTATTATTATCTGATGGAACAGAGATTGAAGTTTCGAGAAGGAAGAAGGAGAATTTGTTGAATAGGATGAAGGGGTTTTATAAATTTTGAAGTGCCAATTTAATAATTTGAAAATTTGAAGATTTGAAGATTTGAGAATTTGAGAATAAACAGCCAATACAAGACCTTGATGTCAAAGGATAGTTAGGATGCACAGGATGTACGTACTTTTCAAGACCCCAAGCAATTTTGCATCCTTCCATCACCCCGGATTGAAATCCGGGGCTACAATATTTAATCGAGGCTACGCCTCTGCAGCGTGTTTTCTGCCTGAACGAATGTCATAATTAGTCAGCAAGTCACAATAACAATCGTACTAAGTCTATATTTTCTGCTGAGTCCTGCCTTCCGTCCGTGTCTCCACCCACTCCTGAAATTTAAACTTAATTATTTTGTGCATCCACGGTATCCTTTCCCATCAAATTCTTATGGCTTTTCTTGTTTTGAACCCCTTAAAAACAAGATACACCCCCAAGGAAAATTCAAAAACCGCTACCATGAGCGCAGATAAACCTGCATAAGGTGAATGCTGCTCAATGTATCCGAATAAAACAAACAAATCACCAGTAACAAGTGGTATAGCTCCGATAATGCCAATCAATGCCAATGCGCGAGGTACCAATCTGGATTGATAAAGAAGTATCCCCAGTATAAGATCGTTTATGGCAGGCATGAAGCTTTGCCCGATAAGGAATACACGGTCATAAAGAGCAACAAGTGCATGACTGGCAGACAACGCTTCTTGCCCAACTCCGGATTGTCGCAGTGTAACAACCGATAAAAGAAAGGCAACTCCTACAAATATTGTACTAGCCTCTAAAACACGTGAAGCAACAAGTCCTAAGGCCATACCCTCATTTTGCCTCTTAAGCACTGGATAAAGGGCAACAGCAGTTCCAATACCTGTAAGCGCTACTAGTAATTCCAATATAGCCCCTATAAAAACCTTGTTATCAGACCCCCGACTCAACACATAATTAGCATCATGAACCGAAACATACAATGAAAGAGTTGGAATGGAGATGAAAGTAAGAAGGTAAAAAATACCTGCTACTAATGCTATTCTCCTTTTAGAATCGATTGAAGAAACAATGACTGATTTCTTAGAAATGATTGTAGAATTTATAGTTAAGTTCATAAAATGCTATTGAGAATAATGAGATAGGTTTCTGCTGTAGAAAAGATTCTGACAAAAAGCTTAATTAATACCAAGTGGGTTGGTTCTCCATGCTTTTGAAAAATGTACACTTATCATCAGTGCCCTGTTATACATCTCCTTATTATTCGTAATATCAGTCAATCCGTAATTGTATCTAATATCCAATGCAATTCTACGTTTCCTGAAAGGGAACTCATACCCTGCGCCAACCTGGATGCTAGCCTCAACACGCTTATAACCTTCTGGTGAATCATCGAAACTTATCTTTGTAGACTTTTTGTCAATTTTCCTTTCACCACTAATAGTATATGCTATTGAAGGACCACCGTTTATATAGAAAGATCCAAAGTGAAAGCGTGCGAGTATTGGTAATTCAATAGTATTTAACCGGAGGCTGGATTCAGTGGTAGTCAATGGGTTATTGGTCTTTAGTTTGCCGCCTTTTCTCATAAAATAAAGCTCTGAAACCAAAGAAAATCCTGGTGTTATTCCCGCTTGGAAAGAAGCACCTGCCTGTAACCCATTCCCAAATTTTTTATAATCCGATAACGAGGTATTGGCAGACCCATAATTGATACTTGTGCTAACCACATTAATCATAAGATCCAAATAGGTATGAGCGGATTTTTGTACATGAGAATTTCTCTCTGAAATGTTCTTGCTTGATTGACCCGATACTGTAGATGATAAAAAGATAAATGCTCCCAATAATGCGGCTAGTAATGCTTGCTTCATAATGTTATTTTTAAAGTTTTAATATTTAATAACTGAAGCAAAAGTATACTTAGGGAAAAGTGCCTGCAATTCATCTATGCAAGGCAAAGGAGTTTATCTTCAAAAGCTGTTTTTTAATCTGCAAGTGGCGGGAAGGTTTAGCCTCGGCTTTTAATGATTTGTAGAAATGTTTCTTTATAAGTTTCAGAAACCGGAATCATCTCGTTACCAATCTTAATTCGATTTCTTTCAATCGAATCAATTTTGTTCAATGCAACCATATAAGATTTATGTACTCTACAAATAATAGTGGCAGGAATTAGCTTTTCAAGCTCTACAAAATTCTGCAGGGTCATTATCTTTTTCTTAAGGGTATGAATTCTGAGATAGTCCCTCATTCCTTCAATATAAATTATATCATTCAACATTATCTTCTCTAACCTGTGTTCAGTCTTTACAAATATGAATTCAGGTTGTACTTCCAAAGTGTGATGGATAATATTTTCTTGTGCCTTATTTACAGCTTGCAAAAACCTATTGAATGTAAAAGGCTTTAATAAATAATCTGTTATCTGTAACTCATATCCTTTTAAAGCATAATCCTGGTAGGCAGTAGTGATGATTACCTGACTACTAATATTTGAACTTTCCAGCAATTCTATTCCGGATAATTCATCCATATTAATATCTAAAAAGAGGATATCCACTTTATGGCTGTTCAAATAAGCTAAACCCGTAAGCGCATTATCAAAAGTCTCGCTTAGTTGTAAAAAAGGAACCTTGTTTACAAAATCCTTCGTTTTGTCTAGTGCCAGAGGTTCATCTTCAATGATGATACAGGTATATTTATCCATTTGGTATCGTTAATTTTATACTATACAGTTCATTTGTTTTATTTACTTCCAGTGTATGCTTGCCTGCATAAATAAGTTGTAATCTCTTTTGTATAAGCTCATTCCCTAATCCACCAAATGCATGCGACACTTTCAATTTTGACTCAAATCGGTTCTCGCAAATCATTTGTATTGTATGATCTTCTATCAGGATATTGACAATAATGGCATTCTCCAGCTTCTTATTATTCGCATGCTTGAAAGCATTTTCAATAAATGGGATAAAAATCATTGGAGCAATCGTCTTATTACCAATAATACCCATAACTGAAAATTGGACATACTCCTCATTCGCTGTCCTGATTTTCTGTAATGCTATATATTTTTCAATGTATTCTATTTCTTTAGCCAGCGGAATTTTATCAGGTTTTGTTTCATATAGTATGAATCGCATTATATCAGAAAGCTTATTCAGGTAATCTGAAGCAGCTACAGCATCCTTTAATATAAGTGCATCGATATTATTAATAGTGTTGAATAATAAATGAGGGTCTAATTGAAGTTTAACTAATTCCATTTCCATTTCATGGTTCTTTTCCTTTAGTAGCTCTTTCACTTTTATTTCATTATACCATGTAATAAACCCATTGATCACCAAAGCAACAATACCACAAATCACACCAATAAAAGTCATTACGATAATAGTCCTTAATGCGGTAGATCGGCCATTTTTACCCCCTTGGTCCATATCTTTCAGAAAACCGGATTCTATTAAATAGCGCAACAGTATATAGCTTACCAATGCCGCCGTTGCTGAAATTAGCAGGCCATAGAATATTGAAAGAAGAAATTTTTTCTGTTTTAGATATTTAGGGAACAAAATAAAATAGTATGAAAAATATGATATAATCGATGGGACGATTGCAAAAAAGAAAATACTTGTCAAAGCATTCAATATCCTGGACTCCTGGTTTACAAACCCAGGACTGCTTCTATAGTAAACTCCCAGAATGATTAATACCAAGAGGAGGTAGCATAACCAAAATCCCATATTTATAATTACAATAATCGACCTTCTCATGAATTAAATGTACCATCTAATAAGTTAGCAAAGGTTGCTACTTGTACTGGTTTGGAAGGGAATTCTAGACAAAACGGCAATATTTGTCTGCGAAATGGGTTAAAAGGTTAATGGAGGGAGAAATGTTTGATGCTAAATGCAAATACATTTCACCGCAGAGACACGGAAGATTACAACACTGCGTCTCCGCGTCTCTGCGGTAAAAATCTAAAGAGAAAACTTATTGCTCTTCCCCATCGTAAAGTCATTCCAATCACATAAATTTACTTGAATATCTACCCCCCTGAAAAAAGGCCCTTATTGATTCTAAAACCGATGGTAAAAAAGAGCTGATTTTACACTTGTTTTGAATCAATTTTCTGGTTGCTACCCTCTGTTTTTATTTCATAATATCATTCCCCGATATTGACTTAAGTCAATATAGTAGTGCCCTCCATATAAATGCCCATATTAAATTTCAAATTATGAAAGCGAAAACAATCAATGGAAGTAGTACAGAAGCAATAAAGTCTTCGCTGGATAATAGTATGGTGGATGGCTATAAGCCCACCCTCGCCATTGTATTCTTATCTGTGAAACAAGACAGGACGGCCATATGCCAATTGCTCGATGGAGCAGGTATCGCCATTTATGGCATCACCACAAACGGTGAGTTTACAGGTGATGGCATTACATCTGGTGAAAGCGCTATCCTTTTACTGGATGTTAATCACAGCTATTTCCATATTATCTGTACCGAATATGCCGGCACCGATTATCGCTTGACTACTCAAGAAATCGCCAAAAAAGCAAAGGAGATATTCAATAACCCCTCATTCCTTATCGGCGTCAGTAACCTGAATGCAGATGCTGAAGCATTGCTTCATGGATTTGAAGATATTCTGGGAAAAGATGTGAATGTAAGTGGTGCTATGGCAGGAGATGATTTTCAATTCATAGCTAGTTATGTATTCACCAATCACATTTCTACCAGTAATGGAATTGTAACGCTTGTCTTTGATGAAGATCATATCTCCATTAAAGGCCGAGCCACATTTGGATGGAAAGCCTTAGGTACTGTTAGAACAGTTACTAAAAGTGAAGGCAATCATGTGTATACAATTGATGATATTCCTGCCCTTGACTTGACCATAAAATATGGTGGACTGGAAAACGTAACTCCTGAAAACTTTGCACTGGAACATTCAATCGCCCTTACTTTCCAGATACAACGAGAAACTGGAGACCCGGTAATGCGTGCAGGGCTATTGGTTGATTGGAATGACCATTCAATATATTGCGCTGGACCATTACCACAAGGATCAAAAATACGTTTTTCATTACCTCCGGAATTTGATGTAATCGAAAAAGTAATAAGTGGCTGTGAAGATTTGAAAGCTACTGAAATACCCGATGCCGATGCTATAATTTTGTTTAATTGTGCAGGCAGGTTACTTTCCTTAGGACCATTAATCAGTGATGAAATTGAAGGTATCCAAAATGTATGGAAAGTACCAATTGCGGGGATGTTCAGTAATGCCGAACTGGCCCGTGCCACTAATGGGAATCTGGAGATGCATGGATTTACCGCCTGCACTGTTGTGCTGAAAGAGAAATAAATATCCTTGAATTCCGATACCTTATCACTAATTCTGGAAATAAACTATCTGTCAAACTAATGAACCAGCATCTTCAAAATATCATTGATCTTATTCAAAACTCCCAGCATCTGACTGAAGAAGAAAAAGGGGTTCTTATAAAATCGGCAAAAAATGCTGACAAGGAATTGGAAATCGCCAACTTTAAGTTACAACGGACTGAAAAAGTAAAACATACTACTGCTGTTCTTCTGGATGAAACCATTGTAGAACTGGAAGAAAAAAGAAAAATACTGGAAGCAAAAAACAAGGAACTGGAAATTGAAACTGCACTGGAGAAAGTGAGAACAGTAGCGATGGGAATGAAGCAGGCAGATGATATGCTCGATATCTGCAAAACCATTTCGCATGAATTACAAAAATTAGGTGTCCAGGAAATCCGGAATGTACAAACAGCCATAATATATCCCGACAAAGGCTCCTACATGAACTATGAATATTATGCAAAACATGATAATACCCTTGCAACAGAAGTTTTGTATAATAATCATGAATTATCAAATGCATTTATAGAAAAAATGCTCCAGGGGCCGAATGAATTCTTTTTCAAAAGTTTGTTTGGAAAGGAAGTACAAGACTGGTATGAGTTTCAAAAAACTACCAATCAGTTTGTGGATTCATTCTTAGCAACAGCAACATCTCTTAATTATTATTGGTATTCATTAGGTCCAGTAGCACTGGGAGCCTCAACTTATGAACCGTTGAGTAAAGACCAACAAGATTTGTTTGTACGATTCAGAAATGTATTCGAATTATCATATCGCAGGTATCTGGATATTGAAAAAGCTATAGCACAGACAAGAGAGGCAGAAATTGAATTAGCATTAGAAAGAGTAAGGGCCAGGACAATGGCTATGCAGAATAGTGAAGAACTAAGTGATATCTCCTTAGAATTATTTAAACAGATTCAATCCTTGGGAGTTGCCACCTGGCATTGCGCTTTCAATATTTATGATGATGCCGATGACAGTTCCATAGAATGGAGTACCAATGCATCCGGAATTTTCCCAAAATACAGAACTCCAAGAATTGGTATTTTCCGTCGCTATTATGAAATAGGACAAACAGGACAATCATTACATGTTGAAACAATAGGAGAAGATCGATGCGCAGAACATTATGACTTCTTATGCACATTACCAAGTGTGGGAGAAGAATTAATTAAACTCAGAAACGATGGAATCGACTTTCCAACTTCACAAATTGATCATGTAGCTTATTTCAAGTTTGGGTATCTCCTATTTATAACCTACAAGCCTGCACCAGAAGCTCATGATATATTCAAACGCTTTGCCAAAGCCTTTGAGCAAACCTATACTCGATTCCTTGATTTGCAAAAAGCAGAAGCACAGGCAAGGGAAGCCCAGATTGAAGCATCTCTTGAAAGAGTGCGAAGCAAGACGATGGCCATGCACAATAGCCAGGATGTGGGAGAAACAGCTGCAGTAATGGTTGATGAATTGCAAAGGCTTGGCATTGAAACAATACGATGTGGCATCGGTATCATGCACGAACCCGGTGATATGGAAGTTTGGACTATTTCAACAGATGAAAATAAAAAAACTTCTATCATTATTGGATGGCTTGATATGAACATGCATCCCTTATTATTTGGCGCATTCGATACCTGGCGGCAAAAAAAGGGATACCATTCATATGAACTGAAAGGTGCTGACATGTTAAACTATTATACTGCCATCAATAACTACCCGGGATATCCTATCCGATACGATACCAATTCCTTACCCGAAAAGAATATTCCATAATGAATTTCATTTCAATGAAGGCACCTTATTTTCTTTTGCGTTGCATGACTTGACAGAAGAGCAGAAAAAATATTCAAACGATTTGCTTCAGTATTCGGTCAAACGTACCGTCGCTATCTCGATCTTCAAAAAGCGGAAGCTCAGGCAAAAGAAGCACAGATAGAAACTGCATTGGAGAGAGTAAGAAGCCGCACCCTCGCCATGCAAAAAAGTGAGGAATTGGCAGAAACAGCTGCTGTAGTATTCCAGCAATTGATTGGTCTCGGTATTGAACCCAATCGATTATTTATTGCTATAGTAAATGAGGAAAAAGATGATGCAGAGTTTTGGCTAACAGAAGAAGATGGCACGAAAGTAAGTAGGGCATTCACTACCGATTTGGTAACTAACATTTCCCTTGCTAAGATGTATGAGGGTTGGAAGCAACAACAGAAATCACTGATAATTGATATGCAGGGGGAAGAACTGCAATCCTATTTTAGCCACCTTACTCGACTCGGTGTGCCTTTCAAAGATGGATTAAAACAAAAAAGAAGAATACAGGAGATTGCCTATTTCAGTAAAGGGTTTATAGGAATGGCTTCTCCCGACGAACAATCTGCTGAAACATTAAACTTACTGGAACGATTTGCAGCTGTATTCAATCTCACTTTCACCCGTTTCAACGACTTAAAAATTGCTGAAGCGCATGCCCATCAGGCTGAAGAAGATTTAATCGCTATCAAGGAAGCCAAACAAAAAGCAGAAGAGGCGCTAACAGAACTACAAGCCACCCAAAAGCAATTGATTCAATCTGAGAAGATGGCTTCATTGGGAGAACTCACCGCTGGTATTGCACATGAAATTCAGAACCCTTTGAATTTCGTCAATAATTTCAGTGAAGTAAGCAAAGAGCTATTAGATGAAATGAAAATCGCTATTGAGAAAGGAGATACCGAAGAAGCAAAAGAAATAGCCAGTGACGTAATACAGAATCTTGAAAAAATAAATCATCACGGCAAACGGGCCGATAGCATCGTAAAAGGGATGTTACAACATAGTCGCACCAGCAGTGGACAAAAAGAGCTAACCGACATTAATGCCTTAACAGATGAATACCTACGCTTAGCCTATCATGGTCTTCGTGCAAAAGATAAAAACTTTAATGCTACTTTAAAAACAGAGTATTCAGATGCCATCGGAAAAGCGAATATCATTCCACAGGATATGGGTCGTGTGATATTGAACCTTATCACGAACGCTTTTTACACTGTAAATGAAAAAAAGAAGTCGGGAGACTCCAAATACGAGCCTATAGTTTCCGTTCGCACCATAAAAGACCGAAACAATATCTTAATCAGTGTATCCGATAACGGGAATGGAATTCCTCAAAGGGTTTTAGACAAAATCTTCCAACCCTTCTTCACTACCAAACCTACTGGTCAGGGAACGGGACTGGGTTTATCATTAGCTTATGATATTGTGAAGGCGCATGGAGGGGAATTGAAGGTGAATACAAAAGAAGGCGAAGGGTCGGAGTTTATAATTCAAATACCATATGCGCTATAAAATGAAGCCATTCAGTATTATATTTTTATTGGTGACAATTTCATTTGTTAGTAAGGCGCAGCAAATACTGCCCGACAGTTTACAAATTGCTTTACAGACTGCACCGAATGATTCAGTAAAATTTAAAGTATCCCGTTCGATTTATACTTTCTACGAAGAAACGAACCGTGATTCCGCCTTGCATTATGCACAGCTTCGTTATTCGATTGCAAAAAAGAACAACCGCAGCATTGAAGAAGCTTATTGTCAGGGTCAAATGGCTTATCAGCAAATATATTTGGGTCGATTCAGCGATGCGCTAGCTAATCTTACAACAGCTATACAAATTGCCTCAGATACCAAAGATGCCGATACGTGGGAGCTTACTCCCTTCAATACCCCTGGCAAAACCAGACAGATTACCTTATCGATGCTCAATCACATGTATGGTCATTTAAAATTGCAAACAGGAAGTGATGAAAGTCTGCAATACTTTAAAGAAGGAAGAAGAATTGGGATGAAAATAGGTAATGATTTTCGGGTTACTGTTGCAGATATGGTGCTGGCCACAAATTACCTTCGGCTGAATTTGGCAGATTCCGCATTGTTATATGCCCAGGAAGGAGAATATGGTAAGCATGGAGACATATCCAAATACCTTGCAAATATCTATTCTGTGATGGGAGATATTTATTGGAAAAAGGATTGGATACTATGGCTTTGACTTATTATTACAAAGCCTTAACTATGCAATTCCAGAGTCAAATTATACTGTGGTAGGAGGAGTTTACGAAAGTCTCAGCCAGTTACTATCTATCTAAAAGGAATGCCGATTCAGCGCTTCACTATGCCATTAAAAACTATACGGTTCTAAGTCACTTGGGGCTGTTACCACATTTTCATCAAGAGATTTAAATCTTGGCAAGGTCTACCAAAATTTAGCCGCAGCCTATTCACTGAAAAGGAAACACAGATAGCACAAATAAATACCTGCAACTCGCCATTACCACAAAAGATAGTCTGACTGCTATTAAATTAAACAGGCTGGCTGTTTTTCAAAGATTAACCCTGGATGAACAAATACGATTGCAGGAAGAAGAAAAAAAGCGAGTAGAAACCGAAAACAAAAGAAGACTATACATATTATTCGCCAGCATTTTCGTGGCGTTTATAATCATACTCCTTATATATCGTAACAACCGTCAAAAACAGAAGGCATACCTATTATTACAATCACAAAAGGCAGAAACAGATATACAAAAAGAGAAAGCAGATGCCGCTTTACTGGAACTCAAAGCCACTCAATCACAACTCATTCAATCAGAAAAAATGGCTTCGCTTGGTGAGCTCACTGCAGGCATTGCTCATGAAATTCAGAATCCCCTGAACTTCGTAAACAACTTCAGTGAAGTAAGCAAAGAGTTATTAGATGAAATGAAGACTGAATTAGACAATGGCAATAACGAAGATGCAAAAGATATTGCCAATGATGTGATCCAGAATCTAGAAAAAATCAATCACCACGGCAAACGGGCCGATGCCATAGTAAAAGGCATGTTACAACATTCCCGAAGCAGCAGTGGCACTAAAGAACCAACTGATATTAATGCATTAGCCGATGAGTACTTACGTTTGGCTTATCATGGCTTGCGGGCAAAAGACAAATCGTTCAATGCTACCTTAGAAACCGATTTTGATAAGAGCATCAGTTCTGTCAATATCATTCCACAGGATATCGGCCGAGTAATTCTAAACCTGATCACCCATGCCTTTTTGTGGTGGATGAAAAGAAAAAAGCAACAACCTCAGCAGGACAACAATACGACCCAACTGTATCTGTTAGCACCAAACTTCAACGCTCCAGCTCAGGAGAAGGGAATAAAGTTGCCATTTCTGTAAAGGATAATGGCAACGGTATCCCACAAAATATATTAGATAAGATCTTCCAACCCTTCTTCACCACCAAACCTACAGGACAAGGTACAGGACTTGGGCTAAGCCTGAGTTATGATATTGTAAAAGCGCATGGCGGGGAATTAAAGGTGCAGACAAAGGAAGGGGAAGGGACGGAGTTTATTATTTATTTGCCTGTGTAGTATGCTATAAGGTTGTATATGGTTGAAAACCTTTAAGGTTTTCAACCATATACAACCAACTGACGGAACCAATCACTAAAAATTGCACAAAACCCCAGGCTATACAACTCTTTTTTAATCAGAATATAGGAAAATCCATATTTAGTGAAAGCTAGTGCCAGTGAGGTTTTCACGCATACTTGGGGTACAAAACGAAGGAATCCCAGGCCTGGATCAGCCGAAAATGCACCCTGATTAAAAGATTTGGTTGTAAATGGTTCAAAACCCTTAGGGTTTTGAACCATTTACAACCAAATCTACCCTATTCTACATCTGGCCTTACCAATTTTGCCAGCTTTTCAGGCGCCACTTCACAATAGGCAGTTGTAACAGCATCAATAAACAAAGACTTATTGACCCTTTTCATCTCAATAAGTGTCCACCCCTGCTTACCCCATTTATTGTCGACTGGATAGATTATAGTCTTGTCGAGCTGGAGAAAAACATCCTGATCAATAGCAGATAATTTAATACAGGCTCGTTTGTTTACATCATCATAGGTGGCAAATATTTTCTTCTTTACTCTGAAAGAAGATTTCTCAAAGTGGGGTTCTTCGGTTGCCTCTGGAAAGGAGAGCGCAATTTTCCTTAATATTTCAATAGTGACCATTCCTGATATTTATAGTTGTGTTATACCTCTTGCCTTAGAGACGTTTTAGCCAAAAAGATTCACTGTATCTTATCCAAGACTCTTGACAAATACTTGCCATCCACAAACACCCAGGTTACTTCATACTTGTTTTCCTCTGATCCTCCTATCATATAAACATACATCCTTCGCTTATTGGCAGAGTAATAAGCTTTATAATTCGGGGAAGTAAGATGTGATCTTTTCCCATTAACTTTAGTGGCTTCGCATGATAAATTCTGGCTGATTCCTTCAATAGCAGATCGGGGTATCTTAACCCCAAAAATGCGAATGAGTAACAACAAATATAGAATCGAGGATTCTATCAGTTGTATTTCCTTTGAAGTAAAGGTGAATAAAAGTACTTACTGAACTATTGAATTTACTTAATGATAGATGCACCTCACTTTCTGAACAATGTTGCAATGGAATTTCAATTAGAGGGGACTTTAAAGATCTTATTGCTTCCTGAGATATGTTTTTCGTCCTTGAAAAGCTCGAAATTTCTCTTTTGATAAGGGTATCGGAAACATTTGCCAGGGTCTGAGTAGCAGGACTGTTTTGTGCAATTGAGGCAAACCCAAAAAAACAGGTCAACAACACAAAAATTATAGAATTACAATGTTTCATATTTCCAATTAGCTAATATTAGAAATTGTCTTTCATCTAATTCTATTAAATTTCGCAATAATTATAAATAAAACAATATATGAAGCGTTAAAACTTCATAAGACTGGAATTACTTCATGCAAATATTTTCAGCATTCCATCTTAGAAGAGGCAATCTCACCATTCTCTCCATTCTTCTGTAAGGTCTAGCCCTTCATCAATAACAAAACCTGTCAATTTAATAGCTTGATGTAGAAATTCAACTAATTCTTCTCGTTCCATAGTATCAATATAGGCATGGTGCTTTTCATTTAGCTTATTAAGACCAATTACCGTCTTTTTAGTTGCAGAATATACAGCTCTTGCATTCCCTGACTCTGTAGCGGTTTTCAGACTTTCTATAAAAACATTTAAAATCTTTGCAGTATCTGAAATATTGCCCTCAGTAAAACTAGTATCTCCTTCCTTTAGTCTCTTCGCCCATTCAATTACAGGCAAATTATTCTTTAATTCAATAAGTTGCTGAATAGCTGAAGTGCTTATATTTTGATTCTGCTTCCTGAGAGAAGCTTCAAGCAACCTTTTTCTCTTAAAACTAAGCTCGAGTGGCATTACTCTTACCCAAATAAGTTTCCCCGAATTATCAAATCCAGTCAAGAATTGATAGTCTTCAGTAAGAAAAATATTATAGCTTCCATAACTGGAATCCGAAGATTTAGACGATTTGTGTCTTATCTTCTTTTTAACTATATCGGCGTTATCCGAAAAAACCAAATTAAAGGGAAGTTCAAATGGATAATTAATCTCTCCTTTATGGCTACCAAAATTTATTTCCTCTAAGACTGATTCGTCATGTGAATCTGTATATGCTTTATTGATTGGGCCATAATCGCTTTTATAATTATTTTTCCCTTTGAATACCAATGTCAGATCCCATGACTGAGATTTGAATGTTCGCCAACAAACAGATTTTATAGGGCGTTCTCCATATATTCCTACATTCTTAAAAAGTAGCAGTATCTCAGGACTAAATTCTGAAAATCCAAATAGGGATATTATTTCTTCTGGCTTCAATTATTATTGATTTGCAATTGTAGTATACAATATCGGAGAACAACAAATAAAGCTACAAATAAAATTTAAACAAGAATTGTTAAGTAAATAGCTTTTCAATAATCAATTTCTTCAATTGTTTTTCCATTTGATGTGCAAAATTCTGCTATCAACCCCTTTGCCTTTTTCACAAACGAATTCTCACTATCCCATAAAATGTTAATTATACCGCCGCTTCCTCCGCCACATACAATATCAATATACAAATAGGTGTCGGTTGAATTTAAAGCAATGAAATAAGATTGGGTCGAACCGTTTCTTAGCCGAAACTCCTCTCCAGCAATAATTGTTGTATCTCCAAACTCCTTTTTATAAACGAAAGAAATTTCCTTGAATAAGTATTCAAGTAAATCTGATTTCACCAATTCTTGTACTCTTAGCTTACAAACTTGCATAATTGTGCTTTAGGAGTCCTTACATAACATCTACTTTCTATCTTTATTTAAACTATAGTTGGAAAGAATACGCAAAGAGTCTATGGGTAAGATAATTATGTTTTGTAATTCTTTTGATAAATAATGCCCAGATGGAGTTAAATGATATAGAATAGTATCCCCCTTATGCTGAAATGATACACCTTGTCCTGTACTATAAGTATTAAGATAGATCCTGAAGTGACTTGAATCCGTCAACCAATAAGATATTACCCGAGGCTCAACCGTTTTTGCAATGGGGTCGAATCTCTCAACATAAACACTATCACCCAAATTATAAGAGCCTAAATATTTACTCCTATTTAAATCATCGTAGCAGCTATCAAACAAAACAATACATAATACAATAAGAGATTGCTTAAACCACTTCATTATTAACAATTAGTATACTATAAATTCGAGACATCTCTACCCGATAAATATATACGTAATATAATAATTTAGTAGAAAAGAATTATGCCATGAAATGCTTTTCAACAATATTTTCTTTATACCTAACTGAATAGTGGAGAGCTTTCACATGCTTATAAATGGTTGTAAACGGTTGAAAACCCTTAAGGTTTTCAACCGTTTACAACTTTATTTACGGCTTCTTTATATTTAACTCCGTAAAAACTTGTTCAAATAGCTTCATATCATACTTCTTATCCCTGAAGTAGGTGTAATCATCCCGCATCAAATCTTCCCAGCTATAACCCGGTTTAATCATATCCTTTTGATGAGCTTTATAGATATCTCTGGCCTTGGTATACTCGTTATTAAAGAGATAGAGGTGAGCCATATTGATTAACATATTTAAGTCTTCCGGATAAACTTGTGTACCACGTTTAAAGTAAGCAAGCGACTCCTTATAATTCTTAATTTCAAAAAGATACCATGCGATATCACCAAATAACTGGTTAGCTAATTTTAAAGTATCAATGTTTGTAATTTTCTTAGCCATCGGGTACTCTTTTCCATTAACCATTCGACTATATCCTATCACATTACCCATATCGTCTTTTTTCATATCCTTCTCTGCCTGGAATTCTTCATTGAAAAAACTTGTTGGTGTAGTAAAATACATTTTTGCATAGGTAAAATTCGCATAGTAATGAAACTCATTATCCATTTTACCTATGGCTGCCCAGGAATCATCATATAAATACACGCCTTCGTATGTCTTTATTAATTTCTCATCAACAGTTATACTATTTTTTCTTCTAGGCTCCCTGTAAAAATTTTTCCAATTATAAGCCTTGGCCACACTATTTATAACTTCTGGAATAATTTTATAGAAATCGGTATTTAAGAATATGACTACTCCATTTCCGTCATCAAGGCTTCCAAAAAACTGTCCGCAGAATCCATCATTACCTGCACCGTGCTGAAAGTACATAGCCCCATCATGATTTTCAATAAATGTCCCCATGGCTGCACTTTCATCTATATATGGCGTCAAATGCAATTTCACCATATCGGCATTCAGCACTTTTGATTTTTTACCCTGATAGGCCAATTGCATATCGATTATATAATTACTCAAATCAGTTGGAGTCATCCATAATCCTGCTGCCGCTTGCTCAGGATAGACATGAAACTTCCCATCGATTGGCTGACCATCTCTATTGTAAGCAGAGGCAAGCATTTTCCTGAGTGCTGGTGCCGGTGGCTGGGCATAGGTACTATGCGTCATTCCAATTGGTTTAAGAACATTTTCATACATCCAAACATCATAGGGTTGCTTTACAATATCAGTTAAAATAACTTGAGAAATAGAAGTTCCTCCACCTGAATATTCGTGTCTTAAACCTGGTTCATACATACTGCGGACAGCTGGTGTAAAAGAGGGCGATTTACCATCCAATACCTGCAATAATGTTGGAATGGGCCCTTTAATATCATGCCCCGGGAATCCATGAACCGTTAAACCTCCGGTATGACTTAATAAATTAGCCAATGTTATCTTTTTCCCTTTTGAAAGTGAATCGTAAGGGAATTTCCAGGAGGTCAAATAGTTATTGATATCTGTATACAGGTCAAGTTTTTTATCCTGTGCCAATTTTAATATGCCTACTGCATTTAATGATTTGGAAATGGATCCTGGTTCAAATAATGTGGCAGCTGTCATTGGTCTCTTCTCTGCTTCATCAGCCCATCCATATCCTTTTGCCCAAACAACTTTATAATTGTGAATCACTGCAAGGCTTAATCCCTTAACCTTATATTTTGCCATCCGCTCAATGATGGTTCCGGGCTTTTCATCATTAAGTAAAAGGCCTCCGGAAATGTTATTTTCAACCTCACGAATTTTATCTATTGTTTCTTTGGAATAGGTTTTTTGTGAATAGCCCGTTGAGCTTATAAAGATGGAGGCTACTAAAAGCAAGGTCATTCTCACATTACTTAAATTATACATACTATACAGTTGATTTGTTGATTACCCTAAAATAGGTAATAGCGTTATTCAACCTTTAATAATATATACAAACAGTATAGTTTACTATATGTATGGTTCAAAACCCTTAAGGGTTTTGAACCATCTACAACCATCTAAAACCGGAATATTAACCAAATTTCTGAATCTATATAAATAACTGAGTTAATGCTGGTTAGAATGAACTATAGCAAACATTAGCAGTCAAAAGCATACCATACTTCCTCCTTTTCAACAATTATTTATTGTTTATCAATAAATTTTTATCTATATTTGCGTTCTAAACGAATAAAAATGAAAGCAAAAACAGATACCATTCTTGCAGTCTCGAAAGTTTTAGCCTTGCTCGCAGCAATAGGTTATTCGATTACATGGGGCAGCCAGCTGCTTACGTTAGTATCAAGTTTTATCAACCCCGAATGGGCACAGCGTACTTACCAAGTAGACTTAAATCTATTTAGCATCCGTGAGCATAGTGTTTGGTACTACGTGTATGCGATGAGCATGACCATTGCAGTTTCAGTTTTAAAATCCATAATCTGGTATGTAGTATATGATTTGTTGTCGAAGATTACACTTCAATCGCCGTTTTCTATTAAAGTAGAAAGAAAATTAGAAACTATCGCTTACCTCTTATTCTTTGTTTGGATTATTGGCAGCGTTTTTTGGAAAATCTATCTTCATTATCTAACTCAGGATACTGGTGTAGTGTTAACAGCTAATACCAGCGAAGATGAATACCTTTTCATGGCTGGTATGATTTACATCGTTTCCCAGATATTTAAACGCGGAATAGAAATTCAGGAAGAAAACGAATTAACTGTTTAAAAGATGCCTATAATCGTAAACCTGGACGTAATGATGGCTAAGCGAAAAATGTCGCTTAATGAACTATCAGAGAAAGTTGGCTTAACGCTTTCTAATCTTTCGATACTTAAAACAGGAAAAGCAAAAGCCATCCGTTTTAGCACATTAGAAGCTATTTGCAAAACACTGGATTGTCAACCTGCAGACATTCTGGAATATGCCGATGCTGATAAAACAACCTCCTGATGAAATCATTATCATTACTCATGTTTCTTCTTGTTATACAAAATGTAACAAGAGCCCAGTCAGCTGAAAACATATTAGTGGGAAAAAAGATAACTATCTTCTCCAAAACACTTAATGAAAACAGACGGATCTGGATATACTCTCCTGAACAAACTACCACATTCCCTATTCCTGGTAAAAAGTATCCAGTTGTATATGTATTAGATGGAGATGCCCATTTCTTCTCAACACTAGGAATAATTCAGCAACTGAGCCAGGCTAATGGTAATACTGTTGTTCCAGAAATGATAGTGATAGGAATAGAAAATACAAATCGGTTTAGGGACCTTACTCCATCGTTAACAGATTCAGCTGGAGTAAGAAAGGTAAATCCGTTTTTGAAATTCCTTGAGAATGAGCTAATGCACTATGTAGATAAAAACTATAAGACGGCACCATACAAAGTTATAATTGGACATTCCCTCGGAGGACTTACTGTAATAGACATGCTTACCCATTCATCAAGTCTATTTAATGCTTATATAGCAATTGATCCAAGTATGTGGTATGAGAATCAGAAGCACCTAAAAAACACAATTTCTCATTTAGACAGTAAGAACTTAAAGGGTAAACGACTTTTTATCGGTACTGCTAACACAATGCCAGCAGGAATGAGTTTAGCTAATTTGAAAAAAGACAAGTCAGAAGAAACACAGCATATCCGATCCATTTTCGCATTGGATAAATTCCTTAAAAGCCAGACCAGTTCGCAATTAAAATACTCGCTAAAATATTATGCTACAGAAGATCATAATTCAGTTCCGTTAATAAGCGAATATGATGGATTTCGGTACATTTTCGACTATTATCAGATAAATATAACAACAAAGGAATTAAGTGATTCATCAGCCAGCATAGCAGGTAAATACAGACAGCATTATAAAAGGATATCAGATGAATTGGGATATAAAAATGCCCCTCCAGAAGCATTTATAAATTATCTGGCATATGACGCTCTGTCAAAAAAACAATATCCCAGAGCCCAGGCCCTGTTTTCCCTAAATATTGAAAACTTTCCCAATAGCAATAATGTGTATGATTCTTATGGCGACTATTTTGTAGCAAAAAAGGATTCACTTAATGCCATAACAAACTACAACAAAGCACTGTCCATTAAAAAAGATATAAGAACTCAAAACAAAATACTTGTATTGACGCAATCAGGAAAATACTCCCTCGCCCCTGCTGAATTGGAAAAATATGCAGGTGTATACACCCTAGAAACATATAAAGTAGATGTTATTCTGGAAATTATTGAAGGGAAACTTATAGCAAAAGTTGTAGGTCAGGAAGATGATGAAATGGTGCCTATTGCAAAAGATATCTTCACAGTAAAAAACAAACAAGGCTATACTATTACTTTTCAGATGAATGAAAACAGAGCCATTTCATTTACCTCGGTGCAGCCTAATGGGATATTTAAAGCTAACTTAAAGAATAAATAATTTTGCTTATTTTATTCCACGATACAAAGTACCGCTTGATCTTCATTCCATATCGTTTCGATTGCAAAAAGTCTCATTGCACGAATTATTGAATATAGTTTCAAAGGAATGAGTAGTGCAGAATCTATTTTGTCTTCCCCTTAAATGTTGCATAAATAGCCATCGCATGACCATGCCCTAATTCAAATTCGTCCTTAAGCCAATTGGTGATTTCAGTAGCTTTTGTTTTCGGATTCATATCCCCTTTTACAATAAAACCTTTTTTCTCTGCCAATTTTTTAAAATCAGCTGGAGTCTTCCCAGTCTTGGCTTTGATATTGTCTATATACGCTTGAAATGACATGATAATCGTTTTAGTATTTACATTGATTTCACTACTATGCTTGCAACTAATATAGGATATAGCAAATAGCACAACACCAATATCCTGTTCGCCCATCCATGAATACCAATCACTCCTTTGGGTAATACTGTCAACGGGGGAACATCCGGTCCAAAAGCAATACCTGCTTTCTTTAGGCTGGAGAAGAAATACATCATTAACCCCGCCATAAAAATCAGACTTATCCAAATACTATGAGCGGATACTAATAGTGTAGTACTAAAAGGCAACCATTCTGCTTTATCTATTAAGTTATAAGAAATAAGTAAGGCACCAATTGGCATAAAAGGGACTCCAATTGCAAAGGCAAGTCCATGTAACTTATGTTTCACATCGAATAATCCACCCAGTAATGCCCCAACTCCTGTAACAAACAATAATACTACTCCGAATTTGGCCCATCCAGAGTTAACAATATTCCATAACATAAGTGTTGCGGTTATGGAACAAAGTCCCCAGCTAATAAAAAAAACAGTCAAAAGCCATTTGTATTTCCCCATAGCATATTCACTTACCATTCTGAAACCAGGTTTAAACTCTGGACTTACAAAATGTAAAATCAGGAGACAAAGGATTGAAATCGATCCAAATGCTATTGTTGCGTTTGCTACTAAAAGAGGACTGTTCATTGTATTTAATTTGCAGATGTCGAAATAGTATTTATGCCTTTATTTACTTTCCCTTCTTAGCAGAACCCCCAAATTGTATTACCTCCTTAAGTATATCAATATCTATATCTTTCAAAGATTTGAATTTAAGACAGTAACCAGTAATAGACGCCTTTCCCAACTTTTTGCCATAAGTTTTAGAAAGATATGTCTTATCATCAACTCCCATTATGTACACTGAAATACCAGTGGTGTTGGCACTGAGACCAACCTGATAAAACTCTTTTGTTTTTCCGTCTGCGTACTTCAAGGTCTGAAGTCCATATCCAATATTAGGATTAGAAACAACTTTATTCTCGCTATTCTTCCCATCCAAAAACCACAGTTTACATTTTGGTAACAACTTAAGAGTAATGTCATGCAATTCCTGCATATCAGATCGCTTTTGTTCAGGCTGGCTCGCGATATACTCTTTGATTTGTTCTTTAATATCCATTATATAATTTTTTGTGTCACTATGTCTTTCCCAAATTCTAACACCATTTATTTTGGTGTTAGAGCCTGCATAGCAATCAAAGCCAAATTAACCTGCGGGTGAAATCAGTTATGGCCTTGAATTGTCTTTTACGCAACTTCCTAGTTGCGAATATATGCGCAACTTTTGAGTTGCGCTAATTTATTGACAATTATTTTTTGGAAAGTGTCTTTGCTATTGAAACTGTCCAAATAGTCCAGCCCAAATAAAAGAATCGCTGAATTAATCCTTCGTACTGATATCCAAAAGGCTCTAAAAGTTTAAGTAAAATAAGTGCTGAAATGAAAAAGCAGAGTAATGAAACAATTGCCAATCCTTTAAATGCCAGAGCCTTTTTCCATAAAAAATACCCCAATAGAAAAGCAATTATCAATAGAACGGGCAGTGGACCCGTTAAACTATGGAATTCATTACCCATTGCGAAGATCCCTGCCCAGATTATTGTAAACGGCATTACAAAAGATAATAGTGCAGGAATTGTCGACAGGTTATTTTCCCTGGAAGCCCTATAAAATCCTATTGAAAACAAAATGGTAAATACTGCAATCAACATAAGCAGCGATGACGTAATAATCTCGGATTTCGTTCCAATTGCCCCTAATTCACTAATAGCTTCTTTAAAATGATTGTAGTTGCCATGGATATACCCACTTACAAATGTCGTTACCCAAAAAGCCAGAGGCCCTCCATACCCAAAATATAAAAGAGTTCTTGTGTGTAATTTTTTTCTAAATACAAAAAGCAATAGTAGAAATAGTATAATCCCAATCAACAGCGGGACAAGAATCTTAAAGCTCATAAATATTGGATTTGCAAGTGTTGCAATCCGAATATAGCAAGGGGTTCTTCCATTCAGTAAAATGATGAAATCATACTTACTATTGGGTGGAATGCTCACAGATAATGAATCAATATCTGTTATAAAAGTCACTTGTTTAGAATCGTAAAGCCATTTACTACCAATAGAAAAGATATCAGGCTTCTTGGTCGAATCCAGGGTCCATCCACCCTTTACAAAATAATCGTCATCAACTCTAATATCAACTGCGGTTGAGTTGGCTTTAATTGACGGTAAATTTTGTTGAGAGAAACTGTTTAGACTGAGGAAAAGGGAGAGAATTATTAAAATGGCTTTATTCATCTTTTGGGTGTTTTGAGACAATCCAAAATTAGATTTCTGATCATCCCGAACAATACTATAAGCTACGCCATTATTACGACAGTTTTACGACAAGCTCTGATTTACAGCATTTTAGGAATGTTCTCCAAAATAGGCTGTTGCTTATTTATGTTGATGGCGAAATGAATAACAAAGAAAATATTAGTAAAGGCGGATAGAAAATAAATTGGTACATAAAGAGGAATACTTCCAGTACGCAGTGAAGAAAACAGAAGCAAAAGCAAAGCAGGAACTAGAATTGAAAGTACCAGTGTACCCAAGGCCCAAAAGATCTGAAAACTAAGAATCCGGCTCCCAATTTCTTTCACTTGTTCATCTTGTCTGTTCTTCCAAAATAAATACCCTGGTAAGAGAACATTTGCAAAAGGAATTACAATCAAGGCTATTGCACTTAGATTCAATATTTTCAACTTTGAAATATTGTCGGTAGATGATGGCAGTCCGCTTTGAAGGCCCGGCTGTATTAAATCAATTGTGTTTATGTTTAAAGCCTTAGCAAGAGCGGCAATAGTAAATCCACTTCCTTCAGATGAACCTTCTTCGATTCTTTGTATTGTCCGAATCGAAATTCCAGATAGTTCGGCAAGCTTTTCCTGCGATAAACAACTGATTCGCCTGAAGTGTTTTAACTTTTCACCAATCGTATTTTTTTGCAGTTCCCCCATCTTATAAAGATAGAATTTATTGCCCAACATTTTTGATTATGAGAACACGCATTTATACCATCAATACTATCCAATAGTATAAACAATATATTACTTCTTTCCCTTAATATCCCTGATTATCTTTAAATGATGCAGTGTGTGTATTTCTAAGAATCTTATGGCCTGCTTTAATTTTAAATGCCCAAAATACGGATGATCAAAATACTGTCCATAATCCAAATGTTCTAATTGTTTCAAATTATCTCTGGTTAACTTTAAGTGTAAACTAAGTGATTCCTTGTGTATGTCAGTTTGTGGTCGCACAGATTTGGGTGATTTTGCTCTTCCCCTGGGAATTCTTTTAGTAGCCATAATAATAATTCTGGACAGGCTAAATTTCCATTTATATTCCTCTTTGTTTGATTTTGCTAGTGCTTCCATAACACGATCTAGCGTCAGCAATGAGTGTTCAATCTGCCATCCGATATTTGATGTAGAAATATCCAATTCTTGTCTTTCATAAACTGGAATATATTTTTCCAAATCAGTAAGAAGTACTTCTAAGTTTCTAGTCATCTGTTTGAATTTATACGAATGGGTTATATCTTACTTCTTGCTGTAACCGGATTAAATGGGAAAAAGAACTGAACAATATAATAACTATTGTTGTTGAGTACTTTTCACCAAGAACACTCTGTTTGCGTCTCCACATTCCAAAAT
This sequence comes from Chitinophagaceae bacterium, assembly GCA_016721085.1. Classification (GTDB taxonomy): domain Bacteria; phylum Bacteroidota; class Bacteroidia; order Chitinophagales; family Chitinophagaceae; genus Endoryza. The sequence continues at coordinate 22,851 of JADKJI010000043.1, read as the reverse complement.
ATTCCTGTCCTGAAATCACTTACTACAAATTCATAAATCCGTTGAGCAGACTCTTCCGGCGATAATCGTCCATTGACATTACTCTTTGCAATTGTAGTTCTTACCCACCCGGGATGAATGGAAGCAACAGACTGCTTTCCCCGTAGTCTGTTGGTCAATATTTTTGTATACATATTTAATGCTGCTTTAGACATTCTATACGCTACAGAATCAGTCAATTCACAAAGATCTATTGAGCCCATTTTGGAGGAAATATTGATGATTTTACCATTAAGGGCAACGTATTTACAAATTTGCTCTGTGAAAAAGGTGGTTCCAGTTACATTAACATCAAATGTCTCTTTGAATGAAATTTCTTCAGGATACTCAAAATCTAAATCAGGACCGATGCCTGCATTATTAATAACTATATCAAAATCTATTTTCAGATTATGAAAATTGGTTTCAAACTGCTTTATACTCTCCAGGTTTGCTAGATCTAGTGCATATACTGTATACTCGGGGTGTTGTAAGTCATTACTACGCCCAGACCTACAGGTTCCAATAACTTTATAATCATTGGCTAGAAATGCTTTAGTAAGTGCCAATCCAATTCCTTTGCTTGTTCCTGTAATTAATACGGTTTTACTCATCCTTATAAATTGTACTTTGTTTATGTTAGAATGATACTTTAGAATAAACGCATATAATTATAGCCTATATCAAATAACGATTTTAGCTGATTGTAGCAAATACCAATTTGATGTTGTAATGAAGATACTAAAATTGGCTGGCACTATAATTCAGGGTAAATATAGATAAGACTTTACTTGAGATAAGTGCTTGATGTTACCTTTTTAACTAAATCATTAATAGCCAAAAACGGTAGAAAAAGCAAAATATAGAAATCCTAAAAAAGAAGTGTTCCGATAAGCAACTGCTGTTTTCCTTTTTCCTCCACGCAAGAATTACAAATAATATTGCTAGTAAAGCAAAAGGAATAAAATACAGCTTAACATATAGTCGGTTAAGCTCGGTTAAACCAAATAGAGCCCTGTTTTTCCCCCTAGCAGAAAGGTATATTTTTGCTAGATTATAGTTGTGAATCAGCAATCCAATGATACAAATGAAACTTGCGAGAAAAGAAAAGAGTGAGTACTTCAAATTATTCATTGAAAATGCTTAAGATAAAATCATAATCCAATGAGTGGCTTTCCACATATCCTAAATATTGTTAATTGAGCTTATTGCATAAAAAGTCATTGCTCTTTAAGCTCAATGCAGTTTAAGTTTGGCAATCTCCTACCGTCGCCCTTTTGTCTGCTAATGCCTGTTTTCATTCTTAAATGCCATTTGTATGACCCTTTGCTTTTGATCCAGTATAAAACAGGTATCCAATTTTTGGATTTCACTGCCAAACTAAAATAGTTATCAAGTTCTGTTCTCTCGACAATTAAATCTTCAGGGCTGCAATTTAATTCTGTCTCTTTGAACCACAAATCAATCCAATACTGGTCATTCTCAAATTGCGCAATCGGAAATAAACCTTCTAAACTTACAATACAGTCCGTTCCTTTACCAATCTGAAAGGAGTAAACTGGTTCGTCGTTCAAAATTGTTTCCGTCAAAACCCAAGGTGACGGTACACTTGGAATATTAAAACCATTACTCAACTCTAAGCTATTGAGCTTTTGTCTTTTACTCAGTGGTTTAGGCTTTGGTATGGCTACTATAGGATGCAGGTATTGAAAAGCATCTTCTAAGTTCAAAATTTCACAATCACAAGCTGCACCTTGTTCATCTAACCACTTAATTAATGCCGGCTTCTCGATATTTTCGTTATCACAAAATTTATTGGTAAGAGTAAAGTCATTCTTACAATCTTCTACTGATAATTTCTTATTTAGAAAGTCAAAAAGCTTTGGAAATAAATATTCTTTGACTGGCAATTCATTCCTAAACCTTGCTAAATCCTTTCCGGTTAACCTCTCCTTTTGAATCTTCCCTTAAAATTCTATAGACATGGTACAATTGGTTCATTTTTTTTCTCTAAAGCTATCCCCCAAAAACGGTTTTTTTTTTATAATAATAATAATAATTAATATAAATATATACCGTGCCTCCGCAGTGATAATAGGTGGTTAGGGGGGGAAAGGAACCGGTTCGCTGGTAACCCGGGAAAACGGGAGATGGTTGTTGGGTTGGGGGTGGTGGGTGTGTGGGGGGGGGTAAGTTTATGGGGTTGGGGAAAAAGGGGGGGGGTGGGTATATTTTTTGTTTTGGGGGTGGCGGTTGGGGGGTGGGGGGAAAGGGGGGGTTTGAACCCCCCCCTTTCTCCCACACCCCCTTCCCTCTCCCTTTACCTCCTGCTCGGCTCCTCTACTCCCCCCTTACAACCCCCACCCCCCCTTTCCCCGCGGAATCCTTTGACCTTCAATAATTTCTTTTATTAAAATGTCTTTATTCATTTGAAATCTATATCAGGTCTACAAATTGAAGATTCTGCTTTTTTAATAACTTATCAAAAATATCGTATACTCAAATGCCTTTCTAAAAGCTTGTACCTTTCATATATTATAGATAAGTGATACTAAATACTTTTACCCTTACGTTTCAACTTCTGGGCTCTTCCACATTCATGTTCCTTCTTTCTTTCGTTTATTATCGTTCCATCTAGAAGTTCCGGAACTTTTCCCCGATATTCACGAGCAACAGTATATACATAATCAGAAATAGTTAGCTGCCCATTAGCAGCAATGAAAAATCAAGGGACCTCAATAACAAAAATAGTGAACTTATCTTGCCAGGCCCATGGAGCTATCCGCCGAAAATAATAGTTCTGAAACTGATACCCTTTTAATCTATCAAACTCAGGAATTTTCCTATTTAACCGAAATAAATTAAACATATTTTAGTCAATCTTAGGTAAGGTACGGTGATTAAACATTTTACACTAGCTAGCCATATTCAAGTCAATATATAGAAAATCAAGATCTACATCTGAAGGTAGAATACCGTATTCAATATATTAAGTTTACCTGCTATTCGATCCCCCAAATCATAATATCAGACAAATTATTAGTTTTGAATTTGCCTGATATTGAGTTGAGATTAATTGAAAAATCCATCAATTCGCTAATAAGCTTCAGAGAGCCTTTTTGTATCATTATAAATCAACCCCAACCCCCTCTTTGGAAATATTTCATATTCGTCTTTACAATAAATCACAAGTTCATTTCCACTTTTGTTATTATTGGTGAAGGATGCCTTCAGTTAGATAAAATTCATCAAAGTCTTCATTAAGTAATTTTTTCCAGACTTCAATTTCCCCTAAAAGCCCGCAACATTGAGGAAATAGTTCAATAGTGTCATTTAATGAAATTGCATAGCCACCAAAAAGTGAAATAGATTCATTTATATCGGTATCTCCAATGAAGCTTTATTACTCTTTCTATATCTTCAAGGGAAATATCAAAAAGTCTATATTGATAAATCCCGCTAAGTATCGGCTCGGGAAAATTTATATAGCTCTTTTCAATTTCACACTTTTGATAGATATCCCATTCTTTAGCATTATTCAAACGAGTTCCACTTGGAATATTCTCACTATTCTTGTCTTTTATAGTTGCTGGTTCAATAAGTGGAATAAATTCTATTTTGCTCATCTTTATACTTACTCAAATACTATATATCTTATACTTATTTGAAGTGTCCTGGCTACTAGTGATTCAAATATTCTGCAAGTTGTCCTTTATTGTCAGCTTCAATTGCCTTTTTTAACTCAGAATTTAATTTGACTTTATTCTTTTCATTTTTAGCATACTCAATAATCAGCTTAACGGCATTGAGTTTGATTTTATTCTGGTCTTTGGAATCCTCTTTGTTCTCTAAAACATACTTTGTCATAGCAGCCATGTATAGGCCCAAGAGGTCATCATTCTTTTTTGCAAACTTTGTAGCTTGCTCATCCAGGGTAAAACTATAATCTGGAGTTCCTGACATCCATTTGATTACATATTCAAGTGATTTTAGCCTGTCAAGATTGTTTTTTTCCAATGCTGTTGAGAGAAGGAAATTTGAGGCTTGTAAAGCTGCATTATCAGCTGCTGCATTAAAATCCTCCCTTTTATCGAGTTTGATAGCATCAAAGTCCGGTAAAGTTTGGGCGAAAGAGCTGCTGGTAAACAACCCAAATATTATAACAAAAATCAGTCGTTTCATTTTTGTAGAGTTTTGTTTGGTTGTTTGAAGTTAATAATTAATGTTCAAAACCAAACATTTCTAAGGTTCCAAATTCCATGTATACGAAATAGTTAGGTATGGGTTGCTCTATTCTAATTGCGCTTAGCCCAGTCTGTGGAGAAATTGGTTAGCAAGGGTTTATTTTTCGCTTACCCACTTATTCCGCTTTAAGTCTAATGAATCACCAGTATCATGAAAAGTAAGATAAACAGGTATTGTCAGCTTAGTATTATCTGTTCTATTCCAACATCTTATAAACCATTGCAAGAATAGTTCCCGCTGGGCTTTGTCAAATTCAAACAAATCCTGATTATCTGCGTCATTTTGAAAATCATATTCGTCTAAATTGGGATTCAATTCTTCATCATTGAGAATTCCGTCAGCGTATTCTTCTTTTAAAACAGTTCTGTATCCTAGCTGAGTAGAAGAGCTGCCCATTGGATACAATACTATGCGGTGGCCGTCAATAAATACTTCAATTTCCAGCAGGTTTACTTTGTCAACAGTAGTTGATTTGCTAATACCCCAATCTCCTTCAATTATTTGGGTGAGCCCTTCAATTAACTGATTACTTAGAGTATCGAGGTAGTTTTCCGTTTTTACTAAAATTTCACTTGCTGATTGTCGCATTCTGTACACTTTAGTTAATATCGGCTTGTCAATTGACAGTTAGATAATTTGCACTTTTATTTAAGTTCTGAAAGTATTAACTTTTTCTGCTTTAGTGTATTCCTCATAGCTTTTTCTCTGACTTTTGGATCATCGCTGTTTATCAGGTCAAAATATTCTACAGGAACCACCTGCCACGATAAACCATATTTGTCTTTACACCATCCACAAGCGCTTTCCTGTCCTCCGTTTGTAGTCAGGGCATTCCAATAATAATCCACTTCGGCCTGGTCTTTACAATTAATAACAAACGAAACCGATTCATTAAACTTAAAGTATGGACCTGCAGCCAAAATACTGAATTCGATTCCGCCAATTTCCATTATTGCAGTTTCAAAACTGTCTTGCCCACCTTGTTCTTTTGCTTCTGGCGGATTTTTATATTGGCGGTATTCCTTCATTTTACCATTCTTGAAAATAGATAGGTAATAGTCAACTACAGCCTTTGCATCTTTATCAACCCAAAGGCAAGGGGTTATCTTATTAGCAATCATATCAGACTTTTTTGTCGCAGTTTGAGTAGATGATGTATCTATATTGCCGTTGCCGGAAGAACTCTTTTGAGAATCTCCACAACCCATTAGATTAGTAATAATTAATGCTATCACTAATTTGTTGATGCTGTTTTTCATGGCAGTATTTATTTGTTTTCTTCAAATTTGTCAAGCACAAAAAGCATTCTATTGGCGTCAGGATGATCCATATCAGCCAGCAAAGTCAGCTTCCCGTCTTTACCTGTAATAGTTAGTGTTGTTACCCATACTTCACCATTCTCAAAGCTAAGCCTTCCCTTGATGTATGTTTTACCTTCTTTAAATGGGATTTTCCAGTTGCAGTAAATTGAATCAATAGCTCCAAGCCGGGTATTATTTTCAGTGATAATTTCAATTTTTTTAGTATCGTATTTAATAGTAGTTATTCGCTCCGTATCTTTTATTATAACTTCATTTTGCTTATTTAAAATTTCTGCACCCGTAGAAGATAAAATAATTTTAGTGTCACATTGGCAATAGCAACAAGTGTTTATAGCAATACCAATAAATAAACTTATCAATTTTTGTTTCATAACTATCGCTTTAAGCAGTTTTCATTTCTTCTTGATTTTTGATATTGTACTTCCAATTAATTTCGTCGGCTTGTCCATATCCTTAATTGCAAGTTCAATAGCTTCCTGTATCAAAGCTTTTACTTTGGGGTTTCTGTAATCGCTTGCTTTCTTTATGTCAATATGTCTAATTAAATTACCCGTTCCGGTTAAGAGTTTATTAGGGTCTTTCAAAATTGTTCCTTTATTAAACCCTAAGTTCAGGTGGTTGGTATAAATTGGCAGCATACAAAAAGCATCTGATAGTTTATCGGAAATTGAAAAAACGGCAGTCAACGCGTGGGTATGGTAAAGAAGCTCGTTACAATCGGGGTGTAGCTGCAGAATGTATTCTCTCAGATCTTTAAATAAGTCAATTAGTTTTGGATCTTTGAAGTCCAAAAAGAATTGAAAATCCGTATGAATGGGTCGCTTTGTTTTCAATTTGGTGATGTATTGGCCTTTGTTATTGTCCTTGTCTTCTGCATTAAGATTTCTACACCGTACGTCATATTAATTTATTTCATTGAATGCAAAGCCACTTTATTTCCTTCTGTGTCTATAAAAAGGGCCATAAATCCATTTTGTCCAATTGATGTTTTTGGCATAACGATTTTCCCACCGGCCTGCTCTACCCTACTCAATGAACCACTCAAATCGTCACCCCCGTTAAGGTAAACTATTGTTCCTTTGTCGGAAGGCTCAAAACCTTCTCCTTGCACAAGTCCGCCACCAACACCTTTTTCCATATCGGCAGGAAGCATACCATATTTTCCATTGGGGAAAGGCACTTCCATGATTTCTGCACCTAATAAAGTTTCATAAAATTTCTTTGCTCTTGTGAAATCTGTTACTGGGATTTCAAACCAATTAATTGCATTTGTCATTTTTATTATATTTTATTTTAAACCCAAATATTTACTGTAAGAAACTTTCCAATTTTAATTTGTTCCAGTTTACGGATTTCAGCTTTTAGCGGCAGAAGATAGGTTTTCTGTTTTGTGTCAAACCAAATGGCGGTTCTCCATTCAGACTCCCCAATTTTTGCAGTAACCTTTAGTCGCCCCCAACCTTCTTCATCCCATTTAAAGTTATCTCTAATTTCATTCGCAGTATCAAAAGGTAATGAAATAAAATGCCAGCCATTGGGCCCATCATATTGCCAAGGTTTTGCTTTGAACTTGTATTGTATTCCGTTATGTTCCATTTAGAAATAGCCCTAATCCAAAAAATAATCCAGACATCATACCTTTTGTCAAACTTTAGTTCAACAAAATCATAAGTTAGGTATTTACAATGGACCTGCCAAGAAGGCCAAATTTCATAAAGTATTATTAGTTGGTTGTCAATTCTGTAAACTATTCCAGGTAATATTCAATGGTCTCAATACAGGACCATGATGTGAAAGGATATTTGGGATGGACAGGATGGGGTATATTCCGCTGAGGTGCGTGTCTCCACGCACCTCGATTATTCCGGAGACTGTCACTTTTCCCCCCACGGGTAACCCCCCTGGGTAAAAAGGGGTGCGAGACCACAAAGGTTTGGAACCTCAGGGGCTAGATGCAGCTATTCAAAACCTTTGTGGTCTTTATCCATTTGTCCATCCTTTTGCATTCCATCACCCCGGATTGAAATCCGGGGCTACAATATGCAATCGAGGCTACGCCTCTGCTGTGGGTTTTCTGCTGGAACGAATGTTATTTATAGAGAATAGGTCAGAATATCATGCGTACTAAGTCTGATTTTTCCGCTGAGGTGCGTGTCTTCACGCACCTCAATAATTCTGGGGATCATTTCAGTGTTTCACGCACTGGAACTTCGACTGTTATGAAGTATGTACCCGACACTGCGAGACCACAAAGGTTTGGAACCTCAGGGGCTAGATGCTGTTATTCAAAACCTTTGTGGTCTTTATCCATTTGTCCATACATTTAGCATTCCATCACCCCGGATTGAAATCCGGGGCTACAATTTGCAATCGAGGCTACGCCTCTGCTGTTGGTTTTCTGCTGGAACGAATGTTATTTTTAGAGAGCGGGGCAGAATAACTTGCGTACTAAGTCTGATTTTTCCTGAGGTGCGTGCTTCACGCACAAATCTGGGGATCTCAGTGTTTCACGCACTGGAACTTCTACTGTTATGAAGTATGCAGGGGACACTGCCAGACCACAAAGGTTTGGAACCTCAGAGGCTAGATGCAGTTATTCAAAACCTTTGTGGTCTTTACCGGCTTGTTAATTTAATTTTATTCGTTCTGCCCAATTTAATTCTGCCGGTAATTCCTGATTTGAAAATTCAATGTGTATTACTCGTCTTTGTCTGTTATCTGTTGTTCTGCCTGAACTGTGCAGCAATAACGGTTTCATGAGCATTATGCCTCCTTTAGAAACGTTACAGGTAACTTCATTCTCGGTTGTCCAGTCAATATTTTCTGGACGGTAAATACCTTTTAAATGAGATTTGGGAATGACTTTTAATGCTCCGTTATTTTCATTAGTATCGTCAAGATGTATGCGAACTGTCACTACGTTCTGCAATATTTCAAGCGGCGGCTGAACTGCAAACTGGTTTTGTTTTAGAGTCCAAAATCCAAAGCCATCCAAACTAACTTTCTTGTCTACAGAAATTGTAAGATCCTGGTGATAGGAAACATACCAGTTTGATGTTTGTGGTTTGTCAAAATAGATGCTTTTTACCACGAAGTATTTGTCCCCCATTAGTTCTGTCAGAATAGATTTTAAATTGTTATTGATTATTGTGTCAAGAGCTGCAGGAACTTCTTTTAAAAACTGTCTGATAGCAAAAAGGTCACCTGACTTTCTAAATGTTTCCTTCTCTGAATTGGTTTGATCAATTTGCTGTAAAACTTTTTCAACTTCTTGGGTCGAGTAGATATTGTCAATTATTGCAAAGCCATTTAGTAAAAAGTCGCCTATTTGTTTCATGTATTATGCAAGTTTAAGCTGATGTAAAATGAACACCCCTTGGCGCTATTCGTCGCTCCACCATTTTGCCAAACCGCCTATTACAACAAGTCTTTCTTTACTTATCTGATTTCTCAAATCTATACTCACCTGCTGGAATCAGAAATTCAATCCTTCCATTTTCGCTTCCAAGCAATTTAATTGCAGGATTTCGGTCAAACGCCAAATTGTTTATTTTGATTTTCGTGGGATCATTTCCGGGAACAGATACTTTTGATGTTGTTTTATCAGGTACAAGAACGTAAAGTTTAAAAACTCCTTCAGTATTATTTTCCCAGTCTACTGCAATGGATCCATAAGGGGTAGGTACTATTCCCTTTGCCCATTTTAAATCACAGAAGTTTGGTTTAACAGAAAAAGTCTGCCAGCCCGCTGAAGTGGGTTCAACACCCAGTACTTTCTGAGGTAAAAGTGCGGTAGGACCAGAGCACCAGGCATGCGAAGTAGTCATAAGATCAGACGAAAAGTTTGCGATATCCCAGTTTTCGTGCCATGATCCATTGAATAATGGTGTTTTCATTTGAGTTCCCCAGTTGTTGCGGATAAAATCGAGCGACCATTGTGGCTTTGCATCAAACATCGAATAGAGGAGGTAATAGAAAAAGATTGTTCACTACTGCGGTTCATGGCTGCAACCGCTTCCTGCATAAAGGCCATTTCACCTGGCTACACAAGTCCATAAAGCATGGCATACACCTGGGTTTGCTGATTGCATTTCTCGCTTCCGTAACTATCCAAAAAAAGCTTTTTATCGGGTGACCATAACCATTTCCTGATGTTTGATTTCAATACATCGGCTTGTTTGCTCCATTGGGTGGCTTGTTGAGCATCATTGTTTATGGTCTTTGCAATAATAGCTGCCTGTTTCAATGCTTCGTAATACAGGCAATTCATAGCAGTTATTTCATCTTTCAAATCCATCGGGTAGGTGTCGGGGTGATCGAGCACGATCCAACCAGGAATTTTGGAAAGCAACCCATGTTCTTTGCCAATAAACTTTTCAAAATAGGTCATCAGCTTTTTCAAATTTGGGTAAACTTGTTTCAGCGCATCCTTCTTACCGAAATACTGGTAGTATTCACCCAGCATAATGACATACTCTAATTCATAATCGAAGAGATAAACCGAGGTGCCCTCACCCAGAAGATAGTCGGTAGGGTATCTTGAACGAATGGCACCTTCAGGACTCCAGCGCTGCGACCATGCACCAGATAAAATATTGTAATGCATCAGAAATTCTGAACTTAGTCCGAAGGGATAGTAGGCATACTTTTGCAGATAACGGGAGTCACCGGCAATATACTGTGTTTGTTCCCGCCAGGGCGTATCCATATAAGTATCCTGCCCGCATAGTTTTAAAGTGAATACACCTGTTTCAAAAATCTTATTCAATAACTGATCGGAGCACTCGAAACTACCCTCGTTGGTATAATTGTAATGTCGGTTAATAGCCGATACGGTTTTGAAAATAATACTATCGCTGGCGGTAACCGACAAGTAACGGAATCCCCGCCAGGTGACAGGACTCCAACTCTGCATTCCCTTTTTTTGCGGTGTAGTAATCGGTATAATTGACCCTTTCTTTATAAAGAATAGTACTATCTGGTAATAGTCGCTCAGCGGTTCCCATTTCAAAGTTGGCTCCTGCGTTTTTAGCAAATAGTTCAATGACAGGCTTTCCGGTAATTTCCTTCCCAAAATCGTACACGATTTTATTGCCAACAAACCAGTGCCTGACCGGATAAACAATTTCATGGAATAACGGTGGCCGTTCTACTACTACAATCTTGTTCCATGGAGCCATTGGAGGAATTCCTAACATTCGTGCCGCTTGCCATTTTGTATGATCAAACTTGCTTTCATTCCAGCCTTCAGGCATATTTCGGGCATCGTATTTTTCAACAAAACCAATCAGATGTGCGTCTGATGAACGCATCTCGGTTTGGTTATCCCATGCATCAGCTTTCTTTACACGCCATGTGTTATCTGAATTCAACGCGAGTACCTTATTTTCTCCCAAGTTCAACTTCGCTTGGAAAAAGAAACCTCCGCGGCCATTGATGCGGTGATGCATTCCTGTTCCAAAATTGTAAACCATAGCCGAAATTGTATTGGTACCTTTTTTGAAATAACCAGATACATCAAATTTTTCATACACCTGGAATTCCGGATCACAGTTCGTCGGAAAGCGGTCTACAAGCTTCCCGTTAATATAAACATCGGCAAAAGCAAATGCCGATATAAAGGCTTCCGCTTCTGTAGGTATTTGCTGCAGCTCAAATGTTTTACGGATGAGCAGATAATAGTTTAGCGGATTATCAGGCCCTGAATCCCATATCCAATGAGCCGTGGGCTTCTGATTTTTTAATAATACGGAAGGGGCAGCAATAGATGGAGCAAGATGTTGCGTACTGCTTTTTTGTGCCTTCGTTTGCACTGAACTAAATAAGAGGCACAAGGCTAGTATCCTGGTATTGATGAGATGTATGTTATGTACTTTATTTTTCATTTGGGAAATTTGCTTTTGAGCAGGATACCAAGTCTTAAATCTGATCTTTATCATTCAAGGCTAGATTTTGATTGCCTGGAATACAGTCCATTAATTTCAATTCAGGAATTATAATACGGAAAAGCTCTATCTCATATTATTAGCTCAATGCAGTTGCGTTGATTTTAACATTGCGGTAAAGTTCAGCGCTTTATGCAGGTTGAGAATTAGAATTCTTTCCCTTGTACTACTGCTGATTAAAATTATTTGTTGAAGCAGATTTAAGTTCAAAGTTGCCTGTCCTGCCCAAACTAAAGTTGGAATTTCAAAACCCCTGATAGTTCTAACGACAAATTATTTTTGCTGCAAATTCTTCTTAGAAAATTGTTTGGTTAATAACACGCCCACGCAAAAGCTAATTCATTTGGGTTATCTGGGCTTGTGTCAAATGACCAATGCCTGAATCTCCAAACATATAAGGAAGATTATCCTCAGAATCAAATTGGAAAAGTAAATTCATTTGTGAGTTGTTTTTCTATCGAATGGATATTCTACTGACTGTACCCAGTGAGGCCAGCCAAAAAGTTTGTCGCCAATTTTAGGAATGCCAACCTCCTCAATTTCCAGTATTTCATAATCATTCACATCTATATCAACTCCAAGACCATCAAATTCTTCGTAATGTGGATAGTCATCAACAGGAACCCATGCAACTATTCTTTTTTCTTCAAATATTTCCAGAAGATTTGGTTTAAGTTGAACAGGAGGATTTTCAATCTTAATTTTCCTACATACTACGCTTTCGGAAAATGCTGAATACGCATCACAATCTACCTCACAAAGTGGTTCCTCACTTGTACAGTAGAATAATTGAATTAAGCTGTTTTCCGCATTACTTGGAAGAGTAGTAAGGTTCAACTGTAAAAAGAGTTGCATGTGATTTTTGCAATTAGGGCAAATTGGCCAATCATCATAATTTCTTAGATATGGTAATCCGCCAATTTTAGAATCATTGAAAATGCTCTTTCAACTTTTCAGTCTTAGGAATGTAGGTTAGTCCTTTTGAAAGGCTCAAGTTGAGTAAGAAGCCTTTCCTTCAATATTTCCATATTCCGTTTTCTTCCTGATGACTTTTTGTTTGGTCTTGCTTACTTAAGCCAAAAGTTTTTGAGAAATTTCATAGACAAATGTTTAATAATATTCAGAGCTTTGGACTCGTAGCGATTGTCAGGGATCCTTTGCCCAGCCCTGTTTTAAAGATGATTAGAATTCTTGGCGATCAGGGTTTAAGCGTCCGCCGCCATGACGCAAAACCAAGTTTTAGCAGCATTTCTTCACCAACTTCCATATTTAGAAATTAAAAATGCCGGTTCGTCCAAATACTCCCCAGGAGTCAGCCAGTTATGACCATATTTCACATTTTCTATAATTTCCACCATACTTCTGTATGCTACCAATGTTAGCAAACATACATACAAACCTTCCTCACCAACATTTAATAGACCAGTATCACTTTCCGAAACTTGTAAAATCAATGAACAATTTAAGGATTGAATAAATGGCAGTTTATTAATATCAATTTGAGTAATAACATTTTGGCAAAGGTCGTTTATAGAGTCAACTAGTCTATTCTTATCATCGTCAGAGTATTCAGATAGTCTTACGAGATATTTAGGTGACGCATTTGAAAATCCACTCGGTGGCATCTATAAAGTCGAGTTTCATGATGAAAGCAAAGTTCCACTAACAACTAGTTGTTGCCCATGGTGGGGAATTTTAAATTCTTCCGACTGGAACCGTTGTTTGGCTTTTTGATAAAGTTAAATGTTAAGAACTAAAACTGGGCTTTTTTCGTTAACCTTGAAACATAGTACATGATATTTACCGCTGCTGATTGCTCTAATGTCAAGACCCACTATTGGCAATTCCAGAGATATGTGCAGCAATGTCCTACATGGTTAGGAAAACGCCATTGAAATTGCTGGGATAAACTACTTCATAAAACCAGTCTACTGCTTCTGTATTAATGCGTCTGCCGATAATTGCTTTCTTATTCAATCCTGCTTTTGAAAGCACTTCCATAATTATTGAAATTGAGTTGTCAATATTTGAAACTTCAAAAAGCATATTTGCTCCACCAGGACCTAAATCTCCAGCAGTCCATTCACCAAGACCCTTTCCTTTTAGTGCAACTTCAATTTTTGTTCAATGTTTTGTCTAACCTCAAGGGCCTCTATTTCATCCTTAAATGCAGATGCCTCAATTTGAACAAATAAAATTGGTGTCGTTTTAAAAGGTGTCCAATTAAGAGAAGCGTTTTGAGATTTTATGGCAGCTGCTTCATTTTCACTTTCAACTTTCTTAGCGTTAATGAAATTTTGTGATGCTGCTTCAGGTTTAGATGTATTGATGTCATATGTAAGCAAAGTCAACCCTGTGTCAGAAGATAAAAGCCTTTTTACATGGAATATCGTGTCTTGTTTGCTATAAATAGTCCATACTTCTTTTGACGATACTATTTTTCCAGAAGCTTTTATTTGAGGTTTCTTATCGTTTGAAATTTGTCCACACGAAATAAGTCCAAAAAGTAATACCATATATAATGTAAGATGTGTCATTTTATTGTTGCACATAGAGTCCACGGCTTATTGAAGTACAGGAATTCAAATTCTGTCACTCGTGAACGTCAGATTAATTATAGCTTAAAGTTCGTTGTTTTACTCCATTAATCAAAAGTACTCTGTCCGCGGAAACTAAGGTACAAAAGAGAATCAATCGCCCATGCTTATTTCGTCAGCCAGTTTCTTTCCCAACCGTTTGTTTACAGCAGTATTATAATCTTTGTAAGGGCGCCTTTCTTATGTCGGGAAACTCTCTGTCAGATATCTTTCTTGGATGAATATTTTGTGCAGTCATAGTTGATATAAAATATTTTGTTTCAACTATTGATTCTAAATAAATAGCTTTTGTCAATCCATATAATATATCATAGTAACCGATTTTTGTATTTTTATACCACAACGGATTAATTTCAAAAGTAGTTGTATAAATAAATGTAAGTTTGAATTTTGGGGTTTGAATAATTAATCTATTACAAGGAAAACCAAGAATTGTGTCAGTATTATACTCAATTTTTGATGCTAATGTAGAGTCAACTTCTGTTTCTCTTCGGTTATTTCCTAACTCATAAAACACAGTATCAACATTTTTGATTTTCCAATAAAGCCTATTGTCAGAATGATTGAAATATGAATACTCAATTATTCCATCATCGGGCTTTTGCAACCAATCACCATTTTTATAAATACTAATTGTCGTTTTTGCAGGATAAGTAATTACTGATGTTTCATCAAAAGAGCTATCTTTTTTTTGCAAGTCGAATTTATAAATTACATCACCTTCAAAAAATGTTTGTGAAAACATCTCTTGCGACATGAAAAGAGATAGGAGTAAAATAAATGGCTTTTGCATAGTGTCGAAATATTGTTGCTAAGAGACAAGGTATTTGAGAAAGCTGGGTAATAGCTTTCCATTTAACCTGGTTAATTGTAGTGTAAAGTATAAATAACTGCTGATTATTCGAATTGCCACTAAGCAGAATTTCATCAAGCCCATCTAGAGCCCAGGTTTTGAAATTATCTATGATGCATGCTGCTTTGTTCATAGAAACGAAAAACTACCAAAATTTCCACCAAGGTTTCTTAAATTGATTTTGCTTAGAGTCTTGTCCTTTTATCATTTCTTCAATGTGCTCACTGACTGACAAATATTTGTTTAAACCATCAAAATCATTTTCAGCAGGATCAAATACTTCTCCTATTTGGGGGTCAAACACAAAGTAACCTGCTGTCTCACTCAATTATTTTAATATATGATATTAGATACTGAAATAATTCTCTCGCTTGTTCGCCTTTATACCAATATGGCACATTTATATAAACATGATTATCGTAAACTGTCATTTGAATAGCGAGGTCCTCATCGGGCGTATTAAGTTCGATATGGTCAAACCTATTCTTAGCTTCTTCAATTGTAGTTGTTGTCAATCTTGCTATTTCGTCATAATCAAAATCAAATGTTTCAAGTCGAGGATTAAATTGTGTAAGTGCTTTTACAATTGCAAATTTTGCAGTTGTGCTTCTTTCGATTTTTGTAAGCTTGATATTGTCAGCCTCAATAACTGTATCAGCTTCATCTTGATCCGGTATGCCCGTTATAGATTTGTAACAAAATATGTCGTAACTCATTTTAGAATTTCATTTTAAATTTCATGCAATGGGCAGGGCTTGCTGATGTGCTGGAATTTATATTTACAGCCCGAACAGAAGACCAAATAAAAATATGAACTTGAAGTTAACAACAAAATATTAGATAGAATTCCGTTCAGTCCAAACCGGAGCTGATAGAGAACAAAAAAAAGATGATTTATTTATCCGCCAGCATAGCAGCAAACCAAATGTTATATGTATATTTTTTCTGCGCAAATCTGAATGATTCTATCAAGTGTAATATTCGCCGTCCCACGGTTCTTGAAAGGAGATTGTCGAACTTGGTTCTAAGTTTATCATTTCGCTTTCTTCTTCAGCAACAAGTCTATAGATTATATTGTCAAGTTGTATGTGAAATATTTTTATTTCGATATCTTGAAAATTAATATCGCCTAATTCAGAAACCATTTCCGTAGCTTACTATCAAGTTGCTGATCGTCTGTCTCAGTCGCCAAACCTGACCAATGCCTTGTAGCTATATAATTCCCATCCGAGTCAAACGTATGAAGTATAGCATATTCTTTTCTATATTTTTTCCAGTCGTCTCCCTGTTCAATTTCTGAAAATGGTTTGGAAAAAGCAAATGTCTGATAACCCCAAAACAATCGCTCGTCTGAAGCCTTTCCTAAAAAATGGGTATGATAATCTTCCATTCTGGCTATTGGAAGTTTGTCAGGAATTGTCATAAAGTGTAAGGTGTTGTTTAATATTACACATAACGTTCAGGGCTTTGCATTTGTAGCGGTTTTCAGGGATCCACAACCCAGCCCTAGTACTAAAGATAAAAAGAATTCCTAAAGATCAGTATTTGGTCATCTACCGTCATGATGCAATAACCGAATTTTATGAGTTCATCATCTAGTCTAATTGCCAATCAAAATTTGAACTTCTCAATTTGTCGCCTATACCAATCAACCTGTTGTGGTGATTCTCACACAATAACCATTCTTTGTTTTTATTGATAATATAATATTCAAAACCAAAACATTCGCCAATGACATCTTTAATAACCCTTGGATTACAGTCATAAACTGGATAAAATGGCTCCGAATTATCTTCAACAATTAACCAGACATTCCCCTCCGTCAAAGGAATAATTCTGTCTATATAACTAAACGGATACTCTAATCCACTTTTTGAAAATGAAGGAAACTTAAAATCTTCCCACTACCACCTCCTATCACCTGATGTAACAAAATAGGAGACACATTCATGGTATATTTTCTCACCTTGGGCATCGTCCAAAAGCTGGATGTCACTATCTGTTAATTTTAGTTTACTAATTGCATTCTGAATTTCAACTTTCACTTCTCCTGGCATATGAAATGTTGGTTTTGCTTGAAACTTAACGAGCAGGACTTTATGCAATTTGGGAATTAGCATTCCCTAGGCCTGGGCATCTGCTGTTTGGCAATAAATTGATGAAATTAAAACTAATACTAAACAAATTTTGCCCTGTCCAACTTGCTCAAAACCCCATGTCCTGCGATCGTGCTTTTAATACAATTTGTCTTAATCCTTTGTATCTAACTCTTGAATAGTTTTCCTTGCAGCAGCCAACCTAATCTGTTTATTCTTTTCGACCAATTTTGATGTTGCCCATTTTTCTACTTTATGATGCAGCGGCACTAGTAATGCTGCAATGCATACTAATGCCAGCAACATCAGCACAGGACTGTGATGTGTAATACGTTCTAAAAAAGGGTGCAGCAATAGATTTAAAAATTCAAATACAATTAGTAAAGCTACTACACCAAAAACTCTATCAGTTTTGTATTGGTAATAAAACTGCGGCTGAGGAGTAAATACAGTGTGAGTAAAACAATAATGCCGAGGGCAATTAATGCATATTGAATATTTTGATGACGTTCATTTTCTGCCTTAATTTTTTCTGCCGCTACTTCCTGCAGCCGCAAATCTTCTTCAAATGTCATTAACAATATTTGATGATTGGTTTTGTTGCTTGTTAAAGAATCATTGGCTGTTTTTAACACCTTTGCATATTTTAATGTGCTGTCGCAGTTTGTTTTTTCATAAATATCGGCTAGTAATTTTGCTGATTTACTGCTCAGGTAAAAGAAAGAAGTATTGCTAACCACGGCAATTGCCTTTCTTGCATAGAAGGCACAAGAGTCTGTTTGCTTAAATCGTTGATAATGTTCTGCTAAACCAGTATATAGTAAATTAAGATACCTGATATTAGAAGTACCCTCGTAACCATTGATCGCCATATTAAAATAACTAACAGCAAGCTGGGCGTTACCCATCTTACTGTGTACACCACCCAGGTTTGTAAAAAGAAACCCTTTATTATTGTCAATGATTTTTAACCGCACAAAAATTTCATACGCTCTTTGTGAATACATCAGCGATGAATCCAAATTATTAGTAGCCAGATAAACAGCCCCCAAATTGGAGGGTGCCCAGGCTTTTATTCTTTCATTCTTCCCCTTCTCTGAATGTGCATTAGAAGATAGATAAATAGCAGCTGCCTTATCATACTCCTCTCTGTCTCTGTAAATATGTGCAGTTTGATTTTCTGCAAAAGCCAATGCAGAGAAACTATTGGTTTTTTCTGCAATAGCAATGGCTTTATGGTGATAATCGAGGGCTTTAATGCTGTTACCCAGCAACCTATATCCCTGACCCAAAAAAAGAATATGCAACCGTCAATTCAATATTACTGTTTTCACTTCGTGACTGGTTCAAAACTTTTAGTCCTGTTTCAATGCACCACTCTGGGCTATTATTTATTTCAGAACCAATTAAGCCTATCAATAAATCAAATTTATTGTCTTCGTTTCTTTCTATAGTTACTTTTTGAAGTATAGAATCTACATTTGTTTTTTGTGCAAAAGCAGTTTGTATGCCTGCAATAAACCAAAAGAAGGTTATTATTATTTTCATTTGTAGATTATGTAGCTCATTATAGTATTGCACAATTTAGCTAATAAGTCGACAAATTCAATCGAAAAATATGTGTAGAGTGTTATAGTAACATGATGCACAACATCTACGGTTTGCTGCTATGTAGTACCTTGCTCTGCTGGGGAACTATTGTTGTGTCTTTCCCAGCCACACTTTTTGGCAAATTACTTGTTGTGCGTAGAGTTTATTTTTCCATTTTTAGTTTCTTAAAAATACAAATATGCAAAAACAGTATTGTCGCTGGTGCAAAAGCAGGAATTAAACTAAATGGAAATTTAGTCATCTCTAAAATGCCTTGTGTGTTGTTTTCAATGGCTTGTTTCGTAATATAAACTGCGCTAATTATAACACTTACGATGTCCCAAAAACCAATTATGTTCCAAATCAACGTAATTCTCTTGTGGTATTTTGCTTTTTTGTCCACGAGTAAGGCAACAAATATTGCAGTTACAGCAACAAAAATATCGCCAATTCCTCCAATGAAAGCAAAGGACTTTGGCAAAATTCCATAAGACCAACCAATAATAAAAAAGACGCCGACAAGCCTGAAAATATGTATGCGTATCAAATCAGATAATTTCACATTCTCTAATATTTTCCAAAACATCTTTGTTCTGAATACAAATAGAAAATAAAATAAAGCCAATGGTATGGCTGTAAATAATAGCACTCTTGGAGGCAATGTGTTTACTTGGAAAATTCCTGTAAAACTCATTAGTATAACATAAAAATAATAGGCCGCTAAAAAAATAAACACAAATGTTGGCAGCCATTTTATTCTATTAATGTTGTCAACTGTGGGTTGATTGACACCCTGTTTTACAACTCTTACTATCATAAAAATTGGAACAAGAAAACAAGCAAAAAAAAGAATTGAAACCCAAAGAGGTACAGAATTGGCAAAGATATCCATTGTTGAAAAATTACTTTGTTAAACAATGGCATAAAAGTCAGAAATCCAAAATTATTACCGCTTGTCATTTGGCAAGAAATTACTTTGCAATCTCTCTTCTAATTCTACTTAATGAAGTGTCTGTAATGCCTAGATAAGAAGCAATAATTTTCAAAGGTACATTTTGAAAAATGTCTGGATGATTTTCCATTAGTTTTAGGTAACGATTTTCGGCTGTGTCCTTTATCATTCCTAACATTCTGTCGTGCAGGTTTGAATAATTAATTACTAACATCATTCGCCCAAACTCTCTAAACTCTGGATACGTATGAAAACAAATTTGGACTTTTTCATAACTCATAGTCCATAATTTACAATGTGTCAAACACTGGTAATTTTCTGAGGTCGGTTGTTGTTTAAAAAAAGACAAGAAGTCATTCACAAAACACGGTGCTGAAAAAATATTAGTTGTTACTTCTTCCCCATCTTGGTTAAATGTGTATGAACGAATATATCCACTTTCCAAAACAAAAGTATCCTTTGTGGTTTTATGCTCTTTCAGTAAAAGTTCGTCTTTGCTATATTCAATTGGCTCAAATTGTTCTGCAAAGAAAGCCTACTTTACTGCCGGCATTGGCAAAATAGTTGTAATATATTTTTGTAGAATTTCTCTGTTCATTAGTGTTTGTCGTGTTTTTCTGTAACATTACGGACAACGAGCAAGGCTTGGGGCAGCTATGGCATTAATATTCCGTCTGCCCACAACCGCTGCTGATTGAAAATATAAAATTGAAGTTAAGATTAAATGTTCAGCATTGTTTGTCCAGCCCGAACTGAGATTTAGATTAGCATTTGGCGGAAGTTGGTTTGTCTAGCCACACTTTCACAAACCTAATGTTATACGCAGCCAAATAAATTAATCTATGTAGTACTCCACGCTTTTATTAACTGTAATTTTTTTCAAATAATCGTAATATTCAATTTTTTATTGGCACAATATATTTTCCAGGTTTCCCTGTCACTTTTGTTTTGTAATTGAAAAAGCCGTTATCGGCTGAAGTCATACTATCGCCATTTATATATACTCTTGGGTAGCTAGGATAATTTAAAAAACCAACTCCGACATGTATTTGTAATTCTTCATCATTTTTTAGATGATTTGAATTTTGATTAATTAATGGGAATGCCTTGTTGTACCCATCATAATTAGAAGCAACTTGATTATCACAATAAGCAATTAGTTGCCCTTCTAAAATAGTTATTTGATTCTGTAGTCGACTAAGTAGGCTTACAGAAGCTTCAGCACTTAAATTTGAAGAAAAAATGATAGTCGAGTCATGGAATTTTGGAAGACTTCTGATCTCTAATTTGAATTCATGTGTCATATTCGAATCTAGACTAGAAATTTTCGAAACGAAAGAAGTTACACTATCAGCTATTTCCTTTCTTCTATTTGATTTATCATCTGAATCTACTAACATTTTAACATTCTCCAAATACTTGCAAATACTTGAAGTTAGTTTACGAATTTCATTGGCTTTTGGAAACCAAATCTTAGCTCTTTCTACTGTATGGATCATATGTTTTTGACTCCAGATGTTTCCAAGTACAAATCTGAAGATTTCTGAATAAAGTTTGTCGAATATTCAAGCTGTTCGTTTAATTTCAAATAAACTATTTTGTCTTCTTTTTATTGTTGATGTACAAGAATAAAAGAAAGCAACATATTGTTGGTATAAGCAAATAATAATTTGAAGCTAAGCATGATATGAAGTAAGTGTTTAAAGGTTTGCTCCAAAACGAGCAGGGCTTTGCTTCTGTGCTGGGTATTTGGAAATCGTCAGCTTGGCTCGCAAAGCCTAATAGAATTATCTATGCTAAAGTTACTGAAAAAGCTGATTAGAAATACGGCAAGCAGGATATATCGCTGAAGGTTATTCTACAGACTATTGGTATTCCGTCAGCCAGCATAGCAGCAAACCCAATGTTAGCTGCCGTTTTTATTCTGCTTCTTTCACTAAAACTTGCCCATTTCCTGTCTTATTGATAGAAACATAAGCTGTCCCACATCCGTCATAGGAATCGAAACACTAAAGCTAAAGTCAAAAACATCCTTACTACTGTCTTAGCCTTCAAACTTTGGTTCAAACAGTACTGCATAATCTTTCAAATAGGGAAGGCAATGTATTGACAAAATTATTTTGGTAATTGTCCTTTTAAGTATTGTATCACCATTACTTATTACTACTAAATCCTCGGCAAAACTATGTGTTGTGAAGCTTTTGGTAGTGTCGTCAAAATTATATTTACCCGGTACTACCACTGCACTATCAAAAAGGCAGTAATATTTACCCCAAACCTTTATACTTTCGGAACCTCTTCCTTTGTTGAAACTTTCAAATTCTATCTCCGCCTTGTAATTATGGATGTATTCCTTTCGTAATTTTTATGTCAGGAGTACCTTCTTCTTCGGAAACTACTAAAGTGTCCTTACTTGAATTTTCTTTATAATTTGTTGCTTGTCCACACGATGACAAGACAAAGGTGATTAATAAGGTGGATAAGAATATTTGCATAGTGGTTAAAATGCCAGCTAACGTTCAGGGCTTGCTGCCGTGCTGGGTATTTGAAAATAGTCAGCTTGGCTCGCAAAGCCCAATAGAATTACCTATGCTCAAGTTACTGAAAAAGCTGATTAGAAATACGGCAAGCTAGATATATCGTTGAGGGGTATTCTACTGATCATTGCTATTCTGTCAGCCAGCATAGCAGCATGCCATTATTAGCAGCTTCCAATTTTTACATCTATTAATGTTCTTTCAGAAGACTATGCCCATCGTATTTTTATATATTTTGAAGAGAGAACGTTTTCTGAGAGTTGGAAATGGCTCAGGAACCATATATGGCCCGGTTGCATCGCCAAGAACTATTTTCACTTAACTGTTGTCATTGTTATCACCATATCGAAAATGAGTCGATCTGAGCTTAAATCCGATTTTTCAATGTATTTAATAACAGCACTGACCCTTTCCCAAATTCTTTGTACACAAAACTCACACACAATACTATCTGTACCTATTATTTCTACTCGACAATTCAAAGATTGATATTTTAATACTTGAATAATACTGTCTAATTGTCTTTTTTGCGTAGGCAGTAAGCTTAACACTGTTTTGTTGAACTGAACAATTCCTAAAGTAGTTGAAATGCAGAGTCAATGGTCTGACCATTTGAATTAAGACTAGGAGCTTGTAATACTAGTGTCAAAGCAAAAAGAATAAACTTAGCTTAATCATGTATTATTTAATAATTAC
>JADKJI010000042.1 GCA_016721085.1 Chitinophagaceae bacterium | reverse complement strand
ATATAATTTTACCTTTACTATTAATATTGGTAGGTTATTGAAGCAAGCGGATGCTTGTGTTGAGCTTTACCTGTTTTATCTAAGTAATAGGGGGAGATTATTAATTATATCTAGCTTTCCTTTGTAATATTCGGCTATTATTAAAGGTAATAGAATAAATTTCTGCATAGAATTTGACAACTATGCAAATTTTTAGATGAAATCACTTTATAGAATTTCTTTAATTGCTTACAAGACAGGCCTGATACTTGCTATTGCTTTTTTCTTCCCGGGAAATTTGTTTGTTATGGCAGCAGGTCATACTTGTAATATTAAGCCGGTTGACTATTTGCTTATTGGTTTTTTTTTTGCAATAACTGTAATCATACTGACTTTATATAACCGATTTGGAAAAGCGCGCAATGTTATTTCAACAATATTATTCTTTGTAGCCACAGGGTTGGTTTTATTTAGTATTATTTTTGCAGTTTATGACTTATTTGACACTTTCTTTATTTGTAAATGTTTTATTAAAGGCGATACAGAAGTATCTGTTATAATTTTTGTTTTCACAGGTATTGCAATTATAGCTTTGACTGGGGTAATCAAAGAGCGGAAAAGTTTGCTAGAACAGAAATGATACATATGCCAAAATCGAGCAAGGTTGCATCCCAAATGGTTCAAGCGTCCGCTTGGACCATGATTTCTCTAACATCCACTGAATATGTACTCTACTGAAATTATTGGTATATGCGAAAACCGGATTTTCCTAACTGCAAAATGTACTGTATAATATTAGTTTATTGATTGTAAATATGGATATTTTTTTGAGCAGAATCAGGTAATAGCATAAATTTATGAGTTATGCTCAATGCCTTAAATCACATTTAAAATGGAAATTGTAATTCATAGAAATAATAATGATGACTTGCTTCGACAAAACCAAATCAAATGGAGAATATTTTCGCAAAAAAATATTATTCTCTTTTTTTGTGATAGTATTCGTATTTATTTTAATTGTCACTTTATTGAGCTCAAAAGAAGGTGTAAGCTTCTGGGGATTTCAATCGTCCTTTGGTTTGAGTTTAATTTTCCTTTCATTTTTCTATTTTTCACATACTTATCGAAATAGAGCAAATTTTTTTGCAAGGACTAAACAATATTTGAATCGTATCAAACCGCTGAATGAAGGAATAGAAATAATTATTACCGATGCTAGTATTCGATTTAAGGATTTTCAAACACTTTGTGAATGAACGGTCGTTTTTTTTACGCAATACAAAATATATACATTATTTATTTATAATTGTGGAAAGCGACTATTTAAACTCTATTGTTATTAATAAAAATGAAATTGAGCCAACAAAATATTCTGAATTAGTTAATTTTTTAAAAAGCAGGCTTCAAGAAAGAAAATGATGCAGAGGATAACTTTATAATTACTATTTAGGCACAAGACATAACACCGGGTTTAGCGTCATGGCGGCGGACGTGTAAAGCCTCAATCGTTCAATGTAGCTTCACTAATGGTTCAATCGAAATAACAAAACCCCATCCTGTGCATCCCAATTATCCTTTCAAATCAAGGTTCTGTATTGGTCGCGAAGCGACCCTCTGCGTCTCTACTAAATAATACAGTAACCGCAGAGACGCAGCGACGCAGAGATGTATTCCCCGCGTCTCCGCGTCTCTGCGGTAAAATGTATTTATACCTCATTAGCTTAAGCAATCCCAAAACCCCATCCTGTGCATCCCAATTATCCTTTCAAATCAAGGTCCTGTATTAGTCGCGAAGCGACCCTCTGCGTCTCCACTAAATAATACAATAACCGCAGAGACGCAGTGACGCAGAGATGTATTCCCCGCGCCTCCGCGTCTCTGCGGTAAAATGTATTTGTATTAACTGCCTTAAGGTCTCCATAATAGTTAATTCGTTTCCGAAATAGTTCAAAGCTCCACTCAAATTCCGTTATCAATTTATTGCAACACTCGTGCACTTTACTTAATCTCTTGTCTTAAGTCAAGAATACTACCCCGAACCCCATATAATTTGATGCTGCTAGGGTAATTGGGTATATTCAGTAAGTCGACTCTCCCCCAACCAAACCAAAACTCAACTCATGCAAAAAGTATATCGTAATACTTCCATTTTAATATTCCTTATCTGGATCGGCATCCAGTGGGGATTTTATCAAAGCTACACCAGTCAATTCCCGAAATTTCCAAATATAACTTTGCTGATCCATGTTCATGGAGCATTGCTGATGACCTGGTTATTATTACTGATTGTGCAGCCATTGCTGATACAATCGGGTAAGGCCAGCCTGCATAAAAAGATCGGAAACATTTCCTGGGTGCTGGGACCATTGATTATCATCTCACTCTTCCTGATTGGTAAAAACGGTTATCACAGAGGGTTGGCAGCAAATAATACAGAACATGACATGCTAACCTTCATTGTGCTTGATATGCGGGGCTTTTTAACTTTCGCCATTTTCTGGACCCTGGCAATGGGCTACCGTAAACTATCTCAAACTCACATGCGGTATATGATTGCAACAGGTGTCCTTGGTATAGGGCCTGGAGTGGCAAGAGGAGTAATAGCCAGTTTCGGATGGAATATCTGGGACGCTATAACCTTTACGGATGTGATGGAACTGCTGATCATAGGTACACTATTGGCTTTTGATATCTATAAAAAGAAAAACTATAAACCCTTCCTGACCGTTTTTATGGTATTGCTCGTAGGCAAAGTGCTCTGGCAGATACGGGACAGTGCTGTTTGGCAGTCGTTCGCTAAAATGTATGCGGGGTTGTTTTATTGAGGCTGGATGCTAGATGCTTGATGCTGGAGGCTTGATGCCTTAGTATTCAACATCCCTCAATTTCATAAAGTTGTATCTCAAATGGTTTAAGCGTCAGCATGGACCATGGTTGCTCCTGTAGTCCGCTGAGTAATTAATACTTTCACTAAAGCCTTAATCTGCATTTTGGAGTAAAGTAGACAATTGACAGATGAATGGATAAACTGGTGTATTGGCTATATTTATACATCATTGGTCGTTTTGCAAAGTGATACCACAACATATGACAGGAAGTATAAAATCATTATTTGATACTATTGAAGAGATTCCACTTTTTTATATTGAGAGCGGTAGTAGGCTATGGGGGATAGAAAGTCCAGACAGTGACTATGATGTTCGCGGATTTCATCTGCAATCTAAGACTCAGTATTATGACTTTAAAAAGCATCGGACATTATTGAAGTAATGGACGGTGATTTTGACTTTGTTTCTTATGACATTGACAAAATGTTCGGGCTTCTTGCTAAAAGCAACCCAACAGTTTTCGAATGGATTCGTGCCCATATTATCTATTTCAATGCACTTCCTAATTGGGACTTATTGCAAAAAGATATTATTGCCAATTTTGATTTCAAATCACTGTTTCACCATTACATTTCCCTTGCGAAGGGAAATATCAATTTAATGGAGACAAATAAGAAATTTACCTATAAGACAGTCTTCTATTGTATAAGAGGGCTTCTATCTGCCGAGCTTGCATCAAAACAACTTATGCCAGAGCTTTTAATTGTCGATTTATTTAATCAATTCGAAAAAGAAAATGATGTTCTTAAAATTGCTAAAGAAAGCCTCGAACGAAAAAAGCAAAATGTAGAAAAAGAGGAAGTTGATTCTAGATACAAAGTTCATATCCTTTCAACGATAAAGGAATTTACAACCAATTGTCCGAGTAAAGAGCCTTAGCAGTAATAATCGCAATCTTCTCGAAGACATCTTAGAAACTACAGTATGGAAATAAAAATCGAGTAGATATTTTGAAATTATTTTATCTGTATTACAGTTGATTCTCAACGTGCAGTTGCACACCAATGAGCTCATGTCCGCTTGGCCCATATTAGCTCCAGAGCGTCTTCTGGATAAAATTTAATTACTTGTATTATTTATAAATAGGTGAGAGATTAGGCAAGCATTAGCTTACACTATTGGTTAGTTGTATTTTTATACATGCCTGTAATTGCATAAATTTAAGATTTAGCAAGCATGATTGTGACATCTAAATCAATTGTATTTTTCTTTTTTAAACTGATAGCATCTATGGAAAACCCTAATCTTAAATTGCTGCTAGGACAATTTGCCTTGGTGTTATTGATAATTTTGGGATTAGGGGTCAGTGTTTTTCTTTATTCGGAAACTTCTGATAAAATCAGCATCTTACTTTTCATTTGGACGGCATTGTTTATTCCAATTGGCTTATGGACAAGAACTAACCCAAGAAAGGCATTCCTTGCTGCTGCGATACTATATGGTGCAACCGTCATTATTAAGGATATAATTGTTGGTGGAGAGTATGCTTTGCCTTTCCTTTTCATATATTTTTCATTGTTTCAATGTTTGTTGGAAGGAATTCACAAAATAAGGTGATAAAATAAATGACACCCGTTTCGTACATGGTTGGCCCCAAAATAGATCACACAAAACATACAATGCTAAGACTTGAAACATTTGACAAAGATTCTTACGAAGAACTAATTTCCTGGATTGGTTCTGAAGAAGAACTTATGCAATTCGCAGGACCAGCATTTACTTTTCCTTTGACAAAAGAGCAATTAGAAACTTCAGTAAACGACAAAAATAGATTTTCTTTTAAGGTCGTAAACTCTATTACAAATGTAACAATCGGGCATGCTGAAATCTATTTGACAGACCACTCTGCCTATCTTGGCCGGATAATAATAGGTGACAAAGAACAACGAGGAAAAGGTTTAGGGCAACAAATTGTAAATTTACTTTTGGACTTTGTATTTTCTACATTCGACAAAACAAAAGTTGAACTGAATGTTTTTGATTGGAATGTAGGAGCAATTAAATGCTATGAAAAAGTAGGCTTTGTTATCAATCCAAATAAGAAAATCGAAAGACAAATTAAGAATGAAATTTGGACAGCAATAAATATGACCATTGATAAATCGAGATGGCAAAGGTTGCAACTTGACTAAAAAATTAACGCCTACTCAATGGAGCAAGCTTGATTTATTAAAACTAAATCAGGCCCAAAATCTCAAACCCCATCCTTCCCAAATATCCTTTCAGATCAAGGTCCTGTATTGGTCGCGAAGCGACCCTCTGCGTCTCCACTAATTAATACAATAACCGCAGAGACGCAGAGCCGCAGAGATGTATTCCTTGCGCCTCCGCGTCTCTGCGTAAAATGTATTAGCACTCAATAGTACAATATTGTTGCTTTTAATTATGATGTTACTCAAATGCTTAGATCCTCCGTTCGAACCATGGTTACGACAGAATTCTAATTCCCCTCAATGGTGCAAGCTTGATTATCTAAACTAAATCAGGCTCAAAATCTCAAACCCCATCCTGTGCATCCCAAATATCCTTTCACATCATGGTCCTGTATTGTTGCGACCGCGTCTGGCGGGGGGCCGCGAAGGAGGAGGTGGGGCGGGGGCGCGCCCCCAGCTCTGCGTCATAATTAGAAAATACAACAACCGCAGAGACGCAGTGACGCAGAGATGTATTCCCTGCGTCTCCGCGTCTCTGCGGTAAAATGTATTTGTATTAGCACCCAATAACGAAAGGTTTTTGCTTATAGTAGCAATTTAAATATTGAAGTAGCGTTTTAAGGATTAGTATTATCTTAGCAGCATCCACTCACAAAAACAACACTATTATTTAATAAATCTACATTAATCGTTTCTGCAAATTGAATTTAGCAAGAGACCCTTTTATGAGTTTATTAAATCCTGGTAATTGAAACAAATAAAAAAAGCGGTTGTTTTTTTAATAACCATTGCCTTTACCCTCTCAAGTTCGCTGCTATATGGACAGGATATTCATATGCCAGCATTGCAGGAATTAAATTTATTATATAATCCAGCTTTAAAACCGACATGACCACAAAAACATATGTGGGTTTTCGTACTGTAAATTATCCAGAAATCATTTCGTATTCGTCAAGAGTAATAGCCATTGAAATTCCTCTGGAACTGAGTAATCAAGACGTTGCCGATTTTACCCGCTATTTCAATATTGCAGTGGCTATATCATCAACGAGCTCTACAGATAGGTCACTGGCTGCTTCATATGCTTCAATGGCTCTATCTTATGCACTTCCTCTCGATCGTAACGGCACTTATATTTCTGCAGGTTTTAATGCAAATTATAGTTTTAACAATGTCGGAACTACCATATATGGTGGTTACTATCCAGAAGGATTTGACAAACAGGACGCATTAGGGGCTGCAATAGTTGCCGACCCATTCCTGTCTGGTTACAACTTTGGGTACTTTAGTAGCGGTGCTGGCATATCAGTTTTTCATACCGATGAAAATACACAATGGTATGCTGGTGTATCAACAAAGAACTTTAATCATCCTTATACAGAATGGAATAGAGCAGCGAGGCTTGGTTCAAATAACAGTTTGCAGGTAGGTTATACAACTAGGTTAAATGAAGTTGCTTCAATTGGCGGATATGCAAATTTAAGCAGGCACGATGGTGTTCATGAAGATTTTATTGGAGCTACTTATACCCATAATTTTAGTGACAGTTCTAAGTATAAAGTGACAGGAGGTATTGGTTTGCGGCTAGGTGACGCCATCGTACCAAATGTAGCAGTAACATTTAAAAATATCCTTGTTTCCTTTTTTTACGACCTGAATCTTCCAAATACCAGTTATAAGATGTACCATCGAAAGTCGTATTCTTTTTCTTTACGTGTTATTTTATAAAATCACCCCTCAAAGGCGCATAGCTGCCTCCCAAATAGTTCCAGCGTCCGCTCAGACCTGTGCCTTTCCAGATTCCACTCCAAAAACCTTCTGCCACATTTGTTCGTGTATGCGAATACGTGTTGCTAAAACGAAAATATTTAATTTTATAACACAATTTTATAGGTTTTCTAGGATAGACCTTTTACCAGGTATGGGAATTGGCTTACATTTAGAAAGAACATGCAATTCTATTCCTATGGTCAAAATATCATTGCTTTTTGTCTTCTTCTTAATTTGTGAAGCCTGTTTTGCACAGCAAAAGTTGGTGGGTCATTATATTATTAGTCCCAAAACTAATCTTCAGAAAGTATTCAGTCCGCTATCAGGTTTCAAATCTTATATAGTGGGGTCTGAGATTACATTGAATAGAGATTCTAGTTTCGAATATTCTACCTGTGGCAATATTATTAAAGGCACCTGGTCTAGTGATGCCGACTCCGTTTATTTTAGTATAATTACTAATGAATACAGGACTGATAGTCTTCGTAAGTATGGAGGGAAGGCAAATATTCCTAAAGATCCACTAGCATTTAAGATTGGTAGTCATAAGTCTAACAAAGTGATACTATACAGATTGTTTGATAATACACTTGAAATTTTGAGGATAGAAGAGCCAGATTAAGTGCAAGAAATTGCATACATCTCATTCGCAAGATGTTGTTCTTTTTTAATAGGAACAGGGCATGATTTAAATTTAGTTGTTGGCATTAATTCAATGAAGCAAATCATTTTCATAGCAATCGTTTTTATTCTTTTCGCATCTTGTCAATCTAAGGTTGTCAACGAGAATACATACAACACTGAATTTAGTACCGGGAGTATACCAGGTATAAATGACTTTTTGACCCTTAACAAAACCGAAAAGTCACTTGACAGTATGTTTGGTGTTCTTGGTAAAAGATTGGATAGCTTAAACAAAGAGTATAAGTTAAAAATGTAATCAAAAAACTGATTTCAGGGGCAACAGAAGTCGAATTCTCCTTACTGAGGTGTCTAATGGAATAGAAACTATTAAAGACAAAGACGAAAAAGATGGAATATCTACTTTTTGTAAATGTGAAATGAATAAAGACACTATAATTATATATTCTGGAGTAGGTTTTTTTGGAGGTGCTGCAATTTCTATTAAAGTTTACAATGACCAATTTCGATCTTCGTTTTATGAATATGCAGATGACGTAAAGCCATATAAGCTAAATAAGAATTCTGAATTCACGGGAGAAATTAGCGTAGATAGTAAATTGCAATATTTGCAGCTTGACAAGAAGCCAACTTATAAAATTGGGCAACAACTAACAGGTTATGTAATTATAACAAGTAACGAATATTTTGAAAATCGTTATGGAGAAAAGCTAGACACCAATTTTGTAAAAGTGGAGATGAGCTTCACTTGTGAGACAAAATGAAGCATCAGCATTCCCTCAATCGGGCAATGTTGCATCTTACATGGTTCTGGCATCCGGGTGGACCATAGTTACTATAGCGTTTACGGTACATTCTTGCTTCTCCAATTCCTGGTATATGCGAAAAATGCCATTTAATGGAAATTATTTGAAAGGTTATTTGGAAATATTAGTACCTTAGAAATATATCATTTCTTTCTAAAACCTTGTTTATGAATTTCATATTAAACACGTTCTTGCCTTGTACTATCGGGGGTCAGGAGATGTTGATCCTCTTTAGTATTCTTGTGCCAGCTGTTTTAATATATGTTGCCATACGAGCTTTTGCAAAAGGGTATCGTAAGAACAAGCAATAAGCTTTTTTTTTCGTAGCGAGATAATGCGCCTTCGCTAAGTAATGCAATAACCGCCGAGACGCCGAGACGCAGAGGAAAGCACCGCATCTCTGCGTCTCGGCGGTAAAATGTATTTGTCCCTCTAATCATGCCAGGTGTTTTGATAACTTAAGCCGTTACCTTATTTATTTGCTACTCGCTGGTTAATTTAACTGAAATCATATGACAGCTCTTGAGCGTAAAGAAAAAACAGAAGCTATTTTACAGGCTGAATCACTTTGGGATTCGGTTTCGGATTACGAGAAAGAATTACTATCAAAAAGAAGACTAACTGAGAAAGATAAAATAAAAATCTCCTGGCAATCTGAAAACATTTATTTACTTCTTTGGGCCATCAATAAAATTGACCTTTTAGACTTACCCATTGAACATTGTAATATTGGCGAAATGTTCGATTTACTGCCAGGTCCTTTTGAACCCACCCAGGATTATATTCAAAATGCAACTGTTAGATCCAAACCTGAAATTCTCGATAAATTAGACCTTATTTATAGGTTACATTGGGCCGCCAGGGATGCTAATCTGAGAAATCAGGATATTCCAGGCGATATTGACATCGAAATTCTGCAAGAATGGCATTATGCCATCAATTGGGTTACCTATTATAATGATGATTGGGATGATATTCAAACGGACACGTAATAGCGGAACAATCACTAATATACTTGTATGAACCCCAAATGGTTCAAGCTTCCGCTTGGGCCATGGCAGGTAATCGAGTAACTTTAACCGGTAGAGTAAATACAAATGACTCCTCATAATTTAAAGAGACTATGCAGGTTTTCAAAATCAAAAAGGACGGATTTAACGAGATAAGGAAAAAGGTACTTTTGCGCGCCATACCCATACTCTTATTGGCAGGAGCTGCGGGAATTATAATAAGCTTCGTAAACACTAGTCAAAAAGAAGATGACGTAAATGTTTTACCAATAGTTATTCCAATCATAGCAGCATCAATGGGATTTGGATTATTTAGTGGATTAAAAAGACAAAAGGCTTTATTTGAAAGTTTCACTTTGACAATTACCAATAATCTTATAACCAGGGAGCAGCTCAATACTGCGACTATCTCTATTTACTTCAATGAAATTAAGGAAATTACAAAGCACAAGAATGGGTGTTTCGCTATCAAAGGAAAAGATCCGGCTGATATAATTGTTGTTCCTCTTCAAATTGACAATTACTTTCAACTAGAAACAGCTTTGCAGCAAATACAACCTATTGTTGAGCAACATAATGTTTCATTTATAACGAAGTATCAGGGTTTGACAGGATATATTGTAGTTGGATTAATGATTTGTGTTTACACTGTACAAAATAAGATAATCATTGCTTTGACAGGAATTGCTGTGGTTACTTTTATGATTTGGAGTTTTATCAAAATTCGTGGTAGCAAAAATGTAGACGACAAAACTAAACGAAATGCCTGGTGGGGTTTATTTGTTTTGGCGGCTATTATTGCCTTTGTAATATTTAAGTTGACAGGGCTTGTGGATATGCAAACAAATCGTGCTCAGTGAGACAATATATTTAAGTGACATAACCAACACTATAATGGAAACTATAGAGTACAATAGTTTTGCTGAATCTTGTATTGAAGATCTAAAGGCTTTACAAGAGAAATTTCAGAAAGATTACGATATCGATAGTTACGATAACTGGTTTTATAACCAATCAACAGGATTATTAACTTTTTCCACAGGTGACCAGGAATTGAATTTCAAATACTTTAATATTGGCAGTTTCTCTCAAAAATCAAACACATGGAAATGGTCATGGGACAATGATACAACTCTTGAAAATGTAAAAAGCCAGGTAAGGGTTGTTAGAGAATTTGGGCAGCAATCGTACTTTGAGAAACTTACGACTGGCTATTTTGAAAGTAATGAATTTGAGGCCTGGGAATTTCTGGCAATTGCGGCTAAACTAGCAAAAGGAATGGGTGTTTATAGGCCGGTAAATGACGAACATCTTCAATTGTTTTTCGTACTAACTGAAGTGGTTGACAACGATAAAGCGAAAAGGATTAATGATAAGTATGTTCAATGTGGTTTACACGACTTTAGAAGAATAGCTTTTGTTTGCCGACATCTCAATCATACCACTAAAGTTGGATTTGAAGAAAGTTTCGAGTCTTATGAAGACATGGAATTGTTTGAGGATGATGATTTTCAGGCTGGGTGTGATGAATGTGAAACTGTTAGGCAATCTGAAGGAGAATGGAACGATAATTCGATGGCATTCGCAGATATAAAAATTGTTTGTGAGAAGTGCTATTTTGAAATGAAGGAGCTTAATCTGGGTCACAGATAAAATTATTTTTAAGGGATGGATATCTTTTATTCCCTCAATTGCGCAATGTTGCCTCCCAAACGGCTTAAGCCTCCGCTTGGACCATGGCTTCTCCAAGGTCTGTTGTAAAATTCTTACCATCCTAATTCTTGGAATATGCGAGAAGCTGTCATCTGAGGTCTCTCAGTGTCCCCTTCTTACTTCAAAACAGTGTGAGATGCAGTGCGGGAGACACTGCGACGGTCTCCGAATTAAGTGAGGTATGCTAAGACTTGCATTTCAGCAGGCAAACCCCATACTGTGCATCACTGCTATCCTTTCACATCTTGGTCTTGTATTGGCTGTTTAATATAAAATCACAGTTAATCATATAAATCACATCAATCCCAGTTTGTATTGGCTGTTAATCCTGTATTTCCTTAAATCCTTTAATCCTGTTCAAGACAAAAAAGTGTTTCGAAGAAACACCTCCATCCTGTGCATCCCTATTATCCTTTGATATCAAGGTCCTGTATTGGTCGCGTTTCTGGGGTAAAATGTATTTATCCTTCAATCGCCCCAGCATCTTCAGGATAATGCTAATTTTCTCAATTATTGCATATATTTAAATGAAAGCCAACTGAATTACAATAAGCCAATGAAACAGATATTTATAAATTTACCTGTAAAAGACGTAGAAGCATCAATGGCCTTCTACCAACAATTAGGATTTACTGCCAATCCCTTGTTTACTTTCGATGACCAGAAATGCTTGATGTGGGGTAATCAGATTCATGTCATGTTACAGACAGCCGAAATGTTCAAATCGGGCAATAAGAAGCATCTTCCTGATACGAAGACAAATGCTACAGCTACGTTTACGCTCCCTGTAGAAAGCCTTGATAAAGTAAATGAATTAATTGAGAACGGAGTGAAAGCAGGAGGCAGGGAATTGACGCCGATGATTGATGAAGGGTTTATGCAAATAAGGAATATCGAAGATTTGGATGGGCATAATTGGGGCATCATCTATTTGGATATTGAGAAGTTCAAGCAGGTTACTGGAAAATTCTAAGCTGCATTTACTTTTTACAGATTTAGGAATTTGCGAATCTTGAATTTTCCTGGTAGTATTTTTCATTTACTCAATCTTTGTCTTTATGGGAGTTAATATACTTTGGAGTTTGCTGAGAAAATCAGGTTGGCAAAATATATTTAAGTTTTGCGCTATGATATTGTTGGTTGTAACCTTCTCTTGTAATTCACAAGGGCAATCAAATAATGAAAATAAGGTTCAATCCAATGAAAGAAAGGCCGGCGCTATAAGATTAAATTACAGCAACGGAGTTCGTTCTGTTTTAGAGGATAGTAAAGGCAATATCTGGTTTGGTAGTTACAACGAAGGTGTTTGTTTGCTTCATGATGGTGAGCTCCGTTATTTCACAAAAGAAAATGGAATGAGTGACAATCAGGTGAGAAGTATCTATGAAGATAAAAAGGGCTTGATTTGGTTTGAATGCGGGATAGGAATAAGTTATTATGATGGGCAAAAAATGGCGGTTTACGAAGCACGAGACTTTAGTTCAAAAAATCAATGGAAACTAACTGGTGGTGATCTTTGGTTTAAGACTGATGAAACTGTAGGGTATAACAAATTGGAAGGGTCTCCGGGAGTATATCAATATGACGGACTTAAAATGTCGTATCGGGCATTTCCTGTTACAGTAAAGCCAGAGAATAATTTTTCATATTCTATTTCAACGCCTTTTGTGAAAGGTAAGAATGGAATGGTTTGGATTGGCACCTATAATGCTGTAATAGGATATAATGGCAAAGGGTTCAAAATAATAGATAATGAATCTCTGGACTTGACAAAAGAAAAAAGAAGTCTCCATATCCGAAGTATACTTGAGGACAGCAAAGGGAATCTGTGGATAGGTAATAATGGAATCGGTGTTTTTAAGTACGATGGAAAGGAAACGATCGATTTCACCACAGAACAAAAATTAAAAAAGGGAGACACCAAAGGGAATTCCCTTGAGCGTGTTTTCTCCATCGGAGAGGATAAGTCAGGGAATATTTGGTTCGGGACAATCGAATCTGGCGTATGGAGATATGACGGTAGTTCCTTAAAAAACTATACAAAAGAGGATGGACTTGAAAGTAACCATATCTGGCTTATATATAAAAGCAAGCAAGGGGAATTATGGTTCGGGGGTGCAGACCCCAGTGGAGTATATATATTTAATGGCAGTAGGTTTGAGAGGAAATTTTAGGGAGAATAGTATTTAGTTTTGGATGCTTCAATAATAAGAAGGTTGCCCCTCAATGCATCAAGGTTGTTACAGTTAATTATGATGTTACCCAAATGGCTCAAGCGTCCGCTTGGACCATAGTTGCTCCAGCGTCCGCTGATGAAATAGATAGTTTGCAATTTATTTGTTGATAAGTGGTCTAGGCAAGCGGACGCTTGAACGAGCAAGGCACAAGCGGACGCTTGCGCCATTGACAACTAGTTGCCATCAGTCACTCAATGGATTAAGCTAGTTGCGATTAATTATAATGTTCCCCAAATGGTTCAAGCGTCCGCTTGGACCATATTAGCTCCAGCGTCCGCTGATGAAATAGATAGTTTGCAATTTATTTGTTGGTAAGTGGCCTAAGCAAGCGGACGCTTGAACGGGCAAGGCACAAGCGGACGCTTGCGCCATTGACAAGTAATTACCATCTGTATTAATAGTGCTGGCTTAGGTTTTGGCTGATTAAACAATATATGATAATTCAATCAACCCTTTCTTTCCATGAAAATCTCTTGCACTACTATATAGCCAGTCTTCTTCGTGTTCAACGAATCCTGCTTTTACGGGGGTTTCGATGAATGTATTCCATTTTTTAAAACATTTCTGGACTTATGATTTCTATTGGCTTATTATCTTGTTGCCAGAGCTGCCATTTGTTATTGTTACTGTTTTGCCAACCAGCTTCGATAAAAAGATTCAACATCCATGCTTTTCTGCTTTCGCGGGGATGTTTAACAAGACATTCATGAATGCTTGTACTTGTATAAGCTTTCATGTCTCTTACTATGGATGGCAAGGGTTCTTTATGGCTGCCAATAATCATATGGGCATGATTGGTCATAAGAACCCAGCTATAGATCTCCAATCCTTTTTTCTGCTGACAGTATTTCCAGCTGTCTATTATTATATTTCTGTATTCTGGCCGGGTGAAGATATCAGCCCATTCCACGGTTGCAAAACTTATAAAATATAACTTATCTGGATCTTTGAAACTATATTTTCGACTCATAGGAGCAAGCTAACACCCTATTCAAATATTATCAATTCCGTACAACTGCGATTTGATGGATATTCATTATTTAAGTTGTATAAAATTCATGTACCTGTTTTTTACAATAGTGCTGGAATTACAAGAATGGATTTATCCTAATTTGGGAATAATATCTTTTGATATTAATTTATTAGTAATTAAAAGATGCTACAGTATGATTTATCTATTGAGCCGGTTTAACTAAAATATCCCTCGACTCAGTTTCTCTTCAACACTTTCCTTAAATACTCTTTTACTCCCGGTTTAATTGATAAATACCATACCTCGATTTAGTGATACATGGCATTGTCTTTTAACTGTATTTTTATAAAGCTGGAGAAGGGGTAATCTCATGCTGACTTCTACTATATCTTATCATTTCTGTTAGCTTCATTGCCATTAAAAATACAACATGAAAAAAGCGCTTGTCCTTTTGTTTTTTTGTTCTTATACAATTCTTTCTAATGCACAAATTGGTAATGTAGGTATCAACACCAAAACTCCGCTGGCACTGCTGCATGTTAATGATAGTAGCGTCTTGTTTACAGGGCCTTCTACTTTGCCAGCCTCTCCGGGTAATCCTCCCATAAGTGGGGCAGGTACAAGAATGATGTGGTACCCGGCAAAGGCAGCATTTAGAGTGGGTCGTGTTTTAGGAACTGAATGGGACAAGAGTAATTTGGGTACTAATTCTTTCGCAAGCGGTGTAGGTACAATTGCTTCAGGAAATTTATCTGTAGCAATGGGTGATGCAAATATTGCTTCAGGAGCAAGTTCAACAGCAATGGGAAGCGGAACATTAGCCTCAGGAATTTCTTCTACTGCAATAGGTGATCTTACAAGGGCTACAGGCGAAAATTCTACAGCCATGGGTAGTTCAACAACTGCTTCTGGTCAATCTGCAACGGCAATGGGTTTTGGAAATATTTCCTCAGGGTTTCATTCTACGGCAATGGGTAGTGGAACATTATCTACGGGGTCTCATACCACAACAATGGGTCTTAATACAACTGCAAGAGCTCATGGCTCATTAACTATTGGGCAATTCAATGATTCAATAATAAATAGTTCTCCAACATCCTGGATAGCAACTGACCCTGTATTTATTATAGGTAATGGCTCAAGTATATTTAATAGAAGTAATGCTATTACCGTTTTAAAAAATAGTAAGACGGGTATCAATACATCGACTCCACTGGCTGCATTACATATTGTAGCTCTCGACAATTCATTCGACCAGTCCATTCGACTGGAAAGCACTCTTGGCACTACCAGTTTTTGTAATTTATTATACGATGGGTCATTGAAATTCAGAACTTCTGATGCCACTGCCACTTACCAGTGGAGAGACAATACCAACAATACCAGAATGACCTTGACCAGCTCAGGCAATCTTTTAATTGATGGAGTACTTACACAGAGCAGCGATATCCGCCTTAAGAAGAATATAGCACCATTGCAAAACAGTCTGGATAAAATAGCTTTACTCAACGGCTACCAATATAACTGGATAGACGCTAGCCGCGGAAATGCTTTGCAATCTGGTGTGCTGGCGCAAGAGGTAGAAAAGCAAATGCCGGAATTAGTGAGTACAGATGCGGAAGGCGACAAATCTGTAAACTACAATGGCTTAATCCCTTACCTCATAGAGTCTGTAAAGGATTTAAAGCAACAGATTCAAGAGCTAAAGAAAGAGAATGAAATTCTGAGGGCAAAGAAACAGTGATTGAATTAGGTAAAATCTTTCATTATCATATCGCAAACCTATGTGTTAAGTAGAAGCCAGAATACCACGATTTAGTGATATTTAGCATTGGATATAGGATGTATTTTTAGCAAGATGGGGGATGGTTTACATCACTTCGACCACCATTGCAATTAAAAATACATCATGAAAAAGCTTATCCTTTTGTTTCTTTCTTTTTATGCCATTGTTGCGAATGCACAAATTGGTAATGTAGGAATTAACACAAACACGCCACTGGCGATGCTGCATGTAAAGGACAGTAGTGTTTTGTTTTCAGGGCCTTCAGTACTTTCTGGTTTTCCTGGTGACCCTCCTGTAAGTGGTGCAGGTACCAGAATGATTTGGTATCCTGCGAAAGCTGCTTTTAGAGTGGGAAATGTTACTGCAAATGAGTGGGATAAGGCTAATATAGGCTCTGTTTCTTTTGGAAGTGGAGCATCAACAAAAGCTTCTGGATCTTTCTCTACGGCAATGGGTATTAATACAACTGCTTCAGGATCTTCCTCAACAGCATTAGGGAATAATACAATTGCTGCAGGATTTTCCTCTACTTCATTAGGGAATGGTTCAAATGCTACAGGAGATCGTTCTACAGCAATAGGTAATAGCACACTTGCTTCAGGCGCTAACTCTGTTGCAGTCGGTTTTATTACAGTTGCTTCAGGAACTAGTTCAACAGCAATGGGTATTAGTACTGAAGCATCAGGAAATTCTTCTACAGCAACAGGTAACTTTACAACTGCTTCAGGAAATGCTTCATTAGCAACTGGTAACACTACAACGGCTTCAGGATCTTCTTCAACAGCAATGGGTCTTAGATCTATTGCTTCAGGTCAAATTTCTTTCGCTCTAGGTAGTAATACAACAGCAAGGGCATATGGTTCATTGGCCCTTGGCCAATTCAACGATTCAATTGCAAGCAGTTCTCAAACAGTATGGACAGCCACTGATCCGGTTTTTATTATCGGCAATGGTACAAGTGATATCGATAGGAAAAATGCGATAACTATTCTTAAAAATGGTAAGACTGGTATCAATACATCTACCCCCTTGGCTGGATTACATATTGTAGCTGTAGACAATACATTTGACCAGTCTATCCGCCTTGAAAGCACCATTGGCCCCAGTAGTTATTGTAATATTTTATATGACGGGTCTCTGAAATTCAGGACTTTCGATGCCACAGCCACTTACCAATGGAGAGATAATACTAATAATACCAGAATGCAATTGACCAGTGCAGGTAATCTTACTATTGATGGAGTACTCACACAAAGCAGCGATATCCGTCTGAAGAAGAATATAGCACCACTACAAAACAGTCTGTCGAAAATAGCCAAGCTGAATGGCTATCAGTATAACTGGAAGGATGCCAACAGGGGTGCGTCACTGCAATCTGGTGTGTTGGCTCAGGAAGTGGAAAAGCAAATGCCGGAATTGGTAGTCACGGATGCAGAAGGGGATAAGGCTGTAAACTATAATGGATTAATACCTTATCTTATAGAATCGGTTAAAGAGTTGAAGCAACAGAATGAAGATTTGAAGAAAGAGATTGAATTGCTGAAGAAAAAGAGGCAGTAATTGGAAATAGATTGACTCTATATTAGATGGTTCAAGCAGTCGCTTGGACCATTTTTGTTTCAGCAATACATCGGATTGTCATACTATTAATGGGCTGGTATATGCGAAAATGAGATATTCTAATGAGAATACAGTCTCTATAACATTATATTATGAATTCTGGAGGAGGCTTTTTTTGATAGTTTGGAGCAATAGTATAATTTTAAGGAGTGGATGATGATATACAGTTTGAGTTCAAAATTTAATTCTATGGGAATAGGTATGCAATCGGGTTTGTTTTTCATTATATTATACATGCTTGGGTGTACTCCAGCCAAAAAGCTCTATCGTAGCAATGACAAAAACAAAATATCATCTGAAAAATTAAGTGATTCCACTTTTGCTAATTTGAAACAGTATTTGACTTCCATTGCAAAGATCCAATTAAAAGATACCATAATAATTAAGTACGACTATAACAATGAAACTTGCTGGGATGAATTAGATAAAAGGAGTGATGATTATGTAATTCCATTTATTACTGCAAATCAGGAAAGAGTCAAAAGCCTTCTGGAACTAAGAAATAATGTCTCTATTTTTGCTTTTCGTGAACCTGGAGTCAATTTCAATAAAATAAAGAAATGGGATAAGTGGATAGTTATTGATAGCGATAGATATCTTTTTAACTTGCTCTTTAAAGAACGCAGCACTTGCGGCAATTCAATTATAGTTTTACCTGATGGAAGGTATGTTGTTATAAGATCCGACTCGCATTCGGAGGCTATGGAGTACAGCCAGGATAAAATTGTTGAGTTATTGACTAAGTAGTGAAACTGAATTCGAATCAATTATATATATGAGAAACTTAATCTTCTTCATGCATACCTCCCTCGATGGATTTGTTTCCGGTGCCAACGGAGAAATGAACTGGATAAAAGTAGACGAAGAACTTTTCGATTTTGTAGGCACTATGACCGACAATGCCGACACGGCACTTTACGGCCGGGTAACCTACGATATGATGCAAGGCTACTGGCCAACGGCTGGTGACCAACCCAATGCCTCCAAACACGATAAAGAACATTCGGCCTGGTATAAGAGTGTCTCTAAAGTTGTCTTATCAAGAACCATCGGCGCTGAAGGACTTGAAAACACCACAGTCATCAAAGATGATTTAGCCACCAATATAAATGCAATAAAAAACCAGGAAGGAAAGAACATCCTGATATTTGGAAGTCCGGCGGCTTCACAATCCTTATTGAATGAAGGACTCATCGATGAGTTTTGGCTATTTGTGAACCCGATCATATTGGGTCAGGGCCGTCCTTTATTTGAGAATATCACGGGAGCTACTACCTTGAAACTGTTGGAGTCCAAGACATTTGGGAGTGGGGTGATAGCGTTGCATTATGCGAAAGCGTTGTAATTTACAACTACGGATGCCATCCTACCCCCCGGATGTCATCCTGGGGGGTGGATGACATCCTATACCCAAGATGGCATCCGGGGGGTAGGATGGCATCCGCAGTTGTAATTTATCTTTACTAAATGAACATAGGAATTTTCACATATGGCACAAGAGGTGATTTACAACCTTATGTGGCTTTAGCTCTTGGTCTTAAAGCCAAAGGACATGAAGTAACCATTTCGGCAACCGAAGATTTTAAAGAATTCGTTGAAGGATTTAATATTTCGTTTCAGCCTCTTTTTGGAAATGCAGAAGGAATGATGAACTCAGCTGAAGGGCAGAGTATCCTGAAATCTGAGAATCCGATTAAGTTGATGAAATATTATTTCAAAGTTCTTCACGACAGCAGAGAACCACTCCGGAAAAGTTATTTCACTGCAATCAGTAAAGTCGATTTTATCATTGCCAATGCAATGACACTTCCCATAGTAAGTACTATTGCAGAAAAGCAAAATAAGAAAATGGCAATTACTTATTTTATGCCACCAGTAGTGCCAACTAAAGAATTTCCATTGGGAGATTTTGACTTTTTTAATTTTTCTTGGTATAATAAACTGACTTACAAAATTGCTCAAGGCTTTTTTTGGAAGTTTGTAAAAAAAGATACCAATGAGTATCGAAAAGAATTGGGATTAGCTGAGTTGAAAGAAAACCTTATAAGTCATATCGACAAACAAAAAGTTCTGGATCTTTATTGTATAAGTCCTTCCCTTATTTCACAACCCAAAGATTGGGAAAGCCATCATAAAATTTCAGGATTCCTAACTGTTCCACTCCAGGTGCGTAAAGAACATAGTTTGGATAAGACTCCAGATGAATTAAGTGTTTGGTTAGATAATGGCAGCAAACCCATTTATATCGGTTTTGGAAGTAATGGGGTTGGAAATACAGAGAAATTTATTAGTATCATAAAAGAGGTATTAGAGAAGACAAATGAAAGAATCCTATTTTGTACTGGGTGGTCTTTGTTTGATAACCTACCCGCACACAACAACCTTTTTATATCCAAATACGTGAATCATGAAACCATTTTGCCAAAATGCAAAGTGGGTATATTTCATGGAGGAGCGGGGACACTAGCGACAATGTTAAGGAATAATCTACCTGTAATCATTGTATCATTTTATACCGACCAGCCCACTTGGGGTAAAATTGTTGAAAGGAAAAAATTGGGTATTCATATTCCAGCAAAGAAAATAACGGCCGACAAACTGATTGCTGCCATTGAACTTTCGCAAACAGAAGAGATAAAAGACAATGTCAGAACAATTGGGCAACTGATTAGAAATGAAAGAGGACTTGAAAATGCGGTGGCAGAAATTCAGGATTACTTTTCTAATAGTTTAAATATCCCGCCTCCGAGATGTCATCTTACCCCCAAGATGACATCTTGGGGGTAAGATGACATCTCCAGGTTGTTTTTTACC
Organism: Chitinophagaceae bacterium; assembly: GCA_016721085.1. Taxonomy (GTDB): domain Bacteria; phylum Bacteroidota; class Bacteroidia; order Chitinophagales; family Chitinophagaceae; genus Endoryza. Next base: position 924 of record JADKJI010000042.1, on the reverse strand, counting down.
ACCAAACAATCACTCGCCCCGCTGCACCGGGATAGCCATTCGTCAACCAACCACCTCCACCTTCACCATAACCGTAGCCCTGAGCGCCAAAACTTTCATTAAGCGTAAAGCCGGTGGTAGTGCTTACAAAAGTCTGGCCGCCTTCACCGCCAGTGGATGGTTGAAAAGGTGCTAATCCACCGTTTCCATATCTCGTATATAATACAAACTCAGTAGCACTGTATTGTTGATATGAAAGCTGGTTCTTTCGTCCAGTTTGACCTTGTTGACTAAGTATATCCAAATTGCCGGAATAAGTGAACAAAGAACCACCAAAACCAGGGAAACTGGTAGAAGCGCCGTTTCCGCCTGAGACAGCAAAATTGTTAGAACCATATGTGAGTTGAGAAAGTCCACCAGCAACTGCAGCCGTTGGAGGAAGGCCCCTTGTCCGCCGCCACCAACTATTATAGATAATGAGCCACCACCGGAAACATCAAGTATCCGGTAAGCATAGCCACCCGAACCACCACCACCGCCGGCAGCTCCACCACCACCTCCACTCCAAATCTCTACTCCCATGCGGGTAACGCCTGCGGGTATACTAAATGTTTGTGTAGCCGATGGAAATGTAAATGTAAACACCCTGAAATTCTTGAATTCTGATATGGACCCCCAACTCAATTGCCCGCTACTGTTTTTCATCAACACCTGTCCGGCTTGTCCATCCTGCCCATTTACCTTTATAGTACCGTTCAGGTTGATATTGCCATTTACATCAAGTTTTTCTGCGGGGTTGGTAGTACCAATGCCAACATTAGTTGTTTGTGCGGAAATGGGATTGGCAAGCCATACCAATCCAAAAGCTAATAGCAGGATTATTTGTTTCATAAAAATCAATTAAAAAGGAACAGGTTTTATTTACAACAAAGGAGTCCTATTCTA
>JADKJI010000041.1 GCA_016721085.1 Chitinophagaceae bacterium | reverse complement strand
TCCTGGGAATAGAAAGTTGGAGCGAACCCGTACCATCTATAGGCGTTTTATAACAATGCGGCTACTACATCATTTAGTAATATCGATGGCACACTTACTTCTATTTCCGATAAAAGACTGAAAAAAAACATCGAGTCCCTGCCTTCATTGATTGATAGGATAGTTCTTCTTGAACCTGTAACCTATGAAATGAAAGCAGATAATCCCACACATTTTAGGACCACTGGGTTCGTTGCGCAACAGGTAGACGAACTGTTTCCTCAATTAATAACAAAGGACTGCATCAGAAATGCTTTCGATTAAGTATACTGGATTTCAAGTATTACTATTAAGCAGGAATTCAAGAGGAGCAGTTGAAAATAAATGCTATTGAACAGCAATCATTGGAGATAGAACGGAAGATGAAATTATTAGAGAATAGTTTGCCTTCCACAAATCGTCAAATTCCTTAAAATTTACTTGTTCACTGAATCAATCAGAAACGATGAAAACTACCGCCTTCAGTTTATTTTTCTGTCTTACTAGTATTTCCATAGTTGCCCAAAACGTAGGAATCAATACTACAACCCCTAACAGAGCAAAGCTGGAAGTGTTTGGTGTTGCAGGTGCAGGTAGTACCAGTGGTATTTTTGGTGTTGGGGGAGCTGGTATATCTATTCAGCAAAACTGGCCAACTATTGGTTTCAACCAATATAGAGATGAAACCTCACCCGGAACGCAGGGCCGGTTTATGGCCAATGGCTTTGCTGCCATCCAGTATATGGATCCTGGAACAGGAGTAATGGCAATTGACATGTTTCCATCAGGCACCAGTACTAGCTTTACACCGGTAGGGGTAAGGGCAATGACATTTTTTCCAACTGGCAATGTGGGAATACGAACAGGAATTGCGAATGCTTCATTAGCTGTATCACGTGGGGAAGGTATTGAAGGAACAGCTGTATTCCAAGGGGGCATCTATAGTTCACAATTCAATTATAATATCTCTGAAGACACATATATACGGCCTGGAAAGGACAGCTCAAAGTATATATAAACAACCTGACGGGAGGAGATGTATTAATCGGAAATGGCAACACTCGTTTATTTATCAATAGACCGGTCTCTTCAAATAGTAGCACAGTAGAGATTAAGCAGGAGTGGACTGGATTAACATTAGATCAACTTTCTTTAGTTGATATAAATGAAAAGAGCTGGAGTCAGGACTTGCGACTTAAATTAAAGCTTGTGACAAATGAAGTAGGTTTCAATTTGGGTTTTTATATGAGGATACTTATAAAATGGCTTTTATTGGGCTACGGAAATTATTGGACTTTCGGATCGCAGATTGAAAACAGTATTCTACCGATGGAGCCTGTACTTTCAAAGCTTAAGCAATTAACTCCTGTTTCTTATGAAATGACAGGAGAGAATCCAGATCATATACGATCCATCGGTTTTATAGCTCAAGATGTACGGAAACTATTTCCAGGTGCTGTTAGGGTAATCAGTGATTTTAACCGTAAAGGTCCTGTTACAAATGATCTCAATACAATGAACTATAAATATTTCGGGGTATTAGCTATACAGGCATTGAAAGAACAGTGGCAGCAGTTGAAGGCGCTGGAAGAAGAGCAAGCGGCGTTGTTATTGGAGATAGACGAATTGCAGGTAAAAGCGAATGCTCTTACTGGGAAGAAATAGGGAGGATTTGTAAGTTTTGTAATCAAATTTTTTTACCGCAGAATTCGCTTTTGTTTTATTCTTTCATCATTTTGCAAAGAACTTAACACATAGGAGGCATAGAATCAGGGGAATTCGCTTTTTGTTTTCTCTTCATCATTTTGCAAAGAATTCAACATAGGCACATAGAGACATAGAATACAATAGGAAAATTCCGAATTAGACTATGTTCCTATGTGTTAAAAAAAGTATTGTAGTGATACGTTTTAAGTAATACGTTATAAGTTTTGGACCCGCAATTCTTGATAGATTAATTATTAGCCTAAAACCAAAAAAAGCCCCACCTTTCTTTCCCCAAAGTTCTATAAATGCAGATCTGATCCTAAAGCCAGCAATATGCGAACTTTGGCTTTTCCTAATAAATATGTAAAGTAATTGGACCTAATACCAATATTTTGAAAGGAATATTGGTATTGCGTATATTTATATGGCTTCCAATAAAATAACCTGTTTATGAAACAAGTACTACTTCTTGCACTATTTCTGAGCAATATTACTTTCCTCTTCGGTCAGGCTGTCTTGGGAAATGTTGCCTATTCTGATAGCTATAGAAATAATGGGGAAAAACTCAGAAGATAATACCAATTATATAGCTATATCAGATTCGGCTATTGTATTTAGTGCAAAAATATTGCTCAATACATATGCAGACGAATATGTATTGACCTACGGACTGGATAAAACAGGAGCTACTCCAAAGATTGCCAGCGATAATATTAATAAGCAGGTAAATGACTTTCAAAACCTATTGAAGAAAGAAGGCATTCTTGAGAATGAGATGTATGTTGATTTTATTTCCCAAACAAAAGTGTATGATTATAAAGTTGTAGGGAATATAGCTACACAATTCTTGTCAGGTTTTTGGTTAAAAAGAATGTTGTTATTCAATTAAAAGACATAAAGAAATTTGAAAAGGTTTTTGAAATAGCGGCCACTTTAGGTATTTATGATCTGGTAGCTGTTAAACATATCATTAGTGATAAGCAAAGAGTTTACAACCAGCTGGTAAAGGAGGCGATGCTGGTTATTGATAATAAGAAAAGACAGTATTCAAATTTTACATCTGTAAAACTTATAAAAGATAGCATTCCTTATAGTGAGAGCTTTTATGCGGTTTATCCAGAGAATAATTATAAATCTTTTGAGGCATTTGAATCCTCATCAGTAGACTATGGTTCGGATATGGTTAAAAAGGATTTGAATAAGAAATCGACATATTATTTCGAAGGCGTAAGTGTTTCAACTTTTGATAAGGTTATTGATGAGGGTAACCCCAGGAAAGAAATACAGTATATTCTTGAATTAAAGATTAAGTATCTTATTAAATAGTTTAAGTAATATGGACCCATTACATAGTTCAGTGGATGCAAGGCTTAAGAAATATATCATTATTACAAGCATCAGCTTATTTATAATCTCTCTAACTCAAAAATGCTATTGCACCACCTCCGAATGTGGCGACTCTATAATGGCATTCTTATTGGGATGGGCTGCATTGTTGTCGGGTGGGGCTGGAATTTCGTGGCTAGCCAATCCACTTTTATTTGCTTCATGGATTATACTTAAGAAAAACCTGAAATTGGCTATGTTCTTAAGCGTGGCGGCTTTATTGCTTTCTCTGTCATTCCTGATGTTTGATACTGTTATTGCCAATGAAGCAGGACAAAAACATCAAATCATTGCATATAAGATGGGGTATTGGCTTTGGATGGGGAGTAATATGGTAATGTTGCTGGGGACATTTGTTCTTATGCTAAGACATAATACAAGACTCGCCAAATCGTAGCCTATCATCTAGAAATATTCGGCATACTTAATGAAAGACCTTATAAAAGCATATGACCCTGAGTGGAAACAATCATTTGATGACATCAAGATGGTTTTGATTAGTGCATTAAAAGAACAGTCTACTGTTATAGATATAGAACATGTGGGGAGCACCGCCATTCCCGGAATGGTGGCAAAGCCAATATTAGATATAGACATTATCATACGGGAAAAAGCATTGCTGAGTATTGTTACTGCTCATTTGCAAGACCTTGGTTACATTAACAGAGGGGAACAAGGTATTCCTGGACGATTTGCTTTCAGGCAAAGTTCGGAATATGTTCCTTTAACTAATCCTAAGACTAAAAAGCAATCCCATCATTTATATGTTTGCTTTAGCGATAGCCTTGCATTGAAGAATCATTTACTTATCAGGGATGCTTTGTTAAACGATAATCAACTTGTAGCGAGTTACTCGAAGTTAAAGTTGGATCTGGCAAATGAAAAGGGGATGACAAGAGAAGAATACACTATCAGGAAAACAACATTCATCCTGGAGCTGTTGGCGAATTTAGGATTGGATTCTAAGGAATTGGATGAGATATATAGAGCCAATAGATAAGATTTCTTCCATTTTTCCAATTTGCATTGTATTAAAAAATGGGCTATTTCTTCAGTCCTATATTTTAATATCTTTATTACTAAAGAGTATCTATCACTTTATTTTCTTAATAAATAATGGGACTATGAAAGCCTATATTTCAGTTAGTTTTAAGAATAGGGAGTTATTGAATAATGAGATAGATACTATCATTAAGACCTTGATTGAAAACTCAATTGACTCATTGGTTTTTGTAGATAAGTACCGGTTTCAATTATCGCAGGAAAGGGAAATGATGCAAAAAGCGATGGAAGAAATTGATAATTGTGATATTTTAATAGCTGAAACATCTGAAAAAGGCATTGGAATAGGTGTAGAAGTAGGTTATGCTAAGGGGAAGAGTAAGACAGTGATCTATCTTCGACAAAAGGACACAGAGCATTCTACTACAGTTGCAGGCAGCAGTGATTTTCAAATTATTTACAGTGATACAATTGATTTGCGGATGCGGCTTTTAGAACTACTACCAACGCTTGTCTCATTGAAAGCGCCTCACAATAAATGAAATTTTGCTAAAACTAACTTCCATACCTATCTTAATTTGTTAAAACACTGATAATCAGATGTAAATTAATTTGAGTCGGTTTGTGTAACTGCGTATATTTATGGTAGTTAAAATATTATCTCATTTAATAAAACATTTTTATGAAGAAGATACTATTAATTATTGTGGTAGGAATGATGCTTGTTTCAGCATGCAAAAGTTCAAAAGGCACCAGTGGTGGTTCCAGTAAGAAGTCTTCATCGGTAACTACAATTTCAACAGATAAAACATATGGATATACTGAAGGAATCCCATAAAAGTAGGGGGTACTGAAAGTGGGCCTGCGAATGAGAGAAAGTATCTAAATACTCTTGCTGGCCCGAATGGCGAAGAAATTTCTTATGTGCGTGTGGGTAGTTGTTGTTCCTTTTAAACCCCAAATGGACTTATGGGTAGTGGACTTTTGGATCGATATGAAATTAAGTGGAGTGGGCAAGCAGCACCTGTTTACCTTTATCTGAACATGTATGATAAGGATGAGTTAAAAGCTCCAGTTGGTTTTACAATAAAGAAATAGCAGCTAATATGAAATCACTAATAATTCTTTTATTTCTTTTAATTGCCCAATTGGCGCAAGCCCAAAACGTTGTTGGTGGGGATATTCATAAAGTGAAGTCTAAGAAGAGCGTAAGCTTTATAGCAAAAATTGATACTCTTCAGGCCACTAAAGAAGGTATTTATTTGAACGAATACGTTGTCAATATCAGTCATGATAGAATAAGGGAGTTGAATGGTAAAACTGTTCAGATAAAAGGAAGGGTAACTATCATAAAGGCTATTAAACCGTACGATGGAGGTGAAGTGGAGCAAGGCAGAATGGTAGATACAAAGTATATAGATTCACCTGAGATTACGGTACTTAAGAATTAGTCACTTCATAACAGATTCCATTTTATGACTGATGTCTCATATAAGAAATACCAAACATTCTCTCAGCGATTAGGAGCCGCCATACTGGACGGAGTAATTTTCATCCCCATTGTACTCCTGGGAACTGCAGTTTTTGGTCCCGATGAACAGAGGTCGATAACATGGCTATTATTACAGAACGCTATATATTTCACGTACTCTATTATCGGCCATCATAAGTATGGACAAACACTGGGAAAAAAGTGGATGTATGTTAAAGTGGTACAGGATGCTGATGAAACGAAATTATTGTCGCTGGTGCAAGCAGTAAAAAGAGATATTATTGGAATTTTATTTGTTGCACTGGAATTCTTTGTATTGGCTTTCGGCGATTCCGAATCTTATATTGGTGATTTTATCATAGGGTTTTCCTCATTCGTTTGGCTGACTGCTGAGCTTGTTACCATGTTATTCAACCCTAAAAGGCGCTCAGTTCATGATTATATAGCTGGAGCGGTTTGTATTGATGTGACGAAGCCAACGGAATGGGAAAGAAGTGTGGGATTGTGAGTAGCATTACTTAAATTATACTTTATGGCTTGCTTTTATTTAAATAAAGTGTTTAGAGTATTTTGTATATTAGCTTTTATACAACTTGTTTTACTGCAAATGCATCAGGTTTTTTAATTCTGCAAAGGAAAATATAAGTTTTCAGGATACTACACCTACTTTAATCAAATAATGCAGCAATCCCGTGTCTTTAACAAAAACGATGAAATTGATTATATAAGCAGCCTTTTTATTTTTGCAATCTGTAAATCTAGCAAAGTTTGATTCCTCGACAAAGAGTCAGCTTTTATTCATAATTGTCTATCTATTATTCATATTTAGGTGAGAATAGGTCGCTGTCCAGTATGACAGATTCTACTATATTTTATCGACCTTATAACTCAGTTTACAATCCTTCAAAAGACTGACACAACATTTTTGGATAAAGTTGAATTTGTTGATGCTCATGCTACTTTAATATCAACAGCTGTAAAGTCAAGGATTTTTATAATTGGGGAAGAGCATCATTCATCACCTACTCGAGTTTTCACAGCAAGCCTCTTGGAAGACTTATTCAAAGCTGGATATCGGTATCTGGCATTAGAAGCCCTTGATCCTAAAGCGAAAGTTCCCGCAAATGAAAAGTTGAATATTAAGATGCCTGGATCTGGATTTTATATATTAGAGCCGGGAATGTCGAATCTCATAAGGTATGCAAATAAGCTTGGGTTTACTGTTATAGGGTATGATTGTAGCGCGTGTAAAACCTATAAAGAAAGAGAAGAAACTTCAGGTAGCAGGCTGTCTAAGATAATTAAAAGTGATTCAACAGCTAAAATGGTAATTCATGTTGGATATGCGCATTAGTGCCAAAAACCTTCCAAAAGGAGTTTTGTGGTCAGTAGCACAAGTTATATGGGATTCTACCGGTATTGAGCCTGTTACCGTGGCGCAGCATGAAATCAGTGAAGGGTATATTAATTCTTATAAAAACTTTTTTTATAATTATCTGATACCAAAGTTAAAGGGGCCGGCTATATTATATATGAATGGTAAGCCTTTAGACCTTTCCGGGGTTCATATGTACGATTTCAGCATAATCACCAATCTTATAATCATTATTTTCAGGACGAGAGGAACAAAAGGATTGGCTTAAAGAAGTTCAGTGTTAAACTAAGTAAAGCAGAATTGCAAAATGGTTTTTTACTTCAGATTTTGCCATTAGAGGAAGCTGAAAGCTATGGAACGGAACATGTAGTTCCATGTTATCAAAGATTGATTAAGGATAAAGCTGAGTTTACAGGGGCATTGTTGCCAGGTAAATATATGGTTTTGGTGAGGGATAAGAGTAATATAGTTATAAGCAATAAGAAGCTAACAATAATTAAAGAATAATAATTTAAAAGATTTTCAAATTTTCAAATCCTCAAATTTTCAAATTACTTTTTCTCCTTTATCTCCATCACCGTATCCGGTGCATAAGAATTAATCAATTTCATTTTTAATAGCCCCTCTTCCTTCTTTAGTTGCATTGTCCAATGATGTGGACTCTCTATGTAACGAATGGTTATTTCTAAAGTTTCTTCATCCAGCCAACGACAACTACCTGCAGTTTTGAAAGTACCCAATAATCCAAAATTAATAGGAGCAGGGCGTAGCAGGTATGGTCCAACTAAAGTTGTTTCACCCAAAGCCCATGTTTGGAAGCCTAAAGGAATCTCGTACGTCTTCTTCGCTTTGTCATCAATTACAAGCGACCAGCTTTTCTTGCTTTGCTGCACTTTTATGGAAGCGAAATTAAAGGCATTTGCATTCAATGGGAAACTTGTATTTACTAACTGCTGGTTTCCTTTTTTTGTTATTGTAGCAGGTGGATTTAGTTTTAACTGTTTTATTTTTTTCTGTAAGCGACGCAGGGATTTTCTGTCTTTCGGAATTGAATTGTTATTGCTAAATGCAGGTAACAGATTCCTCCAAATCATATTCAGATCATCTTGAAGATCCAAGGATTCAGAAGTGATAATCACCACTGCATCCTGATCTGGCATCATAACTATATATTGACCAAAGGCGCCATCCCCACGAACGGCATTGTTTCTGCAACGCCAAAACTGGTAGCCATAACCCTGTAACCAGTCGCTTGAATCCTTTGCTGCTTGTGTAGTATCGGGTTTTTGTTCTATCTGTTTACTTGTTGCTTCCTTCACCCATTCGCTCGATAAGATTTGTTTTCCATTGAATTGACCGTTGTTTAAATATAACAATCCGAGTTTTGCCATATCCTCTGTCTTAACCCTGATTCCCCAACCTCCAGTATTGATACCTTTATTATTTTCTTCCCAATCAACACCTGATATTCCCAAAGGAGTGAATAGTCGCGGAGTTAGATAGTCCATCAGTTTTTGTCCTGTTGCTTTTTGTACAATGGCCGACAGAAGATAAGTGGCCAGAGTATTATACATGAACTTGGTTCCGGGCTTATATACAATTGGTAGTCGGAGAAAGGCGTTCGTCCAATCGGCTTGCATGAACACTGAACCGAAATCTTCCCTGTCATGTCCTACCGACATAGTAAGCAGGTCTTTTACAGTAAGATCAGCTACAAAGGGTTTGGAAGCTAGACCTTGATATTCGGGGAAGAAAGAAATCACTTTATCGGTAACGGATATTTTTTTCTCATCAACAGCAAATCCAACAGCTGTGGAAGTCCAGCTTTTGCTGATGGAGTACATACTATGTTTTAAGTCAGCCGCATATGGATTCCACCATGCTTCTGTGATAACTTTTCCGTGCCGGATGATCATTACAGAATGCAGTTCATGTTTATTGGTTTGGTAGGCCTCGATAAAACGGAGGATAGCTGCTGAAGAAACGCCTTCTGCCTCGGGTGTGGAGCGGGGGAGGGATTGAGTGAGGGCGGAAAGGGATAGTAAAATGAGGAGGAGGAGGCTGGTGATTTTCTTCATGGCTGTAGAATGAGGTATAAAAATAGGGAATCGGGATTGAGATGTCATCTCCCGAGATGACATCTCAACGTGATTTTCCCATATTTTTTAAGGAAAAAACGGTTGTATTTGGGTGAAGCGCTCAGGAGATGACATCTCCCGAGATGTCATCTAGGGAGATGTCATCTCGATTCCCTCACCGCCTTATACCAGTTCCCCGGCTTTGGATATAAAACACCCTTTCTTGTATAAAACCGGGTCATAATTTGCTTGCCTGTAACATCTACAACTTGAAAATGCAAATGCGGAAAGGCAGTATATCCTGTATTACCAGAATAGCCGATAACCTGACCTTTTGTAACAGTATCCCCAACATTTACAACCACCCCCTCTTTTTTCAAATGCCAGTATTTGGCTTTGCTACCATCTGAATGTAGAATGATAATATGATTTCCCTTTGCCAGATACTCTTCTTTTACTCCTCCTTCATCACTATCCTCCTTAGTCTCAATAACAACGCCATCTCTCGCTGCACAAATAGGCGTTCCTTTATTCATCTTGAAATCAAGCGAAAGTTCTTCCTTGTGACTCATTTCGCTATTTGCAGCCTGGATGAGTAATATTCTTTTCCCTTCTTTGTAAGGAAGTGTATAGATATAACTTGTATCCTTTTTATATCTCCCCATTTTGCGATCCATTACTTCCCGGTCAGTCAACTGTGAATATCCTGGAAAAAAAGCTATTAGTAAAGCAGCAATTAAGATAGGTTTTATTAATGTCTGTAAAATTTTCGAATTCATCTTTACGCAATGGTTTATAGACTTCCAATATTCTCAATACCCCTATATGCAAAGAAGTATATCGGAGCCATTATTATTAACCCGATAAGTGCCGCCAGAAGACTTCTGTCTATTGTATAAATAGGCCCATCATTAGTAAGATGGGTTTTCACTAATTTATCCTGAAAATTGTAATAACAGAGGGATATTACCCCTGTATATAGGAAGGGTAATGTAATTGGAGAAAGGATTTCAAGTATTCGCGTATAGAATAGTGTGATTGTAAAAAGAACAATTCCCAATATTGTAAACACCCAGGTATTCCTTGCGGAGGTTTCTTTGCCAAAACGATTGAAATTTTCGGCAATAAGTATAGCACCTGCAATAGGACCTCCAATAAAAGTTGCAATCAATATCCCTTTTTCGATATTGATTTTATATTCCGGAGGAACAGGTAGAATATCATTTTCTGATTCAAGTGACGAAGAAGTGACTTGTTCCAAAATATAAGAGGTTTTCGTATATGCGCTAAGCTAAGGAATACTATTCAGGATTTAAAGTCAAATCTGGACTGATTATCATCAACCTTTATACTAATACCCTGTTACCAGTAAATTCCTTGCGGCCTTTTCCCCGCATTTCTGGTATCGTGCATAAGCTTTTGCAGCACTTGATCGTACCGCCTCATCCGACTGTTTGCCGATATAGGATTCCAGGGCGTCGTGGAGTGTATATGCTTCAGGGCTCATCAATCCAGTACTCCATACTAGAGGATGGGCTCCAGTTTCTTTTACATGTGAAGCAAAGTATCGTTTACTGATACAGGCAAGAATGATTAATCTCGTTTATTATTATCTGATTTTGGAAACGATTGGGTGAGATTGAAATCCATAAGCCCATCATGACCGATATAGGAAAGTAGCTTTGAATTTCCGGAAATGCCAAGGATATGCCCATTTATATGAATGGTATCTTTTTTGATTCCAGCAGCACTTTCAAGGAAGTCAATAGTACACTGTTTAATAAACTGTCCATCGTAAGCATCAGCTACTAGATAGAAATTCTCTTTTTTATGTTTGAAGATGACTCGTTCTAACCGCTGCCCTTTCAGTTTTTCTTTTTTTACAAAAGCCCAATTGGCGCTTTTCCGGAAATAAGTACGGACACCAGCTGCACAACCCCAATAAAGATTGTTATCCGGGTCCTGTCCATTACCGATAGCTGCGGGTACAGGTACAATGCCCTGATATTTATTATCACAAAGTGCTACAAATACATGGATAGTTTTGATGGAAGTATCAAAATTGATTTCATTTAAATGTGATGCCTTGCTTTTTGAATGAGCTGTTTTTGATTCTTCCTGTTTGTTACTATTAAAGGAACAAGCGATGGATATGAAGGGGATAAAAAAGTAAATCAGTTTTGGTTTCATGGCTAGACATCCATTTTCATATAGTATAAACTCGAGATTTATGTTATTAGATTAGAAAATGAAGTAAATCCATATTCTTTAGGTAACTATTAATTGCTATTTCTTCTGAACTTCTCCAATGATAACTCCGAAATCGCCATCGGTATCTGCCCAGTTGGCCGTTGGCAGGTACATTCTGGAAACTGCCCCATCTAAATACAGTGCATTTTTGCAACCCAGTGTTTTGAAATAAGAGGCCATCTCATAAAAGGTTACAAAAGATTTTGAAAGTACGAATAACACATTCCCATTTGGAAGTATGCCTACTCCGTTGCGGATATTTATATTAGAAGACTTTTCATTAAAGTCAGGATGAATCATTCCATCTATTAGTAACATTGGACCAGATTGTGTAGCAAATCGAATGCTGCTGCTGTATTTATAGGTTGGGGTAGTAGTGATAAAAGCTTTGCCATCAGAAGTGATATAAAAAACACCATTCGGTTTCATATAGAAATTTCCAGTAGCAGAACGGGTATTGAGCGGACGAATAGATTTTCCTTTTTCTATATAGAGTCCCAATGGAATATTGCCTTCCATATACATTCCCCCATTCATGGCGAATAACAGTTTCTCTCCTTTCCTTTCCAGAGAGGTCTTTAGTTGTTGGATAGATCTGTAAGCTTGGTTTTTCTCATCCTTATAAAAAAACCGGAGGTCTTGTTTCTTAGGATCAACTATGTACTTGATGAATTTACTTTCCAGATCAGTTTGGGCAAAGCAGGGATTAGTGAAGACCAGAGTAGCAAGAAATAGCAACTGTAAGAATTTCATTTGATGGGTTTGATTCTGTTTTATGCATTAAAGGTAGATTGTTTAGGGGGTAGGAGTTGTATAGAATGTTGTTTTCCTCATGAATTCAAAAGGAAAAAGCGGTTGTAGAGGGGTGGAAATATCGGAGGATGACATCTCGGGAGATGTCAACCTCCAGGAAGTCAACCCAGGGAGAAGTCATCTTAACAATATCTTATCCCTCTGCAAATAATTTATCGAATCCCGACCCGTTTAAAATCCTTAAATTAAGACTAGATCTGCCTCACTAATAACTGCTAACAAATGAAACCTTTCCTATTTTCTCTACTTTTAATACTGGTTAGTAAATCATACTCCCAAAGCCCGCAAGCCTGGATTGAAAAAAATGTAATTCCCATATCAACAACAAGTCAGTATGTTGATAATTCAAAAGAATACGAGCCATTAAAACAAATGCTAAAAGGAAAGGAGATCGTACTTCTGGGAGAAGAAGATCATGTTTTCGCCACTAGTTTCGAGTCGAAAACAAAATTGATTAAGTTCCTGCACGATCAAATGGGATTTACTGTGCTTGCCTTCGAATATGACCTATACTCTTTGGCAGATGCTTATGATGAAGCTGTCCGGATTAACAAGTCGTCGGAAATAAGTAACACATTATATCCTTTCTGGGGAAAAGTAAAAAGTACTGAATCGCTTTATCCATATATTCTCTCCACTATAAAATCGGGTAGTAAACCTTTAAAGGTTATTGGATTTGATAACCAGACAGCACCTCGTGTTGCTTTGTGGGATAGTGTGCACGCCTACCTTCAAAAAAGGAATAGCATCATCCTTCAGTACGATTACTACCAAAAGTATTTGGAATTATTCAAGAAGATGTATTCCAACCTATATCAAACCACCTGGAAGGAGAAAGATAAATTGCTTCTGTTTAATGTAATGGACGATATATTGGTGGAAATGGATCTCGATCCAAAACTTACAAAACAGGATAAAATACTTAAACAGGCTTTATTCAATTTTAAACAGAATATAAATTTCATGTGGTTGGATGCGCCATCAAATTACCATATGTTTGGACAACCCAAGCCACCCGATAGCGTATATGGATTTGCGGCCAGCCGTGCATCCATGGGTTCTTTAAACAGAAGAGATAAGATGATGGCGGAAAATATCCGTTGGATAAAGGAAACTTTATATCCGGGAGAAAAGATCATTATTTGGGCGGCATCAGAACATACGATGTATAATCGCCATCTCGCTCAGTTCCATAATTTACTAGTCGATACTAGTTTTGCTTTTAATAGCAGGTTCACTTACAATAAAGGATATAAAACCATGGGCACTTATTTGAAAGAATTTTTTGGTGAGAAGTGTTACAGCTTAGGGTTCACAACATTGAGTGGAACAGTAAATTATGACCGTACAGGTAATAATAATTATTTAGGTGAGATTACTATCGCAGATCATAGTCTTGAAGCATATCTGGCTAAATTAAAAACACCCAATGGCATCCTAAACCTTGATAAGAAACAATTGCCAAAAGAAATATCGGATAGTACCTTATTCCATAATATCATTGGCGGTAACCCGAATATTTCTGGAAATATTTCCAGCTTCTTTGATGGTATTTATTTTATAAGGAAAATGACGCCATTGGAGTTTATTAAGAAATAGTTCTAAGGCTATTCTTTTATAGTAGTTATTATTTTTTCCATTGCCTCTTTGGAAGAAATGAGTTGATCGATTTTACCATAATTACTATTTACTGAATAAATGATGGTTGTTCCATCGGAAGGGAAGTACAACATTGTATTGTAATAGCCGATAGCATCACCGCTATGTATGTATGCAACACCTTTCGATGTGAGAATCCTAAATATTCCAAGTCCGTATTCCGTTTCAAAGAGTGTCTCATCTTGTTCACGGGGTCTTTTCCATTGTAGCATCTCCTGTAAGGATGCTGTATTGATTATTCTACCTGCCATCAATGTCCTGATAAAAACACTCATGTCATATGGGTTTGATATCAACCCTCCATCTGCAGTATAATAATCCCAACCACTATAATAGGTACTCTCTGTTACTTCAAGAGTACTGTAGAAATCTACATATCCTCTAACAATTCCATTGGGTATTTTATCTTTTGCAGCAAAGAAAGATTTTGACTGATGTAGTGGGGTAAAGATTTTTTCATCCAGAACCTGGTACAAGGGCTTGTTTTCTATTTTTTCTATAAGCATACCTAAAATTATATATCCGGTATTAGAGTAATGAACATCTTCACCCGGTTGAAAATAGGGCTCCATATTTTTCGCATAGAATAAAAGGTCTGGGGCCTGCCATTCTTTTATCAGATTATTAAGCGAAGCAGTCTGGAATTGCGGATTTAGTATATAATTGTAGATACCACTTGAATGTTGCAGTAATTGTCTGATTGTTGACTTATCAGTATTTTTTATTTTACTCAAGATTTCATCATTAAGATGATCTGTCACCTTATCATCTAAATCCAGTTTTCCTTCTTCCTGTAATTTCAGAAGGGTTACAGCTACATACATTTTAATAATCGATCCTGCCCTTGTAATATTACAAGACTTCATAGCTATATTGTTATGTAAATCTGCCATTCCGCTTGATCCAACCCACATACCATGTTTGGAATCATGAACAGACATCATTATACCAACAACGCCTTTGGAAGTCATGTCGTTTAATAATGCCTGATATTTTGAGTTGTTTGGATTCCTGCTACTACTATCGGCAGGAACAGGACTACAGTCGTAAAAAGTTGGTTGAAGGTCAAGAGACTTTTTACAAGATAGTATCATCAGTAGAAATGATAGGGATAATAAAAACTTCATTGTATTAGAATTATTTTAATTAGTGTTTATTGAATTGTACGCCAGCATGCAGGTTAATATGAGTCATTACTGGAATGAAACCTGGTGAGTAAGGGTATTCAGCCCATGCCTGATATTTAAGGAAGAATTTAGTGCCGTTAAAGTTCTTTTTTGGATAGTAACCAGCTTCTAATGAAAGCGATGGCATCAATCTTCCATTACCCTTGTCTTTTCTTTTTACATACTGACCATTATCTAAAGCAAATTCCTCGTTTACAGAATAAGTGCGCATGTACCCTACTCCTAAAAGCGGGGAAAAGGAAATGCCGTTTTTAAACATATACTGATAGCCGAATTCGGTATAGATACCGATACCATGGTTTAAATCACTATGGAAGTAATAGATCAGATTGATTGTTTGTAACCATTGATGATTCCGGTGCTGGTTATAGGCAAATCCGGAGCCAACTTGAATTCCAGGATGGAAAGGTCGGGTTGTGAATTTTGTAAAAGGAATGGCAGTGGCTTCATTAAAAATGGAGACAGAAACCGGCATAGAATTTTTTTGAGAGAATGATTCGTTGCCTAATAACATTAAGGCAAACAGACAACCTGCAACCAGGCTCTTTTTTAGATAAGATTTCATTTTTGATTAATTTTTTGGATAGATAAATGTGGCCACAACCTGAGTTGTGGATAGGGTAGGTCCAACCATATTATTATCTGGAATAATATGACACTCACGAAATCCGACATCAGTGGCTTGTGTAGTGGAAAAGGATAAGGTTATTTTCATGAAAAACACTTTTGAATTCAGGTCAAAAGTATTCAAGGACTATGCTGTAATTCAGATAGTTGAGATCGAAAAAACCGAAACGGGCAAGTTTTAGACTGAAACGGGAATCATTGGTTCCACCATTTCCTGAAGCTGGCAGCATTTTGCTTTGAAACGAACACCTCATCGGGCTGGGAAGCAAAGAATTCTAATTTTAATTTCCGTGTTTCTGTTTGCTCAAAAGCTTTTATAGCGTTCCTGGAGGTTATGTATTGGCGGTTTATTCGGTAAAAGGAATGGCCAAGTTTGTTTTCCCATTCGTCGAGGGTACCTGAAATCCTGAATTGGTCCCCAGTAAAAGTGACAACCCAAAGTATCTTTTGGGCACTTTTAATATAGGCGCAGTCTTCCAATTCCAGTTTTCTTTCAGTAGACCCGCTCTGAACTGTAATCTGCTCAACAAGCATTTGGTTGCTTTGTAACGAGTTGCTTGTGCTATCCGATATTTCTAATTCCTTATATTTTAGGTAGTACTGAACAACATAAAAGGTATTAGCCAGTCCCAAAAACAAGATAGCAAGGGGTAATTCCAAATTCAAAATAGATGATTTGCTTATTGGAAGTTTTACGATGTACAGATAAGCCACTTCGAGCATCATACTGCATACTAATGGTAATAGTCCTGCCCAAAGCAACTGTTGAAGATTTCTCTTTCTGAGACCAAAACGCCAATCATATTTTTTATCAAGCCATTTTGTAATTTTTAGGATAAGCCAGCCACTCAGGAAAACTAGAAAGAATGATAGCAGTATATCCAGTAAAAAGTATGGCTCTTTTGTAAATCTGTTTAGGAAGTTGTCGCTACCGATATAAACAAAGGCGATGGACATGAATGGATACAATATGAACCAAAGGATCTTATCCTGGTATTTGATTTCTATTGTATTGTTTTCCATTTTACTAAGTTGTGAAAAATAGTCGTATCACTAAATTCAGTATAAAATTAGAATAAATAATTTGGACACAAATGAAGAGTTGGCAAGCTACTGATTATTAGCTGTGATTATGTACCGTAAATCATTAGAATACGTTAAAGTGATTTCGGGTAGGCAAAAGAGATTTCTGTCCAACTATTTATATTGGAAAGTCTATATTTTTATTTTGTTGGTAGTATGAGAGGTAAGTATATATCTTCATGATACAAAAGTGTTCGTATGTCTGCAATTAAAAAACTTCCAGTATTAGTCGTCTTTTTTTGTTTTCAGGTGACTATTGCCCAAACTAAGTTGACAATTCCATTTAAACTTACCGACTATAATAATCTATCTATTAAGGCCATCCTTAATAATACGGATACTGTTCAATTAATGTTCCATACTGCTGCAAACGCTGTTACGCTTACTGAGGATGCAGTAAAGAAATTGAAATCCATTCATTTTACTGATAATACGGATAGTATCAAAAGCTGGGGAGGACAATCAAACTCTTCCCGGCTTAGCAAGAGCAATACATTACAGATTGGAGATATGATCTGGAAAGAAATACCTATTTGGGAGAATGTGAACTCGGGACAGTTTACTGATGGGAAATTTGGAATTGACCTCTTTAAGGGGAAAGTGATTGAAATAGATTTTGATAAATCGGTGATGGTTATATATAATGCCAAGCCCCGAAAGATGAAGAAGTACCAAAAAATAAAGCTATTCGAGGAAGATGATGAATTATTTATTGAAGCAGCTTGTAAAACCAATGCGGGTGTATTTACAAATAAATTTCTATTGCATTCAGGTTATGCGGGTGCCTTACTCTTCGATGATCAGTTTGCAAAAGAATCCAGGATTAATGAATCATTAATAGTGATTGGGGAGAAGAAATTGAGCGATTCTTATGGAAATGTATTGATTTCAAAACAAGTTATCCTCCCCGGTTTTTCTATTGAAGGGTTACATCTTTCAGAAGTACCTGCAGGTTTTTTTGAAGGGGCTTTAGGGAGACAAAAGATAAGTGTGCTGGGGGGTGACATACTTAAACGATTCAATATTATAATAGATGCAAAGAGGGAGTTCATTTATCTTAAGCCTAACTCTCTTATGAGTGCAGGGTATAGGAAGATGTGATTGAGGTTGTGCCTTACACAAGATGTCATCTCCCGGGACATCCACTACTTTTCCCTCCAATTTTGTAACTTTATCAAAATACGGTTATAGCTTGACGGTTATAATGGATATTCGTTTATTTTTAACCAAACTAACACTTAAACCCTGCTTATATGTTCGGTATTCAACACATCCAGTTTGATTCAATGACCTACGTGCTCCATTTTAAGAACGGAACCATTAAAAAAGAAGGACGGGGCCTTTCTTTTTTCTATTTCGCCCCTAACAGTTCGATTGTAGCGATTCCGATGGGAAGTAATGACTTGCCCTTCATTTTTAGTGAGTCGACTAACGATTATCAGACGGTTACTATTCAAGGCCAAATAAGTTATAAGATCAGTAACCCTAAAACACTGGCAGATGTACTGGATTTTACAGTTGATGGTAACCGACTTTACAAGAAGAATGATATTGAAAAGCTGAATCAGAGAATCATCAATGAAGCACAAACAGCCACTTCTTCCTTTATACATGGTATAAAGCTTAAGGATTCTATACGCTCGGCAAAATCAATAGAAGGTAAAATCCTTGAAGGACTGAAATCATCAGAAGCTATTGGGATGCTTGGAATTGAAATTTTAGGCGCAAATATCCTGGCTATTCAGGCCAGTCCTGAAATGGCCAGAGCCCTCGAAACAGAAACCAGGGAGAAACTTCAGCAAGAGGCTGACCAGGCAGTATACGAACGCCGGAATTTTGCTGTTGAGCAGGAACGTAAGATCAAGGAATCTGAATTGAATACAGAAATTGCAGTGGAAGAAAAGCAAAAGCAGATTGCTGAAAAACAAATGGAAACAAAAATCCAGAATGCAGATAATGAAAGGAAATTGAGAGAGATGAAGGTTGAAGCAGATATTTCAATAGAAAACCAGCGTAAACTCTTGATAGAACAAAAAACAAAAAATGAAAGGGCTGAAGCTGAAACACAAGGGTATGTTATAGAAACAACATTGAAGCCTTACAAGGATATTGATTGGAAAACATTAACGGCACTTAATAATAATCCTGATCCAAAATTCAATATTTCATTGGCATTCAGGCAACTTGCAGAAAACGCTGATAAGATTGGCAATCTTAATATAAGCCCTGAGCTTTTAGACTCTATCCTCAATAACAAAGCTGATTCAAGGAAATGAGTGTAGAATATGCCATTATAGTCAGGAACAAAACAAGGCTTGAATCGCTAATTGAACGATTCAATACTAAAGCACAGGCCAAATTTTATATTGAAAGTTTAGGAGGAGATTTTGATGATTATGTACTGGAGCATGAAATATTTTATCAATCTTTAAATTCTGTTCAGGCACAGCTTTCAGCAGTAATCAAACACAAGACAATTGATCGTTCATTCATACCCTCTTATATCTTTTCGGACAAAAATGTAATTGTAGTTATTGGCCAAGACGGTTTAGTTGCCAATACTGCCAAATATTCAAAAGGGATACCAATTATTGCAATCAATCCCGATAAAAAGCGATATGATGGAGTATTGCTTCCTTTTGACTCAACAGATTTCATCGTAGCAGTTGAACAAGTTGCAGGAAGTAAATTTGACTCAAAAACAGTTAGATTTGCTGAAGCCAAATTGAATGATGGTCAACGGTTATTGGCATTTAATGACTTGTTTATTGGTGCAGCTTCTCACGTATCAGCTCGATATAAGATATCATTTAATAATAAAACGGAAGAGCACTCTTCAAGTGGACTTATTGTATCGACGCCATCTGGGTCAACAGGTTGGTTAAGTTCAATTTTCAATATGGCCTATGGTGTAGCAGGTATGTTTGAAAAAAATCTTAAACCTAAACGCCCAAAGCTTAAAGAAAATGAATTGCTTTTTGCTGTAAGGGAACCATTTCAAAGTATTCGTTCTCAAACCAGTATCTCTTCTGGGATTATTAATGAATCCAGGTTATTGACTATTGAATCGTATATGCCTGCAGGAGGAGTAATATTCAGCGATGGAATTGAGTCCGATTTTCTAAAGTTCAATAGCGGATCAGTGGTTACAGTTGGGATAGCTGAGGAAACTGCTACACTCGTGCAAAGTCATAAGAATAATTCCAGGTCTTAAAATTCACTATAATTCGCTACTCTCTTATTAGGTTACTTTTATTTACTTTGAAGTAACTATATATAAGCTATTTGTCATACTTAAACCAACTGTTTATGAGCAAGTATAAAACCTTATACCTCTGGATGCTAATTCCCATGGCATTCATGCAACTCGGAATTTTCATGGACTATTGGGGTGATTTTACTGACAATGCATGGTCTGTACATGTGCATTATTGGACGGGTACATTATGGTATCTATACCTTATAATTCAACCCTATTATGCTACACATGGTAAATTGGACAGGCATCGTACCAATGGAATAATAGGAATATTTTTGGCTGGGGGTGTTTGTCTCACTGCATTCAGTATGATGAATAGAGATTTGGTAAATGCGCAGCACGCCGCAGAAAAGCCTGATCAATTTGGCCCATTCCAACCCTGGTTTTTTATGGGGGTAGCAGCTGTTGAAATTGTAATGATGGCGGCATTTGGGTACACAATAATTAAAAGCATTATTCATAGAAAGAAGTTAGAAGATCATGCCTGGTGGCTGATCACTTCAGTGTTTTTGATCATGATGCCAGCATTAGGAAGGGGTATTCAAAATGTATATGTTGGTATTAATAGTAAGGACTGGCCGAATATTAATATCATGACTCCTCTATACTTCACTCAGGTCTTGATTCTTTTGATGGTGTTCGGAGCAGCCTGGAAATATGGGAAGCTGAAGCATCCGGCTACATATCTGGCGGTGGCCATTAACCTCTTCATATTATTATTGGAACCGATGGGGAAATCGGAGGCGATTCAATCGTTTTTAAAGATGATGATAAAGGGCTAGAATTCGAGATGTCATCTCGGGAGATGACATCTCAACGTGATTTTCCCATAAATTTTAAGAAAAAAACGGTTGTATTTGGGTGTAATTTTCATGGGTTGACATCTCCCGGGATGACATCCTGGAGGTTGACTTCCTGGGAGATGTCAACCTCCAGGATGTCATCTCAAATATTTTGTAACTTAGGGTATGAACCTTCCCCAGGTACAATCCATTTTTCAAAAGGAACGGAAAACGAGTCTGATTTTCCTTATTTCCTTATTATCCCTAATAGCCCTGACTCTTATTCAGGATTATATCGAAGCTATTGTTCATGATACAGGATTTTATATCTCTGAATCATTTTTATTCAGTTCATACTCATGGTTATTCGCTCCTATTGTATTCATTCAGTATCGAATAGTTCGAAAATTTCCTTCAATTAATTTCTTCCTAAAGACATTTGTAATACTTCTTTCAATAGCAATTCATCTTTTGTTATATCCATTATTGGTTTGGGTGCTTTCCAATCTCTTTTATAGTCATACTTTCAGGGTCTCTCAAACACTTAATTATGCTTTATCGCAGAAATTATACTTATTAGTGATTGTATATTCCGGTATTGCCTTATTATATCATAATAGGGAAAGAATTACGAAAATCACTTCATTGGCAACTTCAAAAAGTCAAGCACCAATACTTATTTCTGATATCTTATTAGTGTCAGACGGTACAAAGAAATTGGCGATAAGTTATTCCGACATATTATTTATTTCAGCCAACCCTCCTTATATAAATATTTACCTTGAGGGAAGAAAGTACCTACATAGCGAGACCCTTAAAGCAATTTCAAAGCAGGTCCCATCTGAAATATTTGTCAGGATTCATAAATCAACAATAGTTAACATCAAAGCCGTTACTTCTTATACTTCAAGAGGAAATGGGGATTATGACTTATGTCTTCAAAACAAAGTTGAGCTTAGGGTCAGCCGTAATTATGCTGCAGATTTTAAAGACAAGTTTGAAAAGATTCATCGGGTTGCAATAGTTTAGACTCATTTCAACACATATCAGTTGGAACTTAATAGGTTAGCATTAAAATTTGTATTCAAATTTTTTGCTATGAATATCTTCCGTTTTTTTACAACAGTTTTTATTCTCTTCATTTTATTGGTGAGCTGTAATGCCCAGCAAAAAGAGCCAAATAGGAAAGGAGCTCATTCATCAGGCAATGGTACTATTGTTGGCGGCCCGTTTGAGAATGGGGAATTCATGTATATTGGAATGCCCGAAAATATCCAATCGGTCGATACCAGTCCTGGATGGGTGCAGAAAGGACAAAGGCTTTTGGTAACAGGTACAATTTATAAATCAGATGGTAGGACCCCAGCCCCCAATGTCATCCTATATTATTATCATACAGATATTAACGGCTTGTATTCCAGAAATCAAGGACTAGATTCCAGGGTTGTTCGACATGGCTATATCCGTGGGTGGGTAAAATCAGATTCCTTGGGTAGATATGCCATATATACCATTCGCCCTGCACCTTACCCAAATACCAACTTCGAGGCACATATACATCCATCTATAAAAGAGCCCGGGATTGATAAGGAATACTATATTGACGAATTTGTATTTGATGATGATAAACTATTGACAAGCGAGAAGAGAAAGAGAATGGAAAATTGCGGAGGTAGTGGCATCTTACGGTTAATAAACGAAGGGGATATGCAAGTGGCAGTTCATAATATAGTATTGGGATTAAATATTCCAAATTATCCGGAAAAGCAGGAGGAAGGATTGCAATCTGGACTTCCGATAGGTGTTGACCAGGCGCCATTCACACCATTTCATGCTTACGGTCCCGATAAGGGTTCAATTGCTTGTCCAGTTTGTAAGTATGGTCGCTATCAGGGAATCCTCTATTTTGTTGGACGCCATCCTGATTGGGAAAGCATCCGGAAATGGCTGGTGTTTCTGGAACAGCAAAGTATTGAACGTGGTAAATTCCTGAAGGCATATTTTGTACTTGGCGATGAAGAAGCATATGGGAAAGAAAAAAGGCAGAAGGAATTGGAGTCAATCGGAGATCAGTTGCAACTAAAGAATATTGCGATCACCTTCGTTCCATCCTTCATCGACACAAAAAGCGATATCACTTTAAGTAAAATAAATCCTGAAGTTCGAAACACTTTTATAATTTATAGAAACGGGACAATAGTTGACAAGTATATAGATCTAGATTCGTCGGAAGTCAACTTCAACCTGATTTCAAAAGTTTTGGGTGCGTATGTCCCGAGATGACATCTCCCGAGATGTCATCTCAACGTGATTTTCCGACAAATTTTAAGAAAAAAACGGTTGTATTTGGGTGAAATGTTCATAGGTTGACATCTCCCGGGTTGACATCCTGGAGGTTGACTTCCTGGGAGATGTCAACCTCCAGGATGTCAACCCGGGAGATGACTTCTCCAATCCGTTTCCATACATTTGAATAGTAAATAACTAATTATGAAATTCTTATCCCTCGAACCCTTCATTCCCTCCGGACCCTCCTTCGATAAATCCAAACAACTTTTTCAGGAACTGGGATTCTCCATCACCTGGGATGCCGGTGATTATGTTGGCTTCGACAAAGACGGCTGTAAATTCATCCTTCAACGATACGATAACAAAGAATTTGCTGAAAACCTGATGCTTAATGTAAAAATCAGTAACGCTACCGAATTCTGGCAATCCTTAGTGGATAAACAATTAGTAGAGAAATTCGGGATTAAACTCGGTAAGCCTTCTCAAATGCCCTATGGCAAGGAAGTGAATGTGATTGATATTGCAGGTGTATGCTGGCATTTCGTGGAATAACCCTAACTATTGGATAATAAATGGCTGCTATTCTTATAAACGATCTCATCCGCCAAATCAATGAACTTCATTATGGTTCGTTGTGGTTCGACCAATCCTTTAATGATAAAGTCGGAACACTTACTGATGAAGAAGTTTTTGCTCAGCCACATCCCCAATTACATAGTGTAGCTGAACATGTTTCCCATATGCTCGAATGGAGGAAAGAATGTATTCTTCGATTTGAAGGCGGCAAAAGAGAATTGATGGAAATGCCAGAAGATTGGAAAACCAATGAAGAACTGAAGCAAATAGGCTGGCAACAACTGAAAGATGTATTTAATGAAAGTCGCTTTGAACTAATCCGATTGATTGAAGGAAAAGATGATGAATATCTGAAAACTCCATTTCGTGATTACGAATATAACTATCACTATCTTATAGAAGGGATTTTGCAGCATGATATCTACCATATGGGACAAATAGGCATCACTCTCAAATTACTAAAGCAAGGGTAAAAGTGCCGTGATTTCAACAAGAAAGGATTTCGTCTTTAATTCATACATTTAGTTGCTGATACTTTTGCCTTACATTCCAATTGTATTCAGCCAGAAATATGATCAGGTTAAAATCTATTCTTACGCTCTTCTTTATTTTTTCTCTTTGTATTGTTGCCAGCATTTCAACAAAGGCGCAAAACTACACTATCAAGAATTATCCAGGTGAAAAGCGGATTGTATTCGGAAATAAGATGGTGACCTTCGAGCTGGATTATAATAACAAGGCCAACATATCATCAGTTGCTATTAATGGGCAGGAAGTGATTCATGGTGAATCTGGATTGTATTCAAGCATACGTACAAAAGCTGCCGGTTTTTCAACTTTGAAATTGGCAAAATCACCTTCTATTTCTATAGCCAACAATACTGTTAGCGTAAAAAATATCCAATACGGTGATAATAATGTTGCGATTATTGAATCATGGTTATTCACAATTACCAAGGATGATATCAAACTCGATATTGATAGAATCGTATCAAATTCCATCGCTGCTGAGAAAATAGGATTTCCTGTGATGAATTTTAGCAATATGGATATTTGGGAAGGCGCCTATCAGGATTATGGCGGATTAGCATGGTTTTATCTCTTTAATAAGAAACAAGATACTTACGGCGTACATAGCCAATCATCTCGCTTTTGGAATAGCAAAACTAATAACGGCCTCACTGTATCTGTTGATGCACCAGGGCAACAAGTAGCAATGGACTATAGCAGGACGAAAGGAGATCAGTTGGCATATACTATTGCCTTGTCATCAAAAGAAATTATTCCCCGTTTTGATTCTGGTACTCATCGAAGAAGATATGTAAGAGACACTACTGATATATGGTCGCCAATCACAATTAATGCTGGTAAAACGCATCAGCGAATCACCCTTTCTTCTTTCGATTTCAAAGAAAAATTTGGAAGGGGCAAATTGGTGGGTGTTAATGAAGAGCAGGTAAGTGCTGTGTTGAATACCATTGCCCGAATAGGAGTGATAGATAAGAAACATTTTGGTGGTAATAGCTGGCATACTCCTTATGGTCCCATTTGTTTGCATGAACAATACATTGCCCAGATGGGCTTAGGAATCAATGATGCAGCCTATTTGAAGGGATATCGTGAATGTCTCGATTTCTATCGCGATAATGCAATAAAGCCCGATGGAAGGGTTTGGCCAAGATGGGCATATAGTAACGAAGATGCAATGCCAAAAGCTTATACCGACAAAGGTTTTTATGAAGCGCAATGGGGCTATCTCTTAGATGCTAATCCAGATTTTGTAACTAATGTGGCGGAACTATACGATCAGAATGGTGATTTGGCATGGGTGAAAACACATCAACAAGCATGTGAGAAAGCATTGGAATGGTTGATGAAGCGCGATAGCAACGGAAATGCATTGGTGGAAATGGTAACCGATAGCCATAAACAAAAAAGAGGAAGCGATTGGATTGATATCATTTGGGCTGCCTACGAGAACGCATTCGTTAACGCAAAACTCTATCGTGCATTAGTATTGTGGACTGACATTGAGAAGCAGTTAGGTAATAAAGTAAAAGAGAAATATTACAGGCAATTTGCAGAAAAATTGAAGACCAATTTTAATAAATCAACTGCTGATGGTGGATTCTGGGATTCTGAAAAGAAATGTTATATCCACTGGCGAGATAAGGATGGATCAATACATGGTACTAATATGGTGACTCCTGTAAACTTCATGGCCATAGCTTATGGAATATGTGATGACAAAGATAGAACCAAGACAATTCTTGATGATATAGAAACACAAATGGTGAAAGAGAATCTTTTCTTCTGGCCTATCTGCTTATATAGCTATGCTCTGGGAGAAGGGAATGATTGGCAATTCCCATTTGCCAATTATGAGAATGGAGATATCTTTTTGTCCTGGGGGTCTGTAGCTGTAAAAGCCTATGCATCTTATAAGCCGGAATTGGCAGTTAAGTATGTAAATAATGTATTGGCTCAATATGCAAAAGATGGTCTGGCTTTTCAGCGATACGGTCGCGCCAAACAGGATGGTTTAGGGGATGATATCTTATCTGGCAATAGCCTTTCTGTTGTAGGATTGTATCAGGCTATTTATGGAATCAATCCAATGTATAATCGGTTTTATCTGGAACCTCATATTACTCCAGCATTAGAAGGAACACAAGTGAGATACACTTACCGTGACAAGCCATTGCTGATTAGTTTGAATATGAACCGATATTCGGTATCAGATAATCGGTTTAATCTTACTGCTCCAACTTCATTTGGTTTTTTCAGTAAAGGAAATGAGCTCTTGTATTTTAATGGAAATGCCGAGAAGCCCTCTCTTAAAATTTCCACCACTTCAGTCGGATTAGATATTGAAATCAAAAGATGGGAAAATGAGGAGATCAGGTTGACCCAATCGTCCAAATCTAAAAATGTGGAAAGTCTGAAATACCAGATTAACGGATTAAAGTCTAATAGTTATTATATGGTTAGGATAAACCAGAATATTTTGAAGCGACTTAAGACATCTCAGGTGGGAAGTCTGGTTTTTGAATCAAAAGCGAATACTGAGACTGATGAGGTGGTTGTATCGGAAAAATAGGTTGTACTCTACCTCAAGATGACATCTCGGGAGATGTCATCTCCCGAGATGTCATCTTGAGGTAAAATTGGTAAATTAGGAGTAATAAAAATCTCAATTCATGGCGAAAACATCCGTTGTGAAAAAGCTGTTTATCCTATTCGTCTTATTTCTTGTTGTAGGACTTATTTGGTATAAGCAATCCCCTGAATTGCGGTCCTGGGTGAACCAGAAGAAATTTTATGTTCGGCATCCCGAAGTGGTTGGTGGACCATGTGGCCCTCTTTGTGGGGGTATTTATGAATATCCAAAAGATCAAGCTCTATCAAACATTGATACACTTCCTGATTATGCTAGTGATACATCGAAACAGCTACTAGTAACAGGTACTATTTATGATATCAATGGAAAGCCATCAAAAGATGTAATCTTTTATATCTATCATTCTGATGATACTGGTCTTTATCCACGAAGGGGAGATGAGAAAGGGGCTGATTCTGTTCATGGCTATATCAGAGGATGGATAAAAACCAAGGATGATGGTCGTTATTCATTTTATACGAGGCGACCTGGATTTGATGTAGCAAATAAAAACAGGGCACATATCCATTGCATTGTCAAGGAGCCAGCTTATAATGAATACGCTTTATCCGATCTTGTTTTTCCCGATGATCCATGGCAGCTAGAAGTGGAGAAGAATTCCGCTCAAACTGAAAATGGGGGAATGGTGAAATTCCTTCCTTCCTCCGATACTTCTTTACAGATTTGTGAACGTAATATTTATTTGGGAAGGAATATCTTCAATTATCCAGTGAAGAATTGAGAAGAGGTATAACCGGGAAGTCGCGAAGGGGTATTTGAAAATCTAATCTATTAATATGGAGCTGTTTTTAGCAGATTTCATCTCTAAATTCTATAAACAATCTTCCCGTTTTACCGCTTTCCCGGCACCCCCCCCATGAAATAGATTCTGCAGTTTGTAACATTAGTGTATGAAGGAACGTCTTGCAATAAACCAACCAATGAGAAAAGTAATAGTAAGCCTACTTCTATCCTTCCCATCCATTCTATTCGCTCAAAAGACCATACTCTGGAAAGTAACCGAAAAGTCAAATAGTCATGTGTCCTATTTATTAGGAACAGAACACTTATTAGGCAGCGAATATGTCGATTCTTTACCAATAATTGCTCAAAGCCTTAGGAATTGTGAACTGGTAATCACTGAGGTGAATAAGGATTCGACCAGAACGCAAGCTTACTATAACAAAAGGGAGTCTTCATTTAAGCTGAGGGAAGTACTATCGGAAAAGGATATTGAAACAATCAACTTTGCACTTACTTTTTCGACTGCAAAAGATTGGTCGAAATTTACTCCAGGTGAATTATTTGCCAAGGTTTCTGGATATACAGAGGGGTATGAGATGGGAGTAAAACCAGGACAAATACGAATAGACGATTATATTCAAATACTGGCAAAAGATAACAAAAAGCAATCCTTATACTTTGAATCCGACTCATTACAATTGGAAATTTTAAGAAAAGCAACTGATGTTATTGACTGGAAGTATTTTAAGAAGAATATTGGAAAATGGCTTGATATGTATAAAAAGCCTGCTGGAGATATAACTACTACACGATTATATAAACAGTTTTACAATTTTGAACTCAATTACGCATTTGATGCCAAATGTAGCGGTGATATTTTATTAGAAAAGCGGAATGATGAATGGATGAAACAGCTTTTAAATTATTTTAAGCAGAAAAATTGTTTTGTAGCTGTTGGACTTTCTCATCTTGGTAAACAATGTGGGCTTATTCAGCAATTGAAAAGAGCTGGGTATGAAGTGGAACCGATGAATATTAAGTAGGATTAAAGTTCAATTGTATGAAGGATGAAATATGAAGTACTTACCACTTAAAAGCGACTATATGTCGCTTTTTTTCTGCATTTATGAAATGGGTCTTGTCGTTTGCGAACTATAGAGGAGTAATAAAGAAATCATCCAAAATCCCATCCTAAGGCATCCTATTTTAGCCTCCTAATTTAAAAACCAATAATTATGAAACTCCAACAACCATTAATGGCTGTGCTATGCAGCGCTTTATTGTTTTCATCGTGCAAAAAAGATAAGATCGACACTCCACCGCCGCCTCCACCAGATCTCACTCCTTCAATCGCTTCTATCAGTCCAACTTCTGCAGGATATGGTGCAGTCGTTACAATTTCCGGATCAAATTTCAATACGGATAAAAGTAAGGACACAGTAACTATTGGCGGATTAGTAATTCCGGTAGAATCAGCAACTGCAACTACCCTTACAATTAAATTGCCTTCTCTTCTGGCAACCGGTAGTGGTACTATTGAAGTAAAGACTAGTAATGGAAAAATTACCGGCCCTAAGCTGACCTATGTTCCAGATATATTTATTGCAGGTAGTGAAGCTCCTGATTTTAATTCTGAAGATGTTGCTACATTATGGAAGAACGATACTGCACAAACTGTTTTTACAAGTACTTATGGAGCCAGTGTCAAATCTATTGTTCTCAATGGTAGTGATATTGTATTAGGAGGAATGAAATATACTTCAATGGTTACTCCTACGATTTGGAAGAACGGTGTTCTTTCAGCATTGCCAGTTGCTGCTGAAGGAGGGTAATTTAAACGCAATGGCAGTTTCTGGAAATGATATCTATGCAGTTGGGTATTTGAATACTACCACTTACAGTAAGGCCACATACTGGAAAAACGGAACATCCTATACCCTGGCGCCCAATGCCCTGGGTTCAGAGGCAAGAGCCATTGCCGTTTCAGGTAATGATGTTTACATTGCTGGTTATGAAACAGATGGCAATAGAACGATTCCTAAGTATTATAGGAATGGAACAGCATATACTTTAGCCAATTCAAATGATGGTAATTGCGATATTACTGCAATGAGTTTGTCAGGTAGTGATGTTTACATAGCAGGCTCTGAAGTAGTGAATTCAAAAGAATCTGTAAGATTATGGAGAAATGGAACTATTGTACCAATTCCTGCTACTAGTAACCATGAAAGAGTAGCTGCAATGACCATTGTAGGTAATGATGTATATCTGGCGGGCATCGAAATAAATATGAGTACTGGAGCCTATTATGCAAAGTATTGGAAAAATGGTGTGGCTACCAATGTTACTGATGGTTCAACCTATGTAGTCCTGACCGGAATTGCTGTATTCGAGAATGATGTGTATGTAACAGGATTTGAACAACTTAATGGCACTACGAAGTCGGTTTATTGGAAAAATGGTGTAAAAACCATACTTACAAAATCAGTATCAGGTCACGGATACGCTCAAGCTATTGCACTTCGTTAAATCCCCTGGTTGATACTATTTTATAATTTAGATACGGATCAGTTGACTCAACAAGGCAGACACCTTAATAACTGCGATAAGATTGCTTATCGCAGTTTTTTTGCTTTAATCTTGTCGAATGTGCTAAGTAAGTTTCATATCTGCGGATTTCTGATGTTTTAAGCTCAAGCTCCCAAAAATCGTTTGTGAATTGAAATTAAGCAGTAGTGAAATGCTTGCATTTTATTGTGAAACCAGTATATCGGATGTAGATGAGAGCTTTAGTTTCGCTATTGCATAAAATTCAGAATGAGATTCATTAACGAATGATACTAGAGACAATCGATAAAATGACCTTTAGCCTTCTTAGTAATGAAAAGGTGGTAAATGCCTCTCTTATATACACTACTACAGCTTTTGACGATGCAGCCTTAAATACATCCGAAAAATACATCTTGAGTGGTATAGGAATCGGTTCATGGATAATTCATAACCATTCTGGTAGAAGTGCCAAAGTTAACTCTAAGATCAAGGTGGAGGTCGGTGGTATCATGTCCATCACAATGCAGTTCCCCAGAAGGAAATTTATTATGAAGAAGTCGGCCGGATGGAAACTACGATTCTCATTGGGTACTAAAGAAGGAGAAGATTTCCTAACCCTTATACCCACTGTTAACTGGAACAAAGAGTCCTACGATTATATCCTCCAATTAAATGAAGAGTTCGAAGCAGAATGTGATTCATTTCTTATCTTACAGGCAGTACATTGTGCCAACTGTAGTTTAAGTATGATGACTGGAGGAAGAGTGCCCGCATTGGTCAGTATTTAGCTTTACCCAACTATGTATAAGCAACTACTAATTCTAACTGTTTTATTATTTGGCAATTACTTTGTCTGGTCGCAAGAGAATTGCAACTGCGACGTATTGCAAAAGCAACGATTTGATGAGATCGTTAGAAGCAATGACTCCTTAAATATATACCAAACAGCTACATCACTTAGGAAATCGGGGCAGAAGAACTGTCAAGTGACTGCTTACAGTCTTGAGATTGAATACTTGCTCGCCAGGAGGAAATTACCAGAAGCACTTGAGATCATAAAAACACAGGAAAATTTTATTAAGCAACTTCCCTGTAAAGAACAACTTCTGTTACAGACATATTTAAATTATTCTAATTACAGCAAAGTAGCGCAAGAGTATGAAAACTTATCAAAGTATGCATTCCTTTCACTAGAAACGGCAGAGCTACAGAATAAACCTCAAGAAACTCTAAAAGCTATAAGGTTTATCGTTCATCTTTTCACCCGGCAAAACCAATATGAAAAAAATTGGGACTATATAAAAAAGGCAGAGAAAATAATACTAGGATTAGACGAAGACTATACTACAGCATCAAATTATAACTGGCTAGCATTTGAATATGAGACCAAATACACTCTGGCAAGAAGAATATCATTGATGGATACTGCCATGATTTATGCTACAAAGGCAATGAGAGTTGCTTTGGCATTGGAGGATTATTCAGAGGTTACCCGGAGTTATCGCGTATATGAAGCAAATTCCTACCATAGGGGAGATATAAAAAGGCCGTCTTATATATTGATACTGCCATTTACTATTCCGGGAAAATAAAAATTCGAACCAACCCGGCTTCTCTTTATTATGCAAAGGCCTGGAATTATATGGATCTTAACGACTTTAAAGAAGCCCAAAAATGGCAGGATACCTGTTTGTATTATGCAGAAAAGTACGAAGGTCGCACGCCTGCTACCCTGGCACTTTATGGAGAAGCTACAAAACTATTTGAGCAGGCCGGTAACTTACCAAGGGCATTGCAAATGATGCGGATATATGATAAGATCAAGGATAGTGTTTTTAAACTTCAGCGTCTTGAGAAAATTAATGAACTGGAGCAGAAATACAATAAGGCTACTAATGAGCGCACTATAAGGGAATTGGATCAGCAAAGAAGCATATATATCTTATTGTCATTGGCAGGCTTGCTGGCTGTAATTGTTATTGCCTTCTTTTTCCGGCAGCAATCGCTGAAGCAAAAGCATACCATTCTTGAAACAGAACAACGATTGAATAGGGCGAGAATGAATCCCCATTTTTTCTTCAACTCACTAACTGCATTGCAGAAGTTCGCATTGCAGGAAAATAATGGTGCTGCAATGGCAAGTAACTTATCCCGCTTCAGCAATATTATGAGGGAAACTTTGGAAAGTACTTACAAGGAATATGTGACTATCGAAGATGAAATGGAATTCCTTACTCAATATCTGGAAGTACAGAAAGTTCGATTCCCTAAAACATTTAGTTATGAAGTAACAGCTCCTGATGATCTGGAAGTAGATGAACTACAACTGCCATCGATGATTATACAGCCATTTATTGAGAATAGTATTGAACATGGATTTGCCGGAGTGGATTATCCTGGAAAGATTGAAGTCGCTTTTTCAAAGCAGGGTGAAGAGCTTCTGGTTCGAATCTCCGATAATGGAAAGGGATTGAATACTGAAAGCGAAAAGAACAATGCTCATATAAGTCGTGCCAGCCAAATTATAAAAGACAGACTTTATTTGTTGAATCTCAAACATAAAACAAAAGCACAATTTACTATTGAGAACAAAGCCATAGGATATGGTGTTGAAGTTGTTATTAATTTACCTTTGATATATACAGACTCCAAATAAGAAAAGCATGAAAATCCTAGTGATTGATAATGAGAAGGAAATTCGGGAAGTGTTAACGGGTATGTTACGATCCGGCGCAGAAAATCATGAGATTGAAGAAGCAGAAGGAGTGGAAAGTGGTCTGGCAAAAATATATTCATTCAATCCGGATCTGGTGTTGTTGGATATAGAAATGAATGATGGAACCGGATTTGATTTATTGAAAAAAAATTCCAGAACCAACATTCCAACTCATTTTTACTACCGCTTTCAATCAATATGCCATCCAGGCTTTTAAGTGCAGTGCTATCGACTATCTTCTTAAGCCGATAGACCCATTTGAATTGTTGAATGCTTTGCAGAAGGCTAAAGAAAATATTAGCAACAAAACATTGCAGATGCAACTTGGCATTTTATTGCAACAGATGAGTAGTAAGACAGAAAATGTAAAGCAAATAGTAATAAAGGATATTGATAAGACCTATTTTATCAAGATGGATGATATTCTTTATTGCGAAGCTGAAGGATCTTATACCAAATTCTATCTTACTAATAGTGACCCTATTTTTGTTTCCCGAAACCTCCGGTATTATGAAGACTTATTAGGTCCGGCTGGATTCTTTCGCACGCATCATTCCTGTCTAGTAAATCCTTCTAAAATAAAAATATACGACCGTAAAACAGATAGCGGCACCTTAATCCTCGAAGGGGGACATAGCATCCCTGTTTCTCAACGCAAAAAGGAGATGGTGTTGCAGTTGTTGGAGAGTAGGAGTTTTTGAATTAAATACAGTTGCGGGTTTCGGTAAAATTGTTATGAGTTGCGGGTTACGAGTTACGGGTTCTTATGTGTTACAGCAAAAGTAAAAACTCACTTAACGTAATTTTAGAACAACATAAAACTGCTACACTTAAGAACCCGCAACTCACAACCCGAAACGCGCAACTGTATTCCCCTCTTGAACCTCTTACCCCTCTGGAACTTATTGAACCTCCAAGGTTTAATTTACACCTCCCTTTCTAGTTGGCGACCGCTGTTCAGGCCACTTCCCAGCTTCTCCAGTGCGTGGGTTAGATGGCAATACAATCTTATCTCTTGGTGCCTTTGCTGCATCTTCGCAAGCCATGTATACCATGATAGCGGTGAGAATGGCATTATTCCTTACATCATCGAACACTATTTTGTCGTAGGTATCCCTGTTAGTATGCCATGTATAACTTCCATAGAGCCAGCTATTGGAACCTAACCCAAAAGCAGGTACGCCAGCTGCCACAAAAGATGCATTGTCTGATCCACCACCAGCTGGGGAACCGGGGAACCTTGTTTCCAACGCTTGCTTATAAGTAGCAGGTACTTTCGCTAACCAGCGACTGATATATTCGTAGGAATGAAGAAATCCACCACCGCCAACATTCACTACGCGGCCAGTACCATTATCCTGATTATAAAGAACCTGTATGTTTTTTATTATTTCAGGATGATCTTCAACAAATGCTCTTGAGCCATTGAGACCTTGTTCTTCACTTCCCCAATGTCCAACAAGTATTGTACGTTTAGGATTAGGATAGATTTTTTTAAGGATACGCATAGCTTCCATCATTACAAGAGTACCGGTTCCATTATCGGTAGCACCTGTACCTCCGTCCCATGAATCGAAGTGAGCAGAGAGCATCACATATTCATCAGGTTTCTCTGTACCTTTTATTTCTGCTACAGTATTATATGTAGGCATCATACCGAGTTCTTTTGAATCGGTACGGATACTAAGTTTTGGTGCTTTACCTGCTTCTGCTAATCGGAATATCAGGCCATAATCTTCCAAGGCGATATCAACTGTTGGAATCTTTGTAGTATTCGCTCCGAAAATCTTATTCACTCCGAAACCCGCACTCCAGTTTGAACCAATGATACCAGCTGCTCCAGCTTTTTCCAATGCTAATGCAAGGTCCTTGCTGCTTAAACCGGTTTTACTAAGACGTTTACGCCAGGCATCATTTTGTTCTGCTCTTTCTTTTTTCATTTTCTCGACAGATTCCTTGGTGCCGAATTCTTCCCAGTTATAATCGGGGCGGCCGGTAGGTTGCTTCATAGCAATCAATACAAATTTGCCTTTTACATTGGGCAGCCATTGTTGAAAGGCTATTGAATCGGCAACATCAGCTATGATGATTACATCCGCAGTGATGGTTTTACCACCGGTAGATGGACACCAGGCCAATTGAGTGCCTTCCAGCGTTTTCACCCATGGCGAAACCATATCAATATGGGAGATACCTCTTTCCCAACCGCGCCACTCACCCCATTTTTCATTGCGGGCAGGGATGTTCCAAGTGCCGTATTTGCTAACTGCCCAATCGTGGGCTTGTTGCATTTTTGGAGAGCCCACCAGGCGAGGCCCAATGCCATTTAGTAGTTCGTTTGCGAGGATTTCGAGTTGTGAGTTGCCGGTAGCTTCCTTAATGATAGCAGCAATGGTTGCTGAATCATTTTTTTGGGCAAAGGACAGGCTGGCTGGCAGCAGACAAATGAACAGAAGAAGTGTTTTGATCTTTCTCATGATGCAGTAATTGGTTTTGATAGCTGAAGTTAGGGAATAGGGGTTGTATTTTACAAATGTAGATTACAACTGCGGATGCCATCCTACCCCCCGGATGTCATCCGGGGTATAGGATGACATCCACCCCCCAGGATGACATCCGGGGGGTAGGATGGCATCTCCAATTTTTACCCTACTTTCATCTAAATTCCGAAAATGAAACCATTCGCCTTGCTTCTCACCCTTTTCTTTTGCTATTTCACCACATCGGCAAATGCGGCAAACAACGATTCCATCCCTTCAATTATAAAAGGCCGCTTTACCGACGACTATGGAATAAAATATACCATTAACGACTCCCTGTGGACTCAACTCCCTGATGCGAAGTATCATATCATTAAATGGAATTCCAAGGAACAATACATCCTAGTTCGTAACGATGCCAATAACCCCAGCGCCGGTAATCTCTTTACCCGAATCGACTATATGGAGTTTGCTAATATGGAACCCTATAAATGGGGCTTCTGTCTTACAGTATTCGACGCCACCTCAGCCCTCGAAGCTGAAAAGAAAGCCACTGCCGATAGGAAAAACCCCAAAACAGGTTGCGGCGGATTCCCCTTCTCAAGAATGAAACGAATAAAATAGTTTTGTATAATCATAAATCAATTTCTTATGCTAAAAGAAACGCTGAAATCACTCTTCACCCGAGATCTAAATAAATTAAAGCTTGAAATAGAATCGTATAATAACGAAACCACTATCTGGCATATAGAAAAAGATATAGCCAATTCAGCAGGTAATCTCACTCTTCATCTCATAGGTAATCTAAATACTTTTATAGGAGCTGAAATTGGTAAGTCGGGCTATATACGAAACAGAGATCTTGAGTTTTCCTTAAAGAATATCCCAAGAGCTGAATTGATTCTCAAAATTGAAGCGACATTGAAAATTGTTGAACATGCTCTCGATTCACTAACTGATGAGCAGCTGCATTCAGAATATCCCATTCTGGTGTTTAAAGAAAAGACTACTACTGAATTCTTCCTGGTGCATTTAGCTACTCATCTTGCTTATCACCTGGGACAAATAAACTACCACCGTAGATTGCTGGATAAGTAAGTACAATGTTAAAATTCATCCAAAAAGATATCTGTCTGCCATTGTGATGAGCCGTCAATAGGTAATCTGCTTACATTAGCAAGTGAGCCCATTGTCATTCTTACAATCTTATCCAGATATGCGAAAAAATATTTCTTCTTTGCTGTTATCGCTTTTGATTGTTGCACCATTAATAACAATTTCACAAAACAGCAATACAGTATCAAATCCTTTAATTGTATTGAAGGGATCTATTGCTGACCAGAAAACAAAACTGGGCTTGAGTTATGTAAGCATTGGAATTTTAGATAAGCCAATTGGAACACTTATCAGATTCATTAGGGAATTTCAGTTTTGAAATAAATGAAGAAAACCTGAACGATACTCTTCAAATTAGTCTCGTAGGTTATTCAACCCGAAGAATGTTAGCAAAGGATTTCCAAAACAGTAAGGATGGGATTATTTTAATGCAGATAAGCTATACATCACTTCAGGAAGTAGTTGTCACGAATCATACAAACGAAACAGAAATTATCGGTAGACAAAAATCTGGTAAGTTAATTCAGGTTTCGTTACACAATCGTAAGAGTGCTGAAGAAACAATTGGCTCTGAAATGGGAATCCGAGTTTCCAATAAGCATGAGAACGCTTTTCTCAAAGATATCAACTGGCATTTTTCAGCAAACAATTTCAGGAGAATAAAAATCCGGGTGAATATCTATTCTATGAAAAATGATTTGCCAGATACATTAATCACAAATAAGCAACTGATTTATACGATTGAAGATTTCAAAACCGGTTGGATCAAATTCGATCTGGAACCCTATGAAATACAGGTGCCATCAGATTTTCTTATCTCCATTCAATGGCTGGAAGGCAAACAAGATAAAGTTGAAAGACCAATTACCATTGTTCCGGTAGCTACCTCCTTCTCACAAAAATGTTATGTAAGAATAGCTAGCCAGGATAAATGGAAAAGGATGGGAATGAATCCGAGTTGTTATGTAACCCTTATGTATTGAGATTGTAAATTGCAGTATGCGAATTGAACATTTAGCCATTTGGACAGAAAATCTTGAATTGGTCAAAGATTTTTATGTTACATATTTTGAAATGACTTGTGGTGAAAAATAC
>JADKJI010000040.1 GCA_016721085.1 Chitinophagaceae bacterium | reverse complement strand
ATCCCATTTTAAAAACGGGGAAGAACAATTTCTTCCCCGAATTGATTACCAAATAACTTTGTCTTAGTCTGTAACAACAGCCCAATTCTTGGGGCCTTTGTAAACAGTTTTACTAGCAGCTTTAAGCTGATCATAAACAAGTCTGTTTGCACCGAATCCAATGCTCTTGGTATTATATCCCAGCACATTCAACCAGAAAGTTGCGATGCTTGATGTTTGACCGGTATAGCAGTACACCAGTGCTTCTTTTGAAGGATCAATAGCTTTAACTAAATCACCTGCCAATGAAATAACAGGAAGGTCGTAAGCACCTGAAAAATGGCCAAAAGTTGTGTAATCAGCTACTGACCAGTAATTCATAATTTGATAAGCTGATGGATTAGCTATAACATCAGAACCAGCAACAGGTGAAAATCCCTTATCAAGAACAGCCTGTACTCTTTCCTTAAGGATGAGAGCACCATCTGTATTTGCTGAGGTCCATACTGGTTCAGTAAAAGAACCAACTGCCGGAGCGTCAGAAGTTACCCAATTTGCACTACCAACTGCAATATTACCGTTAGCTGGAGTCTCAAAGCCAGAGTTACTAATCCAGGGACCTTTAAATGTTCCATTCCAGCCTGCCATACCCCATTTTAAGACAACAGCATTGGCAAAACCTGATAATCGTAGTGCCATCACAGCCTGTCCTGCAGTTTGTCCAGTATAGCACACGACCAATATCGGCTTGTCAGTATAACTGGCAGCGGTGGTAACAACATCCTTCAATGCAACATTGATGGAATTCTTAATATGTCCTGCGGAATAATCTGCAGCTGACCTTATGTCAAAAACATGGTACGCTGGGATTGTACTGGTAACTGAGTCAACAATTCCGCCCACTGTAGTTGATTTTGGGTCAACAATCCAGTTTTTTGCCAGATCCGGAAGATCCAGTGTATTCGTAACGAGGTAGGTTTTTAAAGTTAAATAGGCATTTACAGCCTCCGGTTCATCCTTTTTACATGAATTCAGGATTAAAACCATAGTCATCAGAATGACAGTTCCAAGCAGATAGATCTTTTTCATAGTGTAAGGTTTGTTATTTGTGAATTATTTTAGGGGCAGACGCTACTAATAAATTATTATACAGCACCTTGCATTGTTATTCAAAAAACAAATCTAAGTCGGTATATGAATTGTACATCAGAATGGTCCATGTTGTTGGATAGAAAAAAAAATGCTAATCATCAATTTAAATATGACTGACAACAAATAGAAAATGACACAGGTCAGGAAAAAAGATGTTAATTTGCAGCAATCTAATACATCGCTAAACTATGGATGAGCCATATGAAAGCAATCTGCCTACAAGTTCATGTGCAACTCATGTATATGACTCACCTTGCTTTGCCTTATTGACACCAGAAGAGAAGGGAATTCTGGACCGTCAAACAGTCACTATTACATATAAAAAAGGTGAAACCATATGCAAGCAAGGTACATTTGCCTCCAATGTAATGTTTTTGGAGAAGGGTTTGGTGAAGATCTACCTTGAAGGGAATCCCAAAAATTTGATTCTTACAATTACTCCATCAGGTCAATTAATTGGAGTTCCTGCAATATATGACGGCAATAACACATTTCTCTACTCAGTAACCACTTATGTAGAATCAGTAGTTAAGATGATTGATGTAGCGACCTTCAAGCAACTTATGCTGCAAAATGCTTCTTTCGCATATAGAATTCTTAATCTGATGAACGAGAATACTGCTCAGACTTATGGAAGATTCTTCTGCCTGACACAAAAACACCTTCACGGACGATTGGCTGATATTCTGATTTGCCTTTCTGGCAGAATTTTCAAAAGCCTGGAATTCGATCTCCCCTTATCTCGCAATGACCTAGGGGAATTAACAGGCATGTCAACCGAAAGTGTAATCCGCTGATGAAAGAAATGAAAGATGATGGTTTGATTGAGTTATCGGGGAAATCCATAAAACTGGTTAATGTCCCCAGATTGATGAAGATAAGTGAACTGGGATGATCATCTATCCGATCCGCACATTACTCTAGTAATTTCTTGAATTGAGCAACTCAAAACTCCGGAAGTTCAATCTGTTTCTCATATATATCCATCACATCTTCTTCCCTCAACAGAATGATTCTGTCAATCTTCAGGCTGGTCTGCCTATACCAGACCTCAACAAAAAAATCATAGAGCACATAAACCTGATGGAGTAGAACACGAATACACGAGACATTATCTCCTGACCATTTTCAAAAATGATTTCTACCTGCTGAAGACTGGTAAGTTTTCTGAACTGGTCCGCATTCATGATTTACAAGGTAAGAAGATAGATAGTGATATCAGCAAGCAGCCAACCTTCAGGGCATACTTACATCCTCTCAAATTCATTGAGATATTTCAGCCTTAGCTGGTCCAATATTTCTACGTCAGCTTTTCTGTCAAAAATGCGCACCAAATCAACTAATCCACTCTTATCATATATAGCAGCCTGAGCAGCATCATATAATTTATGATTCATGTTATTTCTGATTATTATGGTCTGATGCTCAAATTTATCCCAAGACACGAAACCAGGAATCTTAAGATAGTAAGTATCAGACTGTTCCAAATCTTTATAAATCCCCTCACTTAACTCTTTCATTTCAAAGTACTTCCTAACCAATCAGGCTTTGGTAAGGTTTCACTTCCTTCTTCGACTGGAAATTAATTCCCTCTGCCTTATACTTTGAAATCAACGCAGGCAGTTGTTCATAGTCATCCATAAATACCCTGATGCATTGTGTAGATCTGTTAAACAGGTCGATACTGGCAAGTGCGGCATCAAATTTAACATCCAGTTCTTCTTTCACACTCATCGTGACTCTGATAATCCGATCTTCGCTTACCATACTGTTTTCCTTAATCACAATGAAGATAGACCTGGGCCTGTTTTCACTATCATTTGCCGGAATGAAAAAATGGTCATAAAAACCAGGAAATGGATCAAGATCTTCCAGAATCATATCTGAGTAACTCTTTTCCCATGCAAAAGAAGCAAGTTTCTCTTTCTTAAGTATATATCCCTGTGAAGTAATAATGTTTATTCCCGCCATAGGTCGATTTTTAGTAAGCTGTTTAAACAAAGATATCTAAATTAATCTATATTTCCAAATTCAGATAGCTATTCCAGCAGTCAATGTTCACTATAAAAATCAGGTACAAACTCAACATTAATTGATTTTGTACCTTTGAAATAAAATTCTTCAGTTGAAAATAAAATCACATATCCCGAACACCATTACATGCTGAACTTGCTTTCAGGGTGCATAGGCATCACTCTAGCGTTTGATGGGGAATTAGAATTAGCCGCCATTATGATTGGCATTGCCGCAGTCTTCGATTTCTTTGATGGAATGGCTGCAAGACTATTGCATGTTAAATCAGATATAGGCAAAGAATTGGATTCCCTGGCAGACGTAGTATCCTTTGGAGTGCTTCCTGGCTTTCTGCTTTATTTTCTGATGATAAAAGCAAACAACACTCCTATTTTTTCATTAGGTTCTTTCAATCTTTTTGTCTTCATTTCCTTCATACTACCACTATTTTCAGCACTTCGGCTCGCAAAATTCAATATCGATGTTCGTCAGACTGAATCCTTTCTTGGTTTACCAACTCCTGCGGTAGCAATGTGCATAGCTTCTTTTCCACTAATGCTTGGATGGGACGGCTCAGTTTCCGCCTTAACTCAACAATTACTCGGAAATTATTACGTTTTAGCAGTAATTACTTTAGCATCAAGTTTGTTGCTTGTATCTGAAATACCTCTTATATCACTAAAATTCAAATCATTGAAGTGGAAAGATAATCAGAAGAGATTTATCCTGATCTTCATCTCAATCCTTATAATCCCCATCTTCCAGTTTTCTTCACTGCCGTTGATAATTCTAATATATATATTGATTTCCTTAATCCCCGACTTTCGGAGGTCATCATGAAATCTCAACCAATATTAAAACTCATACTTGGGATAGGTTTGATAACATGTCTGTTTTCAGCTTGCACTGTTTACATTCCTCAACCCGCCATGATTCCTTTAATGGAAAATAAAAATCAGCTTAAACTATCTGGCTCCATTTCTATGCTGCCAGCAGTTTCTGCTACTGCTTGCTATTCACCCTTAAAGCATATTAGTGTATTAGCATATGGATTGGAAGCTCCTGATCAGATCCGATATTTTCAGGGCGCC
This sequence comes from Chitinophagaceae bacterium, assembly GCA_016721085.1. Taxonomy (GTDB): domain Bacteria; phylum Bacteroidota; class Bacteroidia; order Chitinophagales; family Chitinophagaceae; genus Endoryza. The sequence continues at coordinate 27,402 of JADKJI010000040.1, read as the reverse complement.
TTGGGATACTTTTTGGAAACCATCAAACTATACCTTCGAAATATATGGAGGATATGGTTCAGGAGGAGGCAGTATGTCGCGAAACGCTACCCCAGGAAATTTGTCTGGCAACTATGACACCTATTTTTTACAATTTAATGCCGGACAAACAATATCAACCACCAAATTCTACGAGTATGGGATTTCGATTAAGTCAGGAATTCTAAAATCCCAAATAACAGATTACGGATATTACGAAATGAATGATCTGGATCCTGTTATATCCAACAACTCATACCTCATGTTTGAGCCTGCTGCTTTTGTGAGATTTGGGAAAGGCAAGCTAAGAACCGGCCTTCAGTTGAATGGAGCCACATTCCTTAGTCTTTCAAGCGATCAAAGGCACTTACCCTATAGACCACTTACATTGGCACTAAGTATAAATTATAAATTGAATTAGGTTATTTATCTGCGCAATTCGAAATTCTTTCCGAGATAGACTTTTCTTACTTGTTCATCCTCAGCCAATTCAGAAGATGTTCCCGACTTTAAAACTGAACCCTCAAAAAGAAGGTAAGCCCTGTCAGTAATTGAAAGAGTCTCGTGAACATTATGATCTGTAATAAGAATCCCAATATTCTTGGTTCTTAGTTTAGTAACGATATTTTGAATATCCTCGACAGCAATTGGGTCAACTCCAGCAAAGGGTTCATCAAGCAGAATAAACTTCGGGTCAGTTGCAAGAGCTCGGGCAATCTCAGTTCTGCGGCGCTCCCCTCCTGATAACTGAATCCCCATGCTCTTTCTCACTCCGTTCAACCCGAACTCAGCCAATAAGGATTCAAGTTTTTCCTGTTGTTGCTTTTTATTTAGATCAGTAAATTCCAAAACCGCCTTAATATTATCTTCAACGCTGAGCTTCCTGAAGACTGAAGCTTCCTGAGCAAGGTAACCAATTCCCAACTGCGCCCTGCGATAAATAGGTTCTCCGGTTATTTCCCTGTCATCCAGAAACACTTTACCTTCCAAAGGTTTTATAAGCCCAACTATTATATAGAACGAAGTTGTTTTTCCTGCACCATTCGGCCCCAACAATCCCACAATTTCACCTTGCTCTACTTGAATCGAAACATGGTTTACAACAGTTCTCTGGCGGTATTTCTTGACTATATCCTCTGTTCTGAGCAGCATGGAAACTAATTTTGAAGCAAAAGTAACCGAAAAAAGTTTGAACTTGCTTATTTCTTCAAATTAAAACTCAAATACAACAATGATATTCACAAAAAAACACCCTGAACTTAATCAAAGGTGTCCTAGCTTATACAAGGATCTATTCTATTTTATCTCCCAGGTGTCCCCACTATTAAGAAGATCATCCACATTCTTGATTTTGCTGGTCGCCTGAGCATAATTAATCTGATCAACCACAAGGTCATCATAAGTTGGATACATTGTTGAACGAATAACTCCAACTGCTACAGGATAATGAGGCGGAGCCATCTTAGCAAGCATCAAATGAATTCCCGGATCCTGCTGATACTGATCATGAACCAGTAAATCATCCTCAGTGATACCACCTTCTCCTAATTTTACAACTTCCAGTTGGGTACCTCTTAGCATTATGCCTTTATCCTTGGATTTTCCAAAGACCATAGGTTCACCATTTTTAAGATGAATCTGTGCATCATCGCGAACTTCCTTATCAGTAACTGCAGCATGTGTTTTGTCAGCAAAAATGACGCAATTCTGAAGAATTTCAATAACAGAAGTACCATCATGCCTGGCTGCTTCAAACATAACTTCAGTCATGAGTTTTACATTACTATCTACAGCACTGGCAAAGAATGTGCCCTGTGCTCCAAGCACTAGTTCGCCTGGGTTAAAAGGGTGCTCAATGGTTCCCTGAGGAGATGTTTTTGTAACACTTCCCATGGGTGTTGTTGGGGAATATTGCCCTTTAGTCAAACCATAGATCTGGTTGTTAAATAGGATAATATTCACATCAATATTCCTTCTGATAATATGGATAAAGTGATTTCCTTTAATTGCAAGTGAATCACCATCACCTGTGGTTATCCATACACTCAGGTTTGGATTGGCAATCTTAACGCCGGAAGCTATTGCATGGGCTCTTCCATGGATTCCATGGAACCCATATGTATTTACATAATAGGGGAACCTTGAAGAGCATCCGATACCGGAAACCATCATAAAGTTCTCTTTCCTGTATCCAATCTTTGGAAACACATTTGCAACTGCCGCTAAAATAGCATGGTCCCCACAACCCGGGCACCATTTTACGAGTTGGTCACTTACGAAGTCTTCCTTGGTTAGTTCAACTGAAGACCTTTCTATGGTTTTATTTGGAAAATCTATCATGGTTTTGAATGCTAAAGAAGTTCAGTGAATTTGGTAACTAATTCATTAACTGTAAAAGGAAGGCCTTGAACCTTGTTATATTGCAAATAACTGAATTCTGGCTCCTTCATTCTCAGGTAATTTACGAACTGACCGCTGTTTAGCTCGCAGACAATAATCTTTTTAAATCCGGCAAGTACCTCATGAGTATTCTTGGGCAAAGGCATGATGTAATGGAAATGCGCAAGGCTGATCTTTTTACCTGCTTGTTGAAGTTCTTCAACAGCAGCCTGGGTAGTACCTCTGGTACCACCCCAGCTAACTACAAGAACATCTCCTTCTTTCTCACCAACAATTTCCTTGTAGAGGAATAAAGTCTGCAACTTTCTGAATTTTGCTTCCCTAGATCAGTCATTAACTGATGATTGGCAGGATCAGTGCTGACATTTCCTGAAATATTCTCCTTTTCCAGGCCGCCAATCCTATGGCTTAATCCAATGGTTCCGGGAATAGCCCATTTCCTGACAAATGTTTCAGGATTCCTGCTGATAAGGCTTGGAAATCCTTGTCATTGTGTTCAGCCATTGGAGGATTGATATTAGGAAGATCAGCTACCTTTGGAATTCGGAAGAGCTGAGATCCATTGCCAAGAGATCCATCAGTCATTAACATAACCGGGGTCATATGTTCCATTGCAATCTTCGAAGCCTGATAAGCATAGAAGAAACAATCGGACGGCGTTGAAGCAGCAACTACAACAACAGGAGCTTCATTATTTCTTCCAAACAAAGCCTGCATGAGGTCACTCTGTTCACTCTTGGTAGGTAGTCCGGTAGAAGGCCCACCTCGTTGAACATCAACTATGACCAGAGGTAGTTCTGTCATAACTGCAAGTCCGATGGCTTCACTTTTAAGTGATAGTCCTGGACCGGAAGTAGTTGTTAGAGCCAGTGAACCTGTATAGCTGGCGCCAATTGCAGAACAAATGCCTGCAATTTCATCCTCTGCCTGAAATACTTTGGCGCCAACGATTTATGCCTTGGCAAGTTCCATAAGGATTTCAGTGGCAGGGGTAATAGGATAGGACCCTAGGAACAAGGGCCTCCAGATCTCTCTGAAGCAGCCAGGAAACCCCAGGCTGTTGCTACATTTCCGGTAATATTTCTGTATCTGCCGGCGGGCATTTTAGCTTTTGCGATGTGGAATGCTGTCTTAAGGCTTCAACATTTGCAGCATAGTTTAACCCGCCTTCAAGAACAGCTTTATTTGCATCAACCAGTTCAGGTTTCTTCTTGAATTTCAGTTTAAAGTAATCGAAAGTGGAATCAGGCTTCCAGTTTACAATATGATAGACAATACCAAGTGCAAAAACATTGCGAGTCTTGTCAGCTGTCTTTAAGTCAAAGCCTAAAGGTTTAACTGCTTCGCGAGTCATTGATGATATTGGAGCCTTAATAAGGTTATATCCTGATAGAGAGTCATCATCAAGAGGATTGCTGGAATAACCAGCCTTTTTAATTGCAGCTTCATCGAAAGAATCTGCATCAACGATGAGTGTTGCTCCGGGACGGGTCCATTTGAGGTTTGCCTTTAAAGAAGCAGGGTTCATTGCAACGAGAATATCAACAGCATCACCGGTAGTCTCAATCTTTTTCTTTCCAATACGAACCTGGAAACCTGAAACTCCTGCTATAGTGTTATGGGGAGCCCTATTTCTGCAGGATAATCAGGGAAAGTGGCAAGGTCTAGGCCTTGTAAGGCAGCGGTATCACTGAACAAGGTACCGGCGAGTTGCATCCCATCACCGGAATCGCCAACAAATTTTACAACAACATCTTCTTTTCTCAATGAAGTTGATTTTCATGCTCATATTGGATCATTTGAAAGGTATGGCTGAAAAGTTATAAGTTTTATGAAAGGTGAAAGGGAAAATTAATCTATTTTCAAGCATAGTTAATAATTTTCTAAGATGTACATATTCAAATAATTGTCATAATTAATTATCCAAAAAAATGACCTATTGCTTTTTGCTCAGGCAGATACAACTGAAAGATTCCTATCATTTATTGAATTAAAGTTTCAAAGATTTTTTTATTTAGAAGCTCTCTAAATAAAATCAAGTCCGTAGTGATTGGAAATAACTACTTATATTTGCACGCATTAACTAAAAATTATAAAAAATGGCTTACGTAATTTCTGACGACTGCACCGCTTGTGGCACTTGCATTGACGAATGCCCCGTGGAAGCTATCTCCGAAGGCGACATCTATAAAATTGACGCTGATGTATGTACCGATTGTGGCTCATGCGCTGATGTCTGCCCTGTAGAAGCTATTCATCCTGCATAATTAGCCTCACAGGACTTTGCAGAAGATAAAGGCCTTGTCGATATGACGAGGCCTTTTTCTTTTATTAATTTTTATATTTCAGTTATCAGTTGGATTCAGCAATGGCACAATGAATGCCAATCACCTCCTGCTTACTAGAAAGATTCCCAAAATTACCATTAGCATAGCAAACAATTTATCAACACCTGCTCCTTCATTTGTGATTGTAAAACCAATTAACACCACAATAACTGGCTGCAAGTTGGTGTATACTGCAACCAATTGTGGTGGCATGCTTTTTAGCCCAATAGTTATTAGCATGTAGGCAAGAAAGGTAGTCCCTATCACAACATATATAAGACTAAACCACGCCTTAGTGCTAAAAGAAGAAATATCAATTGACAAAAAATCATCAATTGTAAATGGGGAGATTAGTACAAATCCAAAAAGGAAAATCCACTTCATCACATACATTGTCCCATATTGGGACATCATAGTTTTACCTAAAACAAGGTATAAACTCCAGCAGATGGTATTGGCAAGTATGAACCAATTACCTGCAGTGATAGATGAAGAATGAGACAAGTAATTATCCGGAGCAATTAAGATTATAGCTCCTATCATTCCTGATATTATACCAAGAATCTGATATTTAGATGGCAGGGACTTCGTAATAAGCAATGAAATCAACAAGACCAATAGAGGGTTTGTTGAATTAATAATCGATGTATCTACCGGTGAGGTCAGGTTCAATCCGATAAAAAAGAGAGTCTGGTTCAGTGCTATTCCAAGCAAGGCAAGTAAAAATAGCTTTATCAGTATTTTCACGGGAGGAATGGCACGATGATTTGGGTTAAGCAAGTCGAAAAGCCAGAATATAAGGCCAGCCCCGGCTATTCTGATGAAAATGATTTGGAAAGGGCTAAGATAATCCGGCATCAAACCTTGGCAACCCAATAATTCACACCAAACAGTATAGTAGCGCCAATCATTGCTGAATGGGCTTGAATAGAACTATTAATGCCAGGTGCTCTGATAATGGGCTAGATTAATGGAATTATATAAATGCAGATGGAACGCGAATGCGCTAAAAATTCCCTATCCCGGTATTAGAATTTAAGCAATGATGAAAATCAATCTAAAGTCAAACAGCTTATCCGCAGTGAAGGTACGTATTAACAATATCCTGAAGTTTAGAACGATCTGTTTCAAGCTTTTCTCTTAATCCCTGATCATCGTACTGTTTGAGTTTAGCCGCAACACCCTCAATAACAGATTTTGGGAAAACATTATACTTATTGTATATAGAGGACTGTTCAAGTAATTTTTCAGCAGATTCCCAGCATGAAACAGGCAACTGACTTAATTGTTTTACTCTTTCCTGGTGCTCCTCATCAAAAATATTAACATCAACATAGGTTTTCCGGGCGTATTCAAGTGCGTCACTCATCTCCAATCCATGTCTGGCAGCAACTGTAAGTCCTGCCAGCAAAAGATATATATCAGCTGAACCATCGGGACAACGAAACTCAACTGTTTGTTTACTGCTAAAATCCTGATTTTCAACTTTCTCATTAGGATTAGCATGATAAATCATAGAATTCTTACCTGACCAGCCTAAAGGGACCCTAACCAGGACAGATCTGCTTCTATCACCCCAGCAAATATTTGTCGGAGCTTCCTGATGGGGTACCAGTCTGAAGTAGGAAGTTGGATTGGTATTTCCAAATGCAGTTAAAGAAGGTGCAAGATCAAGATAACCTGCGATTGCTTTTTTCGCTATCTCACTAAGTGCTCCATTTTCAACCATGGCGTTTTTCCCATCCTTAACAAGCCTTGTATGAATATGCAGTCCACTACCTGCCTTACCTACGGTAATTTTGGGGGCAAAAGTTACTGTTACACCATATTTATAGGCCAATGTTCTGAGAATCCATTTAGATATTACAAGTTGATCAGCAGAATCCTCAAGATTTACCGGTAGAAATTCAATTTCATTTTGCTCATACTCCATTCCTGAAGCGGTAAAATTCCCGACTTCCGAATGTCCATATTTTATTTTTCCACCAGTCTGGGCAATTGCAAGCATAGCTTCAGACCTGAGTTGTTCCCATTTGGCAAATGGGAAAGCCTCGTGATATCCCTTCTGGTCGACAGCCTGGAACAATTCCTGGGAGGGACTGATAATATAATACTCAAGTTCGCCCATAACCTCAAAATGAGAAGCCGGTATGTTCTTTCAATGCTTCATGAGACTTCCTGAGTATATATCGGTGAACTCTGCAGAGGATTTCCATCCTTATCGTAGTATGAACAAAGAATATCAAGTGCAGGGATTTGTGAAAAGGGATTCAGAAAAGCAGTCCTGTACTTTGGTATAACATATAAATCACTACTCCCGGCTTTAATGAAAGGGAACAGTGAAGAACCATCTACCCTCTCACCTGTAGTGAGGATACTATCAAGATGCTCTTTGCTATTAATAACGAAGTTCAAGGTCTTGAGTCTTCCATCCCCACCTGTATACCTAAAATTGATCAGGGATATATTGTGATCATCAATATATCTGATCAGATCTGATTTAGTAAATGACTCACTGGGTTTATTCAAATACTGCACCAGTGAATTAGGGTTCATTTCTGTAAGATCGTTGCCAAAAGAGTTCTTCATATTCCTGCATTAGTGCGGCAAAATTAGAAACTTTTGGAATTGTTCAACAATTAACAATACTTATGCTTAATACTAATAGGAATAGCATCTTCAAGTTCAATACGTATTGGAATTATCAGAACGATATAAGCTGATTAGCAGAATATTGGGCTGCCTTTTATTTCGAATATAGCTTTAAAAGTTCATTTGCAGCTTGATAAGAACTAATCTCACCAGCCTTAATGCGAGCTTCCATTTGATTCAGTCCATCAGAAATTCCAGGAGAATGGAGAAAATTTGTCATCAAAGCCTCTTCAATTGATTTATAAAGTGTCTGCATATATTGCTCTATCCTTCTCTTTTCGAAATAACCTGTACTTTTCGACTGATCAATATATCTGCAAACGACATCCCAAATTTCGGGGATGCCAGTACTATCTTTGGCTGAACATAATTCAGCGACTGGTGACCATTCAGAATCTTTCAGTCTGAAGAAATGAAGAGCATTTCTTATTTCAGCAAGAGCAATTTGAGCTTTGGCAATATTTTCGCCATCTGCTTTATTGATCAGGATGGCATCAGCCATTTCCATTATTCCCCGTTTTATACCTTGAAGTTCATCACCTGCGCCCGGCAAAAGAAGCAACAGGAAGAAGTCAACCAGAGAATGTACAGCTGTTTCGCTCTGTCCAACTCCAACGGTTTCTACAATTATGAGATCAAAACCAGCTGCTTCACAAAGGATTATAGCCTCTCTTGTTTTTCGAGCAACTCCACCCAAGGTACCAGAAGAGGGAGATGGTCTGATGAAGACATTTTGAAGAGATGAAAGCTCCTCCATTCTGGTTTTATCGCCAAGGATGCTTCCTTTCGATCTGTTGCTGCTCGGATCAATGGCCAGGACAGCTATCTTATAATTTTTGCCAAACAGGAATTTACCAAATGATTCGATAAAGGTACTTTTACCTACTCCCGGCGATCCTGAAATACCAATTCTGATAGATTTTCCAGAAAATGGCAGGCATCTCATTATCAGTTCCTGAGCAGGTTGCTGATGACTGGCAAGTGTACTTTCAATTAAAGTAATTGCTTTGCTCAAATAGGTTTTATTGCTGTCCATCAAACCTACAAAGATCTTCGGGCACTATATTTCGAGAAACAGAGTCCCTTATTGTTTTAACAGCAGGTGGATTAATAGGGTTTGGCTGATTTATTCCTTTATTAACCTTTAATGCTGATCCGTGATTGGTATTTGATTCTTGGTCCATTAACTAGAGAGCTATATTGCAAATGTACAACTTGAATTATGAAGAATCGAACTCTTTGTGTCAAAGTGCAAAAAACAAAGCGGCTACCTGTCGAAGTCAGATAGCCGCAATATGAAAAGTAGGATAGATTTATCAATCTGGTGGGGAGTTGATAAACTTAAAACGATTTGGAAGAGATAAAAAATAATTCATAGAAAGAATCTCAATATTTTAGTTGATAACAAAAGGACCAGTATACTTTCTTTATTTGGCCATGATAAAAGTAAATGATCTTTTTTCAAAAAACTTAACCATTTAACGAACGGTAGGTTTTTAATGATGAAGTGTATGTTTTTTTTATCTAACGGCAAATAAAACAGCTATCCCCTAAGTTAGAATAGCTGTAATATGAAAAACAGGATGTGCTTGTCACCCTGATCAGCGGTGACCGCAAAAAAAAACTTCCTCACTTCAAAAAATTCTTCCTCACGTAATGAAAAGAACGATATGCAAAATTGGGAATCTAATAAAGCGCTGTAATTAGATTTGATAAAATTAATAAAACAGGACTATTGAATGCTTGACCATTTAACTAACGGTATACATTTGATGATGAACGCGAAGTTTTTTTTAATTAACGGATCCTAAGAGTTAAGAAAGTCCTTTGTTTTCTTTTTCGATAACGGCATCCGGGTTTGGTTGTATTACGACATCATAGCTTGATTGAAAATCAGTATGTTGTTTAGATAAAGAATATGGTAAATATACTTTAATCCTTGTATTAGGGGATGCTGGATTAGGTTGAAGCGTACTATACTCCAGGCGGGCATTTAATTTCATTTTTTTCATTGAAAGTCTAAGTCTTTCTTTTGTCATTTGCATTCCAAGGTGCAGATGACCTCCGCCCTCTTTAGTCGGTTTTTGCTGCTGTTAACAATTCCAATTCCATTATCTTCAATAGTGAACAAGAGTATCTTATCATCAATTATTTCTATAGCTATGTTGATTATTCCTCCAGTTACAGTAGCAGATAATCCGTGCAAAATAGAGTTTTCCACAAAAGGTTGAATAAGCATGCTTGGAATGTAAAACACATCTTCATCAAATTCAGGACTCAATGTGATTGAGTATTCGAATCCGTCCTCCATACGAATCTTTTCTATGTCGAGATAATTCCGCAGTCTTTCCAATTCGTCGTCCATACTTATATAAGTTTTATTCACTGCAATAAGATTTTGACGAACTAGTCTGGCAAACTGTGAGAGATATGAAATTGCAGGTTTTACCCTTCCCTTCAATAAAAAATTCTGAACAGAACTCAAGGAGTTAAACACAAAATGTGGATTCATCATAAAGTGCAAAGCCCTTTGCTCCAAAATGATCAACTTATTATTAACCTCCAGTTTCTTCATCTGCAGGTATTTGAATCGTTTCAAACTCAATATTGTAGTCAATGCTAATACAACAAAGACCATGTACCAGAATACGGGAGTTTCATAAAACATTGGTTTAATTGTGACACGCAAGATAATTGGGTCGCTCCAGTTTGAGTTTGCTCTTCGTACTTTAAGCTTAAATAGATAATTCCCAGCAGGGAGGTTTTGATATAAAATGCTTGTCTCGATCCCGGAACTATATAACCAAATATTATCGAGACCCTCTAAGGTGTATGAGTATGATATTTCTTTTGATAAATAGCTAATGCATCCGAATGTTAATACTATTTTATTTTTACCAGTTACAATTATGGCCGAATCCATATTTTCCAAATTTATACCATTGACAACTATTGCCTTAACATAAGGTTTAGGAGGAGGAGTAGCATATAAATTAATAGAATCTAAAGGAATTATAGTAAGACCATCACTAGATGCAATAAAAAGAGAATCATTATCAATTAAGAAATCATTAATTTTCCTAAAAGAAACATTAAATGCCCGCAAGTCTAATTTATTATCAGTTCTAATCTTTGAAGGGAGGAAACAATAATAGACTGTTGATTGCGAACTGAAATATAATACTGACCTATTTACAATAATTTTTCTTATAACAGAAACCACTGGAGGATCAAAAAGTTTCGTCAGATTAATGCTAGTATTCTTATTTAAATAAAAAATACTATCTCCATCAATATCAATAAGTTCTCCTTTACTATCACTTAAAGGGAAATAATCTTGAAAAATAGAGCCGCGAAACTCTTTCAGTCTAGAATATTCATACTTTTTCCCAAAGCTAATCCAATAGTTATTTGCAGCATTGACAATTAATTTATTTTCATTGTTGACTAGAATGTTATTGATTCGTTCACCGATGTATATCCTTTCAGTTGGCAAAATTGGATCTAGCAGAGAGGATTTTGTTATCATTGATTGATCATACGTATAGAGTAATCGATTTTTGTGATCCAAAATTATTTTTTTTACATTGAAAGGGTATTTTGATGAATTTCTGAAAAAAATGCTTTGTTCATCCTGAGAATAACATAAATCTTTTAAAATAAATAACTTATTACTTCGTTCTCCAATATAAAGGCTATTTTTGTCTATTTGCAATATTATATCGTAATACTTATGTGGCAGATTCAATATAAGCTCTTTAAAAGACCCTCCTTTAAATAAGCAAATCTTGTCACCAAAGGAGCACCAAATGCCATTATTATACCCCTTGTACATGGAAACAACTTCACTTCTGATATTATCACCTGAATAGTGAACTTGGTTCAAAATATCATGATTAATCAAATACAGCCCATCAACCATTGAACTAACCCAAATATTATTTTCATTATCTTGAATTATACCTAAGGCTTTTTCAATATTAAAATGCCTAATGATTTTACCATCTCTCAAACAATACACTCCCTTATCAAATGCTGCAATCCATATATTCTTTTCAGTATCCTCAACAATTGTTTTTACTTTTAAATGGTCGAAAGGAAGTGGCAGCTGAAGTTTTCCAAATTTATTACTATACTTTATCAAACCATAATTTATAGAGTTTACATAAAGGTTATTATCTAGACTTTGAAAAACACCATAAACACCAGTAGTACTATCTATCGCGGTCCGCTCTCCATTTAATGTTTTCATCTTAAAGATGCCACAACTAGTCCAAAACAAAAATTCACCAGTCGTGGATTTATTTAAGTGATGAATATACATATACAAGCAAAAAGTCCAATTCTCAGGCGAGTTTCCATTCAATTGCCCAACATTATATTTTGTCACTTTATTAGCGGTATCCAATAAACATACCTCACCGAAACGGTTATAAAAATATATCTTCTCATCCTTATCTTGAAAAAAATCAATATAAAAATCATTACTCTTTAGCGTTTTTAAAAAAGAAGTATTTTTTTCATTATGAATAACTCCATTTAAATAAAAATTCAAGGCTCCATTGATTGCAGAAAACCATATTCTCCCAAATGAATCCTCCTTTATTCTTACTATATCATTACTACTAAGGCCATCCCTCTTGCTAAAATTTTAAAATTGGTGCCATCATACCTGGATACACCAGCATCAGTAGTAAACCATAGAAACTTATGACTATCCTGATATATCTGATATACGGTATTTGATGGCAAACCCTCGCTCATTGTATAATGGCGGATATAGGGATTCTGCGCTGAAATCCGAATAAACGAACTCAGCGTCATCAAAATGAATAATATGATCGAGTATCTAATCAAGAGAAAAAGAATAACCTTTAACCCAGGAACGGAAATCCATAAACTTTCTTCGAGATATACTTAAACGTGTTCCATCCTTTAGCACGGCAAAGAAGCCTTCATAACTGGAAAAACCATTTAGATAATTCACATTCATCAATAAAGACTTATGAATTCTGAAAAACGAATCATTGTCGATTATTTTCTCAAATTCCCCAAGCTATTGCTTTATTGACAGCGGAAATAAGATCAAATGGGCTGATGGGTTTTAACAAGTATTCTATTGCATTTTGCTTTTAATGCCCGAAAGCATGCTCATTATAGGCTGTAATAAAAATCAAGCCATAATCATCTTTCTTAATGGTTTCCAAAAACTGAAAACCATCTTCATTGGGCATCATAATGTCCAGAAAGATAAAATCTACAGAATACTTTTTTATGAGCCGACGCCCCTCTTCAGCATTTCCGGCTGATCCAACCACATCTATCTGCGGACAATGATTTCTTATGAGATTGACAATGTTGTGCCTGATACTGGTCTCATCATCAATAACAATTGCATTAAACCTCTCCATGACATTAGATTTTAATAAAATGTATTTAATATTTGAATTATAGTCTCAAAGATAACCAGAAACAAGCAAAAAGCAATAGCAACTGTAAAATATTTAGTTTTCAGGTATGAAACCCAATAGGAGAAAGAAAAGAGTCGAGCCACTCAGGGGACTCGAACCCCCGACCCGCGCATTACGAATGCGCTGCTCTACCAACTGAGCTAAAGTGGCAGTAAATATGCTTACAAAATAAAAAAGAGCGGTATGAAATCCTGGTCGGGATGACTGGATTCGAACCAGCGGCCTCTTCGTCCCGAACGAAGCGCGCTACCAGGCTGCGCTACATCCCGTATTTATATCACTCCACTGGTTTACATCTATTTAAATCAATAAGCTAATGCTTACTAAGAACGCAAGTGAATACAAAATAACAATTTTTATGGCTGTCTTCCTTCCCTTCCTTACCCCTTGCAGATTTAAATACAACGTACATTTTTAGTGAATTTAAATAATATTATGATTTTTTACCTTTTTGAACAAACACTTTCAATTTGGGACAAAATTCCAAAATAGTTATATTGTAAATTTTATATTGTTGTTTATATGCATTTTATGCTATTAGGCATAAATTTTGACAATGTGTTTATGTAGACACGAATTTAGTCATCCATTTTGATTCATGACAATAATTGCCTCACTAAAACTTCCAAATTCCTTCTGACATTAAAAAGTAAATCCAAATATCATGATCCGGGAAGATGAACGTATTAAATCCTCAATGTTTGGGATCTACACGATAGCCCTTACTGTTATTACTTTCATTAGTGCCTTTAATCTTGTACGATATTTTTTCCGAGAATAGCATATTCCTCTGAATATCTTGCCCTCCTTCTTATCCTTCTTCCAATTTGGTTCTTTGGATTGTCGAGAACTAGCCTCCTAAAAATTTACCAAGTTAATCACTATGCAATCTTATTCAAGCAAAGTGTAATGTTTACTGTTATAGGAGTAGGAATTTTTTTTGCGTTGACTAATCTTTTCAACCTTTCAATATTTCTAGAGAAGTTATTATTCTCTTTTCTATTTTTAATCAATCAACATTATTTGCATCTTATATTATGCTAATCAACACTATATGCATCAAAGAAAGAAAGGACACAACCTAACAACCTTTCGAATATAATCAAATCTGAAATCGTTGATGAAGTTTTTTATTGCAAATCAAACATCATAGAAGATGAAGTACAAAACATAATTCACGCCTGTGAAGAAGTTGGTGTAGCTTTTCGCCTGCATTCACAACTATTGTCATATTCATCAGCTAAACCTGAACTTAATCATTTTGATGGGGTTCCCTTCATAACCTATAAAAATACACCATCAAATCAATATGCATTAAGCTGGAAGTATATGCTTGATTTCATAATCTCCTGTGCTGTCATAATACTTTGGATGCCTCTGCTTGCAATTATTGCAATCTTAATTAAAACTACATCAAAAGGACCAATCATATTTAAACAGAAAAGGGTTGGTCTGCATGGTCGTGAATTTTATATCTATAAGTTCAGAACGATGATGGAGGATGCTGAAAAGATGCAGATGAAGATTATGGACCAGAATGAAATGAGCGGACCAGTATTCAAGATTAAAAATGATCCAAGAATTACCAGAATTGGCAAGTATCTTAGAAAAACCAGTCTGGATGAATTGCCTCAATTCTTCAATGTGCTCAAAGGCGATATGTCACTTGTCGGTCCCAGACCACCTATCATGAGTGAAGTAAAGCAATATAAACCCTGGCAATTGAGAAGATTGTCAATGAGACCTGGAATAACCTGCATTTGGCAGACCATGCCAAAAGAAATAGCATCTCATTTGAAGATTGGATGAAAATGGATCTGCAGTACATAGACAACTGGTCCTTGAAAAGACTTTATTGACAGTCAAAACAATACGTACTGTTTTTCTTGGAAGTGGGCAATAGGTTTTAGTACCTTTCTGCAACTTTCAACATAAACTACCAGTAAATCTAATCCTAATCTAATTTTTGTCTATTTCACTATTGTTTGTGATAATCATCGTCACTTATTAACATTATTGGGTGACTTTTCAACATTGTCGCATTAAACTCATTGTAAAATAATTAAGTTACCACACCTACCTTTATAACATAACAATTATAATTAACTTATAGTTAAGTAATTATTCCTATATTCTTTATATCATTTCTCAATGGTACCTCCATGTACCCCTTGGAGACTAGCAAGTTTTTCAAATGTATAGCTACTAATAATTTGAAGCTTAATCATTAGTTTTGTATCGAAATGAATAAATTGATGCCAAACGAGGTACTTGCTTCCGATTCTTTGAATCTAAAGTTATCTTTTAGGTTTATAGCTCTGACATTGAGCTTATTATTGATGTACATCAGCCTCATTTGTGGCTAAAAGCGGTGGAAAACACCTTCTTAGTGTTTTGTGTTTTCAGGGAATGAATAGTTCATTTTCTGAAGTTGGTTAGTATAGTGTATAGAATGGAGATTAGTTTCGAATAGCTCAGATTGTTCATTTCAGACTTTTCCAAGGATAACTTGAAATCTCAAATTTGTCCGTGGATTAAAATTCTAAAGTAAACTTGAACAACCTAAACCCAGCTATGAGAACTCCCCTTTCTTCCAAAACTTATCACACATCAAACCACAAAAGAAATCTTCCAACCCAATTGGACAATATATTAAACTTTTCTCGACTGCTCAAAATTTAAGGCTTCACAGCCTGGTCTTAAGCATGCTGTTGCTCTTCATAGCTATTGGTTCCTGAATTCGTATGCAACGGAAAGTATTTTCTTTCGCCTACTGGAAATGATAGTAATCCGGAACTATAAGCCTCCCATTTGCTACTCTTAATAAAGCCTGGACTATTGTTGCTGCAGGAGATACCATATACATGAGGGGTGGAACCTATGCATTTAATACCGAACAGCAACTCATCAATAAAAATGGAACTGCTGCGCTAACCATCAAAGTGTGGAACTATCCGAATGAGGTCCCAGTAATTACTAAAGGTAATATAACATCATGGATTTATTACACAGGTATCCTGGTAATGGGAGATTACATTCATATTAAGGGCCTTGAAATCACTGGATGGAAGCAGATGACATCTGACCACCTTTATTATGGCATAATCGCTGAAAGTGTTCAAAATTGCACTTTCGAACGATTAAATATCCATCATAATGGCTTTGGTTTTGTAATTGGGGATTGGACAACACACCTTTCAACCAATAACTATATTATAAATTGTGACCTTCACCATAATTCAGACCCCTTGTCTGCCTTTAATACCAATACGCCTTGGGGTGGTGCTGATGGACTGAGGATCAGTACTTCTGACCCTAATGCAAACCACTACATAATTGGGACAAGACTTTGGTGGAATTCCGACGATGGAGTTGACCTATATAATAATGCAGGGTATGTCACTTTCGAGAAATGTTGGGCCTGGACAAATGGCTACCAGCCTGGAGTTTCAGTAGGAAGTCCGGATATTTTAGCTACTGGTGGAAATGGCATAGGGTTCAAGTTGGGGCCCACAATTGAAAACTATACCACACTTAAAAAGAGGATACTCAAGAATTGCATAACTTACAGCAATAGAAGCATTGGATTTGATCAAAACCTTGCCAAATGTATTGTTGAATTGAACAACAATACTGCATACTATAATAGCAGAGGTTTTAACTTCAATCAGGTTCTTGAACTGCATATTCCCCATATTTCAAAGAATAATATTTCATATGCCAATACTTATAGCTCGGCCCCTATCGGACAATTCAGTCCCGAATCAATTGTAGACCATTGCTCATTTATCAATAGCGGCTGGCAATGCACTGCCAATCCATCATTTACCGTCAATGATGCTGATTTTCAATCAGTAAATTCCACTGGAATAGATGGACCCCGAGCATCTGATGGTAGCTTACCAGAAATAGCATTCCCCTGCATTTGGTTTCCAATTCAGATATGGTTGACGCCGGCATAAATGTAAATATCCCATATTATGGCAGTGCACCAGACCTTGGAGCTTTTGAATACAATAGCAGCAGCAACAACCTCGCCCCTCAAATTCTGAATCAAAGTTTTCAAATCAATGAAAATTCTCTGAATGGTACTGTCGTCGGAACTGTGGTTGCGTCGGACCCAAATGCAGGACAAACCTTGACATATTCTATTCTGTCCGGGAATACAAACAGTGCATTTTCAATCAATGCCAGCACAGGTGTTCTAAGCGTTTCAAATTCTGCGGCATTGAATTACGAAACAATTACTACATTCTCTCTGGTTGTTAAAGTTCAGGATAATGGCACAGTTTCACTGAGCAACCAAGCAACAGTAACAATCAATGTTAATAATCTCAACGAAGCTCCAATCATCAATAGTCAAACATTCGCAGTTAACGAAAACAGTGCAGTTGGGACAACAATTGGGACTGTAACTGCGTCTGACCCTGATGCAGGGCAATCACTCACCTACAGTATTCTATCGGGAAATTCCAATGGAGCCTTTTCAATTAATACTTCCAATGGACTACTTAAAGTTGCCAACGCCTCTGCGCTTAACTATGAAACCACCCCTTCATATGCGTTAGTCGTAAAAGTGCAGGATAATGGCGCAGGAGCTTTGTCAAGTCAGGCAACAGTAACAATAAATCTTATCAATATCAACGAAACCCCAATTATTCTGAACCAATCCTTTTCGGTTCAGGAGAATGCTGCAAATGGCACAATAACAGGTACCATTGTCGCTTCTGATCCTGATGCGGGTCAGGTATTGACATATTCAATTGTTTCAGGTAATACCAATACAGCATTTGCAATAAATTCAGCAAGCGGTGTACTTACAGTCGCAAATTCAAGTGCTTTGAATTTCGAAGTTCTGACTACCTTTACCTTAACAGTAAAAGTTCAGGATAATGGAACCGGATTACTGTATAGTCAAGCTAGTATAACAATCTCCATCATAAATCTGAATGAGCCTCCTACTGTTGCAAGCAATCAATCCTTTACCTTAAATCCTTATTCGGCTAATGGGACAATTGCAGGTACCGTGATTGCTTCAGACCCAGACGCAGGACAATCAATAACATACACAATTCAATCGGGAAATACAAGCAGTGCTTTTGTTATCAATGCGACAACCAGTGTATTATCTGTTGCAAATTCCACTGCCCTGAATCCGACTGTAAACCCAGTTTTTAATCTGGTTGTGAGGGCTACAGATAATGGAGCCGGATATTTATACGGACAGGCAACCGTAGTGTGCAATATAGCCTCAACACAAAATCTGCCTCCTGTTATAAGCAACCAAGCTTTTAGTGTTTCGGAAAATAGTGCAAATGGGACAACTGTTGGAACCGTTTCCGCTACTGATCCAAATGCTGGACAAACACTTACCTATTCTATAGTTTCGGGAAACTCAAACACTGCATTTGCCTTGAACAGTTCAACAGGAGTGCTGACTGTGGCAAATTCCGCAGCCCTTAATTTTGAATCAAATCCCTTAATAACTTTGGTTGTGAAAGTTCAGGATAATGGCCCGGGATTGTTAAGCAATCAAGCAAATGTATCAATAAATATCACCAATGTCAATGAACCACCTGTTATTTCAGATGATGCATTTTCAATTGCTGAAAACTCACCTAATGGCACTGTTGTTGGGTATGTAACTGCTTCTGATCCTGAACCTGGCCAAATATTGACATACTCCATTATTTCGGGAAATACGAGCTCCGCATTTGCCATCAATTCCTCAACAGGATTATTAGCAGTTGCAAATTCTTCCGGCATTAATTATGAATCAACCCCTTTGTTTTTCCTGACTGTAAAAGTTCAGGATAATGGCACCGGCAATCTCAGCACTCAAGGTTCAATAATTATTGACTTGTTCAATGTTAATGAGCCTCCAGTTATCAACAGTCAATCATTTTCCATTAATGAAAATTCCTCAAACGGAACCTTGGTTGGTGATGTTCTGGCAAGTGATCCTGATGGAGGACAAACACTGACATATTCCATACTATCAGGGAATATTGGAAGCACGTTCAGTATAAATCCGCTTACCGGGGATTTATCAGTTGCAAATCAGTCCAGCCTCAATTATGAATCAACCGTGACCTATTCATTGGTCATAAAGGTTCAGGATAGTAATCCGGTGAGTTTAAGCAGCCAGGCAGTGGTAACCATTAATGTTTTGAACATCAATGAGCCTCCGGTGATAACAGAAGATGCATATTCCATTTATGAAAACACTGCCAACGGCACATCAGTAGGTACTGTAGTAGCTGTTGATCCTGATGCAGGACAATCAATAACATATTCAATCGTTTCAGGAAACACCAATTCTGCATTTTCTATTAATACTACTACAGGACTGATTAAAGTAGCCAATACAACTGCCTTGAATTATGAAACCACTCCGCTTTTTTTTCTGATTGTAAAAGCTCAGGATAATGGCACAGTTAGTCAAAGCAGTCAGGGTACTATCATAATCGATCTTTTCAATGTTAATGAAAATCCACAAATCTCGAATCAGACATTCTCAGTTGCAGAGAACACCAGTAATGGAACTACAGTAGGAACTGTCGTTGCATCTGATCCGGATGGAGGGCAATCGATAGCATACTCCATTCTATCTGGAAATACCAATGGAGCATTTTCAATCAATAGTTCTACCGGGGTATTGAAAGTTGCAAATTCTTCTGTACTCAATTTTGAAACCATCACTTCATTTGCACTAATTGTAAAGGTTCAGGACAATGCTACAATCAGTTTAAGCAGTCAGGCAACTATTACAGTGAACCTCACAAATATTAATGAGCCACCCTCAATCAGCAATCAATCCTTTTCCCTGCAGGAGAATTCGGCCAATGGAACTATTGTTGGAACAGTAGTTGCGTCAGATCCTGATGCAGGTCAGACATTAAGCTATTACATACTTTCAGGTAACACAAATACTGCATTTGCAATCAACTCGACTACTGGGAAGATTACTGTATCAAATTCGAGTGCACTTAATTTTGAAAGCACTCCAAGTTTTGCATTAACTGTAAAAGTTCAGGATAATGGAACAGGATTATTAAGTAGCCAAGCCATTATAACAATCAATCTCCTAAATGTAAATGAGGCTCCCATTATAGCTAATCAATCTTTTTCAATTAATGAAAACAGTACTAACGGGACAGTTGTTGGTACGGTAGCGGCTTCAGATCCTGATGCAGGGCAAACTCTCTCTTACAGCATTTTATCAGGCAATACCAATGGAGCATTTGCAATTAATTCAGCCACTGGCTCCATTTCAGTGCTCAATTCAAGTGCATTGAACTTTGAAACGACACCAACATTTACATTAATCGTTAAAGCTCAGGATAATGCTACAGTCCCATTGAGTAACCAAGCTAATATTGCAATCAACCTTAATAATATTAATGAAGCTCCGTATCTAACAGCAGGTCAGGTTTTCTACGTAGATGAGAATTCGGCAAATGGAACGAGTGTAGGCACTGTAGAGGCTTTTGACCCTGAAATTGGTCAGACTATCACTTATTCAATTATATCGGGAAATACAAATGGAGCATTTTCAATTATCAGCACATCCGGAAAACTATTGGTTGCAAATTCCGCTATGTTGGATTATGAAACTACCCCTAATTTTTATCTGACAATCAAAGTACAGGATAATAATACAAAATCGCTCTATAGCCAAGGCAATATTACAGTAAAGCTTAATAATGTTGCAGCACAATTACCACAACCAGCTGGAACAACAATTATTGCTGGCACCTCTGTTGAAAGTCAGGAAATACTGAGCACATCATATGAGACGGCTGAATTGCATGACAGTATAAACAATCTTGACCAAACAGGGGTTGATGCTGTAGGCTCATCGGTTTCAGGTCAAAATATCACAGATCCTTCAAAAACAGAACATCTGGGTCTTCATGTTTTTCCTAATCCCACATATAATGGATTGGTGACACTGGACATCCACTCAACGCTTCCCCAACCTTTTGATGTCATTGTTTTGGACATGTATGGCCGGGTTGCTTCTGAGAAAAAGAATGCGAGTTGCGACTCTCAGCTGTTGATTGATTTATCATCTCTTCCTCAAGGGAATTACACCATACTTGTTAAATGTCTAAACGAATTCAAATTCGCTAAAATAATTAAATTATAACAAGGTCAATAAGGATATATTCTCCCTTTCCAGATAAGGCATCTCACTAAAAATGGAGATGCCTTATCTTTGAAATTTTACTTTTTTTTAATGAAAGTTACTAAATCGAGGGCAATTTAAACCCTAAAAACTGGTTTTCTCTGAAATGCTACTATCTTTTGCATTGCTTCTAACACCCCAATTCCTGTTGATTTCTTCAAATACGACTTTACCAATTTGATAATTAAATTTATCGAATCCAAATATTTGATGTACATCTAATAGAAATCATATCGGAATTACTTGAATATAACTACCACAATTTTAATCGCTTCTAAATATCAGAATTAAGCAAAAGGCCGTATGACCTTTTATATGTATAGGCGATTAATAATACAAAACATCATACTCAGGATTTGCACTTGCAGACAATGAGTATTACTCGTGCGCTTGGTACAACTCTCTACTACTACGATGAGAACTCGTGATACTCGTTTTACCGGGATCTCCCGCTTCGCAGATCCATTATGTCTCCTCAGGAGTCATCATCATAAGATACACAATAGTATCCGGAAAACCAGCTTATGGTTTTTCGTTCTGGTAACTGTTCTTCTAACTATAGGGACAGAAGCTTCTGCAACCAAATACTTCATTTCCCCAACGGGTAATGATGCCAACGCCGGTACAATAGGAGCTCCTTTTGCCACACTTAATAAAGCATGGACACTGGTAGCTGCCGGGGATACTGTATATCTCAGGGGGGGCACCTATTATTTCAATTCCGAACAACTTCTTATCAATAAAAACGGGACAGCTACAAATCTTATTAAAGTCTGGAATTATCCTGGCGAAAATCCCATTATCAAGAAAGGCACTATCACGAGCTGGACCTATTACTCAGGTATATTGGTAATGGGAGACTATATCCATGTTAAAGGACTTGAAATTACAGGTTGGAAGCAAGAGACTGCTGACCATTTATACTATGGATTCATGGCTCAAAATGTTCAAAACTGCACTTTTGAGCTTTTGAATATTCACCACAATGGATTTGGGCTTTGCATAGGAGATTGGTCTACTCATTACTCGACAAATGTGACTGTTTTGAATTGTGACCTTCATCATAATTCAGATCCCTATACTGCCTATGGCACCAATACCGCCTGGGGAGGTGCAGATGGCCTAAGAGTCAGCACTGTTGACCCAAATGGTGTATTTAATATTATTGGCACCAGAATGTGGTGGAATTCAGATGACGGCGTTGACCTATATAACAACAATGGATTTCTGACTTTTACTAATTGCTGGAATTGGATGAATGGCTACAGGCCAGGCTATACCACTACAGATCCCGACCTCACAGTAGCAGGTGGAAATGGGATTGGATTCAAGGTAGGTCCTCCAGTAAATGATTATAGTACTGTTACCAAGAGAGTTATAAAGAATTGTCTGGCTACCTACAATCGCTCAATAGGATTTGATCAGAATCTGGGAAAGCTTAAGGTTGAATTGTATAATAACACAGCTTGCTATAACGCAAGAGGATATGGATTCAATTACTTACTTGAACTTCACATTCCCCATGTTCGAAAAATAACGTTTCATATGGAAATGTCTATAGTATAGCTCCTATCGGCCAATTTAGTCCAGAGTCGATAATTGATCATTGTACCTTCATACATGGAGGTTGGCAAAGCATCCCCAATCCAGCTTATACTGTTAATGATGTAGATTTTACTTCAGTTACAATGACAGGACTGGATAATGCAAGGCAGACTGATGGAAGTCTTCCAGTTATCCCATTTATGCACTTGGCATCGGGGTCGGACCTTATTGATGCAGGGATTAATGTTGGCATTCCATACAATGGAACTGCTCCTGATCTTGGAGCTTTTGAATTTGTTTCAACCGGAGCCAATCTTCCTCCAGTAATAGCGAACCAATCGTTCAGTATAAGCGAGAATAGTGCTAATGGCACAACTGTTGGAACAGTGGTTGCCTCTGATCCTAATGCAGGACAAACCTTAACTTATTCAATTCTTTCTGGGAATACCAGCACTGCCTTTGCAATCAATTCAACAACTGGTGTCTTAACAGTGGCTAATACCACCGCACTAAATTATGAAACCACTCCTTCGTTTGCTTTGGTAGTCAAGGTTCAAGACAATGGTACAGGTAACTTGAGCAATCAGGCCACAGTGACCGTAAACCTTATCAACCAAAATGAGGCACCAACTGTAAATAATCAAACATTTGCCATTAATGAAAACAGCAGTGTTGGATCAACAGTTGGAACGGTTGTAGCTACTGATCCTGATGCTGGACAAACACTAACCTATAGCATACAAAGCGGAAACACTGGTAGTACTTTTACTATCAATGCAACAACAGGAGCCGTTTAGTTACAAATAATAATTTTCTTAATTGAGTCAGTCCAACATTTGGCCTTAGTGGTTAAGGCACAGGATAATGGCGCTGGAAGTTTGAGCAGTACAACCATGACTATTAATGTGAATGATGTAATGAAACACCTTCAATTGCCAATCAATCATTTGCCATTGCTGAAAACTCTGTAAATGGGACATCGGTAGGCAGCGTTGTGGCGTCAGATCCTGATGCAGGACAAACACTTACCTATTCGATATTATCAGGAAACACAGGAGGAGCTTTTGCTATCAATGCAAGTTCAGGAGCCTTATCAGTTGCAACCTCATCTGCACTAAATTTTGAGACAACTCCGAGTTTCACACTGGTAGTAAAGGTTCAGGATAATGGGACAGGCTCACTATCCAATCAGGCAAATATAACTATCACCCTTACCAATGTAAATGAAGTTCCGGTTATAGCTAATCAAACTTTTGCAATAGCAGAGAATTCAGCAAATGGATCAGCAGCGGGAACCGTTGTAGCAACTGACCCGGATGCTGGCCAAACACTAACCTATTCTATCCTTTCAGGGAATACAAACGGGGCCTTTTCCATAAATTTACCAGCACCGGAGCTCTTTCAGTGCCAATTCAACTGCATCTGAATTTTGAATCAATTCCCAAGTTTTGTACTTGTAGTTAAGGCTCCGATAACGGAACAAGTCCTTAAGCAGTCAGGCGAATATTACCATCAACCTCACCAATGTAAATGAGGTCCCAGTAATAGCAAACCAAACTTTTACAATAGCAGAAAACCTTGCCATCGGCACAGCAGTAGGCACTGTTGTTGCCAGTGATCCTGATGCAGGACAAGCTCTGGCTTTCTCTATTCTATCAGGTAATACAAATGGAGCATTTGCTATAAATGCAACATCGGGAGCATTAACTGTTGCCAACACAACAGCGCTTAACTTTGAAACGACACCAAGCTTTACCCTTGTTGTTAAGGTACAGGATAATGGAACAGGCACACTTAGCAATCAGGCCAACATTACAATCACTCTTACCAATGCTAATGATGCTCCAATCATAGCAAATCAGACATTTTCCATTGCCGAAAATTCGGCAAATGGTGCTGCAGTTGGCACTGTGATAGCTTCTGATCCGGATGCAGGACAAATTTTAACTTACTCTATCCTTTCAGGAAATACAGGAAGTACCTTTAGTGTTAACAGCTCAACGGGTGCATTAACTGTTGCAAATTCAGCAACATTAAATTTTGAATCCACTCCCACTTTCTCACTTGTAGTGAAGGTCCAGGATAATGGAACAGGATTACTTAGCAGTCAGGCAACAATAACTATTAACCTGACAAATGTAAATGAATCGCCAATTATTGCGAATCAGGCGTTCTCAGTTTCAGAAAACACAGCCAATGGAACATCAGTAGGAACTGTTGTAGCAAGTGATCCGGATGCAGGACAACTTCTTACCTATTCTATACTTTCCGGTAATTCAGGAACTGCATTTGCTTTAAATTCCTCAACCGGTGTAATTACAGTGGCAAATTCTGCATTACTGAACTTTGGAAACAACACCTAGCTTCACTCTAGTTGTTAAAGTACAGGACAATGGTACGACCTCATTAAGCAACCAAGCGAATGTTACCATTTTCGTTACTGATGTTAATGAAACTGCCAGTCAGTTGCCAATCAGTCATTCCAATTTCGGAAAAATTCCGCAAATGGGACAGCAGTTGGCACTGTAATTGCCTCAGACCCTGATGCAGGTCAAGTCCTTAGTTATTCGATATTTTCAGGAAACACTAATGGAGCTTTTGCTATAAATGCCAGCACCGGTATAATCACTGTTGCAACTTCATCAGCATTGAATTTTGAGACAACTCCCAGCTTTACTCTTGTAGTGAAAGTTCAGGATAATGGAACCGCAACTCTCAGCAATCAGGCAAACGTGACAATATCATTGACCAATGTTAATGATGCTCCTGTAATCTCCAATCAGACCTTTACAATTGCTGAGAATTCAGCAAACGGAGCTGCAGTTGGAACGGTATTGGCCTCAGATCCGGATGCAGGACAAACACTTACGTATTCAATTCTATCTGGTAATACAAATGCAGCATTTGCAATTAATGCATCCACAGGAGCACTAACAGTTGCCAATTCGACTGCCTTGAATTTTGAATCCACTCCTAGCTTTACCTTAGTTATTAAGGTTCAGGATAATGGAACAGGTACATTAAGCAGTCAGGCAAATGCTACAATCAATCTCACCAATGTAAATGAAGTTCCTGTTATTGGGAATCAAGCATTTTCGATTGCAGAAAATTCCGCAAATGGAACAGCTATTGAAACCGTTATTGCCTCAGATCCGGATGCAGGACAAGTGCTGACATATCCATTCTTTCAGGAAACACCAGCACTGCTTTTGCAATCAATGCTTCAACAGGAGCTATATCGGTTGCAAATACAACAGTTCTGAATTTTGAAACCAATCCTAGCTTTACATTGGTTGTGAAGGTTCAGGACAATGGAACGGGGACATTGAGCAGTCAGGCGAATGTTACGATTACACTAACAAATGCCAATGAAGCTCCAATTATTGCAAACCAAAGTTTCTCAGTAGCCGAGAACTCTGCAAATGGAACCTCTGTAGGTACTGTTGTTGCTTCAGATCCAGATGCCGGGCAAACATTAGCCTATTCAATACTATCAGGAAATACCAGTGGAGCATTTGCAATAAATGCAAGCACAGGTGCATTAACTGTTGCCAACTCATCTGCATTAAATTTTGAATCTTCCCCAAGCTATGTGATTGCTGTGAAGGTTCAGGATAATGGGAACTGGGACTCAGCAATCAAGCGAATATCACCATTAACCTCACCAATGTAAATGAGGCTCCAATAATTGCCAATCAATCCTTCACTGTTGCAGAGAATTCCTTAAACGGAACCTCGGTCGGTTCAGTGGTGGCTTCAGATCCTGATGCAGGACAAATACTAACTTATTCTATTCTTTCCGGCAATACCAGCAGTGCTTTCGCAATAAATGCGACTACCGGAGCAATCACTGTTGCCAATTCAACTGCAATCAATTTTGAAACAAATCCTTTTTTTACCCTGGTGATCAAGGTACAGGATAATGGAACCGGATTACTGAGCAGTCAGGCAAACATTACTATCACACTTACAGATGTTAACGATTCTCCAATTATTGCCAACCAATTTTTTACCATTGCTGAAAATTCTGTAAATGGAACTGCTGTAGGAACGGTCGTAGCATCAGATCCTGATGCAGGTCAAATACTGGCTTATTCCATACTTTCAGGGAATACAAGCGGAGCTTTTGCCATAAATGCATCAACAGGTGCAATAACTGTTGCAAACACAACTGCCTTGAATTATGAAGCCACTCCAAGTTTTGCCCTTATTGTGAAGGTACAGGACAACGGAACAGTTTCCCTGAGCAGTCAGGCAACAATTACCATAAACCTTACAAATGCAAATGATGCACCTGTGATTAGCAACCAATCTTTTTTGATAGCTGAGAATTCTTCTAACGGAACTAGTGTTGGTACGGTTATAGCAACTGATCCAGATGCAGGTCAAACACTCACCTATTCAATTCTTTCGGGAAACACCAGTACTGCTTTTGCAATCAATGCTTCAACTGGTGCTTTAACTGTTGCCAATACAACAGCTCTGAATTTCGAAACTAATCCTAGTTTTATATTGGTTGTGAAGGTTCAGGACAATGGAACGGGGACATTGAGCAGTCAGGCGAATGTTACGATTACACTAACAAATGCCAATGAAGCTCCAATTATTGCAAACCAAAGTTTCTCAGTAGCCGAGAACTCTGCAAATGGAACATCAGTGGGTACAGTTATTGCCTCAGATCCGGATGCCGGACAAACATTAGCCTATTCAATACAGTCAGGAAATACCAGCGGAGCATTTGCAATCAATTCAAGCACAGGTGTTATAACCGTCGCAAATGCAGCAGTGCTGAATTTTT
>JADKJI010000039.1 GCA_016721085.1 Chitinophagaceae bacterium | reverse complement strand
GGATTGCCCATATTTGTTAAGGCTGCACGAACAAGAGTTAAAGCTGGTGTGTTGCAAGAGTCAATGGCAAAGCAACAGGCTGATGCAACGGGACAATATCTTTCCTCTCAATTAATACAGGCGCAAGAGCAATTAAAGAAGCAACAAGACCATATATCCTATTATGAGCAGTATGGTCTTAGCCAATCAGCTTTACTATTCAAGAATGCTGGTATCGGCCTGCAGAAAGGGGAAATAAGTTATCTCGAATGGGCTATGTTAGTCAATAATGCCATTCAATTGCGAACAGGATATCTGGATGCGGTTAAATTATATAACCAGCATGTTATTGAAATTGAATTCTTAACCGGAAAATAAGTTACATGAAAGCGAAGTATTTATATATAATGGTAATAGCCTTATTATACTCCTGTTCTTCAAGTACGCCACAGGAGAAGGAAGATGCTCAGGTGACAGAATCAACTGAAGTGTCTTTTACAGAAGCGCAATTGAAGACGGCTGGTATTATAATTGGTAAGCCAACCAGACAGGTGTTACAAAGTGAGTTAATAGTGAATGGAGTGGTGGATGTACCCCCACAGAATATGGTTTCAGTGAGTTTCCCAATGGGTGGTTTTCTTGTCAACACAGTTGATGCCAGGAATGCCAGTTAATAAAGGGCAAGTTATTGCTGTGATGGAAGACCCCGCTTTAATTCAATTACAACAAGATTATCTGGTAGCGGTTTCGAGATTGCAGTATCTGCAGTTAGAGTATGACCGTCAAAAAGAATTGAATGAAAGCAAAGTGAATGCTGATAAGGTATTTCAACAAATACAATCTGAATTCACAAGTCAGAGAGTAATAGTGAAAGGATTGAGTGAGAGATTGAAACTTATCGGCATTAATCCCGATAAACTTTCTGAAGCTACTGTTTCAAGGAGTGTACCTGTTTATTCCCCAATTCATGGGTATGTTACAAAAGTGAATGTCAATATTGGAAAATTCGTAAACCCGTCAGATGTCCTGTTTGAATTGATTAATCCTGATGATATACATGCCGCGTTGACGGTTTTTGAAAAGGATATATCGCAAGTGAAAATAGGACAGAAAGTGAAAGTGTCTTTTGCAGATGATGCTACCAAGGAATATGATTGTGAAGTGATTTTGGTTACAAGGAATATTGATGAAAGCAGAAGTGGGACACTGCATTGTCATTTTCTTTCTTCTCCCAAGCAATTATTACCTGGAATGTTCCTGAATGCCCGCATCATGGTTGGAAAAACAGATGCTATAACTGTACCGGAAGATGCAGTGGTTCGTTTTGGTAATAAACAATTTGTAGCGGAAGCGATTTCTTCTTCAAAATTTCAATTGCTTGAAGTTACAACAGGAGCAAAAGAAAACGGAGTTATTTCAATTGACGCCAAAAATATTGAAGGAAAGAACCTTGTAATTAAGAACGCATATGCGGTTTTGAGTAAACTGGAGAATAGTTCTGATGAATAAATAAGCTCATTGTTCTAGAATAGCTATGTATAAATAATCCAGAGACAGTGGTTTCTGGATTATTTATTTGTAATCTTCCCTGACAGGGCTAAATACATCTATAACTTTGCAATCAGTAGCTGCAATAGCTGAATGTAATGTGTTGGATGGAATTACATGAAACATTCCAGCTGTTAATGAATAGGCTTTTCCCCCAATCATCATATCAAGTTGTCCTTCCAGTATATAAGTTATCTGTTCATGTATATGACTATGCTCTGGTAGTATGCTGCCTTTGTCAATCAGTACAAGTCCCATGCTGGCTTTGTCTCCGTGTGCATAGTGCCCAATTATACCAGGCACCAAATGTTTTGCCTTTAAATCGGTTAATAATGACATGATGAAATATTATTGGATTGTTGTAGTAAATAAAAAACCCTGGCGGCCGAAGCGGACAGGGCGATGATTTTTATATAGGAACTGAAAATGAGTTATATGACTCAAGCAATCGATGTTTAAAGGTAGTATTAAATATTGATTTTCTTTAATCTGGGAAATGTATTTGTCGTTTTATTTCTCAAAACCGATAACAAACTCCTGTATTCTTAAAACTGTTGAGTTGCATCAATTCAGATATGCCTTCTTCAAGGGAAACGGTTTTGCTTATTAGAAGATCGGGACGAAGTTTTCCTTCCTCTATAAGTTTGAATATGGAGTGATATTGGTGTGCAGCCATTCCATGACTTCCTATGATTTCAAGTTCATTGGCAATTACAGCAGACATTGGGATAGGAGGGTTAGATTCAGTCCCAGCCAGTAATCCAAGTTGTATATGTCGTCCTTGTTTGGCAAGGCTTAAGATGGAATTAGCACAAGTTTCCCTGCTGCCTAATGCATCAATAGAAACTGCAACACCTGTTTTTATGATTTGTCTTACTGCAGCAGGTACATTTTCAACTTCTCTGGCATTAATGGTAGCTATGGCCCCAAAGGTTTTTGCAAAGGAAAGTTTCTCTTCATCAATATCAATGGCAATTACATTTGCTCCAACAGCAACTGCAATCATAATGGCAGATAGACCAACACCACCGCATCCATGAACGGCTAACCATTCTCCTTCTTTGATTTTTCCTTGAGCCGTTACACCTCTAAATGCTGTTATGAAACGACAGCCAAGCACTGCAGCAGTTGTGAATTCCATTGACTCGGGCAATTTGACCAGATTATGGTCTGCATAAGATATCCTCACATATTCTGCAAATGACCCCCAGGCTGTAAATCCGGGTTGAAAATAATTATCACATATTTGTTCTTGTCCCTTCAGACATGTAGTACAATGGCCACAACCTCCACAAAAAGGAACTGTTACCCTGTCGCCGGTTTTGAAATGCCTGATATTTGAACCGATTACTTCAATGGTACCGGCAAACTCATGACCGGGCACATGTGGCAAATGAATATCCCCATCATGCCCTTGCCACCCATGCCAATCACTCCGGCATAAGCCGGTTGCAGCAACTTTTATCACTACATCGTCTGGGCCCGGTATAGGATCAGGCAGTGTTTCGATTGTAATTGGAGCCTTGAATTTTTCGTAGTAAGCGGCTTGCATGAAAGGGGTATTTTCCCAAATATAACTTACAATGCCTTATTCTGATAGTCGAGGCGTATTTGAGATTGACCTCCATCTATTTTTTCTGGAAAATGCTGTCATACATTTGCCAAAGCTTTGTTTTAGAGAACAAAATGCTTACCTCATTGTTATCAGGCTAAATACTTACGTATGTCCTTACGCTTCAGGCTCTTAATTTTGATAGGATTGGCAATTTCGGGAATTTCAAGTGCATCTTTTGCTCAGGGAAATGCCTTCCTTTCTGGTACAGTGGTTGACAAGAACTCCCAAAAACCATTATCTGGCATTTCTGTGAGACTGCTCCCCTCTGAAAGGGGGATGGTTACTGATGCTGCTGGTTACTTCAGATTTAAAGATATAGCTCCTGGAACCTATAGTTTGGTTATTAGCGGAATCAACTACCAGAATGTTCTTCTCTCCAATATTTCAGTTACAACTGGTAATGAAAACACTTTTGCAATAGAAATGGAACCTGCCATTAAGGGATTGGATTCTGTTGTTGTAAGTGCCCGCAAGAATACAGCCAAGGCGAGTAGTTTAGAAACTCCTTTAAGTGTGCAGCGTCTTACGGTAGAGGAAATCAAAAGAAACCCCGGAGGTAATTTTGATATCAGTAAAGTGTTGCAATCTCTACCAGGTGTTGGAGGCGGTGTAGGGGGTGGTGGTTTCCGCAACGATATTATTATCCGTGGTGGAGCACCAAGCGAGAACGTATATTATCTTGATGGAATTGAGATTCCGGTTATAAATCACTTTGGTACTCAAGGTAGCGGCGGCGGTCCTCAGGGAATCCTGAACGTTAATCTTATTGAAGATGTAAAACTGAGTAGCAGCGCTTTCGATGCCAGATACGATAATGCATTGAGTAGCGTACTCCAGTTCCGCCAGAAAAATGCCAATACTACCCACACGCAAGGTAATGTGCTATTAAGTGCTACTGATTTGGCATTGACTCTTGATGGACCACTTTCTTCTAAAACTACTTATCTGGCTTCTGTAAGAAGAAGCTATCTGCAATTCCTTTTCCAGGCAATTGATCTGCCAATACGGCCTAATTACTGGGATTTCCAGTTTAAGATTCAAACCAAAATAAATAAGAAAACAACTTTCAGTGTGTTGGGCATTGGGGCTATTGATGAATTCAAGTTTGCAGCACCAAAGACAGCTTCGCCAGAAAAATTATATGTAATAAACAGTAATCCGAATATCAACCAATGGAATTATACTGTTGGTATGAGTTTGCGTCGATTGACAGATAATGGCTTTTGGAATCTGGCTCTTAGCCGAAATACTTTAAATAACGATGTAAAGAAATATGAGGATAATAGCAATCCGTCTCCTCAAACACAAACTTTACTTACAGACAGCAGGGAAACAGAGAATAAGTTGCGATGGGATATGACTACCAATATCGGGGAATCAAAACTGACGTATGGTGTGTCGTTGCAATATGTTGACTTTACAAACGATTTCTTTTCAATTTACAGGAAGGAATTGAGGGATGAAAATGGGGTAGTGGTTCAACCTGAAGTTAAGATCAGTAGTGTTACCCAAATCGATTTCCTTAAATACGGTGCTTTCTTTCAATTCAGCCGCCGGTTTTTTGATGAACGTGTAGCCATAAGTTTAGGGACAAGGATCGATGGTAATTCATTGTCGAATAGTTCTTCAAATCCTTTCAAGCAGTTTTCTCCAAGACTGTCAGTAAGTTATGCCCTGGCACCCCATTGGAATCTTAACGCCAGTGTGGGCACTTATTTCAAATTACCTGCCTATACCCAATTGGCATTCAAAGGACCTATTACCCCTGGTGGCAGTGCAACAAATCCTGGAGCCTATATACAAAGCACCCATTATGTGGCCGGTACAGAATATCTTCCCAATAATACTTTACGGTTTACTCTTGAAGGATTCTATAAAAGATACGCCCATTACCCTGTTAGTGTACTCGATGGAGTTAGTTTGGCTAATAAAGGAAGTGAATTTGGAAGTATCGGGAACGAACAAGTGGTTCAAACGGGGATTGGAAAGGCATGGGGATTTGAATTCTTTGTTCAGAAGAAGTTGACAAAGCGGTTTTTCGGAATATTGAGTTATACTTTCTACCGCTCCGATTTTACGGATATTTCTGGAGCATTTATACCAGCAAGTTGGGATAATAGACACCTATTGAGTATTACCTGGGGCTATAAGTTTAAAAAGAACTGGGAGCTGGGATTAAAGTTCAGGTATCAGGGAGCTGCTCCTTACACAGAATTTGATATGGTAGCATCAAGAACTAACTACCTGAGTCAGGGTACAGGTATTTTGAACTATGCTATGTTTAACGCTAATCGTTTGCCTGCATTCCATGCCAGCGATGTTCGCATCGATAAGAAATGGAATTTCAAAAAAATCACTTTGGATGTATTTCTGGATGTGAGCAACTGGTATGGAGCACCGTCACCAGGAGCACCACAATATACTTTCAAGCGGAATGATAATAATACAGCCTTTCTAAGTACTGATGGTTTGCCGGTTAAGCCAAATGGAAGCAATGCTATTCCATTGTTGTTGCCTAATAATGATGCACAGGTGACGCCGACGTTTGGGTTTATTATTGAGTTTTGATTTCTTTTTCTAGCAAAGGGCACTTCGCTCTGAATACAAATACATATAACCGCAGAGACGCTGAGACGCAGGGAAATCATCACTGCGTCTCAGCGTCTCTGCGGTTATATAACTATAAAGTTTTGGGATCAAAACTTATAACTTACAACTTACTACTATTGAAAGATACTCGTCGTTTTTTCCAGCACCTTAACGATGATATAATAAGCTACACCAATAATGAGTAACCCTATCCAAACCATTTTCTCCTGCCAGATATTTGAGAAATCAGTTACACCCACACAATTGAATATCAGGAAAACCAGATTGAGTAAAAGGAAACCAGTTTTTTCCTGTTTCATTGATTTCTTAAGGTTGAAAGGATGAATAGAAGGGATCCATTTGCTGAAAGCTGGAATTACGGCAGGTGTTTTAGCTGCCCAATCGGTATAGAGAGTTCCGAATTTACCTCTTAAGAATTGTTCTTCTGCAAACATGATTCTTTCGTAATAAAACCAATAAAGAAGTACAAAGAAAAGAATGAACCAGGTGTTATGAGTGAGCATGGCTACACCCAGCCACATAAAAAAGTTGCCGATATATAGAGGATGACGGCAAATGGAGTAGATGCCAGACCTGTTTACTGTATCTGCTACTTGTCCTTCAGATGTATTTCTCCCAGAAGTGTTTTTGGCAGCACAACCCACAGTATAAAAACGAATTGCCAGTCCGAATAACGCAATGGCATAAAACAGGTAATGATACAATTCCTTTTGTGGTGAATCTGGAACCGGGGTACCAAAATACATTACTGCAATTGCTGGTATAACTATTAGGATGGGTAATACGCCTCTGTAACGGAAAAGGAAATTGCCCTGTTTTTCGAATTCTTCCTGTAGTGCCACGAGTTAAAATTTGGCGTAAAAATACAGATATAAGGGTAAAAAAGTGGACTTATTCTTTGTGCATATACATTTTACCGCGGAGACGCTGAGACGCGGTTTTAAATTTAATAAGTAGCGAGTTTTTCACGCAAAGACGCAAAGTAAAAACCGCTTTAAGTGTAGCGCCTTGATTGCAATTTAAGGGGCAAAGGAGCGCTTCGCGCAGAATACAAATACAGAGTTAGGAGGTCAAATGAGAAGAAGGAGAATACAAATCAGAGAGAAAAGCCTCTAAAATTTCCAATTCTATGTATCTATGTTGAAAAAAAATACAAAACACATAGGCACATAGCTACATAGTTTAATTCGGAATTTCTTATTTAATTTTAAACCCTATGTTCCTATGTGCCTATGTGTTCGGTTGTTTTTTTCACACAAAATGGCGCTTCGCATTTAAAACAAAGCTAAGAGGTCAAAGGAGAATACAACTCTGCGTCTCCGCGTCTCTGCGGTAAAGAACTAAAAAAAGAAGGCTCCTTTTTCAAGGAGCCTTCTTAAATCGGTAAATATCTATTTACGCATTCCTATTGATACAGTTCAAGTCCTCAAACGCTACTTCTAAACGCTTGATGAAACTTTCTTCTCCTTTACGGAGCCATACCCTTGGATCGTAATGTTTCTTATTTGGTTTATCTGGTCCTTCAGGATTTCCTAATTGGGATTGCAGATAGCCTTCATTCTTCTTGTAATTATTCAATACACCTTCCCAGAAAGCCCACTGCAAATCGGTATCAAGGTTCATCTTGATAGCACCATAGCTGATAGCTTCACGAATCTGGTTTTGAGGAGAACCACTTCCGCCATGGAATACGAAGTAAACAGGCTTCGGACCAGTTCCGAATTCTTTCTGGATGTAGTCCTGACTGTTCTTCAATATTTCAGGGCGAAGCTGAACATTACCCGGACTATAAACACCATGCACATTACCGAATGCAGCTGCAACGGTAAACAGGCGACCAACTTTACCAAGCTCTTTGTAAGCAAATGCTACATCGGCTGGTTGAGTATATAATTTTGAATTTTCTACGTCACTATTATCAACGCCATCTTCTTCACCACCGGTAACACCCAATTCAATTTCAATACCCATTCCGAGTGGAGCCATGCGTTTGAAGAAATCAACAGAAGTGTGAATGTTTTCTTCAATAGGTTCTTCACTGAGGTCGAGCATATGACTGCTGAATAAAGGCTGGCCATGTTCTTTATGATAAGTTGTTCCAGCATCAATCAATCCACTGATCCATGGCAACCATTTTTTTGCAGCATGGTCAGTATGCAATACAACAGGTACTCCGTAGTATTTTGCGATATTATGGATATGCAAGGCACCAGAAATTGCTCCCTGTATATTACCTTGTAACTGATCATTTGGCATTCCCTTTCCGGCAATGAATTGTGCACCGCCATTAGAGAATTGAACTATTACTGGAGAATTTACTTTTGCCGCAGTTTCGATAGTAGCATTGATAGTGTTAGTACCGATCGTGTTTACAGCAGGAATAGCAAATTGATTTTCTTTAGCGTCTTTGTAGAGGGCTTCGAGCTCTTCGCCGAACAGCACCCCGGCTTTGTACTTTTTCATGTTTAATATTACTTTCTCGGGTTAGTTAATTTGTTGGTTTCCCCAAAAAGCAAGCAAGTTTTTTACTGAGGCGCAAAGGTAGGATTTAACGACTGTTTTGCGAAAAATCAATATCCTAACATGTGTTAGGGGTGTATTGAGAAGGATTGAAAAGAAATGCCTTGTTATTCTTCCGATTTACGGGCCAGTTTTTGAACCTGTACCAGGTTCTTTCTCAGGGTCTGTTTAAGTTGAGCTTTTACCACCTGTCCCATTGAAGTGCATTTCAAAAAAGCTGGGTTATTGAAGTAAGCAGCCAATTCAGTTTTCAATAAGTCGATTTTTTCTTTTGGTGCTATCGGGTCTTTCGACATAATGTTTAGCAATTCCATCAACCTGAATCGGGATGATGCAACCCTGAAGGCCATCATGGTTCTTTCTTCAGTTTGGTATTGCGTAATACTATCCTTGTTGAGATGTTTTAATGAAAGTTCTACTAATGCTAGATTTTCCTTGAAAAACTGTGGTAAGTAAAGATTCTTTCTTCCTTCGTAACTCTGCTGATCGAAATCAATACATCTTATCCGGTATTGGTAATCTTCCACATCAGGAGTTATTTCAATTACGAAATTGTAACTACGCATATCACCTAAGAGGCGCACAAAACAACGTTCATTGAATTTCACAAACTCTTTCGCCAGTCTTATCTTATTGGTATGTGCTTCTTCCAGATAATCTTTTATGAATAGATCTCCAGGTATGCCTGGAATATGCTCTTCCACCAAAGTATTCATGTGGGTGAAATACGTGATCCTGTTTGGAGATAAAAGATGCTCAAGTTCTAATCCATAAATTCGGCTGGCATCAGCAATTTTGATATAATAGTGATCGTAGTTGTCGTTATACTTGTTTACAATTCTTATGCGGAAGGGTTGTGAATTGCCGAAGCCACAGAAATCGATTCTTGCTACATCAAGATGTTTAGCAAAGCTGAGATCGCCTTCTGTTTTTAATATTGCATAAATATGTACCAAGCCCTCCCTTAAAAATTCCAGTTGTGGCGTATCATATAAAACGGTTTCCCAATGGGTATCCGTATCATGTTTATCTTTTAACGGAATGGAATAAGTGAATCGTAAAAGATCCTTATAAGAAACAGGAAGTTTTACTTCCCTTCCATGCAGCTTAAGGTAGTTCCTAAGTGGTTCTGTAACCGGAAACATCGGCTTCTTTCTCGATGGCTTTTCCAATTCATTGCCGGTAAAACTGTCTAGGTTGTCGCTGAAAGTCAATCGGGGAGGTTGAATT
Organism: Chitinophagaceae bacterium; assembly: GCA_016721085.1. Taxonomy (GTDB): domain Bacteria; phylum Bacteroidota; class Bacteroidia; order Chitinophagales; family Chitinophagaceae; genus Endoryza. The sequence goes on along the minus strand of JADKJI010000039.1, from coordinate 36,574 downwards.
GTAAAGTTACATTTTTTTGGGGTGTTTTATGATGTTCAATAAGTTCAAAATGTTCAATAGGTTCCAAAGGGTCTGCGTGTAACATCAAAACCAATGGAATCATTTATGAAGGTATCTTCGACTTGGAAACTTATTGGACCTCTTGAACTACTGGAACTTTTTGAACTTACTAGAGGAGGCCATTCGGCTCCCATACCAACTAAACCCCTCCCCATCCACCAATAATATCTTTGTGTTTGGTAATTGCTGTTGCAATTCATCAACATGTTCTTGTTTGAAAGGGTAGGGTTCTGAGGAAAGAAGTAGGTATTGGCAATTGTCTTTTTTCAATTGCTCAATAGTGATTTCGGGATAGCGTTTATGAGATGCATAGATATTCTGGAAACCAGCATAACGCATCATATCGCTGATGAAAGTATCGCCACCTACTGTCATATAGGGATTGCGCCATATTAGATAACATGCAGGGATTAATGTATCGGAATTGTTGAGTTGTAAGTTTTCCTGGCATCGTTTTATAATCTCTTTTGCCATATTGCTGGTGGCGGTGATTTCGCCTATTCCCTTAATCATGTCATATGCTTCAACAACAGTATTCACATCAGTAACCCATACAGGAAACTGTTCAGCAAGTGACTCCACTTGTTCTTTTACATTTTCTTCTTTGTTGGCAATGATAAGGTCGGGCTGAAGCGCCACTATTTTTTCGAGGGATAGGTCTTTGGTGCCTCCGATACGGGTCTTTGTACGGAACCATTCTTCCGGATGCACGCAGAACTTCGTAATGCCTATAACTTTTTCGTCAAGACCAAGGTCATAAAGTAATTCTGTTTGTGATGGCACAAGGGATATGATCCGCTGCGGAGCATCAGGCAAAAGTACTTTCCTACCTGTTGGGTCTGTTAAGACAGGCATCAGTGAATTTTACACAAACTTAATTAATCGAGTTGGGAATCTGTGGAGGGAGGCCGGCTGCGCCTCCTGCGAGAGGTTAGTCTTGCAGGAGGGTATTGGATAATTGCAGTCGGTTCTTACACACAGGAATTGGAACACATGGTTACTTCTTCGGACGTTGGACTTGGATTGGTTTTACAGGATCATTTGGACTGGTTTCTTCTTTGGACGTTGGACTTTGGACTTGGTTTTTAGGATCTTTGGACTTGGTTCTTTTTTGGACGTTGGATTCTAATTCGGTTTTGTCATGGATCGTGACTAAGGACTTGTTCTGTGGTTTTTCTAGGATTGCTGGACCTCTGGTTGGTTTCTCTAGGACGTTTGGATAATTGGACGGGTCTTCTGGAAAAAGGATCTTATTGGATATCGTAACTGCGTAACTGGATTAAAAAGAAAAAGAAAGTTGATTGATATTGGATTTTTTTGGTTTTTCGGACTTTTGGATGTTGCTGGTTCTTCGCTTGGATATTGGATAACGATTGATATAATATCAATCAACTTCTGATACAAAAGTATATCCACAATGGCATGTGGACAAGAGCGAATCTGCCCTATTATTTTCATTCGGTATTTACCGCAGGTATAGTTAAGTTACAGATGCTGTATACGTATACATTCGAAGTTTCGGTTCGTAGATTTACTAGAATGTTAACTCGTTTTAACCGCGGTTAAAACGCCAGAAGCCGCTACTGGAGCGGCTTCTGTAAGATTTGTAGTCGATATTTCTGGTTAGTTGTGTAGTGCCTGTATGATGTCGTATTTCGTAACAATGTGGAAATTCCCCCCTTCGTCTTTTGCTAAAACTGCGCCATTTTCGCGGGTTATTAACGTACTTAAACGCTCCACCGGGGTCTCAAAATCGACCATTGGGTAAGAAGGTTCCACTACTTCCGACACTTTTGTGTTCCGGATATCGATTCCTGACAACATTTTATTGAATAATCCACTTTCACTGATAGAGCCTGAAATATCATGACCGCTTTGTACAGGTAAATTCTCAATATGATATTTCTGCATCAGGGCTATAGCTTCAGCAACCGAATTGTCTGGGGCAATAGTTACCAATTTCTGCTTTGCCCCGCGGCTACTAACGATATCTTTTAAAGTCTTAACAGCCAGGAAACCTCTTTCAATCATCCATTGATCATTATATATCTTACCAACATATCGGCTTCCATGATCATGGAAAATACAAACAACCAGATCGTCTTTTTTCAATCTGTCTTTTAATTGTAATAACCCTTGCAAACAACTCCCAGCACTATAGCCGCAGAAAAGACCTTCTTCTTTTGCCAATCTCCTTGCCATCACCGCACCATCCTTATCAGTAACCTGCTCAAAATGATCTATAACTTTCATGTCATAGTTCTGCGGAACGAAATCTTCACCAAACCCTTCACTTATATAAGGATGTACTTCTCCCATATCCACTTCGCCTGTCCGGAAGTATTTTGTGAGTAGTGAGCCATACACGTCAATAGCCCATATCTGAATATTGGGATTTTTCTCTTTCAGGTATTGAGCAGTTCCAGTTACAGTTCCCCCAGTACCTGCAGTACAAACAAGATGGGTTATTTTGCCTTCAGTCTGATTCCATATCTCTGGCCCAGTGCTTTCATAATGTGCCTGACGGTTAGCCAGATTATCATATTGATTGCAATGGAATGAATTGGGAACCTCAGTGGCCAATCTTTTAGCCACACTGTAATAACTTCTGGGATCTTCTGGTAACACGTTTGTTGGACAAACAATCACTTCTGCACCAACAGCCTTTAAAATATCAGCTTTTTCCTTCGACTGCTTATCGGTAGTAACGAAAATGCATTTGTATCCTTTTACGCATGCAGCCAAGGCCAATCCCATTCCCGTATTACCACTTGTGCATTCAATGATGGTGCCTCCAGGTTTCAGCTTTCCTTCTTTTTCAGCTACTTCTATCATCTTCACCGCCATCCTGTCTTTGATACTATTACCCGGATTGAAATAATCTACTTTGGCCACAATGGTTCCCGGCCAGTCCTTTGTAATCTTATTCAGTTTTATCATCGGTGTATTACCGATCGTCTCTAAAATATTCTTCTTTATATCCATAGCATTGGTTGAGGGGCAAAGGTAGGGAGAATGCTGGATGCTGGATGCTTGATGCTGGATGCTTAATGCTTGATGCCTAAAGCTTAAGGCCTAAGGCTTAGGGCTTATTTCTGTCTTTGGTACAATGATTTTGAGCTTCGTTTGGGATTTTTTTAAAATGTTAGAATAATGATAAATTAAAACAGTAATATTATTATAGTTACGAAGTACAAGAACTTCGGGCCAAAGGCAAGAATAAGCTTTAAGCCTTAGGCCTTAAGCTTTAGGCAAAAAAAGAGATGATCCAAACTAGAATAAAAGCATATTTAATAAGCGGCCTCGCCGCCGACTCCAGAGTCTTCAAACACCTCCGCCTACCGGAGAACTTTGATATTGTTCATTTGGATTGGATTCAACCCGAGAAAAATGAAAGCCTCAGGGCCTATTCGATTAGAATGGCGGAGAGGGTGAATACGGAGGAGCCATTTGTGATTCTTGGATTGTCGATGGGAGGTATGATTGCTGCTGAAATTTCAAAAGTGAAACAGCCGGCAAAAACCATTTTAGTGTCAAGTGTTCCTTCCTCTAAAAACCTTCCGGTTTACTTTAAGGCCGCTGGTTCCCTTAAGCTATACAAATTGGTTCCTGTGACTGCCTTGAAATGGGCCGCTAAAACAAAACGCTTTTTTACTACTGAAACTTCAGAAGATAAAGACCTTCTTAGAAAAGTAATCCAGGAAAGCGATAACCATTTTATCAAATGGGCTGTAGAAGCCATTCTGAAATGGAATTTGCAGGAACTGCCAACCAACTTCATTCATATTCATGGATCAAAAGATGAAGTATTGCCTATAAGATTCACCCGACCCACTCATATCATAAAAGGAGCTGGACATATGATGGTAATGACGAACGCCAAAGAAATCAACCAGATTCTCTCCACCGAACTGGAGTCCCTGCTAAAATAAAATGTGGGGAAAAACAAAATTTTTTGTTTGTCTTGAACTGCTACTTTTGCGTCCCTATATAAAGTTCAATGAGTTCCAATTGTTCAATATGTTCAAAAAGTTCCTATGTGGAACAGCGAAACAAAATATATGGTGTTAGTTTTGAAGCCCCACTCAAGAACCTTTGGAACCTATTGAACAAATGGAACTTATTGAACAAAAAGATATCCCTAAAAAGAGTAATGATTGACCTCAAGTATCTACAGAGAATCGCCCAAAAGCTCAACCTCTCCCTCAAGCAGATCAATAACGTAAATGATTTACAGGCAGAAGGAGCCACTATACCTTTCATGGCACGGTATCGTAAAGAGGCGACCGGCAATATGGATGAAGTGCAGATAGGAAATGCAGTGGAAGAGATTAAATATTTCACTGAATTGGATAAAAGAAAGGAGACTGTTATAAAGACCATCGAAGGATTGGGTAAACTGACTCCTGAACTAAAGCAGAAGATTGAAGATTGTTTTGAAGCCACCACATTGGAAGACATCTATCTTCCTTTCAAACCAAAAAGAAAAACAAAAGCAACACAGGCTATCGAAAAAGGATTGGAGCCATTGGCAACTCTGTTGTTTAGTCAGAGCGATATTGATCCGGAAACAGCAGCAGCTTATGTGAAGGAAGATGTGAAAGATGTTAAGGAAGCTTTGCAAGGGGCACGGGATATTATGGCAGAATGGATCAGTGAACAAGAGCAGACAAGGAATAAAGTCCGCCAATTATTTACAGAAGAGGCTGTACTGCGTTCCAAAGTTCTAAATAGTAAGAAAGAAGAAGCAGATGCACAAAAGTATCGTGACTATTTTGAATTCAGCGAGCCGCTGTCTCAGAGTCCTTCTCATAGATTATTAGCTATTCGTCGTGGTGAGAAAGAAGGTTTCCTTGTAATGGATATCACTATCGAAAAGGAAGTGGCGGTTGAAGCGTTGGAGAGAATCGTTATCAAGCAATCAAATAAAGCCTCTGCAGAAGTAAAGAAAGCATTGGAAGATTCTTATGAAAGACTTTTGAAATCATCTATCGAGAATGAATTCAGGTTGTTGAGTAAGAATAAAGCGGATGAAGAAGCGATCAATGTATTCACTGAAAACCTTCGTCAGTTATTATTAGCATCGCCATTAGGTTCCAAAAGAGTATTGGCTCTCGATCCTGGTTTCCGTACAGGATGTAAATTGGTTTGTTTGGATGCACAAGGAAATCTTGTTCATAATACTGCCATCTATCCTCATCCTCCACAACAGGAATGGCAAAAAAGTATCGCTGAATTGAAATTCCTTGTAGATAGATATGATATCGATGCCATTGGTATTGGTAATGGTACAGCAGGACGTGAAACAGAACAATTAGTAAGAAGTATAGATTTCGGAAAACCGGTTAGTGTGTTCCAGGTAAATGAAAGCGGCGCCTCAATCTATTCGGCTTCTGAAGTAGCGAGGGAAGAATTCCCCGATCAGGATGTTACTGTAAGAGGAGCTGTAAGTATCGGTCGCCGACTACTTGATCCATTGAGTGAATTAGTGAAGATTGACGCAAAGTCAATTGGTGTAGGACAATATCAGCATGATGTAAACCAAACCAAATTAAAAGAAGCATTGGATAGGGTAGTGGAGAGTGCTGTGAACTTTGTTGGTGTGGATGTGAATACCGCTTCAAGACATCTGTTATTATATGTTTCCGGATTAAGTGCAACTCTTGCAAAAAACATTGTTGAATACAGGGCTAAGAATGGTGCCTTTAAAAGCAGGGAAGAATTGAAGAAAGTGCCATTGATGGGACCAAAGACCTATGAGCAATGCGCAGGCTTCCTTCGCATTCCCGGCGCTCAACATCCATTGGATAATTCTTCTGTACATCCGGAGAGTTATGCAATTGTAGAATCAATGGCAAAGGATGTACAGGCAAGTCTGGAAGACCTCATCCAGAAAAATGAACTCAGGAAGAAAGTGGATCCAAAGAAATATATCAGTGAAAAAGCCGGTGCATTCACTATTGAGGATATCATGAAGGAATTGGAAAAACCTGGTCGTGACCCGAGAGCTGTAATAGAAGAATTCCGTTTTGATGATACCATCAAGACTATGGAAGATGTGAAAGTAGGAATGGTAGTGCCGGGTATTGTTACCAATATCACCAACTTCGGTTGTTTTGTAGATATCGGTGTAAAGCAAGATGGATTAGTGCATATTTCCCAACTCAGTAATACATTCGTAAGCGATCCAAACCAGGTGGTAAAATTGCAGCAGCGTGTAACAGTTACAGTTACTGAAGTAGATATTAATCGTAAGCGCATTGCTTTAACAATGAAAACCGCCGGCGGCGAACGTCCTGCATCAAATACCGAAAGACGTCCAGTTAACAAACAAGCAACTGCATCTAATAAAAAGCCCGAGCCGTTGAATGCGTTTCAGGCGAAGTTGATGGAGTTGAAGAAGAAGTTTGATGATTAATGAGGAATGCCTAAAGCCTAAGGCTTAAGGCCCAAGGCTTATTTTGGTCTTTGGCCCGGGTATATGGTTCTTCGAATTGAGCATTTGTCGAAGAGAAATACTTCCGGGTCGAAGAGAGGATTAAGCTTTAGGCCCTAGGCCTTAAGCTTTAAGCTAAAATAAAAAGCAAACCCCCACAAAAATTGCAGGGGCCTTTCCGGAAATGGTGAAGTGAGTCACCATGCTATTTTTTGAATATTATTCTGTAATTCCTGCTTTTTCTCTTAATTGTTTTTTCTTCTTACCTAAATACATATCTAGCATCATAAGTCCTAAAACAACATTCACCATTACAAAAACATTTGTATAAGTATTGTTGAAGAAGTGAGCCCAATCTACTTTGGCGGGATTGTATTGGTTGATGGTTGCAGAACCAGCAACAGGACCAGACCAGTTTATTTGTCCGAGTGTGTATACAAGGAAACCACCAATCATCAGCAAGAAGAATAAAGTGATTCCCCAAATGATTTTTTTATCGATATAATTTTTAGCAGCAGGTGCTATCTGGAATTTCCCGATCTCTTCCATTACGTTTTTTGTAAAGCGCATAGAAGGTTCATCCAGTGTAATATGTCCGGAGGCCAATTGATGCACTTCCAATAGTTCCTGGTATTTCTTTTTCCATTCCATATTGGTAGCAATCAATTGCTCAATGAAAGAACGTTCCTCATTATTACTTAATCCGTCTATATAATCCCACAAACGGATTTCCATTTCCGCATCCCCACTTGGGTTGCCTGCTTCGGGAGAGTAATTGAATGTGTTCATTTTTTCGTTTTTATGCTTGATGCTGAATGCTAGATGCTGGATGCTGGATGCGAAGGCTTAAAGCTTAAGGCCTAAGGCTTGTTTTGAGTTCATACAAAACACCTGTCTTCGACTAAATTCTGGTTAATCCCTTAGGTTTAGCTTTGGTTGCTCTTAGTTTTTTTTTCTTTCCTTCCCCTCCACCGCCTTCTTTAAGCTTTAGGCCTTAAGCATCCAGCATTTAGCCTCCCGCCTACCCAAAAATATCCCTAACCTCCTCCGCAAAATGCGTCTCCATCTTTTCCTTTAGTCTTGTTCTTGCACGATGGAGTTTCACTTTTACGGTATTTGGTTCCAATCCTAATATCTTACCAATTTCTTCAAGGCTTTGTTCACCTTTATAGAATAATGTGATTAGTTTGGCATCGTCAACACTTAACATTTGAATGGCATCGTGTACCATCCTGTGCTTCGATTTTGTTTCAATCTGGTTGGCTTTAAAACCTGAATCAACACTATCTGCAAGTTCAAATACCTTTTCATTATCCAGTGAGTGTACATCCAGTTTCTTTTTCCTTAGAAACGTGATGCAGGTCGTATTTACAATGGTATAGAGCCAGGTGCTGAATTTTGAGTCGCCCCTGAAATCGGCCAGACTTCTATATGCCTTTACAAATACATCCTGAGCTATCTCTTCCGCATCTTCACGGCTGGTTGAATAGCGTAAAGTGATGGTAAACACGAAGTTCTGGTATCGGTTTACCAATTCGGAGAATAGCTGCGTCTCACCGCGCAGTACCCTGCCTATGATCTCACTATCATGCAGTCCGTTGCTCATTACAATACATATGACTACAGTTGGTTGGAAAAGGTTACACCCCCTGACCTCCGCCGCGGTGGAGGGACCTGGGACGATGATACAAATTAGTTATAATTGGTACTATTAATATAGTATAAGAATTTCAGAAACTGATATTTACTGATGAACCAAATCGGTTGTATGACAAACCTGGTTCCCTCTTTTGGCTCTTGATGGGCGAAACTCCTAATATATGGAGCCTCCCCCCCAATCCTCTTTCCGGGGCGCCGCCACCCTCCGTCTGACTGGAACAAACCCGAGGCGCAGAGGGACCCTAGCCTCTGCGTCTCTGCGGTAAAATTGTTCTTTGGTTTAAGCACATGATGTAGTTTTAATTAGCTGGTAATTAATAATGTTTCAATTTGATTTCGAGACCGATCTGGTTCCTCCGCCGCGGCGGAGTGTGGAGCATGTGTAACCTTTCCCCGCCACCTGTAGTCATATGTATTGTAAGCCGGTTCGCTACGGCGGCCAAAAAAAAAGTTCTTAAAAGCTGTAACCTGTTATCCGGAACAATAGTCAGATATAGCAAACACCGTAAAAAATTAAAAAACAATAAAAAACTTGAGTTATGACACCTGATGTAATTGGCACCTTAATTCCCATCTTTTTAGGCTTAGGCGCATTCGCAATGGTTTTTGGACTTCGTTACCTTAGAAACAAGGAAAATATGGCGATGATTGAAAAAGGGATGGATCCTAAATTGAATGCTAACAGACCAGCACCATATCGTAACCTTAAATGGGGTCTGATGTTAGTTGGGGCAGGTATTGGTCTTTTCCTCGCTTATTTCCTCAGCGAACAAATCCTTAGAGTGGATCATGATAATCCAGCTATCTATTTCTCTCTCATCTCTATAGGCGGTGGTATCGGTTTGATTCTCTCTTATAAAGTTGAAAAGAAAGAAGTGCTCGACAAAAACCTGTAAACCTAAAAGCCTCTAAATATAAATAGAACGGTCTCCCAGATGGGAGGCCGTTTTATTTTCCAAGTACTTCCAACGCCTTTAAAACAACCTTATCCCTCAGGTTATTGACCATATAATAGCCTTCAGTCCGGTAAAGCTGCATAGCCATCTGTGCTTTGAATCGCTGCTGAATCTCTTCTTTATCTGATGCAGAAATAGAACTTAAATTAACCGAGTCTTTTTTACTCTGCTCTACCAATTGATTCCAGGTATTATTGCTCATGGTATATTCTTTCAGAAAGGCGTCTGAAGATTTATATTGCTTGAATTCTGGAAGTTGGTGTAAGTAATAGGTATAGGTGAATTTGGAGAAATTCTGTTTGTTGAATAACCCGGCTAATGGGGCAGAAAGACGGGCAGTATCAAATGGAATAAAATAATCAGGAGTTATGCCGCCGCCGCCATAAACAGTCCGTCCCTTTACCAATGTCTTGAAACCCGGTCCAGTATGTTTGGATGAATCTTCATTTACCATCTGACCATTATGGAACCTTTCATATACTTCATCGCTGTATTCCCTTCTTCCTCCATTAAATGGCTTTTGTATATTTCTTCCTGCTGGAGTATAGTAGCGCGAAACAGTAAGACGTAATTGAGCCCCATTACTTAGATCAAAAGGTTCCTGTACCAACCCCTTCCCGAAACTTCTCCTTCCAATAATCGTGGCCCTGTCCCAATCCTGTAATGCGCCTGCCACCACCTCACTGGCTGAAGCACTGAATTCGTCAATTAAAAGAACAACTTCACCCTTTTCAAATATCCCTGGACGTTTACACAAATATTCCTGTTTCTTGGTGTGTAGTCCTTCAGTATAAACAACCAAACGGGTGCTATCCAGGAATTCATCAACTATATCTATAGCTTCATCCAATATGCCGCCTCCGTTTCCACGTAAGTCGAATATCAGTTTTTTCATGCCATTTGACTGAAGTGATTCCATGGAAGCCATGAATTCTTCGAATGCTGATTTTGAGAAAACATTCAGATGTATGAAACCTGTTTGGGCATCTATCATATAAGCCGCATCAACAGCATATTTTGGGATATTACCTCGAATGATAGTTGCTTCAATAGTCTTACTGCCTCTTAACAGGTTTACTTTCACCTGGCTGCCACTCTCACCACGAAGTAATTTCCTGATTCCGTCATTTGTAATGGGCTTCCCAGCAATTAATGAATCGTTTACTTTTATGAATTTATCTCCAATTTGAAGACCTGCTTTTTCACTGGGACCACCTTTCAGGATATTAACGGCATTAATGGTATCGTCAATAATATAATATTCAACCCCGATTCCTTCATAATTGCCCTTGAGGTCTTCATTGGCTTCAGTTGTGTATACAGCAGGAATATAAACGGTATGTGGGTCAAGCTTGGTCAATAATGCCTGGATGGCATCATCTGTCAAAGAATCTGTATGAACAGAATCTACATATTTCTTTTGAAGAAGGTCAATGACCTCTTGTACAGAAGCCTTTTTGGGTCCGCCAAAAAAGCCTTGGGATTCCGGAATATTACTTCTTAGCTGGAACCCGATATACATTCCCAAAATCATCGTAATGGCTGCGAAAAATGGCCACCAAACCTGCAGTTTTTTCATTCATCCAAATTTAAAATTTCTACTTACACTCCATTTATTAGGTAATTAACCTGCCAGAAGTCATATGAGCAGGTTGGTTTTACCCTTATATTACAGTATGGATGCTTGAGCAGTTGCTGTCAGCCAATAGTTATGCAATCGTTTTCATAACAAATCTGACAATTGTCAAACGGATCCAACACCAAAAATAGGGTGCGAAGTTCACAATTAATTTTCAATTCCCCGCTTTACCTTCGTTTAGTAAGTACAACGGGAGAAATAATAAATTTTCAAATATGGCCATATTAATAGCCGACAGTGGTGCCACAAAGTGCGAGTGGTGTGTTTTAGGAGCTTCAAAGAAACCTAAACTGATTTTTACCCAGGGGATCAGCCCCTATTTCCTTTCTACCGATGAGGTAGTTGATATCCTTAAAAAGGAACTCATCAAGCACCTGGCTAAATTCGATATAACCGAAATCTACTATTACGGAACAGGTTGTATCAATCCAGATAATGCTAATCTGATTAAAAAAGCTATTAAAAAAGTATTTCCGAATACAAAGATTGCAGTTACTCACGATCTGATGGGTGCTGCAAGAGCTGTTTGTCTCGACAAAAAAGGAATCGCCTGTATCCTCGGAACAGGTAGCAATAGCTGCTATTTTGATGGTAAGAAGATTATCAAGAATAGCCCAGGTCTTGGGTATGTTTTAGGGGATGAAGGCAGCGGCGCCTATCTTGGGAAAAAAGTTTTGCAATACTATCTTTATAATACATTCGATGAAGATCTGATGTACAAATTTGATTTGAGGTTCGGGGTTGGCAATGTGGAGATTCTTGAAAATATATATAAAAAGCCTTTCCCAAACAGATACCTGGCCAGTTTTGCATTATTCCTTTCGGAAAACAGAGGGCATTATATGGTCGAGAATATTATTGAAGATGGACTGAATGACTTTTTCTTCACCCACCTTTGTAAATATGGCGAAAGCTGGAAGCATCCTATTAATTTTGTTGGTGGGGTGGCTTATGGATTCAGAGACGTAATAAAGGATCTTTGTGCAACTTACGAATTTGAATTAGGACAGATTTTGAAGAATCCAATGGAAGGACTTATTGAATACCATTCCTGAAAATTTGAAAGCGAATTTAAAACGGATAAACTTGCATGGCGGATTTTATTAAAGTTACAGAAGAGCCCAGTAAATACAGGCACTTGGAAGAAATGAGTATTGCAGATATCCTCTCCAATATAAATAAAGAGGATAAGGAAGTGCCACTGGCAGTAGAAAAGTCATTACCACAAATAGAGAAATTAGTTGCTGTTGTGTCTGACCAAATGTTGGCCGGCGGAAGACTATTTTATATTGGAGCTGGTACCAGCGGAAGATTAGGGATACTCGATGCCAGTGAAATACCCCCAACTTATGGGTTGCCTCAGGGGCTTGTAATTGGTGTTATTGCAGGTGGGGAAGATGCTATTCGATTCCCGATTGAAAATGCCGAAGACAGCTGGGAAGGTGGATGGGGTGATCTTGAAAAGCATGGTATAAACGATAAAGATGTTGTAATAGGAATTGCAGCAAGTGGAACAACCCCTTATGTTATTGGAGCATTGGAAGAATGCCGTAAAAGAAATATAGTAACTGGTTGCATAACATGTAATGAAGGAAGCCCGCTGGCAGCAGCAGCCGATTATCCGGTAGAAGTTGTAGTGGGGCCTGAATTTGTTACAGGAAGCACGAGAATGAAAAGCGGTACTGCTCAGAAACTGGTTCTTAATATGGTTTCAACAACAGTAATGATACAGATAGGAAGAGTAGAAGATAATAAGATGGTGAATATGCAATTAACCAATAGTAAGTTGATTGACAGAGGAACAAAAATGCTGATGGAACGATCAGGTATCAGTGATTATCAAAAGGCCCAGGAACTGTTATTGCATTTCGGAAGTGTAAAAAAAGCACTGGAAGCAACCATAAAGTGATTTGAATCAGGATTTTTCTGATATGGCCCTTATTTTGAATAAGGGCTTATTTATTTCACTAAAATTTATTTGGAATAGCGCTGTTTGACGCTGTAAATTGCCGGCAGTCATTTTAACAATGGCTATAATTTCATGCATGATATTGAACCTTTTTATAATTGGCGTCACATTTATATAAGTGAGCAGGATGAGCGTTCTCCTTTCTTCGGACAGGTGTACTCTGAGTTTGAATATTCTCATACAGTTTACAATTATTACATACATCCACAATGGGATGAGTTTGGAAGCCGTACCTTATTCCTTAAAGTTATAATGGCCGATTATGAAGAGAAATATGCGGTCATTGAATTAATTGGAGAATGGAACGATGCCATTGAAAACGATATCATGGAATTAAAGAGGGAAGTGATTGATGTGTTTCAGCAAAGTGGTATTTACAAGTTTATCCTTATCGCAGAGAATGTTCTTAATTTCCATAGCAGCGATAAGGAATATTATGAAGAATGGTACGACGAGTTTTCTGAAGAAAACGGCTGGGCAGTTGTTTTGAATATGCCTGAAGCCACCCAATACGACTTTAAAAAAGCCCGGTTAAACCGCTATCTGGAGCTGATGGAACTGGATAATTGGCGTACATACCGACCTTTTCACCTGTTTAAAAAAATCGATGATCTATTGAGGCAAAGACTTGATGTTTAGTCTGTTTGATGTCGTTTTCTTCAATATATTATCAATCGGGAGCTCCTAATAAGGGCTCTTTTATATTGGATTAACTTGATGAGAGTCATTTCGTTGCCTGACTTGCGACTGTTGACCTGCATTAAAGGTAGTTGTAACTTCGAAAAAACCTTTTAACATGAAGACCATATTGGTTCCTGTAGATTTCTCAGAGGTATCCCGCAACGCTGCCTACTTTGCTGGTAATTTATGTAATGAGATTGGACCCGTTCGGTTGATCCTTTTTAATATGTTCGATAACTATATGTCAGGTTCGGATGGCTCACTTATGCAGGACGATCAGGAAGATCGTAAAGCAATCCGCCTGATGGCCCTTAACAATGTATGTCGTGAGTTTGAAGTAAACGACACTGTAACCATTGAATGCAAAGCAGAAGCAGGAGGGTCACTGGTACATACATTAAATAAAGTGGTGGCAGATGAAGAAGTAGACATGATAATAATGGGTATTACTGGTGCGTCTCGATTGGAACAAATTTTTATTGGGAGTAATACGCTTAGGTTACTTAAACATGCTACTATTCCGATTTTAGTGATTCCTCCGGAAGTGAAGTTTACCGGTTGCAGTAATTTATTACTGGCTGCTGACCTTGATGGTGATTCTTCGCATTTACCAAAGAGTAAGATTGAGGCATTGCTACATTTGTTCCCAATGGCTAATCTGCATATCGTTTATGTTAATACCCATAACAACACTACCTTAAACGAACATCAGCAATCTGAGAAAGTGAAACTTGAAAATTGGTTAGAGCTGAGAACACCCGAATTCCATATAATAGCCCAAACCAATTTTATCCAGGCTATCAATTCATTTGTTACCTCAAATAAGATCGATATACTGTTGACTGTTCCAAAAACAAATGCATTCCTTAACGGTATCTTCAAACATACGCATACTGGAATATTAGGGTATAATAGTGTGGCGCCTTTTATTGCAGTGCATGAGTGAGTAAGGAAGTTGGGAAGTAGGGGAGTAGAGAAGGAGAACAGTTAAAGTATTTAATTCTATTTAAACAGCCAAACACATAGGCACATAGGAACATAGGGTTTGCAATTAATAGGAAATTCCGAATTAGACTATGTACCTATGTTCCTATGTGTTTTGTATTTTTTCAACACATAGAGTTACCAAGCTTTGAAGCTTTTTTTTCACCGCCGAGACGCGGAGACGCAGTGAGCATTTCCCTGCGTCTCCGCGTCTCTGCGGTGAATTGTATAATAAATCTTCGCACCTTCCCGGTTATCCCACACTAACAAACGTTCAATTATTATTTCCAAGATTTACACATTAAATTTTTGTCGTAATCAAGGAAGTCGTTATTTTTGAAACATGTCAACAGCGAAAGCATACGCATTGTTTTATTTTAATTTTTATTATTTCTTCTTTAGCAAGAAGCCGGGCATGCTTTTGTTGACTGTAAACAGATAACTAAAAACAAACAACATAAAGAGTCCCGGCCAAAAGCCGGGACTTTTCTTTTTTACGCCCTTGGGCAAAATGGTAGTTATGGCAAAAAGAGTCTCGATACAAGGATATGAAGGTAGTTTTCATCAGGAAGCAGCCCGTCAGTTTCATGGTAAAGATGTAGAAGTGATTCCCTGCGCCACATTCAGGGAGGTGATAAAGATTGCCAGCAGCAAGAAAGAAAGCGATGGGGGCGTAATGGCAATAGAAAACTCCATTGCCGGTAGCATCCTACCAAACTACAACTTACTGCAAAAGTCCAACTTAACAATTACCGGTGAAGTATACCTGCAGATTAAGCAGAACCTTTTAGTAAATCCAGGTGTGAAACTCGACGACATTAAAGAAGTGCATTCACATACCATGGCACTCCAGCAATGCTATGAATTCCTCGATAAGTATAAATGGAAATTGGTAGAAACTGAAGATACTGCCTTGAGTGCACGACATATACATCAGCACAAAAGCAAACATATAGCAGCTATCGCCAGTAAACTGGCTGCAGAACTTTTTCAATTGGATGTTATAGCACCTGCCATCCAAACCATGAAGAATAACTATACAAGGTTCCTGATACTGCAACGTAGTGAAACAGCTCAACCTGTAGATGGGGCAGATAAAGCTTCGGTGAATTTTCACACAGACCATTCAAGAGGTAGTCTTGCCAGAGTACTTACAAAGATTGCTGATGGAGGTATCAATCTTAGCAAGCTGCAGAGTTTTCCAATTCCAGGTAGCGATTTCAAATACAGTTTCCATGCCGATATGGAATTTGATACAGCCGCACAGTTTGAATCTGTGATTGATGCCATAAAATCTGATACTGCTGAACTGAAGATATATGGTGTTTACAAAAATGGCATGAAGAAATAAATTCAATATCGTTCATTAGTCAAGACAAATTATATGATAGCAACAGCTAAAAGATTGGAAGGAATAGGAGAGTATTATTTTTCACAAAAGCTTCGTGAAATTGATCAACTCAATAAGCAAGGTCATGCTGTGATTAATTTGGGAATTGGTAGTCCTGACTTACCCCCGCATCCCGATGTAATAAAAGTATTGCAGGAAGAAAGTGCTAAGCCAAATGTACACGCTTATCAATCGTATAAAGGATCTCCAATACTTCGTAAAGCTGTTGCTGATTGGTATAAGACATGGTACAAAGTTGATTTGGATCCGGAGACAGAAATATTGCCGCTTATTGGAAGTAAAGAAGGTATCATGCATATCTGTATGACCTATCTTGATGCAGGAGATATAGCCTTGATACCTAATCCGGGTTATCCTACATATAGTGCAGCTGTTAAGTTATCTGGAGGCACAGCAGTAAGTTATTCACTAAAGGAAGTCAATAACTGGCAACCCGATTTCAATGAACTGGAAGCAATGGATCTTTCAAAAGTGAAACTGTTGTTCGCTAACTATCCACATATGCCAACAGGTAAATTGCCAGACAGGCAATTTTTTGAAAAGCTGGTGGCATTCGCTAAAAAACATCAGATACTTATCGTTCACGATAACCCCTATAGTTTCATATTAAATGAATCTCCTGAAAGTCTTTTAAGTGTTCCTGGAGCAAAAGATGTGGTTCTTGAATTGAATTCATTAAGCAAATCTCAGAATATGGCTGGCTGGCGTATCGGGATGCTCTGCGCCGCAAAAGAACGCATAGATGAAGTATTACGGTTTAAAAGTAATATGGATAGCGGTATGTTTCTGCCTGTACAATTAGCTGCTGCAAAAGCATTGGGACTTGGTAAGGATTGGTATGATTCCATAAATGCAGTATATAGAAAAAGAAGAGAGAAGGCTTACGAATTATTGGATCTATTGGGATGCGAATATTCAAAAGAGCAGGTAGGAATGTTTGTATGGGCAAGTATTCCATCTAACTATAAAAATGGATTTGAATTGAGTGATGAAGTATTGAATGGTGCCTATGTATTCATTACCCCTGGTGGTATATTCGGAAATGCTGGTGATAAATATGTGAGAGTGAGTTTGTGTAGTACGGAGGAGAAGTTTGGGGAGAGTATTGGGAGGGTGAGGAATTTGGGGAATTTGAAAATTTGAAGATTTGAGAATTTGAAAATTTGAAAATGGGAAGTAGGGAAGTAGGGAAGTAGGGAAGTAGGGAAGTAGGGAAGTAGGGAAGTAGGGAAGTAGGGAAGTAGGGAAGTAGGGAAGTAGGGAAGTAGGGAAGTAGGGAAGTAGGGAAGTAGGGAAGTAGGGAAGTAGGGATAGGGAAATTTTTTGGTTACGTAAGTTACCGTTTTTTATTAATAAAATATTTAAATACAAATCGAAAAGTTGAAGAATTGTTGTGTGATGTAATGTAGTAATGTGTTGTGGTGGGCTGTTTATACTCCCCTACTTCCTTACTTCCTAACTTCCCTACTTTTCTACTTTCTTACTCTAAAAATAGCAACATGTCTTTCAACACAGTTACAATAGTCGGTGTCGGATTAATCAGCGGTTCTTTTGCCCTTGGGTTGAAGGATAAGAAATTGGCTAAACATATTATTGGTGTAAGCAGAACAGAGGCGAGTGGTAAGAAGGCTCTGGAGTTAGGAATTGTTGATGAGGTTCTTCCATTGAAGGAAGCTGTTTTGAAAAGTGATTTCATTTATGTTGCCATTCCAGTTGATGCAACATTACCTGTGATGAAAGAGATAATGGATCTGATTACTGATAAACAGATTGTGGCGGATGCAGGTTCTACAAAAAACTTCCTCTGTTCAGCATTAGCTGATCATCCAAAAAGAGATCGTTTTGTTGCCACTCACCCTATGTGGGGTACTGAGTATAGTGGTCCGGAAGCAGCCCTCCATAATGCTTTCGTGGGAAGGGTCTGTGTAATCTGTGAAAAAGAGAAAAGTGATCCACAAGCTGTATCAATCATCGAAAATATTTACAAGGATCTGGGAATGGATCTCGTGTATATGGATGCAGCCGCACATGATATGCACGCAGCTTATGTAAGTCACATTTCCCATATAACCTCTTTCGCACTCGCAAACACGGTTTTAGAGAAAGAGAAAGAGGAAGATGCCATTTTTGAATTGGCTGGCGGTGGTTTTGAAAGCACAGTGAGGTTGGCAAAGAGTAATCCCGCCATGTGGGCCCCCATTTTCATGCAAAATCGTGAAAACGTGCTCGACGTACTCAACGAGCATATCAGCCAGTTACGCAAATTCAAGGCCTGTCTCGAAAAGGAGAATTATGACTATTTGTGGGAATTGATGGAGAATGCGAATAAGATCAA
Source organism: Chitinophagaceae bacterium (assembly GCA_016721085.1). Taxonomy (GTDB): domain Bacteria; phylum Bacteroidota; class Bacteroidia; order Chitinophagales; family Chitinophagaceae; genus Endoryza. The sequence goes on along the minus strand of JADKJI010000039.1, from coordinate 18,444 downwards.
GAGAATAATTAAGGATAGTCGGGAGTCGGAAAGTCCGGAGTCGGGAGTCGGAAAGTCGGGAGTCGGAGTCGGGGAGTCGGAGTCGGGAGTCGGGAGTCCGGAGGAGTTGAGTCGGAGTCGGGAGTCTGGGAGTCGGGAGCCTGGAGTCGGGAGTCGGGGTCGGAGTCGGGTCGATTAAATTTTGGCTTTATAAGTTACGATTATTTTGGAAAATATGTGAATTAAATAAGCTCGATTGGCTTTATATTTTCAAAATTGCCATTTGCCTTATTTTTTCAATAGTGTAGTTTTTTGACATATGATATGGCAAGGTTTTGCTGTGAGTCGGCACTTTTGGTCTTTCGGACTATTGACTCCCGACTAAAGACTCCCGACTCCCGACTATAGACTCCCGACTGGTATTATTAGGCTAACCGCCCCTTTTAAAGTACCTTTGCGGCAAATTTTTTTAATATATGATGACTTTTGAAGAGTTGGGATTGGATGAGAAACTGGTAAAGGCTACCAGTGACTTAGGCTTCCAGAACCCAACAACAATACAGGAAAAAGCTATTCCTGTATTATTAGGAGGTACTAAAGACCTCGTAGGGCTTGCTCAAACAGGAACCGGTAAAACAGCTGCCTTTGGGTTGCCTTTACTGCAACTCACAGACGCTGCAAAAAAATATCCTCAGGCACTGGTGGTTTGTCCCACCCGTGAACTGTGTATGCAGATAGTGAATGAGATAGAGCTCTTTAAGAAATACATGCCAGGTATGCACGTAGTTGCGGTTTATGGCGGTGCTTCAGTAGGACAACAGATCAGGGAACTGAAAAGAGGTGTTCAGATTGTAGTGGCTACTCCCGGTCGTTTGATTGACCTTATTGAACGTAAAGCGATCAACCTTGAGCAGATTGAATACGTGGTATTGGATGAAGCGGATGAAATGCTGAACATGGGATTCCAGGACGATATCGAGCATATCCTCCAGAACACCCCAAAAAGAAACGCAACATGGTTATTCAGTGCTACCATGCCACCTGAAATAAAAAGGGTGAGCAAGAAGTACATGAACCAGCCATTTGAAGTTACTGTTGGTAAGTTGAATACAGCCAACAAAAACATCGATCACCAGTATTTTGTAACCAATTCACAACACCGTTACGAAACACTGAAACGTCTTATCGACTTTAACCCGGGTATCTACGGTTTGATTTTCACAAGAACCAAAGTAGATGCACAGGAAATTGCAGATAAGCTTACCCGTGATGGATATGATATCGACGCTTTGCATGGTGACCTTAACCAGCAACAACGCGATAAGGTGATGGGCGAGTTCAGGGATAAGACCCTGCAGTTATTGATTGCAACAGACGTAGCAGCAAGAGGAATTGATGTATCGGGTATCACCCACGTAATCAATTTCGAATTGCCCGATGATATTGAAGTGTATACACACAGAAGTGGTCGTACAGGTCGCGCTGGCTTAACAGGTATCTGTATGAGCATCGTGCACAGCCGCGAAATTGGTAAAATAAGAGCAATCGAAAGAATCGTTCAGGCGCCTTTCAATAAGCTGGAAATACCAACCGGTAAGGATGTATGCCGCAAGCAGTTCTTTTTCTTTATGGATAAGTTGTTGCAGTTGGATATCAACCATGGCGACTACGAAACATATCTTCCAATGTTAGCGGAGAAATTCGCTGATGTTAGCAAAGAAGAAGTGTTGAAACGTGTCGCTTCCCTTGAATTCGACCGCTTCCTGAAATATTATGAAAACGCTGAAGACCTTAACGTAAGGGAAAGAGCAAGAAGCGAAAGAGGTGAAAGGGGAGACAGGGGCGAAAGAAGTGATTTCAGGGAAAGGCAACCAATCGGTGGTAGAGACCAAAGTCGCAGGCGCGATACCAGCGGACGTGAGTTTGCCGGTGGTGGCGACCAGATGCGTCTGTTCGTAAACCTGGGAACAAAAGATGGTTTCTATAAAGCCAGCTTCCTCCAATTCATTCTCGATATGAGCGACCTGAAGAAAGAAGTTCTTGGCCGCATCGATATGAAGGAAATGAACAGCTGGATCGAAATTGACCGTCGCGCTGCTCAACAAATGATCACAGCTATTGATGGTAAGAAATATAAGGGGAGAAGGATTAGGATGAATGATGCGAACTCTAGATAAGCTTCGAATTTGAGAATTTGAAAATTTGAGAATTTGAAATGAGTGGCAACATTCCTTAGTTAAAAAGTAAGTAATTATTTATTAAAATAAATTGGGCTTGAATATTTTGAGATTGACTATAATTTCCACATTTTCACATTTTCAAATTTCCTCATTAAAAATTTTTCACATTTTCAAATTCCCATTCACATGAACGCAACCGAAACAGTAAACATGAAAGAAGCAACACAGAAAGCATGGAATAAAAAACCATTGATCATCAGTGGTCCTTGCAGTGCGGAAACAGAAGCTCAGGTAGTGGAAACAGCACAAAGATTGGCAAATACAGGTAAGGTGGATGTACTCCGTGCAGGAATATGGAAACCCCGTACTAAACCCGGAATGTTTGAAGGTGTTGGTGCCAAGGGCTTGCCCTGGTTGCAGCATGCTCAACGTTTAACTGGATTACCAACTACTGTTGAAGTAGCTACTGGTAAGCAAGTGGAAGATGCACTTACTTTCGATGTGAACATGTTATGGATCGGCGCTCGCACTACCGTGAACCCTTTTAGTGTTCAGGAAGTGGCTGATGCCCTTCGCGGTGTGGACGTTCCTGTACTTATCAAGAACCCAATCAATCCTGATCTCGAACTTTGGTCTGGTGCGGTAGAACGTGTGGCTCGTGCCGGTGTAAAACAAATCGGATTGATTCATCGTGGATTCTCTTCTTACGGAAATACAGAGTACCGCAATGCTCCTATGTGGCACCTCGCTATCGAAATGAAACGCCGCAATCCGGAAATGAAGATTATCAACGACCCTTCTCATATCTGCGGTCGCAGAGATATTCTGATGGATGTTGCCCAAAAAGCGATTGACCTCGATTTCGACGGATTGATGCTGGAAAGCCATATCGATCCTGATAATGCCTGGAGTGATGCGAAACAACAAGTGACTCCAGAACGTCTGGGAGAAATGATCAGTAACATCATTTGGAGAGCAGAGGATGTAAACTCTGAAGAGTATCATGCTGCCCTTGAAAAATTACGTCAGCAGATCAATCATCTGGATGATGAATTGATGCAGATCATTGGCCAGCGGATGAAGATTGCAGAAAAAATAGGTCAATACAAAAAAGATAATAATATCACCATCCTCCAAACGAATCGTTGGAATGAAATTTTGGAGAGAGCCTATGCTCAGGGTGAGAAAATGAAACTGAGCCGTGAATTCATAACCCGTTATTTTGATGCTGTTCATATGGAAAGTATCAACCATCAGAATACGATTATGAATTCATAATCGCTTTTCCTTTTCTGAAATCCCGTTCATAACATTTGATATGAACGGGATTTTCAAACTAAAGCCTTCCATATCTTTCTTCATGCAAAATCAAACTACAACCCGGTTGGGTAAGAAGTTCAAGTTCTCTTCTGCAACAGTAGATTACTATTTTGCGAATGGAATCGCTCATCTTCAGGATATAACTCCCCGTAACAATACCTTCCTGATAACTGATGAGAATATATTCAGCGCACACACAAAGAGATTTAAGAATTGGAATACTATCGTTCTTAAAACCGGGAGAAGAGTTCAAAGTCCAGGCCACAGTGATACAGTAATTGAACAACTGATTAACATGGGTGCCGACAGAAGCTGTACATTGGTAGGTGTAGGAGGAGGAGTTATAACTGACCTTACTGGTTATATAGCGTCTGTCTATATGCGAGGTGTTCGATTTGGGTTTATTCCAACAACATTACTGGCATTGGTAGATGCTTCCATAGGTGGAAAAAATGGAATTGATGTAGGAGTTTATAAGAATATGGTGGGAATCATACGACAGCCTGCTTTCTTATTACATGATATGGTTTTCCTGAATAGCTTACCTCAGTCGGAATGGGAAAATGGTTTTGCTGAAATCATAAAACATGCTTGCATAAAAGATGCTGGGATGTTTAAAGAATTGGAAAACAAAAGCCTTAAATTCTATCAGTCAAAGAAAAAAGAGATTTGCAGATTGGTTCAGGAGAATGCCTTGATAAAAACGAAAGTGGTGCAACAGGATGAGTTTGAGAAAGGCGATAGGAAACTTTTGAACTTCGGACATACTCTAGCTCATGCTATAGAGAATATGTATGAATTAAGTCATGGTCAGGCAGTATCGATTGGGATGACCTATGCTTCGCATATCTCTGAAATTTTCACTGGATTTAAAGACACAAACAGGGTAGTGAATACCCTGGAGAAATATAATCTCCCTACCTACGCTTCCTTCAATAAGAAAAAGGCATTTGATATTTTGTTGAAGGATAAAAAGAAAGTACAGGGTGAAATGAACTATGTATTGTTAGAAAAAATTGGCAAGGGTGTTATCAGGAAAATACCATTGACGCAATTAAGAGAGATCATCGAAAAATTGTAAGAATTCATTACGCTTTTCCATTATGAATGTAAGCATACATCCTTCCAGATTATCAGGAAATATACTGGCTGCTGCATCAAAAAGTTCGATGCAGCGTGCCTGTGCAGCTGCATTGGTAGCGAAAGGAACATCTGTGATAAAGAATCCCGGACATAGCAATGATGATAAAGCGGCACTTGATATAATACAACGCCTTGGTGCTATTATCAGTTACAGGGATAATGAATTGGTGATTCAGAGCAATGGAGTAGCGCCTACGGAGAATTCTATTAATTGCGGAGAATCTGGTTTAAGTATAAGAATGTTTACACCTCTTGTTGCACTTAGTGAAAAGGCTATAAGTATAGAAGGTACGGGCAGTCTGGTGACAAGACCGATGGATTTCTTTGATGAGATATTGCCTTCATTAGGTGTAAAGGTGGAAAGCCAGCAAGGGAAATTGCCTTTACATATCCAGGGGCCAATTAAGCCTGTCGATATAGAAATTGATGGTTCATTGAGTTCACAATTCCTGACGGGAATGTTACTGGCTTATGCCGCTTCTGATGCATCAGGTGTTTCAATAAAAGTGAAAAACCTGAAGAGCAAGCCTTATATAGATCTGACTCTTGCAGTGATGAAGCAATTCGATCTTAAAGTGCCTGAAAACCACAATTACGAGACATTCTATTTCGCCCCATCAGATTTGCAAGTACAACCCTATACTCATCATTACACTGTGGAAGGAGATTGGAGCGGCGCTGCATTTTTATTGGTAGCTGTAGAATTGCAGGGCCTATAACCGTTGAAGGATTGGATGTTCAATCAACCCAGGCGGATAAAGCCATCTTGCAGGCACTTATCGATTCGGGTGCTGGAATTTCCATCCGTCCAGAAGAAATTGAATTAAGACCAATGCCGTTACGTGCCTTTCATTTCAATGCAACTGAATGTCCCGACCTTTTTCCACCATTGGTGGCATTAGCCAGTTTTTGCGAAGGGAAAACAGTTATTGAAGGAACCAGCAGGTTGACCCATAAAGAAAGTAATCGGGCCCTTACATTGCAGGAAGAATTTGGGAAACTGGGAGTTAAAATTGACTTGCAGGATGATCTAATGATTGTACACGGTGGAACAATACTTAAGAGTGCAAAAGTCCACTCCCGACACGATCACCGTATTGCCATGGCCTGTGCTGTAGCCGCTTTAAAAGCAGAAGGGGAAGTGGTGATTGAAGATGCAGAAGCCATCAATAAGTCGTACCCTGATTTCTATGAACACTTGAAAACATTAGGGGCAGTAATTAAGTAAGAACAAACGCTCCTTCAGAACAATATTCATCTTATATTTAACTTCATCTTCTATCAGTATATGAACGCATTTGGCCGACTTTTCAGGGTGCATATTTTCGGAGAATCGCATGGCGAGTCGGTGGGTATTAACATTGATGGAATACCTGCAGGATTACCATTGTCGGTAGATGATTTCCTTTCCGATATTGAAAGAAGAAAAGGTGGTGTCCAAAAAGGAACCACTCCCCGTCAGGAAACGGATCTCCCTATTTTTAAAAGCGGCCTTTTTAATGGTAAAACAACAGGAGCTCCACTTACCATCATCTTTGAAAATAATAATACAAGGAGTGGTGACTATGAGAAGTTAAGGGCGGTACCACGGCCGGGTCATGCAGATTTTGTTGCGCATAAGAAATATGGTGGACAAGAGGATTATAGGGGAGGGGGACATTTCAGTGGGCGATTGACTGTTTGTTTAGTGGCTGCGGGAGTAATTGCGAAGAAGCTGTTGAATGAAATAAAAGTTGTTTCCACCATCCTTGAAATTGGTGGTGAGAAAGACTTGGAAAAAGGATTGCAGAAAGCCATTGATGAAAAAGACTCAGTAGGTGGAATTGTAGAATGCAGGGTAAATGGATTGCCGGTTGGATTGGGTGAGCCCTTTTTCGATTCGGTAGAGTCACTTATAAGTCATGCTGCATTTGCCATTCCTGCCGTAAGAGGAATTGAGTTTGGAACCGGATTTGCAGCAGCAGCAATGTTCGGTTTACAACATAATGATGCCATTGTGGATGGAGAAGGAAAAACAAAAACGAATCATGCAGGCGGAATAGTTGGTGGAATAACCAACGGAAATGAAATGGTTTTCCGTATTGCCATAAAGCCCACTTCTTCCACTCCAAGAGAACAGGAAACCTGGAACTGGGAGACGAATGAAGTAGGCCCATTTTCAGTAAAAGGTCGTCATGACCTTTGTATAGCACTTAGAGTACCGGTAGTACTCGAGGCCATTACCGCGATGGTACTGGCCGATTTATTAATGCTGGAGCAACGCATCTCCAGGATATGGAACCCTTAAAAAAATAACGATGCCGATCATTTATCATGTAACAACAGCAGAAGCCTGGAAAGAGGCACAACAAAACGGATTTTATGAAGCAGCTTCCTTAAAAGAGGAAGGATATATTCATTGCAGCCTTGAAAAACAAGTAGCAGGTGTATTAGACAGATATTTTCAGGGAAAAGATAATCTTGTGAAATTGGTTATCGATACCGATAAATTAACCAGCCAATATATCTACGACTGGTCAACTACTAATGAAGATACATTCCCTCATATCTATGGTCCTATCAATTTGGATGCGGTGAATGAGGTGTTGGTGATACGGTGAGGAAGTTATACGTTTTAAGTTTTAGGTTTTAAGTTTGAACCTGATTCTTGCTTACTCTCACTTTATTTTAAAAACACTATTGAGTAAATTATAACCGCAGAGACGCGGAGGCGCAGAGGATACCCCTCCGCGTCTCTGCGGTTAAATGTATTGGCTGTTTAATTTTCAAATTTTCAAATCATCTCATTCTCAAATTCCTCACAGGTATATCCAACGCCTCATACTCCCTATCATTCACCCAGAAATAATGCCACCATTCGGTGTCGAATATCCGAAAACCATACTTAGTCATCACATCCCTGAATAATTTTCTGTTGGCAAGGATTGCTGGCGGAAGATTGGTAAAAGTCTGATGAGCTGTATCAGTGAAATTGTCGAAGCTGGTACCCATATCTAACTCTTTGCCAGTCCGAAGATCAATCAACGTACAATCAATGGCTAAACCTCGATTATGACCGCTGGCCTTAGCTGGGTGGGCAACATACCTTTCGTCCTTTATAAGTTCCCAGAAACTGACTGTTACAGAATAGGGACGATAGGCATCAAAGACTTTTATGCCGAGATGTTGTTTGCTAAGTTCTTCCTGTACAAGTGCCAGGGCATAGGCTGCCGGTGCCCTCAGGTAGGTTTTATGTGTGTTTTTGGGGTACAGCGCCTTCCCGGTAAAATTGTTTTTAGAAGCATATTTCAAATCATAAACGATATGGGGAATGAGGGTAGAAAGCTCCTTCATTACCTTATTGCTATCGGACAGAATACATTTCTGGTAATACCTGATATCTCTGGTAACCGCCACCCCATATTTGCTGGTATCTGGCTTCTGGGTATAACCTGTTTTGGGAGTAAAAAAAGAGCAGCAAGCAAGACGAAGGTATAGGACTGCTGAGGTATTTTGTATATCATTGCAACTTAGTTTTAAGGAATGCCATCTCCCTTTTTTCAAGATACTAACTTTCTCAATAACTGGCAGTTACTTATGAACAGGATGACGAAACCTTATCTATTTTTCGCCTTTATTATTCTGGCTGTTATCTCAGCCTGCAACCCGGAAGTGAAGTCATCTCCCGGGGAAGCCGATATTGTTCCCGAACCAGAGAAGATTGATGTTCACATTACACGGAATATCACACAAACATTAAAATTTGCAATAGAGAACCAGGGTAAACTAAACGATACCATCCTTCTGAAAATGGAAACGATGGCAGACTCCCTGTATATCAAGAATGAATACAAGCCTATTTGGAGTCGTGAAGCTGCTTTTCTTCCATTGGCAGATTCCTTATTGACATTTATTGAAAACTGTAAGCGATTCGGCCTCTTTCCTTCAGATTATCATAACAGAGCCTTGCATGGAATGCGTTCAATGCTTTTATCAGATTCCATTACAAAAATGAATGCTTCTGTTTGGGCGGCAATGGATCTGATGTATACCGATGCCTTCCTTTTATTAGGGAAACACCTTAAGCAGGGGAGATTAAAATACGACAGCGTTACTTTACGAACAGACAGTTTGTTAGGAAAAGAATTCTATCAGGGATTATTAAGGCAAGTGACTGGTGGTGCCAGCCTTAGTTCTGTTTTCCATCAATTAGAACCGCAACATGCGGCCTATGATTCTTTAAAGCTGGGGCTGAACTTTTTCCTTGATTCAATAAAAAACTTTCAGCGTTTTACCTATGTAATTTATCCCAATAAAGACTCCGTTGCATTATATGCACAAGTACAGAAAAGGTTATATGAAGACAGTTTGCTGAGTTCTCCAACAGATCCAATTGATACTGCCACATTCAGGAGTGTTATAAGGAGTTACCAAAAATCTAAAGGATTGAAAGTAACTGGTAAGTTGAATGTAAATACGGCAAACGCCCTTAATAATACATCCTGGGAACAATTCAAGACCATAGCCCTCAACATGGATCGTTATAAGTTATTGCCTGATACTCTTCCAGAAAGATTTATCTGGGTAAATATTCCTTCTTTTTACATGCAGGTTTGGGATACCGATTCACTTGTCTTCTTGTCTAGAGTTGTGGTAGGTAAACCAGATACCCGTACCCCCCTTCTAAGTAGCCGTATAACGGATATGATCACCTATCCGCAGTGGACGATTCCAACCAGCATTATTGTAAAAGAAGTAATACCGGGAGTAAAGAAAAATCCCGAATATTTTAATAAGCACGGCTATTCACTAGTTGATGATAAAGGTAATGAGGTGGATCCTTATAATGTAGATTGGAACAGATACACAAAAGGAATTCCATATAAGGTTGTTCAGGGAAGTGGTGATGCCAATGCTTTAGGGATCCTGAAATTCAATTTCAGTAATAAGTATAGCGTTTATCTGCACGATACCAACCAGCGATATCTTTTTAAAAATGCTATGCGATCACTGAGCCATGGATGTGTGAGGGTACAGGAATGGCAGAAGTTGGCACATTATCTTTTGAATATCGATAGTATGAATCGAAAGACTATGGATGTTACGGCATCTTACGCACCATCTGATTCATTACGTGTTTGGATGAAGCGAAAAGAAAAGCACTATTTACAGGTTAGAAGCAGGATGCCTCTCTTTATCCGATATTTTACCTGTGCTGGACAAGGAGGAAAGCTTAGGTTTTATGAAGATATTTATGGTGAGGATAAGCTTTTGAAAGAACGTTACTTTGCTGATAAATCCATCCAATAAATTTCAGCTATGAAAAAACTATGGATTACCTGTCTTTTATTCTTTTTTTGGATTGGTCCAATTTGGGCTCAATCTGAAGCAACCGATACCCTGGCTGCGGCAAAAAACTCGAAAATTCCTCTTATCCAATATGGTATTGCCAGTTTTTATGACAATAAGTTTGAAGGCAGGTTAACATCAAATGGAGAGGTTTTTACCCAGAAAAAACTTACCGCCGCTAGTAATACCCTGCCATTGAATTGCTGGGTGAAAGTGACCAATCTGAGTAATAAAAGGTCTGTAATACTTCGAATAACCGATAGAATGCATCCCAAGAACAAGCGATTGATAGATTTGAGCAGATCCGCAGCAAGTTCCCTTTCTTATACTGGGAAGGGGTTGACGAGGGTCAAAGTGGAATATTTGGGTAAAAAGAAGCCGGCTTCCCTCCAAACCGATAAAGTGAATAAATAATTTTACCATTTAAGCAGTAGCCGTTATTTTTGTTAGGAATCACCAAAATTGCTCGTTTATGAAGAAAATTGCAGGTGCCTTGTTGGCATTGGTATTTTACAGTACCCTGGCTTTCAGTCAAAACGATGAGTACATCCAAAAGCCCACCTTTGCCGTAAGTTTTATTTTTAACGATTTTACCAGCGCAGCCAATGTTAGGGCTAATAGTCTTGGTACCGTTTTCAAGAATCAACAGTTTGGGAAGGTGAAAAATATGGCTCCTGGCCTGGCTTTGAGCTATATTAAAGGGATGACCCGCAATTTCGATTTCAGCACTACTTTGGCTGGTTCATTTGTGGACTATCCAGTTCCTAATAAGCCTTCTTTTGGCCGCGATTTCCTTTTACTTGAGGGCGATGTTTCCGTAAGAGGTAAAATGATTTCAAATAAATCATTCATCAATCCTTACCTGCAAGCAGGTTTAGGCGTAGCAAAGTATAAAAGCTATTTTTCCACGTTCATTCCGGTAGGTGCTGGCATGCAGATCAATCTTTTCGACGAAGCGTATCTGCTTGTAAATGCTCAATACAGGGTTCCAATGACTGAGTATGGTAATTACCATTTCTACTTTGGATTCGGATTGGCTGGCAATATTGGCAAAAGATAATTTCTGAGTATCTCATATATTGAAGCACAGGCTTAGCCTGTGCTTTTTTATTTCATAACAGCCAATCGCTTTCATTCACCAGTTTTGTTTATTAATTTAGCCGCAATACTAATTTAACTCCTTAACCGTTATCTCTTTATGTTACTGACCTTGGTCCAGCTTATCTGCTGGGTAGTATTTATATATCTGGGAATTAGCGCTTTATATCTTTTCATTTCTGCATTGGCAGGAAGAATCATTCCATCTAAACGCTATATTTCTTCCCCTGAAAAAAAGCGGATAGCTGTTTTATTGCCTACCTATAAGGAAGATGCTATCATAGTTCACTCTGCATTGATGGCTAAAAAGCATAATTATCCTGCCGATAAATTCGAAGTTTACGTGGCAGCCGATTCCATCAAACCTGAAACTATACAGAAATTAAGGGCCATACCGGTACAGGTACTGGAAGTATCTTTCGAAAAAAGCAGTAAGGCTCGTTCCCTAAACCAACTGTTGAATTCAATTCCTGTTGGCGCGTATGACGTAGCCCTAGTACTGGATGCTGACAACGTGATGCTTGAAGGTTGTATGGAAAGCATCAATGCCGCCTTTCAAAGCGGTTATAAAGCCGTACAGGTTCATCGTACATCAAAGAACAAAAACACTACATCCGCTGTTCTTGACTCGCTAAGTGAGGAAGTGAATAACCATATGTACAGACGAGGTGTTAGAGCACTGGGTTTCTCATCCGCTTTAATTGGTTCTGGTATGGCTTTCGAATTCGAAAAATTGAAAGAAGTCTATAATAAACCGGGAATATTAGGTAATCCAGCCTGCGACAGGGAAGTGGATTTCGAAATCACCTGTGCCGGTATAGTTATAGAATTTATTGACAATGCCATAGTACTTGATGAAAAAGTGGGAAGTCAACAGGTGTTTGAAAGACAAAGGACAAGATGGCTTGAATCCCAAATCATTCATCTTCGGTTATTCTTTAAAGATACAGGATGGGCAAATGCAGACAAAGCATTATTGGAATAAGCTTCTCAATAACATGATGCTGCCCCGTTCTTTCTATATCATACTTTTTGGACTGGCAATTTTATTAAGCATCATCGATTGGATTAGTCCCTCTCCATGGATGATTCCCGCCCGTCAATCCTGGTTCCTTATTTCCGGATTGTTTTTCGGAGCTTTCATATTATCAATCCCCACCTCATTTTATAATTTTCAAACTTTCAAAGCCCTTCTTCAGGTACCTGTATTATTATTCTCTATGGTACGTGCTTTGTTCAAGATGAAAGTGAGCAGGGAGGAGTTTTTGCATACGCCGAAGGAGTTTACGCAGGAAGTGGATGGAAAGGGTCTAAAAAGTTAAGGAAACACATGGGTTTTATGTGAGTTATTAATCAGATAGGAATGTGCTGGATTGTTAAGCGATGGGACCTCCATTAGTTTTGACAATAGAGTTGATTTTACAAATCAAAGGTAATGAACTTTATTTTTCTTTTACCAGGAACAAAACAACCTTAGATTGACTAAAGGCCTTGTATCATCTACACTTTAAAACTTAAGGATTGAACCTCCTTAAATAACTAACATCGCATCCCCATAACTAAAGAACCTATACTTGTCCTTTATCGCTTTTTTGTAAGCTTCCATTGCCAGGTCATAACCGGCAAAGGCGCAAACCATAATCAGCAAACTGGTTTTTGGTAAATGGAAATTTGTGATCAATGAATCGGCGATATTGAAATTATATGGTGGGTGGATGAATGTATTGGTCCATCCTTCAGAAGGTTTCAATAATTTTTCCGCAGTATAAGAAGTCTCGATGGCTCTCATAGTGGTTGTTCCTACAGAGCAGATACGATGATTGCCTTTGATTGCTTTGTTTACAATGGCACAGGCAGTTTCATCTATCTTGTAGTATTCAGCATCCATCTTGTGTTTGCTGAGATCTTCTACTTCAATAGGGCGGAAAGTTCCCAATCCAGTGTGAAGTGTTACTTCTGCAAAACGGATACCCTTTATCTCAAGTCGCTTGATCAGTTCAATACTGAAATGTAATCCGGCTGTAGGAGCTGCCACAGCACCTTCATGCTTGGCATATACAGTCTGATACCTTTCCTTATCTTCTGCTTCAGGCTTACGCTTGATATATTTAGGAAGAGGAGTCTCACCTAATATTTCCAGCATCTGACGGAATTCGTCATCAGTGCCATCCCAAAGGAAACGGATAGTACGACCACGACTGGTAGTGTTATCGATTACTTCTGCTACCAATTCATCGGTTTCTCCGAAGTAAAGTTTATTGCCGACACGAATCTTTCTTGCGGGATCAACGATTACATCCCAAAGGCGGTTGGGCTTGTTTAATTCACGCAACAAAAACACTTCAATCTTTGCACCGGTTTTTTCCTTGCGGCCATACATACGGGCAGGAAATACCTTGGTGTTGTTTACAGCAAACACATCCTTGTCGTCGAAATAATCCAGCACATCACGGAAATGCTTGTTTTCAATCTGGCCGGTATGACGATGAACCACCATCAAACGGGAGTCTTCCCTTTTCTTGGTTGGATGCTGTGCAATTAAGTTGAGGGGCAGGTCGAAGCGAAACTGGGATAACTTCATGTAGCGATATATTTTTTAATGTAGCCACATGATGAACAAATAGTGCGGGACGAGGACTTATCGGGCTTTGGAGTTCCGATACAAACCAGGTCTTACGGCACCCGATTTGCTATCATGTAAAGGCGTTTTTCAAGCGGGCAAAGGTAAGCCGAAAAAGGAGAAAACGGAAATTTAATATTGACCCTGTTGATAACAGGTGAATGGAGGTTGAGAAACCGGGTAGACTTGCTATCTGCTTGAAAATCAGAAGCTGATTTTTGGAAGAGCCGCCAATAGTTTCTGAGTGTAAGCTTGTTTGGGGTGGTTGTAGATACTCGATGCATCCCCGATTTCTTCGAGTTGCCCCTTATTCATGACCAGGATCCTGTCACTTACATACTTAACTACAGACAGATCGTGTGAAATGAAAACTATGGTAAACCCAAACTCTTTCTTAAGGTCGTTCAATAGATTCAATACCTGTGCTTGTACACTTACGTCTAAGGCTGATACAGACTCATCACAGACCACAAAGGAGGGCTCGAGTGCTAATGCTCTTGCAATTACAATACGCTGACGCTGGCCTCCGCTAAACTCGTGAGGGTATCGCTGGAAGTGTGATGAAGACAAGCCTACTTTTTCCAGTAATGCCACTACCTTTTCCTTTCTGTTTGTTGAAGAAAGTTCGAGTCCGTGTACTTTTAATGGTTCAGCAATTGCTTCCCCTATTGTTAAACGAGGATTTAAAGATGAGTAGGGGTCTTGAAATACAATTTGTACATCTTTTCGTAACCGATTCCAATCATTTTTATTGATTGATGTCAAATCCTTTCCCTGGTAAGATTTCTTTCCTGAGGTGGCGGGGATCAATCCTAGTAAGGCTCTGCCAAGTGTCGTTTTTCCACAGCCACTTTCACCTACTAAACCCAGTGTTTCGCCGGTCAGAACCTCAAAGGAAATTCCATCAACAGCTTTTAAAACCCTGGTTGTTTTTCCTAAAAGATTTTTACTAACAGGAAAATGAATGGATAAATCTTTTATCTGTAGTAAGGGTTCTTTTTTTCTATAGAATAGATGGGGGCGGTCTCATTTTCTTATGTGAGAAATGAAATGTTTTTCTCTTTCCCGTTCTCATCTAAAAAGTCGCTGACAACCGGCAATTGATGGCCCTTTGGATGAAGCGCTGGCCGGCATGCTAATAAGGCTTTAGTGTAGGGGTGACCGGGATTTGTAAATAGTTTTTTTACAGGTCCCTGATCAACAATAGCTCCTTTGTACATCACAATCGCCCTGTCTGCTATCTGAGCTACTACACCAAGGTCATGAGTAATGAAAATGATGCCCATATTATAAGTCTGCTGCAACTCTTTCAGCAATTCAAGAATGGTTTGCTGAACCGTTACATCAAGTGCTGTAGTAGGTTCGTCGCATATTAGTAAGTCGGGCTTGCAGCTCATCGCCATGGCAATCATAACCCGCTGCTTTTGTCCACCACTTAACTGATGAGGGTACCTTTTGAAAACGGATTCTGGATCTGGCAGTTTCACTTTACTGAATAAATCAAGGGTCTGTTCACGGGCTATTGCTTTTGATACAGAAGTGTGTTGAAGAATAGCTTCAATAACCTGTTCCCCGCAGGTGAAAACCGGATTCAGAGAGGTCATAGGTTCCTGGAAGATCATAGAAATCTGGCTGCCCCTTATATTTCTCAGTTCAGCTTCTTTCAAATCCAGAATATTGATGGCATCTTCTCCATCTGCAGAAAACAGGATGGACCCTTTTGGGTATCGCACTGTTTTTGCGGGAAGTAATTGAAGTATGGAAAGAGAGGTAACTGATTTTCCCGAACCCGATTCACCAACAATGGCCACGACCTCACCACGGTCTACAGTAAACGAACTATCCTGCACTGCCACAGAAGTCCCCAGCTCTGTTTCGAAAGCGATTTGGAGGTTGTGTTGTGGAGGAAGTGCATGAGTAGTTATAAGTTAGAAGTAGTAAGTTTTAAGTTTAAGGGTTTAAAGTTTGAGGGTTTAAGCTTTAAGGTTTAAGAGTTTAAGGTTCTTCAATTCGATTTTTCAATTCGATAATCGAACAACCTTAAACTCTTAAACTTTAAACCCTTAAACTTTAAACTCAAAACCTCAGATGCCTCACCGTCAACCCATCATTTATCAACTGCTTCAACGAATCGATACCCATTCTTATATGGCGTTCTACATATTCACCAGTAACTTTCTTGTCGCTTTCCTCAGTTTTTACACCTTCAGGAATCATGGGTTGATCACTTACTAATAATAAGGCGCCGGTTGGAATCTTGTTATAGAATCCTACTGAGAATATGGTGGCTGTTTCCATGTCTATGGCATAGGCCCTTACTTTCTGGAGGTATTCCTTAAAGGCCTCATCATGTTCCCAAACCCTTCGGTTGGTGGTATACACGGTGCCGGTCCAATAGTCGATGCCGCTATCACGGATCGTAGTGGAAACGGCTTTCTGTAATGCGAAGGCTGGCAAAGCCGGCACTTCAGGTGGGAAATAGTCATTGGAGGTACCTTCCCCTCTTATTGCCGCAATAGGTAGTATGAGGTCGCCAATATTGTTTCTTTTCTTGAGTCCGCCGCATTTACCCAGAAACAATACCGCTTTGGGTTGGATGGCGGTGAGGAGGTCCATCACGGTAGCGGCGGTAGGACTACCCATACCGAAGTTGATGATACTGATTTCGCCATAGGTGGCACATTGCATGGGACGGTCAGTGCCAACCACAGGCACTTCATGCCATTCAGCGAACAGTTTCACATAATTGCTGAAGTTGGTCAGCAGAATGTATTTACCGAAGTTTTCCAGTTTCTCACCTGTATAGCGGGGAAGCCAGTTCTGCACTATTTCGTCTTTGGTTTTCATATTTACCAGGTTTTTAAACCCATAAATTTAGTTATTTCGTGCTAATGATTCACATTGTATATCCAGAACATGATTTCAGGCTAAAAAAAGAGGCGGGGAAGGACCTCATTTTTGATGAGCTTAGGCGATTGTGGGTACGCCTTACGCCAGAGGAATGGGTTAGGCAGCATTTTCTGCAATATCTTCTACAGGGCATGAAATATCCTGCCAGTCTTATTGCTGTAGAAAAGGAAATTCTTTTGGGGGAATTGAAAAAGCGCTTCGACATACTGGTATACGATAGCAATCATCAACCATGGATGATTGTAGAATGCAAGGCATCAGAAGTGGCATTAGAAGAAGGAGTATTGCAACAGGCTTTGCGATATTCAATAGTTGTTCCAGCCCCGTATATTGTAATCACTAACGGACAATCGAGTATCGGCTGGAATAAGAGTTCGGGGCAATTAGTAGAGCAGCAGGCCTTGCCAGAGTGGGGGAGTTAAGAATTTGTTTTAATCACTCTTTTTTTACGTTGTTGAATTTCAGTCTTTACAATTTTGAACCCTGCTTTTTGATAAACACTAAGTGCATTTGGATGATCCAGGCTGCAGGTATTAAGTTGAATCCATTCTGGTTGGTAGCTCCAGGCTTGTTGAATTACGATTTGCAGGAAATAATGCCCCCAACCTTTACCAACAAAATCGGGTAGCAGACCGAAGTACATAATTTCAGTAAACTTTTCTTCTTTGACGAACTCTGCAAATCCGGCAGTTACTCCATCAATACTAAACAAAAAGATCTCATTGTTAGGAGCGTTTATAAGTGATTCCAGTTCATGGTCGGGCATTACCATGCGGTCTAGCCAGTGCCATTCTTCGCCAACGCCGTAGTAGAGTTTTCGGTAGTTGTCAACAGAAACAGGCTTCGGATATATATCGAGTTTACTTCCTTGTCTGAAATGTTTATTGATTCAGGGCAAATCCTTGATTCGAGATAGTTGACAGTAGCAGCAGTTTCTATTAAAAACATAAAGGGACTGATAGTTTTATATCAGTCCCAAAAATAAATGAAAATCAGGTGTTTTATTACTGTTGAAGAACGATTTTTTGATTCTCTTTAAATCATTCATCTGGAATAAAAAGGTGTAGGTTCCAGGCAGCAAGTTTGCAATATCTGAAATTTGGGATTGCATTATTTCCTTTTGCAACCTGTACTGATTTTTTGTAACACATCCTTCCTGAAATATCAAAGAGGTAATTTCAGCTTTGCCTTTTGATTTAGAAGACAGGCTCAATTGGAACCATTTATTAGCGGGATTGGGGCTAGCTCCAATTTAAAGGAATTAGAACTATTATTATACAGTGCAATCACTTTGCTATATTGGTCTCTTCCATTTTTATTTCTTAAAACCAGTCGGTAAAAAAGTGGGGATGTTGTTATTTGAGAAATATCATCCCGAAAGTCGTAACTGTTTATTGAATTTGGACCTTTTGGTGTAACTGTTCCGACTTTATTAAAATTTGTACCGTCGGCACTTCTTTCAATTTCAATAGAGATGAGTTCAGTTTCATTAGTCAGATTCCAGGAAAGATTTGTATTGTACACTTGAATATTGCCTCTGAAATCGAGTAGGGTAGATGGAACAGTAACGGCCATAGAGTATTTAGCCAGATAGGCGTCGTTTGTTCCAAATGAAGTGAGTGGTAAAGTACTTACCGAGTTTGGATCGAAATCGACATTGGTACCACTAAAAGTACCACTAATAATAATATCATTATTGTCAACAATGATTCCATTTCCAGCATCGTCTGTAGCAGATCCTATTTTAAAAGCGGAAACAAAAGTGCCGTCCAATAAATAACGGGCTACGAAAATATCCGAACCTCCAACTGCAGTGATATTGAAGTTTTGGCTAGAACTGGGATTAAAATCACAGGTTCCATTAAA
>JADKJI010000038.1 GCA_016721085.1 Chitinophagaceae bacterium | reverse complement strand
CAACTAGTCCAAGCACTCACACACACTTTTCAAAATTCATGATGCTGGCGCAAGCATGTCCAAAGGGCGCATACAGAGGCCTGATAGTTTCGGAAACCCCTTTGGACCGGCTTGTGCCTGAATAGAAACAAATTTAAGCAAAGCAGAACTAAATTGACACAATGAATAAAATTACCATTGAAGAATAACTAAATGGTTTTTTATAGAAAGATGTACATTGAAGGCTTAAATGTCTCACTCCCATCATATAAATAATGGTTCCAATAGTCTCACCTCTACCAGTCCCCTATTTCCAAAATAATCGCCAGCACTGCTATATATAAAATCTTCCGGCTTTGAAACAAAGCCGGATTTTACAGGATTATCATGAATATAATTCAATTTCTGCCAGGCCATTTTAGGTGTCATTAGCTCTATAGGATGATTGTCTTGCTGCCACAATTGAAAAGCCACATTATTTGAATTCTTACTGCCTGCACGGGTCATGATTTCCAGCATCCATTCCTTCCGGCTTTCTGATCGATGTGTCTCAATAATCTTTCTTAACTCCTTTGAAGTAAAACCCTTCATATCCTGCATTATTTGAGCTAAGGGTTGTCCGTGGCTTCCAACAATCATGTGAATATGACTTGTCATAATTACCCAGCCATAAATCTCCAAACCTTTTGTCTTCTGGCAATGCTTCCAGCTCTGAATCATGACTTGACGGTATTCATCCCTGATGAACAAATCTATCCACCCTACAATTGCAAAACTGATGAAGTATAACTTTTCATTGTTCCGGAATTTGTATTTACGACTCATTGCTCTTTTTGAGACAAAATACTTTCAGACATGAAATTTACAATGGTTAAAACATCATAATTATTTGGGAAAAAAACTTGCAATTTTAGTTTTTTTACTATTAAAAAACTTCTACCAAAACAATGCATGCCCTGGATTTGATTCTCGGGTATGACAGAACACTAGCTTCATAATTCATGATGCTGGCGCAAGCATGTCCAAAGGGTTCATACAGGGTGCTAATAGCTTCAGAAACCCCTTTGGACCGGCCGTGCCTGAATTAGGACCAGATAATAAATGCATTCAATTCACCCGAAAGATTGTTCACAGAAAGATGTAAGGCATGGCACAAGCCGGTCCAAAGGGATGTCCGAAAATTTAATCTCTCTGAATTATCCCTTTGGACATGCTTGCGCCAGCACGCAAGTATTATTAGAGTTGGGTGCTTGGACCAGACGGGGATGTCCTATTATATTCTCCTTATTCGCCTGACATGCTCGCAGCCCAAGCTTGAGGCCTAAGCGCGTTATTCAGTATGCTAGGCCTGATGTTTATGTCATCAATTCTTTTAGAGAAATGAAGACAAAATTTTCGGCTTTACCAAAACTAGCCTTCAGCTTTAGGCCTTAAGCCTTAGGCAAAAGCATCCAGCATCCAGCATCCAGCCCCAAACAAAAATGCCTATCAAAAATACATCCCTGTATTCCCGATAGGCATCTCTATTCGAAGACTAATTTCCGTGCTATTACCAATCCTGGCTTTAGGCCTTAGGCCCTAAGCCTTCGGCTTTATTAAGAATGCTTCTTATCCACATCATTATACTTAGTAGTATACTCCTCCGCCTTCTCCTTATTACCACTGTTCTCATAAATGGTAATGATCAGGTCATAAGCATCTTTCAAGATACTCTTGTCTTCCATCTTTAATTTACCCATTCCACCCAGAAGCTGGTCAACTTTTTCAAAATATGGTAACGACTCGTTGAATTTCTTGGTTACTTCAGCTCTCAGGTCGTTCTTCTTCTTCAGTTCTTCTGGCTTCAATTTGCCGCCTGCTGGTGGACGGATAGCTTTGTTTTCATTATTGATATCAACTCCTTCGTTGTAGATCAGCTGTCCTAATACCATGTGAGCACTTGCATAGTCAGGTTTCAGCTCCAGGCATTTCTTCAATTGCACTGCTGAACGGGCAATCAGATCTTTTGAATTGGCTGGACGTTTACCGATTTCAGGATCATATCCGATCTGGTAAAGTTCCACACCATAGTTGAACATGAAAAGATGGTTTGTTGGGTTACGGGCAATAACATCTTCATATTTCTTGAAGAGCTCATCTTTTGTACCCTTCTCACGAATCATTTCAATATCGAAAGCATCCCAGAAGGCATCTTCTGGATATACCTGACGACCTTTGTTCAGGTATTTAGAAGCAGAAGCAATATCATTCTTCTTGCTGTAAAAGTCGGATAACCATTTATAGATTTCTATGAAACCATCGCTCTTGATATTATGGTCTGCTATCTTGGAATAAAAAATGGCCGCCTGGTCTGGCTTGCTGGCTTTTTCAGCTGCAATACCTGCATACAGACAGGTTGTAGTATCAAATGTTTGTGTGATCAGTTTGTTTGCCGTCAACACATCAAACACTTCCAATGATTTTCCGAAATTTATAAGTGCATCATTGAAATTATTAGCGTTGAAAAAAGTAGCTCCGTCTGCAGAATAATCGCGATACAGATCAAAGATGGCTCCGTTATTATCCATCATCATGGCGATATTCTTCTTGGTGCTATCCTTTCCTTTTTCAAGGTCAAGATATTGCTTCATGGTTTCGAAAGCCACACCCCTTGGATCAGTAACCGTGCTTTTCAAAGCCGCATCTTTTGAAATGGCAACATATACCTTGGCTTTAACATAAAGGGCTTCTGTATTCGCCTTGTTTTTTTCGATAGCCAGGAAATTCTCGATTTCCGTTTTGGCTTCATTCAGTTTCTTCTTTTCCAGATAATCTTTTGCCCTATCAATTTTCTGAGCTTGCAGGCTGATGGCGCTTATGATCACAAGTGCCAGGGAAAATACTTTTTTCATTTGCTTATTTTAATTTTTCATTTGCCTTCCGATTTACCAAAAGCAATTGGCGAATCGGTTGTATAAAAATCGTTAGTTAACGGGTTCTATCGGGTTGTCAGATGCAGGTTGTTCTCCCTCGGTTGCGTCAGTTTCCGGATTTAACGGAGTATTTGCTTCGCTGGTAGCCCCTTCTTCAATGTCCAAAACAGCAGCCGGACTTTCATCCATCTGTGTAATGGCCGCAATTTCATCCCCTTCATCCAAACGAATCAGTTTAACTCCCTGCGTAGCCCGTCCCTGCTCACTGATACCGATTACCGGCATCCTGATGGTTACACCGCTCTTGCAAGTTATCATTAAATCTTCTTTTTCGGTAACATCTAATATACCGACTAAAGATCCGGTCTTATCTGTTACGCTGATGGTCTTAACCCCTTTACCACCCCTGTTGGTGACACGGTATTCCTCAATCTGGGTCCTTTTTCCATACCCTTTCTCACTTACCACCAATATGGTTCTGGTATCCTTATCAGCAGCAATAACACAAACCATACCAACCACTTCGTCTTTATCATCATCTACCTCAATACCGGCAACTCCAATAGCACCACGACCGGTGGCCCTTACTTTTTCTTCTGGGAATCGGATAGCACGACCCGATTTTACCGCCATCATGATCTCACTGCTTCCGTCTGTCAGTTTCGCTTCCAGTAATTCATCCCCTTCCATAATGGTGATGGCGTTCACACCCGTTTGACGAGGACGGCTGAAATCTGCCAGCTCTGTTTTCTTGATGATACCCTTCTTAGTACAAAGAACGATATTATGTGATTGCACGAACTCTTCATCTTTCAGGTCTTTCACATCCAGGATAGCTCTTACCTTATCATCTGGTGGGAGTTGAATCAGGTTCTGGATGGCACGACCCTTACTTGTTTTCTCTCCTTCCGGAATTTCATACACGTTCAACCAATAACAACGACCTTTTTCGGTGAAGAAAAGCATGGTATGGTGAGTAGAAGCTACGAACAGATGCTCTATCCAATCCTCTTCCCTGGTCTTTCCACCAACAGCTCCGCGGCCACCACGACGCTGCTGACGATATTCTGTAGCAGAGGTACGTTTTATATAGCCGAGATGGGAAATGGTGATCACCACATCTTCATCCTTAATCAAATCCTTGATTCTTACTTCATCATCCAGATAAGTAATCTCCGTTTTCCGCTCATCGCCAAACTTATCTTTTATCTCCTGTAATTCCGTCTTGATGATTTCATAGCGTCTACCTTCATTCGACAAAATATCTTTCAGGTCGGTGATCAGGCGTAACAGTTCTTCGAATTCTTCCTTGATCTTATCACGTTCCATGCCTGTCAAACGCTGGAGACGTAATTCGAGGATGGCTTTGGCCTGGATTTCATCCAATCCCCATCCTGCATTTATCAGATTGTCTTTTGCAGATTCAGGATTAGAAGAACTTCTGATTAAAGCTATCACTTCATCCAGGTGATCGAGTGCAATCAAGTAACCCTGTAAAATATGGGCTCTTTTTTCAGCTTCTTTTAATTCGTACTGCGTACGACGCACCACTACTTCATGCCTGAACTCTACGAATTCTGAGATAAAATCTTTCAGGCTAAGGGTTTTAGGACGACCCTTTACAATAGCCACATTATTGATACCAAAAGAAGTTTGTAATTCAGTCAGTTTATAAAGCTGATTGATGATTACGTTGGCGATGGCATCCCTTTTCAGGTCAATCACCACGCGGGTACCTTCCTTGTTGTTTGATTCGTTATTTACGTGAGCGATGCCTTCAATCACTTTTTCGTTCACCAATTCTCCGATCCTATTGGTAAGCGCATCACGATTTACCTGGTAAGGAACCTGGTTGATGATGATTTGCTCTCTGCCGCTTGGCTTCGTATCAACAGTCACTTTACCCCTCACTACTACCCTTCCTCTTCCGAAGTGCATGGCGGCTTTTACGCCTTCCATTCCATAGATGATACCACCTGTTGGGAAATCGGGGGCTTTAACATGCTGCATCAGTTCCTCAATGGTAATCTCCCTGTTGTCGATATAAGCAACGCATCCGTCAATAACCTCAGAAAGGTTATGAGGCATGATATTCGTGGCCATACCTACAGCGATACCACTGGAACCATTTATAAGAAGGTTAGGAACCCTTGTTGGAAGAATAGTCGGTTCTCTTTCAGAATCATCGAAGTTGAATTGGAAATCGACAGTATCCTTATCGATATCATCGAGCATATGCTCAGCGAGTCTTTCCAGACGAACCTCTGTATAACGCATGGCCGCTGGTCCGTCTCCATCCTGGTTACCAAAGTTACCTTGTCCATCAACCATGGTATATCGCATACTCCATTCCTGCGCCATACGAACCATGGCATCATAAACAGAGCTGTCACCATGCGGATGGTACTTACCTAATACTTCACCGACAATACGCGCTGACTTCTTAAAGGGCTTATTATAATGAACACCCAGACCGTTCATAGCAAATAAAATACGGCGGTGAACGGGTTTCAATCCATCTCTTACATCTGGAAGGGCGCGACCGACAATTACCGACATCGAATAATCGATATAGGCTGTCTTCATCTGCTCTTCAATATTAATGGGGATAATGCGGTTCTGATCGCTGGTTTCCTGTGGTTTGAAATTCTCTTCCATACTGGTTTACAACTTCTTTTTTCAACGTTTTCCTGACCCTAATGGGAAGGATGGCAAATCTATCGTTTTCAGGTGGTAAAACCCGATAAACCACCCTGTTTTTTGACCCGCTTTTATCCACTTTTGTGCATAGAAAACGGAGGTGAAAAGCTACCATTTTGTGAAAACCACCGTAAATAATTCTTATAACATTCCTGCTGCCATTTTTGGCACAAAAATGGGAACTGTTATACCGCTACTTTTCCATCCATTATCCCCTTTTTTGTCTCCTTTCCAGTAAAAGCCAACCTGTCCTTATCCTGCATTGCTTTACCTAAACTGGATTCCATGAACAGCTATCTTTTATTGAGGGATAATAAGCAGACCGGGCCCTATTCTGCCGAGGAAATCATTGCAAAAGGCTTTAAACCCTATGACCTGGTTTGGCTGGAGGGCAAAAGTGCCGGATGGAGATATCCGGGTGAACTGCCTGAATTGGCTCCACATGCCCCTCTAACAGAAGAACAACCATTTGACAGGTTCTATAAGCGTCCTACCAATACCACAACGAATCAGGAGAAAAAAACAGTCCCTGTTTCCATTCCTAAAAAACTGGAAGAAACTGTTGTTGAAGAAAAGAAGGTTGTTGTAAAAGAAACTACAGAAAGTCCGTTAATTCCTTTCCCTCAGGAAAAAGTGGTGCGACCAAGAAAAATATTCGTCACCCTTCCAGGAAATGCCGCTCCAGTTTCAAATTCGGCGCCAGTTACTACATCTATCCAAAAAGAAACAATCAAGAAAGATACTACCGTTAATGAAAAACCGATAATTGCAGAAGCTCCCACTGAAGCAGTTTCTGTTAAAACACAGGCGGTGCCAGTAACATTCTCTCCCGCTAAAGAAAAAACACCCATTGAAAACATACTACCCTCACCTGATAAGATAAAAGCAGTAAGACAATTGCCCTATGGCAAAATGATCAGAGGAGCAGTAGCTGTTTGTATCTTATTAGGTGGGGTTGTAATTGGCTTAGCCATCAGTACCTCAGGAAAAACAGAAGAACAAAAGCAATTGGATGCCCTGGTGCAGCAGATTCATGAGAAAAGGCTTGGAGCTGCAAAAGCAAGTCCTGCCCCTGTGCCTTCTTCAGTGGAAATAAGCAACACAGATAGCCTTTTAAGCAAGAATGAAGAGGCTACACTACCCCCTTCCTCCATACCAGAAAAAGTGGCTGCCCAGCAAGTCTCCGAAAAGAGCCCATCCAATAATTCAATAAATGCTGTTAGTCATCCTGCCGAAGCAGAAAAGAAACTTGCAGCTACAGAGTCGCCCCTTCAACCTGAAAAAGCGCCTTCAACAGAGAAAGTGGAGAAGAAACCTGAAGGCCTTCAGAAATTTGTTTCTGTAAAGGCCAGCGACTATAAGACCGGCGTCTTAGGGGGAATTTCAAAATTGCAGCTTACCATTTCCAATAACAGTTTGTATGCATTGGAATCTGTAAACGTTGAACTTCGATACCTGGGGCCTGAGAAGAAAGTTGTAAACACTCAAATAATTACCATCCCGAATATTGGGGCCGGACAAGAAAAGACTCAGGCTATACCATCATCAAAAAGAGGTGTTACGGTTGATTATTCCATTGTAAAGATCAATCCTGCATCAAACGGTAGTAGTGGGCCTGTCCTCTAGTTTTTTTCTTATATACAACCGTGATTTTCCATGTAGTTGGCGGAAAAACACCTGTTGATTTACTATTCGAACATGGAAGGTATTAAGTAACTTGCTATACAATTTCGCTATGGCATGAAATCTATTGTAGTTTTTGGAGCCGGAAAATCGGCCACTTGTTTAATTGAATACCTGGTTGCTGAAACAGCAAAACTGGAATGGCAGTTGATTGTAGCTGATGGGAATTTAGCAGCAGCAGAATCAAAAACCGGAAAGGCCGCACATACAAAAGCAGTGGCAATAAATGTTGAAAACGAACCTGAGAGAAGGCCATTGATAAAAGCTGCGGATATAGTTATTTCACTTCTCCCACCCCATCTGCATATTTTAGTGGCGAAGGATTGTCTGGAAGAAGAAAAGAACCTGCTTACGGCTTCCTATGTTGATCCAGCTATAAAAGAACTAGCGCCGGCTATAAAGGAAAAGAGTCTCCTTTTTATATATGAAATGGGACTTGACCCTGGTATCGATCATATGAGCGCCATGCAACTGATCAACAATATTCATCAGGAAGGTGGCACCATTCATAGTTTCAAATCGCATTGCGGCGGATTAGTAGCTCCCGAAAGCGATGATAACCCCTGGCATTATAAGATCAGCTGGAATCCACGCAATATTGTACAAGCAGGTAAATCAGGCGCATTATATAAGGAAGAAGGCGAAATAATCAGTTTACCATACGAAGAATTGTTTGATGCGCAGAAAGTGGTGGACATACCTGAATTAGGATATCTGTCATGGTACCCCAACAGAGATTCCTTAAGTTATGTTCCTTTATATCATCTCGAGAACGCAAGTACGTTTCTAAGAACAACACTTCGCTATCCTGAATTTTGTTTTGGATGGAAGAATGTGATTGACTTGAAACTCACAGACGAGACAGTGCAGTATGAAACGGATGGCATGAGTCTGCAGCAGTTTTTCCAGCAGCATTTCAACAGATATGGTTTTTCTGATTGGTTGGAGAAACAACTGACCGATCGTTTTTCAAAGACAAAAGAGTTACTGGAAAAGCTACAGCAATTGCTGGAAGCGGAGAACCAGGTTACTCCTGCTGACAGAAAAGACTTGCAGGATTTCATGATGATAGACGATAATGGGGCTTTGCTTGATATCAATTTATCGACGGTAAAGACAAAGGCGGCTGCCACAGTAGCCGGACAAATGCATGAAGCGAATCTCTCGATGAAGCAGCTTTTCTTTTTGGGAATGGATGATAATGAGACCATCATCAATAAGGGAGCCTGCAGTGCATTAGATGTGTTACAATTCGCATTAGAGAAAAAGCTGGCCTTACAACCAGATGACAAGGATATGATTGTAATGCTTCACGAATTTGGATATAGTATAGGTAATAAAAAGTTTGAAACAAGAAGCAGTTTAGTAGTTAAGGGAAAAGACAATCTACGTACAGCTATGGCACAGACCGTAGGCCTGCCATTAGGAATTGCAGCGATATTAATTTTGAAGGGAAAGATTCCGATAAGCGGGCTACAGATACCAGTTTGCAAAGAGATCTATGAGCCAGTGTTAGCCGAATTGGTAAAGAACGTTATAGAGTTCAGCGAACATACTACTTCGTTATGATACCTCTAAAAGTCAGTTTGGCCGATGCCAAAAAACAGTTGAAAGAACAATCTGAGTTTCCTTTCACTACCATGATGAAGCATGGCAACATGACTGTAGAATATTATGCCCCAAAAGATGTAGATCTTCAAACACCCCATATCCAGGATGAAATTTATGTAATTGCCTCCGGCACCAGCGTATTCAACCGCAACGGAGAATTCACCGATTGTAAAAAAGGAGATGTACTATTTGTTCCTGCCGGAGTTGAACATAGGTTTGAGACGTTTAGTGAGGATTTTGCGACTTGGGTGATTTTTTATTAGGCTAGATGCTTGATGCTGGATGCTTGATGCTTTTTGCCTAAGGCTTAAGGCCTAAAGCTTAGGGCTTAATTTAGTAAATAGCACGGATATTTAGTTTATTACGAAAACATATTGCAAGACTAAACTTCAGTATGGATTACTGAATTAGGCCTTAGGCTTCTTGGCTTTAGGCAATTTTCGCCTGAACTTTCGTTTGGAATACTGAACTAAGCTTTAGGCCTTAAGCCTTAAGCCTTGGGCAAAAACCTCAAAAAAGCATACCAACTAATTTCGAAACACCAATAGTAGCGACCTCCTCAATTTTAATGAGATTCTTTATGGATGAAGTCGGCGGAATTTTGCGATCGATGATATATTTAGGGATTTCGTCATTGGCATAGTTTAGTAAGCCGGCTGCGGGGTATACAACAAGTGAGGTTCCGATTACAACAAATATATCGGCGGATTGAACGATTGGTAAGGCCGTTTCAATCATTGGGACGGCTTCACCAAACCAAACGATATGGGGACGTAACTGGGCACCGTCTTCTCCTTTATCTCCCAGTTTAATATCACTTGTGATTGGATAGATAAGTTCTGTGTCCCATTCACTTCGCATCTTTAGAATTTCACCATGAAGGTGAAGGACGTTGGTACTTCCAGCTCTTTCGTGTAGGTCGTCAATATTCTGGGTGATGATGGTGACATCATATTTATCTTCCAATGAAGCTAATCCAATATGGGCGGCATTGGGAATGGCGTCCATAACATTCTTTCTTCTGAAATTATAGAATTCTAAAACCAGTTCGGGGTTGCGGTACCAGGCTTCGGGAGTGGCTACATCTTCGATATTATATCCTTCCCATAGTCCGTCGCTATCGCGGAATGTTTTTAATCCGCTTTCAGCACTAACGCCAGCACCTGATAATACAACTAGCTTTGGTTTTGTCATACCACAAAAATACAGGACAAAATAAAACAGCCCCCGGAAAATGGTGGGGGCTGAAAGGAAAAACAAGCAATAGGAAAAGATTTAAAATATTCTCTCAAAGAATCGTTTATTTAAGAGCATCGGAGACGCGGGAGCTTTCCTCAGCGCATAACCGGGGTGCGTCTCTTCTGATGTGACATGTATTCCTTCGCCTTTGACGTGGAAAAAACTTTCCCTCCCCGCCGCCGCACCAAAGCTGAAACTCCGCTCCCGCACTAGTCCCCGCCGACTGCACCAACCTTATAAACTCCCATTCGCACTTCCTTACTTCTGCATACTCTGACTTGACTTTTATACTCGAGTTTCTCAACAACATTCCAAAAGATGCCACTGCTGCAGAAAACCTGAAATTATTTGATGAGTTAGAAAAGCTATTGCTGGAACCAGCTACAGTTTGAGATAATAATTGACTCTTGTCGCTATCCGGTTTTTTATAACGGAGTTTGATAGTCATTAATTCATCGCTGTTAACAACTGAAGGTGGATTTGATTGATATTTTAATGGATCGACAGATTTAATAAAATCACTCTTCACTCCTACTGGAATAATTTCATATAAAGCGGTAACCGTATGTCCAGATCCCAATTCACCAGCGTCTTTCTTATCATCATTAAAATCTTCGTTTGCCATCACCCTGTTTTCGTAACCGATTAAACGGTATGCGGCTACTTTAGCCGGATTGAACTCCACTTGTAATTTCACATCTTTTGCAATGGTGAAAAGTGTAGAACCGAATTCACTCACCAATACTTTTCTGGCTTCATTTATATTGTCGATATAGGAATGGTTACCATTGCCTTTATCAGCGAGTTGTTGCATTTTGTTATCCTTATAGTTCCCCATTCCATAACCCAATACAGAAAGGAAAACACCCCCAGTTCTTTCTTTTTCAACAATATTCACCAGATCATCATCACTACTTGGTCCTACATTAAAGTCGCCATCGGTGGCAAGTACAATCCTGTTATTGCCGCCTTTTATAAATCCCTGGTGTGCTGTTTTATAAGCAAGCAAAATTCCTTCTCCCCCTGCTGTTGAACCACCAGCCTCCAGGTTATCGATAGCCTGACGGATAGTTGCCTTTTCATTTCCATTGGTAGATGGGAGAACCAATCCAGCACTTCCTGCATAAACAACTATCGCAACTTTATCGATGGGTCTCAATTTCTCCACCAGCATTTTCAATGAAGCTTTCACCAAAGGAAGTTTATTGGCATCATTCATTGAACCTGATACATCAATAAGAAAGACCATATTGGAAGCTGGAAGATTTTCCATTGGAATGATTTTCCCCTGCATTCCTATATGCACCAATTGATGTTGTGTATTCCAGGGACAAGCTGCCACTTCAGTAATCACTTTAAATGGATGTTCGTCTGTTGGTTGGGGATACTCATAATCAAAATAGTTTATCATCTCTTCAATACGAACTGCTCCTGCTGGTGGCATTGTACCCGATTCAATATAACGACGCACATTACTATAAGAAGCTTCATCAACATCTATCGAGAAAGTAGAAAGGGGATTCTTCATAGCTGCGAGGAAGGTATTGTCAACTATATGATCATAATCCTCGGTATTATACCCTCTATCTTCCTGCTTTAGTTTCGGTGAATAAGCTATGGACTCATCAGCAATTCCTTCCTGCGTAATCGAACCGATTTTAACATTCTCTAATTCAGCTCTTTTATCAACTGAATATGAATCTGCGGGGGGTGGCTGCGGAGCTTTCGTTTCTATGGGCTGGATAACTATTGCTTGCGGGCTGCTTCTCTGATCCACTTTGCCTGTTTTTTGCCCTTCATTACAGGCATAGAATATCACTATCAGCAGCAGGGCTGCTAAAATACGTATGAGTTTCATTGTTATTTTATTTGGTGACTAGGGTAAGATGCGGGGGGTGTGAATTACATTTTCGAAAGAAGAAAATTTGGAATTGAAAATTTGAAAATGTGTGATGGACACTTGAGATTAATGTTTCAATTAAAAATGAATTAGCTTAAATGATTATCATAATAACTTTTAAATTGTAAATTTAACAATTAATTCGATTATATCTTGAAATTTCCACATTTCCACATTTTCATCTCGACTCTGACAAATTTTCAAATTTCTCCCCGCCATCCCCATCACAATCCCCCACTCCTCCTCCTTCACCGTCTGTACACTTAACCTCCCCAAACGAATGATATCCATATTAGCCAGGCGGCTATCGGCTTTTAGTTGAGCGAGAGATACAGGTTTTTTTAACTTTCGGACGGGTGTTAGGTCTACGACCAACCAGGCGGTTTCTTCTGTTGTTGGATCCTGATAAGATTCTTTTATGACTTCTGCTATTCCTACTATTTCTAGTCCCTCGTTACTATGGTACCAAAGAACCTGATCGCCTATTTTCATTGAACGGAGGTTGTTACGGGCTGCATAGTTGCGAACGCCATCCCAGACTGCTTTTTTATCTTTTATGAATTGGTCCCAGGAGTATTTGAAGGGTTCTGATTTGACGAGCCAGTAAGCCATGGGACTTTGGGAATTTTGAAAATTTGAAAATTTGAAAATTTGAAAATGCTGAGTTCTGAGATTCCTACAGAGTTGCAAAATTATTCAATTTATGAGTTTGCTGAGAAGATTATTAAAAAGAATCTTAGAAATATTATTAGTTCTGAAATCCAGAAGAGAACAGTCTTCGTAAATGGTTGTGTCCGTTACATGTAACACTGCTATTAAACAAGTCAATAACATTTAAATCAAATCAATTTATGAAGCGTATTTTAACTTCAGCATTTGCTGTTGCCTGTCTTTTCCTTGCCTCTACTGTAGCTGCCCAAACAAAAGAGAAAACTGTAGAAGTTGGTGGAGCTGCCATGTATCCTTCAAAGAATATCGTTGCTAATGCGGTGAATTCAAAAGACCATACCACATTAGTAGCTGCTGTAAAAGCAGCAGGAT
The DNA here is from genome assembly GCA_016721085.1 of Chitinophagaceae bacterium. Lineage (GTDB taxonomy): Bacteria > Bacteroidota > Bacteroidia > Chitinophagales > Chitinophagaceae > Endoryza. The sequence continues at coordinate 26,262 of JADKJI010000038.1, read as the reverse complement.
TGGTTGAAACACTCCAAAGTGCTGGTCCATTTACTGTATTTGCCCCTACAAATGAAGCGTTTGACATGTTACCAAAAGGAACTGTTGAAACCTTGCTGAAACCTGAAAACAAGGGTAAACTGGCTGGTATCCTTACCTACCATGTTGTATCTGGTAAAGTGGATGCTGCCACATTAGTAGGACTTATCAAAGCTGGCAATGGTACAGCTGAACTTACCACAGTAGCTGGTGGTAAATTGTATGCCACATTAAAAGGCAACAAAGTGATGTTAAGAGATGAAAATGGTGGAATGGCCACTGTTACTATCAAAGATGTGTTCCAAAGCAATGGTGTGATCCACGTGATTGACCATGTAGTGTTACCTAAGAGCTAAAAGCTCCAATACGAAGGCCCCGATTCCGGGGCCTTCTTGTTTTATAACATACTTTCTTTGGTGAAATTTGAAAATTTGATGATTTGAAAATTTGAAAATCATCAAATTCCCAATTTGTCTTTTTACGCTTCTTTCGGCCTTTCAGACTTCCCGAGTTCCGGTCTATACAAACATTCTCTTCAATAATCAAACGCCACGGACTTAAATATCTTAAACTCCAAAATTCAAACGCTACGGACTTCCGGACTATTAAATCATTCTCTCCAAAAATCAAACGTCCCGGACTTCCGGACTCTCCCAAAAATCACCATCCACTGGCAAGAACATCGGCCAGGTGAAATGTCTGAAGAGAAAGTTCTTTCTTCCTTATCACCCCATCAATATGCATCAAACAAGAAAGGTCAGTTGAAATAATACAATCAGCACCTGTCTTAGCCGCATTAGTAGCTTTCTGATCTCCCATACCAGCTGATATAGGTCCGAATTTTACAGCGAATGTTCCACCAAATCCGCAACAGGTCTCCACATCGTCCATCTCTACCAATTCCAACCCTTTTACATGGGAAAGTAATAAACGCGGCTCGGTCTTTATATGACATTCCCTTAATCCCGCGCAACTATCATGATAAGTTGCTTTTGCATTAAAAGTGGCACCAACATCTTCAACCTTAAGAACCTTTACCAGGAATTCAGAAAATTCAAAAGTTCGTTGTTGTAATTCCTTCACCTCATTATGATAGGATGAATTATCGAATAGTGTAGGATAATAGTTTCTCACAAACCCTACACAAGAAGCACTTGGTGCTACTATATAATCTGTCCCTCTGAAATCTTTTATAAATTTAGTACACACTTCTTTTGCTTCATCTCTGAATCCTGCGTTAAAAGCTGGTTGTCCGCAACATGTTTGATCGGTATTATAATGAACTTCACAGCCAAGCTTTTCCAACACTTTAACCATATTGAAAGCTGTCTGAGGAAAAACCTGATCAACAAAACAGGGAATAAAAATCTGAACGTTCATGAAATTAGGTATTACAATTTTTTCTTCAGAGATGTTGCGAGCGCTATCATTTTTACTGCTGTTATAGCAGCTTCTTCTCCCTTATGTCCATGTACTCCACCGATTCTTTCATCAGCCTGTTGCTGGTTATCTACTGTCAACACCCCAAAAATAGTAGGAACCGGCAATTGAAGATTCAATTGAACCACACCATCAGTAACCGCTTTACATACATAATCAAAGTGAGGAGTATCTCCTCTGATTATACAACCTAAAGCAATAAAGGCATCGGGCTTATTTTTCTTTTTTGAATGCTCCCAGCAATGCTTAATGGCGAAAGGAATCTCAAAAGCACCTGGAACTCTTAAAACTTCTAGTTTCAACAAGCCCATAGCTTCCAGCGCCTTTACACATCCGGCCTCCAATTCATCCACTACGGCATTATTCCATTCAGTACGTACTATAACAATACAGGCATCCTTTTTCAGAATGCCTGTATCTATTTGCAATAAACTACTATTATTAATTGCTGCCATCCATTATTTTGTTTCACCCAGTTTTGCCAGGTATTTATCTGTTTCACCCATTCTGAGCGACAGAGGGAATTTCTCTTTCAAGCTTGTGAATGCTTCAATAGCTTCTTTTGACTTACCCATCTTATCATATAACTGACCTAAACGGAAAAGATATTCTGAAGTATTGGCTTCATCGGTAATGAAGGCCTCAGTAGCTTTCTTGTAATTTGCTACAGCCTGATCGTTCTTACCTGATTCAGCATAAGCATCACCTAAAGAACCTAAAGCCCTTAATTTGGATTCTGGATCTTTTGGAGAATATGCTTCAAGATACTTTATAGCATTGTTGAAATCGCCTGTTTGCAGATAACAGATACCAGCATAGAAATTTGCCAGGTTACCAGCTTTAGTGCTACCATGTTTGCTGATAACTTTCAGCAGACCGATATTGTTTTTGGTACCGTCACCATTCAAAGCCAGTTGGAATGAATCTGTACGATATGCCTTCTCAGATGGCCAGATCGCTTCATTTGCTTCCAATTCTGCTGGTGCTTTAAAATAAGTATCATAAGCATAGTAGCCACCAACTAAAATAATTGCAGCCAATATAACTCCAGTAACGAGTTTACTGTTCTTACTCCAGAATTGCTGGGTCTTTTCAACCACCTTTTCTTCTGTTGCTTTTACGATAACTTCTGGTTGCTTCTCTTCAGTTGCCATGTGTGTTTTTTTGATCTTTTTAGGGTTGCCCCTGTTTTAACTTATTACTTAAACTAAAAATTGATTAGTCAACAATGAATGGATAATTCTCTTCCATAACAATATCCTTCAACACTTCATCATCATTTGGCCAAGGACTCTCTTCTGCAAACTTCACTGACTCAATCACTTTATCATTCACCCTTTTATTGATGGCATCGATTTCTGACTGAGAAGCAAAATTGTTATCGAGTATAGTTTTAAGAACCATCTGAATAGGATCTCTCTGCTTATATTCTTCTACTTCATCCTTAGTACGATATTTCTGAGGATCAGAAATAGAGTGACCTTTATAACGGTATGTTTTCAATTCAATAAGGGTTGGTCCATCTCCCTCACGGGCGCGCTTTACAGCACGCGCCACACCATCATGAACGGCTTCTGCACTCATACCATCGATTGAATCGGCTGGCATTTCATACGCATCCGCCAGTTTGTATATATCTACTACGTTACTGGTACGCTCTATAGATGTACCCATCGCATAGTTGTTGTTCTCGCAAATAAAGATCACTGGTAATTTCCAGGTCATGGCAATGTTGAATGTTTCATGCAACATACCCTGACGGGCAGCACCATCTCCAAAAAACGCTAAAGCCACGTTATCGGTACCCTTGTATTTTTCAGCAAATGCCAGTCCAGCACCAGTTCCAATCTGAGCACCTACGATTCCATGTCCACCAAAAAAGAAAACACTTTTTCCGAAGAAGTGCATACTTCCACCCTTTCCTTTGGCACATCCTGTTGCTTTACCGTAGAGTTCAGCCATGCAAGACTCAGGACTGATACCTTTTGCGAGGGCCAGACCATGGTCGCGGTAGGCAGTAACAAAAGGATCTTCCAGACGGGTGGCGGTCATACAACCTGCCGCAATAGCTTCCTGTCCTACATAGGCATGAAAGAAACCACGGATTTTACCTTCCATCTTGTATTTTTCTTCCGCCATCAGTTCAAACTGACGTATCAGGTACATCAACTCGTACCAGTACAAATAAGTCTCTTTTGAAAATCGGGTTGCCACAGGCTAAAAAGTTTGAGTGTTATGCTTGCCGAAGGCCGGCATTGGCGGGGGCAAAGATAAGGGGTTCAGCGCGATTTCAAAACTGGGATTACTGAGATTTGGGAGGGGATTTTGGGGAATTATTTGATTGGGACTGGGATTGAAGGGATTTATTTGATTTGCTGGGATTTTAGGGGAAGATTTCTGGGATAATTTTCATTATAAATGATTGCCTCCTTGCCCTTGACCATCGGGATCGTGATTCAACCCTTGGGGTTGGGTGAATCCAAAAACTTCTTTCCTCCTTCCTTACTTCCCTACTTTTCTCTTCACTTCCGGTTCGGTGCACCTCACCCCTTAGGGTTGGGTGAATCCCAAACTAAAACTTCTTTCCCCTTCCTACTCCCCACTTGCTTCCTCGGACTTTACTCCCGACTTCCTGAGCCTATGTCCCCCGGGTTGCACCCGGGGTCATTATTATTCAACCCCTTCGGGGTTGGGCGAATCCCAAACTAAATACTTTCTTTCCTCCTTCCTTACTTCCCTACTACCTAACTCCCCTACTTGTATTTGTATTTTCTTCCGGACTTAAAATTCGGTATCTCCAAAGCTCATAGGCAACGGACTCAAATATCAGAGACCACAAAAATCAAACCCTTCGGACTTTCGGTCTTTCGGACTTCCCGACTCCCCAACTCCTTATCTTGCAGCATAAACATCAATTTGTTCCGCCTCAACTCCATATCACTCTATCAGTTCAAGAACCACCCTTCTGTAAAATTCAAGTTTACGGAAAGGCTGATCGGTATTTGTGGTAAGAATGGGGTTGGCAAGACAAATTTGCTGGATGCTATTTACTACAGTTGCTTTACTAAAAGCTATTTCTCAAAATCAGATGCCCAAACCGTTTTACAAGGAGCTATGGGATTTAGGCTGGAAGCCGCTTTTGAGAAAAATGGGAAGACAGAAACCTTTGTGTGCATCTTAAGAGAGACAGGAAAAAAAGAATGCCTGGTAAATGATGAAGCCTATACAAAGCTCTCAAAACATATCGGTCGCTTTCCATCTGTTATGATTTGTCCTGATGATATACAGATTATTACCGGAGGCAGCGAAGAAAGAAGACGCTATCTGGATGCCCTTGTTTCGCAGCTAGATGCCATTTACCTACAACACCTGATTGGTTATACAAAAGTACTTCAGCAAAGGAATGGTTACCTGAAAGGAATAGTGGATAAAAGACATACTGATGCACAATTGCTTGATGTTTACGATAAACAATTATGCGAACATGCCAATTACATTTACCAGAAACGGAAAGAACATCTCGAATTATTACTGCCTCATATAATCGATAATTATACTTACATAGCTGGCATTGAAGAAAATATCAAATTGGATTACGAAAGCCAACTTCACAAAACATCTCTCGACGTATTACTAAAACAATACAGGGAAAAGGATATCCTTTTACAAAGAACCAATTGCGGAATTCATAAAGACGATATACAGATACAAATGGGTGATCAACCCTTTAAACAGATGGCTTCCCAGGGACAAAGAAAAAGTCTCTTATTTGCTATGAAACTGGCAGAATGGGAAACACTGGCCGCCGCCAATGGATTCGCTCCCCTCCTTTTACTTGATGATGTATTTGAAAAATTAGATGCACAAAGAATGCATAACCTACTCCAAAAAGTATGTATCGAAAACGATGGACAGGTTTTTATAACCGATACCCACCCAGAAAGAATAAAAGAACAGTTTGAGAAGACTGGGGTGGCGATGCAGGTGGTGGAGCTTTAGCAGAGTAAAAAGTTTAAAGGTTTAAGGTTCATAGGTTTAAAGTTTAGGTTTAAGGGGTTTAAGGTTCTCTAATTAATGAATGTTTATAAAGGACGAAAATTTTCACTTAAGATGATCGACCTTAAACCCTTAAAGTTAACTCTGAAACTTTTTACTTTAAACTTTTAACTTTTGACTTTTTCTTACCTTCACCCCATGAGCGAATACTCCCTCGGCGACGCCATGCAACAATTCCTGAACAAAAGCAGGATAAAAGGTTCAATACAAGCCATTCAGATTGAAGAGGCTTGGGAGAAGATCATGGGGAAAACCATTGCTAAGTATACTGAGAAGATTCAGATACATGGACAGACTTTATATATCACAACCCATATGGCTCCGTTGAAACAGGAGTTGCAATTCCAGAAAGACAATATTATTAAAAGGGTTAATGAAGCCCTCGGGGAAAGAACGATTAAAGAAGTTGTTATTCTATAGTATTTTATTATCTGCGCTGCTTGAATTGTCCATTAGAGTTTACATTAAAACTACCACCAGTTTCAATTATCAATCTGGAACACTCTATTAATCCCATAGCAGACGTTACAGTTACGGTATGGCCATTCTTTATACTCACCTGATCAAGATAGGTTGGTATGCAATTACAGTTCCAGGTTCCAGGATTATTCCATAAACCACTTGCGATAGATTGTATAGAACCAGATGAAACGATTACAGAATAATCTTCAATTTGTCCAGACCCTTCTCCTGCTGTGCCATTCAACAAACATGCAGTTGGAAATGTGGGATACCCTGGTGCAGGATTATCAGCAACTACCCTTAAACGTAAGGGAACTCCTGTCTGTATTCCACTCGATGGTATAGTAATTGATGACCTTGCAGTATCTGTGTAATCAGTAAGCAAGGTTTCACCTGGATCATTGAAATCTCCATCATTATTATAGTCAAGGTAGGCTTTGAATGTATGTGGATTGGCAAAACTACCCATGATCTGTAAAGAATAGGTCATTCCCTTCTCTACCACTGTTTGTTGGTTACAGGTTCTGTCTGTATAAAATGATTTATCTCCCTGACTTGAATTTGAATACACATTTATTGTATTAAATACAACCTGTTCTATTCCATAATAAGGAGATAATGAGAAAGAAGCCGTTGGAGTGCAAGCCACAGCCGGACTAATTCCTGAAGGAGGTGTTAATGCACCAGAGTTTATCAATCCCGGACGGAAAGCTAACAATGCGGCGCGTACTCTGGCTTTTTGTCCTTCTGTAAACATCCATGGACAATCGGCATAACTCATGTAATTATTCAGGGTTGAATAATTATACTGAGGGTCGGCGATTGTATAGGGAGACCCTGTACAGCTATTCGTATTGTTGCTACAAAAAAATTCAACCTTACTACCTTCTGTATCACAAACACGGTCACCATAAAAATTGCAGGAATCAACTCCTTGGACAATTCGTTTCAAATGCATCATCATAAAAAGTATGATACAGCTCAAACACATGACCCATTTCATGGGATATGGTTTTATTAGTCCCATTCACAACAGAAGCATTCAAAACAATCCCATCAATAGCAGCATCATTATATTGAGCGAAATAGGCATATCCTCCAATATTGGTACTGCTTCCATCAATCTTGTTAACTATCCATATGTTTATATAGTCTGTATTTGACCATCGACTAAGATTTTTTACAAGAACCTGATCAGCACTTCCCGGAAAACCACTGGCTGTAATTCCTCCAGTACTATAATTTGTAACTGAAGAACCATTTAACCTGTTTATGCCAGAAGTACTTCCACATTGAGGAGATCGAATAGCCAACTGAAATTGAATTTTCATATCTGCTCCACCATAAGGAGTCCCGGCTTTTCGCCAGGTGTTATTCAATAATTGAATCATTGCATTGATCTGTGCATCTGTTGGATTATCCGGAGATCCGATTGCTGTACCTGTATGAATAACATGAACAACAATCGGCAATGTATAAAGAGTATCGGCATCCTGCTGTTGATTCATGGCAATATATTGCCGTAGCCTTTTATCGGCTAACTGTCTTTTGAAAACAGATTTTGCATCAGTTGCAGGTAATGACCAACCACAAACAGGCATTTTTGTTTGTGCATTCGCATCAGTAGAATAAATGAAGATGAATGCCGCCAGATGGATTAAGGAAATTACTTTTTTCATAAACCAGCAGTTTGAGTATTTAGGGGCGCTGGTTTTTCAGATGATGGTATAGAAAGATAACTTATTTACCTGGAATATCAGTACGAAACATTTCCATTCCTTTCCTGTCTTGAAGGGTAACGAAACAGGTTTTATTATCCTTACCACCAAATGTTATATTGCTAACATCTTTCCCTTTCAATACAACTTCCCTTACAATTTGCCCTGAAGTATTGATAATCACTACTGTCCCCTTTCCATACCTTGTCACATATAAATTTCCCTGCATATCACATTTCATTCCATCAAATCCGAAATCTGCGAATTCAGCAAAGAGTCGCTGACTCTTAATATTTCCTTTATCATCGATACTAAAGGCCCATATTTTCTTTTGGATGCTCTCGTTAACATACAGTGTCTTGTTATCAGGACTCAGGCAAATTCCATTTGTGGTGCCCATATTATCTTTTAGCAAAACAGCTTTCTTATCAGTCCCTATTTTCCAAATCTGTCCCGTTTGTTTTTGCCAGTTAGGATCAGAAGCAAAAACAATTCCTTTTTTACTGATGCAGATATCGTTAGGTTGATTAAAGCGATCATCGTGACAATACACCGATACTTCTTTTATGACTGTATTTACTTCGAGAATATTATGCTCAGCGAAATCGGCAACAAGCATATTCCCTGCACTATTAAACTGGATACTATTACCAATACTTTTACCTGGCAAAGTAATATATAGTTCCACCTTCCCATCCGGTAAAACTTTCGCAATGGTTCCATCTTTCTCAAAATTCACCACAAATAAATTTCCTGAAGCATCAACTGCAGGTCCTTCAATATTTCGGGTAAAAAGATTTTCTGCCGTTAAATCTTTTGCCTTGAACAAAGAACCATTGAATTCTTTCTCAGGGTTCATCTTCCTTGAACAACCGAGGAGAGCGAGAATGAGGAAGAGTGTTATTTTATACATGGTGTTATTTTTGTTTTAAGTTACAGGTTTAAAGTTTAAGGGTTTAAGGTTTTCAAATTCTAAATGAATAATCGAATGTAAGAACCTTAAACTCTTAAACCCTTAAACTTTAAACCATTAAACTAATGGTACCTACTCCACTCTTACCCTTGGATCTACCACCGCATACAACCCATCTGCTAACATATTGATTAAAATGAAGAACAGCGAGGAAATGAGTACCGATCCCATAACCACAGGAAAATCCAATTTTTCAAGCGCGTCAACGGTTACTTTTCCGATTCCTTTCCAACCGAAAATATATTCAACAAAGAAGGCCCCTGCCAGTAGTTCAGCAAACCATCCGGTAATTGCTGTTATTACCGGATTGAGCGCATTGCGTAATGCGTGTTTCCATATTACCTTGGTTCGGGATAAGCCTTTCGCATAGGCCGTACGGATATAGTCCTGATGCAAAACATCCAACATGGAGCTTCTTGTAAGCTGAGTGATGATGGACAACGGACGAATACCCAAAGTTATAGCTGGTAAAATAAGATGCGACAACTGCATCTGGCGACCCAGGAATGGATCTGTATCAAAAAGGCTTCCAGTCATATGCAGACCTGTATATTCGCTCCACACAAATCCAAACAGATACGCTATGATGATTCCCATAAAAAAAGATGGAGCAGAAATCCCAAGGATACTGGAGAAAATAGCAGATGTATCCATCCACGTATCTTTCTTAGTGGCAGCGAGAACACCCAGCGGTATTCCAACAACACAGGCAATTAACATTGCTGCGAATGCCAATAAGATGGTGCCAGGCAAAGCTTCAAACAGAATGGAACCCACTTCTCTCTTTGATTGGTACGACCTTCGGAGATAAGGCATCTTAACACCTAACTTATTTTCATCCCCGCCTATAAAAAAGCCGCGCAATTGTTTTGTTTTGATCTCTTCTGCCGAATGAATAGCTATGGGAGAAATATCATTGAGATATAAAAGAAACTGTTTCCATTTGGGTTGATCCAGATATAACTCTTTGCGGATGTTCTGTTGGGTGGCAGCATCTGCTCTTTGTCCAAGTACCAATCGAGCCGGGTCACCAAATCCCTGAAATAAAACGAACACTAACACTACCACTCCCAGCAGTACCAGAATGCCATAAAAGAACTTCCGGGCGAGGTATTTAAACATTGTATTAGTAGGGTTTTGGATACATTTTGCTGATATATTTTAAAGCAGCATCCATATCGGCATAACTCCATTTCTTCACAATTGTATCACGATTCAAAAGGAATAAAGTTGGATTTGCCCTGGCCGTAGTTTTGATTACGGTAGCATCACAAAGCACCGCATTAAATTTATAGAATACAGGCGGTGGATTCTTATACAAAGTCTCAAGATTTATACTTGTGACAATTTCCCTGCCAATAGCATTTGCTGAAGCTGTCTGAGCTATCATATCCAGATAGGTCAACCATTCCCCTTGTGGATAATCACTTCTTAAAAACAAAAGCAACTTATATCCTTCTCCGCTTAACACGGTTTCTGTCATCGGTTCGCCTTTTTGATTAGTTAGGGCGAAGTCTTTTATTGCTGGTTCAGCATTACCTCTGCGAACTACTTTATCATATCTTTTTACGAAAGTATAAAGGCTGTCACTGAAATCTTCCGGGAACTTGTCGGCTGTGAATTCCATATCCTGTCCTCCTTTCTTATAAACGAAAGTTATGACAGTACTATCTGGACGAGCCCCTTCAGGTACTTTCATGCCACCCAGAATACTATTGCCTTCCTTATACGCAAGACAATCCACAACCGGAAGATGCACCAATGCATACCACATGAATGCTAATGTGAATACTGTTGAGAAGAACAATACGATGATACTTCCTTTTGCACTAAACAGAGGTTGGATTTTTTTCCTGAATACCAATAGCAGCAGAATCAATGCGAGTAATAAGAGGTCTTTCATGAATGATTGATCGGATGTAAGTGGAATGCAATTCCCGAAACAACCACATTCTTTTGGCGTACCAGTAATAACGGCATAGCCAGTAAGGAAAGTGAAGAATATGATCAGTATCAATAATAGCCAACTGAATAATCGCATCTGCCATCCTACCAATAAGGCAACCCCTGCCACAATTTCAAAAGCTATCATTATTATAGAGAAGGATAATGTATAAGCATTCAGGAAATGCATATTCCACAATTCAAAAAACTCCTGCATTTTATAGCTCAATCCCAATGGATCATTCGCCTTCACTAATCCAGAAAAGATGAATAGCACTCCAACAAAAACACGAACAAAATTGATGAGAAGCTTCATGATGGGAATATTTAGAGTAGGGAAGAATGGAAGTTAGGAAGTAAGGAAGGAGCTGAACGTTTGTCCTTTTGATTATTCTTACAAATCCTAAACCCTTCTGATAAATTTATTGATACAATCATATCATTTTGATTTTATCGTGCATCAAGAACTTTGATTCAAGGTGCCTGAAGACAAGCACCTTAGCAGTCCGCTTCCTATTTAAGGTGCGTGAAGACACGCACCTTAGCGGGAGCAACCCTTAAACTATTAAACCTTAAAACCTGCATAACCTCTTACACTTTTGGAACATTAGGAACATATTGACCTACTTGCTCACTCCAACCCACATTACTCTTGCTCTGTAAGGTGCGTGAAGACACGCACCTTAGCGGGAGCAACCCTTAAACTATTAAACCTTAAAACCTGCAACAACTCTTAAACTTTTGGAACACCTAATGGAACATATTGAACTTCTTGAACTTTAAAACCTAAACATTAAACTAGCTTTCAAGACACCCTTAGGGACTAACCTTAAACTTTAAACCCTTAAACCTTAAACCTAAATTACCTCTGTGTTTTCCTCTCTTTATCAGAATCAACGCAAACAACGAGTAGTTGATTATATCCACAAAATTGGCATCAATTCCTTCACTGATAAGAGTCTTGCCATCGTTTGATACTATTTGTCGGATGCGGAGTAATTTCATTAGAATCAGGTCAACAAAACTTTCCTGACTCATATCTCTCCAGGCTTCGCCATAGTCGTGGTTCTTATCCATCATTACTTCCTGGGCAAAATGGATTTTTTTGTCGAACCATTGAGATACGGTTTCTACTGGAAGGTCTTCTATACTTTCTGTTGGAAGATCGAGCTGAATAAGTCCGATTACACCATAGTTTACAATCCCCTTGAATTCACTGTTTACATCATCCCCTACTTTCTGTTCTCCTTTTTGCTGGATGGTGCGGATACGTTGGGCTTTGATGAATATCTGGTCGGCAATAGAGATGATTCGCAATACCCTCCAGGAGGTACCGTAATCACGGGCTTTTTTCAAAAAAATATCCCTGCATTCCTGTACTGCCTTCTGGTATTGTTCCTGGGTTTGACTCATAACTTTTAATGCTAACGGATCACTCATAATTTTCTACTGGTTGGAATTGGAAATAAATCAATCCGAATTAAATTATTTCCTCAATTTTATCCGTCAAAAATAAAGATTAAGGAGCAATGTTTACAATGAATTGCAACGGCAGGCTTTGGGTTGTGGATAAACCACAGGTGATGGGTATTATTAATACTACTCCCGACTCTTTTTACGCTGGAAGCAGGTATACCGGAACCGATTCGATTATGGAGGTGGCCGGGAAAATGGATAGCTGAAGGGGCCACCATATTTGGATATCGGCGGACAAAGCCCGTCCTGGAAGTATGACCATAAGTGAAGCTGAAGAGAAAGAAAGGGGTGGTTCCGCCATCAAAGCCCTGGCAAAAGCCTTTCCCCAAGACCTTGTTATCGGTTGATACCTTTCGAAGTGAAATAGCAAAGCGGCTGTAGAGCTGGCGCATGTATCGTGAATGATATCAGTGCCGGAAACAGGGAAAAAGAGATGATTCCAACAGTTGCCACCCTAAAAGTGCCATATATCTGCATGCACATGAAAGGAATTCATGAAACCATGCAACAAGAGGCTGTTTATGATGATGTTTGTCTTGAAGTAGTTGATTTTTTCATTCAGAAAACAGAACAATGCCGGCAAGCCGGTATAAAGGATATCATAATTGGACCCCGGCTTTGGATTTGCCAAAACAGCCGAACATAATTTCAAGCTTTTGAAACAGCTGGAGGTGTTCAGGATCTTCAACAGGCCTTTACTGGTAGGGTTATCGCGCAAATCAACCATCTATAAATCGCTTGGAATAACTGCTGCTGAAGCATTGAATGGAACAACGGTTGTAAATACACTGGCGCTTGAAAAAGGGGCCAATATTTTAAGGGTTCATGATGTAAAGGAAGCCATGGAAGCTATCCAGCTATGGGAGTTATATGATAAGGCATGAAATTAAAGCACAATAAAAAAGGGCGATTGTAAAAAATACAATCGCCCTTTTCTATTATCGGAAAGCTTATTGGTTTCCTTGTTGAGCACCACCTGGCGCCATTGGAGGCGGTGGAGGAGGCATCTTATCTTTTACATCAAGAATCTCCACATAGAATTGAAGATTTTCGTCGGGCTTAATATCAGCACCGTTACCTCTCTTGCCATAACCAAGAGCAGAAGGTATATAGAGGTTTGCTTTGCTTCCTTTGCGGAGCAAGCGAAGACCATCATCCCAACCTTCGATAGCACCATGGGCACCTATCTGTAGGGTATAAGGCTGGTGTCCGAAAGAAGGTTCGATACTTGAATCAAATACTTTACCTGCCAAAGTTTGACCAGTGTAGTTAACAGTTACATACATTCCAGAATCGCAAGCAAGACCGCTTCCAGCCTCTTTGATTTCCACCAAAGTTCCTTTAGGCGCTTTCTGTGCAGTGATATTCTTTGATTTCAGATAATCTTCCAACACTTTAAGGTCTTTACCTTTTTGTACTTCTGCTTCAGCAGCTTGTTTCTTCATCATTTGCTCAATAACCACTTGCTTGTCTTTTTCAGACTCTTCAACAGTTGCAAAAACATTCAACACTTTCATTGTAAGAATGATCTTGTCCTTTGGTTTTAAGAATGGAGGTAACTGGCCACCCGCTTTTTTGCGAAGGGTATCCACTTCCATGATAACTACAACGCTATCACCTTTGCTCACGAGACCAAAAACTTCTACTGGGTTATAATCTGGGGTGATGCTGGAATCGATGGTTACATAAGCAGGGCCATTATCAGCAGAACCAGAAAGGATTGAATCTCGGATTTTCTGAACATATTCAAACTTAATAACCTGACCATTTTTTACAGCCGGATTTTTTCCGTCGGTAATGATCTTGTACATCAAACCGCTTTTGGTTTTCTTAAAGCTACTACCACCGCAAGCTGCAAGAAGCAACATGGCAAAAGCGGCTAAGATGCCCACACGAAATTGTTTCATTGTTGTGTTTTTAATTTTTATGGAACGCGAAGATAAGGTTTCCTGACGGCGCCTTTCTATCATTTCCAAATTTTAAGATTGCAATTCTGTTTTATACTCTTTTATGACCTTTTTGAAGTTGCTTACGGTGTCGTCGAGGCTTTCGCTGCTTCTGCCGCCAGCAGCATTATAATGACCCCCACCTTCGAAGTGCTTACGGGCAAAGGTATTCACATCAAAATCACCCTTGCTTCTAAAACTCCATTTCCGCTCCTCATCCCGGTCAATTACCAAGGCCGCCATTTTGATACCCTGAATGCTCAAAGGGTAATTCACTAACCCTTCGGTATCCCCTGTACGGATATGATACCTCAACAGGTCCTTTTTAGAAATGGAAATAAGAGCCGTATTATATTCATAATTCACATCCATCCTGTTCATCAGGATATGTCCTATGAAACGCAGCCTGTTTTCCAGGAAATTATCATAGATATTCTCATGAACTTTCGTGTGCTGAAGTCCCTTTTCCTTTAAAACAGCTACCATTCGGTGAACTCCGGCATGGGCAGATGGGAATCTGAAGGATCCGGTATCGGCCATTACACCGGCATAAAGACAATCGGCAATCCTGATATCTATCTTATCCTCATTACCTGAATTGGAAATGAAGTCGAATATCATCTCGCAAGTGGAGCTCTTTGCCGTATCACTTATTCCGTATTGAAAGTTAACACTATCAGGCTCCTGATGATGGTCAATTAATATTTTAGTACAGGTAGCGGCGGCTAAAAGTGGAGCCAGATTTTTGGTACGGTGGAAGATATTGAAGTCGAGACAAAACAGCCAATCCGCTTCTGCCAGCAAACCAGCAGTTTTCTCTTTGTTAAGCTCATAATCAACCACAGTATCCACCCCAGGCATCCAATTCAGCCATCCAGCCCAGTTGGTGGGAGAAATGACTGTTATTTCATGTCCGAACTGACTCAGGAAGTGGTAAAGTGCCAGAGAAGACCCCATGGCGTCGGCATCTGGCTTTTGATGCGTGGTAATCACCACCTTACGGGGTGTAGCAAGCTGTGGGTATAGTTCTTGTATTTGTTTCATTAAAAGGGGGCAAAGGTAAGGAAGAAGTCCGGAAGTCCGATGTGTTTGAATTTTGAAATCCCTGATATTTAAGTCCGCGGTACCTGAGCTTTGGAGAACCCCCCGGGGCCCGGGGGGGGGGGGGGGGGGGGGAGGGCGGGGGGGGTGTTGAGCCCCTGAAATTTAAGTCCGCGGCCCCTGAGCTTTGGAGAACCTGAAATTCTAGTCCGGAAGAAAATACAAATACAGAGTAGGGAAGTAAGGAAGTTAGGTAGTAAGGAAGTAGGGGGTAATTAGTATAATTCAACTGGAAAGGTGCGGAGACCTAGAGGGTTGTCTCAAGGCCTCTACGGTTGAAAAGCATAAAGACCTTTAACTTTCTTATTTTTCATAATTCAGGCTCACATTCTCCCCTACTCACCTACTTCCCTACCTACTACCTAACTTCCTTACTTCCCTACTCTGTATTTGTATTTTCTTCCGGACTTCCCGACTTTCGGACTTCCGGACTCCCCCAGAATCGGCTTCCAAAGCTCAGACACCGCGGACTTAAATATCTGGAGCTCAAAACTCAAACGCTTCGGACTTTCGGACTTCTTCCCCTACCTTTGCCGCCAAAATTGAACCTAGTTATGAGCAACCGTACATTTACGATGATCAAGCCAGATGCCATGAAAAATGGTCATGCCGGAGCTATTTTAGATCATATCATTAAAGCAGGATTTCGTGTAGTGTCTTTGAAACAGACAAAATTGAGTCCTGAGAAGGCTGGCGAATTCTATGCAGTGCATAGTGCCCGCCCATTCTATGGCGAGTTAGTGAATTCATGAGCAGTGGAGTAATTATTGCTGCCATCCTTGAAAAGGATAATGCAGTAGCAGAATTCCGCAAAGTGATTGGAGCTACCAACCCAGCCCAAGCTGAGGAAGGCACTATCCGCAAATTATATGCAACTTCAATTGGCGAAAATGCAGTTCACGGAAGTGATAGTGATGAGAATGCAGCCATCGAAGGCAGCTTCTTCTTCAGTGGTTTAGAGAAATTCTAAAACGATCTTACTTTAATAAAAAGGACCTCATTTGAGGTCCTTTTTCATTATATCAGTTCTTGAGTGGCTTTACAGTATACCCTTTGCTTTTAACAGGGCTATGACCCCTTTTTCTCCGGGCAAATGTCCTGCCCCTACAGCAAACAACAAATGTCCCCTCCATCATCAGACTCGGCATCTGTTGCACCCATTTCCTGTTCCGGTCGTAAAGCAACAAATCCATGTACTGATCCATACCCGGGTCACTCTTACGGGTAAGACTATCCATTCTATCCAGATCCTGTTTCTTATATACATCCACCATCACCTTCATATTGCTTTTATAATTGTCGGCACTGTCAATATATTGTATGAGGTCTTTCGCCTGCTTTGCATAAGGTATGCTGTCGAACAATCCAGCCTGAAACTGAACTGTTTCCAATCCCATGATCACTTTATCATATTGTTTGGACTCCTTCATAATCTGTTCTTCCATACCCTTCTGTGTGGTACATTCCATCATCTTCTCCCCTAACAAACTTGAAACGAACAGGGGTTTAAAGCGGTTCATCATTGAAACAAGGAATCTGGAAGTTTTTTTTAAAATAAGCATCTACCCTTTCAAATTCTTCTTTAGTAAGCAGATCAGATAATTTCACCCCATCGTTCATACGAACATATTTCAAGGCCCCCATCATCTGCTCCCTGTCGTCCATATCAATTTCGAAATATATCTTTTTGCTTTCCTTTATGATCTTCTTCAATCCTCGCTAAGCCTTGCATCTTCCAGACAAAGGATATGCATGGTACCGAACAGGTAAGAAGGTTCTTTTAACCCATTGCCACTCACCTCCCAAAGAAGTGTACTAGGTGTTTTCTTTAGTTTCGCCATTTGTTGACTGGCGTCAACTTTAGGCTTTGGTTTAGCCGTTTTTTTCGGTTGTGACTGTACGGTTAGTGTTAGTAACGTCAAACTAACTGCAAGGAATAGTAGAAATACGGCTCTGATTTTCAAAAACATGTAGTTGTTTCTTTTTCGAATTTAAAAAAATATGTACATTTAAGTATCCACTTACCTTTATCATAACTGTATGAAACACTCTTTTTCAACCGCCCTCCTCCTGATTTTCGCTTTAACATCATTTGCCCAAAAAGATAAAGATGTACCAGAATGGGGCACCATCGACAAACCATCACTCGAAATGAAAGTCTGTTCTTTTGATAAAGACGCAGAAGCCTTGGTTTTGTTTGATGTTGGCGAACTGGTGTCTGACATGGGTGGACGGATTGAATTCGTCCGTCATATCAGAATCAAGATTCTCAAAGAAAAAGGCTTTGAAAGAGCTAATATACACATACCCTATCATAGTTTCAAGGGAGATGAATCTATCCGGAAATTGACTGCTCAAACCTTTAATCTGGATGCGAATGGAGGCATTGTTACTACTCAAGTAGATAAGAAATCGATCATGGAGAAAAAGATCGATTCAAGATATACAGAATTGGTATTTGCCTTCCCTGAAGTTAAAGTTGGAAGCGTAATTGAATACCGTTACACCGTTACAAATGCGGGTGTTCGCAATTGGTATTTCCAAAGGGCTATACCCGTTGCCTATAGCAGGTACAAAACCGATTTCCCTTATCAGATTGAATTGATGGCTACACCAAAATGCGTATTGGACTATACAGCTACTACTATTCCAAATAAAAGCGACAGGATCATTAAGCAGTATACAATGAGTAATGTACCGGCTTTAAGGGACGAGCCATATATAAGTAGTGAAGATGATTATCTCCAACACCTTGAAATGAGGGTGATGGCCATAACAACACCTGATGCTGTACGTCATAGCATGTTACGCACATGGCCTGGTATTATTAAACAACTTATGGAAGATCCTGATTTCGGCGAACAGCTAAAGAAGAATATCCCCCGCACAACAGATCTTGATGACTCATTGAAGAAAGTAAGTTCACCTTATGAGAAAATGAAGACCATTCACCATTATGTACAAAAAAACATGGAATGGAATGGATACTCAAATATCTGGGCACTCGATGGAGTAAAGTCTGCCTGGAAGGATAAAAAAGGAACCAGCGGCGAGATAAACCTGATTTTGGTAAACCTTCTCAAAGATGCTGGTCTTGAAGCTAAACCAGTACTTGTAAGTACAAGAAGCAATGGCTTTATCAATACCCTAGTAGCAGGTTTCGACCAATTCAATAAAGTAATGGCCTATGTTACGATTGGGGACGATTTTTATGTATTGGATGCCACCAATAAGGACTATCCGTCCCATCTTATCCCTGATGATGTTATGTATACCCAAGGATTGGTTATTGAAAAACTGGAGACAATGGAATGGGGTTGGAAGCCACTCTGGAATGAAAATTTAAAACATAAGAGTTTTATAGCTATCCAGGGAAATATTGAAGAGAACGGCACAATGAAAGGGGAAACATCGATCACATCGATTGACTATGCCAAACTTGAAAAACTTCCTGAAATAAAAAAAGGGAAAGACAAATACATAAAAGAATTCCTGACCGATAAGAATCCGGATACGGAAATATCAGATTACAAATCAGAAAATGAAGCTGTGGATTCTTTACCGCTAAGGGAAACATTTAAATTCAGTAAAAACATAAGTGGTTCTGGAGACTACAAATACTTTACGGTAAATATGTTTACCGGAATGGAAAAGAATCCTTTTGTAGCCGACAATCGCTTTTCAGATGTATTTTTTGGAGAAAACCAATCCTTTAATATTATCGGTTACTTTAATATTCCTGAGGGTTACGTTTTTGAGGAATTACCAAAGAATATCAGGATGATGATGCCAGATAGTAGCATAAACATACGCAGGATAGCAGCTGTTAGTGGCAATAGTGTTTCTATTCGTATTACATTGGATTTCATCAAACCTTTCTATACAACTGAAGAATATCCTGATTTCCGTGAATTCTACAAGAAGCTTTTCGAATTACTCAATGAACAATTCGTGTTCAGGAAAAAAACCTTACCCGTTCCAAAACCTTGATTTATCAGTTAGAGCACCACTTTATGAAAAAAACGCTTTTGCTCCTCTTCGTTTTCGGTCTCAGGATATTGAATGCCCAGGACCGACCCCAATATGCTGTAACGGGTATACCCGATAGCTTGAAAAAAGATGTTAATGCTGTAATAAGGGAGCAGAAAACTAATATTATAATAAAAAGTCCCGGGCGCGGACGACAGGAAGTAAAACGGGTTGTAACCGTTCTTAATGAAAAAGCACAGCGACAATTGGTTTTTGTTCAATATCCTGATAAGTTTCGCAAAATTGAGGATATAGAAATCAATGTATTTGATGAAAAAGGCAACTATATAAGACACTACAAGAAAAAGGATTTGGAAAAAGCGAGCGATGATGATGGTTTTTCTTTGGTAACAGATAACAAGATTATTTATGGGATGGTAACAACAGATAAATATCCGATTACTGTTGAATATAATTATGCCATTGCTTATGATGGAATACTTGAATATGAAGATTTTATTCCTCAATTACCTGAGCAGACGATTCAAAAATCGAATTATACCATAACAACCGCTGCAAACAACAAAGTCAGGTATAAAAACTATCGTTGTTCGCTTCAGCCAACTATTAAGGAAGAGAATGGTTCTATTACATATGTATGGTCAGTTCAAAATGCAGGGCCTTTTAAAGATGAAGACGGGGCAGCATCAAGAGATATTCCAAGGGTAATGATAGCCCCTACCCTTTTTGAAATGGATGATTATGAAGGGGACATGAGTAGCTGGCAATCGTACGGAAAATGGCAAACCACACTAATAAAACAAACAAATAAGCTACCTGAACAAAGCCAGGGTTTTTACAGGAATCTGGTTAAAGATGCAAAATCTGATAAGGAGAAAGTTGCCATTTTATATAAGTATCTGCAGGATAATTTCAGATATGTAAGTATTCAATTGGGTATTGGTGGCTGGAAACCGTTCTCTGCCGATTTTGTTGAGAGCAAGAAATATGGTGATTGTAAGGCCCTTAGTAATTTTATGCAGGCTATGCTGAATGCAGTTAACATTCCCAGCCATTATGCTATTATTAATGCCGGTTATGATGAAATGCCTGTAGATAAAGACTTCCCTCAGAATGCATTTAATCATGTGATTCTTTGTGTACCTCAACCAAAGGATACTATTTGGCTTGAATGTACCAGTCGTACCCAACCCTTTGGCGTATTAGGCAATTTCACAGAAAACAGAAATGCCTTCCTTATTACTGAAACAGGTGGGGTAATGGTGCCAACGCCAAGAAGCAAGGCATCAAACAATGTTTTGCATTCATATACATTAATAACCATGGCTGAAAATGGCTCAGGTACAGCAGCTATTGATGTTCATCATACTGGGGAATTTACAGATGTATTGAACAGTCGATTATTTGAATCAACTGATCAGGTAAAAAAATCATACCTAATCAACAGGGTCGGATTCAAACAACCAGATGATCTGCAGATTGTAAAAAAGGATGTGAATGGCAGCCAGTATACTCTTCATTATGATATGAGCTTTGAAAAAATTCCGGATTTCAGTACAGGAAGCAAAATGTTCCTGAATGCACGTCTTTACAAATTCTGGAATACTGCTTTACCAAAAATGGAGAAAAGGGAATCTGATTATTATATGGAATTCCCCCTTATTCAAACCGATACTACCATTTACCAATTGCCTGAAGGTTTTACCATTGAAACTCTGCCAAAACCAACAGTTATTAAAGATCAAATCGGGCAATTCGAATCAAATTATAAATACGACGCTGCCAAACGGCAACTCTTCACTACCTGCCGTTTAACCCTTGACCAATATGTAATCAAAGCTTCGCATTATCAGGAAGCCGCTAAATTCTTCAGCGATATTATAAGAGAACAACAGCAGAAACTGGTTGTAAAGAAAGAATGAATTCATTAGCCCCTAATGCTCTCACAATTTGATGCAATGAAAAAGCTATTAACTATTTCATTACTGGTATTGACTTTGATTTCGAAAAGCGCAATCAAAGATACCGGACTACGGTTCTATATCTAAGAGTGATATTATGATGACTGAATGCGACTTCGACAAGGAAGCGGATGCAGTTATCTTATTAGACCAAGCTGTTGCAACACCTGTCGACTATAATCTTGTAACAGTAAGACGAATCCGTATCAAGATACTTAAAGCAAGCGCCCTGGACAGAGGCAATATCAGCATTCCCTATTACAATAAAGACGAATTCGAAACCCTTTACGACATAAAAGGATATGTACATAATCTTGATGAAAACAAAGTGCCCTATGTAATCAATCTTGATAAAAGCTCCATTTTCAGAAAGAAAATAAACGAGTATTATTCTGAAGTAAAATTGGCGATGCCCGAGGTAAAAGTAGGCAGTATCATCGAATACCAATATGAATCGAGGATGAAAAGTTTTGCAGGATTGGAGGAATGGCGTTTTCAAACAGACATCCCAACCGCCATCAGTCATTATGACCTTACCATATTACCAAGACTCACATTCGCCTATAAGATAAGTAAAAGTCCTAATCTGGTCTTAGATACAAAAACCATTCAGGATGAAGGACGGGTCATTTTTGAAATGAGGAATATCGCTGCGCTAAGAAATGAGCCATACATGGATGCAAGGGATGACTATAGACAAAGAGTAATTTTCCAGATTTCACAGTACCAATCCAGTGATGGCGTAAAACAAAAATATGATAATACCTGGGAAGACCTGGGTCGCGATCTTACAATAAATGAATCATTCGGTCGCCAGATAGAAAAGAATATTGGTGGTGCCGACGATTTCATCAAGCAAGTAAAAGCTCTTCCAACCGATTATGAAAAAATGACAACGGTCTATAACTTAATCCGGAAAAAATTCAATTGGAATGGAATGAGTTCAAAATACGCCAGTGAATCTTTACGCAAAACATGGGATAAAAAATCCGGAAATGCTGGCGAAATAAATCTGCTTCTTATTAACCTGCTGATGGAAGTTGGACTTAACGTATCGCCAGTACTGGTTAGCGAAAGGCATCATGGAAAAGTAAATACCACTTATCCTTTCAAGGATCAATTCAATAAAGTGGTTGCCATGGTTACTATTGACAATAAGAAATACTTTCTTGATGGCACTGCTACTGATACTCCACCCAATATCATTCCTTTTGAACTTATAAACACTACCGGGTTTCTTGTAGCCAGAAAGAATTCAAGTTTAATAACATTAAAAGATTCCACTAAAAGTCAAAAGAATTATGTAGGAATAGTATCTACTATCAGCGAAGATGGAATACTTAAAGGCCATGCTACAGTAAGCAGCTATGATTATACCCGTCTCGACAAACTCGATTTTCTGAGCACTCACGACCAAAAGGAATTCTCAGAGAAATACCTGATGAAACCGGTAAGCGATATGATTATAGATAGCCTTGTTATCAACAACAAGGACAAGGAAGATGCCCCATTAGAACAACTGTTCAACTTTACAGTTTCAAATCCATCTTCAGGTGATTATTATACTGTCGACGTCAATTTATTTAATGGTTTAAATAGGACCCCATTTGTGTCGGACATACGTTTCACTAATATCAATTTTGGAACAGAGGCTACTAGTGTAGTAACACAAGTAATTGAATTACCACAAGGCCTTAAGCCAGAAACACTGCCTCAAAACATAAACCTTGTAATGCCAGATAACAGTATTACCATGTCGCGAATAATGAACTACGATGTACAAACCCGGAAAATAACTGTTAGAATAAAAACCCAGATAGCACGCCCGGTTTTTGATTCCTACGAATATCCTACTGTGAAAGATTTCTATAAGAAGATGGTGAATATTTTGAATGAGCCGTTGGTGTTGAAGAAGGGGAGAATAGTCCGGAAGTCCGCAGCGTTTGAATTTTGAGGTCTCTGATATTTAAGTCCGCGGCTCATGTGGTTTGGAGAACCTGAAATTCTAGTCCGGAAGAAAATACAAATACATAGTAGGGAAGTTAGGTAGTGAGGTAGTAAGGGAGAATTTTTAATTATTGAAACATTTAGTAGGTAATATTATAACCCGCAGAGACGCAGGGACGCAGAGGATTATCTCTGCGTCCCTGCGCCTCTGCGGTTAAATTTTATATATGACTTAAAACACAAAAGATTGTTTCTCCTTCCTTACTTCCCTACTACCCTACTTCCCTACTATGTATTTGTATTTTCTTCCGGACTTTCGGACTTCCCGACTTCCGGACTACTAACTCCCGACTACCGCTTCCTCCCCATAAATCTGCCCCTTAAACTTCAACGATGGTGATGGCTGGAATACACCTAATCCAAGAGAATTCCATTTTGCGTCTACAGCTGCTATGGTAGCGTCTGCTGCTACAATGATATTTGGCCAGTCGCGTTGGAAATTGTCGATCTCTTTTGTCTTTATAGTTCCATCAAAACCCATGCATGACCAATGGGTCATTGGGTATTTAACTACTTGCTTTTCGACAAGAATACTATCTCTTTTTGGATCAAGGTTGTTACAGAAGCGCCACAGGGCCACAGAGAGATCATTAGCATCAACAGTATGTTCTACATATAAGATCAACTTCAAACCTTCCAATTCTGGCATGTCACATAATTGCTGATGTAGCGCTTTGATATGACCAGGTCGGTTCTTTTGTACTGAAACAAGAATACATGAAATGTCATCTGGTAAAAGCGACGTATTGACTGCTTTAATCTCGGGGAATTTATCCATAATTACACGAGGATCCACCACCTTATTATCCATAATACCCTGAAACAATTCATTTCTCTCCTCTTCTTTTTTCACTGTTCCATCAATACACATCTTTCCTCCAAAGCCTAGTTTGCTGCAACTATGATCGAGTACATCCATTGGGCCTTGTGAAAACCCGATATCGTTTGCCGGGTCAAGGTTTTTTGAAACATATTTAGCAAGCGCCTTGTAGTCTTGTATCTTAACTGCTGTATCTGCCAGCACCAAAATCTTATTGAACATCATCTGTCCAGCCCCCCACATTGCATTCATCACCTTTTGTCCCTGTCCTGCATAATCTTTTTGAATCTGGGTAATCACCAGGTTATGAAATACTCCTTCCAGTGGCATATCCATATCCGTTATTTCGGGCACCATGGTCATTTTGATAGGTGCCAGGAATATCCTTTCGGTTGCTTTACCCAACCAGGCATCTTCTTGTGGTGGGATACCTACTATTGTAGCGGGATAGACTGCCTTTTTCTTATGGGTGATAGCGGTAATATGAAACCGTGGATAGAAATCGGGCAGTGAATAATACCCTGTATGGTCACCAAAAGGACCTTCCCAGATCAATGGGGCTGCCGGATCAACATATCCTTCTATGATAAAATCAGCGTCTGCTGGCACTTCTATTTCAGGTTGAGTAATACACTTTACCAACTCCACTTTCTTTTTCCTTAGAAAACCAGCGAGCATATATTCATCCACGTTTTCAGGCAATGGTGCTGTTGCTGAATACGCATATACAGGGTCTCCTCCTAATGCTACAGCAACCGGCATTTTTTTACCCAGCTTCTTATATTCAGAAAAATGCTTTGCACTCACTTTATGTTTATGCCAGTGCATACCCGTTAAGTCAGGGCCAAATACCTGCATTCGGTACATTCCAACATTGCGGGAATTGGTATTAGGATCTTTTGTATGAATAACAGGTAAAGTAACAAAAGGGCCTCCATCTTTTGGCCAGCAGGTGATTACAGGTAATTTGGTAATATCCGGCTTGTCTGTAATTACCACTTCCTGACATTCACCGCGACCACTAACCACTTTAGGCATCCAGCTTGAAAACTGAGCAAGCTTTGGAAGCATCTTTAGCTTGTCTAAAAGTCCTTCTTTGGGAGCACTAAGCATTTTGAATAAGCTTTCAATCTCCCTGGCAACATCATCCAGATGAGTTACACCCAGTGCAATACTCATTCTTTTTTCACTGCCATAGGCATTCATCAACACTGGAAAATCGTAACCAGTATTTTCGAATAGAAGGGCTTTACCACCACCGGGCATCTTACTAACCCTATCTGTAATTTCGGCGATCTCCAGTTTGGGGTCAACATACGAACTGATCCTAACCAATTCACCCTCTTTCTCCAATGTGTCTATAAAATGTTGCTGATTACGAAATGCCATATGATGATTTGATTTGCAAAAGTAAAACACTATGCATTGGAAAAGGTTTTACTGCAGCATATTTTCTGGAGTTTTTTAAAATACTGTTTAAGGCAGATATTTCTTAGCACGCAAGATGGCTTAAACAATAATAGCCTACCGAAAATTTGCTTTTGTATAAAGCAAAAAAGGTCCCGAAGGAGCCTTTTTTGCAACTATCTAAGATATATTTTCATAAAATTCTTTTTGGACAAGCCATGCTTCCCTTTTTCCCAAATCCTGACCCTGAGGTATTAAGGGCAAATGAAAGCGTTAATCCATGGAAATAATACCAATCCTTGAATTGGCTTCCACCCCTTTTATCGCCGGCAGATGGATATGTGGCTGTACTGTTTTTTACTTCACCGGCCCTAAAAGCCATTTCCACAGCTTTTAGTCCCTTCTCTGAGCCAGAATAAATTGATCAACATATAGACCGCTTACATCATCAAGATAATCAGTAAAGAGCTTTCTCATACCCAATTCATATCCCAGAGTTACATTGTCAGAAACCCTTAGCCTTATACCTCCTCCAAATGGAATAGCCCATTGACCGAGTTTATAGGTTTTAACATTGGGATATTGAGACAATCCTTGTCCTTCAGTGCTAAGAGGTTTCAGGAATATCTTATTTCCTAAAGTATCAAAAGCATATGGGTCAAAATGATAGCGGGCAATACCAGCAAAAATGTATGGAGAAAGGCGCTGACGGTCTAAATCGAAAAAAGTCCATTCCAACAATAGATTGCCTTCTATGATTTTTGACTGGAAACTAAGGTTTCTGGGCTGGAGACTAGGTTCGTTATTCTTATCCTCTGCCGATACCCTTCCTAAGCTGAAATTGGAGCGTATGGCCAAACGTGAACTTATGTCATAAGTCACCCCTATTCCGCCACCATAATCAGACTGTCCAATTGCAAAGCGCTTATTTTGAAGGTCGCCC
>JADKJI010000037.1 GCA_016721085.1 Chitinophagaceae bacterium | reverse complement strand
CAAATCACATATATCATAGTCTGTTCTGGCCGATCGAGCTTTGTTTCCGTTACTTCGCAGTGTCCCCTTCTTACAATCTAATTGTATGAGATGCAGTGCGGGAGACACTACGACGAAGTAAACTAAACAGTTGAGGTGCGTGAAGACACGCACCTCAGCGGAAAAATCAGACTCCTCAAGAAGGTATTTCTGAATCTCTGAAGATTTAATACTTCTCTTCTTACCTAATCCCAGAATAATCCCTTAAATCCCAGACTGCATTTGGCTGTTAATCCTGTATTTCCTTTAATCTTTTAATCCTGTTCCAGACAAATACAATCCTTTTGGGAGACTCTCTCCGCCGCGGCGGAGGGGTGACGGTAAGAGACTTATTAATTATAGGCAATCTTAAGTTCTATGACCCATCCTGTCCATCCCAATTATCCTGTCCATCAAGGTCCTGTATTAATCCCCTTCTCACTTGTTTGCCAATAACACCGCATCCAGGTCCTCGCCAGGTAATGCAATAATCTTCTCAGCAACTGGATCCCAGTCTATTCTACGTCCGAGTTTGTAGGATAGGCCACCCATATGAGCAGATATCGCTTCCTCAAATCCTTCTTTGATAGAACAACTTGGTGTGCCTCCGTTGCGGATACAACTTAACCATTCACGCAAATGAAGGAAAGTCGTATCTACGCGTTTGCCATCCCTGTATGTCCATAGCAAGCCTTTGTTAGCGAAATATTTCGCAGTGGCTGAAGTGACAGCATCTGTTCCATTCACAGCAGGATCATATTGATAGATAGGTACACCCGCTTCTATACGTTGCTCTTTTATCAATTCTGCATATTTGGTAGACCGTGGATCGGCATACACCGTAATCTGGTTGCCTACTTCCATACTTCCATCATGTCCCATTAATACAGTACCTCTGTCAAACTGGTTTCCTAAAGTGGCACTATATACGAAAGTCATCCCTTTTTCTTTGCCGGGTTTCTGACTGCTTCCTGTTGTGAACTCAGGGAAATCCATATTCACCTGCATCACATCAGGTACATTTCGGCCATCACGATGAGTGTAGATACCTCCAGAGGCAATTACAGAATTGGGAATACCCATTTTCAGCAAACAGTTGATGCGATCATAGTCGTGAGTCATCAAATCACCAGACAATCCCGAACCATAAGCCCACCATTTGCGCCACCGGAAGAAATGTTCGAGATTGAATTCTTCTTTTGGTGCATTGCCGAGGAAAAGAT
Organism: Chitinophagaceae bacterium; assembly: GCA_016721085.1. Classification (GTDB taxonomy): domain Bacteria; phylum Bacteroidota; class Bacteroidia; order Chitinophagales; family Chitinophagaceae; genus Endoryza. The sequence goes on along the minus strand of JADKJI010000037.1, from coordinate 15,325 downwards.
CCCAGTCAATAGTCTTCGGACTAGCTTTCTCATGTATATCATATTGCCAGGCGCCATTATCATCATTACGGTTGGTATTTGTTTCAACTAAGGAAACATGTCCGAGGATATTCTTCTTGATAATATCCTGTGCTGTTAAGAAACTTTGTGTTTGCCTGTGCTGGTGCCCAACAGCAAAAACCGTCTTTGGGTTTTTCAAAACCGTTTCACGTAATAAATATGTTTCTGCAATATTATGTGTCATGGGCTTCTCAACATATACATGCACTCCTGCATTCAATGCTTCAATGGAGATGGGAGCATGCCAATGGTCTGGAGTGGCGATAATGATAGCATCCACTTCACCACTATTGATCAACTCGGTATGTGTGCGGAAGCGTTTTATTTTGTTGTCACCTTTATTGAAAGACTCAAGAGCTTTCTCTGCACGGATATCAAACACATCACAGATAGCTGCTAGTTTAATATTCAGGCTTTCCTGAGCTTTGAAATCAGCCAGTCTTGTATCTTTCGGATTCTTATCCAATGCTTCCTGCATGTCTTTTAACCAGGCCGTAGAGGCGAATCCTAGTGCTCGGCAAAGCTGTTCACCACGGATACCATAACCAATGATACCAATGCGAAGTGGTTTTCCACTCATAGGACCAGTAGCTGGGGGAGGAGAAGCTTTTATGTTGAGAGTTTCAAGTAAGAATTGTTTATCGCGTTTAGCAGTACCAGTAAGACTGGCACCTGAATACCAAACTGCACCGAATATGGGAATTCCTCCCAATGTCTTTAAAACATCGCGCCTGTTCCATTTTTTGAAAGGACTATTATCGTTTGCCATGATGATTAGTTTAAAGTTGAGTTTTCCTTATTCCTGTTAAAAAAGTATTCTATACCAAAGACAGTTGTCAACGGGAATTGATAGATCACAATAAGTGCTACCAGTTCAATCAAGTTCTTATTCACTAACCAATAACTGCCTTCTGCAGGACCTTGTGGTAATCCGGGGAATGGAGGATGAGCCAGGTAATAAAGTAATAACAAGGCTATTCCTGCAATACAGCCCCAACGGACTTTTATGCCTATAAGTAAAGCAACCCCTACGGCTATTAGCCCTACGATATTGGCCATGTCGATGGTGGAGATAAATGTATCCCCAGCGATCCATGTAAAGAATGGTTTGAAGATAGATGCACTAAGCAGATAGCCTCTTGAGGTCCAGGATGGGTTATACGCTTTGATGACTCCTTCGTATAGGAAATGCCAACCGATCAGTATCCGAAGCAGTACCAAAGCAAAACTCTGTACGCCCGTTAATTTTTGTGTGTTCATATATGTTGGTTTATTGTTTTTTGTTTGAATCATCGTAAATACTTCTGAAAATTTGTTTTAATAAATCAATTCTTCGTTTTCCTTGAATATCTTGGAAGAATACCTTTTCCATACCCCGTTTTCATCGTATATGAATATGACTTCTAATTTTAACTCCTTATGCTCTGAAAGAAACTGTTTTGATTTTTCCAAGCCCATTACCATAAATGACGTTGCATAAGCATCGGCTGTCATGCAATCATCAGCAATTACCGTAGCACTTAATAAGCTGTTCTTTGCGGGATATCCGGTATATGGATTGATGATATGGGAGTATTTTTTGCCATCTTCCACGTAGAACTTTTTGTAGTTACCGGATGTGGCAAGTGCTTTATCTTTTAGTTTGATTTTAATATTTAATGTGGTTCCATTAGTGGCGTCTTCGACTGGTTGCTCTATGCCAACAGTCCAGATACTATCCCCAAGGTTTTTTCCTTTTGCTCTCAATTCGCCACCCACTTCAACCATATAATTACTGACAGCTTTACTTTCGAGGAATTTTGCCAATACATCTACAGTGTAGCCTTGAGCGATGGCGTTAAAATCCAGCATCACGTTTGGGGATTCTTTCTGAACTTTTTTATCAACGAGGTTTACTTTTTTATATCCGATGAAGGGGAGAAGACTATCGATAAGACTTGCTGTTACTTTTCCTTTCTTAGTAAAGCCAAATCCATAAGCGTTTATAATAGGAGCTACTGTAACATCGAACAATCCATTAGTAGTAGCCGATACTTCCATTGATTTATTGAATACTTCTGTGAAGTACTCATCGGCGATAACAGTTGAGTCGTTTTTGTTTATACGTGATATTATAGAGCCGGGAACATAGGTAGAAAGGGATTGATCTATTGTAGTAAATATGGAATCAATAGATTCCCTGTAGTTTGATTCAATTCCAGCCAGATAAGTGATATGATAAGTGGTGCCTTGAGCTTTTCCAGCTATTTTAATAGTGTTATTTATCTCACGATTACAACCTATGAGAAGAAACAGGCTAACGGTCACAAAAGATAAACGTCTCATTGCAGCATATCGTCATTATGTATTAAACAGAATGACTGTTTTGGTTAATTGCCTCTGAGCGTTAGGGCTATCCGGGGAAATGGATAAGTATGATAGGACTGAGTGATAGCATCTTACTACCAACCTCGGGTAAAGGAAACGCTACTTTAATCTATTGCTTGCAAGAACAAAGGTACAGCGAAGCGATGATACAGATAACATGTGACAATGATTTTAAGCTTCTGATGATGTTGGGATAGCAGCTGAGACTGGGTTAATTTGATTTATGTGATTAGCTGTGATTCTTGTTGACTTGCACAGGATTAAAGGATTGGGAAGGATGAACAGCCAATACAGACTGGGATTAATTTGATTTGTAGGATTAGCTGTGATTCTTATTTGATTGAACGGGATTAAAGGATTTAAGGAGAAACAGGATGAACAGCCAAATACAAACTGGGATTTAAGGGATTATTCTGGGAATAGTGAGGAAGAGAAGTATTTTCCGCTGAGGTGCGTGTCTTCACGCACCTGAATGAAAAATTTTGGTGATAAAAACTGATTATTGATTTATGACAATAACATTCAATGCTATTGTAATCAAATACACTTATCAAATTTGCAATTAGTACTTAATTTATTTACATATAATAATTGTTAAGAGCACCTTACGTTAGTTGTATAAGTTTAGCAACCCTAAATCCGAACCCCAATGAAATATCTCTACCTCGCCTTGCTGGCAGTTACTTCCAGCATGATTAGCAATGCTCAATTAGTAATTTCAGGAACAGTTTCCAGTACATCAATTGCAAACAATGCCCCCGCCATTTTCGTAGAACCTGCAATTTCAATAACAGGCTCAGGTACTATCACAACAGCCCTGGTAAGTATAGCCACCAACTTTAGTACAGGTGATGTACTTTCTTATACTGGAAGTTTGCCTTCCGGAGTTACTGGGAATTATAACGCAACAACAGGCGTATTGACATTTTCAGGTAGTGCTACATTAGCTGAGTATGAAGCTTTATTACGAACAGTAAAATTCAATTCCACTTCCAGTTCAGCATTGCAGCGCACTATTACATTTAACCTGGGCTCTGCAATAGCGTTTTCTGAGAATGGCCACTTTTATGAATATATAACTGGAACATTCACATGGTCGGCTGCAAAAACGGATGCGGCATCCAAAACATTTTATGGACAGCAAGGTTATTTGGCTACCATTACAACCGCTAATGAGAATGAATTCATCCGTCAGAAATTAGCTTCAGATGCATGGATTGGTGCCAGTGACGACTATACCCATATTAATCTGGCAACAGGTAGTAGTACCTATGCTGATCAGGCCGCAGCAGAAGGAAGATGGTATTGGGTAACTGGTCCTGTAGGTGAAAAGGGTACTCAGTTCTCTAATGGTAATGGTACACCTTCAGCCGTTGGAGGTCGTTATATGAATTGGAATACTTCTGAACCTAATAATTCGGGTTCTGAACATTATGGAGAAATTTATGCCAGTAATTCTGTTGGTAAGTGGAACGATCTTGGGAGTAATACCCTTGGATATGTAATAGAATATGGAGGGATGGCTGGTGACCCATCTGTAACACTTACTTACAGCAGAAATATAACAATGATTGCAACATCATTAACAACATCTGCTTCCAGTACTGTATTTGCTATGAATGATGTGGCACGTTTTGTTGACCAGAATGTTATGGTTTATAGTGCAAGCTCTGTTACTGATGCAAGAGTAACCGTGTCTGGTGGATTTGTATCTGGTGATGTACTAAGTTATTCTGGCTCACTTCCAGGTGGAGTTTCTTCAAGTTATAATTCAACTACAGGTGTTTTATCATTTACAGGCACTGCCACAGCCGCACAATGGCAAACTCTGTTCAGGACTGTAAAATTCAATTCTACTTCTAATACTTTAGGAAACAGGACTATCACTTTTTCAGTAGGTAGTTTGGTTGCTTTCAGTAATGGACATTTTTATGAATACATTTCTTCAACGGCAACTTGGACATCAGCCTATTCAAATGCTGCAAGCAGAACTTATCTTAACCTACATGGGTATCTAGCAACAGTAACTTCTCAGGCTGAGAATGATTTTATAAGGCAGAAATTAAATGCTGATGCATGGATTGGTGCCTCTGACGATTATACTTATATAAACTCAGCTACTGGCGCTTCAACCTATGCAAATCAGGCCGCCGCAGAAGGTAAATGGTATTGGGTAACTGGCCCTGTTGGAGAAAAAGGGGTTCAATTCTCAAGCGGAAATATTACACCTACAGCTTCAAACAGTATGTATATGAATTGGAACGGATCCGAACCAAACAATTCAAGCAATGAACATTATGCTGAATTATTTGCAAGTGGTGGAAATGTCGGTAAATGGAATGATCTTCCAAATAATAGTTTAGGTTATGTGGTTGAATATGGTGGATTAGCTACAGATCCATTATTAAAGTTAAGTTCCACCAAAACCCTTTCAATAGCAAGCTTCTTAGCTGTTGAAGGAATGGACATAAACGTTTTGAAAGTAACGAATGGTGTTCAGATTAAATGGAGCACCCGCTCAGAAAAGAATTCCGACCAGTTTGATGTGCTTTTCAGTACTGATGGAACCAATTTCAGTTCATTGAAATCAGTGCCAGCTACTGGCAGTATAAATACTGGGGGTAATTATCAATTCCTTCATACTTCTCCTGTTCAGGGACTGAACTATTACCGGATTCGGGAAACTGATATTAATGGGAGAGAAACATTCAGCAGTATCCGAACCATCAATTTTGCAAAATTACAATTGAAGCTGGTACCCAATCCTGTGAAAGATAAATTGCTTGTATCTGTACCATATTCTGGGAACCCGATTACTGTAATTGTGAGGAATAACAACGGAGTTATAATGTTCAAGCAAACAATTACCGTTGCAGATTTGTCGATTCCAGTAAGCCAGTTTCCTGCAGGAATGTATCAGTTGGAAGTAAATGAAAATGGGAATAAGATAACAGCCAAATTCATTAAACAATAAATATTTATTAGTCTTAATAGTTCCAAGAGTCAACATTTATTAATTAAAACCATGAAACCTCCAAAAAAGGACTCCAATAGCGGGGTCCTTTTTTCTTTGAGGTTGTATAGGGTTTTGAACCCTACTCAAGAACAAGATTGGGATTTGATCTCAATATCAAACAGTTATAATGATTTTTTTAGAATGAAGTTGTAGAATATTCCATTTTTGGTTGTGGATGGTTCAAAACCCTAAGGGTTTTGAACCGTTTACAACCATCCACAACCTATTTGGTATTTTTCTATCTTCACGTATACTCTAATTGTATGAATCGCTCTCTTTTTATATTTCTGCTTTTATTATTTGGATGTAATTCGAAAACTCAAATTCGAACTGTTGGGAAAGATTCTGTTGATATCTATACTGTTCAGGCAGATGATGAGGATATGAATAATGCCATTCATAAAGCAAAAATTACTCTCGATCTTTTTGATTCCGCTCTATACAGCAATGATACTAACTTTAATAGTTTCACTTTGAAAGTCAAATTCTTATATGGCAAGGACAATGCGGAGCATATTTGGGTAGCTGATGTTTATAAAGATGAGGAGGAATATGTCGGAATTGTAAATAACGAACCAGAGCATATACCTGGCATAAAATTCGGAGATACAATTAGAGTGAAAAAGAATGATATTACAGATTGGATGTATCTGGACAAAGACTTAATTAAAGGGGGTTTTACAATAAAGCTATTAAGATCCAGGATGTCAGCAGCTGAAAGGGCAGAGATGGATTCTGCCAGTTATTATAAATTTGAAAAATAGTACTCTTTCAAAAAGCGCTTACGCTCTTGTCACAGCAAACCACAAAAATCATATAAATCCCAGTCTGTATTCGCTGTTCATCCTTCTCAAATTCTGGTCTTATACTCCACGTTGAATTTTGACTTGTAATCAATCGGTGTCATTCCGGTAACCCTGCCAAAAACCTCTCTGAAAGCCTTTGTATCATTATATCCAACATCATACATTACCTCACTCACTGTTTTTCTGCTGTTCTCCAGCGATTTTTTTGCCGCTTCAATTTTCACTCTTTGTATATAGTCAAGAGGAGTAATGCCTGTTGACTTAATAAATCTTCTGTCAAAATTCCTTCTTCCAACATTATATTTTTTTGACAGAAGTTCTATGGATATCTTATCCTGATAATTATTCTCAATATAGTGCTGCGCTTTCAGCACAACTTTGTCCTCATGCTTCTTATGTCCATTGAAAATGGAGAATGTGGCCTGGAGGTTTCGGTCTAAATCTATCTGGAAAATCTTAGCGCAATGAACCGCCGTCTCTCTGTTGTAGTATTTCTCTATCAGGTAAATTAGTAAATTCAGAAAGCTGTATGCACCTCCATTTGTATAGATGCCATTCTCATCTGTGATCAATTTGTCCGTTTGCAGAATGACTTCCGGAAAAAGAGATTGGAAATTTTCTGCTACAGCCCAATGAGTGGAACAAGTCTTCCCCTTTAACAAGCCAGTAGATGCTAATAGGAAGGTTCCTGTACACATGCTGGCTACTTCTGCTCCTTGAGTGTATTGCTTTTCCACCCATCTTATCAGTGACTGATTGCTTTTTGAAGCTGAATCATAACTGCGGACTAATGAGGAGGGAATGATAATCAAGTTGCTTTTCCTGATCTCTGATATTGTCGCTGAGGCCTTAATAGCACATATTGGATTTTCTTTTTTGCTTTCATTGGAAGCTTTCACCAAATCAATTTTGAATAGAGGAGTTTTGCCAATGCGCTTCCAATAATTATTGGCTTCTGTAAATATTTCATAAGTGCCCACTATACAGGCAACTGTACTCAAATTGAATTGATCATCAAGAACCAGTATCGACAAGTGCTTCATGAATATATTTTGTGAAGGTAGGTATTTGGTATGTCCAAATCAACCCCATAGAATGTCTATTTTGCACAGCATTTAAGTCACAATTGCGTTATAGATTTGTTTTATAAAATTATTCATATGCCACATACTAATTATTCTTCTGTAATTAAAACCAATAAAACAGCAAACGAAGTTTATACTGCTATTAATAATGTCCACTTATGGTGGACAGAAAATATTGAAGGGGGTTCAAAAAAATTGAATGACGAGTTTATAGTAAGTTTTGGTGAAACATATATTAAATTAAAGGTGATAGAATTAGTTAACAATTACAAAGTAGTATGGCTTGTTACCGATTGCTTCAAACATTTTTTAAATAATAAGAAGGAATGGGTGGGCACTAAAATTTGTTTTGATATTGCAAATCAAGATAATGAAGTAACCAACCTTGTTTTTACTCATATTGGGTTAATTGATCCGTTAGAATGTTACCTAATCTGTTGCGATGCCTGGAATGGGTATCTGCAGGGGAGTTTGAAAAGTTTAATAAATACTGGAGTGGGTAAACCTGACTCTAAGGTTTAAATTTACTATTATTGTATATCTATAATCCCTCAATAGTGCTCATGTTTGTTTAAATGTGTAAGATGGAGCCATTCGAGAAAGTATATTTATATCAAAGAATAGTGAGAGCTAAGTTGTTTATTGACCAGCACTTTGCTGAAGCAATAGACCTGGATAATATTGCAGACCAGGCTCATTTCTCGAAATTTCATTTCATCAGACTGTTTAAATCTATTTACGGAAGAACTCCCAATAATTACCTTATAAAAGTCAGGATAGAGAAAGCGAAAAATTTATTGACTGAAGGAAATTCTATAACTGACACAAGTTTAAGTGTTGGATTTGATAGCCCCACTTCTTTTGCGGGTCTGTTTAAGAAAGTCACAGGACAAACTCCATCAGCCTTTAGAAAAGCTCAGGTGGAAAGGAGTACAGCAATTATGGCTAATCCATTAGGCTTTATCCCAAATTGCCTTACGGTTACTCCTCCTGAACAACCGGAATTGGAGATAACACTATTTTTAGTGGCCGAAGGTGGAATGTTCGATACTGAAACAGTTGCTTCAATGACGGCATTGATAAAGAAAGGGACATTCGGTGCAGCCGTATTTACATGCAATGATCTGATGGCTACTTACGAAGAATATAAAGCAAAGGGAGTAGTCTTTAAGAAAGTGCCAACAAGGAGTTTTATGGTTATGAAGCATTGTTTGTAGATGATTCTGGTAATTGGTTCTCATTAGCCCAAACCAATTCATAATTCATGAAATCCATTTTTGATAAAGCCGACAGGATTCTATAATAGGCAGAATTGATTTATTAATGAAAGAGTTCAGCCAATTTGGGGTACAAATGACGGTTGCTCAAATGTGCAAGCATTGCGCTATCTGTGAAGAATACTATTTTGGGAACATTAAGAAAAGCCGTTCTTTTTTAGGACGACTAGTTGGGAAATTAGCTATCAAGGCCATTCTTAAAGATGATGAAAGTGGTATCAATAAAAATGCACCCACTGCCCCAGTGTTTTTAGTGAATGAAACTGGATTGAATTTCGAAAAGGAGAGGGCTGATTGGAAGAGATTAATTACCAGATACGAAACTTATCAAAAGGATAGCTTCACTCATTGGTTTTTTGGAAAATGTCAAGGGCAATTAGGTCAGTTCATTTATAAGCACAGTGATCACCATCTAAAACAATTTGGAGTTGATTAAAATAAGTTTGCATTATGAATAAGAAATAGTTGTTGTACAACTTTTTTTTGACAGAATATTATGTGAAGGTTGTAAATGGTTCAAAACCCTTAGGGTTTTGAACCATTCTAAACTATTTAGCTATCTCCTAAATTTCAGTCTGCAATTATTGTATCATTATTTTAAGTAGATTTAATGAGTCTATTCTTAACACAATGCTCATATAATGAATACAACTATTGGTTCAGTCTTTTTGCTCCCGAACTCTATATCGACAACGGTATAAAGACATCTCATTTATAAGAATGCATTCGGGGCCACTGGGAAACCTATGTTTAAAACGATTGATGGATCCATTCATGTAGCAGCTAGTAATTGACGGTGCCATCTTCCATTCATGAAGGACCTCAAAGAATTTCACTTCTCCAAATAAAGTAATGGCTGTACTTGTTGCATCGACCTCTTTGTTCCAGACGTAGATACAGTAATGAATAGGCCATTGCTGCCGGGCTAGAAATAAGCCTGGCCTAGATTACGACTGCTATCGTCAGGGCACAATAAAAGATCCTTGGACATTTCTGGCAAATCCAGAAGAAGATATAGGTTATTATAGAGCCTTCTACATCCATTACATCTGCAAGACAACTATTAATCCCAGCAAATCAAGTCAATCCTATCAATCTAGTCTGTGATTGGAAGCTGGGTCTTAGTCTCCGATACATCGCGGTGTCCCCTTCTACCTCTGATTGCCTAGGATGCGGCGCGGGAGACGCTGCGACGGTTTCAATCACAACTAATCTCATAAATCAAATAAATCCTGGTTTATATTGGCTGTTCATCCTGTGTTTCCTTAAATCCCTTTAATCCTGCTTGAGACAAATAAAAAATCACACTAATCCCATAAATCCTATTAATCCCAGTTGCTCTTCGTCTGTAATTCCTTAAATCCTTCAATCCTGTACAAGACAAACTATTCTCCCAGCTAATCCCATAAATCCTATTAATCCCAGTTCTTGTTCATCCTGCAATTTCCTGAAATCCTTTAATCCTGTTTGAGACAAATAAAATCCCATCTAATCCCATAAATCCCTGTAATCCCAGTTGCTGTTCATCCTGAATTTCTTCAAATCCTTCAACCCTGATTGGGACAAACAATTCTCCCAGCTAATCCATAATCCTATTAATCCTTGCTGTTCGTCCGAATTCCTTAAATCCTTAATCCTGTCAAGACAAATAAAAATCCCATCTAATCACATAAATCCTATTAATCCTAGTTGCTGTTCATCCTTTCCATCCCAATTATCCTTTCACATCAAGGTCCAGTTTTGGCTATCACAGTCGAATCGGTTAATTTTAGTAGTCAACGCTATTTGCACTCACCCCACAACCAACATCTAATGCTAAATAAATCATTTTGGTCACTGATCATTGTTGCCATTTTGTTAGTCTCTACGTCAACAAACGCACAGCCCGGTTACAACAACGACATTAAACAGCAAGCCATCTTATTGTACAATTCCTTCGATGCTATGCAAAAGCTAAAGGGAGGGTTGCAGTTTGATGATACCGCCAGAATGCAATAGAATAACCTTCCTGTAGGGTTAAGAGCCAGAGCTGGAGTAAGCATCAGAATATGACAGATGATCAACGAAGATTGATACATCGCATTCTATCCGTAAGCCTTAGTTCTCAGGGGTATCTGAAAGCTACCAGTATTATGCATCTGGATGATTTGCTAAACAGGTGTTACGACAGCCTTTTATAAGAAGGAGATTGATGAAAAAACATATGGCTTTGTAAGAGGCTTATTATGGTCGCACAAGAATTTTTACTTCGCCTTTTTTGGTAAACCTACTGATGCCATTTGGGGCTATAAACTTGAAGGACATCATTTATCAATCAATTTCACATTTGTTAATGATAAGCTTTCTGTTACTCCCTTCTTCATCGGAACAGATCCGGCAGAGTATATGAATTCGGAATATGCAGGCTGGAGGGTACTAGGACAAGAAGAAGACCTCGGACTAAAACTAATTAACCTAATGACACCTGCACAGCAAAAGAAAGCTACCATGTCAAAGGAAGTGCCTGGTGATATCATTACTGCTGCTGAAAGCGGCAAACGCTTAGTAGATAATTGGGGGGTCTTAGGTTCAGAAATGACAGAAGAGCAAAGAGCGGTGATGCTTTATATTATCCGTGAATTTGTATTCAATATGGAATACGATAAGGCCGTAATTGAATACAATAAGATATTGAAAGCCGGAGTAGACAAGATATATTTTGGATGGATAGGGGAGTATGAAGAAAAGAAAGCACATTACTATGTTATCAATGGACCGACCTTCCTTATAGAATTCGACAATAACGGTGGACCGAGAAAAAGCGCAAATCATACACACTTTATGTGGAGGGGAAGGGTGAAGACTTAAGGTATGAAGACGTACTTGAAACACACTGCCTGTCCAAAACACTAGGATGAGCAGCCAATACAGACTGAGATTTAATGGTTTGTGTGATTAACTGTGATTGTTTTGTCTTGCATGGGATTAAAGGGAATATAGGTGAAACGGCCAATACAGACTAGGGTTTGTTTGATTTGAGTTGGAACCTTGCTGATGATTTATTCCCCCACGTGTAGCAGTTAAACAGTAAAGTTTAAGGAAACTCTGCAAGTATTAACATCCAATACAAACTGTTGATTTTGTGATTATTGATTATGATTATTGGCCGAAAAATGATTTACTCCTGTTTTTCGCTCAGGGTCGGCTGTGCCCGCCTCTCTCTTCCGTCGCAGGTGTCTCACTGCCTTAGTGTCTCGCGCAATCAGAATGAGAGGGGACACTCTTTCAATCGAAATAGATGAAAAGCACCTAATGAGAGGCTGTGATTTGTTTTTGGCTTATCTGATGATTTAAGCCGGGGGTAAAATTGGGACTTATTTTGCAGTGCCAACCGGGCCATCCCTAAATTCCCAATATGTCATTTAGCAACGAAAAACTCTCATCAACCGCCCTCGGCGTAAAGATGCCAAAATCTGCATCTGATTATTTCATGAAAACAAAATTCCGGTTGGGAAGTAAACTGCCCATCCCAAGTAACGGGCACCAAACATTTATGCAGCTTAATGGTATTCTTGCGCATTGTTTGAGAACTTGATTTAGCAAAAGGATGCAACAATCCGAAGCAATAAGAGTGAGGCTTTAAAAGAGGATTTACGTTCTGGCTTCACAATACCAAAGAGAAAATGAACAAAGTAGATGATATAATGGCTGAGCTTGCGAAGAAAGTGTCCAGATATTTTTAAGCAGCCCAGTAAAGTGTTTTGGGGTGGCTACAGCGGCTATGATTACAGACCTTAATGGACATCTTTGGGAAATAGCCTATGAGACCTTATTTGGAGATTGATGAATGGGTAATGTTGTTTAGTAAGTTAAGAGCTGAGAATCACAGCCTAATCACACAATATCGAATAAATCTCAGAAGCTAATCAAATAAGTCCACAAAATCCCAATTCTGTATTAGGAATATTTAATCCTGTATTTCCTTAGAGTCATCCTTGAAATCCTGTTGTGGACAGAACAGTAGTCCCAGCCTAGTCAGAATAAAATCACAGAAATCCCAGTCTGTATTGGCTGTTCATCCTTATATTTCCTTAATCCTTTAATCACTGACATGGACAGGCCGTAATCTCAGCTAAATCAAATAAATCACAAAATCCGAGTTTATATTGACTATCAATCCTGTATTTCCATTAATTCTTTAACACTCTTTGTTTAAGACAAAATAATAATCCCAGCTAATCACATAAATCAAATGGTCGTCCCAGTCTGCGTTTGGCTGTTCATCCCAAGTCCTATTAAAAATTGTTCGACCTGCAAATCCCTCCACCTATTGTGGCTCCGTTCCAGATTAAGGTCAAGGTGGAGCCTCCTTGCATTCTGAGAACCACCTGCTAATTTTCGATTTGAAGCATTGTCGTATCTACCCCAATGGAATTGTTGCTGTTAGGACACTCTAATATAAACAGCTTCTCATACAGATACTCCATCTGTAAGAAATATTGAAACCTGGACATTTGCTGACCGGAAATTATGAATATATAAGAACGGTCACCTTCAGTTATGGTGGGACTTGCATTAATTACTATAACACCTACAGTTCTGCAAGGAACACCACCGTTTATTTCCAACGCTGTTTGTGGTGCAGTATGAGGGTGTTTATGCTTACACCTGGTTCAAGATCCCATTTGAATAACCTGATTGCCTGTTATAGACATAAGTAATGAAGCGCTGCCACTTAGTAGCGGCATAAAATCGATGCGATGCACCAGCCGCATCTTCATTGTATCAAGTCCTCCATTTTCGATACCAAATCCATAATATTGAAAATCATTGTTGGCACTCTCGTATAAGACGAATTTTCTGTTTTTAAGTTCATTATTTAATTGAAGTTGACCATTTGTAGGAGCATTTTCCAATACCAACTTTTTCCCAGATTTGTAATTGTCATTCTCCCAGCTACTGGCGTTGGCTACCATTTCAATACCTACTGGCAGCATATCAGAAATTCAATGTGCCTGATGCCGGATTGAACCAGTTGCAGCGCAAAGCCATTGCCTATATGGCGACTTGATGTACCGTCAAAAATGCTGGTTAAATCAACTGCTGGAAATTCTCTCTGCAACAGAATTCCAACATCTTCCCCTCCGAAGAGTCCAACAGTGCGGCCCACACCTCCGTTAACTTCCGGTTTTGCTTTAATAGGATTAGTAATTTCGATTCCAACATTCGGTACTTGCACGTTTATAGATTCAATTAGGACAAGAAGTAAAATGATCACCTTCATAACCTTGTGTTTTTCAGGGTGTTTGGGAGAAGGTTTGAGGGATGTGGCTTTGTTCAACCTGTTGTGCTCCATAACCGATTTCTCCGGGAAATACGAGTTTCATGAAAATAATCCAAGTGTTATTTCTATGAATGTTCATTTCCTGAGCGGTAGGGGAGACTGTTTGTCCGGTGGTGAAATACAGTGAGGTGACACTGCGACTGAAATGAAGTACGTGAAGACTCGCACCTCCATAGGCAATTGATAGAAATGAGGAAGGTTGTTACTATTAAGAAATTTAAGTCACAGCTATTCAAGGAATCCTGCTTAATCCCAGTTGTTCCCCCCAAAAAAAAAAAAAAAAAAAAAAAAAAAAAAAAAAAAAAAAAAAAAAAAAAAAAAAAAAAAAAAAGTTAGTCCAAGCTGTTTTTCTTGAAATCCCTGCTAATCCTGTTTGAGACAGAAATAGTAATCCCCAGCTAATCAAATAAATCACCGAAATCCCAGTCTGTGTTGGCTGTTTCATCCTGCTCTATCCTAATGCTCACTTTCCCGTAAAGTGCAGATTTTATCTCGATCAATCTTTGGCCGAAGATTTACTACCATATGGATACCCTCCAAAATCTTTCATTCAGCCACATTGGTTCTTGATCCATTGACGGCAGGGGTAGGGGAGAGGTTTTTTCGAGTTTACACTACTGATTGCAGTATAACTGTCATTCGTCCTTTTTTCTGATACCTGCCCGGGTGTCTACCAACACTTTCAACACCTGTAGGAAAATGCTGTCATACGCATTCAAATGACAATTATCTTCCCACCTGGAAATAATAGGCTCCCTCTAAAATATAAGACGGTTAATCCTGAACTGGATGGATCCCGGGTGGAGTGATTTTCTTTTGATAAAGATGTTTGTTCGAAGATGGCAATATATCTCCGTTGGTATCCTTCATGAAGTTTTTTATCCAAGATATTCTTATTGTTTTATCCAAGTTGGGTAGGTAACGCATTATTCCTTCATATAATGGATTTTGAACCTTTTTATTTTGTTGCCATTAGGAATGAGTATTGGATATGGAATTGGATGAGGTGGCCGTTTCAGTTGCAGCAACAATAAAATTTACCCTCTTCACCAATGATTAAATTTAATCAGTGAATAATTCGGACAGAGTAAAGAACGGGAGTATTCCTGTGTTAGAAGGTTCCATTGAGTGAGGGAAACGGGGTGACGACCCACTAAGGTGAGGGTAATGATTTTGGGGATCTCTGAATTCTGTTTAGTAACTACGAAAGTCGCATTATCCACTTCATACACTAAGTTATTTGAAAACTTGTTGGAGTAGGCACTGGGGCAGAGTTGGGAGGTGCGTGAAGACACACGCCTCCTGGTGAAGAAACTGAATAAGACAAACAACATTACAGCTAATCTCACCGATCATATGTAATCCCAGTCTGTATTGGCTGTGAGTGTTTT
>JADKJI010000036.1 GCA_016721085.1 Chitinophagaceae bacterium | reverse complement strand
CACGGTCATAATAATCTGCAGTAACGGCTCCTTCATTTAATAGATTATCAAAGCTTCCTTCAATGATATTCTTTTGCATGGGTCCCGCTTTGAATAAAGGGGCATCGCTGCCAATTAAGCTAATGGCTGTATTGGATCCATCAGGGAAAGTAGCTTTGCCTCCGGTGATGACTATCGGATAAGCGATTGCAACACCAGGAATACTTTGTACCAGCCGGGTGTTTCCGGGAATCAATAAAACCTACCTGATTAGCATCTTTAGCGCGCGTGTCTATGACCCAGATATCTCCCGATGAATTGTCAACAACAGCACTCATAAGACTGCTTAGGAAGAAAGCTATTCCTAATTGTTGGCCAATGAGGAAGGTGCTGATAACAATACCCACCATTACACCGATGCTTTTGGCCCGGTCGAATCGTATAAAACGATACGCAGTTCTTACAATATACTCATTAACATGGTGGATATGTTTTATTTGATGTCAATCACACATTCTACCCTACTATTGATCAGCAGTTTCTCGGGACTATCAAGTGATATTTTTACTTCCCCGAACTCTTCTGTCTTCCTGATCACCTGCTTTTCAGAGAAGAGTGATTTTTTTCCTCAGAGGTGGAGCAGCATAAATTACCTTACCACTGCTTATTACATCTTTTGTTCCTTTAAGCCTGATAAAGGCGGTTTGACCATTTCGTACTTTATCAGCAAACAATTCATCTATTTCACAAACAGCTATCATTCTTCCAACTGGTACAAATTGAGCATAAGTTTGCTGCGCATTCAATGCAGCCCCTTTTATTGCGTTCTGTTCAATGATCACACCGTTTTCAGGAGCTCTTAGAGAATATTGATCCAGCTCTTTTTTGGCAGTATTTATCTCTTGGTTTATTTCATTCAACCTGGCTTTTGCCACTTCAAGAAGAGAGGCTGTTTTTGCTTCATTCATTTCCAGTACACTTAATTCTGTTGCCAGATTATCTACCACCTCCTGTGTTTCCGCTCCCTTAGCAAGAAGATTGCGGGCTCTTTCCAACTCTTTTTTCTTATTGGTGATTCTTGATGGAAATTCTTTCAGATCATATACCGCAGCATTTATCTGCTGACGTTGAGTATTTAATTTGGAACTTGCTTCCTGTAGTCTGGCAGTTTGTAACAGGTGATCAATTTCTACCAAAACATCACCCGATTTCACCGTATCGTTTTCCTTCTTAAATACATTAACCACTACACCAGATACTGGTGTTGCCAATGGAGCTATTTTGGCTTCAGGTTCTATTCGGGCCAATCCGAAAACTTCCTTTACATCTTTGTTGGCAGTTATTACGACTGGAGCATCTACGTTCTTCTTATCTTTTCCTCCACAGGAAACTATAAGCAATGAAATGAGAACGAATGAAACGGTATTTATTTTCATAATTGACTTTATGACATTTTAATGAGATAGGTTTTCATCTTCAAAGGGCTTATCGGAAACAAAGCCGTCGTTGACATAGATGATACGATCGGCAAATTGTCTCAATCGAAGATCATGCGTAACTACGGCCAGTGCTTTCCCTTCCTGAGCCAGCATCTTTAACTCTTCCATTACCACGCTTACGCTTTTGGTATCAAGGGCAGCTGTTGGTTCATCACATAACATGATTTTGGGATTGGTAACAAGGGCTCTTGCAATAGCCACTCTTTGTTGCTGTCCACCACTTAAAGCTTTCGGGAGGTTTTTCATTCTATCGGTCATCTTCACTTTTTCCAATGCTTCCATGGCACGATTCCGTGCTTCTTTATGTGAAATGCCCATCAGTTCGAGGGGTAACATCACATTTTCAATTCCGTTTAGTGGAGCAATGAGATTGAAACCCTGGAACACAAATCCGATTTTATTAAGCCTTAGGGCAGCTAACTGGTTTTCGTTGAGGTCATTGACTTTTACACCATCTACCCAAACTTCACCCGAAGTTGGATAAATGACGCAGCCAATAAGTGATAGTAGTGTTGTTTTACCTGAGCCCGAGGGACCGATTATAAGGGTGAGTTGTCCTGTTTCTATTTCAAGCGAAGTAGGCTGTAATGCTGTAATGGTAGTATCGCCTGTTTTATATTCCTTTGAGGCATTAACAACTTTAGCTATAATGGAAGACATGATTTGTGTTGGGACTATTTAAACAAATTTAACCTGTTTTACCGCTAACCCTGCTCTGACATTAGTCATACAAACATGTGATGAATTTGGTTCTTATTCATTCAAAAAATGAATTACTACTAATCAAAAGCTTCTTTTCTAAGTTTTTTGAGTGTCTTTACCCTTACCTCTGAGCCTTTAGCAAGAAATGCGGAATGCAGTAGCTTATCTGTAATAAAGGGTACGAACGCTTTTCCATAGAGAGTTTCTATATCGGCATCCAGATTACTATCGGTAACTGAATAAACCTGCCAGCGGGGATGTTCAACCGAGTACTCAATGGTTGTTGTATTGTTCAGCCTGTTATAACCGAAATAGTGTTCAAAAATGAATTCTTCCTCCGAGGCCGAATTTATGTCTATTAAATGGGGCGATGCTGAAACAGACAAGCTGTTCCATTTTTCAGAACGTCTCTTCCATTCATATGAAATATCAATCGCTTCTGATGTACGAACAATGGAGTGTTTCATTTTAGCTACACTATAGTGTTCATTGTAAATGGTATTGGCAACAACTGCTATCAAAGATTTAGGTACTATTTCAGATATGAATGCCACGCCCCTTTTCCATTGTTTACCATCGAAGTGTTTTACATAAAAGCGAAGATTCACTTCTTCGAAGTTTGTTAATCCGGGCCATTTTATACCCAGCACCTTTGTTTCATTGAAGAGGAATCCAACTACACTTACCAATGCCTTTCCATTAAAATAATCGATTTCTGTTAATGGGGGAAGATGTGGCTTCAAAACTTCGGGATCCACTTCGTAATTAAGCATGGCCAGATATTCCCATTTGGCAGCGAGAAAAACTCTTGAACTCATAATGTTTTTTTATTCCAATTCTCTCTTGTGTCTTTATATAATGCAGGAGCGGGGGAATTGTTGGGACTTCTTAGTTTCCAAACTAATTTTTTTTACCGCAGAGACGCGGAGGCGCAGAGGAACGCCCCCCTGCGTCTCCGCGTCACTGCGGTTATTGTATTTAAAAATCCTCACGCACTCTCCAAGACTGGAATAAAATTCCCATTCAGGGAAAAATCTCATGCCACAAGGTCCTTGTAAAGAGCTGATTAATAGCAATATAAACAACTGGCACAGCCCTTGAAACTATACTGGCATACCTATAATCTGTACCATGAAAAGAATTCTACCCTTTATACTCCTCCTGATCGCTTTTAGTTCAAAAGCGCAAATCATCAGCCAGTTTACATGGGATACTAATCCGGTTACAAAAGCAGCTGTTGGACCTAATGCTCTTTCAAGCAGCGCTAAAGCTACTTCTTCAACAGGTGGTTTAAATGGTACAAATGGATTGAATCCAGGTACACCAAGTACAGATGTGAACCTTACTTTAGATGGTTCTTATTATAATGTACCAGGACTTGAAATCAGTCTTAATTTCAAAAGAGAGGAAAGCGAAGCAAGTTTTTTCCGTCGCGGTTCTAATTTCGATTTTGGAATGTTTGGTGGTAACCTGTATGCAAATTTCAAACTTACATGCCAGTATGGATGCTACAGGAAGGAATATCCCTGTTCTTGATAATTTCATCATACAGAATTCTGCAAATCCGGTTGCATTGCCAATGTCTCTTTTATCATTCGACGCTGTTGCTAAGAAAAATATCGTTCAATTGTCATGGACTACAACCCGCGAATTCAATGCAGCTAGTATTGAACTAGAGCGTTCTGCTGATGGAAGCAATTTTTCAAAAATCCAGAAGCAATCAGCTGCTGGTGGTTATAATGTAACAAATGCCTATTCTTCTAATGATATGTCACCTGTAGCCGGAACAAACTACTACAGATTAAAAATGATTGATAACGACGGTAAGTTCACTTACTCAGAGGTAAGAAAAGTGCAGTTCAGTGTAATATCTGCAGCACAAGTTTTCCCGAACCCGGCAACTAGTTATGTAATGATCAGCCTTAGTTCTGTTGAGAAAGCTAATTATACCTGTTCAATATACAGTATAGATGGAGCCTTGTTAAAGTCGATGAACCTAAGTGTAAGTGCAGGTGTACAGAATAGCAAGGTTGACTTATCACAAATGAATTATAAAGGAATTATAATGATTCAATTAAAAGATGAAAATGGAAACAGTGCTGGTTCTTTTAGGATCATAAAGAAGTAATGGTTTAGGTTGTCTAGTAGTAAGAATAGGCCCCACTATGGGGTCTTTCTTCATTTTGGGAATGAATAAGGGGAAAATCTTCAATATTCCCTTGTACAAAAAACGCAGTTCCAAATACAGATTGTTACATTTATATCCTAAAGTAGCCAACACAATTCTAGACTTCAACTGTTATGATAAAGAACATAATGAATCATAAGGCCGTAATGCTATTCAATTTCTTAGCTGCCTTTTTTGTTGCTAATGCATTGATAGCTGAATGTATCGGAGGCAAGATATTTTCGCTGGAAAGATTGTTAGGATTCTCTCCTGCAGATTTTACATTGTTTGGAGAATCACATTTATCTTTTTCCCTTACCTGTGGTGTGCTATTGTGGCCATTAGAATTTGTAATGACCGATATCGTGAACGAATATTATGGTCCTAAGGCGGTGAGGAGAATATCCTTTATTGCAGTTGGTCTGATATCTTATGCCTTTATCATGTTCTATTTTGCTATGAGTGTTACGCCTCCTGATTGGTGGTTGACAACAAAAACGGCAGAAGGCATACCGAATATGCAAAATGCATTTGCTGCTATTTTTGGACAGGGAATGTGGATCATTGTTGGTAGTCTCGTCGCATTTTTGGTAAGCCAGATTGTGGACGTTACCGTATTCCATAAAATCAAAAAAGTTACCGGAGAGAAAAAGATATGGATGCGTGCTACCGGTTCTACACTGGTATCGCAATTAGTCGATAGTTTTATTGTTTTATTTATAGCTTTTAAGTTGGGAGCCGATTGGACCTGGCAAAAAGTGTTGGCTATTGCACTCGTGAACTATTCTTATAAGTTTGCAATGGCTATTATTCTTACTCCTTTGATCTATTTTGTAGAAGGGCGAATCGAGAAGTATGTTGGACATGATACTGCCATGAAAATGAAAAAAATGGCAATGGGACAAGAGGAGGAAGTGCTGCCTGATTTCCCTGCAGCAGGCTAATTGAAAACAACCATAAACTTCATACAATGAGAACAGTAGTTCTTGCAATGCTTGTATTATTTACAGCATGTAATCAACAACCCGCAACCAGTAAAGTATCAAAAGAAATTGAGTGGATCGACTTGAGTTATACGTTTGACAGCACCACTCTTTACTGGCCTAATAATGTAAAGTCGTTTGAACATTCTACAGAAGCGGAAGGAAAGACGGCTCTTGGCTATTTTTATTCATCTTATTCAATATGTACTCCTGAGCATGGTGGCACACATCTCGATGCACCCATACATTTTTCTGAAAATAAATTGACTGTAGATCAGTTACCACTAAGCAGTGTAACAGGTAATGCCATTGTGGTGGATGTATCTGTAAACGCTTTGGCCAATCGTGATTATCTTATAAGTATAGCAGATATAGAAAAATGGGAAAAGGAAAATGGTACTATTCCTGACAACTGTATTGTATTATTCAGAACCGGTTATGGTAAGTTTTATCCCGACAGGCAGCAATATTTTGGCACAGCTAAAAAAGGGAGCAGAAGCTATTCCTGAATTACATTTCCCCGGCATAGCTCCTGAAACTACAGAATGGTTGTTAAGCAAAAGGAATATAAAGGCAATGGGTCTTGATACACCAAGTATGGATTATGGACAATCAAAAGATTTCAAGACGCATCAATTATTACTTGGAATGAATAAGCCGGGTTTTGAGAATGTAGCTAATCTTGATAAGTTACCCAGTAAAGGCATTTATGTTGTTGCTCTACCAATGAAAGTGGGGCGTGGTAGTGGTGGTCCCTTGCGAATTATTGCAACTACATCAAATCTATAACCTTCAATTTGCTGCTTTGCTAAGCAATAACATTTTATGGAAGGAATCCTTCACTGTAGCTGTTGTTACTGTAAATCCTGCCTCTTTTGCCCACAACTTAAAAATCGAAATATCTGCAGGGTAATCATATCGGAGAATATGATCGATAATCATATCCTTTTCATTGTCGGGTAAATAGTTCCAGTGGCTACGAATCCTGGATATATAATCGCGTTTGTAAGTTTCAAGTGATACAGCATCTCTGAAAACGTCAATGATGATAAACAAACCACCGGGAGATAATTTTTGAAAACATTTTTTTAGAAAGGTTTTCTTCCCGGAATCTCCAAGGTGATGTATAGCAAAACTGCTATGAATAATATCAAAAGAGGAAGTTGTAGTATCTAGTAGCATTTCCATAGCACCCTGACACAATTCATAAGCAATATTATTTGATTCGAGATTTTTTGACGCCAGTGCCAGGGCGGTAGCGGATAAGTCATATCCGATATAAGAATCAATTTCGAACACACTTAATTGTTCACTGATTAATTGCGCATCACCGCATCCTAAATCCAGCACGTTAAATGGTTCCAGGGATTTTAGCTTCTTAAAAGCAGTATTGCCTTTTGCCGCAAACTCCCTGTGAAGCATATAGTTCTGGTTGATAATCTTCTGATATATCTTCCAGTTATCGGTGAATAATTGAGTGGCAGACTGAACCATTGTTTGGGGCATACTACAGGTCTATACGTTATTTGTTGATAGAGAAGTTTCCTTTATTAGAAAATATATGTTAGGCACTGTGCCTATGCATAAATTGATTTGATAAAAATCAAATGAGGAGATTGAAGAAAGTCGATATTATTTAGAATAGGAAGAAAAGGAAATAGATTATCCAATAAAAATAATGATCTTTTTATAGGGTGAATTCAATAATTCGCTGAATTTTTAGATCTTTTTCGGGTTCTATTGGGTTTTACTTATTTTTTTAGATAAGAGCAGATAAATAAGCAGGATAGATAACAATGAAATTCCTGCAATGGGAATCCAGGACAAATAAACACTTTTTGCATATTGGGCTTCATGTATCCCCCAAAGAGCCCAGACAATTACAAGAGCAAAACTAAATACCTTGTATCGAAAGGTAATGAAGGTCCCCAATAGAATGGCCACTATCATCATAATACTGCTCCAGGCTATTCCACTAATTCCAAACCCTGTCCACTCCCATTTTACTAGACCTGCAGTTATATTAGCAATCGTTGCTACGGATATCCATCCCAGATATACCACAAATGGCGAATGTAATATGAATCGGTTATAAAGTGAAAATGAAGGATAGAAAGAGATAGTTCGAACAAACAGTACAGCCAATGTTACAAGAAACAAAATCATTATGATAATCGACAAAAGTGGTTGAAGGTAGTGCCAGGCTAATATCCATGAGGCATTAAACAGGCAGGTTAGCAGGAATAATGGGTTTATTGAATTTATATAGGCTGATATCTGTTTGTCTTTTTGAGGATGAAGGATATAGTAAGTAAAAGAGATATTATATATGATTAGCAAGAGGTAGATTACCCCCCATATACTGAATGTAAAGCCTGCCGGAACAAAGAAGTTTGGGTATAGTCCAGATATTTCCCCTGTATTCAATCCATTAATTGGTAAGATATTCGCGAGTGCATTTATGGTAAGTACCAGCACCAGGAAGAGCCAGTTTATAAGAACTTTCATTTTGCGGGGTTTTGTGGTTTTGTACTGTAAAGTTCCTCTTTTATTTCTATCCAATTTGATAATGCTTTATTTTAGGGATATGACAGCAACCATCCGATTCTTACTGTTTACTCTGGTGTTATTGCCAGTTGCGGCCTATTTTTTAGGTACGCCACCAAATGATACGCAAATCAGCATTCTGAAATCAACATCATGGATAGTAGCCGGCGTAATTGCTTATACGTTTATTGTGGGTCAGTTAACTGGCAACAATTCACAAGTCGATAAGCTTTGGAGTATTGTTCCAATAGGATATGTATGGTATATGACTGCAGCTGCCAATTGGAACACTCGAATGATATTGATGTCTGTGCTGGTTTCTTTATGGGGAATCAGGCTCACATATAATTTCGCGCGACGCGGGGCGTATAGTTGGAAGTTCTGGTCGGGAGAAGAGGATTATCGTTGGGAGATATTGAGAAATAAGCCGGGATTCAACAAGCCATTTGTGTGGATGCTTTTCAATCTGTTTTTCATTTGTGGTTATCAGAATATCCTGATTTTCCTTTTTACACTACCAATATTGGCTTCAATTGCGAATAATGTGCATCCTGTTGGAGTCTTCGATATTATTTTAGGACTATTGTTTTTGGTTTTGTTAGTTACTGAGTTCATTGCTGATCAGCAGCAATATGATTTTCAGAAGGAGAAATACAGGCGAATAAAACTTGGATTACCGGCTGGAGAATATGAGGATGGGTTTGTTTCAACTGGGTTGTGGTCGAAAATTCGGCATCCGAATTATGCCTGTGAGCAGGGAATTTGGGTGGTGTTTTATCTATTTAGTGTAGTAGCAACAGGTGAGTGGTTGAATTGGACAGTAGCTGGTTGTGTATTATTGATATTGTTATTTAAGGGGAGTTCGGATTTTTCTGAAGAGATATCGGCGGGGAAATATCCGAAGTATAAGGAGTATCAGGCGCGGGTGGGGCGGTTTTTGCCGAGGTTGTAAATTTTTGGAGATGCCATCCTACCCCCCGGATGGCATCCTGGGTATAGGATGACATCCGGGGGGTAGGATGACATCTCGATTTGTTACTTACATTTGACCCTCTAATTCAAATTATATGGCGAATCAACAAAATATAAAGGTTCTCGTAGTAGGCTGTGGTAACATGGGCGCCTCTCATGCAATGGCTTATAAGTTATTAGATGGCATTGACATCTGTGGTATCGTATCTACCGGAAAAAGCAAGGAAGTTTTGAATGAAAAACTGGGAGGTGGTTATCCTTTGTTTGATGATTACTATTCCGCCTTAAAAGCGACCCAGCCCGATGCTGTTTGTATCTCTACCTATCCCGATACACACGAAGCATTTGCCATTGCCGCTCTAGAACAGGGTTGTCATGTTTTTATTGAAAAGCCATTGGCCGATACGGTGGAAGGAGCAGAGCGAGTAGCAGCCGCCGCAAAAAAGGCGGGGAAAAAACTGGTTGTAGGATATATCCTCCGTCACCATCCTTCCTGGGAGAAGTTTATTGAACTTGCACAAACACTTGGTAAACCATTGGTGATGAGAATGAACCTCAATCAACAAAGCCATGGTATTATGTGGAATGTTCACCGTAACCTGATGAAAAGCTTAAGCCCTATCGTTGATTGCGGTGTTCATTATATAGATGTAATGTGTCAGATGGTTCGATCAAAGCCTGTTCAGGTAACGGCCATTGGGGCCCGACTTACAGAAGATATTCCACAGGGAAACTATAACTACGGACAACTACAGATTCGTTTTGAAGATGGATCTGTTGGATGGTATGAAGCAGGATGGGGTCCCATGGTTAGTGAGACGGCCTTCTTCGTAAAAGATGTATTCGGTCCAAAAGGAGCTGTTTCAATAGTTGCAAAAGAAGCAGGTGGAAAAGGAAAATCAGACTCAGTAGAAGCACATACAAAAACCGAGTCTATTCGTTTACATCATGCTGATATTGATGCCAACAATGAATTTACAAAACCCGATGAATGGATTAATTTACTTGATGAGCCTGATCATCAGGAATTATGCAACCGTGAACAAAGGTATTTCTTAAAAGCCATCAACGAAGACATCGACCTTACAGATCATATTGAAGATGCGGTAAACAGTCTGCGCATCGCTTTTGCCTGCGATGAATCTGTAAGAACCGGCCAGGTTGTTAGACTATAGAGCAGGTTCATAAGATGATATTTTATTATATACTTAGATTATGGGTATATCATAAAATATCATTTTCTTTGGGCTCTATTCAACGATTCCATATCTATTCAGCCCTAACGATTGTTTTTTGTGATCAATAAAGGAGAAAACATCTTTAATTATCACAGATATGTCATATGAATATTTTTTCAATTTGGCGGTTTAAATGACCACTAAAGTTGATAATATTGCAGCAAGCCACTCAAAACGTCACAATAACCAAAGTAGTAACTAATGAAAATTCTACAACAAACTCTCTGCGTTGTCCTTATTTTATTTTGTGTCAATGTCAGTTTTGCACAAAAGAAATCAATCACAGGAAAGGTTTCTGATTCAAAAGGAGCCCCACTGGCAGGCGTATCCGTTAAAGTAAAATCAACTCCAAACGGTACTATAACTAATAATGAAGGTTTTTTTAAAATAGACGCAACATCAAGCGATGTATTGGAATTCACGATTGTTGGCTATCAACCAGTAAAAATTACTGTAGGCGCACAATCCTCCATCTCCGTTACAATGACTGAAAGCCAAACCGAACTGGGAGAAGTTGTTTTAATCGGATCCCGTAAAGGTGGTGGTAGAATAAAGACGGAAACAACTGTACCTGTAGATATCATCAATATTAATCAAGTAGCATTAGGAAGCGCTAAGATGGATATCACTTCCGCGCTTAACGCAGCTGCCCCTTCATTCAACTATAACAAACAAAGTGGTGCTGATGGTGCCGACCATATTGATCTTGGTACTTTGAGAGGATTAGGTCCCGATCAGACTCTGGTACTTATCAATGGGAAAAGAAGACATCAAACAGCTTTTGTTGGATTATTTGGTACAAGAGGTCGTGGTAATTCAGGTGCTGATTTGAATGCATTCCCTGCTTCAGCAGTAGATCGCATTGAAATTCTTCGTGATGGTGCTTCTGCACAATATGGTTCTGATGCCATGGCAGGTGTAATCAATATCATTTTAAAGAAGGATATAAATAAATGGAATATTACTACCGGTTGGTCAGGATATTATGATCATAAATACAATGCACTGAATAGTTACGATCCAAGTCAATATTATACAAGTCATAAGATTGATGGTGGCACCCTATCTCTTCAGGCAAGTAATGGATTTGCATTAGGTAAGAATGGTGGTTTCATCAATATCTCTTTTGATATATTGAATCAGGCAAAAACATTCCGTCAGGTACCAGATACCAATGTAGCTACCAATCCAAATGCGTTGCCTTTAAATTCTGGTCGTCGTGCTTTTGGAGATGGTTCAGTAACTACAGTGGGTGCTATGTTCAATATGGAAGTGCCAACCAGTGCAAGCGGAAAAACAACTTTCTATGCATTCGGTGGATATAACTTCAAAGCAAGCGATGCCTTTGCCTATACCCGTAATGCGAGTGGTCGTCCCGACCGATTCCCTGTTGATGCCAGCGGGGTTGTTATTTTTGTTCCTGAGATAATGAAAAAGTCAAGCGATGGAGAAATCTATTACAACCCACACATCCAGACAAATATTACTGATATCTCATTAGCAGCAGGAATAAAAGGAGATGCTGGTAAGGATTGGACATGGGATTTAAGTAATACCATCGGCAGAAATGATTTCCATTATTATGGAGACAAAACATTTAATGCCTCTTTAGTTGGAGCTACTACCCCAACTCATTTCGATGATGGTGGTTTCAACTTCTTACAAAACACACTCAACCTCGATTTCAGTAAGTTTATTAAAGATGCAGCACAGGGATTGACATTAGCCTTCGGTACTGAATTCCGTTATGAAAAATACAGTATCTATAAAGGTGAAGAGAAATCGTACAAAGGATATGCAAACAATTTCGATCAGGCACCTGGATCACAAGGTTTCCCGGGTTTCAGTCCTGCAGATGAAATCAATAACAATCGTACCAACCAGGTCGTATATGCCGATGTGGAATTGAATGCAACAAAAGCATGGTTGATTGATGGTGCTTTACGATTTGAGAATTACTCCGATTTCGGATCTGTATTAACGGGTAAATTAGCGACCAGAATAAAGCTTGGCTCCAACTTCAATTGGAGAGCATCAATAAGTTCTGGATTTAGAGCTCCATCCTTACAACAGATCAACTTCAGTAATACATTGACTTCATTCAGTGGCGGTCAATTAGTTCAATCGCGTATTGCCCGTAATGGTGATGCTGTTACCAAAGCTGCAGGTATACCTGATTTGAAAGAAGAGAAATCAGTAAACATCAGTACTGGTTTTTCGTGGAAGCCAGCAAAGGGATTGACTTTTACAGTTGATGGATATATGGTGAAAGTAAAAGACAGGATCGTTTTATCTGGTCTCTTTAGTGCAGATGATGCTTCTTTACCTCCTGCTCTTACTTCACAGTTACAAGCAATTGGTGTTTCTACTGCACAGTTCTTTGGAAATTCAGTTAATACAACTAACTATGGTATAGACATCGTGGTTGATTATTATAAGAAATGGGATAACAAGAGCTTTAAATTGTTAGTGGCTGGAAATCTTCAAAGCATGAAGATTGATAAAGTGAATATCCCAGCATTACTGGATGATTCTTATGTACATCGTAAGACTTTCTTCAGCGACAGGGAAGAAGCTTTCTTAAAAGCATCAGCACCAAGGGCAAAATTTTCTTTGAATCTTGATTATACTATTAATAAAGTTGGAGTAGGTGTACACCTTACATACTTTGGAAATGTAAAGACTCTAGGTTTTGGTTGGACGGGTCTTGCTAGTGCAGCTGGAACTGGTGGTCCTGGCGATCCGGATATTTCAGGTAGCTTTACTGGAATTGATCCTTATGTTGATATTGATGGTTTCAGTGATCAGGTAAATGTTCTTCCTGAAGTATTCAATTATTCAGGAAAGGTTACAACGGATATCTATGGTTCTTATAAACTCTCAAAGAAAATAACCTGGTTTGCTGGAGTAGACAATCTCTTCAATGTTCATCCAGAATTTGGTGCTGTTATGAGAGCGCGTTATGAATCATTTGATAATGAAGCCGGTGGTCCTTGGGATTCTGTTCAGATGGGATTCAATGGAATGCGTCTCTTTACTAAGTTGGTTTTTAACTTCTAATTCATGATAATATTGAAACAGCCATCCGGAAACCAATTCGGATGGCTGTTTTAGTATAAAGACATTTTTATGAAACGATTTTTCAGGATTGCTGCCTTCGTATTGTTCTTGACAAGTTTAAAGGCTGTATCATTTGCACAGATTAAGATCGTTGTCTTTCAGTCAGACTTCGGTCTTAAGGATGGGGCAGTTAGTGCTATGAAAGGGGTAGCGATGGGAGTTTCACCTGAGCTAAAGCTTTATGATTTAACCCACGAGATACCAGCGTATAATATTTGGGAAGCGGCCTATCGATTGGAGCAAACGGTAACTTACTGGCCTGCAGGAACCGTATTTGTTTCTGTTGTAGACCCAGGTGTTGGAACAGAGAGGAAATCGGTTGTAATAAAAACCCAAACAGGGCATTTCATAGTAACACCAGATAATGGTACCCTAACATTGGTAGCACAGTCATTAGGAATAGAGGCTGTACGGGAAATTGATGAAGTGGTTAACAGAAGAAAGGATTCCCAGAAATCATATACTTTTCACGGAAGAGATGTGTATGCATATACTGCCGCCCGCTTAGCAGCCGGTGCCATCAATTTTGAACAAGTGGGTAAGCTTTTACCAAATGAAGTAGTGAGTCTTCCATATCAAAAAGCCGAATTAGTAGGGAAAACTATCAAAGGCAATATTTCCATATTGGATGTTCAGTATGGAAATGTGTGGACGAATATTACTGGTGATTTATTTGCACAATTGAAACCGGTATATGGAGACGTGATTCATGTTGTCATCTTTCATAATAAGCAAAAAGTATATGAGGGGAATGCTCCGTATAGTCAAACCTTTGGAGCAGTTGCAAAGGGCAAGCCTTTATGTTATTTGAATAGTCTTTTACAGTTTTCGGTGGCGTTGAATATGGGGAATTTTGCTGCTAAGTATAAGGTGGAGAGCGGGAGTGAGTGGAGTATTGAGATAAGGAAGGTTGTAAAATAATAGTCGAGATGTCATCTTACCCCCAAGATGTCATCTTGGGGTATAGGATGGCATCCGGGGTAAGATGACATCTCGCCCCCACAGTACTGTGGGGGGTAAAAAACAACCTATTTTTCTAACAACCTAAATGTTCTGGTCTCAAAAGGCAGCAGTGTAATTACCCCCGGAACTACCGGTAACACATCTTCATACAAATTGCTAGCCACCATCTTACCAACTATTGTCTTAATCGAAAGCTGCTGTTTCTCCTGACTCGTATTATACAATCTAACTACAATTCCATTACCGTCTTTTGCAGGAACTAAAGTACTCACAACCACTTTTTCATTGCTGACACTGAACGGTGCTTGCACCTTTATTTTATCAGATTGGATCAAAACAGGAGGCTGATAAATTTCCTCCGCTTCTTATAGGCATCGGTGATGGAAAATTTTCCGTGAGGCAATATAGTATAGGTAAAACTTACTGGTCCTTCTTGGTCGGCTTTTTATAATTGGTGTGCCAGTAATTATTCAAGGCATAAGAAAACAACAACTGAGAAGGAGTCTGTTTGCTTTTCCAAACCTTTTGCCCCTTTCCAGCAGGAATCACTTCACTATTCATTTCACCAAACTCTATTATTGGAGCATCAGGACTGAAATAAGTTACTCCCCAATCTTTGTTTGAGAGATCGGCCCATTTACCACAATAAGTGAAATCTTTATTATTTCCAGGAATGGTATCGTTTAAAGGATCATATGCAAGGAATCCATTGTCGGCTTTCCATTTACCATTTGTTATATTGAAAGGAAATGCAAAATGAACCGCTTCCTTAGTTCTCACCTTTGTTTTTTCTAAATGATTCTCAATGGTAAGTGCTCCTGTAATATTATTAAGGCGATACCTGATTGTTAAACCACTTGTTCCCTCAGCTTCACAAACTACAGTTACATCCGTTTCATATACTCCCATTTCATCTAATCGAATCTCTTTTACTTTTGAAGTTACAGCAGTGGCAGGGTCACGACCTGGAACATATAAATACTGATTGAATTGATACTGTCCTTTCTTTACTATATCTGTATTGCTAGCTTTTAGTATGAATGAACTGATGGCCCCTGTTTTTGAATCAATAAGAACACGAACAAATTTGTTTTCCATAATATTATCATGAAAACTATAAGTAGGGGCAGCTAATCCAATAATTGTTGGTGTTGATTCTGGTGCAATCTTTAATGTAGTAGAACCGAGTGCTGGTACATCAGGTACATATACCAGCTTACCTGCTTTTGTTTGCTGCGCTCTTATAACCCTTCCTTTTTCATCCATTATTCTATCCTTATCTGTAAGGTTTTTTAACAATACCAAGGATGGATTACTCCAGGAATTTGTATTTACAATCGTCCAGTTTTTAGAAGGAGTACTTACTTGTTGAAGAATTACATTATTTAGCTCCTTCTTTTTTTTATCCGCATCTAAAACATAGTTTCTTTTAAAATCCCACTGTTTCACACTAAAAGGAATATCGGGATCAGAAATACTTGACCAGGCGCCCCATGTATGTTCATCAAACAAAAGCACGCCGCTCCAAACTTTATAAAACTCGAGTGAAGGGAATGAAATTGGTTTTAGTAAGGACCATAATTTTTCAGTTTGATTAACTCTCTCAGCTACGCTTTTGTTCAGGGCTAGTTCTGCTGCAGATGAAGCAGCACCATCTTCCCAATAAGGCGTCATATCTCCTTCAACTACCGGAATCTTACTGGCATAATCCTTTTCTATTTTCTGCATTACCATTTGAGGTGTTGATAGAACCAGCTTAGGATAGATGTATTTATTATTCCAGTCACGAACAAAATCGGAAATCAATGGATCTAATGGGGCGTTGTCTGAGAAAATATTGTATCGTAAAGCGAGGTACTTATATGGATATTTATTCTCGTTTACGATATTGATATAGTCAATCAATTTCTTATTCAGCAGTCGGGGCTCTCTGGCTCCACCTATGGAATGAAACCAGGCATAGCTATCTCCAGATACAATGGTCATAACTTTTTCATTTGAACCTGGTGCTTTCCAGTAAAAGGGTTTGTCTCCCCATTTCTCAAGGACGGTTCCAATGCGGTCTGAATTATTGGGACCTACTGAGAAATATTTTATACCCGCCATTTGCATTGCTTTTACCAATGACATTGTATAACCGGGTATATCGGTTATCATAGCGGAATTGATAGTTATACCGAATTCCCTTTCAAGTTTTCGAGCGTAATCTGTCAATCTGATAAATTCTTCACCACGCATGATACCGCTTAAGTTATTAGTATAATATCCGGCAATATTCATACGCCCTGTATTTAAAGCCTCTCTGAATTTTTGAATTTGTTTTTCATTGGAACTATCGAGAAAGTTTTCAACCGCCCAGGTGCTTTCTATATTCCATCGGAATTGTGACTCAAATGGGTAATCTTTTGTTTTGTCAATTAGATCAATTGCCTGACGAATATTTTCATTATGTATTTCAGCTACGGTTTCTTGTAAATGAGAATAACCCACATCAGTGTGAGAGTGATGAATCATATGTACTTCCAGAGGAATCAAAGGAGTAAGGGTAACTGTATCAGCGCCCATTCTCTTTCCCTGAATTTCAGAGTTGATGATATAGTATGGAAGCTTTGTTTTGTAAGGAACAGATATTTCAAACTCATTATATCCTTGTTGTAAGTCGAAACGGAATGGATTGCTTACTCCGTTCACATAAGCTACTATCTGGCCATAGGCTTTTGTGAATTCACCAAATAGTTTAACCTGGCGTAAGGTATCACCATTGGCTCCTTTGGTTAGAAGAGGAAGTAACTTAACCATAAACCTATCGCCTGGAACATGTTTATAAACCATCAACCAATCAGCTGTTCCTTCCTTCTTGCCTACTATTTTTAATTGAAGAGCTTTCCCTGGAGTTAATAGGGTTTTAGGAACCTTTAATGTTACATCACCCGACATATCATTATTCTTATCTAACCCCTTTTTTGATAAAATGAATTTCAGTTCCTTCTGCACCAGTAAAATTCCATCCTGCAGCTTCGTAGTGTTTATCTGTTTCAATGGTGAGATAGAATTTCCCATTGATATAAAGATCAAAATGTTGTTTGCCAGATGAGGTGCCAGATGAATTACCGCCAGTCCAGGTGAAATAAGCAAAGTCGGCATTAAAATCTGCTGGTACTATTGATGTTAACCATTCAATAGCCATTTCACCAGTATTAGATCTAGTAAGAAGAGCCTAGATGCCATTGGTGTATACGAGTTGTAAGAAAGTGTTTCACCGCTGATGGCTTTTGAGTATCCGGGCAATGTGCTTTGAGATGAGGATGATAACATCCAAAATCCGAAAAGTAGTAAAAGGCAAACTCGTTTCATAATAAAACGTTTAACGATGAGTCAATAAGGACTGTCCAATTTCTTCCAATGATTTCCCTTTTGTTTCTGGAAGATATTTTTTAGCGATATAGAAGGAGACTAGACAGAAAAATGCAAAGAGAAAAAAAGTGGCGGCAATACCTAAATTCTCTCTTAGTACAGGAAACAATAGATTCACCAGCCAATCTGATCCCCACATAGTAAGAATACAAATGGATAAGGCCTTTCCTCTTACTTCTGTTGGAAAGAATTCGGTAGCGAGTACAAACTTTAATGGTCCCAGAGAGAAAGCAAAGAATAAAAGGAAGAGCATCATGCTAGAAAGTAATATGTACCCTTTAATATCAAAGGCAAAACACAGTCCTGTGAGTGCTAAAGCTATTCCTGCAAACAGAGAGCCATATATATACAGAGGTCTTCTTCCCCAGCTATCCACTTTCCAAATAGCAATCAGGGTGAATAACATATTTGCTGCCCCTAACATGACCTGATATAAAAAGAGCATCTTGTGTTACTATTCCAGCCGAATGAAGAATAGTTGGGCCATAGAATATTACGCCATTGATACCACTGAATTGGGAGAGGGCTGTAAGCGCCATCACTAGTATTAGGATCGTAGCCATTGGTTTTTTTTGGTGAGATGTATCTTTCCGCTATTATTTGATGCTGTGATTTTTTTTTTGATGGATAACAGTTCTTTATTGGCTTCCTCTGGATCATGAATCTTAGATAGTACAGATAGAGATGCACTTTCTCTACCCTGTTTCATTAGCCATCTGGGGCTTTCAGGTACTACTAATAATAGAAATAAGAAAAGTGTAGCTGGTATTGCACTAACAAAAAACATTAATCTCCATGCCTCTCCAGGGAAATAGCCTGCTAATAATGAACTGCTATTTTGTGAAATAGATAATTGTATGAAATAATTACTCAGATAGGCTACCAAGATTCCAATTGTAATAGCTAATTGATAAAAGGTTACTAATGCACCTCTGTTTCGGGCCGGAGCAATTTCAGAAATATATAATGGCGATATGTTAGATGCAACCCCAACTGCCATTCCTGCTAGTACACGGAAGCTGATTAGAATAGAATAATTTTCGGAAAATGAAAATCCAATAGCACTTATAAGAAAGAGTATGGCTGCAAGAAATAATACTTTTTTTCTTCCGATTGCATCACTAAGTGATCCGGAGAATGCTACACCAGCAATACAGCCAAGAAGGGCCGATGATACAAACCAACCTTCACTGGCAGCACTTAAACTAAATTGGTTTTTGACTGGTTCAATAATGCCGCTTACAACAGCCATATCAAATCCGAACAAAAACCCACCAAGTGCCGCAATGATGGTTACAAGTGCAAGGAACCTTTTTTGTGTTGACTGTAGCATATCGTTATTTTATTAGCAAAAAGCATCCTTTACATAACTCAACAGTAATATTCCGTTTTCTTTTCCTGAGTATCGAATAGTATAGTTTTCTGTAGCGGCAGGGATGATGAAGGTTTCAGCATAAGCGTATGTAAATGATTTCTTATCCGTAATAATTTCAACAGACTCTCCTTCAACCAACATACCGATTTGACATTGTTGATTAAGGTTGATTTTTACATCCCCCTTCCACATATATTTTTCTATGGCATACAAATGATCTTCGTGAGTCGGTAATTGCCATCTTTCAAAATCTTCTCCCTTTTCAATCAGAACTGGACGGTATATGAATTCTTTTAACCCTTTCGCCAGGATCGACTGAAATCGAGATTCTTCATTCCGTGTTTGATATTTATTGGACGCGGTTTCCATCGAGGTCCAGACGAAGCCAATCGTATAATTTGGAAAGTGTAGATATAAGGGGTACAACTGATTTCAAGAACTAGGTTATTGGTCCCGGACCCGTGAATAGTACCGGATGGAATTGTGAAAAGATCGTTTGTTTGAAGGAAGCGCCTGAACGAATTTCTTCATATTAATGGCTTTCTCATTAGCACTTATTGTCAACGCTTCTCAAATACTTTAGAGTCAACATTGTCCTGAAAACCAAGATAGACTACGGCATCATCTTTTGTATCGAGTATAGTAGGTTTCCATCTTGGGTGATTGGTTCTCCAAAATGTTTCTTCATATAACTAAGACGAGGATGAACTTGAATAGATAGATTACCGCCATCGATAGTATCAAGGAAATCGAAGCGAATAGGGAAGTAGGATCCAAAACGGGCCGGAGGCTTTACCTAAAACATTATATGATTGTTCAAACAGTAACCAGTCGAAAACTACATTCCAAAAGAGTACCATCATCTTCCAGCAATATTCCATTTTCAGACAGCCAGTTCAAAACTCCAGGCATAATTCGGTACCTCCTTATTTAGCCCTTCTATATTATTTTCATCCAATGGCCACCCCATGTTCCTGGTTCGAACCATGGTCTGGCACTTGAAAAAGGTTACGCTGACTTATTACGTTGGAGTGTATTTCTGAAATCATTTCATCTAATAAATGTGAAATCGGAATTTCTTGTCCATCAATTAGTAATGAAAGCTTAGGCAAAGAACATTTATGTCTGTTCAGAACTGGCCAGCCAACAAACAGAAGCGCTTATATTGTTTTTGAATCAGGTTCTTTATTCCTCCCAAATTTTCAACCCAACCTGCCCTGCTTCTGGAATTGTATTTCATTTTCG
>JADKJI010000035.1 GCA_016721085.1 Chitinophagaceae bacterium | reverse complement strand
ACATCTACCAACGCATCTGGATTTTTATCAGCAAGATGAAAGCTGATAAGTCTTTGGTACAAGCAAAGGGCTTCATGATGTGAGAGGAACTGTCTTTGGTTTCGAATTTTTCTTTTATAAATTCTTTAGCTGGTGCAAAAGCAGCAGCTTGTGAAATTTCAAAAGCGTAAGCTGGCTTATCAATATCCTGTTCATCGTTTTCGAAATATTCTAGAGTTTTATGTGCCAATAAATCAAATAGTGTAGGTCTAAGATTTCTGGCATTACCTTTTTCGATGATAGCTTCGAAAGGTTCAAGGCTTGTTTGCTGAAGAAGCTTTTCGTTTTTTAGAAATGCCTTGAAAAGTTGTCCTATTTTTTTATGGAAATCAGTAGCTGTCCATGTAGCGATGTCTGTCTTTTTAAACGAAACAGTATTGGTACGATCGTAAAGTTGTAACGATTGTTTTGGAAATAGTTCAGATAATATCTGGCTAATATGTTTTGCAAAACGGATTTTGCTGGTTCTTTTGTAAGTGCGATTTCTTTTTCAAGTTGCTGAATGTTTTTAATTGATGCATCGTCTTCTATTGCTTCCTGAAGGCTTAGTTTACATAACAGCGATTTCATAAGTTGTGCATCGTTCTTTTCTTTCTTCGCCCTTTCATACAATTTGCCGACTTCTGTCAATGCATTTTTAGTCAGTCCTTTCTTGTTGACAAGACTGTCTATTTTCGTCCATTCTTTTTTATATGTTGGTGATTGCGATTTGGCCATTGGTATAAGGAAAAGGGTAAGAAACGTTTACTGTAAACAGTTTCTAAAAGGCATACTGTTGAATTTTATACAAGGTAGATAATTACTCACTCTTATAGGATTCCAAAGGGAGCCTAATTTTCATAACCAGTTATAATACGGGATGAATTACCTGTAACCTGGCTTTGTGTTTGAAATACCCGCGATGCTTTAACGGTTTCTTATGTATTGTCGATTAATCTTTGGCACGTCATTCGAATCCTAAGGTGCAAGGAGGATTTAAACCATGAAAAATCTTTACGCTTTTAGCAGCATTGGTAACATTAACCAGCTTCGCTGACCGACGCGATGGCATGATGACACCATCACTCCAGATTGGACGCAACGATGTAGTAGTTGAAGTAGACGGACGTAGATTCAACGACCGCGAGATGGTGATCCGTAATCTGGAACCTGGCCGTCACATTGTTTCTATCTACACCTTCGACAGGCATAATGGATGGAAAGGGATTTTCGGCAGGGAAACACGCAAGGAATATCTTTTCAACACCACCATGATGGTAAAGCCTCGCCAGCATATTGATATCGTGATCAACCCGTTTTGGTAAGGTGGTTGTGGATTATAGCAGCGCCGATATCGATCGTTATGGCCAGGACGACGGATTGGGTCGTGACCGTGACAAAGACCGAGATAATGGTCGTGATCGCGATGACAAATACGACAACCATGGCGATAACAGATACGACAACCATACAGCCATGGATATGCGTTCTTTCGATATGCTGAAGATGCCCTGCGCAGAGAGAATTTTGAAAACTCTCGTCTGGCCATCGCTAAGCAAAGTGGGGAAAGAAATGCATTCAGTGCCCAACAAGTAAAAGAAATCGTAAGACTTTTTGATTTCGAAAAGAACAAACTTGAATTAGCAAAAGCAGCGTATGCCAACACCATTGATAAGAAGAACTATTTCGTGATTTATGATGCGTTTAGTTTTAGCAGGAGTAAGGAGGGTTGGCAGTGCGGAGGTTCTAGTCGGAAGAAGTAGGGAAGTTAGGAAGTAGGGTGGTAGGGAAGGAGGAATACATGTAGGGAGGTTGCTAAATTAAATTTATAACCGCAGAGGCGCGGAGACGCAGAGGGTATTCCTCCTCAAATACTCCGCGCCTCTGCGGTTATATTTTTCCAACTCTAAAGGTTGTGTTTCTCCTTCCCCTACTACTTCCAAAATTCCCTACTCACCTCACTTCTTCAAAATCTTTTACGCCATCGTAGCCCCAATATCCGCCGGACTACTAACCACATTTGTTCGCATTCAATCATGATCTTCATTTTGGCAGCAGCGGTATCATCAGCACCACCAACGATAGCACCTGCGTGACCCATACGACGGCCTGGAGGAGCTGTTTGTCCGGCGATGAAACCAACAACGGGCTTAGTGCCGTATTCTTTATACCAACGGGCGGCTTCTGCTTCCGTGACCACCTATTTCTCGATCATAACAACACGCTTCTGTTTCGGGTCGTTTGCGAACATTTCGAGGGCTTCTTTAGTAGTTGTTCCGATGATGGGGTCGCCACCGATACCTACGGCTGTGAAACACCGAGACCGGACTTTTGCCACTGGTCCAGCTGCTTCATAAGTGAGGGTACCTGATTTTGAAACCACACCGATCTTTCCTTTTCTTGAATACGAAGCCGGGCATGATACCTACTTTGCATTCTTCCGCAGTAATTACTCCCAGGACAGTTTGGCCCCGATTACGCGGAGTTGATTCTCCGAAGCAGAAAGTTCTTCCTTTCACCATATCCTGAACAGGAATACCTTCAGTGATACAAACCACCAGTTTGATACCTGCTTCAGCCGCTTCCATGATAGCATCGGCTGCGAATGCCTAGGGAACAAAAATGATGGAAACATCGGCTCCAGTAACTTTAACCGCATCGGCCACAGTATTGAGAAAACCGGACGGTCAAAGATGTTGGTACCACCCTTTCCTGGGGTAACTCCACCCACAACCTGGGTGCCATGTTCGATCATTTGTGTGTAGCGTGGAATGTACCTTCAGTACCTGTAAAACCCTGAAACCAGGATCTTCGATTGTTTATTGACTAAAATGCTCATAATTGGGATTGAAAAGTGGTAGCAAAAATAGGGAAAGTAATTTGAAAATTTGGGAATTTGAAAATTTGAAAATTTTTTTATCTGGAACCCGCAACGGTCCGTGAAGGATGAGCAAAATACAAATCTACAAATCACCGCAGAGAACAAAGAAATACAGGAGATTTCACAGAGTAATTTTAAATGTTCAAAGGTTTATGGGTTTAAGTTCGAGTCTCAAACTTATCCTGAAATTTTGGGACTAAACCCTACTTATACTTAAAACCTTAAACGTTTAACCCATCTGGCTAATTGTTCAACCCATTTCGAACCCTCAAATTTCGGAACTACTTGGAACTTCACTCATACCCGAACGTGCACCTCCCCAGTAACTCTGCCAATCCACCCCTTCCTCATTCACTCTTTCCATTTTCACGGTGCTTACCATCCAGCGGCCTGTAGTTTGAAGGGGGAAGTTGATGAGTCCGTTGGCGTCGGTAGTGAGTTCGATTTTTGTGGTGGTGGCGCCGATGCGGTTCCAGATTTTTATGAGTTAGTTGGGTAGTGGTTTTTTTCTGGAAGAGGACTTTGAAGCTGAGGGTGCTTTCAGTATTTCTTTTTTAAATCGTAGGGGTTTTGAAGTGGAATGATATCTAGAGGTAGTTTTGTTTCCTTTTTAGTAGAGCTGGTGGTTTTGGTGCCAACCTGGAATAGGGTCTTTACGCTTCGTTGGTAATGCTCCCTGCCATTAGAATCATTTTCATTATGACTATTTCGGTATTCGAGGGCATTAAAGAGGCCATCTTCTTTTAGATACTCATGAAATTTTTGCCGGAGCTAATTCTATAAACTTGTTTTTGGATTGATAGGTGACCATATAGGTTCCTTCATCATAAATAGAAAATTCTAAGGAGTCGCCTTTTGCTGTATCTATCTGCGAACTTAAGTCGTCGGTAGCATCGAGTAAATGAAGTTGCAGCGATTCTATACTCGAATAATCACCACTCCATAATTCTCCCTCATAGTTCTCACCCACTAACAATTTCACATTGATCCTTTCTCCCCATTGATAGATGAACTTATTGGGGTGTAACAAAATTCGTGTGCTGATAGGAGTGGGGGAGGGAGAGGAGGAGGAGGAGGAGGAAAGAGCACCTCATCAGATTGAAGTTTAATAGTTTGTAATTTCAAGAGGTTCCAAAGTGGCTTGGTCTTGGGCTTCCTAAGGGTTTTAAATGCTTAAATTCTTAATAGTTGTTTAAGGTTTAAGGGGTTTCATAATTTTAGAGTCTAACTTATTAATTCAAACTTAAAACGTATAAGATTTTCAAATTTGCAAAAGTTCCCCAGATTTTCAAATTTCCACATCTTTATTTCCCAAATTTACTTCAACAGCTCATCCATATTCCTATCATTATCTATCTTCCCCGCCTGTTCCAGCATACGCATATCCTTGGCATCTTTTAAGAACTCGGAGGCGAAGATGAACTCGTTGAGTTTTTCGTTTTTGCTGAAGATTATTTCTTTGTTGCTGCCTTCCCACTCTTTGAGACCTTTGTACATGTAGATGATATGATCACCGATTTCCATCACACTGTTCATGTCGTGGGTGTTTACGATGGTGGTGATATTATATTCAAGAGTGATTTCCTTGATGAGTTGTCAATTACTAATGATGTTAAGGGGTCTAGTCCGGAGTTAGGCTCATCACAGAAAAGATATTTCGGATTGAGTACGATAGCACGGGCAATACCCACCCTTTTTTTCATGCCTCCGCTGAGTTCGGCAGGGAATTTCTTGTTCGAATCTTTTAGATTTACCCTTTCGAGTACTTCATTGACTCTTTTTAATTTTTCTGCATAAGATGAAGTGGTGAACATATCGAGAGGGAACATCACATTTTGTTCAACCGTTTTACTGTCAAACAGTGCTGAACCCTGGAAGAGCATTCCTATCTGCTTGCGGATATCTTTTTGGCATCACGATGCATATGGGTGAAGTCTTCTCCTTTGATAAAGTACTTGTCCGCTATCAGGTTCAAATAATCCCACCATGCAACATTTCATCAACACTGTTTTCCACTACCACTGGTACCGATGATGAGATTGCATTTCCCAGCTTCCAGCTTTGCACTAACATCATCAATGACCACTTTGTCATTGAATCCTTTCTTTATATTTTTTACTTCAATCATGCTGTCATCTTTATTTATTCAGCAACACTGCTGCCAAGTACAGTCGGCAAATAATACCGCTACGCAACTTACTACTACTGCCTTGGTACTAGATCTGCCCTATTTCAAAGGGCGCCGCCTTGTACATGATAACCATGACAAGGCAGGATACTGAAATGATGAATGCGAACGTATATCCTTTTACAAGGGCGAAGAATACATTATAGCCCAGGAAGCTTTCCAGCAGTCCTTTGTCGAATTCATTATTGCTCATCACATTCGATAATACCACGGCCAATCCACGCCCAAATTCTAATCCCATCGACACAACCACTAACAGTGGAATAGTGATCATGGAAGCCAGGATCTTTGGAAGGATGAGATAGGCTTTTGGGTTGATACCCATTATTTCGAGTGCATCAATCTGTTCACTAACGCGCATATTTCCCAGTTCACTCGCAATCTTACTTCCTACCACACCAGCCAGTACAATACATACAAGTGTAGGTGCGAATTCGAGGATTACGGTATCACGAACAATCTGTGCAATGGTAGATTTTGGGATAAGGTCGCTCACCAGCTGATAAGCTGTTTGCAGGGCCGAAACTGCCCCCATAAAAAATGAGATGATGACTACGATGCCGAGCGAACCGATACCAATCTCTGAACACTGGTGCATCAGTTCTTTCCAATACATCTTATGGTTCTCCGGACGGGAAAACATTCCTTTTATCATCAACAAATAGCGGCCAAATTCTGTGAATAGGGTCATGAGTGGAAATTGAGGGTGAAAGTACGGAGAAAGAGCGGGAGTGAGAAGTCCGGAAGTCTGAAAGTCGGGAAGTAATAGTCCGGAAGTCCGAAAGACCGAAAGTCCGAAAGAAAAGTCCGGGGAGTCCGTGGTGGAGAGTTTGATTTTCGGAGACCAAGTTAGTCCGAGGAGAAATACAAAACAGCCAACCCCGAAGGGGTTGAATAACAATGACCCCGGGTGCAACCCGGGGCTACAGTAAGAAGGGAGTGAATAGTCGGAAGGGCCGAAAGAAAATACATATCAAAG
This sequence comes from Chitinophagaceae bacterium, assembly GCA_016721085.1. Classification (GTDB taxonomy): domain Bacteria; phylum Bacteroidota; class Bacteroidia; order Chitinophagales; family Chitinophagaceae; genus Endoryza. Next base: position 11,113 of record JADKJI010000035.1, on the reverse strand, counting down.
TAGGAGAGTAAGGAAGGAGAAAAAGAGTTGTTTAGTTTGAGGTTCGCCCAACCCTGAAGGGGTTGAATCCTCGTATCCCCGGGTGCAACCCGGGGGGAGGGGGGATAAAAAGAAGCCAGCCGATAGTAGTTAGTTTAACATGAACGAAAGTTAATGATAGTATGCCGGCATTTCTATCTCTACGGCCATAAAAAAAGGAGCTCAGAATAGAAATAAAATTTTTCCTGAGCTCCTCAACTATATAATTAAGAGGTTTCTGTATTTCTCCTTCCCTACTACCCTACTTCCTAACTCCCCTACTTGTATTCCCTTCCGGTCTTCCCGACTTTCGGACTTCCGGACTCCTAACTCACATCTCCTAACTCACCTTATTAAACCTCTTCCACCACGGCGACTTACTCACAATCTCTTCTGTCGGAAGGTGTTTTGACTTGAACTGGGCATCAACCACTGCTACCAGCGCCATGTTAATGATGCTTCTTACAGAGCTACCCAATTGAAGTACGTGAACAGGTTTTTTGAGTCCTAAGAGGATTGGTCCAATGGCATCGGCATCACCTACTTCCTTGAGGAGGTTATAGGCTACGTTACCCGCTGCCAGGTTAGGGAAAATCAGGGTGTTTACTTCTTTATCGGCCAGTTCGGTAAACGGATAGTTTTCTTTCAGCAGGTCTTTGTTGAAAGCCATGCTTACCTGCATTTCTCCATCTACTATGAGGCTAGGATTACGCTGTTTCACCAGTTCGGTAGCTTTTGATACCAGTTTGGCTTCCTGCTGAATCGCTGCTGCCGAAATTGGAATAACTGAGCATAGCGATTCTTGGAACCAGATTGAAATTGCGAACCTCACGGGCTACCATCAGGGTGATATCGGCCAATTCTTCCGCGGTAGGATTGAAATTGACTGTTGTATCGGCCATGAACAATGGCCCCTTCTTGGTAAGCATCAGGTACATACCGGCAATCTTGCGAACACCTTCTTCTGTACCGATAATCTGAATAGCCGGTCGGATAGTGTCAGCATAATTCTTAGTAAGACCGGAAATCATACCATCTGCTTCTCCGGTCTCAACCATCATACAACCGAAGTGGTTACGGTCGCGCATGATCTTGAACGATTCGTATTGGTTGATACCACGACGCTGTCTTTTCTTGAAGAAAATATCGCCATATTCTTTCCGTTTTTCTTCCGTTTCATCAGATTGCGGATCGATGATAGGAAGTCCTTCTATGTCGATATTATTCTCTTCGGCAATAGCCCTTATTTTCTTCTCCTTACCTAATAAGATAGGATAAGCAACACCTTCATCGAAAATGATCTGTGCTGCTTTCAGGATTTTCACATTATCAGCTTCTGCAAATACCAGTCGCTTTGGATCACGACGGGCCTTGTTACCAAGGATACGCATGATCTGGTTATCCAAGCCAAGACGCTTGTTAAGTTCTATCGCATACTGTTCCCAATTAGTGATTTGTATCTGGGCCACACCACTGTCAATGGCAGCTTTTGCTACAGCGGGGGCTACGGTAGATAATAATCTTGGGTCGAGAGGCTTAGGAATAATATAAGTAGGACCAAAGGACAGGTTCTTCTCATTATAAGCGATGTTCACGATATCCGGTACAGGAGTCTTTGCCAGTTCTGCCAGTGCTTTTACGGCAGCAAGCTTCATGGCTTCATTAATCTGTGTAGCTCTAACGTCTAAGGCTCCACGCAAAATGAAAGTCCCAATTCATTATATGTTTCGCCATTCCTTTCACCATATCCTGAGTGAGTGTATTTCCTTTACTAAGACCTATGAAGATATCGGCATCTTTCAATCCTTCGGTAAGGGTCATGTTCTTACCTTTCTGAATAAATTCCTTCTTCAATTCATCGAGGTCGGTCCGACTTTCATGAATCAATCCCCCTTTGCTATCGAAAACAAAGATATTTTCTCTTTTAGCGCCGAGGGATTCATATAACTTAATACATGCAATCGCTGCTGCACCGGCACCATTCACTACAAACCTTGCTTTATCCAGTTTCTTTTTCTGGATTTCACAGGCATTGAGTAAAGCTGCTGCGCTGATGATGGCTGTTCCATGCTGGTCGTCGTGCATCACAGGAATCTTCATCAATTCCCTCAGTTTCTTCTCTATATAAAAACATTCAGGGGCCTTTATATCTTCGAGGTTGATACCACCGAAAGTAGGCTCCAATGCTTTTACTATCTGAACGAATTTCTCAGGATCTTTTTCGTTGATTTCGATATCGAATACATCGATAGCTCTGCGAAGATTTTAATAATACACCCTTTCCTTCCATGACTGGTTTGCCAGCCTCTGGGCCAATATCGCCTAAACCAAGAACTGCCGTACCGTTACTGATAACAGCTACGAGGTTGCCCTTGTGGCGGTGTATTATAAACGTTTTCAATATTGGCGGCAATTTCTTTTACAGGGTTCTGCAACGCCTGAGAGAATAAGCCAGTGAAAGATCTCTTTGTGTTTTTGCTTCTTTTGTGGGAACAACCTCAATCTTGCCTAAGGCGTCCTTTGGAGTGGTATTCTAAAGCCTGTTCTTTGCGCAATTCTTGTTTCATAATCCGTATTTATCGGGTGGATAAAATCGAGTTACCCGTAACCTTTTGGAAAACCTGTCGTCTTACAAAGTGGGATGCAAGGTACGAAAAACCTCAACAAACGAATGACTGTAAGTTTTTACCAATGGTAATGGGATTCGGTTATTTACCCTTTTTTTAATCAAACAATTAAAATTTTATGAAGAAAGTTCTTTTGATGGTAAGCCTGCTGGTGTTGACGGGAATCGTTGCTACAGCTCAATCGTGCGACAAAAATATAAACTGAAAAACAGAACGTATTTTCTCTGTACAAGAAGATGGATCAGAAGGGGAAGAAGTGCCATTGACAGCAGAAATCACAATTTCAAAAGATAGTCTGATTATGTCACTTGCTTTGCCAGATGGTAATGCAATGGATCTTACAGGAAAACATAGCTCAACTGACTGTAAGATGAATGCAGATTATACTGAAGGCACTATTGAATGGAAAACAGATGCTGAAATAAATCAGGGCGGACAGGTGAAGCAAAATAAAATGATCTTCAAGTTGGAAGCAAAAGGTGGGAAAATTGAAGTTATATGGTGATCCTGAAGATAGTCCTGCTGAAAAAATCTGTTTCCAGATCAAGGAGAAAGAGGATGTGAAGTAAATAAGTCGGATTTTATTATATCCACTTATTTTTATATGCGAGGTTGATGACTTGTGAGCGACTGTTTACATGGAGCTTTTCATAGATGTGGGCAACATGTTTTCTAACAGTCAATGGAGAGATGAATAGTTTTTCGCCAATTGCTTTATAATTCTTACCAGTTACTATCTCTTTAAGAATTTCAAGTTCCCGCTCTGATAATGCCAGTTCTTCCACTGTGATGGGCTGGGTATCGGGCCGGGAACTTTTTAATAGTTCCATGGCCTTGCGGGCAATCGCCGGACTCATTGGGATACCGTTATACTCCACTACATTGGTAATGGCATCGATGATATTCACTGCCGAATCTTCCTTCAACAAATAACCACCAGCACCGGCTTTAATAGCTTCAAAAATCTTTTCATTGTCTTCAAAGATGGTAAGAACAATGAATTTAATATCGGGCCAGGCAGCTGTTGCGAGAGAAATAGCCTGGATACCATCCATGACTGGCATTTCCAGATCCATCAGTACTACTTGAGGGTGCTTCTCTGGTGGCAACTGGCGTAGCGATTCCAGAAATTCCTTTCCGTTTTTAGCTTCTAATACCAATTCCACTTCTTTATAGGCAATCAGTTTCTCCTTAACCGTTGTGCGGTTAATCTGCTTATCGTCTACTATGCCTATTTGTATGGCCATAATCAAAAATGAGATGATTCGGAGGATTATCAATACTCTACCGGGATTATTTTTCTGAAAGCAGAATTTGGGGTTCCTTTTTCCAGTACCTGTTTTCAATTCCAGGGTGAGCCGGCCTCGTTTGCCCTGAAACGCATATTGTCGAGGCCATTTCCTTCATTTGACGGATCTGTTTCAAATCCTTTTCCCGTTATCACTATAAAGCAAGCTTATCTTATTGGTACTCGTAAGAACAATTTCTATTTTATCGGCATCAGCATGTTTTATTGTGTTCTGAAGACATTCTTGTAGAATTCGGTAAAGGTGCAATGCTATAGTGGGACTTAGTATCCTGTTATTTTCTATTGTTTCATTGAATTCGATACTGATATCGTTATTGTTTCTTAATAATTTGGCTGCATACTGTTTATAACCATCAAAGAAATCTGTCAAGGAGAGGTTTTCATTTTTCAATACCCAGATGGTTTCGCGAAGTGAACCCAATATCTGTTGAGCATCTTCTTTGAGTTGTTCCATTTCAGTTGTCTACAGCTGTTGGCACTTGTTTTCGTTTCAAAAGGAATCTACATGTGCAATCATCGCGGAAGTATAGGCTCCGATATTGTCGTGAAGATCCCCTGCTGATACGTTCCCTTTCTTTTGTAATTCCTGTTGCACCTGCATGGCCTGCCATTGGGCTTTTAATTTACGTCGGTTCCACCACCAGGCCAGAAATAGTACCAATAACACAAACAATATTCCCATGGCTAACCTGAAATTGCCATTGTTGCCACCAGGCAGGATGATGAAAATGAGGCAAGAAGCAGGGGTTCACTCAGTTGCTTCCATCACTACTACCTTTAACCGATAATGTATATTTCCCAGGTGGGAATGAATAGCGAAGAGAATGGAGGTTTTTCAAGTTGTACCATTCCTTGTCCAGATTGTCCATTTTCACCACAGAAAATATTCGTGGCGGGATCACTAAAATCGGTTAGGGCGAAATTGAACACAACTGTATTATCGTTGTGATTAAGTTCCAGATTGATATCCTCAATTCTTTTTCCAAGAGGATATGAAACCCCATTCACTTCAATTCCTGAAATAACGATCTGGCTTTGTGGTGGTTTCTTGCAGAATTATTGATGGTGTGAAGGAAGTGGTGGCTTTAACGCCGCCGAAATATAAAGTGCCATAAATTCCTTTACAAAAAGATTGCGTATCGAATTCTTCCGCTTGTATTCCGTCTTCTTCAGAATAGAAGCTTATCTGTCCATTGGGTTGAATGCATCCTAGTCCCTTATTACTGCTATACCACGCATTCCCTTTTTCGTCGAAGAGGATGCCGTATATGAAATCGTTCAGCAAGCCATTAGACGTGGTATAGGATTTAACTACTTTATAATCCCGAATGATATGGATTCCAGCCACAGTAGCCACCCATAAACTTCCATCGGGATGCAGATTCATATGTTTTACAATAGGGTTTCCAGGAAGACTGACATGTGTGCTTTTTTCTTTTGAGTAGAAGATGCAATCCTTATCCGTTCCTAATACCAACTCTTTGTTTTGTGTATAGGCTAGCGTTGAAACCATGCTTCCTTCCTGGACGGAATCCACTACTTGAATAGTGTACTTGTTATTGTCTTTTATAAAACGCAGAAGAAATTTATTATGCGAAAAGAGATAACTGTTTTCATTCTCTTTCAGGAAGGAAGCATAGAACGCATTTTTGACAAGTGTAATTCTTTCCGGCATCAGTGAGGTTAAATCGGTAATCTTATTATTGCTGGTATTTAGTATCAGCACCCTTCCGTAAAGCGATTTCATCAGTAGATGCTCCTTGTCTATGAATTGCATGCATCGGATAGATAAGGGTAGATTATTTTCTTTTTGTGGGATAGGGATATGGCGTAGCCATTTTCCATTTTGACTGAAGACGTTTATTCCTTTTTCAAAATTGGCAGCGTATATATTATTGTTTGCATCTATTGCCATTGAGTACACCAGGTTGAAATATTCCTTTGGTGCCTCCAGCAGTCCGAATTGAAGTTTTGAAGGATAGTATACCAGTAATCCATCGCCGGCATCCCTTCCAATCCAGATATTTCCATGATTATCCTCTTTGATTGCGAATACCAATTGGCGGGAAAGGGGGATGGTAGAATATTGGGAACTACTATAAGGTTTTAGGGTTTGTTCAGTTGGATTAAATTCATAGATGAACTCGTTGCCAGGAAAAAGGATGCTGCCCTTATTGAATACAGACAATCTTTCGAAAGCGAAGCGACGGTTGTGATTACCCGGGATCTTTTCCCTGCTTAGTAATTTCATAGGCTTATCAATGGAATCGGAATGGCATATATACGTTTGAGTAGTACTAATAAAAAGGAATTGTTTTTTATTAATAGGAATAAATCCTTTTAGCACTCCATATTTATTTACTGGAAAAATCTGGGTACGTGGTTTAATGCCTGGATGGAATTTGGTGATGAAATTATTTTGTTCATCGCTACCTGATATCCAAGCGGTGCCCTCATCATCAACAGCAGAACAGACTGCAATAGTTCTGAACAGTTCTTTAGTGAGCGGATAATTATCACTTATCCTGATAGCAGTATCTCCTCTGAGAGTTTGTATATTGAAACCTGTTATATATCCTGAGGCAGAATAGCACCAAAGCCTGTTGTCAGATTCTTGTAAAGGCACGAAGTATTGCTTGTTATCGCTTGTAGGGATTGTTGTGCTGAAGGGGACTTCCTGATGTGTTTTTTCCTTTGGGGAATACAAAAGCACTGGCTGTATTGAAGACCCAAATATTCTTTCGGCTATCTTCCCTAAAGATGATAAACGGAAATCCTGGTTTTTATATGTTGAATCTTGTGGTTGGTCCCAATTGTCAAACCCATATCCATCAAAACGCTGTAATCCACCTGGAGTACCTACCCATAATAATCCATTGCTGCTTTTTCGAGAGCATACACACTATTCATGATTAATCCCTCTCTTTTGAAGAGTAATTTCTGAATAGGCGGGTATTATTTGCTGTTTGAGATAATGCAAATGATATTGTAAAGAAATGAAGAACACTTAACAGCAAAGCTGTTAATAAATGCTTTTTTCTGTTTGAATCGAAAACTGTTGTCACTTTGAGCTTTGGTGTTTGAAATAAATGTAGTGAATATTGGGAGCTTCATTGACTGCTTTTTGTGTTTTCTAAATTATAGTGAGTGTCTACTGTGATAAATACTCCCATGGGAGTATATTCTCAGGGAGTTAGTCCGGCTAATTTTATGTCTTATAAATCACATGTATGATAAAGAAGATTGCAAGTATTTTGGTGTTTGCTGTGCTATTGTTTAGTGGTGCCCGTGCAGACCGACTGGAAGGTTTTCAACGACACTTTTAAAGTCTATTCTGTTTCATATCCACCAGATTTTGAGTTGCGGGAAATCGATTACCAGAACATATTCATTGTTTCTCCTCTTGATGGTAAAGACGATAAGTTTCAGGAAAGAGTCAAGTTAGAATTAAGTGCGGCACCTCCAGGTTATTCTTTAGATAGTATTGCCAATTTGATTCAGAAACAAATGAAGATGTCTATGAAGGGGCAAGTATTATTGGATCCCAAAATTGAGGATGTGAAATTAGGTGGACAACCAGCCAAAAAGATTTCCGGATCAGGAGTAATACAAGGAGATGAAACGTTGATAAATATCGCTGTTACTGTTTCACTGGTAAAGAATGCTATGTTACGTGTTTCGTCTCTTGAAGCTTTTGAATATAAATTAAAAGTATTAGATTTTCAGGGATCAGGGCATGCTTTGACGCCGTTGGAGAAGGTGGTAGGAGTGTGAAGTTTAAATGATTTTGCAGAGACGCGGAGACGCGGGGTGTATTTCTCTGCGTCTCCGCGTCTCTGCGGTTATTATTGCATTTTGTCAAAATTAAGAAACCTTCGCTCCAAGCCACGCCATCATCCCCATCCCGATCTCAATAGCGCTTTCATCAATATTAAAGAGTGGGGTGTGAACTCCGGCGCTGATTCCTTTTGCAATATTGCCAGTACCTAAGCGATAGAAACAACCGGGTATTTCGCGGTATAATATCCAAAGTCTTCGGCACCCATGCGCATTTCAGTGGTTTCCATTTTATCGGTACCCATATAAGTTTCAGCAAGTGATCTTGCTTTCATGTAACTGCTTCTTCGTTGAATACTGATGGATAGCCAACATCTATATGAAGGTCTAACTCAGCACCCATTCCTTCCACAATAGCTTTTGCCTGCTTACGTATCAGTTCATGCGCTTTAAAGCGCCAGGTTTCATCTAAAGCCCTGAAGGTACCCATCAGTTTCACTTCACTGGGAATTACATTGGTGGTATATCCTCCCTGGAAAGAGGTGATGGATAATACGGAAGGGGAGAAGGGACTATTATTACGGCTTATGATTTGTTGCAGTGATACTACTAATTGGGAAGCGATAAGTATAGTATCGGCTGTAAGATTGGGTGCAGCAGCATGTCCACCTTTGCCTTTGATGGTTATATAGATCTCATCAGCACTTGCCATCACTTGTCCGCTTCTGAAACTCAATCTACCTGTTTCTAAAAAAGGATGTACATGTAATCCAAAAATAAGCTGAGGTCTTGGGTTTTCTAATACACCTTCTTTATCAGCAAACTAGCTCCACCCGGATTTTCTCTTCTCCTGGTTGGAAAATCAGCTTGATGGTTCCTTCCCCATTCGTCCTTTAATTCATTGAGAATTTTGGCAGCCCTAATAAGCAACTGGTATGAACATCATGTCCGCAGGCATGCATGATGCCTTCGTTGGTGGACTTATACTCCACATCATTCTCTTCCTTTATTGGTAATGCATCAATATCTGCCCTTAAGGCAATCACTCTTTGCGGGTTCTTTCCTTTTATCAATCCAACAACCCTGTAGTGGCTTTCACTTCAAATGGAATTCTAATTCTGTCAGTTTAGACTGGATATATTTCGATGTCTCGAATTCTTTATAACTCAATTCCGGATGAGCATGCAGATGATGCCGTATAGATACGAACTCGGCCTGGTAGGCGGTGGCGAGTTGTTTTATTTTTTTGTTGGAGCTCCATCTTGCAAATTTAGGGTTTAGGGTTCCCCGACGCGTCGGGGGGTTCCATAAGTTCAAGAGGTTCCAAAGGAAGGTTTGAGAATTTCTGACGCGTCAAGTCTGAATAATGGCTGTTGACTTTATTCTCAGTTTATTTTTACCGCAGAACAAGAGAAATACAAGAGGTTTCGCAGAGTTATTCGAAGTCTCCAATTATACTCTGCGCAAACTCCTGTATTTCTCTTGTTCTCTGCGGTGAAAAAAAGTCGCAGCACATGCAGCTAGCCCACGAAGGGGGCTTTCTGAGAGCTAAGCTTTTTAAAGGGTACAAATAGAGGTTCAAAAGGTTCCAGAGGAGGCACTCCGATAAGGTTCGTGTTCACGCACTTTGGAAATGGATGGCAGTATAAGAAGTTTAAAGATTCAAGAAGTGTTGAAGTAAGTTTAGTCAGTTAGTTTGGGGTCTCAACCCGCAACTCGGGAATGCGTGTAACCCGCAGCTCCCTTAATTCAACTCCGCAGACTTGTCCGGATCTGCACCTCAATCATATCGCGAATGATGTAGACCGTGGCGGGAAAGCTGGATTTTCTTGAGAGATAGACTTCAGCATCTTTGGTGTGTGTTGGTGAATTGCCGACTTTCAATTTATAGTAAGGAGCCTGTTAGCTGAGATAGGCTTTCAGTTCGGGAAATTCTTGTAGACCTTTGTTATGCTTCATTAGCCTGATTACGATCGTTACTGCTGATGAGAGATACGATAGCCCTGTACATAACGTCTTACTCACGTGGTGTTTAATTCGTTGATCTCTATTTGCTTTTTCACTAAGAGGTCGGCACGAGAGTCTTTAAGTGTACAACGAGCTCCTTTATCGTGCTGCCTGCAGTTTACCCGCCAGCGACAAAAACAAAATACAAGAGTCAGTTTCATAACAACGATTTGAATTGATAGAAGCAAATTCCGGCCCAATTCGAAAGCTATCTTATTTAAAAACTTATGTTTACTTCCCCCGCCGCCGATATTCTCTATGGGTGCCAGGTTGTCTTTATTTCCTGCGTATCCATGATGGAATAGGTGGTGATTCCGTCCATCTTCCTTATTCCAGTTCTTACCGCGCATAAAATGGACTCTTTTAACATTCTCTGCCGCCTGTTCTTTTATGCTTGCCTGTGTTTTCGTGTCATTCTCACAATAGATGACGGCATTTACATCCATATGGTTGTCAAAGATGCTAGCTAGTTCAGAAGGTTTGCCTGTAAGTATATTCACAACACCTCCTGGTACATCTGAGCTATTGATTACTTCGGCAAATGTTATGGAGCAAAGTGGTTTTGACTTGAGCCTAAGTATATACAAGTATTTCCTCCTGCAATTATAGGTGCCATTACAGAAACCAATCCCAATAAACTATCATTCTGAGGGTACTGTCTGCTGCCACTACACCCATCGGTTCAGGAACCGAAAAGTTAAAGTGTGCAGAAGCGTTTGGATTTACAGAACTGAATATCTGTTGGAATTTATCGCACCATCCAGCATAATACACCACCGGTCAATAGACAGTCCACTTCGCGCTGTGCTTCAGCCCTTGTAGCATCCTGCTGCATCAATAACTCTTCTATAAACTGTGCCTTCCTTCCAGCATTTCTGCAATTTATATAGAATTTGTCCCCTGTTAAAGGCTCTTTCCTGTCCATCCCTTAAAGCTCCTCTTGCTGCCACCACAGCATCCCTGAAATCTTTTTAGATCCCTGGCACATATTCGCCAGTTGTTCGCCTTTTTATTTGTATTACATAATAGCGTCCTGATTCGTCTTCGCGGAAATGCGCCGGCAATAAAAGTTTGTACGTCTTTAGGACTGTCAGTCTGTTTGGGGTTGTTGCTTTCATTGTTAATTGGTTCAATAGGTTCCATCAGTTCCATAGGTTCCATAAGTTAGGTCCTGTCTTTGTACTTGGGGCCTTTGTCTTCAGATTTGGATAGATAGTTGATTAATAATTTTATTAAAGAACTAATTGCAAAGGTATGATAAAATAGGTCATTGAATTTCTTCATTGTTAATATAATTTCTGTCAAGACATCTATATACAATTGCGATCGTAATCCCCTTACATGAGCCTTTTGCTATATAAAGGAAATTGTAAAA